>JAJYVF010000023.1 GCA_021792135.1 Acidobacteriota bacterium | reverse complement strand
ACACGCTGCTCCAGTGAAACATAACTGAACATCCCGTCTTGAACCCGCTCGTCTCCACGCATACCTATAAGACGTTCAGCCACTGTCCCACGCCGCCAATCGCGTACCTATTTCAACAAGTTCCTAGGGATGTTCGTCTTTCCGCCGCGATCCAACACGGATTTCACGCCGGATGAAATGCCGTCCACAGCTTGCTCGATACAGGAGCGCCCGATCTGCACGTCGTCGGCGTTTGCCGACGAGGTGCGGTCGTGAACGCGGCGAGAAAGCGAGCCGCACGTCTCGCCATCTACCTCGAATGTGCGGGTCTCCGCCCTGTCGTGCAGGGTGCCACCTACCACGAATACTGCGCCTCCCTTGAGAAGCAGTACTGCGCTCTCGAAGCCGAGGTGCGGCGTTCCGCTCGGATCGATGGTCGCCGTCGCATTCGGCAGCAAGGGATTCGGGCCACCGCGAGCCGTCTGATCCCGGTTCCGACGGGAGTGTGTGACCTCACAAAGCTGAATCCGGAACAGCGCCGGAGAGTGCGCGCTGCTTATCGGAAGAAACTTCGCCAGCGTTTCCCGGAAATTCTGCCGTGCCCCAAATGCCGGATCGCATCCGGAATGCCGAAGCGTTCGTGGCGTTCTCGTGACCTGGCTGAGGACGCACGGGCTCGACAGAATGATCCTTGTCTGCAGGTTTACCCGTGCCCATCCCAGCCGGGCTTCTGGCATCTGGGGCATCGCCGCTAATACCGGGCACTCTCTCTAACCCATAACCCAACGTTCCCACCAGCACTGTCGCAGGCCGCGTAGGCAATCGCGTGTCGATAGCCGGTGCGCTGCTGACAGCCACCAGGAGGCACTTCATGTCTTCATCGGACGTCCCGATCCGGGACGTACTGATCTGCCCATCGTGCGGATTGCGACAATTTGTTGGCGCAACAGCTCTGTGCCGGCGCTGCCGCAAGCCGCTTCCAATAGCTCAGATCAAATTCCCACTCACCACCAATCTGAGTTCTCTTTCGGCCTTGATTGGGAATGCGATCCGCAACCTGCGGCGGAGGCGCGGCTACTCTCAGTCGACATTGGCGGCGAAGATCCGATCGCATCGCACTCACATATCACGGATCGAACATGGTCAGGTGATGCCTACGCTCACCATGCTGGTGCGGGCGGGCCTGGCATTGGGCATCGACGGAGTTATTCTTCGCGTCCGCGATTGAAGATCCTTGCGGCCCTGATGACCATTCGTCCGGCAATCGTACAAAAGCGGAGTGTGCTGGCGCGCGCACACTTCGCGTAACTTTTCGGGAAGATCCGTACCGCCGTGGTCTGACAATAAATTGGGGACTGTACCCAAGCCGATTGCATTCAGTTGAACGCCATTCACCCTCTTTTGAGCTGGACTGAATCGAGGAGGCGGCTCAGAATGCCACAGTCACAAAGCGAAGTCGCACAGGAGCGGATGCTCGAAGACGCGAAGAAATTCATCCTGGCCTCCGGTGAGTTCCGGACTGTGCCCGAGCTCGCTCAACTCCTTCAAGTCGTCAGCCGCAAGCTCAATCAACAACTCGTCGCATGGAGGGATTCTTGTCGCGAGACACGCAGAGAGAGCCTCGGTGAACTTCTCTTCCTCTCCTTGCTTGAGCTGCCGTTTCACTTTACAACCGTGCAATGGGTGGCGGATTCCTTTGCTGCCTTTGTGCGAGCGGCGGAGGATACAGCCTGATACACGCCAGCTCCAAGGGATGCGAGTGCACCGAGTCCAGCCAATACGGGGAGTGTCTCTGCGGTCAAGGCGGCAACCGCTACTCCACCCAGAAAAACTACACCGCTGGTGATTTCCTTTCCCATTTCTTTGATCATACCAGCCTCCGGAGCTTCCAGTAGATGAACAGTCCCAACACACAGCCCCCGGCCAAGTTCCCAACTACGCCCAATAAGATGCCTCGCGCTACCCTTCGGTTTCCAGCCTCAAATCCGTCTGGGACATCGAATCTTTGGTGTAAACCCATTGTTATCAATAGCGCAGCAAACGCCAAGACGATGCATATAACCGTATACGCCATCTGATGTCCGAAGTTCACATCAGGGGGCAATTTCTCTGACTGATGCACTGAATCGACAACGTTGACGATTGCATTAGCGAGTGCAGCCAGAGCGATATCGATCCCGAGGTAAAAATTAGCCCAAGTCCAGTTGGACTTCACTAGGGATTTGACCATTCCCGTGAATGCAAAGAAAGCCACGGGGATCATCAGCCCCAGCAAAATGTGGATTTCCATGAGTGGCGGCAGCTTAACGCAGAGCGATCTGCGGAGTCAATCATGGAAGGTGGATATACCTTGACCCCTTCGGTTCAGTTTGTAGCTCTTATGCGCCAGCGATCTCTGTGACGAAGAGCACAAATGGTATGGGTTAGCCAACGTATTTATTGCCGTTCCGGCTCGTGGCACGGCGTCGAGCTCGTCACGGATCGGGGACCGTTCGTCCTCCGTTTCTTCTTGTCCAATAATAATGGACAGAATACAATCGTGGACAGATGGCCCGGGTCTACCAACACGAGCAGCAACTCAGCCTGCTGCGTTCTCTCGACTTCGTTCGAGCCGCCGAAGTCGTAAGCCTACCCCCCGGAACCGGGAGCCGGGGCGACGCCGAACTAATCCTAAAGACTGCCGAAGAAACCTTTCGATTCCGCATTCAAAAGAAAAAGGCGTATCTCGACCGCTCTTTTCTCAACATGCTGGTCGCCCACGCGAAAGGGAGCGAGCCCATTCTCCTCCTCGCTCGGTACGTTCCCCGGGAATCCGCCGAAACCCTGATGAATGCGGGCATCAATTTTGTCGACGAGGTCGGCAATATCCATCTTCGGCTCGGCAACCGTTATGAGCGGACCATCATAGGCCAGCGTGAGCCATCGACGGGACGGGAAAAGCAGGCAATTGTCAGCCCTGGCAGAATCCAGGCGCTCTTTGCCCTTGCCGCGTATCCCGATGCGGCAAACTGGACGGTCCGACAACTCGCCACGGCGGCTGGGATCAGCAAAAGCTCCGCCGCTCAGGCACGCCAGCAATGGATAGCGGACGGGCTCCTCATCAAAACCAAAGATGGGTACCGTCGGCCGGAGTCCCAATCTTCCTCGCTGCGCGCGCAACTGCTCAGCGGATACGAGCAAATTCTGCGGCCGCGCCTGCTGATCGGCCGTTATCGGCTGCCCGTTTCCGCGTCCGATGAAGTGATTGACCATCTCCGCCGGGATCTGTTGCCTGTTCGCTGGTCTCTTACGGGAGGACCCGCGTCCTTCCGGCTCAACCGCTTCTATCAGGGGCTCGATGTTCCCCTCTTCAGTGACGATCTAACGGCCGAGACAAGCCGCAAAGCCCGGCTCCTCCCAGATCGTGAAGGCCTCGTCACTGTGCTCAGGAGCTTCGGGGAACTGCCCTTCTGGAAGGAAGTCGACGGCATCCACCTGGCTCACCCCTGGCTCATCTATTGTGAGCTCATGCATTCCAACAATCCTCGCGCGCATGAGGCTGCCGAAGAGCTTCGCTCCGAGTACCTGCCCAATGGTTGAGCTCTCTGCGGATGCGATCGAAGATCTGAAGCTGCTCCGCGAGGTTTGTAGTGGCCTCGGCGCCGAGTGTGTGATCATCGGCGCCGTAGCCTTCCAGGTGCATTTTCCGGCGCAGGACCGGCACACTGGCGACGTCGATGTCGCACTTGCCCTGGACCTGAACGATCTACCGGCACAGCGTCGCGAACTGCTCGCCCGGGGATGGACTCTGCGCAGGAATCACGAACATGAATGGAAGAGCGCCCGCGGGACCAGACTGGACGTCCTGCTTGCCGGCCCTCGTCTCCGCAGTGCGAAGTCGATCACCTGGCCCGAAAGCGAGATGACCATGAATCTCACGGGCTTTGACCACGTGTTTCAGAGCGCGCTTCCTCATGAGTTCGCTCCAGATCTCGTCCTGCCGGTGATCCTGCCACCGGTGCTCGGACTCCTCAAGATGGTGGCATTCCTCGACGACGTACACCGGCGCGAGAAGGACCTCCTCGATATTCGGGATCTCTTTCACCTGTACGCAGCCGATTCCGACCGGGAATTCTCGGATGAAGTCTTCGGGGCCAATCTGGCGGATGCGTCTCTGGCTTCTGCTTTTCTGCTGGGAATGGATCTCCGCGCAATCTGCCAGCCTGACGAACTGAGTCTCGTGAACACATTCGTGACGAGGGTTTCAAAAGAGGGCAGTTGGGAATTTGAAGCGTTCCGCCGAGCCGCAAGATTCTCCAGCAATCGAACAGAGGCAGCCGTTCATGCTGAACTCAAAGCTTTCGGTAAGGGCTTGCTCCGAGAGAACTCCTGATCGCCCTCAACCGCATATCGATCTCCTGGGTACTTGCGTACAGCAGCTTCACTCCTTTGCCGAAAGAGGCTGCGTTGCAGAAGGTGAGAACAGCAGCACCGCTTTCGCGTGTCTCCAGCGTGTCTCCAGAACGAAACCAAAACGCTGGAACCCGCATAAACACTGGGGTCCGGACGTATTATCATTTCCTGCATCGGCAAATAATTGTGGGTTCCGAGATGACCCAAGCCTTCCCGTTACGATCAGTAATAAGTATCCAATGACTGATTTACCGTCCGAAGCGGTCCTGAGGCGGCCGAGGGTGGCCACCCAGTTTTGAGCCTCCAGCGAGTCTCCAGACGGGGTGAAGGTGACGATTGGCCCTTATCCGACGATCTCGCTCAAAGATGCTCGAAGCAAGCGAGACGAGCACGCTGGGGAGGTCGCCAGGGGCAGTTCGCCAGCGAAAGCCAGGCGAGAGGCGAAGGAGGTCCGGGAGAACCCAGCTTTGACATTCCAGGAATTCGGCCAGTGCTATTACCGGGAACAGGTTGAGAAGAACTGGAAAGATCCGAGGAATGAGCGGCGGAACCTGGAGAAGTACCTCTTCCCGGTTCTCGGCGACCGCCAGCTCAAGGACATCACCGCACTGGATATACAGTCGGTCGTCTACCCGATCCGGGACGGCGGACATCCCGCTCAGGCCGTGAAGGTGCGGGACACTGCGAAGCGAATGTTTGACTACGCCCTCGAGCTGCACCTGTCGCTCAACAATCCCGCCGCCATGGACGGCACTCGCTACATCGGGAAGACCGTGCGAAGGAGTCGCCATCTGACGGCCAGGGAAATCCGTGAATTCCTGCAGGTCGTGAACAGGAGCAATATTCGCCGGCAGTTCAAGCTGGCTCTCCATATTATTCTGCTGACGCTCATTCGAAAATCCATGCTGCCAGGAGCGTGTCTGAGCAATCGCGGCTGAACAGCAAAAAATAGGCTTGAAGGGGAGCGGGCAGTGGTGGGAACGTGGGTCTATGGCGAAGACCTGCCGACCGTACCTGCCGGAGCAGGATCTGCTGCTGCCGCCGAGCCTGCGTGACTGGCTGCCGGAAAATCATCCGGCGTATTTCGTCAGTGAGGTGATCGATCAGCTGGAGCTGAGCGCGATCGAGAGTCACCAGGCGATCAGGTTCAGCAGCCAGGCGTTGCCGGGAGCCTCGGGCGGATCGACCAGACTCTGGCTCAGCCCCTGCGCGGTGGCCGAGGCGAAATAATGCACAGTGCCGTCCGACTCCGAGAACGGTCCCAGTTGTACCGTATAGACGTTCCTGCCTGCATGCTGCGCGCTCCACGTCTCCCACTCCTCCCGGCCTTCCGGCCGCAGATGGAGCTTCACTTCAGCCGACCCGGCATCGATCCCCGGAGCGACAATAAACAGGCGCAGCGACTCGCCCGGACGAAGCAGCGAGGGCCGAGTGGGCACAAAGACCCGCGCCGGATTGGCTCCCGCTGGATTCACCGCCGCCTGGTACGCCTCGTTCACCGGTGCGGGCAGCTGGTCGATGAATTCACCCAGCGAAAGCCGCAGCCGATCGAGCGCGATGCGCACAAACTTGTTCTGCATTGAGCTCAGCTGCCCCTGATCGTTGCGCGTGGCAATGATCTTCTGGTAGCCGAGCATCGTCTGGCGGACCAGCGGAGCGATGGCCAGCCACAGAGGCACGCCCTTTTCGAGGACATGGCTGCGCGCCTGCGCCTCATTGCCCGCCGCACGCAGCCTGACTGCCTCATCGAGTACCGTACCCAGCTGATGGGCTTTCTCGAAGGCATCGCAGTATGGCGGCATCAGACCCACAAATCCGGCGAAGTATCCGATGCGGTCCCGCTCGATCGGGGACTGGGCCGCGGCTTCCAGGCTGCGGAGTTCCTGTGCCATCGCCTGCTGCCGCGGCAGCAGCGCCACGTCCGGCTCAAGCTTCTCATACAGGAAGGCCTGATCGTAGTCTCCGGTCAGCTCCCTGGTCCTGGCATACCCATCGCTGCTGTAACTGCCCAGAAACGTCGAGGAGATGGCATGGCCGCTGTCGCATTCGCTGAAGATCTCCGCCAGCCGTTGCGCACGGTCTCCGGCAGCCACGGAGGCACAGAAGTTTTCGTAATGCGTTCGGGCAGTCAGCTGCGTGTTCCATCCGGCGCGGGCCAGATACGTGGCGGTGGGATCGACGATGCGGTGGCGCCAGTGGATGCCCAGCATGCCCTGACATCCGAAGGTCTCCGCCCTCTTCATGTCCGTCTCAAAGCGGCTGGCGCGAAACTGCGGAAACCACATCGAGGGATCATCTTCGAGCCACGGAATGGGCCAGCGCTCCCGGCCGTCCAGCCCGGAAAAAGCTTCGTTCACTGGGTCCCATCCCAGAGAATCGTTCAGCGCAGAAAAGACGATGTCCTCGGGCAGGCGCTGATGCAGCGACTGGAAGTGGTGAGCCACAAAGCCCCATCCGGCAATCACGAGTCTCTTTTCCGGCGCGTGCCGGCGCAGAAAATCGTGCGCCTGGGTAAACGGCGTGATCGAGAGCGGCACTGCTTTCGTCCGGCTCTGCCAGTTCGCGCTCTCGTCCTGCCACAGCCACACGTAATCGACCATCGGGTAACGTTCCAGCAGATCGCCCAGGCGGCGTTCCAGCAGTGCGCGCCCGGTGCGCGATTCAATCAAACCGCCCGGGCAGGAGAGAGCTTCGGGGGGCAGCGCGCTTACGATCTCTGCGGGATTCTGATACGGTTCAAATCCGATGCCCGTGCGAATGCCCAGCTCCGCGGCGAAGCTGAAGGCGTCGCGCATCATCTCCTCCGTGCGATGGGCGATCTCCCAGTTGTCGGCGCTCAGCCGGGTAGCGTCCGCTCCAAAGGTTTCGCGGTCAAAGTACTGAGCAGCTCCCATCCCGAAGGTCGATGTGCGCTGCGGCAGGTAGCCCCAGCTTCGCATCGATGAGTTTTCCAGTGCCGCGCGATGTCCGCTGCCTGCAAACTCGAAGGACAGGTAGGATTCGGCCAGCGGTCCCGGATCGTTCTGTGTGTAGACGTGCATGCCGAACATGTTGAATCGCATGCGCAGCATGGCGGCGAAGTAAGCCCGGTAGTCCTCGGGGTTGTAGACGCTGATGCAGTTGAGGAAATCCGGCCAGGGCAGCAGCCCGCGCACTGCAAATCGCGGAGTGCCTCTCCACGGCTGCCCTGCCAGCGGAAGCTGGAGCGGCTTTCGGTCGATGGGCACCGTCGTCCCGTCGATTCCGAAGACCAGCCCCTGGCACTCCAGAAAGTCGAAGACCGCGTACAGCAGTGCCTGTTCCGTCGCAGCCCGCAGTGTTGCTCCTCCGGCGGAAGCCTCAATCTTGTACTGCTGTTCGGCTCGGAAGGAACTGCGCTCGATGGTGAGTACCAGAACGACGTCTCCCGAGCCGGAGCGATTATCGGACTGCGTCACTTCCGCACGGCTGTGGAGAGAGCGGAGGCCAGTCATCAACTCGCGGGAAGCGAGCTTCACCTTCGTGCTGAGCGGCGCGGTGGTCCGGACGATGATGCGCCGCGGGTCCGGGATCTGGGCGGAGTCCAGCCGCGGCCCCAGCATGCTCGCGGCAGTGGCCAGAGCACCGGATTTGATGAAGTCCCTGCGATCCATAGTTCCTGATACCCCTTGAAAAAGGTCGAAGCGCTGCTCTCTTTTGAGCCCTCTCCCATCGCGCCAGTCTCCCGGAGACGACCGCAACGGGCCGGGGACCATTTTCGCATCACAGGACGAACTTAGCCGCCACCGCCCCGCGATGGCTAAAATCGAGAAGCCGCGGCCCGGTCAGCCGCGTGGCCGGATGGGTACCATCCAGGATGGTTGCCAGCGTAGTGGCTTTTCCTGCCTCAGATGAGTCCTCGCTGATCAGCGGAGCAACGCTGGCCGTCGGTGGGGGGATGAGCATCAAGGGAGAGCAGCCCGGGATGTTAAGAGGATTATGACGAAAATTACGGCACTGAAGACGGTCGTGGTCAACGCGGAAATGCGCAACTGGGTCTTCGTCAAAGTAGAGACGAATGTCCCCGGCCTGTATGGCTGGGGCGAAGCCTCGCTGGAATGGAAAACCCGAAGCGTAGTGGGCGCCGTTCAGGATTTCGAGCCCATGGTGCGCGACGAGGATCCCACTCGCATCGAGCATCTCTACCAGAAGCTTTACCGGCAGTCTTTCTGGAGAACCGGAGTTATCGGGCTGTCGGCCATCTCAGCCATCGAGCAGGGCTGCTGGGATATCCTGGGTAAGTTGCTCGGCCAGCCCGTCTACAAGTTACTGGGCGGGGCGGTGCGCGACCGCGTGCGCATGTACACCCACCTTGGTGGTGGAGATATGCGCGCGGTTTATGAATCGCAGAACGCGACCGACCCGAAAGTCTTTGTTGATCGGGCGCTCGAAGTCATCGCCAGAGGCTATACGGCGGTCAAGGTATTGCTTACACCTCCCACAGAACCTCTTAGCAGCATTGCCGGCTACAGGCAGGCCGAGCGCATGATGGAAGCGTTGCGCATCGCTGTGGGCGACGACATCGACATCATGGTTGACTGCCACGGGAGGCATTCGCTGGGCAATGCCGTTGAGTTCTGCCGCGTGCTGGCCCCATACAGGCCTCTTTTCGTGGAAGAACCGGTTCCGCCAGAGAACGTCGACGTGATGGCGGAGGTGCGCAGGCTTAGCCCGGTTCCCATTGCCACCGGCGAACGGCTGGTAACCCGGTTCCAGTTCCGCGAGGTGTTTGAAAAGCTCGCCTGCCATGTTATTCAGCCGGATTTATGCCATTGCGGTGGATTGTGGGAAGCAAGGAAAATCGCGGCCATGGCCGAGGTCTATACCATGGGCGTGGCGCCGCACAACCCGCTGGGCCCGGTTGCCAACGCAGCTGCGCTGCATTTCGACCTGTGCACGCCCAACTTTCTGATCCAGGAGGATATGCTGACGGACGTTCCCTGGCGCGGAGAAGTTGTGGAGAAGATGCCCGAATCGAAAGACGGCTGCTGGCTCCCGGGCGACCAGCCGGGCCTCGGAATCGAAGTGAACGAAGCAGCCGCCACCAAACATCCGTTCGTTCAGGAAGTGATGCATTCCACCACCGTGCGCGCGCAGGACGGCGCAATTCTGGACTGGTAACGACGCTATGGAGACCGCCCCTGGCATTGCCCTCATCGCGGGCCTCGCAGGCCCGCGACCTCTGCATCTGTTCCTGCTCTGTGGCTCCCGGCTGCAACCCGCTGCTCGGTGCCGGTGCCCGTGGCATCCGTCGCCTCGGCCTGCTTCAGCAGCCATTCTGCATTACGAATAGTGCGGCCTCTCTCAGCCGCCCGGACGGAGCAGGACCCTGCTCGTCATTCTGCGCGCAGGATCTCGGTGGGGTCTGTGCGCAGCGCGCGAAGCACGGCAGGGAGTGTGGCAACGAGCGCAGTGAGCAGAAGGGCAAACGTCGGGAAGGCAATCATATCCACATCGGTTGCTTTGACCTGGTAGAAAAGCGACTCGACGTAGCGCGAGGCCCCGAATCCGAGCGCGACGCCCACGCTGCCTCCGAGCGCGATCATCAGGAAAACATCCAGCGTCACAAGGCGCACGATGCCGGCACGAGGCGAGCCAATCGCCATGCGGATTCCGATCTCGCGGCGGCGCTGGAGGACGCCGTAGCTGAGGACAGCATAGAGTCCGATGCCGGCGATCAGCAGCGCAATGGCGGCAAAGAATGCGGCCAGCATGGCGAGCAGTCGCTCGCGAATCGTCTGGTCGCGGACCAGATCGAGCTGGGTGGTAACGTTCGAGACGCGAAGCCCGTTGTGGCGCTGCGCGATGAATTGGCGGAGGGTGGTGGCGAGCGCGAGCGGGTTCTGAACGTCGGTATGAACGGTGAAGGTGGCGAAGCCGACCACTCCGGGGGCGGATTGATCGTCGATTTGGTTGAAGGGGATGTAGTAGACGGCGCGGCTGGGCTCGCGCAGCCCGTGGTACGGGATGTCGGGGATGACGCCGACGATCTTGTCGAGGGGTTGATGGGCACCGGGTTGATACGGGTAGCCGACGGGTGCAAAGGTGTGGCCGATGGGGTCCTGGCCGGGGAAGAAGGTCCTGACGAAGGTTTCGTTAACGATGGCGGCTCCCGGCGACGAGTCATGAGGGGAAAAGTCGCGGCCGGAAACGAGAGGGATCTTCATCGTTGAGAGCCAGTCCGGGGAAATGTTCAGGTAAAAAGCGGGAGTCGGACCGGGAGGCGCGCCGTTGATGGAGATGTCGCTGTTGATGCGGATGCGTCCGAGAAGAGGCCAGCCTGAGATGGCGACCGACTCCACGCCGGGCACGGCGCGCAGCCCCTCGGCCGTTTGATTCCAGACGACGGGAAGCTGGCCCTGGCCGGCAACGGTTTCGAGCAGAAGCAGACGGTCGGTGGAAAAACCGAGGGGGCGGTTCTCGAGGCGCCGAAAGGAGGCGACGAAGAGTGAAGACAGAAAGAGGACGAGGAAACAGAATGCCACCTGAAGAGCGATGGCTCCATGCATCAGCCGGCGCGGTGAATGCGGATCTTCACCGCCTTTGAGGGCGGCGACGGGGCGGACGGCAGAAGCACGCAGAGCAGGAAGCAACCCAAGCAACAGAACAACCAGGAGAATAAGCCCGAAGCCGAAGAGAAGCACACGCCAGTCGGCGGGAAGGGAGAGGCGCACCGGGTTGTCGGGCGAATTGACGCGGCTGAGCACAAAAGGCGCCGACCACGCCGCGAAGAATGCGCCCAGGATAGAGGCCAGCACGGCGAGCAGCGCGCTCTGGCACAGGATGAGCTGGACGAGGCGACGGCGGCCGGCGCCGATCGAGACTCTCAGAGCCATCTCCTGGGCCCGGGCAGCCGCCTGGGCAGTCATCATGCTGGCGACGTTGGCGCAGGCGATGAGCAGGACGAGAGCCGCGAGGAGGCCGAGGATGCCGAGCGATCGGCGATAGTCCTTCTGGAGGTCGGAGATGCCGGCGCCAGCGCGATGGAAGACAAGCTTCTTATCGAGATAGCGGGCGATTTCCGCCCGGGTCATGCCGCGGACGCACGTGGAGCACCCGGCCTCGAAGGCGTGGCTGACGGCGGCGAGATGCTGGCGCAGCGGCTCGAGGGCGGTGGCCGGGTTGACGCCGGGTTTCAGCATCAGGAAGGTGTGGTGCCAGGTGACGCTGTCATGGGGGGCGAGGCTGCTCGTGTTCAGGGGCAGAAAGAGGTCAGTGGCTGTTCCCTTTTCGGTTCCAGTGAAATCGCGGGGGCCGACGCCGATGATTTCGAAGTCCTGGTTGCCGATGTGGAGCGAGCGGCCGAGGACGTGGGGATCGCGGCCAAAGCGGTGATTCCAGCAGTCCCAGGAGAGAACGGCATAGGGACTGGCTCCGGGGCCGCGGTCATCGGCAGGAGTGAGCAGTCGGCCGAGGGAGGGCTGAAGGCCGAAGAGCGGGAACATGCTGCCGGACACATAAACGACGCTGGCCTTCTCCATGTCGTCGTCGGTGGACCAGGTGATATCCGTGCGGTCGGCGTCGCTGATGGCGATCAGGTCGGCCTGGCTCCTGACGGCATGGCGCATGAGATCGAAGTCCGGCGTGGCCCAGTAGTTGTCCTCGGCAGGCTTGCCGTACAAGCCCGTAATCTTGCGCGAGAGGAGGTAGAGCCTGCTGGAACCGGAGATGGGCAGCGGACGCCAGAGCAGGGCGTCGATCAGGCGGAAGACGCCGACACAGGAGCCGATGCCCAGCGCGAGGGAAAGCAGAGCGGCCGCGGACGTCACCTTGTTGCGGCCGAGTTGCCGCCACCCGAAACGCAAATCCGCGAGAAGCGATTCCAGCCATCCGGCAGCACGAACGCTGTGGCTCGCCTCGCGGGCACGCAGCGTGGGGCCGAAGGCACGGTGCGCTTCCCGAGGATCCCGTCCTGAGGCAATCGCTTCTTCAACGTGGGCCTGCAGCTCTTCGTCGATCTCGCGATTCAGGCGCTCGCCCTGCATGGCATTCGAGATACGCGACCACCAAGACATGTCATGCCTCCCGGAGAACCCGATTGATTGCCAGGCTGACGGACTGCCAGCGCGACTCTTCCGCGCCCAGTTGCTTTTTGCCGGCGGCGGTCAGTTCGTAGACCCGGGTTCGCCGGCCAGTTTCCTTCCTGATCCACTCCGCGCGAATCCAGCCCGCTTCCTCCATCCGATACAACGCCGGATAGAGCGAACCTTCCTCAGCGCGCAGCACTTCGCCGGATGTATTGGCGATGGCAGCCATGATGGCGTAGCCGTGAAGTCGCGGGCGCCGCGACAATATCTTGAGCACGAGCAAATCGAGTGATCCTTGCAGGGCGTCGGTCCTGGCCATATCAGAAGTCTATATATAGATATCTGAGTACAGATGTCAATAGGATACTTCCAGCGCGTCCAGGGACCAAATCGCTCATTGACGCAATTTTGCCGCGTTGTCATCACTCCGGAGGCTGGATCCCTGAGCGGCGCGGCGGAAAACTCACCCACACCCAGCTTCCCGCTACTAATCCTCGAATTGCGCTCAAAGCGCGGCCAATGTAAGGCGTGGGATATTGGGTTGACATGGTGCAGCAGCTCGCCGCGGTGATTCACGAGCAGTTCCTGCGCCGCGTGTTTGGCTGCGTGAGGGGGCCAGAGCATTCGTCCGGACAATGCCTGTCGATCCTCCGAAGAGGTGGCGGATCTGCGACCGCTGCTCAGCCGTGCAGTTACAGGAGACCACATCCGATTGCGAAATGTTGCGGTCAGGCGGGAACGCTGACGCTTCCCATGAAGCCTTATTTGCCTTCTGTCTGGAGCTGGCTGAGTTTGCGTTTCAGGTCTTCGAGTTTTTGACCGGCCTGGGCAAGCCTGCCCTGGGCCGTGAGGCTCTGGTAGTCGGCAAGGTCCTGGGCGGCGGCGGCGATGAGGGCTGCACGATCAGGACTGATCGCACCGGTCGCGACGGAGGTTGCGGCCTGTCCGGCCTGCATGGATGGCGGGGCCTGCGTCTGAGCTGTAGTTGAGGTGAGGGAGGAAGGCTGTCCTTCGAAGAGCGCGGCCAGCGCGTCCTGAAAGGTGGGGCCGTAGGCCAGTCGATCCTGAAGGGCAAGCACGACGAGGCGCAGTTCCGGCATGGGGCTCTGCTGCGCCTGAAGGTAGATGGGTTCCGCATAGAGGAGCGCGTGGCCGCAGGGAATGACGAGGAGCGTGCCGCGGAGGGCGTGGGAACCCTGCTGGTTCCAGAGGGTGAGCTGGCCGGAAAGCTCGGCGTTCTGATCGATGCGGGCCTCGATCTGCATGGGGCCGTCGACAAGTCTGGTTTTCGGGAAGTCGTAGACGATGGCGGTGCCGTAGTGGACGCCATCGCTGCGGCCGGCGATCCAGCCAATGAGGTTGTTGCGGTTGGCGGGGGTGAAGGGAAGGATCTCGATGAACTCGGCGGACGATGCGCCCGGCAGCTTCATGAGAACATAGTTGGGCTCGATGACCTGGGTTTGCTGATCGCCGGTATCGCTGAGGCCGAGTTCAGAGGCCACGGTCCAGAGGTCCTCTCGGTTATAGAAGACTTCAGGATCGCTCATGTGGTAGAGGCCGTACACCGCCGCCTGCTCTTCGAGCAGGAGCTGCGGGTAGCGGATGTGGCGGCGAAGATCGGAGGGCATGGCTGAGGCGTCGCGGAAGAGCGAGGGAAAGATGCTGCGCCAGGCGGCGATGATCGGATCGCGCGGATCAAAGACGTAGAAGGTGGTGGTGCCGTTGTAGGCATCGACGACAGCTTTGACGCTGTTGCGCATGTAATTGATGGTGCCGCTGCCGAAAGAATAGCTGGCAGAGTCGGGATACCTTTCGGAAGTGGTGTAGGCGTCGAGCAGCCAATATAGATGACCGTTGTCGCCGATAACGATGTAGGGGTCGGCGTCCCAGCTGAGGAAAGGTGCGAGAGCCCGCACGCGGCTAAAGATGCTGCGGCGCATAAGGAGCCGGCTCTGCCGAGTGATGTCGTCGCTGAACGGGACCTTCCATAGGTCGCCGCGATCGGCGGCGATGAGGGTGCGGCGCAACATCCCACCGAGAATGATCCCGCCGGTTCCCTGATACGACGTGAGATTGTTGGCCTGTCCCTGCGGGTAGTTAAATTCCTTCTGCCGGGTTTTGACGTAGACGTCGGAGTTAGTCAGCTGACCGTAGTAGATTTCCGGCTGAGTGACACTGAGGCCGGAGACTTTGCTTTCGACCGGCATGTTGCTCAGATAGAGAGTGGGGAGACCTTCCGGCGTAAAGCCATTCACGGGGTTCATGGTGATGCCGTAGCCGTGCGTGTAAATTAGCTTCTCGTTGATCCAGTTGCGGCTGCTGTCGGGGAGTTTGTCCAGGCTGAGCTCGCGGACGGCGAGCATGACCTCGCGGAGATCGCCGTTGATCGTGTAGCGGTCGATGTCGATGTCGGGGAAGTCGTAATAAGTGCGGATTTCCTGGATCTGGCGGAGGGTGCTCTGCAGGGCGTGCCAATCCCAGAGGCGGATGTTGTCCAGGGTGACCTGGTTGTGTGTGGGGTCGGCGGCGCCGGGGCTGGTTTCGGCTGGAAAGCGTTCCTGGGTAACGCGGTCGAGGTCCCACGCCTGGCGGGTCCATTCGATATTCCACGCGATATAGGGCTGCTCGCGGTCGAGCTGATTCGGCTTAACGATGAAGCTGTTAACGTACCAGCCCACAAGTTGCACAACCATGAAGCAGGCGACAGCCGGGATAACGGCGGCCACCAGACGTCCCGGATGGGGGGCGGTGAAGGCGTTGCTGGCCGCGATGGCCGCACCGAGCAGCAAGGCGAAGGCCACAACGAGCAAGCCGGTGATGGTGACGTGCGCGTCGGTGTAGTTGACACCGCTGAAGATGGTGCGCGCCGTGAAAAGGGCGCCGAAACGGCCAAGGTAGACCTGCACCGCAAGCATGACGAGAAAAAAAGCGAAGGCCATGGAGATGCCACGCCAGGGCAAAGGCAGGATGAGGCTGCCGTGTTCGCGGGCCATGGCGCGGGTGCTTCCGGAGAGAAGCAGGAAGGCGCCTGCGGCGATGCAGGTAATGACGGCGAGTGCCATGAGCCAGCCGGCGACGAGCTGCCAGGCAGGCAAAGTGAAGAGATAGAAGCTGACCGGCCTGGCGAAGATGGGATCGAGCCGGGAAGCGTTCCGGGGCGCGCACCAGAAGAGGGCGAACGTGGGCCACTCTGACATCAGGGCCAGGCCAATGATAAAGGCGACGCCCAGGGACAGGACGATGCCGAGAATCCGCAGCGCGCGGCGCAGAGGCAGCGTCAGGCGCTGTTGGCCGATGTAGACGGCGCGGTCGTGCGACAGGTCAGGCTGGTGCATGCGCCACAGGACGAGGAACCAGCCGTATAGAAGGAGAAACGTGAGGACGAAGGCAGCCAGGAAAACACTCCATTGCAGGCCGGTGCTCTTCCAGAAGACGTCACGGTACCCGAGGGAGCCAAACCAGAGGGAGTCCACGAAGTACGACAAGGCCGTGTTGCTGCCGAGGAAGATGACGACGATGACGAAAATGAGGATGAGAATAATTGGATTGGAACGGCGCTTGCGGCCAGGGATCTCGATCATCCGATGCACAGTTGTCCTTCTCCCACCAGCGAGTTCAGCTGGAGTAAGACCGCCCGTATTGTACGCCGCGACTCGCGCCTTCAGGGTTCCGCGTGCTGGACGGAGGTTTCGCGAGGTCCACGGCAACCGACAGTCCGGGCATTCCGGCCAGATGGGGCCAATCACCTCGTGTCATGCCACGTCGCTGGCTGCGAAATGTCGCCCAGCCTTGCTTCTTGTGCCGTGACCCGCTGGCCCTATGCCGGAAGAGCGGCGGTTCTCGGGAGAGGGTGGCCGACCACGGATGGGTGGAGGTGCCCGTTTCCCATCGGAGAGGGCTTCCGAACCATGTCCCGATCGTGCAGCTCGCAATCCACACCGGGGCTCGGCGGAGCGAACTGCTGCGCACGCGGTTGGCGACTGCGACCCGAGGACCGGGAAGCTGGCGATTCGACAGAAAAAGGTTCGGAATGCGCCACCCCTTCGTTATGTTCCACTGACACCAGTCGGTGTCAGTGCCTACAATCAGCTCGCCGGAAGCCGCAAGGAAGACGGCGAGGCCATGGCCAACGGTGTCCTACCGGTTCGACCCCTGCGTCGATGCTGCTGGTTTGGTAGACTTTGTTTGGTACGAATGCCGTCATACGTTCTGTTCGAGACTGGTTATGACCGGGGTTCCGCTGGCGGCGGTGGCCAGGTTCGCCGGACACAGGAGCATCAGCATGACCATGCGCTATGCACATCTGCAGAAGACGAACGACGGCCAGGCGGTGAGCGCCATGATGAGCTTCTATCCCTCCCAGGAGGGGAATCAAACAGCCACCAGAACAGCTACCGGCACCCCGGACGGTTTCGCGCAGGTGACTAAGTTGTTGTAAACAAAGCGGAGAGGTGGCAGAGCCCGGTTGAATGCACCTGACTCGAAATCAGGCATACTCGCAAGGGTATCGGGGGTTCGAATCCCTCCCTCTCCGCCAGATTTTCCTGCAAATTATTCAAAGCCAGCAACATACTAAAGACTCTGAAGCTTAGCTTTGTCGGGCACCCGACAAGATATTCGCGATTTTACGAAAATTGCGCCTTTCCCGCCCTCTGGCCCCTAAAAACCCGACAATCCGACAACGGACTCTCCGCAAAACATCTGCGCTGAATCTGGCAGCGCGATCGCTTTTGTCGCAGCCACCGTTGCTTGCTCTGTGACCTCGCTTCGACGTTGCAGCAACCTCGCCGCCTCGTCATGTGGCAGCTTGCGGGCCTCTGGAAATTCTTGGAGACGGTTATCGTGGAAGCATGATCGGCCCAAAGGTGTCTATAGACTGCGACAAAATCATCGACTGGCACTCGTTCCACGAGGAGTTATCGCGCCCCGAACAGTACGACGCGGTGATCGAATGCGCCGCTTTCGCTAATTGGCGGTGGCTCGAAAAGGGAGAACCGGCGGTATTGGCAATCAGCTTCTGGAATTGAAGCGGCTCGGGACGCGAAGTCAGCAAGCTGGCACTTCCCGAAACGCCAGCGTCCTTCGTGAGAGTGATCACAGGCACGACGCTGCCTGCAGCGTATGATCAGCTGCTGTGAGACACTTAGTTGCGCTCTTACTGACCTTGGGTATGGCTCCTGTTTGTGCCGCTCAGGCCTTTGGATTCTATTATGGAGAAACCCAGAAAGAAGTAGAGCGGCAGGTGGGCAACGCTAACATCCTCTCGCAGGGATCCGATTATCTTAAATTGAGAACCGCACCCCGCCCACACCCGCCCTTCTCTGTCTAGGTGGTCGTATTTTCGCCGACAGGCCTGACCAAGGTGGCGGCTGACACAAACGATTACACAGATGAGGCGAGCCTTCGCTCTGACTTCCGTCAGCTAGAGACCGCTATCGAATCTGTATATGGCAGAGGGGATATTACTGATGGCCCCTTATCATTCAGCGGTCCAGTACCGCTGGTCGAAGGCATTGCAAAGGGACAAATGGCCCTGCTCGAACTGTGGCGCTGTAATTTGGTTCCGGACCAGGACGGTCTTCTCGTTTGTCCGAAGGACAATATCTTCGGGAAACAACACCTTGACGGGCTTGTTCTCGAGGCCCACGCTACAAAATCGGGAACTAAGGGCTACCTCCGTCTCTCGTACGAATTCCATGGCTGGGATGAATACGTGGATGCACAGGAAAAGCGTCAGAATGGCATCTTCTAGGCAGTACTTCTCGGTCCAACTTCCCGTTCCCGTGGTGCTACGGGCCCGAGTTCGCGGCCAAAGAGCTGCGCCGATGGCTGGCCCGCATCGGAGCAAAGACGCTGTACATCGAACCTGCGCTGGGAGCGCACCGTCATCGTTCTCTGTCTTCTGGACCTCACGTGGTTTGCCCTCACGGCGATGGTGCATCCGGCGTGGACGGGCGTGGTCCGGAACACGTTCATTCCCAGCCTGCCTCCAGGCCGCATCACGAGCGATCTCATATTTCTCATCCTTGCCATCGTGGGCACCACTATCGCCCCGTGGCAGCTCTTTTTCCAACAGAGCTGCGTGGCGGAGAAGCGTCTCCGCTTCGCCGATCTGAAATGGGCGCGCCTCGACACTCTGACAGGCGCCACGTTTACGGTCCTCGTGGCCGGCGCCATGATGGTCGTCGGCAATTACGGTTTGCAGCACGGAATTCAGTTTCAGGACCCGGCACAAATGGCGAAAGCGCTGGCTCCTTTCGCCGGTCATTTCGTGCGCAACGGCATCCTGCTCCTGATGGTCAATGCGGCTGTGCTGGGAACCACAGCGATTTCGCTGGCCAGCGCGTGGGCCTATGGCGAAGTTCGCGGCTGGCCGCACTCCCTGCACAAAAAGATCTGGGAAGCCCCCGGATTCTATGCCGTCTATATCGGCTGTGTTGCCGCCGCAGCCGGCATTGTGCTGATTCCGAGGATGCCGCTGCAACTGGTCATCGTCAGCGTGCAGGTCTTCGCCGGGATCATCCTGCCCTCCGCCATCATCTTCCTTCAGCTTCTGCTGAACGATCGAGCTTTGCTCGGCGATCGCTGGGTCAATCGCCCCTGGAATAACTGGATCAACTGGACGATAATCCCTGTCCTCTTTGCCCTGTCGCTGCTTCTGGCCGCACAGGTGATGCTGCCCAAACTATTTTCCTGATACGAGAGGTGACACATGGCAACTATGCAGAGTGCTTATGATTTCCAAGGCTTCCGGGTGATTCACCCTCTTGAGGATGCTCCGGAACAAAAGTGTGCAACCGAAGGGATCGGTCCTATTGCCATGACCCCGAGCGTTCGACTTTCGCTGATCGTCCTGCGCGGCTATCTGATCCTGATGACAGCGATGCTGACCTGGCATGTTCTGGAGATGGCGGGTATCTTCCACAGATTGAAATAAACCAACCATAGGCTGGTCAGATTGGGTTCCTGCGCGGGAGATTCCGACAATGTACAGGACTGTGTCTGCTATCTTCATCCGCGCCGCTGCATGCACAGTGCTGCTGTGCCCGTTCCCTGCAGGCGGACAGAGTACCCCGTTATCCGACGCACCCATCCCTGCGCATCAGTCCGGAGAATGCCGGCCGCTGCCTGCCTCTCTCACCGCGGGACCTCTTCCGGCTCCCGCGGCGGACTATTCCCTTGAGCCGGGTGTGACATCTCTCAGTTGGTCAGCGATTCCTGCGGCCATCGAGTAGTTCACGAGCGTATTCGTTCGCCAAAGAGGCAACTACTCTTAATGCTTGCCTACCTCCCAAGGCACTCATTCAGAACAACATGATCGACGAAAGCAGGATAGGTACCGGAAACAGGGTCGGGGTGAGTTTTCCGCCGCGCGCTCAGGGAGCCAGCCTCCGGTCCCGAATGTTCCGGGATGCGGACTTCCCCATGGAAATGTTTCGAAGGGTCAGCGATACCCGTGTCTCCGGCTTCCTAATCCCAGGGCGGCATCGCAGTCACTCAGAGCGGAGCGCGTCGACAGGATCGACGCGCATGGCAAATCGCGCTGGAATGACAGCGGCAATCAGGGCCGAGCAGCCCAGGATCGCTGTCACGACGGCAAAGATCGCTGGATCATGCGGGCTTACGTGGTAGAGAAGGCTCTTGAGGAAACGAGAAAAGGAGACCGCCAGCACGAGTCCTATGAAACAGCCAATAAGAACCAGGCGCAGAGCTTCGGCAAGAATGAGTCTCAGGATGTCGATGCGGGTGGCGCCAACGGCGATCCGAACCCCGATTTCGCGGGTGCGCTGAGTCGCCAAATAGGCAGTGACCCCGTAGAGTCCAATGACGGCAAGCAGCAGTCCGGCACACGCAAAGAAAGTCAGGAGCGCTGTTTCAAAGCGTGGACGAACAACGAGATCATTGAGCCGCTGAGCAACGGTGTCGGTTTTCACAGGCACGGTGGGGTCGATGTGGTGCACCTGTGACTGAACCCAGGACGCAACGGTCGCGGGCGGCAGTACAGAATCGATCACCAGCATCGGTGCGCCGCCGCTCATGTCCTCGCCAACCGGAATCTTGCGTCCCCAATCCGCGTCCGTGTTGAGGATGAGGAAGTCCATCTCCGGCTCGGTCGGATCGGCCAGGCCGTTGTTCTTGCTGTCCGCGGAAACGCCGACGATCTGATACCAGGGATCCCCGGGCATGGTCTGAATGTGCTGTCCGATCGGATCGGAATTTGAGAACAGCCGATCCGCGAGCAGGCGGTTGATGACGACCATGGGCTGGCCGGAGTCTCGATCCGCCTGCTGAAACGCACGGCCACTCAGGATCGGGATGTCCAGCGCCCGAAAATAGCCGGGAGTGACGTGGCGGGCGACAATCCTGCCCGGCATCTTCTCGGGAGGCTTCCCAGCGATCCCTATATCGGACATACGGCGGTTATCGGCCCATCCTCCCGGAGGCAACGAATCGGTCCAGGCAACGGCGCGAATTCCTGGCAGACGACGAACCGCCTCCTCGGTCTGGAGGTAGAACTGCTCCTTTTTCTGCGGCGTCTTGTAGCGCGACCACGGCAGCACAATTGTGGCTGCCACAAGGTGGTGGGTTCGCATGCCCAATCGCTGGCTCTCAATGCGGGTAAAGCTGCGCACCAGCAACGCCGCCCCGGCGAGCAGAACCAGGCTCGTCGCAATCTGGCCAACGACGAGCACTCGCCGCAGGATAGCGTGGTGAGCGGGGCCGAATGTTCGGGCGCCAGCGGAAAGCTGATTAGGCCGATCGATGGCTGGAACGATGCCCGCCAGGATTGCACAGGAAAGGGCCAGCACGAGCGCGAAGGCAACGATCCTGAGATCGAGATGCACTCTGCCGATGTAAGGGATCCCGATCGGCGCGAGCCGGACAAAGATGCGGAGCAGGATCGACGCGAGCGCCAGCCCGGCGCCCGTACCGAGCAGCGCAAGCAACAGAGCTTCAGTCAACGACTGCCGCACCAGCCTGGCCCGGCCCGCGCCCAGAGCCGCTCGAACCGCGGTCTCATGACTGCGAGCCGCGGCCCGCGCCATCATCAGGCTGGCCACATTGGCGCACGCGATCAGCAGCATCGACATCACAGCCGCCAGGAGAAGCCAGGCCGGGAGCGTGACGCCTTCCATCTCGCGCCGCCGCAGCGACCGAACGCTCAGGCGAAAGTCGTCGCGAACCGAGGCAGGGATCACCGTCTGCTGCGTGCTGCGGAAGAGCGGTTCCATTTCGGCGCGAGCTTCGGCGACGCTGACGCCGGGTTTGAGGCGCGCAAAGGTGCGCATGGGTTGGCCCACGCGTGCCCGTCGCTGTGCTGCCTCATCGAGTGCCATGGGCAGGTATATGTCCGCGTGTTGAAGCGTAGGAAGCTGGAAATATCGCGGCAGCACGCCAACCACACGCACCTGATTCCCCTCAATATCAATGAGGTGATTGACGATGCCTGGATTGCCGCCGAACTGATTCCGCCAGACATTCCACGAAATCAGCGCAACCGGAGGTCCGTCGGGCCGATCCTCTGCGGGCAGGAAATTGCGTCCGAGCACGGGCGAGATTCCCAGCATGGGGAGGAATCCTGCCTGGACAGGGATGCAGTCCAGTTCGACCGGTGTGTTCCGGACCAGGTCGCAGGCATGCGGATTCGCGCCCTGGGAGGCCATCGCCCAGAATGGCTTCTGACTATCGCGCCACTGATAGAAGAAGCTGCCCAGCATGAATTCCTCCCGCTCCAACGACTGCACGAGGCCGACCGAGACGATATGGCTCGAATCAGCATAAGGGAGGGAACGAAACAGGATGCGATCCACGACACTGAAAACGGCTGTCGTCGAGCCAAGCCCCAACGCCAGAATGGTGATGACGCTGCTGGCGAAGATCGGATTGCGCCGGAAGCCTCGTAAGGCATACCGAACATCCTGCCAGACGGTCTCAATTGCTACACCAGCCCTGCTGTCCCTTACCGACTGTTTCACCTGCTCCGCGCCGCCACATTCGGCGCGCGCCGCGCGCCGAGCCTCCTCTGGATCGGCGCCGGAGGCAATCTTCTCGTCGGTCAGCAAATCGACGTAGGCACGTACCTCCGCGTCCAGTTCCTCCTCGACATGCTGCTTCCGCAGCAGATTGCGAAGGCCGCTGCGCAGGCGTGAAGCAAATCCCATGACGCAATCCTCTAAGTCGCCTTCAATGCGCTCGCGATTCCGCGGACGATGGTCTCCCACTGGCGAGTTTCGACGCCCAGTTGCTTTTCCCCGACTTTGGTGCGCCGGTAGTACCGGGCGCGACGGTTGTTTTCCGACTCACCCCAGGAAGATGTGAGCCACCCGGCCTCCTCCATCCGGTGGAGCGCCGGAAACAACGACCCCGGCTTGACGTGAAAAGTGCCGCGAGTGATTTGCTCAATGCGTCGGGATATACCCAGACCGTGAAACTCGCTATCGCCGATCGCCTGGAGAATGAGCAGGTCGAGCGTACCCTGAAGGAGATTCGTCTGGGTTGGACTCATTTCGACTTTCTCTTCGCTCCTATCGGACGTCTGTAGGTATAGTCTGACCTCATATAGGCTGTCAATAGGGCGACCATCTGCTCAGGTTTCCCGATGCAAAGTCCTCCGGGAGATGTGAGCTGAGGGCTCCTGCGCAACGCGCTCATTAGCAATGGATTATGCCCATAGGGCAGGATAGGTATCCGCAAACAGTCTCCAGCACAATCTGCTGCCCGACGAACTTCGGAAAGCTTACGTGGAGCCGATTCGGGCTAAATCCGCTTTCATCGATCGATACTCTATCAACTGGCGAAGGAGTATGCGCAGCCTTTGAGGTGTCGTGCCTGGATATGTCGGTGAGAATGCAGTCCCGGAAGCGCTCGCCAATCAATGGAACCTGCTGTCAGCCGCTCAGCCAGGCCAGACCCAGGCTTTCCGAGAGCTATCGTGGCGCTCACGCTCAACGGCTCAACGCAGTGGGCGAATGCACGGGAAATCCAGCGCCTGGGCGAGACGCGTCTGGGGGCCACGCCTGGCCGCGTGCGAGAAATTCTCCAGCGCGCGGCCGATGCGATTGCTTCCACCATGTACGAGCTTCGCGCGTACCAGAAGACGCATCCGGAATTTCAGGATGCCGGCGATCGAATGCTGCACGAATGGGAGACGGGGATGGCGCACTCACTGCGCGGCGCCTTCTGAAGATTGGAGAGTAGAGAACAAGGACCGATGAAGCGTGTCTCCAGCGAGTCTCCAGAACGGACCTAAGATTCTGGAACCAGCATCAACACTGGGGCTGGGACGTATTCTTGTCTTCTGCATCGGGAAAATAACCAGCGGGAAGCTGTATTCTTGAGCGTGCGTGGCCGCCCGCGGATATTCAAAGGCGGCAGCGTCTCTGCGGTCTCCCGCCGGGCAATGCATCTCGGAAAGGCGGCGACCGGACTGCTACTCAAGGAGCCTATCGATGAAGGGCAATGTAACGCGTCGCGGGTTTATGGGATCGTCTGCGGCTGCTCTGCTGTACGGTCTCGGTCCTCAGATGTCCGGAGAATCGGAAGACCAGGCTGAGGATAGAGATGCGCAGAGTCCCGCGCCCGCGGATTCCGGACCGCGGCGGAACCTCATTCTCTTCATGCCGGACGAGCTGCGCGCCGATGCATTGGCCTGTTACGGTAATCCGCTGACACGAACCCCAAACTTCGATCGGCTGGCCCAGGAAGGCACTCGGTTTGCCAATTGCCATGTGCAGTATCCCGTGTGTGGTGCTTCAAGGTGCAGCCTGCTGACCGGCTGGCCAGCAAGCGTAAGGGGGCACCGCAGCCTGTTCTACTTTCTGCGCCAGCACGAACCCAACATGTTCCGATACCTGCGACAGGCCGGATATGACGTCTTCTGGTACGGCAAGAACGACGCGCTGGCGGCTCAGTCGTTCTATGACAGCGTAACCCTGTGGAACTATCCGGAGCCCGCGCCGCCGGCTGGCAGGCGTGAAATGGCACAGTTCACGAGGCCTGTCACCGGCCCGGATACGTTCATCAGTCAGGAGACCGGAGATCGCAGGGAGACCTACGAATATGGCCTGATCCAGGCTGCCATTCGCATTCTGGAGCGCAAAGAAAAGGATCGTCCCTTCTGTATCTTCCTTCCGCTCATGTCCCCGCATCCTCCGTACGGTTCGCCGCAGGGGTTCAACGACATGTACAGTCCCGCGGATATCCATGGCCTGCGACCGGCAGATCTTCCCCGAAAACCGACGTATATCCCGGCCATACGCAGGGCCTACGGGCTGGATGGCGTTCCGGAGGATACATTTCGCAGAATCCGCGCCTCGTATTACGGAATGGTCAGCTTCAGCGACTGGCTGATGGGCGAGGTTCTGGAAGCCGTCGAGCGTACCAATCACGCGCGGGATACGGCTGTTTTTCTCCTCTCGGACCATGGCGATTATGCGGGCGATTATGGCCTGGTCGAGAAGTGGCCAGGCGGCCTCGAAGATGTCCTGACGCATGTTCCCCTGATTGCCCGCGTTCCTGGAGGAAAGCCGGGAAACAGTTCGACCAACATAGTCGAGCTCTTTGACGTGATGGCAACCTGCCTTGCTCTTGCCCGGACTGAAGCTCGCCATACCCACTTCGCCCGGAGCCTTCTGCCCCAGGTTCACGGTGAAGCGGGCGACCCGCAGCGGGCGGCCTTTTGCGAGGGCGGATACAACCAATATGAACCTCAGTGCTTTGAGGATAATGAGAGGCATGCCGGCACCCTCTATTATCCGAAGGAACACCTGGAAGTGAGCGATCCGCAGACGGTGAGCAGAGCGGCGATGGTTCGTACGCATGACTACAAGCTGGTCAGTCGTCCGCAGGGTCAGAGCGAACTCTACATTTATCGGGACGATCCCCAGGAACTGCGCAATCGTTACGGCGACCCGGAGTGCTCTGAGATCCAGCGGGCGTTACAGGAGCAGCTGCTGCACTGGTACGTCAATACCACGGGGGTTGCTCCGTTCGACAAGGACCAGCGGGGTTTTCCTCCTTACTACCCGACTCCCAGGCTTCCGCTGTCGATCGAGTCAGCCGTGCGTGAAATCGTGGATCAGCCCGGCGGCTGACGAAGGGTTGCGTTCATGGATCTCGCCCTTTCGGGCTTGTTCCTCGGCATGGCATCAATCCGGGCGGACACGCGTGTGCAGGAGAGAAGCGGTTCGGAGGCAGCCTGCTGCGGGCTGCCCCCGCCCCGTCCGTCCCTGCGCCCCGCGCGTACCCGCTGATCCAGGATTCGTGCCAGAATAACGGCAGCACCCGAGCGCAGCCTAAATTACCGAAGAGGTCAGACCATGCAACGCCGCGAATTCCTCAAGAGTGCCGCCATTACCGCAGCCGCTGTCGCCACTTCCGAAAAGATCCACGCCAGCCCCACGCATCCCATCGCCCGCCGCAAGCTCGGCAAGACCGGCGAAGAGCTCTCCATCATCGGCTTCGGCGGCATCGTCGTCATGGACGCGACGCCCACCGCGTCCGCCAGCATCGTCTCCGAAGCCGTGGACCGCGGCATCAACTACTTCGACATCGCGCCCAGCTACGGCAACGCCCAGGAGCGCCTCGGCCCCGCGCTCGCTCCCTGGCGCGACCGCGTCTTCCTGGCCTGCAAAACCGAGGGCCGCACCAAAGAGGCCTCCCGCAAGCAGCTCGAAGAGTCGCTCCGCCAGCTCAAAACCGACCACCTCGATCTCTATCAGTTCCACGCCCTCACCAAAATGTCGGAGCTCGATACCGTACTCGGCCCCGGCGGCGCGATGGAAACCTTCGAGGCCGCCAAGAAAGAGGGCAAGATCCGCTACATCGGCTTCTCCGTCCATTCGCAGGAGACCGCCCTCGCCGCCATGGACCGCTACCCCTTCGACACCATCCTTTTCCCGCTGAACTTCGTCCTGGTCACCCAGGCCAAATTCGGCCCGCCCATCATCGAGCGCGCCCGGCAGAAGAAGATGGGCATCCTCTGCCTCAAGAGCATGGCCAAAACCGTCTGGCCGCCCAATCAGCAGAAGGACCACCCCGAACCCAAGTGCTGGTATCAGCCCGCCACCTTCCCGCAGCAGGCTGAGTGGGGGCTCCGCTGGACTCTCGGCCACCCCATCACCGCGGCCATCCCGCCCGGCGATGAACGCTACTTCCGCCTCGCCATGGACGTGGCCCAGAACTACAAGCCCCTCGACGCCCAGGAAGAGCAGGCCCTGCTCTCCAGCGCCAACGGCCTCGAGCCCATCTTCCACCTCGGCAACGACGTATAGGGAGATCCGGCAGGCGTATCGTGGCATCGGGGGTTCAGGCGCAACAACCGCGCCTGCGTCCCATCGCCTCTCTCGCGAATCTAAACTGGACGAGAGAGGTTCCCCATGGCCAAAGCCACATTTGCCGCCGGATGTTTCTGGGGCGTCGAAGCCCGCTTCCAGCAGCTCCCCGGCGTCACCGCCACCGCCGTCGGCTACGAAGGCGGCACGCTCGACAACCCCACCTACCACGATGTCTGCACCGACCGCACCGGCCACGCCGAGGCCGTCGAAATCGACTACGACCCTGCGCAGATCACCTACGAGCAGCTCCTCGACGCCTTCTTCTCCCTCCACGATCCCACCCAGCTCAACCGCCAGGGCCCGGACTGGGGCACGCAGTACCGCAGCGCCATCTTCTACCACTCGCCCGAGCAGGAAGCCGCCGCCCACACCGTCATCGAACGCCTCCGCCACGAGAAGCGGTTCCCCAAGCCCATCGTCACCCAGGTCGTCCCCGCCCAGACCTTCTGGCGCGCCGAAGAGTACCACCAGAAGTACCTCGAAAAGCGCGGCGCCCTCAGTTGTCATGTCTGAGCCGGAAGCTGGAAGCCTGTAGCGGACTCGCTGACCGGCTGCCCCGCTGCTGCCTTTGGCTTCCAGCCACCGGCCCCCAGCTACCGGCCTGGCCCTTCCGCTTCCAGGTCTCTTGCTAAACTAAGTTCAGGTCCACACCCCATGCTCTCCGATCTCGAATTCGCCTACGCTCCCGTCCGCGAAAAAGTCCGCGGCTTACGGGAGTATCTTTGACTCGGCCCGCCTCCGCACTGAACTAGCCTCCATCGAAGAAAAGCTCGCCGACCCGGCTCTCTGGTCGAACCCCGCCCTCTCCCAGCCGCTCATGCGCGAGAAGAAGCGCATCGACACCCAGCTCGCCGACGACGCCGAACTCGAGCGCCGCGCCGGCGACGTTGAGGCGTACTTCGAGCTGGCCCGCGAAGGTGAATCCGTCGAGCCCGACCTCGACCGCGAAATCAAGTCCCTCGCCGAAGTCGCCGAGCGGATGGAAGCCCGCACCATGCTCTCCGGCGAAACCGACGCCCTCAACGCCATCGTCACCGTCCACCCCGGCGCCGGCGGGACTGAATCGCAGGACTGGGCCGAGATGCTCATGCGCATGTATCTGCGCTGGGCCGAGCAGCAGGGCTTCAAGACCGAAATGAACGACTACCAGGACGGCGAAGAGGCCGGCATCAAGTCCGCCACCTTCACCATCACCGGCGAAAACGCCTTCGGCCTGCTCTCCGGCGAAACCGGCGTCCACCGCCTCGTCCGCATCTCGCCCTTCGATCAGGCCAAGCGCCGCCACACCAGCTTCGCCTCCGTCTTCGTATCTCCGGAAATCGACGACTCCATCCAGATCGACATCAAGCCCGACGAGCTCCGCACCGACACCTACCGCTCCGGCGGCAAGGGCGGCCAGCACGTCAACACCACCGACTCCGCTGTCCGCATCACCCACATCCCCACCGGCATCGTCGTCCAGTGCCAGAACGAGCGCTCCCAGCACAAGAACCGCGACAAGGCCATGAAGATGCTGAGGTCCCGCCTGTATGAGTACGAGTTAGAGAAGAAGCAGGCGGAGTCGAAGAAGTTAGAAGACTCGAAGTTAGACATTAACTTCGGCTCCCAGATCCGCAGCTACGTCCTCCAGCCCTACCGCATCGCCAAGGACCACCGGACGAAGGTGGAAGTCGGCGACGTCGACAAGGTTCTCGACGGCTACCTCGACCCCTTCATCCGCGGCTATCTCTTAATGAAGAGACAGGGCGGCGTGCCCGTGGCCGCGGGGGCGGAGGATGATCTGGAGTAGGATACCCACGTGAGTGCAGGAGAGCCAGGCCAGGAGTTCTAATTCGCTCTGTGCAACGTGCCAATCGAAGGGTATTAAGGATCCTCAAAACCGAAGTCCCCTACTCTTGGACTGCTGCCATTTTCCAAGGGTTCGCATTATTAACCTGCGAATTCTTGTATTTGTGGGGCGCCCCACCAGGAGTCGCTGTTGCCTGCCTCGCTGCCGCCACGGTGGTCATGTCCTTCCGTCCAGGCGAGCCGAAGTTCAAACGGCTTGAGCAGCCTCTGTGGATAGCACTAGCCGCAGTATTGCTCATCATCGAGATCCACGCGATAACATTCGACCGCCGCCAGTCGGAACTGCGTGAGATCCAGAATCGCGCCGAGGATCGTGCGAAATTCGCAGCCCTATTGGATCGCGGGAATCAGATCGCCAATCAGCAAACAGTCGAAGAGGCTGACCAAAGAAGGAAGTTCTCCGCCTTGATCGAACAAGGTCAGAAGGCAGCCTCATCCCTGCAGAAGGTAGCCTCTTCGGTTGTAGACGCTGCATCGTACGCCAGCGGCGGGGGATCGTATCCTGTCGTTGCGCCGGGATCTGTGACCTTGGAAGATGGCACTAAACGGATCGGCTTTTATTTAACCAAAATGGGGAAGTACCCACTGTATGACCTCCACATCTTTGTAGGGAGGCCGTATGCGGTCTCTGGGCCCGGGCACGAAACGCAATGGTTGGGAACCTGGAGGAGCTTTCCTGAAGTCGACGACAATACAACATATCCGCTTCTTTTCTCCTCCATCGTCGGGGAGGCGCAGGCGTATTTCATCGTGAATGCCACGGCGAGAAATGGGAGATGGGACGAAATTGTCGATGTCAGATCGAGCGGTGGCAGCAGCAGGTCAAGGTGGGTTATCTACAAAGACGGGCCATTCACCGCGGCAAACAAGCTGATTGTCGATCTTGCTGACTCGGGATTCCCGTCCCAGTTTCGCCACATACCAATTTATCCCCTCGACATCCTCAAACTCCCAGCGCTTTCGCAGCGGCACATAGTCATTCCAGATGTCATTCCAAACCCGATGAAGTATTGAGGGCCCGGTGCCCCATCCTTGTCGCCGCCTTTGGGCGACAGGGTGGGCCAACCACCAAAAGCCCCGACACCCCAGCGCGCCCGTACCTTGCTGCCGCAGGCCATCGGCGGAGGTGCACCGCGCCGGAGCTGAACCTCTCGCCGCCGGCTGGCTACCTGCTGCTCACCGCAGCTGCTTCCGTTCTGGACGGGGTGGCGGAAAAGAGGCCGCGAATGAGGATAGCCGTTTCCTTCATGGAATAGTTTCTCAGAAAGCAGGCGTAGGCGCGGGCGGCCATGCTATCGCGCCCGGCGGCAGACAAAGCGAACCAGCGGCGCAGCAGGCGTTCTGTTCCCTCCAGCGTGTCTTCGTCGACCAGGCCTACGCCGTCGGCTTCGATCCGCGGCCAGATGTTCACCTGGTTGCTGATGAGCACGGGACGGCGCGCTACCAGCGACTCGACGACGGAGATGCCGAAGTTTTCCTGGTGGGACGGCAGGACGAAGGCCTCGGCGGCACGCAGGGCTCCCCATTTGAGATCGCCGGAGAGCATACCGGGCCAGTGGACGCGGTTTTCGACGCCGAGTTCGCGGGCCATGGCCTGCAGCCTGGCCTGAAGACCGACCTGGTCGGGTCCGGCCATCACCAGATCGGCGTCGGGGACTGACGGCGCGACTCGGGCGAATGCCTGAAGGAGCAGGTCGCAGCCCTTCTTTTCATGCAGGCGAGCAAGATAAAGAAGATAGCGGCGCCCGCGAAGCAAGGGGTGCTTCGCCAGGAAGGCTTCAGCCTGCGCCGCCGGGTCGCCTTCGGGATCGCTGATGCCGTAGGGAACGACGACGGAATTCCAGTGGTTCGGGCGGAAGCTGGTGGCGGCAAGGTCGCGTTCGGCGGCGGTGGTGAAGAGCACAGCCCGCGCGTCGCGCAGAACCTTGTACTGGAAGGGCCAATAGAGCAGCTTCTTGAGGTGCTTCAAAGGGTATTTGCGGTTGAACCACGGGTCGAGCGCGCCGTGCGGGAAGACGGCATAGGGCCGGCTGGCGCGCAGGGCGGCGGAGCGGATGGCAACGTTGGGGAAGATCCAGATGCCGTTGAGGACGATGGCGTCGAAGCGGGAGGCGTTGCGGTGAATCCAGCGCCAGAGCCGAGGCGACAGGCCGAAGCGGCCCAGGAGCCGCTGCCCGAGAGCATGAACCGGAAAGCTCAGGGTTTCCAGAAACGGCTGGTCCGGCTCGTCCTGGCAAAGCACCTCGACCTCGATCCCCAGGGAGGGATAAGCACGCGCAAGCTGCCGTACGGCTTCGGGCGGACCGCCGTCGGCGGGAGAGAGACTACCAATCACGTGGAGAATGCGCAAGGGGGAGAGCTCTGTTCCTGGGTGGGATTTTGCTGGGCTTGAAAACTATCTTAGCCCAGGCCGCGGCCAGGCTTCCGGGCTGGAACGATGCGCCCGGGGTACTCTTCACCTGTTTTTCTCATGAGCCCGGACCGCGGCCGGGCTCCCTGGGCCGGGGTCGGGAAAAGAGATTCCTTTCACATCGTCGCTGATGAGCCCCGTTCATGATAGGAAAAAGGAAGGGCAGCGCGGCCCTTTCTTCTCCCCTGTGCGACGCTCCGGTTCTGCGCCCTGCGTCGATGAGAGGTTTCGCGTCCCGTGCCGGGCGCAGATTGTGGATGAGAACGCGTGGGCGGTAGTATCAGGCCTGTCGCGGACTACCTAAGCTGGTTCGCTGAAAAGAGAAGCGAGGATCAGGACGCCGTGGCGGCTCCGGAGAGTTTGAGCGGGCTCCCGCCGGATGCGAAGGGCGCATCTTCGGGAAGATCTTCGGCTCCGGTTTCTTCCGGGGACGCTGGTGGCAGTCCCTCCGGCGGTGCGGCAGATTCGGTGGCAGGCGAGGCGAGGACTGTGGAGTTCACCGCTCCACCGGCGGGAAGTCTTGTTCCCGAGGAGGTGATTGCCGACCGCTATGTCGTGAAACGGCGGCTGGGTGCCGGTGGCATGGGTGAGGCCTGGCTGGCCGAAGACCGGGTCCTGCACAGGAAGCTGGTGCTGAAGCGCCTGACGGGAACGCATGCGGGCTCGCAGAGCGGCGATACACCGCGGGCCGGGCAAGTGCTGAGGGAAGCGAAACGGGCGACGGCGATTGATAGTCCCCACATCGCCCAGGTTTTTGACGTATGCAGCCATCGCGGAGAGTGGCTGCTGGCCATGGAGTACGTGGCGGGGCGCAATCTGCGCGCCGTGCTGCACGAGCCGCTCGATGCGGCGGCGTATTTTGCACTGGCGCTGCAGATCGCGGAGGCCATCGCAGCCGCGCATGCCAGCGGCGTTCTCCACTGCGACATCAAACCCGAGAACATCATGGTGACGGAGCAGGGCTTCGTCAAAGTGCTGGACTTCGGTCTGGCGCGGGTGATGGCGCGGGCGGGCGTGGACCATGAGACGGTCAGCACCTCGACCGGGACCGGCCTGTTTGCCGGCACGCCGGGGTATCTTGCACCGGAGGTACTGCGCGAAGGAGAACCCACCGAGCGTTCGGACGTCTTTGCGCTGGGTGTGGTGCTGTACGAGATGGCTGGAGGACAGGCCCCCTTCAAGGGGAAAAGCCTGGCGGACAGCGTCCAGATGACCCTGGCGGCGGAGCCTTCGGCTCTCGACCTGAAGGAGCGTGGGCTGCCGGCCGATCTGAACCGGGTGCTGAAGAAGGCGCTGATGAAGGACCCGGAGCAGCGCTGCGCGACGGTTGGGGATCTGCTGGCGGAACTGAAGGCGCTCGAAGAGAAGCGCAGGCTGGGACGCGGCAGGGGAAGCGGGCTGCGTCCTGGCCAGGCAGCCGTGGCGGGAGGCATCGGGATTATTCTGCTGATCGCGCTGGCGGCCGGCCTGGTGCTTGCACGGCATGGTCATCGAGCTGTGCAGCCGGCGACCGCGGTGCCTGCGGCTGCCAGGACGCGGCTTCTGGCGGTGCTGCCGTTTGCCATTCTGGCGCCAGGCGATGCAGGCAGCCAGGCGGGAATGAGCGCGTACAGCGAAGGTCTGCGCGATGCCATCACGACCAGCCTGGCGCGGGTGGCGTCATCGGCGCGGATCGAGGTGCTGGCGGCGAGCGAAGTGCGGGCGCACGGACTGAAGACGCCCGACCAGGCGCGGAAGGAACTGGGCGCGGATCTGGTGATCGATGGCAGCTATCAGCAGTATCGGAACCAGGTGCGTATCCTGTATTCGCTGATCGATGCCTCGGGGACCGTGCTGCGCTCGGGCAGCGTGACCAATACCCTGCGGGACCCGTTCCGGCTGGAAGATGACGTCGTCAACGGCGTGCTGCAGATGCTCAGTGTCTCCGCGGCTCCGGGAAAGGAGGAACCGGAGCGCTTTGGCACCCGCGTTCCGGCGGCCTACGACGCCTATCTGCGCGCCGTCGGTTATCTGCGGGATTACGACCTTCCCGACAATCTGAAAAAGGCGATGAGGAGTTTTGAGGCGGCGACCCATGCCGATCCGGAGTTTGCCGCGGCCTATGCCGGTCTGGGCCAGACGCACTGGGCCGAGTACGAGGCCACCTCGAATGCGGCGGAGATTGAGCAGGCGCGGACCAGCTGCCGGAAGGCGATGGACCTCAATAATCAGGTGGCGGAAGCACAAATCTGCCAGGCGACCATCGACGACGGTACCGGACAGGTGAAGCAGGCCCAGCAGGAGTACGAGACAGCGCTGCGCCTCGATCCGCAGAGCGACACCGCGCTCAACGGGCTGGCGCGAACCTGGGAAGAGATGGAACGGCCCGACCAGGCGAAGCAGGTCTACCAGCAGGCCATCCAGGCGCGGCCGTTCTATTGGGCCAACTACTTTGCGCTGGCGAACTTCCTGGTGCGTCGCGCGGATTATCGGCAGGCCGCCTCGGTGCTGGAGCAGGCCGTGGAGAAATTTCCAGCCAACAGCTTTCTGGCGCGGCGGCTGGGCGTGGTGTACTTCCTGGAGGGCCAGTTCGATCAAGCGGCTGCTGTTCTGCAAAAAGCCATTGGCGAGCTGCCGCATGCCGAGGCCTATATGGATCTGGGCCAGGTCGAGCTGCACAGGAGGCAGTTCGGACCGGCGATTGCCGCGCTGGAGCAGGCAGCGCGGATGAGTCCCAATTCCTATTCGGTTCAGGCGGATCTGGCGGACGCCTATGCATGGAGCGGAACGCAGAAGGACAAGGCGGAAGCACGATACCGCCGCGCGCTGGAGCTGAGCGATGCCAGCCTGCACGTCAACCCGGGTGATCTGGATGCGCTGATGGTGTCGGCGTACTGCTCGGCGGCGCTGGGGCGGCGCAGCGATGCGTTGCGCTATCTCGACGGAGCGCTGCGGCACGCTCCTCAGGACGCCGAGGTGAACTACTATGCGGCCCGCGTCTACGCGCGGCTGGGCGATACGACAGCAGCGCGGGACTGGGTGCAAAAGGCCGTCGCCCATGGGTATTCGAAGGCGGATGTGGACAGCGCTCCGGACCTGGAGAGCCTCGACGGGGGAATCCCGGTTGGCTGATCGCCGTCCGGCGGCCAGGCCAGCGCCTCCTAATTAACGATCTTCAGGTGCGGGTCGCGGCACTCGTAGTGCCTGTGGCTCGGGTCGTCGGGATCGGCGGGTGCGTTGGGGTCTTCCGTCTGAAACTGCACCTCCAGCTTGTACTGGCAGCCAATCGCGGAGCTCTGCGGTCCATGGGAATCGGCGCCATTGCCGAAGGCCATGTGGGAGGGATCGAAGGCGGTCGCGAAGGGATCTCGGGGGCAGTTCAGGCCGCTGGCGTTCTTGTGCGTGATGGGAACGAGGCGGCGGACGCGGAAGCTGCGCCCCTGGCCGGACATAAAAGCAATATGCTCCGCGTTCTGAACCGAGAAGCACATCGGCTTGTGGTCGGTAATTGCCGGGATCGAGCTTTGTCCGTACGTGCAGGGGGTCCTGGGGATGTTCTCCACGTCCAGGTTGCATTTGCGGCCGTGGGTCCCGGCGGGGCTATCCCAGTTGCAGAGATTTTCGGGGTCGGTGCTTTGGGCGCAGGCCGAAACGTTGTCTTGGCTACTTTGCGCGCGCGAGGGCGCTGCGTACGCGATGAGGGACAGTGCGGCGGCGGCGGTTGCCAGAAATCTGACGTTCACGGCGGTCCTTCCCGGTTGCGAATCTGCGATCTGTGCTGCGAAGGGGGCTCTGATGAGCGGGGTTCGCGCGATGGGGGAGACGCCGAACAACAGCCAGTATACGGAGCAGGCACGGGAAAGCAAGGGAAAACGCAGCCAGGGCGGCATGGAGTTCGCTGCCGGGTTTTGTGCCGCGCCGGAAATCAGCCGAGATAACGGATGTCGAGCAGTGTGCAGTCGTCGTCGGCTGCCACGGAGCCGCACAGTTTCTGCACGCTGGCGCAGATGTCCTCGAGCGTGGCGTTGGCGAATTCCTCGCACAGGAGAGGATCTTCGCCGTAGAAGCCGCCATCGGGGGTCTGCGCTTCTGTAACACCGTCCGTTACAATGAGTGCCCGGTCGCCTGGCCGCAGGCGCAGCGTGCCGGGCTGGAAGGTGGCGTTCTCGATGAGGCCGACGGGGAGGTTTGACTCCGGCAGGCGCGAGCAGCCATTCCCGTAGACGAAGGGCGGGACATGGCCGCAGTTGATGTAATCCAGATGGCCGCTGGGGTCGAGCCGCAGGATGGTCATGGTTGCGTACTTCTGGATGTTCTTGCTGCAGATGTAGCGATTGACGACCTCGGCAATGACGGTCAGCGACTGGCGCGCGACCAGCTGGGAGTAAATCAGCCCCTGGAGGGTGGAGGCAAGGAGGGCGGCGGAGATCCCCTTGCCGCTGATGTCGGCCACGACGACGGAAAGAACGCCGTCTTCTTCGACGATGTCGAAGAAGTCACCGCCGACTTCGCGGCAGGGGATGGAGCGGGCGGCCACCTGGGCCCAGGGCAGCGTGGGGATGCGGGCGGTCATCAGGCCGCGCTGAATCTCGGCTGCGATGCTGAGCTCTTTGCGGTAGAGGCGCTCGCGTTCCTCGGCGAGGGCGAGCTGAGCGTTGTCGATAAGAGCAGCCGCGTCGGTGGCGATGGTGCGCAGCAGGTCGTTGTCGATCTGGGTAAGGCTGCCGGCCTTGAGGCGGCTGTCGAGATAGAGCAGGCCCAGCAGTTCCGACTCGCGGGCCGCCGCGCCCGGGCGCCTCTTCCGCAGCGGGATGCAGATCACCGACCGGATGCTGTGGGCGACGATGGAGGCTGACCGCGATTCCGGGTCCGCGCTCAGTGTGTCGGTAAGGATGTATTCGCTGGAGGTGCTGACGGCCTGGCGGATGGCTCCATGCGACAGGGTTGCCACATCGGTGAGGGCCTCACCCCGGTTGTCACGGCCGAGAGCCAGCTTCATCTCCCCGATTTCACTGCGCAGAAACACATATCCGCGCTCGACATGGGTCAGTTGCAATGTCATATCGAGCAGGGCGGAGAGGATCTGGTCGACGGCGCCTTCGGCGTTCAGGCGCCGCGCCGAGTCGAAGAACCAGCGGAGCTTCTCGAGAGCAGTTCCGGAAACGCCGACTTCGGGGATCTGCTCGATGATTGCGCGGATGGTCGAGCTCCCTGCCGTGTCCTGGTCGCCCACATGGAGGGCGGGGCCGTCGAGGGCGCCGAAATGCACGGTGTCGTTCTCGTGCAGCCGCTGCGGGGCGGTGGCCAGCTGGCCATTCACGAAAGTGCCATGGCGGCTGTCCTGATCGACGATGTAATAACCGTCCTTCTCCAGCAGGATCTCCGCGTGGCGGCGGGAAACAAAGGGATGGGCAAGGACCAGGTCGCTTTCCGGCAGGCGGCCCACGGTGAAATGGGTGTGGGTGACGGCCACATTCCTGCGATTCGCGCCGTCGACCAGCACGAAGGTGGATGGAACTGGATTGCCCGGCATTGCAGGTGATTATAGGAGACACCGGGCTGTGGGCACAGAATTCGTGAGGCAGGATCCAGGGAAACCCCAAACCCGCGGAAACCCGTTGGACATCATCCGCGACGCCTATCTGGCGGTCAGGAGACGCCGGCAGAACAGAAGAGAGGCCGCGACGACACCTGCCGAGAACAGCAGCCCGAACGCCTTGATCGACGCGGCGCTGCGGAACAGAGGCTGCAGGAGCGTTTGCCAGGAGCCGCTTGCGGGCGAGACGGCAGCCGGGGTGAGCAGGGTAAACGCCAGTGCGGCTGCGAGGGCCGCGATCATCACTGCGGCTACCACGAGTCCCGGCAGCGCGCGCAGCCAGGGAAACGGGATGGGCGAGAGTGCCGCTGCTTCCCGATCCACGGCGGCCATCACCGACTCAGCGAATCCGGAAGAGGGCAGAATAGCGTCCTGCGCTGGACCCAGGGCGTTTTCAAAATCGGCGTCGGTCAGCAGCGGCGCAGGGCTCTCGTTCGGATTCATTGCGGCGTTCACGGGGCGTTTCATTGGGCCTCCCTGGGGTGACTGGGGGCAAGCTGCGCGGTGGCGCGGGCAGGAGGGCGCGAGAATTTGCTGCGCAGCAGTTCGCGGGCGCGAAAGAGCCGGGCTTTCACCGTGCCTTCGGGGATGCGCAGCGTGCGGGCGGCGGTGGGAACGTCCTGCTCGTGGAAGTAAAAGACAAGAATGGCGTCGCGGTATTTCGGCGGCAGCGCGAGAACGGCGCGGCGGATGGACTCATCGCGGGCAGCCTGATCAAAAACGGCGGGCGAGACGCGCGGGTCGGCGGCTCCCCCGGCGATCTCGTCAAGAGAAAGCATGGTTGCCGGGATGCGGCGCAGTTCTGTCCGGTAGAGGTTCGCAGCAAGGGAGAAGAGCCAGGTGGAGAAGGCCGAGTCACCGCGCCACTGGCGGAGGTTGCGCCATGCGCGAAGGAAAGCCTCCTGGGCCATCTCTTCAGCGCGCTGGCGGTCGCGGCAGAAGCGGCACGCGAGGTTGACCAGGGGTCCTTGCCAGCGGCGAACAATGGCCTCAAAGGCAGCGTTGTCGCCCGCGAGGACACGCCGAACGGCCTCCGCGTCTTCGGCAGCAGCGCGGACGGCGCGGGGGGACTCCGCTCTCGTTTCGGTGTTCACAGGCGGTTTTTCCTGCCCGGTAAGACCTGGCATCATGCTGCGCGGTTTCAATCTTTTTGTCGAGAAGAAGGCGGAGAAGATTTTGAAACCATGAATCACGAATCCTGGTCGTACGGGGTGAAAGCGGAAAAGCGAATAACGGCTGCCGCTGGTGGGAGGTTTGTATGCCGAGCGATCCGGGTGTTGCGGTGTTTCTGTTTCTGGCTGCCGGCGCAGTCGCGCTGTTCTCGTTTCTGGCAGTGGCGTCCTGGTCCGACGCGCGCCGGCGGGAGCGCGAGAGCTACTACAAGAACGACATGCTGAAGAAGCTGGCCGATGCCCAGGGCGCGGGAGCCAATTCCGCACTGGAACTGATGCGCGAGGAGGCGCGCCTCGGGTCCATTCGGAGGCGCGAAGGCATGCGGGTGAACGGCGTGGTGGTGATGGCCACCGGCCTCGGCCTGCTGATCTTTCTGAAAGCGCTTATTTCCGATGCGCCGATCTACCTCTGCGGATTGCTGGTGCTGCTCATCGGTATGGCGCTGTTCGGGGGCTCGTACCTGGTGACAAACCCGGCGGAGTAGCCAGGCGCAGCGGCCCTGGAATGCGCTTCAGGGGAGGATCCGCGAGCAGGAAGCGCTGCTCCGGCGCGGGCGATCTGGGGCTTTGCCGCGATCGTGTCCAGCGGCGGTCCGGATCTGACCGTGAGCACCACCCCAGCCGTAACACAGAGGACCCCGGCCCAGCGCTTCCAGGGAACATGCTCGCGCAGGAGGAAGCGCGCCCCCAGGGTGTCGACCACAAAGCTGAGGGCGGTGGCCGGAACCGCGAGGCTGAGTTCGGCAACCGAGAGCAGCCAGAGCAGCGAGAAAAACGAAAGCGCGTAGGAGATCCCGCCCAGGACGATCATGCGCCGCGTGACGATATAGCGGATGAGGTTGGCAATGCCGGAAGGACCGAAGTGGCTCAGCTCGCCGCCATCCGACATCCCCCGCGCGCAGAGAATATCGCCGCAGGAGCCGGAGACAACGTTGAAGAGGATCAGCGTCCACTTCAGCATACGGAGGTCTCCCTCACAGAAGCCGGATGCTCTTTGGTCGTGACGGGGGTTTCGGCAACCAGCATCACTCCGAAGGAGATCAGGACCACGCCGATCCAGCGGCCCCACTGGACCTTCTCGCCAAGGACGAATTCGCTCAGGACCGTCGTGATGATGTACGACGAAGCGGTGCAGGGGATCACAAAGCTGAGGTCGGCCCAGCTGAAAAGGGAAAGCTGCGCCAGCGTATAAACGGCAGTCAGCAGGGCGCCGGGCAACAGCCAGGGGTTGGCAAGCATGCCGAGCAGGTAATGAAGGATGGGAACATGGCTGAAGGCGGGCATGCGATCCATGCCGAGAGCCAGCATCAGGTTGCCGAAGCTGTTGGCGACAACGGCCACCGCGATGAAAAGGATGGTCCGGGAGATTGGGGGACTGGGGCGATGGATCTTCATCTCAACATTCCTGGAACGCATTCGGATTGCCCGCGGTTGCTGAAGATACGGGAAGAACCGGCGACTCGAGCGCCCGCGCACCGGGAAGCGGGCTTCCGCGTTCGGGGAACCCTGGGGTTCGGTACCTTCCTGAGCCCGGCATGATGAATTGCAAAGTGGGGCAAAGCGTCCTGCAATTCTACCTGGCTGGAGCAACAGGTCGTCCAGGAGCCGGCAGAGAGGGCGGAAAGGCGCCGGAAGCTGGCTCCTTCCAGCTCTCCCCCTCGATTCGCCGGTGTTCGGCCGAAGCTTCCCTCACTTTGTCCGCGATGCTGCCGATGCGGGGTGGCTGCGACTCCCGCCTGTCTCCGCCGTGACTTTGCGGATACTCTTGCCCCGCGGCCACCGATGATAAGGTGGAAAGCGGCCGGCGAACGGCTGCTCTGCCGTCCGGCAGCAGAACAACGAAGCGGGCCGGAACGATGCGGCCGGCAGGGCGGCGCGGCGGCATCATTGGACGAAATTGCGGGGGCAGGATCGTGAATCGAGAAAAAGAAGAGATGGCGAGCGTCAGCAGTGTAAGGTCGCTTCGGGAGGCGGGCTGCGGCAGGACTCGGCAGACACGCCGGTGGACGGACCGGGGATTGACTCTGCTGGTCTCGTGTATTCTCTTCGGCGCAACCGCGATGAGCTTCGCACAGGCATCTGCCATCCGTTATGACGCGCAGTCCCGCATCTTCCGCATCGATGCCGCGGATATGTCGTACGTCTTCGGCGTCAACGAGACCGGCGATCTGCAGTCGCTCTACTGGGGCAGGAAGCTGGCCCCGGGCGACAGCTTTCCGGCCGCCCATTCCGAGCCTGGCTGGGGCTCCTTCGACCTGCCGGTGAACACAACGCCGCATGAATACGTCGGCTGGGGCGGCGGCCTCTATTACGCGCCCGACCTGAAGATCACCTTTCCCGACGGCAATCGCGACCTGGTCCTGCACTACGTCTCCCACTCCATCGACGGCGACACGCTGCGGATCGAGATGAAGGACATTTCCCGGGAGGTCTACGTCCACCTCGAATACAAGGTGGATGAGGCGACCGGGATCCTGCGCCGCTCGGCGGTGGTCGAGAACAAAACGGGCCAGCCCTTCACCATTGAGGAAGCCTCCTCGGCCACCTGGAACCTGCCGGCGGCCAGCGACTACGAACTGCGCTACCTGACCGGGCGCTGGGGAGGCGAGTGGGGCCTGCAGAAAGAGGCCATGCACCCCGGCAGAACGGTCCTCGAAAGCCGGCGCGGCTCGACCGGCCACCAGAACAATCCGTGGTTCGCCATCGAACGCGGCGATTCGGGCGACCAGGATCACGGCAATGTCTGGTTCGGCGCCCTGGGCTGGAGCGGCTCCTGGCAGATTGCCATCGAGCAGATGCAGTCAAGGCAGGTCCGCGTCACCGGAGGCTTCAATCCCTTTGACTTTGCCTATGTGCTCAAGGCAGGCGAGTCGCTCCAGCTGCCGGACTTCTACGGCGGCTACTCGGCCGACGGCATCGGCGGAGCCTCCCGGCTGCTGGATCGCTTTGAGCTGAGTGCGATCCTGCCGGAAGCGCCGCAGCCGCGCCCCAGGCCGGTGCTCTACAACTCCTGGGAGGCGACAGGATTCAACGTGGATGAAGCGGGCCAGGAAGCCCTGGCCGAAAAAGCAGCAAGCATCGGCGTCGAACGCTTCGTGATGGACGACGGCTGGTTCGGTGAGCGCGACACCGATCATGCCGGGCTGGGCGACTGGTGGCCGAATCCGCAAAAGTTCCCGCACGGGCTCAAGCCGCTGATCGACAAGGTGCACTCGCTGGGCATGGACTTCGGCCTGTGGGTCGAACCGGAGATGGTGAATCCCGACAGCAAGCTCTACCGCGAGCATCCGGACTGGGTGCTGAACTTCCCTGGCCGCCCACGCAGCGAGCTGCGCAATCAGCTGGTGCTCAACCTCGCGCGCCCGGATGTGCGCGCCTATATCTTCGGCGTCCTCGACAAGCTGCTCACCGACAACGATATTGCTTTCCTCAAGTGGGATTACAACCGCAACTGGTCCGAGCCGGGATGGCCGGCCGTTGCTCCGGACGAAGAGAAGGAAGTCTACGTCAAGTACACCGAGAACCTCTACTCGATCCTCCGGGAACTGCGGGCGCGGCATCCGAAGGTGGAGATCGAGTCCTGCTCGGGCGGAGGGGGCCGCGTCGACCTTGGCATCCTGCGCTATACGGATGAGGTCTGGCCCTCCGACAACACCGATCCCTTCGACCGGCTCTCCATCCAGAACGGATTCACCTACGCCTACACCCCGGGAGTCATGATGGCCTGGGTGACGGACTCGCCGAGCTGGATGAACGACCGCAGCACCTCCCTGACCTACCGTTTCCTCGTCTCCATGCAGGGCTCGCTGGGCATCGGAGCCAATCTGAACAAGTGGACGCCCGAGGACTTTGCCACGGCGAAGGCTCTGGTGGCGCAGTACAAGGAGGTCCGCGAAACCGTCCAGCACGGTTCGCTGTACCGGCTGATCTCGCCGCTCCACGGCAGCGAATATTCGGCGACGGAATCGGTTTCGATCAACAAAGATCAGGCGGTGGCCTTTGCCTTGCTGCATTCAAGCCAGATGAGTTACCCGTACCCGCGGCTCTATCTGCGCGGACTGGATGCAGGGGCCACGTATCGCTTTCACATGATGGACGGACAAGCCGCAGCGGGAACGCCGGAGACGGCCTCAGGCGACTACTGGATGAACGCAGGCGTGCAGCTCGACCTGCGGGGGGACTTCCAGGCAGCCGCCTTTACGCTGGAGCGCACGGGGGCGCAGTAACCAGGTTCAGGTGGTACCGATCTCCCGCAGCAGCGCGGGCTTGCGGTCGGCTACGCTCAGGATCAGCTCACCGAACAGCGTGTTGGCCCACGCGAACCACGGCCGCGTGAACTTTGCCGGGTTATTGCCGTCGAACGATTCATGCATGAAGTCCGTGCCTGCGGTCGTATTCCGCAGCCAGCGCAGGCACTGAACAATCTCGGCGTCGTCGGCAGACGTCAATGCGCGCAGGATCATGCCCATCGGCCAGATCTGCCCGAGGCCGGTATGCGGACTGCCGGCGCCTTCCGCAACTTTGCCGCGGAAGAAATACGGATTCGCGTCGCTCAGAACGAAGCGCCGCGTGCGCTGGTAGATGGGATCGCTGGTGGCGCAGCATCCCAGATACGGAAGGCTGAGCAGGCCCGGAGCATTCGAGTCGTCCATGAACAGCGCGTTTCCGTAGCCATCCACCTCATAGGCCCAGATCCTGCCAAACTGCGGGTGCTCCACGACTCCGTACTGCGCGACAGCAGCTCGGATCGCCGTCAGCGGCAGCTCGCACTCGCCTGCCAGGCTGCTGTCTCCGGCGGCTGAACTCGCCAGCTCCCGCAGCTGCTGGAGCGACTGCATCGCAAACAGGTTGGCGGGCACGAAGAGCGGATAGGTACAGCAGTCGTCGGAAGGCCGGAACATCGAGAAGATCATGCCCACGGGACGCGCCGGATTCCCAAATCCTTCCAGCGGAACCGTATCCAGCGGGTTGGCGCTGTCCCGCTGGAACGAATAGGGTCCGGGACCGCTGAGCCGCTGTTGTTCACGCATCGTGTGAAGGATCGCTGAGGCAGCCGCCTTCCACTCGGAATTGAAGGGGCTGGTGTCGCCCGTGGCACGCCAGTAACCGTGCGCCAGCCGGATCGTGTAGCACAGCGAGTCCAGCTCCCATTTGCGCTCGGCGACGCCCGGCTTCATCTGCGTCTGGTCATGAACCGCCCAGGAGAGCGGAGGATCGCTGACCTTGCGCGTGAAGGCATTAGCATACGGATCGATCAGGACCATGCGCGCCTGGCGCCGAATCAGCCCCTGAATCAGGGATGCCAGCGCCCGGTCCTGCTTCGCAAAGGCCAGATACGGGTGAACCTGCGCGGAAGAGTCGCGCAGCCACATCGCGTCGATATCGCCGGTGATAACGAATGTATCGGGCTGCCCTTCATAGGTGCCGGGAAAGACCGTGGTGTCCAGCGTGTTGGGAAAGCAGCGTTCGAACATCGTGCCGAGCACCGGATCGGGAATGAGCTGCCGAACGCGCGCGATCACGGATTCAACCGCGGGGCTTGTGAATTTGCGGTCGGACGGGTGCGGGCGTCCTTCGGCGATGTTCCAGCCAGGAGCAGAGAGCGGCGCGGGAATCTGCGACACCAGACACGCAGTGAAGGCAGACCGCAGGAACGACCGGCGCGTGGACAGAAGAGCAGACATGGGGTTCCTGTCAGAATATTCCAGGATCGCTGCCTTCCACACGGTACCTCCGGAACTCTCCGCAAGTGCACGTGACTTCACCGATTCTTATAATCATGGCTGGCAGTATCTGGCTTTTGCGAGCAGCTGCGATCCGGAGATGGCTTTTTAAGGTGGAGAGAAGAGCGCCTCAATGACTCGGGAAAGATCAAGGATGCACAGACGGGAGTTTCTGAAGATGTGCGGGGCGGCTGCGGCCAGCTCCGCTCTGCCTGGCCACGCGCTGCTTCTTCCTGGCTCGCACGGCACAGGAGGCGCCGCGAAGCAGGCCGCGGGCAGGGCATTCGATCTTGTGCGTCCGATGATTGGCACCGGCTGGCACGGGCATATGTATCCCGGCGCCGTTGCGCCCTTCGGATTAGTGCAACTCAGCCCCGATTCGACGGGCATGCCTGAGCCGAAATGGAACGGCGAATGGGACATCAATGGCTGGGACCACTGCTCGGGCTACCACTATCACGATGATGTGATCCTTGGATTCAGCCATACCCATCTGCAGGGCACAGGCGCCGTCGATCTGGGCGATGTGCTGCTCATGCCCCTGGTCGAAGGACGCAACTGGAGCTGGAACGACGGCGCTCCCGAGCAGCAGGCGGAAACCCAGGCGCAGGCATTGGGCACCGGCTCCGGCTGGGTCTTCAGTCCTGCGGAGCAGGGCTATCGGTCGTACTTCTCGCATGACACGGAGCAGGCGCGTCCGGGTTATTACGCCGTGCATCTCGATACCCCGGACGTTGGCGCGGAGGTGACCGCGACCACTCGTTGCGGGATGCACCGCTACCGTTTTCCGGCCCTGCCGCAAAGCACGAAGCGCGGCCTCATCCTCGACCTGGTTCATGGGCTGGGCTGCTCGGTTTACGCCGCGGAGCTGCGCATCGAGAGCGATACCCGCGTCAGCGGCACGCGCTCCACGAATGGCTGGGCGCAGGACAAGCAGGTCTGTTTCGTGATGGAGTTTTCGCGCCCGTTTTCCGCCGTGCAGCTGAACGTGGACGGTCAGGAGCGGACTGCTGCGGCAGGCGATCGCGTCTCCGGCAAGGAAATCAAAGCCATCTTCACCCAGCCGTCCGGCAATGAGCCTCTGATCGTTCGCGTTGGCATCTCCTGCACCACCATCGACGGCGCCGCGAAGAACCTCGCCGAAGAGATTCCGCACTGGGATTTCGACCGCCTCACCCAGCAAAACGAAGAGGCATGGCGCCAGGCGCTGGCGGTTCTGGATGCGGACCTGCCCGACGAAGCCCTCAGCCAGTCCTTCTACACCGGCGCGTACCACGGCCTGACTGCTCCCACCACTTTCAACGACACCGACAGGGCCTATCGCGGGCAGGACCACAAAAATCATCCGAACCCCGGCTTCACGAAGTACACGACCCTCTCCATCTGGGACATCTACCGCGGCGAGTTTCCCTTCATCATGCTGATGCAGCCGCACCGAACCAGCGACATCGTGCGCACGCTGCTCGCGGATTATCAGCAACTCAATGAGCATTCGCTTCCGGTCTGGCCATTGTGGGGCAACGAAACCTGGTGCATGACGGGATTTCACGTGGTCGGTATGATCGTCGGCGCGTACGCGCGCGGGTTCAAAGACTTCGATGTGGAGGCTGCTTATGCGGCCATGCGCGATACGGCGATGGTCGGTGCCACCTCCAACGGCAACCGCGACCTGCAGGAGCAATTCCGCAAGTACGGCTACCTGCCTACCGGCAAGGAGAGACAGTCGGTTTCGCGCACGCTCGATTTCTCCTATGACTACTGGTGCGTGGGAGCGATGGCCGACCTGCTGGGCAAGAAAGACGATGCCGACCTGTTCTACAAGCTCGGCCAGAACTACCGGAACATCTTCGATTCGGCAACCGGCTTCATGCGCGGCAAGACCGAGGCCGGTCAGTGGCGCGAGCCCTTCCGCCCCGATCAGGAATTCTGGGAGGACTACACGGAGTCCGATGCCTGGCAGGCGACCTTCAATGTTATGCAGGACGTGCAGGGACTGATTGGCCTCTATGGCGGCGATAAGGCATTTATTGCGAAGCTCGATGCGCTCTTTGCCGCTCCCTCCAACATCCTGAAATCGCCTCCGGACGTCAGTGGGCTGGTGGGGCAGGACGCGCAGGGCAACGAGCCCAGCAATCACATCCCGTACCTCTATACTTTCGCCGGCGCCGCATGGAAGACGCAGCAGAGGGTTCGCCAGGCAGCAGCTCTTTATCGGAACACGCCCGCAGGCGTGCCCGGCAACGACGACTGCGGTCAGATCTCAAGCTGGCTGGTTTTTGCGGCGCTGGGCTTCTATCCCGTCAACGAGGCTACGGGCGTTTACGTCATCGGCAGCCCCATGGTGCGGCGCGCAACCCTTCGCAATCCGGCTGCGGGCACCACCTTCACCATCGTGGCCGAGAACAACTCGGCGGAAAGCCTTTATATCCAGCGCGCCCAGCTGAATGGGAAGGAGCTGACCCGGTCCTGGTTCACCCACGCCGACATTCTGGCAGGGGGCGAGCTGCGCTTTGTGATGGGCAACAAGCCAAATAAGGAATGGGCCTCGTCGCCGGCGGATCGTCCACCATCCGGGCTGGTAAAAGCCTGACGGGTGGCGTGGCTTTCCGCGAGACTGGAGTTTCAGCCTCGGGCGGTGACTCCACCGCCCCGCATCCCGCCGGCAGAACTCCCGGCACAGACAAACCGAGCTGAGGCAAAGCAGAGAGGAGTTGCTTTTTCCTCCACCCTGCCTGTACCGTAGGATCGCGGTCGATCATCATCGGGAAGATCTCAGGGAGTGCAGCATCTTCAGCGACATCGCTATAACCTGATGATCGGCAAGATGGTCGACGTCCTTCTGTTTATCGCTGAACCGTGCCGCATCGGAGTCGATCCGGCTGTCACCATGCCGGTCTTTGACCTCGGCTGCCGGCCCCGTGCCGCTGCTCCGGCTGGCATGCGCGCCGGTCGCAAATCAGACGCGCTTGAAAGGAACCGACGATGAAGGCGCTGGTGATGCGCGAGCCGGGGATCGCTCGCATCGAGGATGTCCCGGAACCGAAAATGGGCTCCGGCGAAGCTCTGCTGCGCGTGCGCCGCATCGGACTTTGCGGCAGCGACCTCAACACGTTCCGGGGCAGGAACCCGCTGGTTTCCTTTCCCCGCATCCCCGGTCATGAAGTCGCCGCGACCATCCTTGCTCTTAGCGAAGAGCGTCCGGGGCTCGCTGTGGGCATGGATGTGACACTCTCGCCCTATACCAGTTGCGGGCAATGCGCAGCCTGTCGCAGCGGGCGCAATAACGCCTGCCAGCGCAATCAGACGCTGGGCGTCCAGCGCGACGGCGCGCTGACCGAACGGATCTCTGTACCGGTCGCGAAGCTGTATCCGGCCAGGCTCCAGCTGCGCGAGCTCTGCCTGGTCGAGCCTCTGACCGTCGGCTTCCACGCTGTGGGCCGCGCTTGTGTGGCAGCCGGCGAAACCGTCGCCGTCTTCGGATGTGGCGGCGTCGGCCTGGGCGCGGTGGCCGCCTCCGCCTTTCGCGGCGCCACCACCATCGCCGTCGATGTGGACGACGCCAAACTGGCCACCGCAAAGCAGGCCGGCGCAACCCACACCATCCACTCCCGCCGCCAAAACCTGAGCGAAGCCCAGGCCGCACTGACCGGCGGCCTCGGCCCCGATGTCATCATCGAAGCCGTTGGCACGCCGGAGACCTTCCGCGCCGCCGTCGAAGAAGTCTCCTGGACCGGCCGCGTGGTCTACATCGGCTATGCCAAAGAGCCGGTCACCTACGAAACCAGGCTCTTCGTCCAGAAAGAACTCGATATCCGTGGCTCGCGCAATGCATTGCCGGAGGACTTCCGCAGCGTGATCCAGATGCTGGAGCAGGGGCGCTTTCCGGTCGACGCGGCCATTACCACCATCGCGCCGCTCGATGAAGCGCCGCAGCTGCTCGAAGCCTGGAGCGCCGATCCCGCGCAGTTCACGAAGATCATGATCGACCTTGACCAGCCGTAGAAGAGACAATGACCAACATGCTGCCCATGACCAACTCCGCCCCCGCGGACAACGCGCGCGGCACCAGCGGGAATGGGCCGGCGCCGTTCCTGCCCGCCGGCTACGCCATTCCGTTCATCCTTGTGACGGGGCTCTTCTTCCTCTGGGGCATTCCGAACAACCTGAACGACGTTCTGATCCGGCAGTTCATGAAGTCGTTCGTCATGACGCGCCTCGAAGCCGGCCTCGTTCAGTCCGCCTTCTACATGGGCTATTTCCTGCTGGCCATGCCCGCGGCTCTCATCATGCGCCGCTACGGCTACAAGTCCGGATTCATCGGTGGATTGTCTCTTTTCACCCTGGGAGCCTTCCTCTTCTGGCCAGCGGCCATTGTGGGGCGCTACTCCTTCTTCCTGGCGGCGCTGTTTATTATCGCCAGCGGCTTGTCCTTTCTTGAGACCGCTGCCAATCCCTTCATCGCGCAGCTCGGCGATCCGCGCAGTGCCGCGCGGCGCCTGAACTTTTCGCAGGCCTTCAATCCTCTGGGCGCGATCACCGGCGTGCTCATCGGCACCGTCTTCATCTTTTCAGGGACGGAGCTGAATCCTCAGCAGGTTCACGCGCTCCAGGCGCGGCATGCTTATCATGCGTACCTGCATTGGGAGACGATGCGCGTCGTGAGGCCTTACCTGGGCCTGAGTCTGGCGACGCTGATCATGCTGATCCTGATTGCCGTGACTCATTTTCCCGCGGATCTGATCCGTACCGAGAAAGAAGAGGAGGGCACTGGCCACTTCGGCGGGCTGTTGCACTCCCCCCATTTCCTCCTCGCTATCGTCGCGCAGTTTGCCTACGTGGGCGCGCAGGTCGGCACATGGAGCTATTTCATCCCATATATCCTGGCCTATACGAACGAGAGAGAGAAAGCCGCCGGTTACCTGCTGACCGTAACCCTGGTCGCCTTCGGGGCAGGACGATTCAGTTCCGCCTGGCTCATGCGATTCGTGCATCCCGGCAAGCTGATGGCTCTCTATTGCGCGGTGAATACGGTCCTCGTGGCCATCGGTGTCGCAGCCCCCGGCTGGGCTGGCATCCTGGCTCTGCTGCTGACCAGCTTCTTCATGTCGGTCATGTACCCGACGATCTTCGCGCAGGGCATCCGCGGCCTCGGACCCGACACAAAGATAGGCGGCTCGATGATTGTGATGGCCATCGTCGGCGGCGCCGTGCTGACCCCGATGATGGGCTTCATCTCGGTTCGCTCCGGAAGTATCGCGCTGTCTTATCTCGTTCCGCTCGTTGCCTATCTCTTCATCGGCTTCTATTCGCTCATGGACGTCCGCATGAGCCGTGAGCACGTGCAGCCGGCCTGAGAAAGGGCTGCGCTCTTCGTTCCCGCTTACCCCTGAAGCTTCAGGATTTCCTCAACAACCCCGTTGCGCATGCCATAGATGCGATCGTGCAGGTTGACGGTGGCATCGCTGTAATGGGCCCACACCTCGATCGTGTCTCCCGGCTGCACCTGCACACCGGGATCAACGATATCGATGATCCCGTGCTCGGCATTCAGCTTTCGCAGCTTCAATCCCTCCACGGACTTGACCAGGGGAACGCCATGTTCTCCGCTGATCGACTTCAGCCCCGCATCAATCACCACCCGCTCGTTGCCGGTGCGGCTGATCACGGTCCCGAGGACGCTGAGCGCAGGTTCAAAATCCTCGCAGGTGCGTTTGTAGTCGGTATCCATCAGCAGATAGGAGCCGGCCTGAAACTCCGTAATCTCAGGAAAGCGGCGAGAAAGATGATAGGTGCCGGTCCCTCCGGTTGAAACAATGCCAACGGTAAATCCGTTTTCCTCCAGCAGTCTCTTTGTATTCATCAGCGCGCGCATGGCAAGGTCATAAGCGGAGATCTTCTCCGCCCCCTCGGGCATATGAGCCACATGGCCCTCATAGCCCATGAGCCCGCGGAATTTCATTCCCTCTTCCGCGATCCTGCGCGCCAGGTCGAGCGCAGGCACTCCGGGTTTTGCCCCTGTGCGGTTCTGCCCGACATTGACATTGACCAGCAGCCCGGGCCGGCAGCGGGCATTGCGGGCGGCGGTTCCGATGGCGGCTGCCGTATCCGGGTTATCAACGACGGCCATCACATCGGCGCTGCGGGCCAGCTGGATGAATCTCCTGATCCTGGGCGCTCCGGCGATCTCGCTGGAGATCAGAATGTGGTCGATGTCGTTCGCCACCAGCGCCTCGGCCTCGCTGAGCGTGGCACAGGTGAGCCCGATAGCACCGCGGGCGATCTGACGCCGTGCCAGCTCCGGGCATTTGTGGTTCTTGTAATGGGGCCGCAGCCGCGTCCCTCCGGAAAAGAACCGCGCCATCTTCTCCAGATTACGTTCCATGGCGTCCAGGTCGAGCAGCAGCGCTGGCGTGTCGATCTCGCTTACCTTCACTCAGCCATTTCCCCTCTATCCTGTCTCAGTCAGTTCCCCCGGAGACCCAGCCTCCGCCGCACACCCGCAACGTCGCCCCTTCCGGCAATTGCCACGGCGCTTACATCTCACAGGGAAGCAGCAGGCTGCGGCGCGGCAGCCCGGCGCAGCATCGGCTCGCTCGCGGATTGAATCACCTCCGCTGCGCCGGTTTCGCGATTGAATCGATGACAACGCCGGTAAGCTGCCGGCGTGACACCCTGGAGCTTCAGAAAGACGGTGCCGAAGTAACTCTGATCGCAGAATCCGACCTTCTGGCTGATGCTCACCATGGTTTCGTCCGTCGTGGTCAGCAGCAGCTGCGCGCGTTCGATGCGGTAATGATTCAGGTAGCGAACGAACGATTGCCCGGTTACCTGCTTAAAGAAGCTCATGAAATGCGAGTCGCTCATTCCGCAGATGCGCGCTGCTTCTCTTACCTGAATACTCCCGCCATAATTCAGGGCAATGAATTCGAACAGCGGACGCAGGCGGTCCAGGGCAAGCTGCTGGCGCTGAAAGGTCTGGATCGTTCCCGAATAGGAAGAGTAATGATTCACGAGCAGCACCAGAGCCATTTTCAGATAGGTCCTCACCGTCAGGCGCGCCAGAGCGGTCCGCGCCGGCAGTTCGCCGCGAATACGGCGCATGAGGTCGAGAACCTGATCCGGGATGCCGTTTTCTCCGGGCACGATGTGCGGAAAATCCGAATCCTGCAACAGAAAGGGCGTCAGATACTCGGCGCCGTCGTGGCTGCCGTCGCTGCGAATCAGGTCCGGTTCGAAAAAGAGCGTGGCCAGCGTCATGGGACCGGAGCGCGACTCGATCCGGTGGTACAGCGTGCTGCCCACCACCGCGAGGTCCCCTTCGCGAAAGGGCAGAAGCCGGTCCTGGATATGGTAATCGCCGTTGCCCGAACAGACGCAGGTGATCTCGAAATACTTATGCCGGTTCATCCGCACGCTGTTTCTGGCGCTCTTGGTCAGGTAAAGCACGTTCACCGGGAATGCCGCATCGAATGGCCACACGTGCACGCCCTCGGCATTGATCTGCGGCTCCACCAGACGGAAGATGTCTTCGCACGAGCTCTCCGGCACCGGCAGCACCCGCATGGGCGCGGAGGCCCTCCGCGCGCATGCATGATCTTGCGCCGGCGATCCTCCTGCCGTGTGCGCCTTCGCTGATCGGCCCGATGCTTCATGCGAACTCAACATCGCTGAACCTCCTCTCCCCGGATCCCCGCGACGCGCCGGGGCTTTCCCTGCCCGCCGCCCATGCCACAGGCGCCGGTACGCCGAGAGCTTCCGTTTGTTCACCTTTGCCAGGTGCGCCTGAAACGAGAACCAGGGCGTACCAAACCCAGGATCCCTGCGGGGAACCGCCGTAGAATCTTCCCAGGATTCCACGATGGCTTCATGGTGCTCCAGGAGCTCTACGACACACTATAAAAGAACAACGAAACTCTGTTGAGATCCTCCGGCCGGATCGCAGTTTTGCAGCATCCGGAGCAATCGCAGCAAAACCCGGACGACCCTCGGGTATCCAGGCGGTTCCCCTCCTGATACCCTGCTGGCAGGAAAATCGGGGAGGCTCCAACGCAATGAATCGAATCGATCTGGATCACCGCCATGCCGTGGTTACGGGAGGGGCACAGGGCATCGGGCTGGCGATCGCAACCCGGCTCCTGCATTCAGGGGCAGCCGTTTCTCTCTGGGACCGCGATGCGGAAACGCTCGGCAACGCGGCGCATGAGCTTCAGAAGATCGGCCAGGTTTCGGTCGAGATTGTCGACGTCTCTGATCCGGAAAGCGTCGCCGTCGCCACCGAGGCAACGCTGGCGAAGCACGAGGCCATCGATATTCTCGTTGCCAACGCCGGTATTGCCGGGCCGAACCGCAAAACCTGGGAATACCCCGTCGATGTCTGGAAGCAGGTGATGGATATTAACCTCACGGGCGTCTTTCTATGCTGCCGCGCCGTGATCCCTCATATGCTCCAGCGGAATTACGGCCGCATCGTCAATGTTGCGTCCATTGCCGGCAAGGAAGGCAACCCCAACGCGTGCGCCTACAGCGCCTCCAAGGCGGGTGTGGTCGCCTTCACCAAATCCCTCGGCAAGGAGACCGCCGACAAAAACATCGCGGTCAACTGCATCACACCCGCGGTCGCCCGCACACGCATCTTCGATCAGATGACCCAGGAGCACATCGATTACATGCTGGCGAAGATTCCGCGCGGCCGCTTCCTCGAAGTGAGGGAGATCGCCTCCATGGTGGCGTGGCTGGTCTCCGAGGAGAACTCCTTCACCACCGCAGCCGTCTTCGATCTGAGCGGTGGCCGGGCCACCTACTGAGGCGCCGTTCGCTCGACCGCCGGGACGGGAAATGGCAGTTTGCCGCCCCCGGGGAGGACCCTCCGCTCAGACCGCGGTCAGGCCGCCATCGCACATGTAGAGCCCGCCGGTGCAGAATGCGGATTCGTCGGAAGCCAGAAAGACCGCCAGCCCCTCAATGTCCTCGCTCCTGCCCAGCCTGCCCAGCGGAACAGCCGAGCGATACTTCTCGCGTGTAGCGTCATCCACCAGGATGTACCGGTTCATCGGCGTATCCATCGTGCCCGGAACGATGGAATTGACCCGAATTCCGCTGCCCGCATAAGCGGCCGCCATCACCCGGGTCAGCCCGATCACCGCCGCCTTGCTGGTGCTGTAGGCGGTCAGCGCCGGCGCGCATCCGGAGAGGCCTGTGCGCGAACTGACGTTGATGATCGCTCCCCCGGAATCCTCGAGCATGCGGGGAATAGTGTATTTTGCGCAGAGGAACGGACCGCGCAGGTTTACATTCATGATCTGGTCCCAGCTCTCCAGGCTCAGTTCGTGCCCCGGCCGATCGCGATCCGCCAGCAGAATGCCCGCGTTGTTGTAGAGAACGTTGACTCGCCCATAGTGAGTCACTGTCGTGTCCACCAGACTCTGCACGGATTCTTCCCGGGAGATATCCGTCGGCACGAAGCGCGCTTCCAGGCCTTGCTTGCGCAGCTCCTCCACCAGCGCTGTGCCGTGTTCCTCGTTCATATCTGCCACGACAACAGAAGCCCCTTCGCGCGCGAATCTGGCGGCCACGGCACGTCCCAGACCCACCGCCGCGCCGGTGACGATCGCTACTCTTCCGGAAAGTCTCATGAATGAACCCCCGCCCGCCGAGCCGTCGCGGCCGTGCCATGACCCGCGACCACCCGCACCTGCGTAAGCGCTGACCCTATGCTATGCGGGGGGCTGGTGCTGTTCTTTGATAATCGGCGAAATTTTTGTTGGAGCAATACGGCCGCGGGATTTCCCGTCGATCCGCTCGGCAGACATTCGGCTGCCGAGCGGATAATCAGGAAAGGCCCGGAAGCCAGGGCCTGCGCGTGAATTGCACGCGCGCCCTGGCCGATCTGGATTGATTCAGCAATCAGACGGCCGTAAGCCCGCCGTCGCACATATACAGCCCACCGGTGCAGTAGGCCGATTCGTCCGAGGCCAGGAAGACCGCCAGCCCCTCGATATCCTGCGGCGTCCCAAGCCTCCCCAGGGGGACCGCTTCGCGGTACTTCTCCCGCGCTTCGGGGTCCGTCAGGATGTAGTTATTCATAGGGGTATCCATGGTGCCGGGTACGATGGAGTTCACCCGGATCCGATCTCGCGCGTAGGCTGCCGCCATCACCCGGGTCAGCCCCATGATCCCCGCCTTACTGGTGCTGTAGGCTGTGAGGGCCGGTGCGCAGCCAACGAGCCCGGTGGGAGAGCCAAGGAAGATGATGGATCCGCCGCCGTTGCTCAGCATCGAGGACAGAGCATATTTCGCGCACAGGAACGCGCCGCGCAGGTTGACCCCCATCACGTAATCCCATGTCTCGAGGCTGATCTCATGCACCGGCCGATCGCGGTCGGCCAGCAGGATGGCGGCGTTGTTGTACAGCACGTCGATCTTTCCGTAGCGCGCCACCGCCTGCCCGAAGAGGGTTTTCACCGCGCATTCCTGCGAAACGTCGGTGTGAACGAACATGGCCTCAAGGCCCCGGGACTTGAGCTCTTCGGCCAGCTTTGTGCCGTCGGCTTCGTTGGTATCCGCCGCAACCACCGACGCCCCCTCCTCGGCGAACCTGCTGGCGGCCGCGCGGCCCAGCCCCACTGAAGCTCCAGTAACAATCACTACTTTGCCGGATAGTCTCATGATCCTTTCCATTTCCTGCGTCAGCCGATTTCAGGCAACTTCAATCGTCCGCCCCAGCATAGTAGGAGCCGGTCTTCGGCCCAGTCTGTGACGATCGCGGAAACTTTTGTTGAAGCAGCACGATTGATGCTCCGTCCCGCCGGTGATCAGAGCATTTCAAGATTCATTCATGTTTTTTTTATAGCCATCGGGTCCGGTCCTGGTGGAACATTGTGAAATTCTCAACGTCCCCAACCAAACTGGGACCGGATCGGATATCCCCATGAGGCTTTCCTCCCGGGTCGCGCTGGTAACTGGCGCAGCTTCAGGCATTTCCCGCGCTGTCGCGATTCGGTTCGCGCAGGAGGGCGCGTCCGTCATGGTGGCCGACACCAGTGAGTCCGGCGGAATGGAAACCGTGGAGCAGATCCGCCAGGCGGGCGGAAGGGCCCGCTTCGCCCGGCTCGACGTCACTCAGGCAGAAAGTTCCAGATCCGTGGTGCAGGCCACCATCGCCGAATTCGGCGACCTCCACATTCTCTTTAATGGAGCGGGCATTCTGGCCTACGGAACGGTTCTGGAGACCACGGAGGAAGCTTGGGCCCGCATGCTCGCCGTCAACCTGACCGGCACCTTCCTTGTCTCCAAAGCCGCCCTGGAACATATGGTGGCGAAGCGCCGCGGCAGCATCGTCAACGTGGCTTCCACCACCGGTTCCCACGATGCCTGCGCCCACGCCGCCGCCTACGTCAGCTCCAAGGGCGGCGTCACGCTGCTCACCCGTTCCATGGCCATCGACTACGCCAAACTCGGGATTCGGGTGAATGTAATCTGTCCAGGCCCGACCGACACGCCTATGCTGCGGAAAGCGCTCACCCCCGACGAGCTTGAGGCCTTCGCCAGGACCTTCCCTATGAACCGCCTGGGCCGCCCCGAGGAGATCGCCGCCGCGGCTCTGTTCCTGGCCTCCGATGACGCGTCGTTTGTCACTGGCGCCGTCCTCCACGTCGACGGCGGCCAGACCGCCGAGGTCTAACAGCACACGCGAGAAATCGGAGGAACCTATGATTTTCGCGCGGGGTCTTCAGAATCCGGAAGGGCCCGTCGCCCTGCCCGACGGAAGCTGGCTGATCGTCGAGGGCGGAGCCGAGCGCGGCTGCGTCACGCACATCAGCGCTGACGGCGCATCAAGGCGGGAAATTAAGAAGACCGGGCGGCCCAATGGCCTGGCGGTCGACGCCGGTGGAGTCATCTGGGTTGCCGAATCGAAGATTCCCTCCCTGCTCCGCCTCACCATGGATGGGCACTGCGAGGTGGTGGCCACCGAGGGCGACGGCGAGCCCTTCCTCTTCCCCAACGACCTTTGCTTCGGCCCCGACGGTGCCCTCTACCTCACCGACTCCGGCGTCGATGTCGCCGTTTTCGCCCCCAACAACGAGGTTTGCCGCGACTACATGCGGTTCAACTACGACGGGCGCGTCTACCGCGTCGATCCGCGAAGCGGCTCGGTCACCCTGCTCGATCGTGGCATCCGCTTCACCAACGGCATCGCCTTCGGTCCCGATCTCGCGCTTTACGCGAACGAGACCCTCACGGGAAATATCTACCGCTATGCGTGGACGGACGTGGGCGTCTCCGCGAAGCGGGAGCTCTTCGGCAACGTGATCCGGCCCGATGCCCCGCCGGGCTGGAAAGGCCCCGACGGCATGGCCTTCGACCGGAACGGTGAGCTCTACGTTGCCGTTTTCGCCCAGGGCGACGTCACCGTGCTGGCGCCGGACGGCCGGGTGGCCCGCCGCCTGCCCACCAGCGGAAACCTGCCTACCAATGTCGCCTTTGCCCTTCCTGGCCAGCACCGTATTCATGTGACGGAATACGAGTACGGCCAGATCGAATCGTTTTCAGTCGACTGCGACGGTCTTCCGCTCCGGGATGGGACGCCGGCAGAAGAGCCGAGAGGAGTTGCATGAGTCTGCCCGCCACGCCGCTGCCGACAGCCGATCAACCGCAGCTTCCCGATGAGTCGCAGAGGCTGCATCGTGTCCTGTCGCTCCGGGATCTGATCTTCTACGGCATCGTCGCCGTGACCCCGAGCGCTCCGGCCACGATCTTCGGTCTGGCGGAGCAGCAGTCCCACGGATACGTCGTCGTCTGCATTCTGGCCGCGATGGTGGCCATGGTACTCACTGCCATCAGCTATGGACGCATGGCGTCCCTCTATCCCTCGGCCGGCTCGGCCTACGCCTATGTCAGCCGCGGCATCCACCCCTACCTCGGCTTCTTTGCCGGCTGGGCCATGCTTCTGGATTACGTGTTCATCCCCCTCTTCTGCGTCATCTACGGGACCCTCGCCCTGCAGCGCGCCGTTCCGGCGATCCCTTTCGCCCTGGGCGCGCTGTTCTTCGCCGGCGGAATTACCGGGCTCAACCTGCGCGGCATCCGCTACACCGCCCGCGCCAACGACGTCATGCTGGTGGCCATGTTCGGCGTCCTGATCACCTTCATCGTGCTGGCGACCAAATATATTGTCGTCCGCCACGGAGTCGGCGGTCTCTTCTCCATCCAGCCCTTCTACAACCGCGCCACCTTCCACGTGCGGGATATTGCCTCGGCCACCTCTTTCGCCGCCCTGACCTATCTCGGCTTCGACGCTGTCACCACCCTCGCGGAGGACGTCAAAAACCCCCGTCGCAACGTGTTGCTGGCTGCGGTGATCGTCTGCGTCTTCACCGGGCTCTTCGGCGGACTGCTCGTCTATCTCGCGCATCTTGTCTGGCCCAACTACACCACCTACTCCAACATCGAGACCGCCTTTATCGACGTCACCGGCCGCGTCGGTGGCCCCATGCTCTTTCAGGCCATGGCCATTCTGCTGGTCGTTGCGAACATCGGAGCCATGCTGACTTCCCAGGTCGGCGCCGCCCGTCTGCTCTTCGGCATGGGCCGCGAAAACGTCATTCCCCGGCGTATCTTCGCCCAGCTTCATCCGGTGCGAAATACCCCCTGGATCAACATCCTGCTGCTCGGAGTGCTGGCGTACGTGGGAGCCCAGTTCATGAGCTACGAGCTCACCGCCGAGTTGCTCAACTTCGGCGCATTCCTGGGATTCATGGGCGTCAACGTAGCCGTGATCTGGCAGTTCTGGATCCGCCGCACCGAGGGTCACCGGAGAAACTTCCTGCTCGATCTGCTTCTCCCCGCAGCCGGATTTCTCTTCTGCGCCGTCATCTGGATCGGCCTCAGCCGTCCCGCCAAAATCGCCGGGAGCATCTGGCTGGTGCTCGGCGTCTTTGTGCTCGCTGTCCATACCGAACGTTTCCGCAAACCCATGGTCATGACCGACCCCTCCGCGTACGAGTGAAAAGGAGCAGCGCCGCATGCGCATGAAGAAATTCATCAACGATCCGAAGAACCTGGTTCCCGAGCTGCTCGAAGGCTTCACCCTGGCCTTCCCTGACAGGATCCGGCTGCGCGGCACCAACACCATCGTCCGGGCCACGCCCAAAGAACCCGGCAAGGTGCGGGTGGTCACACTCGGCGGCAGCGGGCACGAGCCCGGCCTCAGCGGCTTCGTCGGTAAAGGCATGCTGGACTCGAGCGTGGCGGGCGAAATCTTCGCAGCTCCCGGCGCGGTGAAGGTCATTGAGGCCCTCCGCGAAGCCTGTGCCGGCGGCGAAAGGGCTCTGCTGATCGTGCTGAATCACGCCGGCGACGTGCTGGCGGGCAACATCGCCATGCAGGCCGCCGAGCGCGAAGGGCTGAAGGTCAAAATGGTCCTCACGCAGGAAGACATCTCCGGTGAGCCCGGCGACCGCCGCGGTCTCGTCGGCTGTGTAGCGGTTTATAAAGTGGCCGGCGCCGCGGCGGAAAAGGGTGCCTCGCTGGACACCTGCCTGGAAGTGGCCGAGCGGATGGAGCGCAACATGCGCACCCTGGCCGTTGCTGTCCGCACTGCGACCCATCCGGCCACCGGCCAGCCCATCTTCGAAATGGGCGACGACGAAATGGAAATCGGCATGGGCCAGCACGGCGAAGCCGGCACCGGGCGCATGCAGCTCAAGACCGCCAACGAAACGGCGGAGATCATGCTGGAAAAGCTCCTCGCCGATCTCGGCGTCCAGCCCGGCGAAGAGCTGCTGGTCATGCTCAACGGCGCGGGAGCCACCGCGCTGATGGAGCTGTACCTCATCTTTCGCCGTGTCGCGCAGCTTCTCGAGGCGAAGAAGATTCGCCTCCTGCGCAGCGCCATCGGCGAGTTCATCACTACCCAGGAGCAGGCCGGTTTCCAGATGATGATCGCGCGCATGGATCCGGAACTGACGGAGCTGTGGGACGCGCCTGCCGACGCGCCCTTCTTCGCAAAGCTATGAGCGACCGAATCTGCAGAACGGAGCTGGCACGTATGTTCGCGGAAGCGGCGAAGCAAATCCGCCGGGAGCATGAGAGCCTCTCGCGGCTCGACTGTATCGCCGGCGACGGAGACCATGGCACCACCATGCTCCGCACTGTCGAAAAACTTGAAGGAACCATGGAGACCAGCAGCGCGAAAACCCTGAACGAAATCCTGCGCGAGGCCGGCTGGGCCGTGCTCGGCGTTGACGGCGGAGCCTCCACCGCCATTCTCGGCAGCTTCATCGCCGGCATGGGCGAGGCGGACATCGGCGAGGAGAGCGACTGCAAACATCTCGCCGCCAGCTTCGAGGCCGGTCTGCGCGCGCTGCTGAAGCAGACCAAAGCGAAGCCGGGAGACAAGACCATGATGGATGCGCTGGTCCCCGCGGTCCAGGCCTTCGCTTCCGCTGCCTCTTCCGGGAAGTCCGTATCCGAGGCCATGAAGGAAGCCGCCGCCGCCGCCCGTGCCGGCGCCGACTCCACACGAGACATGATCGCCCGTTACGGACGGGCGAAGTTTCTTGGCGAAAAAACCCGCGGCAGTCCCGATCCCGGAGCTACTTCCATCGCCCTCTTCTTCCGTGGATTCAGCGACGCCCTCACCCAAATGAAGGAGGCCTGAAATGGCCGATACACACGACCTGCAGGACGGAAAGAATTTCTACCTCGATGTGCCGCAGACCTGCGCGGCCTTCTCCCTCAAAGGGAGCAATGCTCTCGACTGGGGCATGAAGAACCGGCTGGCCCGCATCTTCAACCCACAGGATGGCCGCACCGTGATGCTGGCCGTCGATCACGGCTACTTCCAGGGGCCGACCACGGGCCTCGAACGCATCGACATCACCATCGCGCCGCTGGTTCCGTACGCCGACGCGCTCATGATCACCCGCGGCGCGCTCCGCAGCTCCATCCCGCCGGAGATGGCCAAGCCCGTCGTCCTGCGCTCGAGCGGCGGCCAGAGCATTCTCAAGGAACTCTCCAACGAACGCGTTGCCGTCGACATCGAAGACGCCGTGCGCCTCAACGCCTCCGCCCTGGCGGTGCAGGTCTACATCGGCGGCGTGCACGAGCACGAATCGATCGGCAATCTGGTGGAGATCGTCAACGGCGGCAATCGTCATGGCATTCCCACCATGGCCGTCACCGGCGTGGGCAAGGAGCTGGTGCGCGATGCGAAGTATCTCGGCCTGGCCACCAGAATCTGCGCCGAGTTGGGCGCCCACTTCGTCAAGACCTACTACTGCGAGTCCGGATTCGCCCGCGTCGCCGCCGGCTGCCCGGTTCCGCTGGTGATCGCCGGAGGCAAGAAGCTGCCCGAGCCGGAGGCTCTCGCCATGGCGTATCGCGCCGTCAACGAAGGCGCCTCCGGCGTGGACATGGGCCGCAACATCTTCCAGTGTGAAGCTCCGCAGGCCATGATCCAGGCCGTGCGCGCCGTCGTCCACGAAAACGAAACGCCGGAGAAAGCCCACGATTTGTATCTGTCACTGAAATCGATCCAGGAGAAGAGCCAGTATGCCTGACAAAAACACCACGCAGGTTGTTTGCGTAGCGGAGTTCTTTGCGAAGGAAGGAAAAACCGACGAGTTGATCGAGGCTCTTCACGTGCTGATGAAGCCGACGCACAAGGAGCCCGGCTGCCTGCGCTACGAGCTGAATCAGCGCACCGACAATCCCCGCGGCATCACCTTCATCGAGAAATGGAAGGACCGCAAGGCCTTCGACGAGCACTGCGCCACCTCTTACATCACTGACTTCTTCGACAACGTCCGCCCCGGTCTGGTGGACCAGTTCGAAGTCAAGCTTTACGAGGAGATCCTGCCCTGATCCGGATCTCCTGAACGGAACGGCCATGAAAGTAGATCAGATCGTAACGCCGGCGCTGCTGGTGGATCTCAACGCCATGGAGTCGAACCTCAGCACCATGGCCGACTTCTTCCGGCAGCGGCCCTGCAAGCTTCGCCCCCACTTCAAGAACCACAAGACGCCGCTGCTCGCCTGGAAGCAGATGCGCGCGGGGGCCATCGGCATGACCTGCGCGACCGTGCGCGAGGCCGAAATCCTGGTCGAGCACGGCATGAGCAGCGTCCTCATCGCCAACGAGATCGCCGGAGACGAGAAGCCGGAGCGCCTGGCGGAACTGGCGCGCCACGCTTCGGTCATGGTCGCTGTCGATAATGCCCACTCCATCCGCGATCTCGCCCGAGCGCAGCGCAATCGCCAATCGCAGATCGAGGTGCTGGTGGACATCGATATCGGCCTCGGCCGCTGCGGCGTCCAGCCCGGCGATCCCGCGCTGCAACTGGCCCGCTGCGCTGCTCAGCAGGGCCTCGCGGTGCGCGGCATCATGGGCTACGACGGTCATCTCCAGGCGGTGCCGCCCAGTCCCGAACGCGACGAGGTGGTTCGCAGCGGCAGCCAGTCGCTGGTGGACTCAGCCGCCCTGCTGCAATCTGCCGGGATTGCCGCGCCCATCGTCTCCACCGGAGGCACGGGCACCTGGTCCGTCTCCGGCGATTACCCCGGCATCACCGAGATCCAGGCCGGATCGTATCTCCTCATGGACAACATCTATCTGGGCCGCGGAGCCCCGTTCCAGCGCTCGCTCACCGTGCTCGCCACCGTTATCAGCACCCGGGGCGATCGGCACGGGGTACTCGACTGCGGCGTGAAGGCGATCAGCGGCGAGCGCGGCCTCTCCACACTGAAAGACGTACCCGGCGCCCGGCTGACAGCACTGCACGCTGAACACGCCCTCGTCGAACTCGACCCACAATCGTCGCCGTGCCTCGAAGTCGGCCAGAAGGTTGAAATCTGGGTGCACTACAGCGACGCGACCATTAACCTGCATTCCCACATGTACGGAGTCCGCCATGGCCAGGCTGAAGAAATCTTCCGAATCGAACATTGATGCCGGAAAGCCCGACCTCACCGCAGTGGAATCCTTCGGGGGCCGGCGCAGCGATCTTGCGCGCATCCAGGTTCCACGCACCTCATGCCGCGACCACTTCAGCCTCGTCGAGCCGCAGATCAACGCCGAAGGCATTCACGTCTGGCCTTTCGACGTCTCCTGCCCCATCGACGTCCTCTTTCTCACCGTCGACGACCGTCATCGCGTGCGCATGAATCGTCACGGCTACTTCGAGATTCTCTTTCTCTGTTCCGGATCCGCCAACTGCCACATCCAGGATCGCCTTCTGCCCTTTAACGAAGGCGATCTAGCCATCATCGGCAGCACGCTCTACCACCGTATCGAGTGCGCCTCCTCCTCGCCTGTCACCCTTGCCGCCCTCTTCTTCGAGCCAGACCTCATCCGCTGCGACGGCGCCAGCGACAGCGCGGAATACCTCACGCCGTTCCTTCTGCAGGACGAGGATTTCCCGCACATCGTTCCTGCGGAAACCGGCGTCCCGCGCCAGGTGCTCGACCTCATGCTGCGCATCCGCTCGGAGATCCCCGCGTCCTCGCCGCGCAGCCGGCTTGCCCTGAGAACCTGCCTCAAAATGCTCCTGATGCTGCTGGTCAATCAGTACGCTCCCTACGCGGGAACGGTGGAGATTTTCCAGCGCCAGCAGCAGGACCTCGAACGCCTTCGCCCGCTCTTTCGCTACCTTGGCGAGCACTGCGCCAACGCCATTCAGGTGCGCGAAGCGTCCCGCGTCTGCGGCATGAGCGAGTCGCACTTTATGTGCTTCTTCAAGCGCGTCACCGGGCTCTCCTTTGTCACCTACTGCAATCATTTCCGCATAGAGCGCGCCCAGGCCCTGCTGGCGAAGACCGACGAATCCATGGCCGGCATCAGCCAGCAGGTTGGCTTCTGTGACCAGAGCTATTTCGGCACGGTCTTCCGCCGCATTGTCGGTATGACTCCGGCGACCTATCGGCGCCGCGTCCGCAGCAACACGATGACCGATCAGCGGCAGCCCTACCACATGCCGCCCCTGAACCCCATCGGCGTGCCGGCACTGGAGTCTGCTCGCAGCGGCGCGAGTTTATCGCCGCCGCAGCCCAATCCGTACCTGCGCAACATTGGAACATAATTCGGCGGCTCTTCGTTCGACCCGGCAACTCGCCGGATCAGTGCGCTCGTGAACCAATAACAGAAAGGGTCAGTTTATGTTCAGTGGAATCAGGATGGTGGGCTTCATGCTGGCGCTGACTTCCTTCGCAGCGGCGGGAGTCCAGCCCATCGGCATCAGCCCGGAAAATCCGCACTACTACACCTTCCACGGCAAGCCAATTCTGCTCATTACTTCAGCCGAGCACTACGGCGCGGTCGTCAATGGCGACTTCGATTTCGACCGCTATCTCGATGCTTTGGCAAGTTACGGACTCAATTACACGCGCATCTATCCCGGCTATCTCTTCGAGCCGATGGGAAAGTACATGACCGGCAACACCCTCGGCGTGAAACCTGCCAGTCTGGTGCTCCCGTGGGCGCGAAGCAACCAGCCCGGCTATCTCCTCTCGGGAAACAAATTCGACCTCGACCACTGGAATCCCGAATACTTCGCGCGCCTGAAGAAGTTCATTGCCGATGCCGGCAAACGCGGCATTGTCGTGGAGATCTGCTTCTTCAACGGGCAGTACGACGATACGTGGCCGCTCAGCCCCCTCTACTACGAAAACAACATCCAGGGAGTCGGCCACGATGGCTATCGCGACGCCCAGACGCTCAAGGATCCCCAGCTGGTCGAGCGCGAAGCCGCGTATGTTCGCAAGATTGTTCAGGAAGTAAATTCCTTCGATAATGTCATTCTCGAAGTTTGCGACGAGCCCGCCCTCTTCACCCCGGTCGATGAAGCCGGCCCATGGGTCGCCCACATGCTGCAGGTCGTGCACGACGCCGAAGATGGCCTGCCCCGGCGGCACCTGATTGGCCAGGAGGTTCAGGGTCCCATCGACGGCCCGGTGGATATGTCCGGCAATCCCGATCTCTCTGTCGTCATTACGCAATACCTGTGGCACACGCACGACTGGGAAATGGGCGGACTGCAGGGCCTCGACCGCGAATACTGGCACAGCAAGCCCATTGAGCAGAACGAGACCAATTACTTCCCTCTCTACAAGGGAGACGCCGTGGCCGATTCCCGCGTCGAAGCATGGGAGTTCATGGTGGGCGGCGGCGCCAGCTTCAACCAGCTCAACGGAGAATTCACGGCAGACGATCCAGCCGGTAATACTCCGGACAACGCCCGGCTCCTGAGTTCGCTGCGGAACCTGAAGCGCTTCCTCGAAAGCTTCGACTTTGTGCGCATGGTCCCCGACCGCGGATTTGTTGTGAGCGGCTTTGACCGGGAGACCCATTACCGCGGCCTAAGTCAGTACGGCAAACAATACGCGCTTTATATTCATCACAGCGAAGGCGGCGGCGAAGCTTCCTACACCGTAACCCCCGGACATTATCAGGAAACTCTGGTGCTGGCTCTGCCGGCCGGCGACTACCAGGCCGAATGGATCGATCCCGCCTCGGGCTCCACTCTGGCCAGCGAAAGCTTCAGCCATGCCGGAGGTACTCACAATCTGAAGACCCCCACATACACCATCGACATTGCATTGCGTATCACCCGGCAGTGAGCATCGCTGAATCGATTGCGCCAATCTGCGGCAGGAGAAAAGAGCAGGCAGGGATTTTCTCCCGCTGCGACGCATGCACCAATCCCCTCCGCGAGCGCGTCAGCAGCAGCCCTCTTTCTGGGCTCGTCCTGCGCTCTTCCCCGTAGATTTCCACGAAAAAATCGTGGGATCACACTATACCGGCCAGTGCCTGTAAAGGGAACATGGTCAGCACTCCGCAGCTGGATACCACCCTCGCGTCCAGTCACCGCACTTGTTACTTCCCCCGGCGCAGGCGAGACGTTGGGTCCATGGCGGCAGGAATACTTGCTTTCGCCCGCTCGTGATGGAGGTTCCATCAGGCAGGCGATCCTGGAGCTGACGCGTGAAACACCCAAGACGTAACTTCTACTCCCGCATACGAAGCTGCGCGCAACCGGTTCTCCTGCCCACCCTGGTGCTGCTGGCCCTCACTCTCTTCGCTGGACCCCTGGGTGCACAGGTGCAAAGCGGCATCAACGGAACCGTCTCCGATCCAACCGGTGCCGTTATTCGCGACGCCAAGGTGAAGATCACCAATGTTGCCACCGGTGTGTCTTCGGATGCCACGACCTCGTCGGCGGGGACCTACACGGTCATCGGCGTCACCCCGGGCAACTACACGGTGGCCATCGACGCCACCGGCTTCCGAAGCTTTCAGACCAGTGTGATCGTTGAAATCGCCAAAATGTCCACGGTCAATGCCACCATGCAGCCCGGCGCCGCCACGCAGGTCGTCAACGTCAAAGGCAGTTCCATCTCGCTGAACACGACCTCACCGGTCATTGGAACAACTCTGGAGCCGGAACTGGTGAAAACTGCTCCGATCGAAATCAATGGCATGGCACGCCAGATCGATTCCTTTATGTATCTCGCCCCCGGAGTGCAGGGCAGCGCCACCTTCCATAACATCAACGGAGGCGTCACGTACGAGAACGAAGCTCAGTTCAACGGCGTGCCCGTGGCTTTTGTGCAGTTTCAGGGCAACCAGACCTTCATCAATCCGCCCTACGAGGCGGTGAGCGAGTTTCGTGTCAACAGCTCCACCTTCGACGCGCAGTATGGGATCGGCCAGGGGGCCGTCACCTTTAACATGGCCTCGGGCACCAACGATCTCCACGGCGACGCGTTTGAGATCCTGCGCAATCAACTCTTCGATTCCGCCGGTTTTTTCCCAACGCGCTTCTCGCCCACCGGGAAGGCCGAAGCCCCCATCAACCAGCAGAATAACTACGGCTTCACCCTCGGTGGTCCGGTCATCCTTCCTCACCTCTACAACGGGAAGAATCGCACCTTCTTCCATTTCAGCGGCGACTGGTTCCGCCAAAACCAGGCCCAGAACAGCATCGGAACCGTCCCCACAGCCGCCATGAAACAGGGCGACTTCAGCAATTTCCTCGATTCCTCCGGGAACATGATTCCCATCTACGATCCGCAAACCAAACAGCCCTTCCCCGGAAACATCATCCCCCAGAGCCGCTTCAGTGCCCTGGCGGCCAGCCTGCTGCAGTACATCCCCAACCCGGATCGGGCAGGAGTCAACAACGGACTTGAATCCAACAAGACTCCCGCCATTGCTTCCATCCCGATCCGGCAGACCCTCTGGGCCTATACCATCGACGAAACTCTCACGAACTCTCAGAGCATCCACTGGAGCCAGTGGCGCGACACGGTGAATTCCCCCATCTTCACTTCGGCTCCCATCGTGCCCATCGCCAATCCGCTGCAGAGCGAGGAAACTAACCAGAACCTGGGCTCGGGCTTTTTGCTGAATTACGTCAAGACCATCAACCCCAACCTCGTCCTGACCGCCGGTGCTGACTGGATCGGATACATCGTCGGCCAGCATAACGCCAACCCCAACGTGAAGTTCGGTGCCGTCGCGGGCGGAACGACCCTCCCCCTGATCACCTTCGATGGTCAGAATGCGCCTACCGCCTGGGGTGTCAGCGGCGGCGCCTATCTTGAATGCTGCGAAGGCGGCCTGACCGTCAACAACAACCGCACCCTGGGCATTGTCGGCGTCAACAACTGGCTCTGGACGCATGGAAGCCACACCATGAACTTTGGCTTCCAGTACCGGCGCACCTTCCAGGACACCATCAACTGCAACTTTTGCAGCGGCACCTTCGACTTCAGCCAGAGAAATACCTCCACACCCGACTCGACCGACCCTAACTTCGGCAGTTACGGCAGTTCCTTCGCCAGTTTTCTGCTGGGCCAGGTGGACTCGACGGAGCGCATCTTTGCCAATGAGCTAAAAATGCGCAACAACGCCTTTGCTCTCTATGCCCAGGACGACTACAAGGTCAGCAATCGACTGACCCTCAATCTGGGTATCCGCTGGGATGTGCTCGTGCCCTTTACCGAGGAGCACAACGACATCATCTTTGTGGACCGCACCGAGCCCAATCCCGGCGCTGGCGGCCTTCTCGGGGCAGCCACCAAATTCGGTAACTGCACGGGTTGCGCCGGAATCACCCGGGCCGCCATCCACTGGAAGAACTGGCAGCCCCGGGTGGGATTCTCCTATCAGCTCACCCCCAAAACTGTGCTGCAGTCGGGTTTCTACATCACTTTCCTCAATGGCGGCGCATATGAGTACGGCACCGCCTTCGCTGCTTCCTTCATGTCCACCCTGCTGGATGGTTCCTTCCTGCGCGCCTCCACCGGCAGCAGCACACCTGGCTACGGCAGCTGGGATTCGCAGACCCTCCCCTTCCCCCAGCAGGTTCCCTTCACGCCCTCAATCGGCAATGGCGGTATCATCTTCGACTTCCCCTACAAGCATCGCAACAACCCGCCGTACCTGCCCAACTCGCCCTCGGTCGGAACCGCGCCCTACGATCAGGCGTGGAGCATAGGGATCCAGCGCGAGCTCCCCTGGAGTATGTTCCTCACCGCCTCCTATGTGGGTAACCGGGCGATCCACCTCCCCGACACCCTTGAGTTGTCGAATCAGCCTAACCCCTCCGTGCTGCAGTACGGCCCCCTGCTCGGAGACAACATCCTCGATCCTGCCGTGGTGGCCGCTGGCTTCACCCAGCCTTATCCTGGGTTCGCCCAGCAGTTCGGCAGCTCCGCCACGCTCGAACAGGCGCTCACCCCGTATCCCCAGTTCGGCGGCTTCTTCCCCGTGTACGAAATGGATGGAACCGCCTTTTACAATGCGTTGCAGCTTGAGGGCGATAAACGATTCCAGGGAGGACTCAGCATCCTGACCGACCTCACGATATCCAGAAACACAGCCAATACCTCCATCGGTTCGGCCCCGTATTCTCCGAACGGCATGAACGCCTATAACCCGCGGCCGGAATACGTTCCCTCTTATCTCGACCAGTTATATAACTTCAAGCTGGCTGGAACGTATGCCCTCCCGTTCGGTGCGGGCAAAGCCTTCCTGAACAGCAATAAGTACCTGTCGGAGCTGGTTGGCGGCTGGCAGTTCAGTGCGATTCTCAACTATGCCGGCGGTAATCCCTTCGGCGCCCAGAACAGTTACAATCCTCTGCTCGTCAACAGCTTTGACCGGCCGAACATTGTCTCTGGCGTGACTTTAAAGACCTTTAACTACGGCCGCTCGAAAGCTTTCTTCACCGGTAAGACGAGCACCCAGCCGGTTCAGTTCACCACCAACGCTTTCCAGAACACGGGGCCATGGCAGCTCGGAACTTCAAAGCGCGCCTATGCGGCTCTCCGGACGCCGCCGCTGCGAATCGAGAGCTTCGACGCTATCAAGAGCTTCCGCCTCGGCGAACGCGTGCAGGCCAGCCTGCGCCTCGATTACTTCAACGCCTTCAACCGCACTCAGCTGCAGGGGCCCGACAATAACTCGCTCGACTCAACCTTCGGCCAGATCATCAACCTGAGCTCTCAAATCAGTAATCGTCAGGGCCAGGCAACTTTCCGCGTGGAGTTTTGACTTAGCCGCAACACGGGGTCCCTTATCCCAGCTTGCGCCAGGCAGCGCGGGAAGAGGGGCCTTCCGTGCACAATTCGGCTTCCCAACCAGCCTGGCAGCTCAAATTTGTTAGCTGAGGAGCGGTTGATCCGGTGAAAATTAGTTATCTGCCTCATGTGCCCGGTACTGTCTTTGCGCTTGCCATTTTCTCCTCCGTCGCCGTCGCAGCTCAGACGCATCATATGGCCGCAGCGCACCACGCCATGCGGCCTGCGGAGTATCCCCTGAAGGTCAGCAGCGATCACCGCTATCTGGTCGACAGCAGCGGCAGGCCCTTTCTTATCGTCGGCGACACGCCCCAGGGCCTGATGGGTCGCCTGACCGAAAAAGAAGCCGATTACTACTTTGCCGACCGCGAGGCGCATGGATTCAACACCCTGGGATGGATCGACGTTGCCTGCGCGGGCCACGATTATCCGAGCAATAAGTTTGCCACGACGCCCGACGGCATCCGCCCCTTCAACGGATTCATCCATGGCGGCGGTTCCGACTACACCCACTACGACCTGAGCAGGCCCAACGAGGCTTACTTTACCCGGCTCGATCACATCGTTCAGCTCGCGACCAGCCACCAGCTGCTCGTCTTTCTCGATCCCATCGAGACCATCGGCTGGCTCCCGGTGCTGCGCAACAACGGCATGAAAGCCGCCTATGCCTACGGGCAGTACCTCGGCAAGCGGTACCGTCATTTCCGGAACGTTATGTGGATCAGCGGCAACGACTTCAATAACTGGCGCGTGCCCACGGACGATGCGCTCGTTCAGGAGGTGGCGAAAGGGATCAGATCCGTCGCTCCGGACCAGATGCAGACGGTCGAACTGAACGTATTCACCAGCTCGTCGATGGACGATCCAACCTGGGTTCCGCTGATCGACCTCAACAGTACCTACACTTACTCCCCCACGTACATGCAGGTGCTGCACAGTTACAACCAGAAACCGATCAAGCCGGATTACCTGGTGGAGGCGCATTACGATCTCGAGAACGTAGGTGAGCCGCCCGACTTCGGCACGCCCAATGTGCTGCGCCGCGAAGAATACTGGACCATGCTCAGCGGCGGCACCGGACAGTTCTACGGAAACAAGTACACCTGGTCGTTTGCCGACGGATGGAAAGATCGCCTTGACACGCCGGGCGTTGCGCAGCTCGGGATCTGGAAAGACTTCTTCTCCTCCATCCCCTGGCAGCACCTCGTGCCCGATCAGGATCACTCGGTTGTCACTTCAGGCTTCGGCTCCTGGGGAACGCTGAACAAGACCCGCGTCAGCGAGAGTGACTACGCGACCGCCGCCAGGACTTCCGATGGTGCAGTCGTGGTCGCCTACGTGCCGACCGCGCGCACTCTCACCGTGGATATGGCGAATCTGCGCGGCCCCGCAAAAGCCCGCTGGTTTGACCCCAGCGATGGCACGTACAAGGAGATCTCCGGCAGCCGCTTCGCCAATAGCGGCAGCCACCAGTTCACGCCTCCAGGGAAGAACCACGATGGCGACGGCGACTGGGTCCTGCTGCTGGAGGCCTCCGCTGGGCCCGCGGGCGGAGCGCGGTAAAAGCGCACGGATTCAATGGGCCGGCAATCCGCCGGCCCGCGTGAGACCATCTATTCCGGCCTGACCAGAATCTTCACGTGCCGGTCTTTCTCATGCAGCAGGCCGTAATATCCCTTGCTGACAAGCTCGTCCAGGCCGATACGATCCGAGATGAGAACATCGCCGCGGAAGCGCGCATCCCCCATCATGCGAATCGTCTCGTCGTACAGGCCATAGCCGCTCATGCTTCCTGAGACCGTCTTCTCGCGGAAGACAATATCGGTCAGGTCGAGCGCGGCCGGTTTCTCAAAGACGCCCATGATCACCAGCCTGCCCCGGGTCCGCGTCACCCGGCCCGCCATCAGGACCGTCGCGGGCTGACCGGCGCACTCGATGACCACGTCGAAGCCCTGACCGCCTGTCATTTCCAGAGCAGCCTTCTCCGGATCCTGGCGGCCAGGATCGATGACCGCGTCCGCGCCGCACTGGCGCGCCGCCGCAACCCGTTTTTCCGCCACCTCGAGTGCCACCACCTGCTTCGCGCCGCGAATCCTGGCCGCCATCAGCGCCATCAGCCCGATCGGCCCCGCTCCGATGACCGCAACGCTGTCGTCCTTCCCCGCGCCGCTCTGCGCGACCGCCCGCACTGTCGCAGAAAAGGGCTCAACCAGCGCCCCCACTTCATCGGAAAGATTGTTGTTGAGGTGATAGCACTGGTAGGCGTACAGGTTCAGCCGCTCCGCCAGCGCGCCGCCGGTCCAGGATGTCCCCAGAAACGCGACACGGTCGCACTGCGCCATCGAGCCGCTCCGGCACCAGCGGCATTCGCCGCAGCCGATGATCGGACACGCGGCCACGCGGTCGCCGGGAGCGAAGCCCTCCACTCCATCGCCCACAGCGATCACTTCCCCGGACATCTCGTGCCCGATGATTACCGGCGCCTGTACGCCCGTCAGCGGGTGCGGATGCTCCAGCGGAATATAAAGAGGTCCCCCGGCATACTCATGCAGATCGGTGCCGCAGATGCCGCACCAGGCGATCTTCACCTGCAGCTGCCCCGGCGGCGGCGGCGAAGGTTCTTTTACATCTTCAATCCGGACATCCTGCCGGCCATGCCACACAGCGGCTTTCATAGCTTCCTCCCTGCCGCGAGCGTGCTGCGCCTGCCCTCACTCGTGGCTTTCGCTCCCAGGCGCTCCCGCGCTGTCCACCAGATACAGAACCGCGTCGCCCGAAAACGGCGGCGTAAACGACTGTGCCGGCGATCCTGCGGCAATCGGATCGCCCCTGCTCTCCGCCCCCGTCGCCGGATTCAGCCATTCGACGTTCATCTGCCGCGAAGACGGCATCGCCGACAAATCCACGGTGAACGTCCCGCCCGCAGGAGCATAGACCACATAGGCCGCCCCCGTCGGCGCGGTGTGTGCCAGGCAGTATCCCGTCGAACACAGCGTATCCCGCGGCGCCATCTCCGCGAGATCCAGCTTCCGCGAGAGCCGGAGAATGTACCCCAGATTATCCCGCAGGCTGTCATAGCGATGGTCCACCTGCGTGCATATGCCCCGCGTGGGCGACGCGCAGTCGTTGCGCTTCTGGCGCGGATAGTAGACCAGATAAGGATCCATGAACAGATCCTGATTGCCCGTGGCGAAATTTTCCCAGGCCCAGTTCCTCGCCTGCTGCTCCGTGTCGTTCCAGATGCCAAAGTAGCTGTGATCGCTGTCGTTGACGTTGACCTTGCAGGCCGGCTTGCCCGTCCCGCACGACGACGCCGGAGACACCTGGACCTCCGGGGCAACCCAGTCCGCGTCCGAATCATAAATCTCCGTATCGGGGATGCCGATCGGAGCTGCAATTCCCACCGGGTGCTGATGCGATTTGGTCCGCTCGTACTCTTTCACGTGTGCGATCAGATGCCGGTTCCACCACATCGAGGTTGGCGGAGCCTCTTCGGAGACAATCCACAGCACATTCGGCAGGTCGTTCAGCGTGTCGATGATCTTATCGACATATGCATCCTGGATCTTCGTGATCTCATTCGGCGCGGTCATTGCAACAGCGCCAATCCCGCGTCTCCCGCTCTTGTAGCCGTCGTCGATTCCGTTGATGTTGTTCGCTCCGGTCAGCGGATACCCATCGTCGGCACACCGGTAAAGATTCAGAAACTCGCCGGTAAACAAGTAAACGCCCGCATAGATGCCGGCCTTGTCCAGCGCCTCTACCCGTGACCGCAGGCGATCGAAGTATTCCGGATTGAACTCCGTCAGATTGAACTTCAGTCCGCCATCGGTGGCCTTTCCCGGGCCGGTTCTCGCCCACGGCATCGGACTGACGGTGAACTCCGGTGCCTTTCCCTCAACCACGGGCAGATTGCAGAACCGCGGCGTCTCCACGGTCCACAGCAGCGTAAAATTCTGCCCGTGCTGTGTCATAAAGCGTACGAAAGCGCCGAAGTCGATCGGCTGCGCCTGAGCGCCCGTGCCCCAGTCCTGTAGAGTGTTCCACGTCTGTGATCCGTTGAGGATGAGCGCCCTTCCGCTGGCGTCCCGGAAGTAGTGGTGGTTGGCGGAAACCGTAAGCTCGCCCCTAATGGGTGGGTTCGGCGAGAATCCGGTCTCCTGCGCAAAGGCGCTCCTGGCCGCAGGTGCCGCGGCGAGGGCCGCACTCAGCGCCAGCCCGGCGCAGGCTCTTCCAATGTGCCGAGGAACTCCGGGAGAACAGCTTTCCTTCATCATCCACCCTCCGGCGTGTTCTGAGTTTTCCGTGGTCGTGGGCGAGGCCGGGCTGAGGGAATCCGCAGACACTCCAGCCCTTCGCTTCCGGACCACACTAAGCGCGCCCGCTATGCACGATCTATGAGATTCGCAGATTTTTCTTTTGCAAAACTGCGATGGCGCACTTGCAGGAAAGAAGCGGATTCGTGCCGGATCGGCCCTTCCCGCCTAACCGCGCCCGATGTACGGCATCTTCGTTGCCATCACCGTCATGAACTGCACGTTGGCGTCCGGCGGAAGGCTCGCCATATACACAATCGCCCGCGCCACATCCGCCGGATCGATCGTCGGCTCGGCGGCAATGGTGCCATTGGCCTGCGGCACCCCATGTTTCATCCTTTCGGTTGCGTCGGTGGCGGCGTTCCCGATATCAATCTGCCCGCAGGCGATGTCGTACGGCCGCCCGTCGAGCGACGTGGACTTCGTCAGCCCCGTGATCCCATGTTTCGACGCCGTGTAGGCGGCCGAAAACGGCCTCGGCACATAAGCCGACACAGATCCGTTGTTGATGATCCGTCCCCCGCAAGGCGTCTGTTCCTTCATGATCCGGAAGGCCTCCTGCGTGCACAGGAATGCGCCCGTCAGATTCGTGCCGATCACTGCATTCCAGTCCTCGAACGTCACATCCTCGAGCGGCACACCCGATCGGAACACCCCCGCATTGTTAAACAGAAGATCGAGCCGCCCGAACTCGCCACGTATCCTGTCGAACAGAGCCTTGACCGAGGCCGGCTTTGTCACGTCCGTCACTGCGGCCAGGACCCGCGCCGCCGGCTTCTCCCCTTTCATATCTTCAACGGTCCTCCGCAGCCGTTCCGCGCCGCGCCCGGCCAGCACCACGGCATACCCTTCCCTCATCAGCGCGAACGCAGTGTGTCTGCCGATCCCGCTGCCAGCTCCCGTGATTACCGCAACCTTCTCTGTTCCAGTCATGACGCTATTTGAACCTGCTGCCGCTCCGTGGTCAAAGTTCCTCGTGGGCCCGGCCGAGAACCACTGCTCCAGTGCCCGAATCATAAACAAACCTTCGCGCGGAGTCTGCGAAGATCCCACAATCCTTTTGTTGAAGTGATACGATGACCGGACGTGCTCCGCGCCGAGGCGCTGGGTCCAGGTCATCAGGAGTTGTAGCAGCGGATGAAGCCTTCCTCGCGGCCGATCGATCAGATTCCCTCGCGAGTCATCTGCTCATCAGTCGCATGAATTCGGAGTCGAACAGCAAACGCTGGATTCCCATCACGCTGCTCTCCATGGCAGCCTTCGTCAATTACCTGGACCGCGGGAATCTCAGCGCTGCGCTTCCCTTCGTCGCCCGCGCCCTGCATCTCGACCCCCTCCGCCAGGGCTGGGCGCTGGCTGCTTTCTCCATCACCTACACGCTTTTCCAGATGCCCGTAGGCTGGCTGGTCGACCGCGTGCCGCTGAAGTGGCTCTATGCAGGATGCTTCGCGCTCTGGTGCTTCGCATCAGCGGCTACCGGCCTGGCGAGCAGCTTCATCATTCTCATCCTCTTCCGGCTGCTGCTCGGCATCGGCGAGGCGATCTATCTCCCCGGCGGGCTCAAGTTCATCAGCGAGCAGTTCGGATCCCGCGAGCGCGCCATCCCGTCCGTCGTCTTCGACCTCGGCTGCAAGGTCGGCCTCGCCATCGGCCTCGTCTTCGAGGTCTGGATCCTCCACCACTTCGGCTGGCGCTGGCTCTTCCTTTCCACCGGCATGCTCGGCATGCTGTGGCTCATCCCGTGGCTGACGCTCTATCCCGCGCCGCGCCGCGCCGTTCAGGCGACCCACCGCGCACCCTCCCGCGCAGCCCTGCTGGCCATGCTGCGCAGCCGCGATGCCTGGGGCATGTCGGTGGGCTTCTCCTGCTTCAATTACTTCTGGTACTTCCTCGTGGGCTGGGGACCCTCCTGGCTCTACACCGCGCGCCACGTCCCTCTGTCTTATCTCGGATGGGTTGCCGGCCTGATCTACGCCATTGTCGGGTGCAGCGAAATGGCCGGCGGCTGGATCACCCACCTCCTGCTCCGCCGCGGATGGTCTCTCTCCCTCTCGCTCCGTGTCCTGATTGTCCTCGGGTTCTCGCTCGGGCTCCTGCTGGTGCCTGCCAGCCTCGTTCCCAATCGCAGCCTTGCGGTTTTCTTCGTCTACGCAGCCTCTCTGGCCGGGATCCTGATCTCCTCCATCCTCGTCGTCCCGCAGCAGTACGCGCCCCCGGGGCAGGTCGGCACCTGGGTCAGCTTTCAGAACTTCATCGCAAATATCCCCGGTATCATCGGCCCGGTCATCACCGGATGGCTCATCCGCCGCACCGGCTCCTTCGCGCCCGCTTTTATCCTCAGCGCTCTTGTTTGTCTCGCCGGCATCGCCTGTTATCTCTTCTGGCTCCGCATGGATCGAAGCCAGAGCCTGGGGCACGAGACGTTTTCCGAGCCGGAGGAAGCGCAGTCCAGCCTGGCCGCCTCCCGAAGTCTCAAACGCGCCTGATCCCTCAGCCCCGTTCCGGCAACTCGCCCGTGTTGCACGTCCTCGTGCTCTCCAAACTCCACTTCCGCCGCAGATAACACAAAAGTACCATTCATATTCTTACCTCGGTAATTCTATCGGCGGTTACCACATGCTATGTTTGCGGCAGCTATCAGCATCAGTGCCGCTTTTCCGGCTGCGGTTTCCCCTTTGCAGCGGTGAGAAGCACTTGCCGGTTGTCAGCACCTTTGATCCAACCCCTTTCCTCCGGGGCGTGGAGATTTCTGCCGAGGTCCACCGTATGACCGCTCTCTCGTCTTGCCCCCGCCTGGCCGCACGGCTGTCCGGAAATGCGACACGCCTCCCTCTCCTCGTTTTCGCCGCCCTGGCTCCCATCGCCCAGGCGCAGGTCCAGTTTCCTGCCACCGCTGTTGGTCAAAACACCCCAGTGCGGTCCGTTTCGGTCAACGTCACAGGCACCGTCGCGAAGGTAGAGGTGCTCACCATGGGCACCGCGAATCTCGACTACACGGAATCCGGCGTCGATAACTGCGTCGGCGTCACCTCCGGCAACGCCTGCAATGTCCCGGTGGTTTTCGCGCCCAAATATCCCGGCGCCCGCAACGGCGCGGTCGTCCTCCTCGACGCCGGCAACAACCCCGCAGGCGTCACCTACCTCACCAGCCTCGGCCTGGGCCCGCTCCCCGTCATGATCCCCGGCGCCATCAGCATCGAAGCCGGCCAGGTCGGCGAGTGGACTCAGGTCAACGACAATGCCCTCGCCACGGCCGCCGACCTGTATCTCCCCACGGCCGTCGCCATCGATGGCGCGGGCGACATCTTTATCGCCGATTCTCACCACAATCGCATTCGCGAAGTTCTGGCTGTCGCCCAGGGCACCCTGCAGCCCGGCGACATCGTCACCGTGGCCGGGGACGGCAACGCCGGATACGACAACACTGCCAACGTAGCCACCGCTACTTCGCTCAATGTTCCTGGCGGCGTAGCCGTCGATGGAGCCGGTAACCTCTACATCGCCGATACCAACAATAATGTTGTCCGCAAAGTTGACCTCACCACCGGAACCATCACCACCGTGGCCGGCAATGGCCAGCCGGGCTACAGCGGCGACAGCGGCCTGGCGACCTCCGCCAGCCTGAATTCCCCGCAGGGCATCACCGTGGATTCCACCGGCGATCTCTACATCGCTGATACCGGCAACAACGTGATTCGCGAAGTTCTCGCCGTCGCCCAGGGCACCCTGAGCCCCGGCGATATCACCACGGTTGTCGGTTCCCATCCCGGAACCGCAGGCTTTGGCGGTGACAACGGCCCCGCCACGGCGGCCCTCCTCGACGCGCCCTATGGCGTCGCCCTGGACGCTGCCGGCAACATGTATATCCCCGACTCCGGCAACAACCGCATCCGCAAAGTCGATACCACCGGCAAAATCACCACCTACGCTGGGAACGGGACCCCCGCCTACCTCGGTGACGGCGGAGCTGCGGTGTCCGCTGAGCTGTACTCGCCTCTCGGTGTAGCCTGCGATCCGGCCGGCAACGTTTTCATCGCCGACGCCCGCAATTACGTCGTCCGCAAGGTCAGCACCGCCACCGGCATCATCTCCACCATTGCCGGCTCCAGCGACATTTCCTTCTACAACGACGGCAAGAGCGACTACACCTACGGCAACGGCCAGTCCGGGGAGAAGTTCTCCGGCGGCGGTATCGCTGCCGGCGCCTCCCCCAGTATTCCCGGCGCCGGTATCTACGCACCCTATGGCATCACCGTCGATGCGGCCGGCAATCTCTTCATCGCCGAATACTTCGACCACATCATCCGCAAGGTCTCTGCCAACACCGCCACCCTGTTCTTCAGCCCCCAGTACTGGCAAAACCAGGTCAGTCCCCCGCAGATGCAGAAGATCGAAAACGACGGCAACGCCGGCCTGACCTTTACCGCCATCACGCCCGACACGGACGCTGCCCTCGGCTCGGGCTCCTGCATGACAACCGGCATCGTCGCCGCCGATAGTCAATGCACCGTCGCCGCCGAATTCAAGGCTGGCCTGACGACCACGCCCCCGAACCCGGTGGTCGGCAGCATCGACCTCACCACCAGCACCTTTACGACGCCCTGGGATGTGCAGCTCGTAGGCCAGGAACTGCTGCAGAACCAGGTCAACGTCCAGCTCACCGCCTCCCCTGACCCGACTGTTGTCTATGGATCGCCCATCAGCCTGACTGCGGCCGTCACCAGCTGCAGCGGCTGTACCACGCACGGCACGCCCACCGGCACGGTCACCTTCTATGCGACTCCGGTTGGCAGTACCGTCAGCACAACCCTGGGGACCCCGACGGTTAGCTCCAGCGGCACCGCGACCCTCCAGGTCAGCAACCTTGCGGTTGGCGCCTGGACCCTCACCGCGGACTACAGCGGCAATACCTACTACGGCGCGGCCGACTCCAACCCTGTGAACGAGAAAGTCGAAGAACAGGTCATCGTCAGCGTTGTCAGTTCCGCCCCCAGCTCCATCCTGGGTTCCAGCGTTAGTTTCACCGCCACCGTCAGCATCACCGGCGGCATCTCGCCCATCGGATCCGTCTCCTTCTATGACGGAGGCGCGTATCTCGGCAGCGCCGCGCTCAATGCCAGCGGCGTCGCCCTTCTCTCCACCGCCAGCCTGCCCGTCGGCAGCGACTCTATCACCGCCACCTATACCGACATCAACACCGTCACCGGAACCTCCACCCCAATTACCGAGCTGGTGCAGCAGCAGACCTCGACCTCGCTCGGCTCCAGCGCCAATCCGTCGATTCACGGCTCGACCGTCACCTTCACGGCAATCGTCACCGCCAGCGGCACGGTAGCGCCCACAGGAGTCGTTACCTTCTACGACTCCGGCACCCGGATCGGAACCGCCACCCTGGGCGCAGCTGTCGGCCTCACCGCGTCGGCTGTCCTCAACACCGCTTCCCTGGCAGCGGGCGCGCATTCCATTACGGCAACCTACGGTGGCGACACCAATGACCTCGGCAGCACCTCGCTGGCGCTCGCGCAGACGGTCAAAATCGCCACGACCACGACTGCGCTCAGGGCGAGCGCCAACCCCTCCATCGCCGGAAACCGGCTCACCCTTACCTCCTCCGTCACCACCAACGGTGGCGCTGCTTCGGGCAGCGTCAACTTCTATAACGGAACCATTCTCCTCGGCACGGCAACCCTCAACAGCTCCGGGGTTGCCGTCTTCTCCACCTCGATGCTGGCGGTGGGCAGCTACTCCCTCACGGCTGCCTATCAGGGGAACTCCGACAACAGCTCCAGCAGCTCGCCTGCGGTCGCGGTCAGTATCGTCCAGGCCACAACCCGCGTGCAGCTGGCCAGCAGCAGCACCGCCATTACCGTAACCAACCCTGTTACCTTGACCGCCACTGTCAGCGGGAACGGCGGAGTTCCCGCCGGCAGCGTCACCTTCAAGGACGGCGCCAACACCCTGGGCTCCGTCGCTTTGAACGCCAAGGGCGTCGCCGCTTTTACCACCACCTCCCTTGCCGTTGGGCAGCATTCCATCACCGCCGCCTACACCGGTGACGCTAACGACGCCGGCAGCACCTCCGCAGCCCTCGCCGAGCAGGTTGCCGCCTTTGCCACCCAGACCATGCTGGCGGCCTCGGCCACCAGCCTGAACACCGACCAGAAACTCACGCTCCTCACCACCACCTCCTCTACCAGCGGACAGTCCGTCGCCGGAACCATTACCTTCATGAACGGCACCACCAGCCTCGGTTCCGCACCCGTCTCCCCCGCCGGGACTGGCAGCTTCACCCTCAACCTCCAGTCGGGAACCTACAGCATTACCGCCCAGTACAGCGGCGATGCCGTTAACGCGCCCTCCACCTCGAGTGCTGTCTCCATCACGGTCACGCAGGCCACCGAGTTCACCATTCAGCTCAGCCCGAACTCGGTGTCCATTCCCACCTCGAAATACGCCAACATCGGCATCAAACTCGCCTCGGAGAACGGCTTCTCCGATCGGGTCGCTCTCGGATGCGGTTCGCTGCCTTTCTCCGTCACCTGTAACTTCGCCAGCAACGATCTCACCCTCAGCTCCGGCGGCGCGGCGAGCGTTCAGCTCACCGTCGACACCAACTCGCCTCTCGTCTCGGGATCCCAGGCGAAGAACGAAACCCCTGGCAGCGGCATCCTTGCCGCCTGCGTCTTTCCCGGCGTTGCCTGCTTCGGTCTGCTCTTCTGGCGATTCCGAAAGGACGCGGCGATCCTCAGAGTCCTGGTGGTGATCGGGATGCTCGCCGGAACCACCTTCCTGATGACTGGCTGCGGCGGCTTCTCGCTCAACAGCGCCAAACCCGGGACCTACGTCATCCAGGTCACGGCCACCGGCGAAAAAACCGGCATCACCCACGTCGCCAATCTCACCGTGCAGGTTACCCAGTGAGCGGAGCACACACCATGAGTCATCGCACCTGGGCAGCCTGCGCGCTGCTGATCGTCGCCCTCTTCGCCGGCCTGCGCAAGGCCGGCGCGCAGTCCCCCGAATCGGCCACTGGCGACGAAGCCGGCATGACCGTCGGCGGCACATTCACCGCGGTTCATCTCCAGTACGGCGATCACTGGATCCTGGGCGGATCGGGATTCGTGGATGCGGCTCTCGGCTGGCACTACGGCATCGAGGGCGAAACCACCTGGACCGCCTGGCATGAGCAGTCCGGGACGCATGCCAACACCTGGCTCATCGGACCGCGCTATCAGTTCGACGCCCTCGGCAACTACCGCTACCGGCCCTATATCAAGCTCCTGGCCGGCTACGGGATGTTCCACTTCCCCTACAACTACGCCTACGGATCCTATTTCGTCATGGCTCCGGGCGGGGGGCTCGATTACCGCCTCAACTCCCGTATCCGCCTGCGCCTGGTGGATGTCGAGTACCAATACTGGCCCGGATTCACCTACGGATCGATGTCAAACCTGGCTGTCAGCACGGGAATCCGGTACCGGATCCGCTGATTTCTTCGGCTCCGGGCTCAGTTCTCTGCAGGCATTCGGCGTCTCCGCCAGCGGAAGCACCGGCTGCTCCGGCGAGCGTTGCCCCGAGCGGAGCCTCCGGCGCCGCAGCCCCCGGCTGCGCCGGCAGAATCTGCACCAGCGGGGCCTGAGCGCTGGCCGGCGAACCTATTGCCGCCTCATGCTGCCGCCGTGCCGCGCCATCCAGATCCACCGGAATCCCCCCCGGCACCACCTCCGGATGCCCGTAGCGGTGCTTCAGCTCGCCGGTCGCCGTCGCCACCACAAACAGCAGCAGAAACGACACCAGCACCGCAAAGGCGCCACCCTCCGGACCCTCGAATCCGCCCGTCACCCAAGACGGTCCCGCAGCGGTCGTCGCCAGCACCGGCGAATAGCTCATCGAACCCGTCACCGGCAGCCCGAACAGCATCCCCATCGCGGCGACCCAGGCAAAATGCAGCCCCCAGCTGACCCACACGGCGCGCGTCCTCAGTGCCGCAAGGCACAGCGTCCATCCCAGGAAGAACGACACCAGCACCGAAGCCGTGGAGCTCTGCCCGGAATGCGTCCGCCAGATGGCGTAAATCACCGCCATGAAAAACGTGGCCATGGCTGGTCCCAGTGCATCCGTGAGCCGCTGAAAAGCATAGCCCCGAAACGTGACTTCAACCGCCAGCGTCCCCGCGGCCAGCGCCACCAGATCCAGAATCAGCACATAGAACTGGTGCGCGTTGGTGAAGGCCGTCACCACCAGCCCTCCGATCAGCGCCACGGGCAGCACGATCGCTACCACCGCGCTCCAGCCCACCACAGCTCCCAGCGCGAATTCTCGCTGCCATCCGGGGCGCGTCGGCAGTCCCAGCGCCTGGGAGGCGGCCGCGCTCGGTTGCCCCAGGCGGCGCATCGTCCAGAAGCCCAGAATCAGCAGGAACAGCAGGAAGAGCCGATAGAGCGGCTCCTGTGGATCGCTGTTGCTCAGCCCCTCCGCCGCGCGGCGCGCCAGCAAATCCGAGAACAGGAACCACGCCGCCGCACCCAGGAACCAGGTCAGCGCGCGAAAGCGCTCCAGAAAACTCACGCATGACTCCCCAAAAGGAAAAATCGTCCCGGCAAGCGCACTTCGGACCCTCTCCCGCTCAGACGGTGTAGAACTGGCCGATGTTACGGAATTTCTCGTACCGGCGACGCACCATCTCCTCCAGCGGCAGGGCCATCAGTTCCTTCAGATGCCAGCGCAGCTTCTCTCTCAGGATTTCCGCCGCCGCCCCAGCATCGTTCTGCGCTCCGCCCTCCGGTTCCGGTACAACGTCGTCCACGCAGCCCACCTCCGCGACCTGCGGTGCGGAAATCCGCATTGCCTCCGCCGCCCGATCCTTGAACGCCGCGTCGCGCCACAAAATCGCCGCGCATCCTTCCGGTGGAATTACCGAGTAGATGGCATTCTCGAGGATCAGCACCCGGTCCGCGACCGCCAGTCCCAGCGCCCCGCCCGAGCCGCCTTCGCCCGTGATGGTCGCAATGATCGGCGTGCGCAGCCGCGACATCTCCCGCATATTCCGCGCAATCGCTTCCGCCTGCCCGCGCTCCTCGGCTCCCACGCCCGGATAGGCCGCCGGAACATCGATGATCGTGAACACCGGCCGGCGGAACTTCTCGGCCATCTTCATGCAGCGCAGCGCCTTTCGGTACCCCTCGGGATCGGGCATTCCGAACCGCCGATGCACTTTGTCTTTGGTCGTCCGGCCCTTCACATTGGCGACGACCATCGCCTCCTGGTCCTCGAAACGCGCCATGCCGCAGGTCAGCGCGGGATCGTCGCCGAAGGCGCGATCGCCGTGGACCTCGCTGAAATCCGTAAAGATCCGCTCGATAAAGTCCATTGGATGTGGTCGCTGCGGATGCCGCGCCAACTCCGTCCCGGCCCATGCGGGAGAAACCGGACCCGCCAGCGAATTGCTCCCTGCCTGATCGCTCATAGAAGGAAACGAAAAAAGCGAACCACCGCCCGCCCCTGCAACAAATACCGATTGTATGGTCTGCGCACAGCCTGGACAAATAGGAGCCAGTCCGATGCTCAGCGATGTGCCGGAGAAACGACCATCATCCACCCTCCTACGGCCGGAATCCGCACCCGGAAAGAGGAGTGGAGCGGCAACACCGCTATGATGAACCAGATGAGGCCATCCCTGCCCGACCGCGCCCTGTTCCTGCGCCTCGCCCGCACCCACACCCTTGTTCCGCTCTACCGCACCCTGACCGCCGACCTCGAGACCCCCGTCTCCGCCTTCCTTCGGGTCGCCGCCGCCGAGCCCGAATGTTTCCTCCTCGAATCCGTCGAGGGTGGCGAACGCCTGGGCCGCTACACCTACATCGGCATCCGCCCCAGCCGCCGCATCGTCTCTCATGGCACGTCGATTGAAGTCACCGAACACGGCAAAACCCGCCAGCTGACCGGCGACGTCTTCGCCCTGCTCCGCGAAGCCCTCAGCGGCCACACCCCCGCCCGCATCCCCGAACTGCCGCCTTTCACCGCCGGAGCCGTCGGCTTTCTCAGCTACGATGTCGTGCGCCAGATCGAGCGCCTGCCCGTCGCCACCAAAGACGACCTCGGCCTGCCCGACGCCTGCCTCATGTTCTACGACGAGGTCCTCGCCTTCGACCACGTGAAGAAGGAAATCCTCCTCATTGTCACGGCCGACCTGCGCCGCCACAAGCCCCAGGCCGCATACCTCGACGCCCTCAGACGCCTCGACCGCCTCGAACGCCGCCTTGCCCAGCCGCTGCCGAAGCTCTCCGCCCGCAAGCCCGCCGGCAAGCTGCGTCTTATTCCCAATACCAAAAAGCCGGCGTATTTCCGGGCCGTCGAACGCGCCAAAGAATATATCGCGGCTGGCGACATCTTTCAGGTGGTCTACTCTCAGCGCTTCGAGGTCGAGCCCGGCGTCGATCCCTTCTCCGTCTACCGTGCCCTGCGCATCGTCAATCCCTCGCCCTACATGTACTTCCTGCGCTTTGGCCGAAAGAAGCCCGGTTCCAAAAGTGCGAAGGAAGAAACCACCCACATCGTCGGCTCCTCGCCCGAGATGCTGGTCCGCGTCGAAGGCCGCCGCGTCGAGTACCGCCCCATCGCCGGCACCCGTCCCCGCGGAGCCAATGAAGAGCAGGACCTCGCCGCCGAGCAGGAAATGCTCCACGACGAAAAAGAACGCGCCGAACACGTCATGCTCGTCGATCTCGGCCGCAACGACGTAGGCCGCGTCAGCGAATATGGCACTGTCAAAGTGACAAATTTGATGTTCGTCGAGCGCTACTCGCACGTCATGCACCTGGTCAGCGCCATCGAAGGCCGCCTCAAAAAGGAGCTCACCGCCGTCGACGCCCTCCGCTCCTGCTTCCCCGCCGGAACCCTCAGCGGCGCTCCCAAAATTCGCGCCATGGAGATCATCGAGGAGCTGGAGCCCACCCGCCGCGGCATCTACGGAGGCAGCGTTCTCTACGCCGACTACTCCGGCAACCTGACCTCCTGTATCGCCATCCGCACCCTGCTGGTCGAAGGAAAACAGGGATTCATCCAGGCCGGCGGCGGCATCGTCGCCGACTCCATCCCCCAGAAGGAATACGAAGAGACCCTCAACAAAGCCAGGGCCGTCGTCCGCGCCATCGAACGCGCCCGCGAGGGTTAGCTTTCCAGGCGTGCAGGTCTTGCTTTGAAAGGCCGGGAACACCTATCTTTATGACGCCGAGGGTCGTATCTGCGCGGTCGAGAGCACGCCGGTAGGCGGATACACCTCGAAGACAGGGTATCTTTATGACGCCGACGGAAACCGGGTCGCCAAAGGGACGATTACCACGATGAGCTGCGATCCCGTTGCCAGCGGCTTTCAACTGACCGAGAGCTATGTGTTGGGCCCGGGTGGCGAAGAGTTGACCCAGCTCGATGGGAACAACCAATGGCAGCGCACCAATGTGTACGGAGCCGGAAAGCTGCTGGCCACCTACGACCTTGTCAACTCGCAGCCAGCGCTGCATTTCCAGTTGACGGACCCCCTGGGCACGCGCCGCATGCAAACCAGCGCCGTGGGCCAGCCGGAAACCGATATCCAAAGCCTGCCCTTCGGCGACCTGCTGAACAGCTTCCCCGATCAATATGCTCCGGCAACGGCGGACGATGCCACGCCGCTCCACTTCACCGGCAAAGAACGCGACTCCGAATCAGGCAACGACTACTTCGGCGCCAGGTACTACGCGTCTACGATGGGAAGGTTCTTGAGCCCGGACTATCAGGATTTGGATGACGGAGACACTCCAGAAGCAATCCCCAATGGAACTCCAAGCAGTCCGCAGTCTTTGAATCTATATGCATTCACAAGCAATAATCCGCTGAGCCGGCGGGATTATGACGGCCACGCGAGCTGGCAGGACTGCGGCGATGGCTCGGGTTCGCAGTGCTGGAGAGGCGACTACAACGGTGAGCGCGATTGCAGCGGAAGCAGTGGTTGCCTCTTCTGGAACAGCGGCTCAGGCCAGTGGCAGCCGAATGACCCCACGCCGCCGCCAGCAGACATCCCGCTGGCAGGATTCGTTGTGGGCTTGGGACGCACCATGAGCGCAAGCAGTGGTGCGGATTTCAGGTACGGCGTAGGGCAGATGGCTTCCGGAATAGCGCGGGACTTTTTCACTCTTGGCGCGAAATCCGCTGCTGCTTTGGTCCCTTTCGGGCGACCGTCATTTGTGCCAAAAAACTGGGTTGAAAAGGAACCGGGTAAGGGCAGACGTGGTGGGATCAAATTCGAGGATCCCAATAATCCTCACAATTGGGTGCGAATCATGGAGGGTCAGCCGGGCAATTCTAATCCCGGACAGCAGGTGGACAACATGACAATCCAGAGGAATGGCGTCCGCTTGGGCGCAGACGGTAATCCCGTAGATCCTGCCGATCCCCTGGCCGGGCATATCCCGCTGGGAACGCAGGTAGCACCTGATATTTTCGAACCCTTACCTTAGGCTGAGGACCACTTATCATGATGGAATACCAAGACTGGCTGAAAGCTCTGATACAGACCGCAAAAAAGATTGCGAGTCGAGAGTATCAAGAAGAACATTGGTTCAGAGAAAACCGCGGAACCGAGTGGGCTGACGAGGTCTTCTTAGATTTGGAAGGTTATGCGTTTGACCTGTTTTTCAAGACCTATTCGCCAAGCTTCAGTGACGCGCAAATGCGCGCTTGGACCGACTTCTCGTCGCTACTAGATAAGTATGAACAGAAGCTGCAACGTTTTCCCGACTCCCAGGCCATTTTGGACGATCCTGAGTGGAAAGGGGTGCAAGAGGCGGCTTCTCGGTTCGTGGATGCATTCGAACATCAGCACATACAACCCTCGGCTACTAAACCGAAATAGTCGCTGATCCAACTTGAAAATGGGGGACAGTCGGAACGTTCCCTGGCGCAGGACAAGCTGGCGGATGGCCCGATCTCTAACTTTCTGGGAATCGGTGATATGGATACGATGCAGGCTTTGGCCTCAACTCGAACATCGGACACGCCTACGACATTGCCCGCGGCTTGTCGTTTGAGCGCAGCGTCTGCGGAGCCATCTCTTTCTACCGGCAAAGAACGGGACGCAGAATCTGGCAACGACTACTTCGGGGCCAGGTACTACGGTTCAAGCATGGGACGGTTCTTATCTCCCGACCCGGCCGGCGTACGCGCAGTCAAACTTGCTAATCCGCAGACCTGGAACTGGTATGCCTATACCCTGAACAATCCTCTTCGCTACACCGATCCGACAGGGCAATACACATGTGCGGACGATGGCAACAAGTGCCAGACGCAGCAAGATAAGAACTTTGAAGCGGCGCGCCAGCGAGATCTGCAATCGAAAGACAAGGGTGTTGCTGCTGCGGCTGCTGCTTACGGGGATCCCACGAAAGACAATCATGTCGGGGTCCAATTCACCGACGCGAAGAATGGGAATACTTCGATATCTATCAGCACAAACGGAAAGTCGGTCTCATACGGTATTACAGTGTCGATACCCAAAGCCGCCAGCGGAACCGTTCTCGACGGCCTGGTGGATCATGAGGGAACCCACACCGAGCAGGACCAGGCGCTAGCAGCATCATTCAAACCGAATGGGAGTTTCAACGGCACTCTCAATTTGACCTCCTACGACTCCGAGAGCGGTGCCTACCACAACCAAGCAACTGTTTGGCAGCTTCCAGGCCAGTCGTGGTCAATGAACGGAAATGGCCAATTTGTCATCAATCCTGGCGACAGTTCAAAGCAGGTGAGCAACACTATCAACCAGTTTTTGGCGGACCCTGCGAATGGCTACGGTGTCAGCCCGCAGAATCCGGGGCCGCCGATTATCACCCTCAAGAAGGACGATCAATGATCATGCGCGTTTGCCTCTTAACGGTGACATTCAGCATAGGGCTGCTACTCGGAGCGTCAAAGTGCGGATCTGCACAAACGAAGCGCGGCGACCATACTGTTCTGGAGGTACCGTATTGTCGATTGGTGGCGCAAGTTGCCAAATTTGATCATCAAGTCTTCAAAACTGAAGCCGTCTACCGTAGAGGAGGGGAAATCATGAGCCTATACAGCCCCTCATGTCCAGTTCCGGCAAATTCCTCCTGGGTTGACTATTCGGCAGCATTGCGAGACAAACACTCCGCCTGGGTTGATGAAAAAAATGGATACCATGCTCGATGCGAATGGGCGGGTGCGCATTGTAGCCGTGCTGGAGTTCGACGGACCGAAGCCAGTGGCGATACCTCCCGGAACGCCTCCGAGACTTGCTGATGCGATGCGGGGAACGAATTCAAAATGGGGTCACCAGAACCAATTCAATTCGCGGGTTGTCCTTCTCAGAATTATTAGCGTGCATCCTGTTCCTGCCGATGCTCCATGGCCAAAGTGAGCAGGTGGGTATAGCTATGACGAGCCGCTACTGCTATGACGCGGCCCGAGATATGTTCACCGGCAAAGAACATGACTCGGAATCCGGCAATGACTACTTCGGGGCAAGATACTACGCCTCTACGATGGGCCGGTTCTTAAGTCCAGATTGGGCAGCGAAAATCGAGCCAGTACCATATGCGAAGCTCGGCGATCCGCAGTCTCTGAATCTGTATGCCTACGTACGGAATAACCCACTGACACGCTTTGATCCCGATGGGCACTATACCTGTGCGGATAGCGCGAAATGCGATTCGGCCAATGACAAGGCATTTCAGGGCAGACTAGACAATCTCAAAGCAGCACAAAGCACGTTTAAACATGGCAGCAAGGAGTACGACCATATCGGCAAAATCCTGTCTGCATATGGAGGAGCTGGCGACACCAAGACAGCGAACGGCAAAACAGTGTCGATAGGATTCAATCTCGCGGCCAATACACCCGGCGGGAAGACTGCGGCTATAGACAAGGGGACAATCGGCGTCAGTCTTGCTTCCAACTTCTCAGAGCAGTCAGCTGGAAACAATGTGGGATCGACCGTGCTTGTGGGACACGAAGGCCAGCACGTTGTCGACGGTGCTCCATCAGGTGTTGCACGTTTCGGAAGCGAGATGAGGGCGGAGTCAGCCAGCCAGACGATTCTGAATGGTCTTGCTCCCACACCGATAATGCCCAGCAATTGGGATGCCTTTCAGATAAGAGGCATCACGACGTGGCAGCGCGGCGGTGATCCCAATCTGGGAGGTGCCCCGTACGATCCCGGAGCTGCGTTCAGGATAGCCGTCGAGGATTGCAAACAGGATGTGCAAAATGATCCCAAATAGATTGCGCTACGGCCTGATGGCTTGCTTTCTTTCGTTTTGTGCAACGGGAGCAACTTCCTTTGCGCAGACTCCGGCTGCCAAGACTGTCTCAGGTTGCGAACTGCTTAGACACCCAAGCCGGTACAACGGAAAGATAGTGATCGTCGAGGGCAAATACATGGTTGGCTTCGAGAGAAGTGATCTCACTTTCGGTTGTCCTGGATTGGTGGGAATCCAGATGTCTCTGAGCCCTCCCGATCTGAAGAAGTACGGCTTTTTGACTGAGCAATCGACAGTAGATGCCATGGCACAGCTGCCACCGGGAGAACATCCAGGCGACAACCTCACTGCGAGAAAGCTCCGATACGCTCCGGTAAAAGTCGAGGGCCTGTTCAGGTGCCATTATGACTTCCCGACTTGCAAGGGTGCTTCGCTGGACGATGGCTCTATCGTCGTGAAGTCCATGCAGTTTAATGCCCCTCTTTCGGATGTTCCCCCTGCTACAGGCCTGAGCGTACCGGCGGATACCCGGCTGCATGAATCGGGGCACGTCGATCCGCGAGGCCGTAGTGAGCCTACGACGTGACGGGATAGCACTATGACGAACTCCGGCGGGTGGCCCACCCTTTCCCCACCACATGGGTGGGTGCCCCATCCTTGTCGCTGGTGTTGGCGACAGGGTGGGCATGCCTCGTGATCGCCATCACCATGATCCTCGGCGGGTGGCCCACCCTCTCCGCTCGCACCACATGGGTGGGCCTGCAGCATCGTGATCGCCATCACCATGATCCTCGCTGAGAGCGCACTACACTGCATCCGTGCCCTGGGGTCTCAGGCGTTGTCAGCAATCCGGCGACCTCCACTTCATCACCTTCAGTTGTTATCGCCGCCAGCCGTTGCTCGCAACCCCGCAGGCGCGTCGTGTCTTCGAACAAACTCTCGAGCGGGTGCGCCGCTGGTATGGTCTGTTCGTAACCGGCTATGTGGTCATGCCGGAACACGTTCACCTGCTGGTCAGCGAGCCGGAACGCAGCAGCCTGGCGGTCGCCCTCCAGATGTTGAAACAAATCTCGGCCCGCAAGCTGCTGCCCACCCTCCAGCGATCGTCAACCGGAACCACGCAGAAGCCAGCGCGTTTCTGGCAGACGCGCTACTACGACTTCAATGTCGATACCCGGAAGAAGCGGATCGAGAAACTCAGGTACATGCACCGCAATCCTGTCAGGCGAGGGCTCGTGACCAGGCCCGAGGACTGGGAGTGGAGCAGCTTCCGCCACCACGCAACCGGAGAAGAAGGCGCGGTGGAAATCGAATCCCCGTGGACGGCGCGGCAACGGGAGCGCATGGGAATGCCGCTGAGCGCGAAGATCCAGCCCGAGCCCACCCTGTCGCCCAAAACCGGCGACAAGGGCGGGGCACCCCAGCCAGGTTCAGGACCCACCCTTTCCGCTCACACCGCATAGGTGGGTGCCCCACCCTTGTCGCCTGCGGAAGCCTGCCCTGCGCGAAGGTCGCGGAAGCGGCCGAGCCGAACGGGGCGACAGGGTGGGTATGCAGCCTCGTGACCGTCACCACCACGATCTTCCGCAGGGCCAGATACGACAGCTCCGGGATGGGCCGGTTCCTCAGTCCGGATTGGAGCGAGATTCCTGACCCCGTTCCATCCTGTGAACTGGTTGGCCTTAAGCTCCTGATCTGACCCCGTTCTTCGTCCAATTGACTATACGAGATTCATAGTCGCCGTCGGGGCGGCGGGAAAGTGGGAAACGCCAACGGCGTTTTCCAAGCGGGCGCAGCCCGCGTCTTTTCCACCACC
>JAJYVF010000069.1 GCA_021792135.1 Acidobacteriota bacterium | reverse complement strand
CGCGGCGGCCGATAAGCACCGCGGTAAAACACCCGGAACATGTGCGCGAATACCAGCGCCACCATCGCCTGGGCTGACCAGCGGTGCAGGTTGCGAAGGAAGAGTCCGGCAGAGACAACGTAGCGCAGGTCTTTCATGTCCGCATAGGCCTGGGGCACGGATGGATGGTAGTAGAACATCAGCAGAATCCCGGTGATCACCAGAACCATAAAGGTTCCCAGAGTGAGCGTACCGAGATACCAGGTGGCGTCCAGGCGCAGCATACGCCGCCGCACTTTGGTGGGAAGAATGTGCAGAAACACGTTCTGCTGAATCTTCTGCGCCCGGTGCAGGGAACTGTCACCGGAGCCGCTCCGGAAGATGGAGCGCCACAGGCGGCTCTTTGTCATTCTGTCGAGATAGAGATCGAATTTGCCCGCCATTTCATATCCTTAGAAACTGCATCGGGGGAATGACCGTCGCGCGGTCGACCATGATGTCGCCATCGTCGCTGAGCCAGGTGCGGTACCACGGCAGGGGTCTTGGAGCCGGGCCGGCGATCTTGATGCCATAGCGAGTGAAGCGGCTGCCGTGGCAGGGACAGGCGATAATACCCAAATCCGGTCTCCAGGCTGTCATGCAGCCCAGGTGCGTGCAAATGGCGCTCAGTGAAAAGAATCCTTCCTGAACGCGAATGAGATAGATTGCCGTAACCCGATCCTCGGTGACGGAGTTCATGGCGTATTTCGACGGGTTACCGGCGTTGACGATGGGCGAGGGCTCGTAGAGCACATTGGGGGACATGTACTGATAGGAGAAGCTCAGCGTCCCTGCCGCCGCCAGCCCAAGCGAACCGAGCCCGAGCCGGGTAAAGAAGGCCCTGCGGTTGACTTCCTGTTCCGGTTGCGCCGGCTCGGATTTGCCGTCTTCTGCCATGCTCTCCTCCTTATTTGGTTTTGCCCGCGGCGGCTTGGAAGGGCGCATTGATGGCTCCGATTGAGATCAGGCCGCAGGGTTCGGTGGATGTAAGGTTGTAAGCCTCCATCGTGATCATGTCCACAGGGCAGCGAGCGGCGCACAGACCGCAGCGGATACAGCGCGTTTCGTCTTTGAGCATGACCGAGCCGGAGATAACGCCCAGCTCCTCAGCCTTGACCTCGTCCAGTTCGACATTCAGCAAGGATTCCTGCGCCACGAGCTGCTCGACCACCTCCGGCTCAAACTGGAAGCGATCAAGACTCACCAGCTCCAGGCAATTCTCCGGGCAAACATCGACGCATCCGCCGCACAGAATGCAGAGACTGCCGTCCTCTACATTGCCCTCGAACACGGTGTTGACCCAGCAATGCAGACAGCGCTGCGCCTCCAGTTGGGCGCTCCTCTCATCCAGGACCAGTTCAACTTCAGTCATTCCGCCGCGCCGATCCAGTGGCAATGTGGGTATGGGCTGGCGGACGAGATCCAGTAAATCACTGGGCATTGTGTGCCGCGTGAGCACCTCAACCGTCACCGCCGGCTCGGGGTGGCTTACGCCGCGCAGAAACTCGTCAATGCCGATTGCAGCGCGCTTGCCGTCGGCTACGCTGTCGATAATCAGCCGCGGCCCAAAGACACAATCGCCTCCGGCGAAGACGCCCGCGGCGGAGGTCATGAGGCTGCTGGGATTGACCGCGATCAAGCCGCGGCGGGAGATCTCCACGCCGTCTTCGGGCTTGAGAAAATCAAGCCGGGGCGCTTGGCCGATCGCCATGATGACCGTGTCGCAGTCGAAGATTGTCTCGCTGTCTTCGTAGAACGTGGGACTGAAACGGCCGGTCTCATCAAAGACTCGCTTTGTCTTTACAACTTCGAGGCCCGTAAGCCGGCCGCCGCCTCCGATGAAGCGTTGGGGGCCGAAACCAGGGTGCAGGATGATGCCCTCTTCCTCCGCTTCCGCAATCTCCTCCAGGGCCGCGGGCATCTCTCCGCGTCTCTCGATGCAAACCAAGTGCACCTCGCGCGCTCCCATGCGCAGAGCGGAGAGCGAAACATCCATCATCTCCCGCGCAGCGACGGCCTCTATGTTCTCCCGCGACGGCTCCTGGCCTTCAACGGCGGTGTGCTGGCGAACCACTTCGCGCGCCGCGGAGCGCGCTACGTCCATGGCCACATTCCCGCCCCCGATCACGATGACTCGTTTGCCGATGGTGAACTGATAGCCCAGATTGACGTTGAGCAGAAAGTCGATGCCTTTGTGCACGCCGTCCAGATCGACGCCGGGAATGGAGAGGTCGCGGCTGCTGTGCGCTCCGACGGCGACCAGAACCGCATCGAAACCTTGCCTGCGCAATTCCGCAATGGTAAAGTCGCGGCCGGCCGCCTGATTGAGCTTCAGCGTGATGTCGCCGGTGGCGAGGATCTCGCGCACCTGCGCCTGAATCACGCTGCGTGGCAGGCGATATTCCGGCACGCCGAGATAGAGCATTCCCCCGGCCACCGGAGCGGCCTCGAAGATGGTGACGGAATAGCCCATCAACGCCAGATCGTGTGCCGCGGACAGGCCAACAGGGCCGGCGCCGACGATCGCCACGCGGTAGGGCAGTTTCTTCTGGATTCGGCCTTCGTTCACATCCACGGGCCGCCGCGATTCCGGGCCGTAGCGCTCCGTAAGGAACCGCTTGAGGGCGCGAATCGCGATCGGCTTGTCGATCACGCCGCGCCGGCAGGCAGTTTCACACGGATGCGCACAGACGCGCCCGCAGATGCTGGCCAGCGGATTGGGATCCCGCGCCAGCCGATACGCCTCTTCGTAACGGCCTTCGGCGATCAGCGCCACGTACCGGCCCGCATTGGTGTGGGCGGGGCAGGCCATCATGCAGGGAAAATTGCTGTTCAGCCACTGCACGTCCACCGCTTTGTCTTCGTAGCGCTTCAACATCCTGGCCCTTCCGCTTGCTTTCTCAGTCCCAAGGGGACGCCCACGCTCACTTGCCGACCGTTACATTCGCCGTAGCATCTCCGGACACCGTGATGGACTGTGAGTGCGGCCTCTTGCCCTCGTGCCAGGCGATCAAGGTGTAGGTCCCGTTGGGAACGTTCTTGATCGTATAGTTTCCAGCCTGGTCGGTTTCTGCGTAATACGGAGTGGGCGACACAATGATGTAGCCGGACATGTCCGGATGAACGTAGCAATACAGTGGAACCACTCCTGGGTTGCGGAACGTAAAGCTGCGTTCCCCGCCCTGAGGCCAGGTGCCCATGTTGTGGCCGAGTTTCTTGTTGCCGTTGATCGATGGCCAGTAGACGTTATGAAGAACCGCATCGCTGTTGCGGAATACCACCGTAGTTCCCTGCTGGATAACGAGGATATGGGGTACAAACATCAGGTTCTTTTGATCCATCTGTGCGTGCTGCGCTGGCGCCGGAAAGCTCTTTGCCGGATTGGTTTGCAGATACACCACGGACTCGCCCTTGGCTCCGGAGACCTTGCCGTGAATCGTCCCCGCCCAGGCGCTGGCCGTTACCGCCAATGCCGCCGCCGTTGCCGTAAACATGCCAAATTTCATAGATTCTCCTTGAGCGAACAGAATATGAGCATCGTTGTGAAGTAATCCGCTTTACCCTCGCCAGCGTTGGCTGGGGAAGGGGGGGACTTTAAACAGCTCAAGAATGGCACAAGTAAACCGGTAGGAATGTGATCTGGGTCACATAATAATTCGCTGGATTTGTCGAAGATGTGCGGCTAATCACACGATGCTGCATTCGATGCCGCGGAAATGTGAAGTCGATCATACTGTGTTTGGCCCTGGGTGCCGGCAACATGCTGCGTATCACACGACCGCTGATCCAGTGTGCTGGGCAGGAATCCATTTTCCGTTTCCTCTGAGTTTGGCAGACCGTTCCACGTATCCCGATGCCAGAATTTCCGCATCCGGCTTGATTGACCTTGCGTCTATTCCCACCTTTCGGAGCAGGATCACCTATCAGTAGCGGCTCATATCGCCAAGCTGTTCGCCTTCTTGCCCCGTTCGTGTCATACCCAATCCCGGCGGCTCGTTACACAATCAAATCGGTGCTGGGTCATGAAGACGCGGCCGGAGGGATATGCAGATGAACACAGAACAACTGGAAGAATTGCGGCGCCGGGTGGAAGAAGAGCGGCGTCGAATGGAAGAAGACTACAGGCTCGACCTTGCAGCCATTGAACGGCTTCAACAGCGATACACCGCGGCCTCAAGCCCCATGACCAGCGACACCGCCGGCAACAGCGTTGGGCTCAAGACCTACTCGTCGCCGAAAGCCTGGTCAGAACGTGAACCGGACGCTAATCTGCCCGTTGCAGCCGCGCCTCCTTCAGCGCCGTCCGTGCTGATGAGCGATAATCTGGAAAGTTCGATCCGAACGATGTTCAGCCTCGGCGGCAAGTAGCACACCGATAAGACGGATTGCGGCTTCAGGCCATTTGGTTACGCGATTGTGAACCGCAGTGATCTTGCGGACCAGCTGCGGAAGCTCGAAACCAACGAGGCTCTGCTTGCAACGGCTCACCGATGGGCAGCTGCGCAAACAGCCATCACCGAAGCCTATATGTAGAGTTGATTGCCGGCACCCGCAAGGAAGCCGTGCTCTGTCTAGCCGCACGCTCAGGCGCCGCCCCTTCAGATATTCGGCGCCACGGCCCAACCGGGAAGAATTCAATCGGGTGTGGTGACCCCGGGAAGACTCGAACTTCCGACACGCAGTTTAGGAAACTGCTGCTCTATCCACCTGAGCTACGGGGCCACGTTTAGAATGAACAGCTTACAGATCGTTAGAGAAATTTCTCCTCACAGTTCCTCACCGCAACCGAAATCGACTCCGGGCCGGTAACCCAGGTGAGCTCAGAAGGTGAGCGACGTGAGGACAAAAAGATCACAGTACCAACAGAGTAGCATCAGGAAGGTG
>JAJYVF010000068.1 GCA_021792135.1 Acidobacteriota bacterium | reverse complement strand
GGTGCACCGGGCGCTGTTCGGTTCGGTGGAGCGGTTCTTCGGCGTGCTCATCGAGCACTACGCGGGCGCGTTTCCGCTGTGGCTCGCGCCGGTCCAGGCCGGCCTCGTTCCCATCAGCGAGCGCCACGCCGGCTACGCCGCCAAGGTCGAGAAAGCCTTGAAAGATGCGGGCCTGCGGACGGAGTGCGATCTTCGCAATGAGAAGATGAACGCCAAGATTCGTGACTTCGCCAACCAGAAGACGCCCTACATCCTGGTCTTCGGCGACAAGGAAGAAGCCGCCGGCCAAGTCAGCGTCCGCACCCGCGGCAAAGGCGACCAGGGCGCCATGCCGCTGGATGAGTTCATCGCCAAGGCCAAGGCGCTGGTAGCGAGCCAAGCAACGGAACTGTGAGAACGAAACCCAATTCGGTCTTTGCACCCGCAAAACGATAGAAGAGTTGCCGCGCTCACTCCTCAGTTTCTGTCCGATGCTGCTGAAACTCCTGCTCAATTTCCTCTGCGAATTGCTCGGCATCGCGCTCCCGAACAATCTCGCGCTGTCCCGGAATCTTAGCGAGCAGGTTCGTGGCCCTGTGAAAGGCACCACTCAGCTTAGAATCTGCGGGCTCCCCGAGCAGAAGAAACAGCTTGAACGGCTCGGTGCTATCCGATAGGCTCGTCGTCCTCCCTACCCATCGACTGGCCTTTTCCAGAATCGACCGCTCGTCAGAGAGGTCGAAGGAGACTGGCTCGAACAGATGCCAAATGCCATTCTTCCAGCACCTCTCAAACTTGTACTCATAATTTGGGGCCGCAATCGTCTTCGCGACGAGTTGCGAATAAACTCTTTTCATTCGAAGCGGCGCCTGAAAGACCTTCCAGACGTCATTCTCATCCCGGTGCGCGTATTCAGAGGGGCTCTCGTACCGGGTAACATATCGTTCGAGTAATTCGTCGAGTGTTCGCGCTGCGTCCTCCGTCAATCCGACACCACCAAAAGCGAATCGAATCGAGGTGTCATCTGGAGGAAGCACCTCGCTGAGAATCACGTCTAGGCCCTCTTTTGGATCGTGAAAAAGCAGGCCGCGTTCGATTTGATCGCTCATATAGGACACCTTCTGTTCGATATAGCTGACAGTGGCGCGGAACGATGCACCGTCTATGCGACCGAACATCTTTGAAATGCGACCGTAACGGCTCGTAAACGCTGCTCGAAGGAATCTAATCTCCGGCGAGTAGAGCACAACTCCAATGTTGACGAACTCCTGTGTCAGCGGATCGTAGACGTAGCGAAGCAAGCTGAAGTGAAACTTTGCCTTCATCTCAACCCCCCCCTTCCAACCTTCTAATTACTTCCTCCGCAAATTCGGCTGCGTGGTCCCTCAAGAGTCCCAAATGAGCCGCGATCTTTGCCAGGTCCTCCGACTTCCACTCGTCAGGGATTTGCCCCGAGAGGCTTCCTAACTCACTCCCCGACAGGCCGTTCAGACGCCTCAAGAAGTCGTCAGGGAACGGCTCTCCCTTGAGCGTCTTTGCAAACACATGGCGACTCAAATAATCCTCATTCGTTAGTTTCCAAGGTGTCTGGCTCGGGAAGATATTCAACAGGAATGAAAAAGCAAGCTCGTGGTCAAAAATGAACAAATCTTCACCCCGGCTTCCCAGATTCGGATTGTTATACGCCCTGTCTGGATTCTGGATTAGCGCGTCGAATGCAAAAACCCTCATTGCCGCCTCACGCATGGTTTTTGGAATGTACTTATCCACGGGCCAGACTGCCAAATTGACCAAAAATTGACTCCCAAAATTCAAACCAACGCTGTCGCGGATGATTTGTGCTCTGTGCGGATCCGCGGCCAGTTCTGCTTGAATCGCTGCTGCCAATTCCGCCTCGATAGAAACGATTGCGGGATGAGGAGAAAGAATCCCCAAATAGGCAGCAAGCAGGGAAGCATAAAGTTCGTAAAGCAGCCCGCGCTCGCGCCGTTCGAGCCCGCCCCTGAGCTTGACGACGAACTCTTCTGGTCTCGAAAGATCCGGACCCTCACACGTGAAGATGGCGGGAGATGTCCGCCCGTTGCTCAAAAACCTGTGAAAAGTGGTGGCGGTAACCTGGCTAATCACGTGGCTCCAGTCCGTTACACCAATCTCGTTTCTAGAACATCAGGATAACCTACCAGATTCCCATGGCAACAGGCCGCAAGATCGAAATGCTTTGAAATCTACCGCCAACACGCAGCTTAACCCATTGATCGCCATCCGCTCCACCGCTCCATACGCATCCAGCAGTGATTCGCTCAGTGTCGGGTGCGCTTGCGCCGTAAACATTATCTCCACGGCAGCACCTTCCAGGTCCGTGACCGAGGCGTCTCGCAGAATTAGGGCGACTCACACGAGAAGGGGGGAAATGCATTAACGCCCTGGCATGCTTGTGCAGACCTTCACATGCCCTGCCGCCCGTCTCCAGGTTTGCGACCTCCCCAACAAAGGAATGCCGATATAGCCGCGCAACCGAAGCGTTGCCCCGTCTGCCGTAATCATTCCGTGGTAGGTCTTTCCCGTCTTCGGGTCGTAGAGAGTGCCGCCCGTGGCCTCGCAGGCGCCGTGCGGAATGAAGCCGCTGCCAATCTCCAAGCCGCAGAGGGAGCGGCTGCGCAGCGCCGGATGGGGATTGTGGACGTCGGTGGCGGCCGGCGCGCGCTTGCTGACGGAGACGATCCACATGCAGACCTGCGCGCCGCAGCGCCCGATGCGGATGACCGAGCCGGTGGGTTCGGTCCAATCGCCCAGGATGCCCTTGGTTTGCGCGCTCAGCCGGACAGGCGCAAGCAATAGCGCGACTCCTGCAACAAGCAAGGTCCAGCTCACCTTTGCCGCCGGCCGCCGGTTCGGCCTCCTCCTGCGGATGGCATGACCAACCCGGCGCACACGCTTCGTCATGGCAACGAAGCGCAGGACGAGTTTGATGATGAGTAACCTCAAGTGGATTAGACGGTACGGCCGCGCAATCCGTACCCTGGGCGAGCATAGCGGATTTGAAGATAAGGCTACAGTGTTACAAAACTGAAGTTTGATCCGGCTTTCATAATTTTCGCCAATGTTTTCGCGGTTTACAGCACGCAGTGTTCCATCGTTGTTAACTCTTCTGAAGCGGCGCAACCTGCCGATTCGAGGCTGGTTGCGATTTTGTAACACTGTAGTAATAAGGCAAGTGATTTCAAAAATAGACAATACTGTTATCCGAATCATCTCCTCTTTTTGCCCGCCTTCCACCTCCCTCCGCGTGGTAATATAAAGAAAGAGAAATTTGTGTAAAGCCCCCGTATTTCAAGCGGTTAGTCTCGGAATTTAGGCCCGCAATCGCAACCTATGCCCTGGCGTTCTTTGAACCTCAACCCGATAGCCCCGCGAGTGGAATCCAATGGCGACTGAAGTGCTCGGCGGCCTGCCCCTCAGTGGTGAGAACGGCAGCTATACCGGCGAAAACATCAAGGTTTTAGAAGGTCTGGAGGCAGTTCGCCTGCGCCCGGCCATGTACATCGGTTCCACGGGCGAGATGGGCCTGCACCATCTCGTGTACGAGGTCGTCGACAACTCCGTCGATGAAGCGCTCGCGGGCTATTGCAAGAAGATCGAAGTCATCATCCACGTGGACAACTCCATCACCGTGACCGACGATGGCCGCGGCATCCCGGTCGATATGATGGACCTCGCCAACGGCGAACACATGCCCGCCGTTCAAGTGGTGCTCACCAAGCTCCACGCCGGCGGCAAGTTCGATTCCTCCACCTACAAGGTTTCTGGCGGCCTGCACGGTGTGGGCGTAAGCTGCGTCAACGCCCTCAGCCAGGAGTTCAACGTGGAAATCTGGCGCGACGGCCATACCTGGGAGATGGACTTCCGTTGCGGCATCCCGACCAGCGAGCTGCGCCAGACCGGCACCAGCAAGCGGCGCGGCACGCGCGTGCATTTTCTGCCCGACAAATCCATCTTCACCGCTACGGAGTTCAACTACGACACCCTGGCCCAGCGGCTGCGCGAGATGGCCTTCCTCAACAAGGGCCTTGAGATTACCCTCACTGACGAACGCACCGCCGATCCCAAGACCGGCGAAGCCCGGCGCGCCGAGTTCCGCTACGCCGGAGGCATCGCCGAGTTCGTCAAGCACCTGAACCGCGGCAAGACCATCCTGCACGACAAACCCATCGTCATGGAGGCCCTGCGCGACGGCGTCGAGATTGACATCGCCCTCCAGTACAACGACAGCTATTCCGAAGCCGTCTTCAGCTTCGCCAACAACATCAACACTGTCGATGGCGGCACGCATCTCTCCGGCTTCCGCACCGCGCTCACGCGCACCATCAACTTCATCGGCCAGCAGTTGGGCCTCTTCAAAGACATGAAGGAGAACCTGAGCGGCGACGATGTGCGCGAGGGGCTGGTGGCCGTGGTCAGCGTCAAGCTGCCGCAGCCTCAGTTCGAAGGCCAGACCAAGGGCAAGCTCAACTCCGACATCGCCGGCATTGTCCAGGCCTTCGTCAACGAGCGGCTGGGCGCCTTCCTCGAACAGAACCCGCCCGTCGCCAGGCGCATCATCAACAAAGCCATCGAGGCCGCTCGCGCCCGCGAGGCCGCCCGCAAAGCCCGCGATCTCACCCGCCGCAAGGGCGCTCTTGACGGCACCGGCCTGCCCGGCAAGCTCGCCGACTGCAGCGAGCGCAACCCCGACCGCTGCGAGCTCTATCTGGTCGAGGGCGAAAGCGCCGGCGGCACCGCCAAGCAAGGCCGCGACCGCCGCTTCCAGGCTATCCTGCCCCTCAAGGGCAAAATCCTCAACGTCGAGAAGGCCCGTTACGACAAGATGCTCGGCCACGAGGAGATTCGCGCCATGATCACCGCCCTCGGCTGCGGCATCGGCAAAGAGGACTTCGACGCCGCCAA
>JAJYVF010000044.1 GCA_021792135.1 Acidobacteriota bacterium | reverse complement strand
GGCCTCAACCTGCTTCAGCGCAGCGATGATCTGCGCCTCCGTGTGTCTGCTCCTGCTCATCAGCCCTTCCCCTTTCCTTCGTCCAGATCGTATTCCGTTCTGGACCGATTCTGGGGGTCAGGTCACTGAGGGCTGTATTCCGGGTCGATGTGTTGTTCAAGTTGTGCCAGATCTACGTTCGAATTCAACGTCAACCAGATGTACATCTACCCTCACTTCCAGCCTTTCCTACCGCGGAGGAAAACGCAGAAATCATTAGAGCCTTCACAAAGATAGAGTTGGAAGCTCCCGATAAAAATACACGATTCGGTAGAAATGCGGCGAATAATGCTTGACGGGTCCCCGAGCAAATAAAGATCAAACCTGCAGCGATTCATTCGTCGCGTGATATGCGCGGGAAAAAGTGCAATACATGCGATACGCTAGTCCTCACCGCTTTATGAATAATACGGAAGCGATCATCGGTTCGGGTGTGCTCCCGGCCGCCTCCTCCAAGTTGGGCAAAGAAGGTATTTCCGTCCAATACGCTCTCTGCGAAATTCAGACCGACCTTTGGGATGGGTGCTGTAAAGCAGTCGCCTGTTGAGGGGGAATCAGCGACATACAGGCGATGACGAGACACTTCAACCCCACGATCAACCCCTTAAATGGGGTTGGGATCACGATGCGGCTGCGGTCATCCAGCGACCTTTGGGAACCAACGCCAAAGAGCTGGCAATCCAACGGCCTTTGGGTTCTTCAACCCCAAACCAACCCCAAATACCATTACCCTCAACCTATTTTCAATAACTTAGCGCTCTTTGAAGCTACCATCCATGCTTCGCAACTCGTTGAAACTACAATTGTTACGTCACTCATAACCCAAAGGTCGTAGGTTCAAATCCTTCTCTTACAATCATTAACTCGAATGAAATCAATCGCTATTCGCAACCATCCTGCGTGTATGCGGCGATTAGCGTTGGTGAGGCGCTCAATCATTCCTTCGTGGGGTCTTCGCCGAGTTCCGATGCTGCGTTTGTATCCATATTATTATTTTCGGTTTCCGCCACGGCGGGTGCCGTGGGCGCCACTGGCACAGGGAAGAATCCGTAGTGCCCCTGGTGCGGGTTCTTCGTAAACATCATGGCCTGGGGCAAGTCAGCGATGGCTTTGGGCGGTGTCGTGTTTTCGACGATGATGACTTGCCTGTCATTCGGCAACCCCTGAAGGTAATAGTAAAATTGAACGTCGAGGTCCGTCCCTGAAAGATCATCCCCCTCGCCGTCAGGTTCACGATACGCACGGAGCGGTGTATCCAATATGACGAAGCCGGGGTGAGGATTCCCTTTAGCCTTGCAAAACTGCAGCAGGCCGATTGTAAAGGCACCATGCGTAATCGCGCGAAGACCTTTGCCGCGTGCCGTTCGGGGCTTTCCAGCAATGATCAAATCGCGGCTCTTGGCATCGAAGAAGACCCGTTCAGCTTCCGGGAAATGCCAATCCTTCAATATTGTCTCGACGGTTTGCGCAAAGGCATCGCTGATCGATGCAGGCAGGTCACCCTCAGACCTTGAGCCCTCACTCTGTTCCTCGCCAGATGCCTCGATTTTCGCTCGCCTCGCCTCGATATCCTGGATCGATGTATAAATCGCGAGCGCCTCTCGCACCTCGCCGCGTTTGTCGGCCAGAGAAGCATAGTTTGTGCGTAGTTTCGACAATGCCGGCGCAATCATCTGTTCGAGCCCTCGCGAGATCGACTGAAGCTCCTCGCTCAGCTTCGGCAGGCGACGATCAAACCCGCGGCCTTCCCGATTCAACTCCTTTACTGTGTCGGTAAGTTCCTTCCTCAGCAACTCGATTTTAGCCGTCTCGCTTCGCGCGGACGCAACAACAGCTTCGATATTTCCATCACATTCGGCATCCCGATTGTGATTCTCTGGTGCCGCGCCACATAACGGGCACGGCGTTTGACCGAGAACCTGAAAGAGCGTTCCACCTTCTTCAATGCCTTTCAGGCGAGCCATATCGGACACGTAGTGCTCATCGAGCAACGCAAAGCGTTCGAGCAACCCATCGATTTCTGATTTACGATCCCTGCCCTCTTCAAGTTTCTTGCGCTGTTCTCGGCGTCGATCAATAAGCGTTCGGTATTGGGATTCCGTCGTCGCGAGTTGCTCCCCGTGTTGCGCGAGCGTTCCTTCAAGCCGTTTCAATTGATCCTGGAGTTCATCCGGATTCTTTGCCAGTGCCTTGAGCCGGGCCCGATAATCATCGAGCAGTTGATCCAGCAACTCCAGCTGAACCTCCCGCGACTGCTCTTCCGGTCCCTTCGGCTTGCTTGACACAAGGGCGGAATCATCCACTCCCGTTAGCAAAAGCTTGAACGTTGCAAAATTCGGCGTGTCCGCTACCGGGTTTCCATCTGAAAGCGGCGACCGACGCGCCATGATTTCCGTTTCGTCGACGATGATCAAGCGGGCCAGATTACGGAAACTGAGGTTTATCGTCTCGTTATGCTTGTTCTTTCTGACGCGCATTCCGCCGAGCGCGCACTTCTGCAGGAGGTACGCGGAAAGATTTGTTTCGTTCTTATCGCTGTGCTGCTCGGCTAGGTCAACGGACTCGGCACCTTCTGCCGGCGGCTCAAGATGCAATCCTTCATATGCACGAAAAGCCCCGCCATCTGCGCTTCGCAGAAGCGTGAATTGCGCGCCGCTAAGAGTCTCGACCCCCAGCAGCACTCGATCGTACCCTGCGCGCTCCGGGATTTCGCGCAATGGCCCTCTTCCCCCGAGCATGAAATCAACAGCCTCGACAACGAACGACTTGCCGGCCTCCGATGATCCATAGATCACGTTTAAGCCAGGCCCAAAAGACAGACTGGCGAGCGGCCTATCGGGACCGTGAAAGGCGATGTGGCGCAAACGCAACCCGGATGCCTCTGTCATTCGGCCCCCAAGCTCTTTTCAGCCGCCTGAAATTCTTCGACCCATTTCTCAAAAAAGCGGCGCATAACGGCTCGAAAGTCCGCTTCTGTCTTGTCGCCAAGTTCCCGGACGAGCCACGAGGCGCGGGAAATCAACTTGCGCAAATAGTCGGACGCCAGTGAAGACTGAAACGGAACAGCGTTTTCACCCGCCCGGTAGCGAATACCGTCGGATACGAAATCCCGCTCCACCAGGTCGCGGGTCATCATGAGGAGAAGCGCCCTTTCGACCAGCCTTCGGCGAACGAGCAGTTCGGCAGATTGCAAAGGCGCCGGAGGATGCAAGCTAGCCGGTCCGCCGATGTCACCGGTGTGTACGAGCAGATAATCGAAAGCGACGAGCTTCTGAAGATCGAACGATCGCGGATGCGCAGATCCGAGGATCGCGACCACACGCAACCCCGCTTCGAGTGGACCGTTGAAGGTCACCGGCTTGCGGATTTGCGTTACGACTTCGTCCATATCAACCGATCCTCGTTCGCGAGCTGATGGCATATGCCGTCGCGGTCCTGCGGCTTGGTACATGCCAGTAAAGCATTCGCGGTCAACTGAAGTTCTCGCGCCGCTTGCGTAACCCGTTTGACCCGTTCGAATCCATCCACATGCTCGGAATCGCAAACGTCAATCACGCCGATATGAATGTCGTTTTGAAGCGTCTGAAACGTGCCCGCCGGGACGCTGTCGCGCGCAAAGACCCGCAACGACTCCGCATGATAGAACGCCTCACGCTGCCTGTTGAAGTGACTATCGAGCTTCGGCCAGGTTTTCAGCGCAGCGGTACTTGCGACTGGTTGCTTTAAATGTTCGCCATAGGCTCCGAGCAGTTGCTCGACATATCGGCTTTCTTCCGGCGTGACCGTCGCAGGGGGCGGCGGGACTATGGGCCTGCCTGGAAGACCACCTCCAAACCGCACCGCGTGACAAGGGCATCCGCGATGGTCCTCGATAAGTTGCAATGCCGTCTTCGAGTCGAAAATCGAGAAATCGAAGTTCTGAACATACTTAAGGAAATGTCCCTCCAGCGGAATCTCCCCGGTCTCAGTAATCGCGCTTCGAACGAACTTGTCCCAATTTTCGACAAGGGCGTTCTTCAGTTTTGACGCGTTGGCCAGATATCCCGCAAGCGTCGTCCCAACGCCGCGCGGAACCACAAAATAGTATCGACGAGGCGCCCGGTAATCTCCATTGAAGCTGTACCAGAGAATCTTGCCGATCTCCGGCCACGCGTCGCTCGGATACACAGCGTGGTTGAGGAACCTTTTGCATTGATAGTTGTCCCACACACCAAGAAGCTTCGCGTTATCTGCGAAACCGACGATGTCGATGCCCTTGTCGCCCGCGCCTGAGAAACGTTGCACCTGCACATACCGGGACTTTAAACAGAAATGAGCCCACTCTTGAACAAAGCCTTCCCATTCATCCGCTGAGTAAAGCTGGATTCGTTGCTGGGGCGGGATTGAAGGGCCATGCAGCACCTGATCGGCTGTGACCTGTACCGGCGGTGTGGGCGGAGGCGAGACCTCCATAAAGCCATCGTTCATGCGGCAACGCCTCTTTGCTATCTGGTCCGATATTCCCGTATACGCGTGTGGTCAATCAGGAGGTGCATCGTGCTGAGGGTGAAAACCTTCCCGTCCGTCGCCTGAAGCAGCCGACGCATATCTTCCCGGCGCACCTTGAATCCCCTTCCCGCGATACAGGCGATGACATCATAGTTATGACCGGTCTGGTCCCTGAGCGTACGCAGACGCTGAACGCGGGCAACCTTGTCACGCGCCGTACCGTCATCCTCGGTAAGTTTCGCTTCGATAAGTGCGACGGGGCTGAATTCGTCAGGAATTATAAAGTCCGGAGCTTGATCGAATCCCGCGATGCGTTCGGCTCGCTTCGTTTCGCGGAAACTCACTTTCGCTTCCGTCAGAACATCCTTAACGGCCGCCTCGACAACCTCGCCGACCAACTCGCTTACCGAATCCCGATGTGAAGCGAATGGCCGACCAAGAAAACGCTCGTAGAGGAGCACAGGATAAGGAACGCCGAGGTCGGCGACCGGCTGCAGGCTCTTCATTCCTTCCTTAGTATCGGCTTTGTCGAGGCGATGAAGAAGGCTCGGGGTTTCCGTCTTGGCGCCGTCGATCAAGGTCTTCACGCCGGCTTCGATCATGGCGCGGATGCGCTGATCCGTCAGGATCGAGCCAAGCGGACGCGGCGTGAGCGGATTCATCCGCATGTTCCGGTCGATGGCCCGGGCCGCGCCCTGGTCGACGCTAACTCCGGTCGTTTCGGTCGTGATGTAAGCCCATTCCGGCGGCGTGAACCCGAGAATTGAGCGAAAAACGATAAACGCAATCGGCGCATCAGCCACAGCCCGTTCGACCGTAGCGGCTGTCACCTCTGTGAAATCGACCGTCGCGCGTTTGAGAGCCTGATAGCCGCGTTCGAATGTCGAGTAATCGATGAAGCCTTCGCCGCGCGGTAACTCCAAAAAGCTGGACTTCAGTTCCGCGAAAACCTCGTCGACTAGAGGCTCGAACGACAATTGTTGATCCCTGTAGTCGGCTTCAAAACGCAACGGCATCGACCAGGTCCCTCGTTTCTTGCTCGGCAAAGAGATCGCCATTCATGATGAATGGCTTGACCGTCAATCCGTTCAGCCGTTCCGCTACGTCCTCCGGGGTCGCAATAGAATTCATCGCGGCGCGGAAGATGGACAGTTTTTCTTCAATCGGTCGCGTCGCATCCCAGGATGCCCTCATCTGCCAAACGGCCATTCGCGCGATATGACCGAGCGCCACGCAACGGATATCGCCGGCCGTCGGCTTCATTCCGGCTCCGCGCAGATCCCGCAACTCCTCCCCCATGATGGCGGCAAGGCCTTTGGCATCCTCGAATAAGCGCGTCCGCGGCGTCGTCCCGCTGTGGCGACAGACGAAGACTGTGTCCACGATGGACGATGAGGTCCCGTGGATATGGATTGAACCGCCCATTTCAGCCGGGCATGGCAGCGAGGCCGAACATGTGAGCCCGGCATCGAGGATCGCCACGCCGACGGCCAGATACGCTTCCTGCCGGTTGTGATGATAGGTGAAGACGAGGGGAGCACCCGGCTTCAGTGCCCGCGCCATGCGCGTATAGACATTCGCGAGCCCTTCCGCGAAGTGGGCCAGGTTCCGTTCGGCCGTGTCGTTGCCGGTCAGTTCTTCGGCGTGGCGCGTCGAAATCTGTTCGAGCCCCGGAAACTCTTTGCCCATCAGCTTCCGCAGCCATACGTAACAGAAGTGCATCAACTCGCCGTACTGAACCATTCCGAAATAGGGCGGATCTGTAAAAACGCCATCGAGGCTGGCTGGCTTGAGCCTGACCGTGGTGGCCGACGCGCAGCGGATATCAATGTCGCGTTTGTGAGCCTCGGGATGAAAGGGGTTCGTTTCACCAATCCATTCGCCGTTCACCGGCACCGTCATTTTCTTTTTGCCCCTGAACGCAACCTCAAACGGCTCTGTGCAATAGCGTTTAGCCTTCGTGTACTTTTCGATGATGTTGATCCAACCGCCCGAACCGACCGGCAGGGCGTTCCCATTGCGAAGGCCAAGCAGGTTCGATTCAACCTGGATGTACCCCACGGGAAAGCCGTGGATCGAGAATACATCGAGCGATTTGAGCGCCATCGTGTCGTACCGGCACAGCATGTTTTGGTATCGCAGCAGGTCAGAGAGATTGGTCGCCAAAGCGCGCCGCACACGCAGATCTTTCACTCTGGAAATCGTTCGCGCACTGGTCTCTATTCCGAGCAACTGCCGGGCATTGAAGAGTTGATGGAATCGCTCGTAACCCCAACGGCGCAGGCGCGATGATTCATCGCCTTCGGGAATTAGGTCGTCCGGTACGAAGCGCGCGGCGGCCTCCTGCCAAACGCCTTCGGCTTCCTTGACGCGCTTTAGATCGTCTCCGTCCGGCTTCTTGAACAGCCGCCCAGGACGCTCCTTCAGATCGGGATTGTAGTATTCGATGGCGAATAAACGATGTGACGGCGGTCCCTCCCCATCGAAAGGTGCGCTGTTGACATGCCCGCAACGCGGACAGGAGCATTTGTTCCGGCGCACGGGGCCTTCCGTCGTCAACCCGGCGCCGCACGCGCAGGAGCCCGGATTTCGGGGATCATGGACTTCATTCAGATCGCCGCACGACGGACACACCAGCACATACGATGGATGCCGCGCATCCTCGGCCAATGTATAGCCGGGGAAAAGGTCGAACACCTTGCGGCACTCGCCGCATACTCCGGTCTTTACCCACAGGAAATATTTGACGTCCGCATCCTTCCGCCCTGTGATCGGACAGCGCGTTTTATAGAATCGCCCGATTTCATTGGTGAGATGATCAAGCAGTTCATCTGCCTTGCGACGATAGGCACTAAGATCAAGCGCGTCAATTTCCTCGCGAACGATCCATGCCGCCATTGGGTTTATGTCCATGCCGATGACGTTGCACCCGAGCCTGTTGGCTTCCAGCAGAGGCGTCCCGCCGCCCATAAACGGATCGGCGACCGTCACGCCCTCAAAGCTGTTCGGCCGGTAGTACAGATCTTCGACCGGGCCGTTTCCGAACTCCGACAGGAGGAGCCCCCGAAAAAGGGTCCCCGGACGCCGCGCAAACCACTTATGGACAGCAATGATGGGACGATAATTCTGTTGAATTTGCTTTTCGCGCAACGCAAGTGATGCGATGAACCGGATGCTGTAATTTTGTTCGATCGACATTCGGTTTCCTCACGTCCGCTTACCAAAAAGGGGCCACTTCTCCCCGATATATCTCTCCGCCGCCTCACGGACAACCCATGCAAGCGAGACCTTCTTTTCCCTCGCAATGGCTTCGAGCGTTTCGTACATCTCGGGCGGGAAACTGATCGACGCCCGAACGGCAGAGCCGCTTTCGGCCTTGATCTTCTCCGGATCTCTCTTGGCTGCATTCACGGTATCTTAGCTGAGACCTGCTCACCACACTACACCATTCCGGTGAACCTGCCAAAACTGCCTCGCAGCCAAAGATCCACCGTTGGATCATCCACTGAAGCTTTCATCCGTAAGTAACTGAACAAGAATCGCTTGCGCGCAAGGCTGCTAGTGATGAAGGATAGTCCGCACTCGCTCGTATCCTACTCACCTCGGTGAAACTGTCGTGATCTTCATCTTCGTCGGCACAATGAAGCTACGCGGCAGGCCGAACGATCTCCAAGTGGAACCCGGTCAGAAGCAAATTCGAGGCATTGCAGGCCCCCGCAACCATTTACGGGATCCGCCAACCCCAGATAACCCCATATAAGAGCGCCTGCCAAAACGCTATGGGGGTCCGGGGTTTTTGCTGCAGGGTCCTTTTCATGGCTACGAGTTCCTTAGGGCCATCCTGACCACCCTGCTGTTGGCCTCCCGCTTGGCCGTCATCAGGGCATTTCCGTACACATTCATCGTGGTCGAAACCTGGGCGTGCCGCATCAGCTTTTGCTGCACCCCGATTGGAGCGCCGGTGTCGTCGAGCCAGGAACGGTAGGTGTGGCGAAAGGTGTGCCACCCCATTCCGTCGAACTTCCCGGCTGCTTCCCGGCGTTCCTCGTGGATCGGCAGACGCTTGCCATTCAGCGTCGGGCTAGCGTCCTGACACCAGACCCCAAGGCCGGCCCTGCACTTCGGGCATGCCACCAGGCACCACCCTGCGGGACGGATGTAGTCCTGCTGGATGGGAGCCGTGTGGTAATGACGCCCTGTTGAGGAGCTCGGGAAGACGAGGTCCAACCCCACCAAAGGGGTTGAAATCCCGGTTTGTGCTTCGCGTTCGGCCCCCAACCTGCGTTTCCAGGTCAGGAGGACCTCCGCGAAATCGGGATCAAGCGGCAGTTCGTCTTCCGAGTACTCCGTCTTGACCCACTTCACACGGCCATGAACGACCGCGCGGACGACCCGCATGTGCAGATTCTCAAAATCAATGTCTCCCCATTCGAGCGCCAGCACCTCTTCGGCCCGGAGGCCGGTGCACTGAGCCACGACCACCATCGTGCGGTAGGGCTCGGGAATCAGTGCGAGGATCTGGCAGTACTGCTCGACGGTGAGAACAATCGGTTTTCTGCGGCGTTTGCTGATGCCTTTGACTTCGACCAGTTGCATGGGATTTCGCTGCCACTCGACCAATTCCCACAACATGGCCTTCTCATACAGCCGGTGCATGAGGGCCTTGACGTGGCCTTTGGTCTTGGGCGCGGCATCCATCTGCCTGAGCCATTCCTGGACCTGGACCGGTTTGATTCGAGTGAGGCGGGTGCTTCCCCACCTCTGTCGCACCTGTTTAATGACACTCAGGTACGAGGACACGGTCGCATAGCTCAGTCCTCCTTCAGCCGCGCTGCGGTCGCCAGGACGAAGCTGCTTGATTTCCAGCAAGCGTTCATCCTCGATGTAGCGATCGAGAACTGCGTCGAAGGTGGGCTCCAGAATGGCTAAAGCAGGGTTCTCAGAGTTGAGTTTGAGCACGAAAGCCTCGAGATGGCGCTCGACTGCCACCTGCGTGGGGAACTTTTCAGTGCTGATGAACATCGATTTTCGTTTTCCGCTGAGGGGATCCTGGTAGCGGTACTCCCAGGCCCATTGGTTGTTGGCCCGCACAACTTTGCGCAGGGTGCCTCGCTGAAATCTTTGCCGTCTGAACTTCAAGGAAATTCATCCCTTTCCAGTCAGAGCAGCGTGGTTGGTTGTGTTTGAGTTTATGCCATCTTCCAACGTGAGCGCTGCGTGAACCGCATCTTGAGCGAGTAGGACGTGGGCGGCATTCTACTGGTGTGGGTCATGACAGAGAAGAAGCAGTTCAGCGCTGGCGTGAACTGATATCTGCGCAGCAGGCCAGCGGACAGAGCATAGCGGCATATTGCCGTGCGCACGATGTGCGAGCCTGGCAGTTCTATGAGTGGAAGAAGCGCCTTCTGCAGAGCGATGCGCCGTCGTTTGTGGCGGTGTCTGTGAAGGCAGAGGAAAAGAGAGCGACATTGTCTTCGCCGCCGCATTCACACTCTGCGATCGAGTTGCGGCACACTGCACCCGCATCCGCGGATGCGGTGCACCCTCGAACTCGATCACATACTCGTCGCCAGCTGCGGCCGCTGCACCGATCAGTTCCACAAATGCCGGCATCGCTGCTCTCTTCTGCCGCTGTTCCACCGATCCTATCCGCCGCTTCAGCACGTTGTAATCCAGCCGCAGCGCCTGCGCCACTATGTTCACTCCATGCTGTCGCGCCTGTTCCACCGCCGCCTGCCACAACGACTCCGGCAGCTTCCCGCGCCCGCTCCGCGTCGAGCGGAACTCGTCGAACTCCTGCCCTAACTGTCGCACTAATCAGGAACTGCAACCTTCTTCGCTGCCATCGTCAGCCGGCCTTCTCCGGCTAACTCACCCTACCAACCCTGCACTCCCGAAATCATGCAGCCCTGCCGAAAGGACACCGAAGCATCTGCCATGCCTGCTTGTGTACTCATGGAACAATGCCGGATTCTCAGTCGTATGTGATTTGGATCATGCACATGGATTTCCCGAATTCGGACAGAGTGAGGGTGGCCGGCCCCATAGGAGACAGGAACGCCCGTAATGTCTGACGAGGCGCGCCCCAGGCGACCTGTGGACCTTGCCGAGAGTTGGGAAACCACGAACGGTCACACCTGCTGTTCAACGGCATCACGACCGGAGACCGGAGCGGGAACAAGTTTGCCCTGACGCAATTGCCGGCGCTTCATCAGCAGGAAAAAGATCGGGACCAGGATCAGCACGTGGATGGTGGAAGTGATCATGCCGCCGACGATGGGAGCGGCGATGGGCTTCATGACGTCGGAGCCGATGCCCGTCTCCCAGAGGATAGGCGCAAGGCTGAGGATCACCGCGGTGACAGTCATCAGTTTGGGCCGCAGCCGCTGCACAGCGCCCTCGATGGTCGCGGCTTCAATGTCCTTTTCGCCGAGCGGCGTACCGGGGGTGAGGCGGTGCTCCAGCGCCTCATGCAGATAGACAACCATCACGACGCCGGTTTCAACTGCGATGCCAAAGAGCGCGATGTAACCGACCCAAACGGCAACGCTGAAGTTATAACCGAGCAGCCATTGCAGCAACAGGCCTCCGGACATGGCGTAAAGCGTGGGGAAGATCAGCACGGCCGCCTCGGCGGCAGACTTGAAAACCAGATACAGCAGCACAAAGATGACGAAGAAGACGATGGGCAGGATGATTTCGAGGCGCTGCCGGGCGCGCACCTGAAACTCGTATTCGCCCGCCCACCGCCAGGTGTAGCCGGGCGGCAACGCGAGCTTCTCGCGGAGCAGATACGTGGCGCGATCAACGAAGCTGCCGTAATCGCTGGTCTTCAGGGTGAGGTAGACATAGCCCGTGGGCTCTCCGTCTTCGTCGCGAATCATCGCCGGTCCGCGGGAGAAGGAGACACGCGCCACTTCACCGATGGGAATTTGTTCGCCCGAGGGGGTGGGAATGAGCGCCTGGGAGATAGCGGCGGGGTTGTCGCGGAAGTCGCGCTGATAGCGCACCGCGATCGGAGAACGGTCGCGGCCCTCGACGTTCTGGGCGATGTCCGCCCCGCCAACTTCGGAAGTAATCACACGCTGCACGTCGGCGACCGTGAGCCCATAACGGGCAGCCTCCGGGCGATTCACGTCGATGTTCAGGTAGAAGCCCTGGGAAACGCGCTCGGCAAACACCGATGTGGCTTCCGGCATGGTGGAGAGAAGAGTCTGTATTTGGGAGCCGATTTCCTGGATGCGGCCGAGGTCCGGTCCCTGAATCTTGATGCCGACCGGCGTCCTGATTCCCGTCAGTTCCATGTCGAGGCGGCTCTGCACCGGCATGGTCCACGTGTTGGTGAGGCCGGGGAACTGCAGCCTCTGGTCCATGGCCGCGATGAGCCTGTCATACGTCATGCCAGGGCGCCATGCGGATCGCGGTTTGAGCATGATCGTCGTGTCGAACATATCGAGGGGAGCGTTGTCGCTGGCCGAGTCGGAACGGCCGACAGCGCCAAAGACTGTGGCGACCTCGGGGAAGGAGCGAATGATGCGATCCTGTTCCTGCATCAGCGAAACGGCCTGCGGAACCGAGATGCCTGGTAACGCGCTGGGCATGTACAGCGCCGACCCCTCGTACAGAGCGGGCATGAACTGACTGCCGAGACGGAAATAGAGCGGAACCGTCGCGGCAAGAAAAGCAAGATTCAGCGCGATCACCAGCTTCCAGTGGCGCAGGCACCAGCGCAGCACCGGCAGGTACAGAGCCTGTGTGAAACGAGCGGCGGGATTGCGCGATTCGGGCCTGAGCCTGCCGCGCAGGCACAACGGCATCAGCGCGGGCACCAGGGTAATCGACAGCAGAGACGAGAAGACCAGGGCGAGGGTTTTCGTCCACGCGAGTGGGCGGAACATCCTCCCTTCCTGCGCTTCCAGCAGGAAGACGGGCAGGAACGACACGACAATGATGATGAGCGAATAGAAGAGCGCCGGACCGACCTGCTGCGCGGCGCCGACCAGGATGAGGCGTCGCTCGGCCGGAGCGGGCCCGGGTGAGCCGTTCTGCTCGGCCAGATGGCGGTAGCCGTTTTCGACCATCACGATGGCCGCATCGACAAGAACGCCGATGGCCAGCGCCAGACCGCCCAGCGACATGATGTTGGAGCTGACCTGGAGGTAATACATCGGAATGAACGCGGCCAGCACGGCGATGGGCAGCGTGAGAATGGGCACCAGCGCCGAGCGGAAATGAAAGAGAAACGCGATGCTGACGAAGCTGACGATGATCGCTTCGAGAATTAAGTCGCGTTTGAGCGTGTGAATGGATTCGTTGATGAGCCAGGAGCGGTCGTAACCTGTCACGATCTCGACACCGGGTGGCAGCGAAGGTCCAATTTCGCGCATCTTCGCCTTGACCGCGTTGATGACGCTGAGCGCATTGCTGCCGTAACGCATGACGACGATGCCGCCGACGGTTTCGCCCTGGCCCTGCCAGTCGGCCGCACCGCGGCGCACATCGGGTCCGAAGGACACCGTTCCGAGGTCGCGCACCAGAACCGGCGTGCCGTTCTTCGTCGCGACCGGGACATTTTCGAGATCGGAGAGCGAGCGCAGATAGCCCAGGCCGCGAACCATGTATTCGGCGCCGTTCATATCGAGCACGTCGCCACCGACCTCGTTCGTGCTCTGACGAATGCGGTCGATGACTGTAGCGGCGGAAATGCCGTACGAAAATAGCTTCTGCGGGTCGAGATTCACCTGGTACTGGCGAACGAATCCGCCGATGCTGGCCACCTCCGCGACGCCGGGAACAGTTTCGAGCTGGTAACGCAGATACCAGTCCTGGAGCGCGCGCAGATCGGCGAGAGAATGCGTGTGGCTGCGGTCGAGGATCGCATACTCGTAGACCCAGCCCGCGCCCGTTGCATCCGGACCGATGGCCGGATGAACGCCCGCCGGCAGCTGTCCGGCGATCTGCTGGAGGTATTCCGTGACGCGCGAGCGTGCCCAGTAAAGGTCGGTTCCATCGTCGAAAACGACGAAGATGTAGGAGTCGCCGAACATCGTCTGCGCGCGCACACCCTTCACATGCGGAGCCGAAAGCAGCACCGACACGATTGGGTAAGTCACCTGGTCCTCGATCACGTTGGGCGGTTCGCCCGGCCAGGACGTATGGATGATGACCTGCACATCGCTGATGTCGGGCAGCGCGTCGAGCGGCACGCGCCGCATCGACCACGCTCCGGCGACCGCCAGCAGAATGGTCGCCGTAAAGACGATGAAGGGATTGCGGCTGCACCACTCAATAATTCGGGAGATCATCACATGCCTCCGGAAACTTCGAGGCTCAGTTGCTTTGTCGCAATACTCTGGCCATTGCGGGCGACAGAGACCGTCAGCTGCCAGGTTCCTCCCGAACTGAGCTGCAGCGAGCCCGTGTAAACGCCCTGGCCCTGATCTGCCAGCGTGACAACCGCACCCTGGGCGCCCATTCCCATGGCCGGCATCGCCGGCATAAAGAGGGTTGTAGTGACCTGCGCTCCCACAACGGGTTTGCCATCAGCGGCGGTTAGCCTTGCGCGGAGGATATTGGCGCCTTTGCATGGAGGCGACGGCTCAGTGCTGAGGTCGATCCGGACGGCCTGTCCTGCAGGCGCACCCGATCCGGGCGCTGCCGGCGGCGACAAAGGCGAGAAGGAGCCCAGCACCGACTGAAGCTGTGCTTCGGAATCCACCAGGAAGTTCGCCGAACTGACGATGCGATCGCCAGGCTGAAGGCCGCTCAGCACAACCACCGAATCGTCGATCTGCTGGCCGGTTTGTATCACGCGCGGTTCCAGATTGCCCTGCCCATGGTCAATGAAAGCGATCTCGCGCGTACCGGCCTGCAGCACTCCGGAAGCCGGAATGACCAGTTGCCGCCCCAAAGGCTCGTCGATATTCACGCTGACGTACATGCCCGGCTTGAGAACAAGGCCGGGATTGCCGAAGACCAGCCGCACGCGCACGGTGCGTGTGGTGGGATCGACGTCGGGAAGGATTTGGTCGATGCGCCCGCGGAAGGTCCGGCCCGGATACGAATCGACCATCACTTCCGCAGGATCGCCCGGCCTCAGGCGCCCCACATCGGATTGAAAGACATTGGCGTAGACCCATACTGTGGAGAGATCGGCGATCGTATAGAGCTTCGTGTCCGGCTGCACGTAGGCATTGGGCAGAGCGTTCCGTTCGGTAATGTAGCCGGAGGCCGGCGACACGACGGCGATTTCACGCTGCACCTTTCCGCTCTCGACGAGGGCAGCGATCTCCGCGGGCGGAACGTCGAACTGGCGCAGGCGCTCCTCGGCCGCCTGAACGAGCCATCCACTTTCCTGGGCTGCTGTGCCGCCTGCACCGGAGGACATGGTCACGCCTGGCGCGGACCCAGCGTCCATCGCAGGCGCAAAGGCCCTCTGGTTCTGCCTGGCCAGCAGATACTCCTGCTCCGTGCTCACCAGTTCCGGGCTGTAGATCGTAAAGAGCCTCTGGCCCTTGCGCACGTACTGCCAGGTGGCGTTGGCGAAGACACTCTGAATCCACCCCGGGAAACGCGTCTGCACCCAGGCAAGCCGCTCTTCATCGACATCGACATTTCCCGGGATCTGAAGCTGATCGTTCACATCTCTGAGCTGCGCGACGGCGGTTGTCACGCCGATCTGCTGCAGGCGCTGCGGCGAGACTTCAATTGGCGCGAGCGCAGGGCCGTCGCCGCTTTGCGTCGGAGCGGCTGGCGCCGGATTCGCGGCAGCACTCGGCCCCTCGGCAACAACAGGGTCGGACGCATCCTGCGCCGGCGCCGGTCCACCGCGATGCAGCAGCGTCCGGGCCAGGCCGCCGGCCAAAAGCGCACAAAGAACCAGAACTGCCCAAAATGCGTTGCGATATTTGCGGTCGCTCATTGTTTTTCCTCCTGCGTCGCAGGGGCGACAGTAGTTGCAGTCAGGTCGATGGGAGTACCGACCGCCAGCTCAAGGTCCGCCATGCGCATGTTGAAGTCCGCCAGCGCCTTGAGCCAGGCCAGGTCGATATCGATCACCTGCATCTGGCTGTCGAGCAGATTGAGAAAATCGGTCTGCTTGTTTTCGTAGGCAATCACGGCGGCGTGCAGCGTCGCTTCTGCCTGGGGCCGCAGCGAATTCTGGTAGAGAGCAGCGAACTTCTGTGCGGCTTCGGCCTCGGCCAGGGATTCTTTGATCTGACCGAACGCCTCGGTGCGCAAAGCCGCCAGCTCGGCATCCTGCTCGGTCACAACGGCGGTGGCGGTCGCGATCTCCGCATCGTGCTTGCGGTGATCGAGCCAGGGGAGGCTCATCGAGCCTTCCACCATGTAGGTGTTCCGTATGCTCGAGGTCGGCGGCATCAGCATAAAACCGGCAGAGACCGCGAAGTCCGGGACGTATGCCTTCTTCGCCAGGCTCTGCTCCTGCCGGCTCTTAGCGGCAGCGGTCTCGGCTTCCTGCAGGCCGGGCCGAACCTGCAGCGCCAGTTGTTCAAGGCTGGTTTCCGAAGGCAGCGAAGCCGTCACGCCGTAATCTCCCTGCACGCGCAGCGGCGTAGCAGGATCGCGTCCGACCAGAGTGTTGAGACGCGCGCGGGCGACTTCGGCATCGCGGCGGAACCGGATCATGTGCTCGGCCAGGCGGGTCAGCTCGAGCTGCGCTTTCAGCAGATCCTGCTGCGGAACCTGGCCCACGGTGTAGCGGATTCGTGCCGCCGCAGTCGCCTGCTGTGCGATGCCGACATGCTCATCGTGGATGCGCAACTCATCCTGTGCTTCGAGCAGGTTGTAAAACGCCTTGCGAACCTCGACGCGAACGCGCAGGCGGACTGCCGCAAGTTCGTCTTTGGCCTCGGCGACATCGGAGCTTGCCACGCTGGTGCGCAGGCTGCGTTTGCCCGGCCCCGGCAGCGTCTGGATCACCATGAACATGTTCTGCGCCTGGTTGTAATCCCACGGCTGGCTCAGAGGAACACCCCAGCCTCGGTACATCGCCTGTGGGTCGTCGAGCGCGCCCGCCGCCGGAACTCTGGCCTCGGCCATTGCCACGCGCCGTACGGCCACGGCGATCTCCGGATTGCGCAGGAGCGCCATCCGCTCGAGTTCATCGAGCGTGAGCGCCGGTCCGGAGCGTCCTGAGGCAGGCTCGGCCGTCAAAAGAACGTCGAAATCCGGCAGACCGTCCGTGCTCGCTCGTGCCTGCGCGAAAGAAACAGGCGGAGAAACAAACAGCGCTGCCAGACAAAGAAGGGCGACAAAGGCTCTCATGACTTCCTCGTGTTGGAGAACAACAGGGCACGCAAACGTGCGTCTGCTGGCAGACACACGGCGCCTCAGGCATGCGAGGAAGAAGGCTTAGATTCGGAGAATGGAACCGATGCCAGGCGAACCAGGCGGAAGCGGTGCTTCAGTGGCAGGCACAATAGCATGGCTCGCATCTGGCGGAAGAGCCAGTGCGACGGGGTTGGGGGAGGATGCGGAACCAGCCGCATGATCGACAACGCCGGCGGAGCCTGGAGCCAGCGGAGCATCCGCGGGCTGCACGTGGCAGCAATCGCCGCACTGCATCGTCGCTTGGGAATTGCAATCCGCCTTTCCCATGCTCTGACAGCAGGAGCGGTGCATTGAAGGCGTCAGGCAGGCAAGCGCGGGCGTGACGGCCCAGAGGACCACCATAACCAACATTGCGAACGCGCCTTTTCTGTCCACCCGCATAGTCTAGCCCACGCCTCACCTTCATCCTGGGCCTTGTTCTCTGGGGGGCGCGGTGATCCTCATCACATGGAAAGGCTTCAATTGTTCGATCGAAGCGTCCTGTCGGCGATACGAAAAGTCACCGATACACTCATCAAAAGCGGATTGGTAATTCGAAAGTCCGGTAATGAAGCGGATATGAAAAGCGAATCGACAACCGGAAAACCCGATGCGACGCCCGTTCAGCTGCCTTCTCCGCCGTCCAAGTCATCCGGAGAGCGAATGGCAAGCGGACGGCCGAGCGTTGACCTCCCGTGTGCGACGCATGTAGAAAAGAGGTGTGTCGCGGAAGATCATCCTGTTCCTATTGCTGAGCGCGGTCGTCGGCATCATGCTGTTCGCGCTCCTCTACGGGGTGTTCGATATCCATGACACCAAACCGTTCTTCAGCGACCCGGAATCCGCCGTCGTTGTTGCCAGCGCGCTCTTGGTTTTCTGTCTCCGGGTGATGACGTTCGAGCTTCCTCTGCTCAAGCTGGCTTCTCTTGTGCAGCTTTTCCTTCTCCCCGTCTTCGCGCCTCGTGAAAGCTGGGTGTCGGGTGAACCAGCGCCCGAACCTGCTCTTTCGCCCCCTCTGAGTTGCCGCTCACTCCGAATCTAGTTCATCGCTGCTTCTGATGTGCGTTCACGCACGAGCTGCATCCGCTCGTGCTTCTCCGGACATCGCAATCGCAGGAGTACCGATGAAAACGGCTTCGGCATTGTTGTTTGCCGTTCTGCTGCTCTCAGGATGTGCACCGTACAGATACCATGCTGTTCCGGCGTCACCTCCGGTGATCGCCACCAGGCTTGAGGCACGCCGCCTGGATGACCCGAATCTCCGGACATGGATGGATTCCGCGGTTCACTACCAGCCGCCGGTGTGGCCTCAGAGATCCTGGAACCTCCGCACGCTGACGTTCGCAGCCTGGTATTTCAGTCCCGATCTTGATGTTGCCCGCCAGCAGATGGGTGAGGCACAGGCAGCCATCCGGACGGCCGCGATGAAGCCGAATCCTTCGGCCGGCAGCGACGCGGGCTATGAGACGGCGCCTGAAGCGCCTTTTCTCGCCAACCTCAATCTGGATTTCCCGATCGAGACGGCAGGAAAACGGCGTTACCGCGTGGCAGCGGCAAGGCATCTCAGCCTTGCCAGCCAATGCCAGCTCGATGAAGACGCCTGGATGGTTCGGGCCCGGCTGCGAAGAGCATGGGTCAGCTATGCATTGGCGATCCGCGAGCATGATCTGCTGCGGGACCAGGAATCGCTGCAAAGCCGTTACACAGATTTGCTGGATTGGCAGATGCGGGCGGGCCAGATTCCACTGCCGGAAGTCACGACTGCCAGGCTGGATCTCATGCGCCTGCGCCAGTCCCTCAGCGAGGCGGAAGGCGGAATCGCAACCGCGAGAGCCGCACTGGCTGGGGCCATCGGCATCCCCACATCGGCGCTCTCCGGGATCGACATCAGCACAGTGGAATTCAGTTCGCCTCCTTCTCCGGAATCCCTGCCGCTCAACACTGCCACGGATCTCGCGGTTCGCAATCGCCTGGATGTGCAGGCCGCGCTTGAGGAATATCAGGCGACACAGGCGAGGCTGCAGCTTGAGGTGGCTCGCCAATATCCGGACATCGACCTTGGCCCGGGTTACGGCTACGAGGAGGGCTATCAATTAGTTACCGCCGGCCTGTCGGCGATCCTCCCGCTGCGCAATCGTAATCAGGGACCGATTGCGGAAGCAGAGGCACAGCGAAAACTGGCGGGAGCGAGGCTCCTGTCCACACAAAGCACTGTGATCTCTCAAACCGATCAGGCTGAGGCTCAATATCGTGCTGCCTGGGTGACATGGGAGCAGGCGAGAAAGGTGCTTGCCGAGACCCGGACTGCAAAGCATTCGGCTCAGCAGGCATTCGGTGCCGGAGAGACGAGCCGGGCCGCCCTGCTGTCGGCCGAAATTCAGACCGTGGTCGCGGAGCGTGACTCTCTGACGGCCCTCCAGCAGACACAAGTCGATCTCGGGGTTCTCGAGGACGCGTTGGAACGTCCGATTGAGTCTGACAACCAAACTCCATTCCCACAACGGGCGCCGCGCCGGAAAGAGGCAGTTCCATGAAATCTGTCGTTCGCAATGTCACCATTCTCATGACTGTGGCGATTCTCTTCTGGGGACTCATGTGGGCATTTCGCAGCAACGCCCCCGATCAGGATGATGATGACGCAACCAATTCCGCAACGCACGGACCGGCAAGTGTCTCAACCGTCAACGGAAAGACGGTGGTGTCGCTGTCGCCGACGGCGCAACTGGAAAACGGTATCGAAGCCTCTGTTGTCCATGGAGAGAGAAGGCAGCTGGAGGAACAGGCGAATGGCGTCGTTCTGAACCTGCAGCCCATTCTCGACCTGGAAACTACCTACAGCAGTGCAGTCATGAATGTCGCGAAGGCGAAGGCTGCAGCTGCTGCCTCCCAGATGGAATACCAGCGACTGGCAAAGCTGAATCGGGATGGCAAGAACGCCTCCGACCACGCAGTGGAAATGGCTCGAGCGGCTTATAAGAGCGACGCCGCTGCGGAACAGGATGCTGTCCGCGCGCTCGCGATTGCGAAAGGCTCCATCGGCCTTCGCTGGGGACACGCATTACAAAGATGGATGGAACGGGACTCTCCGGAGCTAAATGCCCTTCTTCAGCAGCGCGAGCTTCTGTTGCAAATCACGATGCCTGCCAGCTTCGAGGGCAAAGCTCCATCGAGTGCATCGGTCGATCTCACAGATAACTCGCATGTCCCTGGTCACCTGATCTCGGCGCTTCCCCAGCTCGATCCTCGGCTCCAGACTCCGAGTTACCTCTATATAGTCCCCGCCCGCGCCGGACTCACACCCGGAATGAATCTGTCGGTCTTTCTGCCCTCCGGGCCGCGGCAGGACGGCGTCGTGATCCCCGGAAGCGCGGTGGTGTGGTGGCAGGGGAATGCCTGGTGTTACGTCGAAGAGAAACCGAACCAATTCGCACGTCAAGAGGTCTCGACCGAGAACCCGCTGAGCGGCGGGTGGTTCATCACCGAGGGTATCGCGCCAGGAACCCGGGTTGTCACGGAAGGCGCGCAGGCGCTGCTCTCGACTGAAACCCACCCACAGATGCAAATGGACGAGGACTGAGGGGGGAAATCACTTCATGTTGACTGCTATCGTTCGATTCTCTTTGCGGTATCGGGGCGTGGTCCTCGCGCTGGCGCTGGCGCTGCTCGGCTACGGCATCTACTCGCTGACTCAGGCAGATTTCAGTGTCTTCCCGGAATTCGCACCGCCCTTTGTCACGATCCAGACCGAGGCGCCCGGTTTGTCTCCGGAGCAGGTCGAGCTGTTGGTGACGCAGCCGATTGAGAATGCTGTGAACGGAGTCACCGGAATCCAGTCTCTGCGCTCAAGCTCGATTCAGGGGCTCTCCGTTATCACGATTGTCTTTCGTGGCGACAGCGGCATCTACCTCGACCGCCAATTCGTTTCCGAGCGCCTGGCGACTCTCGCCGGACAGTTGCCGAGCGGCGTGCAGCCGCCGATCATGACGCCTCTGACTTCTACTACCGGAGAAGTGACAGTCCTTGGGCTGACTTCAGATCGACGGTCGCTGATGACCCTCCATACTGTGGCCAAATGGACGATTCAACCGCGTCTCCTTTCTGTACCGGGAGTCGTGAACCTCTCGATCTTTGGCGGACTCGACAAGCAAATTCAGGTGCAGTTTCTTCCCGAAAAGCTCGTGCAATACGGTCTTTCGCTGGACGATGTGATGGCTGCAGCGCGAAAAGCCACCGCTATCGTCGGCGCAGGGTTTGTGGAGAACAGTAATCAGCGGCTCATCCTGCGTCCGCTCGGACAACCGCTGACCGCAGAGCAGATCGCATCAACGGTGCTGGTCAGGCAAAGCGGCGCGAACGTCACTCTCGGCCAGGTTGCTGACGTTCGCGACGGCGTCGCGCCGCCATTCGGAGCCGCGCTGGTTAACGGTAAGCCTGGCGTCATTATTAACGTCAACGCCCAATATGGCTCCAATATCATCGACGTGACCAGGAAGGTTGACCAGGCGCTTCAGGATCTGCGACCCCCCCTTCAGCAACAGGGCATCGTCATAACGCCGAATCTGTTTCGGCCAGTCAATTTCATCGACACCTCGCTGCACAACATCCGCAATTCGCTTCTCCTCGGCGCCGGACTCGTCGCAGTCGTGCTCTTCCTGTTTCTCTTTGACGTGCGGACCGCCGCCATCTCCTGCACCGCTATTCCGTTATCCCTTCTAACCGCGATCACCGTGATGGACAAGATGGGGTATGCCATCAACATCATGACATTGGGCGGCCTGGCCATTGCCATTGGCGAAGTCGTGGACGATGCGGTGATCGACGTCGAAAACATCCTGCGCCGGCTTCGCCTCAATGGAGTCAGCGAGCATCCACAACCGATTCTCGATGTCGTGCTCGACGCTTCGGTCGAGGTCCGCGGGGCCGTAGTCTACGCTACCTTCGCCGTTGCGCTAATCTTTATCCCCGTGCTCACGCTTTCGGGTCTTGCCGGGCGCATCTTCTCCCCTCTTGGAATCGCCTACATTTCCTCCATTCTGGCTTCGTTGCTGGTCGCCCTCACTCTCACGCCTGCCCTCTCCATGACTCTGCTTGCGCACCGCAGGCTCCGGACCGAAGAACCTCCGCTGGTGCGCTGGATGAAACGTCGATATATCGGGCTTCTGGAGCAAATCGAGCGCGCCCCAAAGCTGATCATGGCTCTCGCTGTGCTGATCACGGTCGGAGGACTCGCTGCACTTCCATTCCTGCACAGCAGCTTTCTTGCGGAACTGCACGAAGGCCATTACATCGTGCATATGGCTTCCGCGCCGGGCAGTTCTCTCGACGATTCGCTGCGCCGTGGTCGACAGGTCACGGTCGCTCTCCTGAAGTTGCCATTTGTACGTTCAGTAGGACAGCGCGTCGGCCGCGCCGCACTCGCCGACGACACATGGGGACCCTATTACAGTGAGATAGAAGTGGATTTGAGGCCCATGAGCGGCAATGCGGAGGACAAAGCGCGGGCCGACATCCGCAACACTCTCAACCAGTTCGCGGGTCTATCCTTTTCCATGAATACCTACCTGACGGAAAGAATCCAGGAAACCATCTCCGGCTATACGGCAGCCGTTGCTGTCAACATTGTCGGCACAAACCTTGATCGGCTGGATCAGGAAGCTCAGCAGGTCGATCGGGAGATCTCCGCCATGTCGAACGCGCAGGACGTTGTCATGCAGTCTCCGCCGGATACTCCCGAAATCGACGTCGCGCTCCGCCCCGATGCAATCCGTCACTGGGGACTCGATAGCGTTACCGTGCTCGACGACATTCATGCTGCCTATGAGGGCGAGCAGGTCGGGGATGTCTATGATGGAAATCGCGTCTTTCCTGTCACCGTCATCCTGCCGCCCTCTCTGCGTACCCACCTCGATTCGGTTGGGCAGCTTCCCGTCCGAACGCCGGAAGGAGTCTACATCTCTCTGGGACAGCTCGCCCGCGTCTATGAGACTTCTGGGCGCTATTCGATTTTGCACGACGGTGGACGCCGGGTGCAGACCATTACCCTTAACGTCAAGGGCGGCGACGTATCCGGTTTTGTGAGGAGAGCACGGCGCGAGATCGCGGCCCGTGTCAAACTGGCCGCCGGCGATTATGTTCAGTTCAGCAGCACCGCAGATGCCGAAGCGCAGTCCCACCGGGATCTCCTGACCCACTCCTCTCTAGCCCTTCTCGGAATTTTCCTGTTGCTTTCAGTGGTATTCCGGAACGCGCGCAATTTGACCCTCGTTCTGATCAACCTGCCCTTTGCACTGGTCGGAGGGGTTCTCGCGGTCTTTGTGCATGGCCGTTTACTGTCGCTGGGCGCGATGGTAGGCTTCGTCACGCTCTTCGGCATCACGATCCGCAACTCGATCATGTTGATCTCTCATTACGAGCATCTGGTCACGGTCGAGGGCAGAACCTGGGGATACCGGACCGCCATCGACGGTGCATCCGAGCGACTGGCTCCGATTTTGATGACCGCCATCGTCACCGCTCTTGGCTTGCTGCCGCTGGCGATTGGAAGCAATGCGCCGGGTCAGGAAATTGAAGGCCCCCTCGCGATTGTCATTCTTGGTGGCTTGCTTACTTCGACAGTGCTGAATCTGTTGATCTTACCCACGCTGGCTCTGCGCTTCGGACACTTTGCCACCGAGAACTTGCCGGAGCCACCTGAGACGACGTTGTGATGTCCATTCGTTCTCCTCCTGTCGCGCATTGCACCACCATCCATCTCAGGAGATCCCTTCTGGACTTATCATTCAAACGCTAGTGCTACTGTGTTACACGTGAAGATTTGCGCAGAAGGGGCAGCGGCAGAGCCGGCGGATCAGGGAGCTGGCCAGCAGGATGCGCAGAGTGGCGATGGAGCGGGGATTATGCCGTTCGGGACGAACCCGAGCCGCGGGGCTGGAAGTCGGGCGGCAGTTGGGGGGCTGACA
>JAJYVF010000067.1 GCA_021792135.1 Acidobacteriota bacterium | reverse complement strand
GATCAGTTGCAGACCGTCTGATGTGACTTGATGAGCAATCCGTTCCACAATGGGGATGAACTGCATGAAACCGCTTCCGTTCTCTTTCAGAAATCGGTAAACCTCAAGCGGGTGGTCAGCATTTCCCCGATGCACCGTAGTGAGCGTGTTGAATTCGACGCCGTTGCGTTGCAGCGTCTCCATGCCGCGCATCACCTTGTCGAAGGTAGGCTGGCCGCCCTTGTCGACACGGTAGCGATCGTGCAACTCGCGCGGACCATCGACCGACAGGCCGATCAGAAACCCGTTTTCCTTAAACAGAGCGGCCCACTCATCGTTGAGCAACACGCCGTTGGTCTGGAGCGCATTCGCGATCCTCTTTCCGGTTGCATATTTTTTCTGGATATCAACCAGCTTGCGGAAATATTCCACACCCAGCAGCGTGGGCTCGCCGCCCTGCCAGGCAAAATTCACAACCGGCGTGTCATGAGCTTCGATGTACTGCCGGATGTAGTTTTCCAGCACGTCTTCGCGCATGGCCCACTTATTTACCTGCGGGTAGAGAGACTCCTTCTCCAGGTAAAAGCAGTACTTACAGCCGAGATTGCAGATCGGACCAGTCGGTTTGGCTAGAACGTGAAAGTCGATGTTACTCATAAACTCATAAACTAAAGCTGGACGTTCTCCAATCCTTGATGCCGATGATACTCCATAGAACCGGAATTGGACTAAACCGCTATCTCACCCTAAGTTGGTCCCCATGCCTAAGCGGGATAACTGAACGTAGCAATGTAATCTACCCGGCTGCACGCAGCCTTGTCGAAAACAGGCGCATTTTTTAAGCGGTGGAGATGATGTGCCGGCCCAAGCTGGAGGTGGCGGACGGTGGGCGATCTCTACGTTACTCTGCCCCTCCCCCTTCACCAACCCGCCGCTCTTTCACCTGGCCGAGAGAGAGGTCTGGAATGCCGCGGCTGCCGAGGATGCTGAAGTCGCGGCAGTTTTTGAGCACGAACGCCGCCGCTCCGTTTCCGATGGGAACCTTCAGGCGGAAGAAGTCCGCCTCCTGTACGTCCTCGAGCCACATTGCCGGCCGCGCATCCGGATGTTCCGCCGCAATCTCTACGCAGGTGAATTCGATGTTCTTCACATGGCGGACAAAAAATCCGTTTGCCGGCAGCGGTCCGAACATTCTCGGCTCTGGATAAGCGGCTTCCTTCTCCGGCGGCTTTAGCTCCGCCATTGCCCTGGTGCCCCCGCCCATGTGATGCAGATAAAGGTTGCTGATTTTGATGTCTTCTATTTCGTGCCCAGGGATGCCACTGACAATCGCGGCGTACTCCGATACGCAGTTGTAACTCACAATGTCGCTGAGGACAATCCGCTTCAGAGTTCCCACCTGAGTTCCCGGCGGAGCCTTCAGCCGGCTGCCCAAGCGCAGGAAAAGCGGGGTATTGGTAATGTCGCGCATGGTGATGCCGGTGAAGGTGAGGTCTTCCAGCGTCCCGCCGTCGACGCACTCCAGCGCCAGCCCACGGCAGCGATCGAACACGCAGTTTGAAATCGCGATGTTTTTGAATCCTCCCACTGACATGGTCCCGCACTTGATGCGGCCCGTAGGAATGCCGTTTGTTCCGCCCGGCTGGAGCTTTTTCCACTCTCCGCTGAGCATGGTGCCCAACTCGTAGCCGCCGGTCACATAACATCCCGCGATGGTTACGTTTTCGGTCGCTCTCGGATATCCCAGCGCGTACGAGCTTTCCAGGCAGATGCCGTCATCCCAGGGCGAATTGACGCTGCAGTTCGATATGCGCACATTCCGGCAGGAATCAATATCCATGCCGTCGCGATTGGTGTCGATGCGCAGATTGTCGATAGTAAGATTGTCGGCCGCGGTGGCTAGAATGCCGATGTGGCCGCCTTGGAGAATGGCAAAGTCACGCAGTATGACATTGCGGCAATTTTTCAGTGCGATGGCCTTGTTGGCGACTCCGGGCAGGGTGGCGAGCGGCAGACCCTGATCCCGCGGGCTGCGGCCTTTTTCACTCCGGCTCAAGCATTTCCCCCAGATGAGCCCCGGCCCGCAGATGGCCACATCTTCCAGCCCTTCGCCCCAGATGAGGCTATTATGCCAGTGGTTATGTCCGAAGTCCTGATACTTCTCCCACGATCCGTTTGGTTCTGCTGCATCGTAGCCGCCGTGCAGCGTGCCTTCCAGCGGAACCTCTCCGGAGAGAATTACCGCGCCGCTGTCAAGATAAAGCGTGACGCGGCTTCGCAGCCGGATGGAGTAACTCACATACGTGCCCGCGGGAAAGTAGACAGTCCCCCCGCCCGCCTTCGCCGCCGCCTCAATAGCGCGCTGGATGGCCGGCGCGTCCACTGTGACTCCGTCTCCCACAGCCCCGTATGCTCGCACCGAGAACACAACGGTCATGGAACGCGGTGCGCCTGCCGCTGAGGTTGCTGCTGCGTGCAGCGGACTCGCGCCGGCCGCGGTCACGGCGCCCAGCGCCGACTTGATAAATTCTCTGCGAATCATCTCTGTCCGGCTTTTTCTTCTGCTCTAGGCTCTCTTCTTCGCTCGCGCGGCCGCAGCTTTCATCTCCGCTTTCTTCTTTTTCAGAATTGCCCACGGCACCACGCCCACATGATCCGCCCAAGCCTGCCAGGTAGCGACCATTTGCTTGGTGCGCGCGGGTTCCGCTGCCGCTAGGTCGTTCAGCTCCGTCCGGTCGTCAGCCAGATTGTAGAGCGACCAAGGCTTGTTGAACTCCGCCACCAGTTTCCAGTCGCCTTCGCGCAGCGCCCGTCCGCCGGTGTGCTCCCACGCCATGCGGCGGTCAGAGTTTTTCGACCGGCCCTGAATGACCGGCCAGATATCCTCTCCTCTCAGCGGCAGCCGCTCCTTTCCTTGATAATCGCTTGGATAAGCCGCACCCGCCAGCCGCAACAGCGTGGGATGAATATCGGCCACGTGCGCGGGGGTGTGTTCCAGGACGTTTTTCCGCGAAAGCAAATCCGGCGACCAAGTGATGAACGGTGCGGAGATGCCGCCCTCGTGGACGTAATGCTTAAAAAGCCGGAATGGAGTGTCGGAGACGTTTGCCCAAGGCGGCCGGTAACTCGTAAAGGAGTTTGGCCCTCCGGGGATGAGATCAGTGGGATTGCGCTCAGCCGGTCCTTTGCCGATGCTCACCTCTGCGCACCCTCCGTTGTCAGAAAGGAAAAAGACGATCGTATTGTGAAGCTGCCCCGTCTTCTCCAGGGCTGCCAGCAACCGCCCGATGCCCTGGTCCATGCGGTCGATCTGCGCCGCATAAACAGTCATCCGCCGCGCCCAGTCCTCCTGCTCCGCCGCGCTCAGCGAATCCCACGCCGGCACCTTATGATAACGCGGCGATAGCCGCCACCTGCGGTCGATGATCCCCATCGACGCCTGGCGCTCATAGCGCTCCTCGCGGAGTACGTCCCAGCCTTTCCGGTAGTGTCCGCGATATTTCTCGATGTCTTCAGGAAGCGCCTGCAGGGGCCAGTGCGGCGACGTATAGGCCACATACAAGACATATGGGTTTGTGTGCCGCGCCGACTCATGCACCATCTCGATGGCGTGATCGGTAATGGCATCGGTCATGTAGAAGCCTTGCGCGGGAGGATTGTACGGCGTGTTGTTGATCGCCATCGTCCGTCCCGGATCGCGCCTGAAGTAGTTGCACGCGCCGCTAATCAATCCGAAGTACTGCTGAAATCCCCGGTCCAGCGGCCAGTGCGGGCGCTTTTCGCCTACATGCCATTTCCCAGACATGTAAGTTTGGTATCCGGCCAGGCCCAGCGATTCCGCAAAGGTTACGCACTTATCGTTGAGATACCCGATATATCCCGGATACCCCAGGTCATCGATCATGTGGCCGACTCCGGCCTGGTGCGGATCCAGACCTGTCAGCAGCGAGGCCCGCGTTGGGCAGCATCGTGCACAGTTATAAAACTGGGTATGCCGCACGCCCTCCCGCGCCAGGCGGTCGATATTGGGAGTGGCGATCTCTCCACCATAACAGCCGAGATCGGAAAAACCCATGTCATCCGCCATGATGATGACAAAGTTGGGCCGCTGCTGGCGCGAACGAAGTGCCCAGGGCGCGCCTGCCATCAGGAGAGAAAATTCACGGCGATTCATATTCATTTTATTGAACCCTATAGCAAACTTCCGTCACGGGGCTTGCAGGTTTCAAAATCGAGACCTGAGAACCACAAGGGTACAAAACTAAGCGGCCGCAATCTAGGTCTTTGACCGCATCAATTCGTTCCTTCGAGTTCGTACTTTCCCATGCCCCAAAGGGGACCTGGGACACCCCCAGGATGGTGCAAAATCAAGCGGTCAGAGACCTAGAACGTCAGCTTCAGCGCGAGCTGGATCTCCCGCGCTGCACCGGCGGTGGTAATTGTGCCCGCGTTGGGAAGATCCACTTCAGAGTTCGGCGCCCCGAATGGCGGCGTGTTGAGCGCGTTAAAAAACTCTGCCCGCAAGTGCATCTGCGCCCTCCCCGTCATATTAAAGTCTTTGCCGATCTTCAGGTCTACATTGCGTAATCCTGGGCCGGTAAGAATATCGCGGCCGGAATCGCCGAAAGTATAGGGCGCTGGAATGGGAAAGTCGGCCACATTGAACCAATCGTTAATGCTGCGCTGACCGGGCGGCAACAACCCGCTACCAATCCGGTTGGGCCGAATGGTCGTTCCCGTCTCCGCAGTGTCGGTGCTCAAGTAAGGCGTGAAAGGCGAGCCGCTGTGCAGCGTGACAATACCGCCCAACTGCCATCCGCCCAATACGGCGCCTGTCAACCCGCCGCCGCTGTTCAAGAAGCGTTGGCCGCGGCCGAAAGGCAGAGTGTAGAGGGCGCTGGCCACGAAATAATTGCGCAGATCGAAGATTGAATTGCCGCGTTCGGCGGCCAGGTCGTAGTTATTCTGGATGCCTTCGCCGGCAGTATCATTGAGGTTTTCGACGACGTTGTCAATGGCATGCGCCCAGGTATATGACCCCAGCAGCATGAAGCCGTCCGCAAAGCGCCTGTCGAGCTTGGCGGTGAAGGCATTGTAAGCAGCATTGCCTACGGGCCCTTCTAGATCAATAGAATCGAAGTAGGGGTGAGGCTCGCGGCTGTTGATGCTGCCCGGCCCCGG
>JAJYVF010000066.1 GCA_021792135.1 Acidobacteriota bacterium | reverse complement strand
AACGGCGCGCTATAGTAATATTGGAGCGAGGTCGCTATGGAGCCTGTTTTGACGCAGGAGCAGTTTGAGACCCTGCAGCGGTTGGATTCGTGCACGCTGGCAAACGCCATTGAAACTTTCAACGTCCGCCTTCGCAACGAAGGCTTTTCCAGCGATACGGGCGTTCGATGCCTCTTCCCTCACTTGCCGCCCATGCTGGGTTACGCGGTGACGGGCAGAATCAGGACCGGGTCGCCACCCCTGGCCTCCTCGATCCCGCCGCCGCCGCTGTTCCAGCTCCGTTTCGAGGACCGCACAGACTGGTGGGAATACGTGATGAGCATTCCGGCTCCGCGCGTGCTGGTGCTCGAAGATATCGACCAGGTTCCGGGAGCCGGCGCGTTTATGGGCGATGTTCATGCCAACATCTGCCGCGCCCTCGGCTTTACGGGTTACGTCACCAACGGAGCCGTGCGTGATGTAGACGCGGTCGAACGCGCAGGCTTTCATTTCTTTGCCGGTCACGTCTCCGTCTCCCATGCTTATGCCCACCTCGTGGATTTCAAGGAGCCGGTGCGCGTGGGCGGAATGCGGGTAGACCCAGGCGCGCTGATTCACGGCGACCGGCATGGCCTTCAAACCGTCCCCGCAAAGGTGGCCGCGCGAATACCGGACGTAGCCGCACACATTCACGAGCGGGACGAACGGATCGTGGCGTTGTGCCAGTCGGCCGGCTTTTCCATGGAAAAATTACGAGTGCTGTTGAAAGAGGTCTGGGATGCAGATAGCCAGATGGCTTCCAACGTTGCCGCCGGGAACAATAAGACAAGCAAATAAGTAAGGGCCAAGATGCCGTGGATGTTTATGAAAAACAAGGCAGATATAGGCACAATATGTAAGGACTGGAAGGTAATTCTGCTCATGAGTCGTGCTAAAGTCTGGGTGGGGAATTGCCGGTAGGAAGCACAGAAATCCGATTTCAGTTTCGCACTATAATTTGTGCAATTTCCACATGATTCCAGTGGAGGGGTTTCGACCACAGGGTGGGTGTGGCCGGCGGTTGGGGGGATCACCTTTAGTGTACGTTTTGCATCCAACTACAGAGGGATCGATATAGCAATGAAGAAGCTCAAGACGAAAGTATATGTTCGGCTCGTCGCAGCCGGCGCCATGGCAGCGGCGCTGGTGGTAACGGCCGGTTGTAATTCTACAAATGTGACCGCTGCCGCCCGTGGAAAACAGAACCGGGATATTACCGCTCCCGTAGTGCCTGTGAAGCAGGAAGACCTTTCCGACAAGCTGCAAATCGCGTCAGAGTTCATCCCTTACCAGTCGATTGACGTAGACGCCGAGGTCTCCGGCTACGTGAAGAAGCTTTACATCAATTGGGGAACTCATGTGAGGGAAGGCCAGCTCATGGCGGTGCTGGAAGTGCCGCAGCTTGAGGCCGCGGTGGTGCGCGATCAGGCGGCTGTGGCCCGCGGCCAGAGCGACTTGCAGCGCGCGCAACGGATGCTTGCCAAAGCCAAGGCAATGCTCTTTGTGGCTAACGTCACCTATAAGCGGTTTGCAGCCGTCTACAAAGAGAACCCGGAATTGATCTCGAAACAGAGAGTGGATGTAGCCCAAGGTAATTATGAGAGCGCGGTTGCCGGGGTTTCCGCTGCCGAGGCCGAAGTATCCTCCTCGCAACAAGCGTTAGCAGCGGACAAGGCAACGCTGGCCCGTGATCAGGCCATGGACCAGTATGCTTTCATCCGCGCTCCATTTGACGGCGTAGTAACCCGGCTGGACGGATACACGGGCGCCCTGCTCCCCGCCGGCACTTCGAACACCACATCCGCCTTGCCCCTTTGCCACCTCTCGCAACTCAACCTGCTTCGTCTGGTCATTCCCGTCCCCGGGCAAGTCGTTCCCGACGTGCACCTTGGCGAAGTTGTAAATGTGAACGTTCCCTCGCTGCACCGCGTATTTCAGGGCAAGATTTCGGTGCTCGCCGGCCAGATCAACTTCCAGACGAGGACCGAGCACACTGAAGTTTGGGTGCCCAATCCTAACTTCGTACTGGTGCCGGGCATGTACGCCTATGTGGAGCTTCCCGTCCGAAGCGCCACGCAGGCGCTCACCATTCCCATTCAGGCCGTGTCCATAGGCGAGCAGGAAGACACAGGCACGGTTCTGGTCGTGAATTCGCAGAATCAGGTTGAACTGCGTAAGGTGACCTTGGGAATTCAAACCTCCTATGAAGTTCAAGTTGTCTCCGGTTTGCACGCCGGCGAAAGGGTCGTTTTCGGCGAGCAGGGGAAGTATCATCCCGGCGAGACAGTGCACCCTGAACCGGTCAATCTGGCTGCATTGGGTGCGCAATCAGGATAGTTTGCAGCCAGGGCAGGCCTGCATTCCGCGGCGGCAGTAGGCCGTGAACCCGCAAGGCAATTCAGACTAACACTGAGGTTGAGTCATTGACTCATGGATTCAATAGATAGCCGTGCCATGAGATGACTCGTTAGTCATCGTTCCAAGCCGCTTGTACCGTCTCTAGTATCCGCACTCAGTGCGTGGAGTTTATTTATGGCCCGGTTTTCAATCCGTCACCCCTATTTAATCATTGTTGCCTGCCTGATTGCCTGTGTGATGGGCGTGACCAGCGCATTTCGGATGCCGGTGGATCTGTTTCCGTCTATCAAAATCCCCGTCGTCACCTGCGCTACGTTCTACGCCGGCATGCCTCCGGAAACGATCGAGGCCCAGATCACCAATACGTTCGAGCGATTTTTCACTCTGGGCAGCAATATCGATCACATCGAGTCGCGCTCGCTGCCTGGCGTCAGCCTGATCAAGGTGTTCTTTACTCCAGGCAGTGACCCGAATGCCGACGCAACCGAGATTTCAAACCTGGCCATGGCGGACCTTGCCCGATTGCCGAAAGGTACGCTGCCCCCGATCGTTCTCCAAACGCCGGCGTCGTTTCTTCCTGTCTGCATGGTTGCGGTAAAAGGCAAAGGGCTGACGGTGACGCGGCTTCGCGATTATTTGCAGTATGAAATCCGCGACCAGATTGCGGGCGTGAAGGGCGCCACCGTGCCGCCTCCATTCGGAGGCGCATACCGGATGGAAATGGTGTTTGTGAATCAGCAGAAACTGCAGGCGATGGGCCTGAGCCCCATGGACGTGGTGCACAAGGTGAATGCCTCAAGCGTCGTCCTTCCGGCCGGCGACGTGCGCATTGGCCCGCTGGACTACGACCTTTACACCAACTCCATGGTTCCTGACGCCAAGACCTTGAATCAAATTGTCCTCAAGACTTTGGGTCACGACAAAAACGTCTACGTGAAAGACGTAGGCCACGCAGTGGACGGCGCGTGGCTACAGTACAACATGGTGCGGATTGACGGCCAGCAGTCGACTTATGTAGGAGTTATGAAGCAAGGCGGAGACACCAGCATCATTAGCGTGGTGGATGGCATCCGCAAGGCGATCGGTCACCTGCGCGATATTCCCCGGCAGATGAAGGCCCTGCTGGTCTTCGATCAATCGGTTTTTGTGCGCCAAGCCCTGCACACGGTGGTGAATGAAGGCGGCATGGGCCTGTTGCTCACCGGGGTCATGATTCTTCTCTTTCTCGGCAGCATGCGTGCGACAGCCGCCGTCTTCCTGGCCATTCCGCTTTCTGTGCTGACCGCTATCTTTCTGCTGTACCTCGGCGGAAGCACGATCAATGCTCTGCTGCTCAGCGGCTTGGCGCTGGCTTTTTCCCGTCTCATCGATAACTCGGTCATCGTTCTCGAGAATATTTACCGTCATATCGAGATCGGCGACCAGATAACCGCAGCCTCGGAGGTGGGAACCACCGAGGTGGCTACCGCGGTTTTGTCCATCACCCTGGCTACTTGCGTGGTCTTCTTTCCGGTCATGCTGCTTTCCGGCGTCAGTAAATATCTATTTTCCGCTCTCGCTATGGGCGTCATCCTTTCGCTGGTCGCTTCTTACTTTGTCGCGGTTAGCGTGGTGCCTCTCTACTGTTCACGCGTTCTTAAGCCGGTGCACGAGGAGTCCGCTGAATCTGGTGAAGAAGAGAAGAAGAAATCTTTTGGGCAAAGATTCCACCACGCCTTTAATGCGCGGTTTGAGCACATGTTGGATGGCTACGACCGGTGGGTAATGAAAACGCTGGATTGGCCGCGCGCCACCATAGCTGGGTTTTTGGGAATCTTCGCGCTTAGCCTGCTGCTTTTTCCACTCCTGGGCTTTTCCTTCTTCCCCCGCGTGGACGCGGGCCAGTTCATGATTAACTTGCAAGCGCCAACCGGATCAAGGCTGGCGGTCTCGAATGATTACGTGAAGCAGGTAGAGAACATTATCCGCCGCACCGTAAGCCCGCGCGATTTGAAGACCATCGTTTCCAACATCGGAGTCTCACCCGATATCGAGTCGCTGTTCACTCCTAATGGGGCGATGAACACAGCTTTCGTCGAGGTGGGACTGCATACGGATCATCGCGTAAGCAGCTTCAAGTATATGGATGAAGTGCAGCAGAAGATTTCGCAGCAGCTTCCGGAGTTACGGACCTATTTTCACTCCGGTTCTCTCGTGGAGTCGGTCTTGGACCAGGGAGTGCCGGCGCCCATCGATCTTCAGGTGAGCGGCATGGACATGAATGAAGACATGAACATTGCGCAAACGCTCGCCGACAAAATTCGTGCGCTTCCTTCGATCAAAGATGTCTATATTCCGCAAGACATGGATTATCCGGCTCTTCAAATCAACCTGAACCGGACTCGCGTGTCCGAGTTAGGACTGACGCCGAAAAACGTCATTGACAATGTTATTACGGCGCTGACCTCGAACCAGATGATCAACCCTAACTATTGGGTCTCCCCTGCCGGCAACCAATACTTCATCTCCGTGCAGTACCCGGAGCAAGCGACAAAGTCCATATCGGATATTGCGGCCATGCCCCTCCACGATCCACATATCAAAACCCCCACCTATCTGAATCAGGTGGCCAACATCGTGCGAATTCAGGCGCCGACAGAAGTGGATCACTACCAGATGGAGCGCGAGGTCGATATCTATGTCGTGCCGGCCCGGCAAGATCTTTCCCGGCCATATACAGCCATCAAGAAAATCGTCGCGCAAACTCCTTTGCCCAACCGAAACTTTCGCGTGAATATCCGCGGGCTGGTCGTCACCATGGAAGA
>JAJYVF010000022.1 GCA_021792135.1 Acidobacteriota bacterium | reverse complement strand
CAGGCCATAACTCCAGTCGCCCTGCGGGCTCCTTCCGTTACGGCCTGCACGGAATGACAACAACCATAGAAAGGGTGGGGCCAGTTCAGATGATCAAAAGGGGCCAGATGGAGTAGACAAAATCATGCCTGCCGGAAATACCGCAGCGCGGCAATCATCCCCCCGAACGTCGTGCGAATAGATCCTGGATTCAGGTGGCGGACGTCTTCGAGCCAGTCAGCGTAGGAACACAACACCGCAAGCTGGAACAAGCTCTCCAGTGAGTCGATCCCTTCCACCCCGTCCGGATCGAACTTCTCCAGATAACCAAACATGCGGCAAACGTCTGCTATGGTTTTGTCCGTCGTTGTTTCGCGGCGCGCACGGACTCTCTTCTGGATCTTGGATTCCTGCTTCCTCCACCCGTTCGACCAGCGCTTGTCGGATTTGCTCCCGTTTAACATCCATTCGCGGAGATTCTTAACCTCCGATTGGAGCGGCTGCGGGAGATCAGGCACCGACGTGATGTAATCCTCGCGGCGAGCCGCAATGGTCGGTTGCAGGTCGAAACCGCAATCGCGCATGACAGCGAGGAATACGCACTTCACTTTTCTGGCACCCGCCAGACGCTTCTGGCGGGTGCAGACCATCTGGTCGACAAGGTCGTCCACATCGTCCAGCGAGACATCATCAGGAGATGCGAAGCGCGCCTCCAGGGGCTCGGCCATCGCCAGGCAGTAGTTTGCTTCGGCTTGCGCCATGACCGTTTGCCAAGCCTCCTTGTAGATGGGCTGGACCTGCACTCCACGTGAGGCAGCTAAGTTGCGCAGGTAGCCAAGGCCCTTGCGGTGGTGAACGATAGTGTTCTCCAGGTAGCCGAGCTTTCCGCCGCACGTTCGCAGATAGGGTCGAAACCCGTCCATGGTCGAGCGCAGAAATAGTTCCCTGAGCGCGACTTTGATCCCCTTCCACTCCACGATAAGTTGTAAGGATCTGTGCCAACGTTTGCTCGCCTTTTCATCGACGAACTCCATCAGGTCTTCAAGCGTTTCTGGGATGGGCCCCGCAGGTCGGAAGTCCGCGGAACTCTGCGGAACCTCGCTGATGTCTACGCCAAGTTGCGGAGTTTCATCGGCAATTGGAGAACCAGACGGAACTGTGGATATCATAGGACCCCCAATTTCTCGGTGGAGTTATTGATAAAGATCAATGGGCGCTTGGCGGTATATTTGCCCCGGAACGGAACCGGACGGGAAAGCACACCGAGTCCGGTAAAGCGGGGAAGTATACGGAAGCGCACGGAAATTTCCATCAAGTTACGTACTTCATCTAGAGTGCTGCCGACAAATGTCTTCAGGTCGTCTCCGTGGGTTTCGGAAATATTGTCCTGTTGGCGATGTAACCCATTGATGAGCAATCCCGAAGGCGTGACGCCATTCCCAGTCGGATTGGTCGACTGGACGTACCCGGATGTCGAGACGCAAAGATGGCGGTGCATGACGTCCTCGAAGGCATGTGAGGGGCGAGAGTGGATAAGCATCAGTCGGCCTCCCTTCTTCCACGTTCGCATTGCAGTAGGAAGTCTTCTAGGTTTTGGGGCGTGTAATAGGGATCGCCAGACGGCCAATGACAGCTAGGGATTTTGCCCATCTTGGTCCACGCGCGAACGGTCTTATCTGACTTTGGTATGATTTCGACCACGTCACGCTGGCTGAAGATCGGCTTGAATTCCACTCCCGCGTCACGGAGAAGAGTGCGCAGCCGCGGATAATCAACGGAGCTGGCCGCGGGTGCTGCTGGCTCTGGGCGAGCCGCTTCTGTCTCGGGGGCTGGTGGCGAGGTTCTCTCTTTCGGCAGTGAAATCGAGAGGCTACCAATTGCTTCCGATCGGGGCTTTCGATTACGGCTGGGCCCGGTGCTCATCGCGTTGAATCCTTCCCGGTCAGAGAGACAGAAGAGACTGGCCAAGAATCAATGGGACCATCGACGAGGCGAAGTGTGAACCCATCACAGAGATTTATTTCCAGGGTGCGCGCAACAAGCGAAACCGAACGTCCCCCAAACAAATCAACTGACGGTCGCTGCAATGACGGCTGCGGCGAAAGGGCTGCACAGGTTTGCTGAATGATGCGGATGCGTCGCCCCATTGAGGGGCTGAAAGGGACGGTTCCGAAATGGCAGCAGCCGGGCATGAAGACACCTCAGTGCATTCGCGTCATGACACGCGCGGAGTACCGGCACTGAGGGAGTTGTCGGCTAGCTTCAGCTGCTATCGCAGCTTGTGCTATTTTTCTACGTATAACGTAGGTTCATTGGATCGCCAAGATACGATACAGGTTTTTTTTGGTGAGACAGCGCGGTGCGTAACCGCTCCGGCGTTGGGTGATCTGTAGAGGGAGACGATCGCAGATTGGATTACCATCCGTCTCCTTCGGACCTAGGCGTGCGCGCTGTTGATCATCGTTTCAGGACGTTTGTAGAGTTCTACCTTCTGCTTCAGAGGGGACAGTAGGGAACGCTCAGACGGGGATGGTAACTCGGGCCGAAGAAGCTCTGCATCCTGCGGTAGCAAGGTAACGTTACTCCCTCCCCTCTACATTCCAACAAAATAAGTTCGTATCGTACCTTCACATTTCCGGAACGTCATCCGTAGCATGACTCTATGCTCGACGTCTGCAGCATGTCGCCGGACCCATCGCCGCGCAAGATTATTCGGCGCGATGAGGTTTTGGACCGGACCGGGCTGAGCAAGACCGGGCTCTATGACCGGATGGAAACGGGCGAATTTCCGCATCAGGTCCAACTGGGGGCAAGGGCCGTCGGCTGGTATGAAGACGAGGTGCAGGATTGGATCATCACGAGACAGGGCAAATCCGAGGGTGCGTCAGATTCGGGCGAATACAGCGATAGGCCCCAAAGCAAGCCCGCTCGCGGGCGAACGGAATACATCGCGACCGCTTCGGAGCCATCTTCAGGATCAGGGTCTCAATTGCCGCGGCGGCGCAGCGTCGGGATGACCTCGCAAGGAAGTCAAAAAGCTCCAGGAATATCGAAGCGAGGTGGTCCACCGACCATCCTTGAAAGGGTTGGAATGACAAGCGACGGGCGCGAGATGCTGCGGGACCCAGCCACCGGTTGCCTGCTCGTTGTTATCGGGCACATGCCTGCTGGCTGGAACTCCCGATGACCACAAGGCCGACCGCGATCAGCTCCGGCCAAAATTCCCGATGATCACGTTGGATTCGGTGGCGATAGAGTCCACGTGGTCCGCCCACCACTGGAGCATTTGCTTGCGCTGTTTTGCATACTCGGCGCGGTTGTAGACGCCCTTGATCCCTTCCTTTTCATGGCTCAGGGCCTTTTCGATCCACTCATCGCGGAATCCGTTGTTGGCCAGTTCGGTGGAGGCGGTGCGGCGCAGGTCGTGAATCGTGAATGGCTCCATCTCGAAGCTGAGTCCTTCGAGGGCTTTGTTGAGCGCGTTTTGCGCAAACGGCTCTTTCGGGCTGCTGCGCCCCGGCAACACAAACCGCGAATTGCCGGCCAGAGCTTTCAGTTCGCGGAACATCGCGGCAACCTGGGTCGACAGGTAGACAACGTGTTCGTGTTCCTCCCCTTTTTTACCTTTCATGTGCTCTTTGGGGATCGTCCACTCGCCACTTTCGAAATCGATCTCATCCCAAGTTGCTAGCAGCAGCATGGATTTTCGGATGAGCGTCAGCAGAATAAGGTGGAGAGCGAGCTTGAATTGCCGGCGAATGTTGCTCTGGTAGACGACGTGCAGGAATTCGCGAATTTCGCCGGCCTTCAGATGCCGACTGCGCCGGACGGCCTTTCCGATGTAACGGGTGGCGACCATCGCGGCGGGATTGATCGGCGATAGATGCAGTTCGATCGCATAGTCATACATTCTCTTCGCGGTGTTGCGTACCTTCATCGCCTGCGCAGGATGTCCGCCGTCACGGATCGGGTACACCACAGCCTGGATATCGAGCGCGGTGATCTCTTTCAGTTGCCGATCGCCGAGCATCGGATAGAGATACTTTTCCAGGTTGCGCCGCTCGTTGGTGGGATTTTTCCAGGTCCTTTCCACCTGTTCGCGGTAATACCGATCGCCGAATTCCCTTAAGGTGGGAGCAACCGTCGCCGGCCTTTTCGCTTTTCGCTTTTCTTCGGCCGGCGAATTTCCCTCGGCCACCTGCACGGCATACTCGTCTCTCTTCTCCCTTGCGCGCTTAAGCGAGATCTCGGGATACGGTCCAAGGTTGAGCTTCTCGCGCCTGCCGTTCTGGTTGTAACGAAAAAACCAGGAAAATGAGCCTCCAGGAGTCACGTCCAGGAACAAGCCGCGGCCGTCTGCGATTGCGTATCGCGCGGCTTTGGGCCTGTATGTCATTATCTTTTCGGCAGTTAATCTCATTAGGGGTCTCCAGCTCCACTACTCATTATATCCCCCCTCTGGAGACACTGTGGAGACCCATAATTGTACGGCCCTTATCGAACCTTATCGGACATCTTCGAACAGTAAGCCTACTTCTTACAGCAACATACTGAAAGTTGGAAGACTCCTCGGAACCGCCCAGAACCCGCCGTTATTTTCCGATGCAGAAGGTGGAGAAGATTCGGGTCAGGATGTCCTCCGACGTGGTCTCTCCGGTGAGGGCGTCGAGCTGGCGCAGGGCGCCGTAGAGGTCCAGCAGCAACATCTCGTGCGGAACTTTTCGCTCGACGGCTGTCCTGGCCGCGTTCAGGGATTCCACGGCGCCCTGCACGGCCTCAAAGTGCCGGAGGCTGGTCAGAATTCCTGATTCGCTTTCTCCCGGCGGATTGCGAACCATCGCCGCCAGCGCCTCGCGCAGCGCAGCGACTCCTTCACCGGTTACGACGGAGGTCCGGAGCCAGATTCGTCCCGCTTCGGGGGGAATTCCGGAGGGCTCCTGGTCCGGGACGACGCCCTCTTCCGCTTCTTCGCTGCCCGACACAAGATCGCACTTGTTCCTCACCACGACCACTCGCCGTGCATGGAGCGATGCGATGAGCGCGGCTTCTTCCCTGCGAAGCGGATCTGACGCGTCGACGACGACCATCACAAGGTCGGCATCCGCCAGGGCTTCCCGCGATTTGCGGATGCCCATGGCTTCGGCTTCGTCGCTCGCTTCGCGCAATCCCGCCGTATCCACCAGCTCCACGGGAATGCCTCCGAGGGAGAGACGCTCGGTCACCAGATCGCGGGTGGTTCCGGGATGAGCGGTGACGATGGCCCGCTCCCGCTCGAGAAGGCGGTTGAAGAGGGATGACTTGCCCACGTTGGGGCGTCCGACAATCGCCAGCCGCAGACCCTCATGCACCATCCGGCCGTGCTCGAAGGAGCGGGCGAGGATGCCGAGCCCGTCAGAAATCGTATCCATACGCGTTACGATTTCGCGGTCGGGCGTGATCTCCACATCGTCCTCGGCAAAGTCGATGCCCGCTTCCAGCAGAGCGATCAGCTCGACGAGCTTTTCTTTCTGCGGCTGAACGCGCCTGGAAAGGGCGCCGCCCATCTGCTCCGAGGCCACGCGCGCCTGATAGAGAGTCTGAGCCTCGATCAGGTCGCGAACCGCCTCGGCCTGGGTGAGGTCGAGTCGTCCGGCCAGGAAAGCCCGCTCGGTGAACTCCCCGGGGCGGGCCAGGCGCGCGCCGGCGCGCAGCGCCTGCCGCACCAGCAGTTCCAGGATCACCGGCGAGCCGTGCGCGGCAATCTCGACCAGGTCCTCTCCCGTATACGTGTGGGGGCACAGGAAACAGGTCACGATCGCCTCATCCAGCCTGGCTCCGCTTTCCGGATCGGGCACCTCGGCGAAGCGCGCGCGCGCATGTTCCAGCGGACCCCGTGTCCGAATGAGGCCGTTCGCCATCTCCACCGCGTGCGGACCGGAGAGGCGCACGATGCCGATCCCGCCCCGTCCGGGTGGCGTGGAGATCGCAACGATCGTTTCCTGCGCGATGGATTCCCGTTCTGTGGTCTGTGGGTGAGGCTGCATCCGGTCGCTCGTTCCTTCCCGCCTTCCGCGCAGCTGATACGCCCCCGGTGCGGTTCAGGAAGAAGTCAGCGGCTGCGCCCCGGAGAGCGGGTTTCGCGCCGCTCATAGCCTCGGGGGTAGATGACCACGTACCGCTGCAGACCCTCGCCGCTGGACGCGGTCTCGAGATCGGTGTAGGAGCGAAATGCCAGATGCAGCATTCTCCGTTCCCGCGAGCTCATTGGCGCAAAGCTGTAAGGCTGGCCAGTGCGCCGAACCCGCTCCGCCGCTTCCTCCGCGGCCAGCGTCAGTTCGCGCGCGCGCAGCGCCTTGAAGTTCTCCGCATCGAAGGAGATTTTGTCGTGCTCGTCGTTTTCCAGCCGCAGAATCTTCGCGGCCACATGCTCCAGCGCGCGCAGCAGTTCGCCTCCGCGCTGCGTCAGCAAACCCGCATCGGGTCCGGCGAGTTCCACATAGATCTCGCGCGCCTCCAGGCCTGCCGGATCCGCAGCGCCGACGCCGGCCGTGATCCGATACCTCAGGCGCAACCCGCCCAGGGTGGTCAGGGTTTTCAGGAATTCTGCCACCTTCCGTGCGGCAGCGGAGTAATCGTCGATCGGCATCGAATATTAGTATCGCACTCCAGGCTAAGTTCGGCAGAGCCGTATGTCGCCGTCCATCAATATCATCTATCGTCGCGACGCCACGGCTTTGCCCGCGCGCTTCGCCGCCCGTTTCGCGGCAATCGCCCGCATCTCCCGGCCCATACCGGTCCGGTTCATCACCATCTGCTGGGCCACGCCCATCAGGTTGCTGCCCGCCCAGTAAAGGGCCACGCCGGAGCCGATGTTCCACATCATGACACCGAAGATGGCCGGCATCATGAAGGCCATCATGCGCTGCTGGCTCTGGTCCATGCCCGGCGAAGGCGTAAAGAACTGCGAGAGGAACATCGAGACAATCACGAAGATCGGGAGGATATGCACCGGGTCCGCCGCGGACAAATCCGGCAACCACAGCCAGTGCGCCTGGCGCAGCTCAATGGCGTATTCCAGCATTCGATAGAAGCCGAAGAGCAGCGGATACTGCAGCAGCATGGGCAGACAGCCGCCGAACATGTTCACGCCCTCTTTGCGCTGCAGGTCGAAGATCTCCTTATTCATCTCCTGCCGGCGCGGGTCGGTCGCCTTGAACTTCGAATACTTCGCCTTGATCCCCTCGATCTGCGGCTGGATGCGCTGCATCTTGAGCGACGACTTCATCATCATGAAGCGGGTCGGCATCATCGCCAGGTTGAGGATAAGGGTCAGAACCAGAATGGCCCAGCCCCAGTTGCCGATCCCATGGTCGACAAAGAAGCGCAGCACCAGCAGCATCGGCCGGGCGATCCAGCCCCACCAGCCGAAGCTGACGACCTCCTGAAGGTTGTCTCCGCTGGCGGTATGAATGCTGGACAGGAGCCCCAGCAGCTTGGGTCCCACAAACAGACGCGTTCGCAGCTCGCCGCCGCTCTGCCCTACCGCCGCGCCCAGCACCGGCACCGAGGTCTGCGCGTTCGCCTCGGGGTGTTCGGGATTGCGCGGTACCGACATCGTATCGTGCAGCGTGACCACATTCACGTCGGCGGGATCTTCCGGCAGGAAAATGACCCCAAAATACAGGTCGCTGATTCCGGCGTAATCGAACCGCCCGCGCAGCGTATCTCCGCCAACCACTTTCTTGGCGGCAATCTGGTCGCTCTTGCCACTGTTCAGCTGGTTGAAGGTCGCCGCCGCGTATTCCTGCAGGGTCGTCTGGTCGCCCAGGCCGGAAGGCCACTGGAGCAGCGCGGTCACCGGCGCACCGTTCTGCGTCACCGATACGGTGGCGTGGATCACGTAGCTCGAATCGAACTGGAAGCTCTTGTGAACCGTCAGCCCACCCACCGAGTAATCGAAGCTGAGCGTGCCTGGAGCGGTGATGGTTCCCGTGGCTGACGGAGCATAGAGCGCGGAGTTCAGCTTCCCGCGCAGAGCCGAGTCGTAGGTATACAGCGAAAGCGGCAGGCCGAATTTCGCCGCGGCTTCATGATTCACCAGATCGAGCGGCTTGGTCCGCGCGTCATTCTTGTACTTCTTCAGAACCCACGACTTCACCGCGCCGCCGCGGTTGGTGAAGGTAATGCGGTACAGCTCGTTTTCAACGACAATATCCGCTTCGTTCGTCGCCTGAACCGAGTTGGCTGCGGGAGCAGCTGCCTTGCCTCGGACCCTCGCATGGGCCCCACCACCCGCGCCGGCATCCGACTCGGGTGCCGGCGCGGGGCTGGTCTGAACGGGCTGCGTCTTCTGCTGCGTGTGCTCCGGCTGCTGCGGCGGCTTCTTGGGCCCGAAGATCTGAAAGGCCACAATCATCAGCACAAAGACCAGCATGAAGCCGAAGAGCGAACGCGAATCCTGCCCGCCGCCGCCCTGCTGATTGGGATTTTGTATCTCTGCCAAGACTTCCGTTTCCTGTCGCCGATCTTCCGTATCGATCAGCGGAATTGATGTTGATGCCCTGCCCCCGGCCCCGAAGACGCCGTTACCGATTTCGGCGGCACCGGATCGAAGCCGCCTCTGTGCAGCGGATGGCAGCGCAGCAGACGCCGCAAAGCCAGCAAGCCGCCGCGCAGCACTCCATGCTCAGCCACCGCAATCGCCGCAAACTCTGAGCAGGTGGGCTGGAAAATGCAGGCGCCTCCCGTACCCGGCAACGCATGAATCGCCGGGGACAACACGCGCTTGTACAGGAGCAACATCGCCTGCACGGTGCGCTTCCGGACCCTGGTTACTGCCGTCACTGTCCCGCTCCGGAACTGCCGGCCACGCTCCCGAAAATGCGCGCCACCTCGCCCTGAAGCCGCGCAAACTCCATCTCCAGAACCACCTTCCGCGGATGCAGCACCACATCCACGCGCGGAGGTAGTTCGCTCAGGTGCATCCGCACCGCTTCCCGCATCCTCCGGCGGATGCGGTTCCGCTCCACCGCATTGCCCAGCACGCGCCCCGTAGTCAGGCCCACCCGCGGCTCCTGGCCGGCCGGATCATCCGCCCGGCGCGCGCGGAAAAAATAGCTCATCGACGAGGACGAATACCTTCGGCTCTCGCGGTAGACGCGCTGATAGTCCGCGTGTTTTCGCAGACGGGCATCGCGCCACTCCAGCATGGCCTCCGGCATATCTCCGTTTCTGCCGCAATTGATCAAGGCTGACAGCGTGCGGTTCTGCGAACTGTCCCGCCCAGAGGGAAGGTGAACCCGCCAGCTAGTCGCGATAACCCGCGCTGACGGAAACGCGCTTGCGGCCCCTGGCGCGCCGGCGGGAAAGCACCGCAGCGCCGCCTTTGGTCTTCATCCGGCTGCGAAAGCCGTGTGTCTTGGAGCGGCTGCGGCGGTTGGGTTGAAATGTGCGCTTCGGCATGAAACTGGCTCCTGATCTTGTGTGTCGGGTTCGCCGCTCTGCGCGCTGCCTGGTTTCGCGAAGACCATTCGCGGGCGCGGAACCGAATCCCATCGGCCGCACAACTGCTCACAACACGTGACTTCGCGGCAAGATTCGAGTATATCGTATGCCCCGGCCCGCCCGCAAAAATCGCGCCTTCCTCACGATTTTCACCACGCGCTGTGCAACTTTTCCGGCTGCGGAATTTTCTACTCCAAAGTGCGTTTTCACGGCCTGCTGACTGTGCTACTATCGGCAACGTTCAATAAAGATTTTTCGACGCCCTGCGGCTGTCGGAAGAACTCGACCGAAGCTCCGATGCGTGACAGATCGGAGTCACTCCTGGCCAGAACGGACTCTGATCCCGACCCTCGCCCTGCTCCGCATGCAGGGCTTTACTTCGGGAGCTTCCGTATTTGGACCGAGGTCGCTTCCGCACCCCGGACGTTTGCGCAAAGGATCTAGCATGTCTTTCGCTGTTACTCCATCTGTCGCGCTGAATCCGTGGGTCCAGATCCTCGCTGCGCTCGAAAAGAAAGTGAAACGCCAGTCCTTCGACACCTGGCTGCGGCCCACGCGCTTCGGCTTCACTCGCGACCGCGTTCTGTTTGTGCGCATCCCCACCCCGGAATTCCGCCATGTGGCCGACCGCTACGGCGACCTCATCCAGGAAGCCATCGAAAACCTTCAGCTCGATTTCGACGACGTCACCTTCATCACGCCCGAAGAGGATCCCACGCTGCCCCGCGTTCGCGAGGACGGCGGCTTCGCGCCGGCCTCTTCCGCGCACATTTCCCCCTCTCCCAACGGAGCCCCGCGGCCTGCTCCCGTCGCCGGCCCTCAGCAGGCCCGTTTCGACTGGAACAGCGCGGCCCAGCTGAATCCTCGCTATACCTTCGACGCCTTCGTCTGCGGTCCCGGCAATCAGTTCGCGCGCGCTGCCGCGCTTGCCGTTGCCGAGCAGCCTTCGAAGGCCTACAACCCGCTCTTCCTCTACGGCGGCGTGGGCATGGGCAAAACCCACCTGATGCACGCCATCGGCCATGAGGTGAAACAGCACCAGCCTTCCGCCTCCATCTCCTACGTCTCCGCGGAGAAGTTCACCAACGAGATGATCAGCTCCGTGCGCTACGACAAGATGACCAGCTTCCGCGACCGCTTTCGCACCGTGGATCTGCTGCTCATCGACGATATCCAGTTCCTCTCGCAGAAGGAGCGCACCCAGGAAGAGTTCTTCCATACCTTCAACGCGCTGCACGATAACATGAAGCAGATCGTCATCGCATCGGACCGGCCCCCGCGCGAGCTGGCCGAGATCGAAGACCGCCTGCGCAGCCGCTTCGAGTGGGGCCTGATCGCCGACATCCAGCCGCCGGACCTCGAGACCAAGGTCGCCATTCTGCAGAAGAAGGCGGAAAGCGAGCACCTGCCCGCTCCCCTGCCGATGGACGTGGCTCTGTTCATCGCCTCCAATGTACGGACCAACGTGCGCGAGCTGGAGGGCGCCCTGGTGCGCCTGGTCGCCTGGTGCGGCCTGAACGGCGTGGAGATCACGCTCCCCACCGCGCAGCAGTGCCTGAAGCAGTTCATCGATACCCAGGTGCGCAAGATCACGATTGAGGCCATTCAGCGCGCCGTCGCCGAACAGTTCGGCATGCGCGTCGCCGAGCTGAAGCAGAAGAACAACTCCCGCGCTGTGGTGGTTCCCCGTCAGATCGCCATGTACCTGGCCAAGCAGCTCACCGAGGCTTCCCTGCCCGAAATCGGGCGCCAGTTCGGCGGCAAGCACCACACCACCGTCATGCATTCGATCGCCAAGATCGATGAGCACCGGCGCGCCGACAAAAGCCTGAACAGCACGCTCAACAAACTCCAGGAAACCCTGAACGGCTGAAGACTCCGGCAGGCTTCCCCTGAAGCGCGGCCTGGTCCTCCTGCGCCAAAATCCCTTCGCGCATCGCCTGATTTATTCTCAGAAGAACGATGCCCGATGATGGAATCCCGCCGCTGAACGGCTGGAGCGAATCCGAACTCGACAGGGCCTTTGCCTCTGTGGCGAAAGAGGTCGAGCTGTCAGCTCGCTCGCTCAACTCGCCCGAAGAACAGGAGCAGTTCCGCCTTTACTGGCTGGGCCGCAAACAGGGCCGTCTGAAGGCCATCAGCGATGCCTGGCTCAAAGCGGCTCCCCCGCAAGCGAAGAAGCTCATCGGCCAGCGCTTCAACACCCTGAAAGCCGAAGTGGAGCAGCGCCTGGAGCGCGCTGCCGCTTCGAGCCCCGGCCACGAATTCGATGCCGAAACCATCGACATCACGCTGCCCGGCACGCGCCGCAAGCTGGGCGCCGAGCATCCGCTCATCCGCACCTGGCACGAAATCGTGGGAATCTTCCAGCGCATGGGCTACTCGGTCGGCGTGGGGCCCGAAGTGGAGACCGACTACTACAACTTCGAATCCCTCAACTTCCCTCCCGGCCATCCCGCGCGCGATACCCAGGACACGCTGGTAATCGCGGGGCAGGAGCGCAAGCCGCTCCGCGACCGGCTCCTCATGCGCACGCACACCTCGCCGGTGCAGATCCGCACCATGGAGCAGCAGCCGCCGCCGGTGCGCATCGTCATCCCCGGCAAAGTGCACCGCAACGATGCTGCCGACGCGACCCACTCGCCCATCTTCCACCAGGTCGAGGGCCTGTGCGTGGATACCAACATCACCTTCGCCGACCTGAAGGGCACGCTCGATCACGCCATGAAGGAACTCTTCGGATCGAGTGTCCGCACGCGCTTCTTTCCCTCGTTCTTTCCCTTCACCGAGCCCAGCGCCGACGTGCAGATCAGCTGCCCCTTCTGCGCCGGATCGGGATGCCGCAAATGCAAACATTCCGGCTGGATCGAGCTGCTCGGCTGTGGCATGGTCGATCCCACCGTCTTCGAATTCGCCCGCCTGAAGCAACCCGCCTATGACCCGAAGAAGATCAGCGGCTTCGCTTTCGGCATGGGCATCGACCGCATTGCCATGATGAAATACGGCATCGGCGATATCGGCCTGCTGTACTCGGGCGATCTGCGCTTTCTGGAGCAGTTTGCATGAGGCAGCCAGCCAGCGGAAATGCAGCAGGTCAGCGAGTCAGCCAAAAGTCACCCGGCCGAACCCGCTACTATCGCGACTTGCAGGTCTGGCAAAAAGCCATGGTGCTGGCGAGAGCGGTTTACGGACACACTTCCACATTTCCGAAGACTGAGGCATTCGGACTGACAGCCCAGATGCGTCGAGCTGCGGTGTCTGTCCCAAGCAACATTGCGGAAGGCCACGGCAGGCTTACAGATGGAAATATGCGTCAATTCCTTGCTCAGGCCCGCGGATCTCTTTACGAACTGGAGACCCAGATCGAGCTCGCCTGCGGGTTGGAGTACCTGGAGCCGCAATCTGAAAAGGAGTTACTCGAAAGCTGTCGCGAAGTAGGCAGGATGCTGAACGGACTCATGGGAGTCCTGGAAAGCTGACCAGCCGACCCGCTGACTCGCTGACTCGCCATGCGTATTCTTACTGACTGGCTCCGCTCTTACCTTCCCGAGTTCTCCGTCTCCGACCGCCAGCTCGCTGACGACCTGACCCTGCGCGGCATCGCCGTCGAAGGTGTCTTCGACCTCGGTGCGCACGGTTCTGTCTTCGAGATGGACATCACCACCAACCGCGTGGATGCGATGAACCACTACGGCATCGCGCGCGAGGCGGCGACCATCTACGGGCTGAAGCTTCTTCCCCTGGATACGACGTTGCCGCGGGCGATGCCAGCCTCCCAGGCATTTCCCGTCGCCATCGAAGAGCCGAAGCTCTGCGGCCGCTTCACGGGCCGCGTCCTGCGCAACGCGAGCATCACCGCGTCCAGGGGAATCGTCGCCGACCGCTTCCGTCTTCTTGAGCAGAAGCTCATCTCCCACGCTGTTGACGCCACCAACTACGTCACCCTCGCCATGGGCCATCCCACCCACGCCTTCGATCTCGATAAGCTCGAAGGCGGCATCATCGTGCGGCGCGCGCGCAAGGGAGAAAAGCTCCGCACCCTGGACGGCATCGAGCGCACCCTCGATTCCGACGACCTCATCATCGCCGACGAGAAGAAGGCGCTGGGCCTCGCCGGCGTCATCGGCGGCTGGGACACGATGATCACCCCGGAGACGAAGAACATTCTCGTCGAGGCGGCCTGGTTCGATCCCGCCACAGTGCGCCGCTCCTCCAAACGCCATCTCGTCCACACCGATGCCTCACACCGCTTCGAGCGCGGGGCCGACTTCAATGCGCCGCCGGTCGCTTCCGCGCTGGTCAGCCGCATCATTCTCGAAGCCGGCGGCCATCCCCAAGGCGATCTGGTCGATGTCGCCATCCCTGATGCCGCGGCCCGCACCGTTCATCGCGCCCGCATCACCTTCAGCCTGCGCGAGGCGCAGAGGATTCTCGGCCCAGCAGAAGATCCGCAGGGCATTACATCGTCGCTCGCCGCGAAGATCCTTACCGGCCTGGGTTGCGGCGTGCGCGAGCATCAGCCTGCTCCGTCCAGCGCTCCGCTCCGCCAGGATCTTGATCCCTCGCGCGCCGTTCTGGGCGTGTCTTCTGTCACCGCTGCCGATGCTGCTCCCGACGGCATCTTCGAAATCGCCCTGCCCAGCTGGCGTCTGGATCTGGAACGAGAAATCGATCTCATCGAGGAAATCGCCCGCGTCTACGGCTACAACCGCTTCCGCAATACCCTCCCGGCATTCTCTGGCTCGGTAGTCGAGCTGGCGTGGGCGGAGAAGGAAGCGGCGATCCGCCGCACCATGCTGGCTCTCGGCTGGAACGAAGCCATCTCCTCGACCTTCTGCGCCGCGGCCGAGGCCGCTCTCTTTGCGCGCGAACCAGGGTCGGCGGTGGCGATGGGCAATCCGCTCAGCGAAGAAGCAGGCATGCTGCGCTCCTCGCTACTGCCCGGCATGCTCGACATGCTGGCGCTGAATATCAGCCGCGATGTGGAATCCGCAGCTCTCTTCGAGATGGGCACCGCCTTCAGCGGAAGCCCGGAGCGAGTGGAGGAGCGCCCCGCGCTGGCCTTCGGCGCAACCGGCAATGCCTTCGACCATCGGGATGCTGAGTTTTACGACCTCAAAGGCACGGTCAGCGAGGTTCTCGGAAGATTCGAGGCTCGCTCCCTCTACTTCGATCGCTTTCCCGTGGATTCCGGCCTCATGCCCGCGTGGCTTCATCCTGGCCGCAGTGCGCGGGCGGTGGTGGAGGGCGCGACCGTGGGCTGGTTTGGGCAGCTTCACCCGGCCGAGGCGGAGCGCCGCAAAATCCGCCAGGCGGTTCTGCTCGGAGAAATCTGGCTGGATCGCCTGTACCGCCAGGATCTGCGCCAGCCCGCGGTGCGGGATCTGTCGCGTTTCCAGCCCGTGCGGCGGGACTTTTCCGTGCTCCTGCCGGACCGGGTGCTTTGGTCAGGCATTGCCGCCTCGGTCGAGGCCCTGGCGATCCCGGAACTGCAGAGCTTCGCGCCCCGGGAAGTCCTGCGTGATCCAAAGGGCAGGCTGGTGCCCGCCGGGCAATATTCGCTGCTGCTGGGCGTGGTCTTTCAGTCTCACGAGCGCACGCTGCGGGAAGAAGAAGTGCAGGCCTGGTCGCAGCAGATTGTCGGAGCGCTCGAGGACGCCGGCGGCAAAATGCGCGTCTGAGCATCCGCTGCGCGGCTCCCCCCTCTTCCTGTCCCGGGGCCGAATGATCCGGTTCGGCCCCGGTGTGGGGTTCGGAACTCCTATCCCCAGGCAGGCGCCACGCAGCGCCGCGGCCTTCACCCCCAGGGCCTCAACCCGGGAAGATGATCTCAGAGGATCTCTGCCAGCCGCGGATACAGCCCGGCATGACTGGTCTGGTACAGGGCCAGCAGGCGCTGCCGCATCAGGTAGTAGGCCGAAGCGGCCTCGTGCAGGTGGAAGGGAATCAGGTTCTCCGACCCGCGCAGGATGCGGTGGAACATCAGCGTGGTTTCGATGCGGCGAACAGACTGCCGCAGGCGCAGAGCATCGCGGCGGATGCGCTCCGTCACGATGACCCCCTCGTCGAAGTTCCAGCGCTGGGCATGGGCGGCCAGCAGCAGCATCAGCCGGGCATTGTTGCGCATCCTGCGCAGACCGTCGCGCCCGCCCAGCATCAGCCACATGTCCCTCGGTTCGAGGGAGATCTGCCCTCCCCGCGGATCCAGAAAGTCGCGGGCCACCCAGCTGACCTGATCGAACTCGATGCGCTGCAGGGCTGATACCAGCTCTTCCCAGCTTCGGCCGCCGAGTCGGACCGCCGACAGCTGAGCCCTGATCGCAGTTCCAAGAAGAATGACGACAACCGCGCCGAGGAGGAAGAATGCCAACACTAGCGACGCCTTTCTTCAGGTCGGTCCGGTTACCCGGAGAGAACGGCCGCTCAGTTACGAGCGTCAAGCCTTCGAAGATCGTACTCGACCTGGCGGTGCAGCGCAAGAATGTAGGTCTGCAACTCCGGTGCTATCGGCTGGCGCTCTGGTTCCGGAATCCACAGCTGCACGATCATCCAGATCGTCGCACCAGTATACGCAAATTCCCTCACATGATCGAGGGTGGAAAACAGCCGTTGCGTCCCCCAGAAACTCTGGAGCGCGGTGGTCACCACCATCACGCTGGTCCATGCCGTTAGTCCCTGCCCGACGGCCATGACGTGGTTCCGCCAGCCCAGCCCCAGGCGGTTCGCGGTCAGGCTCATCACCACGAACAACTCACAGATCACCAGGCTGGTGAACAGGTTACCGCGGATCCTCCAGGCCCAGAGGACGGTGCGCGCGGGCGGCGATACCCACCAGGCGACGAGAGCGGCCGCGACGGCGCCCGCCAGCCCCGCAGCCGCGAACCACGCCTTCGCATCGTGAACCCAGGTCCCGGTGGGCCGCAGGACGATGCGGGCGATCTCGATGACCACCCCCAGCTGGAGCGCGAAATCCACCCACAGCCCCGTCAGATAAACCCGGGCGTACCCGTGCAGCGCACCGTGCAGATAAAGCGAGAACAGCGCGACGGTGCGCGCGACCTGAAAGGCCAGCCAGCAGGTTAGGACGGGGAACTGCCTCCAGCGGCCTCGCAGGATCAGAACCGCGACCAGGGCTGCGGTGGGGAAAAACCCCGCGGCCCATAAAACTTTATCCAGGTCCGAAAGGTGCATGGGTCGCGGCTCCCCAGGCGGGCACACTTACCGTTCGGGTCGCCTCGCCTCCCCCGAACTCGCCGATTGCGTCGCGGCGAAGGCTCAGAGACCAAAATACGCGAGAAGCGTCGCGATGACTGCTCCCGTCGTGCTACAAGCCCAGACGGTCGAAGTCGTGTTGCTGGGAGGAGGCGGATCATTGCCTCCCGGACCAATCCCACTTGCGAAAACCGGGTAAGCGGTCAGCAGCAGAGCGGAGAGAACCAGAAACCGCAAATGCTTCTTCATAGGGGACTTCCTTGCCGCGCCTTGCGCAATCATTAGAGTAACCCCGAATTCTCCACGAAGGTGACTAATTGTTACTCCGTCCAAAAAATGCTACAGAGGTTGGATGACAGCACCGGCAAATGAGACCAGATGCAGGTTTGGCGTATCGCATCGGAAGCTGGTGTCCCCTCGGCATTTTGCGCCGAGGCGGTCGCATTTCCCGTCCGCAGCTTCTCCCGGTTGATTACTCCGGGATCGGAGGACTGGTACCCATCCACGCAGGCGGCCATTACTTTGGTTGGGCGCTGTGGCGGATCACCGTTCCCAACCGGGGGGGGAGGCTTTCCTCCTCGCAGGTCCGCATCCGAGGCCCCGGAAGACGAAGAGGGGAGGCTATTCTGTGGTGGCGCGGCCACGGCCCGCGGCCTTGCTGGCGTAAACCAGCTGGTCGGCGCGCGCGAAGACTGCCAGGGGGTCTTCGTCCACGCGAACTCGCGCAGCGCCGATGGAGATCGAAATCGCGGCGGCGCCATCCTGCCGGCCGCCGATTTCTGTCCTGCCCACAAGGGCGACACAACGTTCCGTCAGAGAGCGCAACTGGTCGTCGCCGATGTTGTGGACGATGGCCACGAACTCGTCGCCGCCCCAGCGGCCAACCACGTCGCTGGGACGCAGCGAGCGGACCAGACGCGCGCCGATTTCCTTCAGGACCCGATCGCCGAAGGCGTGACCAAACCGGTCATTGATGTCCTTGAAGTGGTCGACATCGGCAACCAGAACGGCGAATGGGCTGTGGTGGACCTGATACTCGGCCAGCGCGATCTGCAATGCCATTTCCAGGAACCGGCGGTTGGGCAGCTGCGTCAGATGATCCAGAAACGCCATGCGGCTCAGCTCTTCGGTTCTGCGCGCCGCCTCCGTCTGAGCGGTGTTGTCGCTGAAGATCTCCACCGCCCCTTCGATATTGCCGTCCTTGTCCCGAATCGGTTCCACACGGACCAGCACCGGCACACGATGCCCGAGTTTATGCCGCAGGAACAGGGCAGCCTCGTGTCCCTTACCGTCGGTAATGGCATCGGAGAGCGGGCAATGCTGCCCGCACACCGGATTGCCGCAGCCATCCATGTGCCCCAGAATATTGTCCTGGCAAAAGCGGCCGACGACCTCCTGCTCCGAGTAGCCTGTGAGCCGGGCCGCGCCCTCATTCCAGAAAAGGATCTTCCTTTCCCGATCGACGAAGTAGACGCCGTCCCGGATATGCAAGAGGAGATCCCTGTAAAAGGCGGGATCGGATGCAAGCATGGCACCTTACCTCAGCTGGGGAAATCCGCAGCAAGGGCCCGAATCGCAGGAATCCTCAACCCGGGCCTGTCAAGCCTCAGGAGGCCATAGGACCGCCCGGTTTGCTTCCTGTAAGCGGATTCTAAGTGACGGGCAAACGCACCAGGCTCGCAATAGTCCCCTCCCGGAGCACTTAAGTAACCTCCGCTGCCCAGGGCCGCGGCGCTCTCGATTCCGCCGGACCTTTCTGGGTCTGATTCCGGAGCACCTGCGTCTCCATCGGCTGCAGGGTTACGCGGATCGCGTTCAGCGGCCCGGAGCCCTGCGAGCCGTCCACTTCGTCGACCGTTACAGTTCCGGCGGCGCGCTGAACCACCTGGCTCGGGGCTGCCGGCGCTGGCTGATTGCTGTAGAGGATCGCAAAGGCATCGCCCGGTGCGCTGAGCGTGGCTTCCACGATCACCCAAAGCTCTTGCGGCGTGGTGGTGCTGAAGTTTGCCACGGTCAGTACTTCCTGGTCGTTGAGGATGCGGGAAAAGGCCAGGACGCCGGGAGCCGTAGGCGACACACCGAAATTCTTCCCGTCACCGGAAACGGGCCGAAAATAGAACCTCCCGTAACGCAGAGCAGGCTGGGCAGCGCGAACGGCGGACATCTTCTCAATTTGCGAGAAGATCGGATTGCTCCGATTGAATCCCGGGCCGCCCCACAGGGCTTCGCGGACGGCCGGATCGGAGCCTGCACCGTGCAGGCCCTGCTCGGTGCCGTAGTAAATGCATGGGATTCCCGGAAGCGCCAGCAGGCAGGCCAGCCCCGCCGTAACCTGATCGTCATAGCGGGGAACGCCATCCGGCGGCAGATAACGGATGCGCGCTTTCATGTCGTGGTTGTCGAGAAAGGTGACAAAGAAGCGGGTTGCATCGCCATGGGAACTGAGGATGTATTGCTCTTTCTGCTTGCGAAGCTGGTACATCGCCACCACGGCCTGGGGAGCAGCAAGCCCCTTCACCGCCGGCGCCAGCACGTTGAAGAGCGGATAATCGAGAGCGGCATCGACGCCTACGGTCTGGCCATCGGCCTGGGTCGTGGTATTCCGGCCGATGAACCGCGCAATATCGGCCTCCTCGCTGCTGTCCAGCACTTCGCCGAAGGTGAAGAAATTTCTCTTCCCGATGCTCAGCGCAAACTCCCGCATCGAGTTGCCGAAGAGCCGGGGCAGGTCGCCCTTCAAATAGCGCAGAGTGTCGATGCGGAAGCCGTCGATGTCGTAGCGCGCAATCACATACTGATACGCCCGGATCAGGAATGCCTGAACATGGTTCTCCCACGTGGAGAGTTGCTTGAACGGAGGGAAGTCGCCGACCGTATCGTCACCGCCGGGCTCGGGATTTCCCTGACGGCGGAAGTACTCGTTCTGCTGCAGCTCCAGCGGCCAGACCAGCTCATCCCGGCTCGGTGTGGGTACCACCGACGGGCTGATATATGCAGGGACGGCAGCCCCCTGAGCGTCGCGCCAGAATACATTCATCCGCGTGTTGCTGTACGGAGCGTCGGCACCGTTCGGATTCGAGGCATAGGCGAAGACGTCTGCGGCGTGATTCAGAACAATGTCGAAGATGACATACAGACCCTCCTCATGCGCCGCGTCCACCAGATCGCGCAGTTCCTGATCGGCATTGGCCGGATTATTGGCAAAGAAAGGATTGGCCCTGAGAAAGTCCTGGATGCCGTAGCCGTGATACGAGCCCTGATCGAAGACCGCGTTCTTCAGCACAGGACTCAGCCAGAGAGCACCCGCGCCCAGAGATTTGATATAGGCCAGCTGCGCCTGGACGCCGGAGAACTTTCCTCCCTGGTATTGATACCAGTTCGGATCGTCGTAAGGCATATGCAGCGGTCCGGCCGATGGATTGTTGAAGCGGTCCATCATCAGGAAGTAGATCCAGCCGTCACGCCAGTCGGCGGGCGATGGAAAGGCGGTGCCGCCGCTGACAGGGGCGCCAGCCTGGGTCGCCGCGTTCAGAACTGCCTGGAAATCCGCGCCATAAAGGGACGTGGGCATAAGAACCCTCCTCCGGAAAAGGGAACCAGGCCTCAGCCAAATGCCGGCCAGATGCCGGTATTTTCCCCCCCGAGCGGCGGGGTGTCAGGAAAAAATCTGCTGCGTTTGAGCGGCTGAAAACCCGCGGCCCCGGTTGCCCCGGGGCCCCGCTCTACCAGACCCGGCAGCGGTCGGCGGGAGCCATCGGCTGGCCGGCTTTGCAGCCGAAGGCCTGCGAGAACTCCGGCATGTTCACCAGCACACCGCGCACCCGGATCTTCTCCGGGGAGTGGGGATCGGTCTGCACCAGCATCCGCGTCATCTCCGGGCGATCGTTACTGCACCAGTTCTGCGCATAGCCGATAAAGAACTGCTGCTGGGGCGTGTAGTGCTGTTCGGTTCTTTGCTCGGCGGTTTCGGCAACGGGCGTGCCGGAGAGCGCAACCCGCGCCATCAACGCCATGTAGGCGAGGCGCGCCCCTCCGTTATCGGCGGTGTTTTCGCCAAGGGTCAGCCTGCCGTTGACCTTCAGGCTGTCAACCGCCGTGAACTGGCTGTATTCATTCGCCACGCAGTCCGTCTTCGCGTCGAATCTCCTCTTGTCCTCGGGCGTCCACCAGTTGTGGAGGTTGCCCTTCGCGTCGAACTTCGATCCTTCGTCATCGAAGCCGTGCGTCAGTTCGTGGCCCACCACGGCGCCGATGTGTCCGTAGTTCGTGGCGGCCGTGGCGTTCTTGTCATAAAAGGCGGGCTGCAGAATCCCGGCGGGGAAGTTGATGTCGTTCATGCTGGGATCGTAGTAGGCGTTCACCGTCGGCGGCGTCATCTGCCATTCCTCGCGGTTCACCGGCTTGCCGATCTTGTCAAGCTGATACGCGGTTTCGAACTCGCGGGCGCGCATGCTGTTGCCGATAGCGTCGCCGGGGCGGATCTCCAGCTTCGCGTAGCTGCGCCAGTGATTCGGATACCCGATCTTGTCGGCCACGGCGTGCAGCTTCTGCTCGGCCTTCACCTTGGTTTCCGGGCTCATCCACTGGATCTGCTGGATGTCCTCGCCCATCGCCGTCTCGATATCGTGAACCATCTGCAGGGTTTCCGCTTTCATGTCGGGCGTGAAGTACTGCTCGACGTACACCTGGCCCAGCGCCTCGCCCAGCCCCGCATCGGTGGCTTCGACGCAGCGCTTCCAGCGTGCCTGCTCCTGCGGCGTGCCTTCGAGCTTGCGCCCATAAAAGTCGAAGTGTTCCTCGTCGAAGGCCTGCGGCAGGCGCATCGAGAAGGAATCGGCGAGGTGGGCGCGCAGATACGCCCTGATCGTCGCCAGGTCCGTGTCGTCGATGGCCTTGTTGAGCGCAGGGAAGAACTGCGGGGCGACGACGTTGAGATCCTGGACAGAAGGTGAGCCGATCAGCGAAACATATTTCGTCGCATCAATCGCAGGCGCGGTAGCGGAGAAGCTGGTCAGCGTCATCATGTGGTAGATGTTGTCGGGATTGCGCCGCTCCACCACCCCCTGCGAGGCTTTAGCCAGCGCCGTTTCCAGATCCATCACCTTCTGCGCCTCCGACTGCGCCGCCTCGGGCTTGTCCCCGAGCAGCCGCAGCATGTTCGCGAGGTGCGCGACGTACTCCTGCCGCGTCTGGACGCTTTTGGCATCGGTCCGGAAATAGTAGTCCTTCTCCGGTAGCCCCAGGCCGCTCTGGTCGATGTACGCAATCTCGCGTGTGGCGTCCTTGAAGTCCTGCATCGAGCCGTAGTCGAAGAAGACTCCGACGCCCATGCGGTTCAGATCGGCAATCAGCGCAGGCAGTTCCTGCCTCGACTTCAGGCTCGCAATGCGGTCCAGCACCGGCTGGATGGGAGCGAGGCCCTGCTTGTCGATGGCATCGGTATCGAGGCAACTGGAGTAGTAATCGCCGATCTTCTGCTCGTTACTGCCCGCGGGAGCGTGGGCCGCCTCGGCCTTCTCGAGGATGCCGCGCAGCGCCTGATTGTTGAACTCGATCAGATTCGCAAACTGATTGAATTCCGGCATATCCGGCGGAATCGGGTGCAGTTTGGCGAAGTTGCCGCAGGCGTACTGGTAAAAATCAGTGCATGGATTCGCCGTGGTGTCCATCACGGAAGGGTCATAGCCGGGAATGGGCTTGAACTGTTGGGCTGGCTTGGCCTGCTCGGGGGCGGCGGCTTTCTGAGCCAGGCAGGTTGCGGCAAAGGCGGTCAGCAGAAAACAGGCATAGAACGGACAGCGTCGCACGGGTCCTCCAAAAGGCCACCCACGATGATACGCGGTGAGGTCTGGAGTGGTTCAGGGCAGCTGCTGCCCCCTCCGGCCAGTCTTCAGGGTCGGCTGATTTCAGCGGCCTGGGTCATGCCGGGTGCTGCTGTGTCGTCGTTCGCGGCAACCGGCTGCTCGGCTGCCGGCTCACCCGGCTCGAACTGCTGTGCGGGCCGGAAGACCTGCGCGTGCGGGTCGGGATGGAAGCGGCCATCCCCCAGATAGGCAGCCACCAGCGTGCCGGTGACGTAGGGATTCAGGATCGCCAGGGGTACGACGTACTTCTTCGATTTGACCAGAGACTCCACCACGCCATCCACAGGGGTGCTGCGCCGGATCGCCCCCGGCACCTGCGGAATGACGAAGGTGCGCAGGTCTGTTTCAGGATGTCTGCGGCTGTACTTCACCAGCGACTTGGCTGCCTGCTTGGGAGTCATCACGCCCGCGTCGGCGATGAAATTCCGATGAACCGCATGCGGGTAATAGAAGTTGAGCACCCGCTGAGAAAAGTTCGCACAGTTGTTGAAGAGCAGATTGAAGCGGCTGATATTGCGACGGTGGTTGAATCTCGCGATGAGCTGCTCATCCTGCTCCGGAGTCGTCGTGACTTCGAAACCCCAGATGCGGCGGTCGTAGGAGGCGCCGACCAACTGGATCCAGTCGCCGCGGGGAATCTCGTGCTTCGGGTCGTCGGGAACCAGGAACTCGAGGTGCTCGCGGCGGTATCGGTCCCGCAGCTTTACCTCCAGCCCGGGCGTTGCGCTGGCGGGGATCTCGGCGGGGTCTTCGACTGCGTACAGATAAGCAAGAAGCGGGATGGCCAGCCAGTCGTAGCCGTCAATGCCGTGGTACCGGCTGAGCACCACGCCGTCCTCGCCTTCGCGGCAGCGACGCAGCCGGAGCGGGGTGTCGGCGCAGACCCGCGTCAGATAAATCGCCGCATGGCCCGTAGGATTCATGGCCCCGAACTCGCCGAAGGGCTCCTCCAGCAACAGCGCCGCAGCGGCGCGCGCCGAAGCGCAGGCCAGACCGGCGAGAAGGAAAACCACCAGGAAACATCTCAGCGTACAACGCATAACCTTGTGCGGCCCCGGTAACGTAAGTCGTACGATGTCGCGCCGGATCAGCTGCGGACCGGCCCCGAAGGGCTGCGGTGATGCGGCCATTCTTTTGGAACCCGCAACAACCGAAAAAGTTGTGCCTCCGGCACCAGCTTCCGACACCATCGGCAATGATTCCAGCAAGGTCAGCACCCCTTAGCTGCTACGCTGCTGACAAGGTGACACACCAATCCCCTTTCGCGCCCGGCCAGACGCTGCTGATCGATGCAGACGATACCCTGTGGGAAAATAATATCTACTTCGAGCGCGCGATTGCGGCCTTTATCTCCTGGCTCGACCACAAGGAGTACACCGGCCAGCAGGTTCGCGAAAGGCTCAATGAGGTTGAGCGCGAGAATGTGCGCCGGCACGGCTACGGACTGCTGAGCTTCCGCCGCGCTCTGATGACGTGCTTCCAGCGGCTCTCCACAGAGCCCATCACGCCGCAGAAGCACGAACGCATCCTGAGCTTCGCGCAGTCGATCGCCGACCAGGAGATCGAGCTGCTCGAGGGCGTGGCGAAGGCTCTCCCTCAACTGGCATTGCGCCACCGGCTGATCCTGATGACCAAGGGCAACGAAGCGGAGCAGGCCGACAAGCTGTCGCGCTCGGGCCTGCGCGGGTACTTCACCGGCGTCGAAGTGCCGCGCGAAAAGGATCCCGATGCCTACCGCGCCGTCTGCGGGAAATATGAGCTTGCCCCGCCTGCCACCTGGATGATCGGCAACAGCCCGCGTTCGGATATCAATCCCGCCCTGGCCTCCGGCCTGCACGCGGTCTATATCCACCATCCCCACACCTGGGTGCTGGAGCACGAGCACCTCGATGCCGCTCCGGAGGGACAGCTTCTGCTGGAAATGCCGAGCTTCGGAGATCTGCTGCGTTACTTCTGAGCGGAGGTTCGGCGCAGCCCTCTTACACCGGAGCAGGCTGCACTGCCAGCTCCTCGAGCAGCACCCGCACATCGAGGAGCACCTCCTCGGGCTTGCTGGCAGTGAGCGGGAATTTCAGCACGCCCTGCGGCGTGAACTGCGCGCCCCGTTTGGCGTTCTTCGCTACCAGCTTCATCAGGCGGCCGGGATCGACGGCTGCGCTCTCGGTGAAGCGAATGTGCAACTGGTCGCGTTTACGATCCACCTGGGAGACGCCGATCCTCTCGCATTCGATGCGCAGGCGCGCCGCTTCCAGCAGATGCACGACGCTGGCCGGCGGCGGACCATAGCGGTCTTCCAGCTCCGCGCGCACGTCGTCCAGGGCGCGGTCGCTTTCGACACCGGCGATGCGCTTGTACATGCGCAGCCGCTGGTTTTCCTCGGGAATATAAGTCTCGTCGATGCGCAGCGCGATGCCGAGGCTCATCTGCACCGGCGGGCGTTCCACGCGCTCCTCGCCCTTGAGGCGGCCGACCGCTTCCTCCAGCATCGACGTGTACATCTCGAAGCCGACCGCTTCGATGTGGCCGCTCTGCTCCCCACCGAGCAGATTGCCGGCGCCGCGCAGTTCCAGGTCGAGTGCGGCGATCTTGAAGCCCGCGCCGAGATCGGAGAATTCCTTCAGAGCGGCCAGCCGCCGCCGCGCCACTTCGGTCAGCTCCTGCTCCGGCGGAATCAATAAATAGGCATAGGCGCGCCGATTCGATCGCCCCACACGCCCGCGCAGCTGATACAGCTCCGACAATCCGTGCCGGTCTGCCCGGTTCACGATCATGGTATTGGCCAGAGGAATGTCGAGGCCGTTCTCGATAATGGTCGTCGCCACCAGCACGTCGTGCTCGTGGTGCATAAACGAGAGCATGACCTTCTCCAGATCGCTCTCACCCATCTGCCCGTGACCCACGACGACGCGGGCCCCAGGCACCAGCTCCTGAATCTTCGCGGCGATTTCGTAAATCGTCTCCACGCGGTTGTGGACGAAGTAGACCTGTCCGCCCCGTTCCAGCTCCACCTCGATCGCGGATCGGATCAGCTTCTCGTCGAACTTGGCAACCACCGTCTGAATGGCCATGCGGTCGCGCGGCGGCGTTTCAATCACGCTCATGTCGCGCAATCCCACCAGCGACATGTGCAGCGTCCGCGGGATCGGCGTCGCCGACATCGCCAGCACGTCAATCTCGCGCCGCATCTGCTTCAGGCGCTCCTTGTGGCGCACGCCAAAGCGCTGCTCCTCGTCGACGATCAGCAGCCCGAGGTCGTGAAACTTAATGTCCTTCGAGAGCAGCCGGTGCGTGCCGATCAGGATATCGACTTTGCCGGTCTCCACCTGTTCCAGGATCAGCTTCTGCTCCCGCGGAGTGCGAAAGCGCGAGATCATCTCGATCTTGATGGGGAACTGGCGGAAGCGGTTCCGGAAGGTCTCGAAGTGCTGGAAGCTGAGCACCGTGGTCGGCGTGAGCACCGCGACCTGCTTGCCGTCCTGCACAGCTTTGAAGGCCGCGCGCATGGCGACTTCCGTCTTGCCATAGCCCACATCGCCGCAGAGCAGCCGATCCATCGGCAGCGGCGATTCCATGTCGCGCTTGATGTCGCTGATCGCGGAGATCTGATCGTCGGTTTCGTTGTAATCGAAGGCGTCCTCGAACTCGCGCTGGAACTCGTTGTCCGCCGGAAACGCGTGACCCGCCGCAGCCTTGCGCTGCGCATACAGTTTCAGCAGCTCGTCGGCCATGTCCTCCATGGCCTTGCGCACCCGCGCCTTGGTCTTCGCCCACTGCTGCGAGCCAAGCCGGTTCAGCAGCGGTGCAGGTCCGGATTCCGTGGAGCGGTATTTCTGGATCAGATCCAGGCGCGTGAGCGGGACGTAGAGGCGCGCGCCCTCGGCAAACTCCAGAATCATGAACTCGAGCGAGACGCCGTCCTGCTCGATCTCCTTCAGGCCCTGGTAGCGCGCAATCCCGTGTTCCACGTGAACCACGTAGTCGCCGACTGCCAGATCCCGGAAGTCCGAAACAAATGCGGCCGTCTTCGACTTCTTCGCTACCGGGCGGGCCGTGATGTCCGCCTCATCGAAGAAGTCCTGCGCGCCGAAGAGAACCAGGCGCGCGTCGGGCAGGCTGACGCCTGTGGCCAGCGCCGTGCGCAGAATTACCGGCGTGCGCATGTCGCCCGCCAGGTAGCTCGACTCGTCGTAGATGTTCTCGCTCCCGGTGTGCTGGATACGGCTGCCCAGCCGGTAGGGAACTTCGTACTCGCGCAGCAGATTGGCCAGCCGCTCCATCTCACCCTGGTTCGGAGCAGCGAGCAGCGTACGGACCTGCTGGTTCATGAGGCTGCGAATCTGCTCGACCAGCGCGGGGATGGAGCCGTGGAAGCGCAACGTGGGCCGTGAGCTGAATTCAATCTCGCCCAGCGTCTCGTCTTCTTCGAGAACATCGACCGCGCCCAGCTGATCGATGTCGAGTCCCGGCTGCGAGGCCAGCCGCGCCTGCAGCAGCTCGGGACGGACGTAAAGGTCCTCGGGTGTAATCAGGGAGCCGATGCTCGAACGGTCGTGGCGCTGCTCGACCTTGTTCCACCAGCGGTCGATCTGGTTCCGGATCATCGCTGGCTCTTCCACAAACAAAGCGCAGCGCGGAAAGAGATCGAGCAGCGTGCCACTGGCGTCGCTGTCGCCCTCACCCCGGCGAGCGCGCTCGCCGGGAACCCCGACGCCGGCAAAGAACTCCCATCCCGGAAAGACGCTTACCCCTCCGGCAGCAATCGCCTCTTCCACCAGCTCGCGGTCCTCGGACTCGATGCGTTCTCCGCTGAGCCGGGCATGCACCGCCGCCAGCAGCCGCTCCGTCACCGGGGTTTCGGTCAGCGGCAGGAGGCGGGCTTCGTCCAGCGGTGCGGCGGAGCGCTGGGTTTCCGGATCGAATTTGCGGATCGACTCAATCTCGTCCCCAAAGAACTCGAAACGCACCGGACGGTCGGCCTCCGGCGAGTAGACGTCGAGAATGCCGCCGCGCCGGGTGAACTGACCGGGCATCTCGACGATGTCCATGCGCGTGTAGCCAATGCTGGTCAGGTGGGCCAGCAGCGTTTCCACATCGACCTCTTCGCCGCGCCGCAGAATCTGCGCCAGCCCCGCATAGAACGGCGCCGGGAAGAGCTTCATGGCCGCGGCTTCCACCGGCGCCACCACAATCGAGGCTTCCCCCGTGGCAATCTTCCAGAGAGTCTTGGCACGCTGCTCCTGAATATCGGGGTGCGGCGAGAGATTCTCGAAGGGCAGCACATCGTGCGCGGGCAGACGGAGAACGCGGTCGGCGGGAACGGCTCCGGTCAGCTCGCACCCCGCCTGCAACGCCAGATGCACGGCGTCGGCCGCTTTGTTATCGGCCACGATCACCAGCGAGGGAACGCCCGCCGCCCGCGCAAAGAGAGGGAGATACAGCGCACGAGCCGTACTGGTCAGCCCGGATACACGACGACGCCCACGGGCAAGCACCAGGTGCCTTCTTGCCTGTTCAAAAGAAGGGGAGTGCTCCAGGTCCGCCAGAAGCTCGCGGACGAAGGGAAGGATCATGCTCCCTTCAGTTTATCAGCGCTTCGCCAGGCGCCTGCACCCCAGCCTGCTCTGGCCCGCCATGCCTGCCAGCGGCGGCCCGCGGCGGGTCCGGAAGCCGGAGCTTGTCCGCGTCCGCCTCTCTGAATTCCACTAAAATCGAATCCATGTCCTATTCGGCCGCGGTCGACAGTCTGCACGCGCGCGCGGGCGAGTTGCACGCCGGGCCGGGACAGCCGCGGCGCAAGTTCCGCATCGAGGAGATGTGGACGCTGGTCGCAGCTCTGGGCAACCCGGAGCGGTGCTTTCCCTCGGTCCTGATCGCCGGAACCAACGGCAAGGGCTCGACCGCAGCCACCCTGGCCGCGATCCTGCAGGCCGCCGGTTACCGCTGCGGTCTCTACACCTCGCCCCACCTGGTGCGGGTGAATGAGCGGGTGCGGATTAACGGCGAGCCCATCGGCGATGAGGAGTTTGCCCGCCTTTATTTTCGCGTCGACGATTGCGCGCAGGAGCTGGTGAAGCAGGGCAGACTGCCGGGGCACCCCAGCTTTTTCGAGACGCTCACCGCCCTGGCCTTCGCGGCCTTTGCCGCCGCCCGCGTGGACGTGGCGGTCCTGGAAGTCGGCATGGGCGGCCGCCTCGACGCAACCAATGTCGTCGAGCCGATGATTTCCGTCATCACCGATATCTCCCTCGATCACACCGAATGGCTGGGGGAAACCATCCCCGAGATCGCCCGCGAAAAGGCCGGCATCCTGCGAGAGAATGGCGTATTGATCACGCTGCCGCAGCATCCCGAGGCCAACCAGGCGATCGGGGAAGCGGCCGTGGCGCTCGATGTGCGCGGCGTCAATGCGGCCGAGTACGTTCCCGCTCCCGGCGCGGTCCCGCGATCGGGACTGCGCAACCGCTATTCCGTGACCGTCCTGGGCGAGAGCATTGAGGTCGACTCGCCGCTGGCGGGCGCGCATCAGCGGCGCAATATCGCGCTGGCGGTCGCCGCGGCTGCCGAATTAAGTAACCATCACGGTTACAGAATTACGCCGGCGCAGATTGCGAAAGGAATCCGGCAGACGAAGTGGCCGGGGCGGCTGGAGCAGGTCCCGATGCCGGACAGGGCCGGTCTCCTGCTCGATGTGGCGCATAACCCGGCCGGGGCCTGGGCACTGCGCTCGGCGCTCTCCGCGCTGGAAGAAGAGTCGGGCCGGCCGGCGCAGCGGCTGCTGATCTTCGGCTGCATGAAAGACAAGGCCATCGGAGAGATGGCGCAGATCCTCTTTCCGCTCTTTGATCGCGTCATCGCCGTGCCGGTGCTCTCTCCACGCTCAGCCGCACCGCAGGTTTTGCTGGACGCCGCGGCAGGCACAGGCGTGCCGGCCAGCGCTGCCGCTGACGGCGCCCAGGCCCTGCGGCAGGCCTGGGCCCAGGTGCCGCCGGATGGGCTGATCGTCGTTGCCGGATCGGTCTGCCTGGTGGGAGAGATCCGACCCCTGCTTGCCGTGTCCGACGGCGGCTCCAGGGATCGCACGCTATGACCCGGACCCTCGGTCCCCGGCCGGAGACGCTCCCCCCCGGAGAGCGCGCAATCAGCTACGGCCTCCGGGCTCCGCTGATCCTTCTGGCCACGGGCTTTTTCGGCAGTCTTTCTCTGGCGGCTTCGCTCTTCGAAAAAGACGGACGCCGGCAGCACAAAATCGCCCAGGCGTGGGCCCGCACCTGCGTCGCTGCCAGCGGCGCCAGGGTAACCGTCCTGAACGGTCATCACCTGAATGGCACGCCGGCAGTCTATGTCTGTAACCACCTTTCCTATATGGATACGCCGGTGATCTTCGGTTCACTGCCATTCCAGTTCCGCATCGTGGCCCGCCACGATCTCTGGAAGCTGCCCTTCATCGGCTGGCATCTGGAAAGATCCGGACAGGTACCGGTGAATGTCGAGAATCCGCGCGCTTCCATTGCCAGCCTGCTGAGCGCGGTTCGCACACTCAGGACCGGTATGCCGCTGTTCATCTTTCCGGAAGGCGGCCGGACGCTGACGGGCGATCCCTCCCCATTCATGAATGGACCAGCCTTCATGGCCATCCGGGCGCAGCTGCCCCTCGTGCCGATGGCCCTGATCGGAACCTACGAGCTGCTGCCGATCCGTTCGAAGGCGCTTCATCCGGTTCCCGTGACGCTGGCCGTCGATGCGGCCATCGACACCAAGGGGTTAACGATGAAAGATGTGGATGACGTCACGGCGAAACTCCAGAAACGGATCTCGGCGCTATATTATGAGCACTCCTGGCGGAAAAAACCGGAAGCCGGAGCCGAGCTGGAAGCGGATCTTTCGGGTGTGGAGAGACGATGAAAGCAGCACGGATAGCAATTCCTGAGCCGAGCGCGGCGGATGCTGAGTACAGCGGGCGCTCCTGGCTCCAGTATTCCCGGGCGATCGAATGGGCTGGCGGAGTGCCCGTCCGGGTACCCCTGATGGCTTCGCCCGCCGAAGTGGCGCGCCTGGCAGCCTCCTGCGAGGCTGTACTGCTGCCCGGCAGCCCGGCGGACCTCAACCCGCAGAAATATGGCGAGGAAGCCATCCCCGAGTGTGCCCCCCCGGATGCGGCGCGAGAGGCCGTGGATGAGCTGCTGCTGCAGGACGCTTCGAATCTCTCGAAGCCGCTGCTGGGCATCTGCTACGGCTTTCAGTCGCTGAACGTCTGGCGTGGCGGGACCCTCATCCAGCACCTCGCGACGTCGGTGAACCATCGGGCCGGACGCTCGGTGGTGGAGGCTCACCTGGTCGAGGTCGCCCCGAAATCCCGGCTGCGGCGGATTTTGGGGCTGGGGTCCAGGCCGACATTCGCCGTCAACAGCAGCCATCATCAGGCCGTTGCCATTCTGGGTGACGGGCTGGTGCGCGCTGCCTGGTCCCCGGAAGACAGCGTCATCGAATCCGCCGAGGGTCACGGCGATCATTTCCTGGTGGGTGTGCAGTGGCATCCCGAGCGCGTGCTCGAGGAAAGCAAGGCCGCCCAGTGCCTCTTCCAGGCCTTTGTCGACGCCGCCTCGGTCTGGGAGCCGCGCATGATCCGGGAGTCGGTAGCCGATTGACCGAAGAGAGCGCTCGGGCAGCGGGTCTGGAGGCTCAACTCGGTCTGAATCGGGAGACAGCGGAGCGCTTTCAAGCCTATCTCGGGCTGCTGATGAAGTGGAATGCGCGGACGAATCTCACTGCGGTGCGCAAGCCCGGAGACATCGTCCGGCGGCACTTTGCCGAATCTCTGTTCGCCGCTCGGCAAATTCCCGAAAATGTCAGCACGCTCCTGGATTTCGGCTCCGGGGCGGGCTTTCCCGGTATTCCGATTGCCCTTTGCAGACCGGAGATCGCCGTGACCCTAGCCGAATCGCAGGGAAAGAAGGTGGCGTTCCTGCGGGAAACGGTGCGGACGCTGGGTTTGCAGGCGGAGGTCTGGGCTCACCGGGTGGAAGCAATGCCTCCGCTGCGCGTCTTCGATGCGGTGACCCTGCGGGCCGTTGACAGGATGGCCGACGCCTGCCGGATCGCAGTCACCCGGCTGCTCCCCGGAGGCTGGCTCGGCGTTCTCGCGACGCGCCGAGCCGAAGCCGGACTCGATGCGCTCGAGGGCATTCGCTGGGACACCACACTGCCCATCCCCGATTCTGCGCAGCAGATTCTCCGGACCGGTACCAGAGTCTAGCGCGGATGTTCCACGTGGAACATGGGCCGGTTTTCCACGTACCCTCTTCCGTAACAGGCATTCCCGCGGCGATTACCACCCCGCCGTATCCGCTTCCATCGTCACGAGTTAAACTCGGTTACTGAGGTCACCCCCGACCGGCTTCCACAGATGCGTCCCGGTTCTGCACAGCCCTTCTGCGTTGCGGTCCAGCCTCTCTCCCGATAGGCTGAGGAGGTCATGGGCAAAGTCCTCGCCGTCGTGAATCAGAAAGGCGGGGTGGGGAAAACAACCACCGCCATCAACCTTTCGGCAGCTCTGGCCCTCGACGGCCTCAAAGTCCTGCTGGTGGACTGCGACCCCCAGGCCAACACCAGCGGAGGGTACGGCATCGCCCGCGACGAGACGCGGCGCTCCACCTACGAAGTGCTGATGGGGGAAGCAGCGATCGACGAGGTCCTGCTGAAGACGGAGATTGAGACGCTGCAGCTGGTCCCCTCGAATAAGAACCTGAGCGGCGCCAATGTGGAGCTGATCCAGATGGAGCGGCGCGCTTACCGGCTGCGGGATGCGCTGGAGAAGGTTCGCGCGCAGTACGACTACGTGGTGCTCGATTGCCCGCCGGCGCTCGATCTGCTGACGCTCAACGCGCTGGTCGCGGCCGACCGGCTGCTGGTTCCCATGCAGGCCGAATATTTCGCTCTCGAAGGCATCAGCGAGCTGGTGCATACCCTGGAGCGGGTCCGGGGCTCCTTTAATAAGGGGCTGGAGATCGAAGGCGTTCTGCTGACCATGTACGACGACCGCACCAATCTCGCCCAGCAGGTCACAGAGAATCTCCGCGAGTATTTCAAGGACAAGCTCCTCAAAACTGCGATTCCCCGCAACGTTCGCCTGGCGGAGGCTCCCAGTTATGGCAAGCCGGTGCTCCTGTACGATCCGCGGTCCCGTGGCGCGGAGAGCTACCGCGATCTTGCGGAGGAGCTCCTGTCCCGCAATGGCGTGGAAAGCCCAAAGAGCAAGGAGAGAAAGAAGAGCGCGGCGAGCCGGCCGGAAGTGAAGGTCCGGTTCTGGCCGTATGGCGGGTAATCTCCGGGGACACGCATTCCGGGCAGCCGGGTTGTTCCACGTGGAACAACCGAACCCCTGAGCGCAGGACCAGCAGACTGGATGGAGACGGGACTGGCGCCCGTTCGGAGCCAGCAGGCAGCATGCAGAAGGTGGGGTGACAGATGGCCACTGTGACGGAAGCACCAAAACGGAGGGCGCTGGGGAAAGGGCTCGAGTCCCTGCTGCCGCGCGTGCAGGCCGTTGCCGAGCCTGTGGCCGCGACTCCGCAGACCCCGGAGACCGGCAACCCGCGGGAAATTCCCGTCGGGGAAATCGAGCGGAGTCCCTATCAGACCCGCACGCACTTTGACGAGACGCAGCTCTCCGAACTGGCTGACTCGATCAGCGCCACCGGCGTTGTCCAGCCCATCGTGGTGCGTCCCCTGCCTGCGGGCCGCTTCCAGCTGATTGCGGGGGAACGCCGCTGGCTCGCTTCCCAGCGCGCCGGCAAGGAGACGATCCCCGCCATCGTCCGGCATGTCTCTGACGAGCAGGCGATGGAGATGACCATCGTCGAGAATCTCCAGCGCACCGACCTGAACCCGATGGAACAGGCTCGCGCGTTCGAGCGGCTGGGCCGGGAGTTTCAGCTCACCCAGGAGCAGATGGCGAAACGCACGGGGAAAGACCGGGCTTCCGTCTCGAATTTTCTGCGACTGCTGCGGCTGCCCAGCGGCGTGCAGGCTCAGGTGGAGAATGGGGAACTGACGTTCGGCCATGCGAAGGCGCTGCTTCCCCTTGAAAATCCGGAGACGATCCTGAAGGCAGCGCAGAAAGTGGTCGCGCTCTCGATGTCGGTACGGCAGGCCGAGGGGTACGTCCAGGGTCTCCTGAATCCGGAGAGGAAGAAGTCCGCTGGAGGCGAAGAAAAGGAGAACATGGTCGATCCGAATGTACGCGAGGTCCAGACCATGCTGCAGCGCGCCCTCGGGCTCAAGGTCCGCGTCGAGGACAGGAAGGGCCGCGGCCGGGTCATCATCGAATATGCCCGGCTGGAGGAGTTCGATCGCCTGCTGGAGCTGCTGAACCGCCGCGCTTAAGCAGGCGCGGAACGGGCGCCGCGCCTTTCCATCATTCAGGCTGCCACGAACTTCTCCTCGCGCAGCACCCGCTGATAGGCAGGCACGGTCAGGAACTCCACAAACTGTGGCGCGCGGATCAGCTCCCGCATCAGGTCGGCGGCGTTCTCGTAAGCACGGAAACGGCTCTCATCGAGGATGGGCTTCTTCTGCCTGAGTTCGGCGGCAATCAGGTCATCCACCAGCGACAGGTCCACCACCCGGCCATCGTTCATCTTCGCCTGCTGGTGAACCCATTGCCAGAGCTGGGCGCGGCTGATCTCGGCGGTGGCGGCGTCCTCCATCAGATTGAAGAGCGGCACGCAGCCGATGCCGCGCAGCCATGCCTCCAGATACCCGAGCCCGACGGCGACATTCTGCTTCAGGCCGGCCTCGGTGATCTGTCCTGCGGGCACCTGCAGCAGGTCGTCCGCCGTCACTTTGAGATCCGGCAGCTTCTTCGAGATCTGGTTCGGCTCCGGCATCAGGCGATTGAAGACTTCCATCGCCACGGGGACCAGGCCGGGATGCGCCACCCATGTCCCGTCGTGACCGTCGCCCGCTTCCCGCTCCTTGTCCGCGCGGACCTGCGCCAGGGCCGTCTCGTTGGCAACGGGGTCCGATTTCACCGGGATGTAAGCTGACATGCCGCCGATGGCATGCACCTCGCGCCGGTGGCAGGTCCGGATGGCCAGCTTCGAATAGCTGCGCATAAAGTGCGTGGTCATGGTCACCTGGGCGCGGTCCGGCAGCACCGCATGGGGATCCTCGGCGAATTTCTTGATGAAGCTGAAGATGTAATCCCAGCGGCCGCAGTTCAGCCCCGCCGAGTGCTCGCGCAGCTCGTAGAGGATCTCGTCCATCTCGAAGCTGGCCAGGATCGTCTCGATCAGCACCGTGGCTTTGATCGTGCCGCGCGGCAGGCCGAGCTTCTCCTGCGCACGGAGAAAGATGTCGTTCCACAGCCCCGCCTCGCGATGGCTCTCCATCTTCGGCAGATAGAAGTAGGGACCGCTGCCCCGCGCCAGCAGCTCGCGGGCATTGTGAAACAGGTACAGCGCAAAATCGAAGATCGAGCCCGACATCGGCTCGCCGTCGATGAGCACATGCTTTTCTTCCAGATGCCAGCCGCGCACGCGCACAAAGAGCACCGCGGTCTGATCGTTCAGCTGGTAATCCTTGCCGCTGGCGGGATCTTTGTAGGTGATGGTGCGGCGGATCGCGTCGCGCAGGTTGATATGCCCATCGAGCAGGTTCGACCACGTGGGGGTGCTCGAATCCTCAAAGTCGGCCATGAAAACCTTCGCGCCCGAGTTCAGCGCGTTGATAATCATCTTCCGGTCAACGGGACCGGTGATTTCCACGCGCCGGTCGAGGATATCCCTGGGCAGCGGCGCCACCGTCCACTCCGATTCGCGGAGGTTGCGGGTCTCCTCGAGAAAATTGGGGCGCTCGCCCGCAGCGATCCTGTTCTGCCTCTCATGGCGCGCCGCCAGCAGCGCCTTCCGCCGGTCGTTGAACGTCCGGTGCAGGTCCACGGCAAAGGCCAGGGCCTCCGGAGTCAGGATCTCCGTCCAGTCATCCTTCACCGGAGCAAGCATCTGAACGCCAGGGATGGCGATGGTAGCCGACATAGAGAATGATTCCTCCCTTTTCTGTTCTAGTAAGTGCCAGTTATCCCGATACGATGAGATGGTAAGTTATCGATAACTTCCGGGTAACCAGACACGCTGACTTGAGCGGGCATCAGGCAGCATTACCGTGAGCCAGGAGTGTTCCTCCGCAGCAATTCCTCCGCGGGAACGCCCCGGATCGACGCATCCAGAACTTCCATTATATGGAAGGCGGGCAGCGGATTCGCTCCGCGCTCGCGCAGACCGTGCATCAGCTGCAGCAGGCATCCGGGATTGGCGGAAACCAAGGCTTCGGCGCCAGTGGTCAGCAGATTGTCGACTTTGCGGCGCCCCAGTTCGCCGGCGGCTTGGGGCTGCAGCAGATTATAGACGCCCGCCGAGCCGCAGCAGAGCGCGGCTTCGGGAATTTCGGCCAGTTGCACGCCGGGGATAGCCGCCAGCAGGCGGCGCGGCTGCTCGAATACCCCCTGCGCATGCCGCAGATGACAGGCATCGTGGTAAGCGATGCGCAGCTTCAGCGGCGAGCGCGGCGCCTGCGGCTCCAGTTCGCACAATATCTCGGAAATGTCTTTGCACTGGCCTGAAAAAGCCGCGGCCCGCCGGGCCCACGCAGGATCGTCGCGCAGAAGATAGCCGTACTCTTTCATCGTCGATCCGCAGCCGGCCGAGTTGATGACGATGGTATCGACCCCCGCGGCTTCGAAGGCCGCAATCATCTTCTTCGCCATGGCCGCGGCCTGCTCCTCCAGGCCGGAGTGGAGCATCAGCGCCCCGCAGCAGGGCTGGCCCTGCGGAATGATCACTTCGCAGCCCTCCGCAGCCAGCACCCGCGCGGTGGCGGCGTTCACCTCGGGAAAAAAGACCTGCTGCACGCATCCGCTCAGCATGCCCACGCGACGGCGCGGAGCAGCGCTGGCTCGAACCATCGCGGGAAGCCGGGCCGATCGCGGCGAGCGCACTTCCGGGAGCAGGGCTTCCATCGCCGCCAGCCGCTTCGGCAGCATTCTCGTGATGCCCGCGGCCCGCACCAGCGTCCGGAGTCCGCTCCGCTGATAGAGAAACAGCGGCCAGGCCAGCAGCCGCAGCCGCCGCGGATAGGGAAACGTGGCAAACAACAAGCCTCGAAACAGCCGCTCGCTCCGGCTGCGCGCCAGCTTGCGCTCGATCTGTGCCCGCACCGGTTCAATGATCTTGTTGTACTGGACTCCCGAGGGGCAGGCGGTCATGCAGGCCATGCACCCGAGGCAGTTATCCATGTGCAGCCGGAAGCGGCTATCCACCGCAGCTTCGCCGTCGGCTGCTTTGCGGATCATGTAAATGCGCCCGCGCGGCGAGTCCATCTCCTCGCGCCACAGAACATACGTGGGACACGCGGGCAGGCAGAAGCCGCAGTGCACGCACTCGTCCATGTGCCTCTTCTCCGGCGGATGGTGGGCGTCGAAGGAGGACGGATGCTTCTCTTCCTGGGCGGTGGCGTGTTCCATAAGGGTCAGATATCCCCCACGAAGCGTCCGGGGTTGAGGATGCGATGCGGATCGAAGCGCCGCTTGATCTCGCGCATCAGCGGCAGGGAATCGGGGTCCGCGCCCCAGATGTCCGTCGGGCTGCGCAGCGCATCCGGAAGCCGCAAAACAACGGCGCTGCCGCCGCAGGCGGCCACGCGCCTGCGGAGAAACTCCACCAGTTCGGCACCGCGGTCGACAGCGGACTGGAGCGCCACCGTCATCAGACCCGTAGCCTGCGCGACCGACGCCACTTCCATGCCGTTCGCAGCAGACCATTGCTGCAGGTCGGAGCTGACCGCGCACACCTCCGCGGGAAGGACAGAAACCTTCAGAACCAGGGTGCTCTCGAACAGCCGCTGGCGGGCCTGCCATACCGCTTCGTCAGCCTCGGTAACCGCCGCTTCGCCCAACAGGTCCTTGACCCTTTGCTGATGTTCCGCCAGGCATTCCGGCCGGCCGGCGAGGGCGATATCCAGTGCGCATTGCTCCTTCCCGGTACGAACCTGTACCGAGGACAGGCTCAGGTCCCACCTCAGGAGCTTCTGCAGCGGTGCGGCGAAAGCCGCTGGTTCCGGCGCCGCAACCGTGCAGGAGAGCCGGTCCTTCTCCACCGGGTGCAGGCGGAAGTTCACCTCGGCAATCACTCCCAGCGTTCCGAAGCTGCCGGTCATCAGCTTTTGCAGATCGTACCCGGCCACGTTCTTCACCACCTTGCCGCCGGTGCGGGCGATGGTGCCGTCGGCCAGCACCAGCGTCATGCCGATGATGAGGTCGCGCAGCCCTCCATAACGCAGCCGCAAAGCCCCGCTGTCGTTGGTGGCCACCACGCCGCCGACGGTCGCCCGCTCCGGCCACAGGGCATCGAGCGCCACCATCTGCCCGTGGCGCTGCAGCTCGTTCTGCATGGCCGCCCAGGAACAACCCGCCTCGACGGTGCAGGTCATGTCGGCCCAGGCATGTTCGCGCAGCGCCTGCATGCGCCCAAGCCCCAGGCGAATCGCAGGCCGGACAGGATTCCCCCAGCCCCATTTGCTGCCGCTGCCCACAGGCGCCACGCAGAGCCCGCCTACATCGGCCAGGCGCAGCACCTCCGCGATCTGCTCTTTGTTCGCCGGGGCAACACAGATCGCCTCGCCGGCCGCCGACGCATGCTCTTCGCCGACGATCGAGGCCACGCGGGCCAGGCACTGGGCCAAAGTCTCAGAAGCGGCCATCGCCATCAGAAGAACTCCGCGACGCCGGCCGTCTCCAGCGGATGCGGCACATACGGCCCGGTCTTTTCCGCGCACAGCCGCGGACGCGGGAAGACCTTGTCCGGGTTGGCGATCCCATCAGGATCGAAGGCGCACCGGACCAGCTGCATCGTCGCCAGATCCGGCTCGGCAAACATCGCCCCCAGCGCCTGCTGCTTCTCTTTGCCAACGCCGTGCTCGCCCGTAATGGAGCCGCCGTTCTCGATGCACAGGTGCAGGATGCGATAGGAGAGATCGAGCGCGGCCTCCTCCTGCCCGGGAACGGTCCGGTCGTAGAGCACCAGAGGATGCAGATTGCCGTCTCCCGCATGGAAAACATTGGCAACGCGCAGTCCGGCCGCCGCCGCCAGCGTATCAATCTCGCTCAGCAGATGCGGCAAGGCGGTGCGCGGCACCACGCCATCCTGCACGATGTAGTTGGGCGAGATGCGGCCCACCGCGGCAAAGGCGGCCTTGCGGCCCTTCCAAACCACCGCCCGCTCCTGTTCCGACTGGGCGACCCGAACCTCCCACGCGCCATTTCCGCGGCAGAGCGCCTGCACTTCGCGCATCAGCGCTTCCGTCTCGGTGCACGGGCCGTCGAGCTCCACCAGCAACAACCCGCCACACTGCGGATAATGCGCGTGCACCGCGGCTTCCGCCGCCTGGATGGCGAGCCGGTCCATGATCTCCATCGCCGAGGGCAGCATCCCGGCCGCGATGATGTCGCTGACCGTCTGGCCGGCCGCGGTGATCGAATCGAAGGCCGCCAGCAGCGTCTGCACCATCTCCGGCCGCCGCACGATGCGCAGCGTAACCTTGGTTGCGATCCCCAGCGTTCCCTCCGACCCGACAAATACTCCGGCCAGGTCGTAACCCGGCCCGTCCAGCGTGGGCGAACCGAAGTGCACCAGCTCGCCGCTGGGCAGCACCACCTCCAGCGCCAGCACATGGGTCACAGTGAACCCGTATTTCAGGCAATGAGCGCCGCCGGAATTCTCCGCCACATTGCCGCCGATGGTGCAGACCGACTGCGACGAGGGATCCGGCGCATAGAAATATCCCTCGGCGCGAACGCGTTCCGTCACCTGCGTGTTGATGACGCCTGGTTCCACGACGACATAGCCGTTCGCGAGATCCACCTGAAGGATCCGGCTCATGCGCGCGAGGCTGATGACCACGCCCCCGGCCGCAGGCAGCGCACCGCCGCTCAGGCCCGTACCGGCCCCCCGGCTGACAAAGGGGATCTTGTGCCGGGCACAGATGCGGACCACCGCCTGCACTTCCTCGGTGGATCGCGGCAGCACCACCGCCCCCGGCAGCACCCGGAAATTCGTGAGGCCATCGCATTCGTAGGTCTGCAGCTGGGCGCGCTCGGTGAGCAGCCCATCCGCACCAACAGCAGCGCGCAGTTCAGCGATTTGGCCCGAACTCAGCATCTGGACATACCAGCTTACTCAGCGGAACCGACCGCTGCATAATGCGCCATCCCGATTTCCGGGATGGCACGCATGCCGCAGGGAGCCGCAGCGCTCCAAAAAGCCGAAATCATGGAGTCCACCGCGCGGAAGCCGCATGCAGGGCCGCCAATCGGTTACCCTCGTGACGGAGGTTTCCGTGTCCACTCTCACCGCCTCTCCTGTTCTGTCCTCTGAGCCTGAACTCCTCGCCGATTACGCCTGCGAGATCGGCGAAAACCCTCTCTGGCACCCGATCGAGCGCCGCGTTTACTGGACGGACATCGCCGCCGGACGCCTCTTCCGCTACGACCCGGCCACCGGCGCGCACGAGCCCTGCTACGAGGGCAGGACCGTCGGCGGTTTCACCATCCAGCAGGACGGCTCCCTGCTGCTCTTCATGGACCGCGGCACCGTGGCCGTCTGGCGCAACGGCTCCCTGACCGAAGTGATCCCCGAGATCCCTGCCGAGACCGCATCCCGCTTCAACGATGTCATTGCGGACCCGCGCGGCCGCGTCTTCTGCGGAACCATGTCGTCGAGCGACTGCGCTGGAAGACTCTACCGCCTCGACCTGGACGGCTCCATTCACTGCATCATGGAAGGCGTTGGCTGCTCGAATGGCATGGCCTTCACCACCGATCACAAGACCTTCTACCACACCGACTCCTACGCCCACGAGATCCGCGTGTACGACTACGACGTGGAAACGGGAGCCATCGCCAACCGGCGCGTCTTCGCGCGCTTCGCCGAATCCGACGGGCTCCCCGACGGCGGTACGCTCGACAGCGAAGGCCGTTTCTGGACCGCACTCTGGGACGGCTACAGCGTCGTGCGCCTTCGTCACGATGGCAGCGTTGAAGCCAAAATCCCCTTTCCGACGAAGAAAGTCTCCAGCGTGACCTTTGGCGGCGATGAGTACAAAGATCTGTACGTCACCACCGCCGGCGGCAATAAAAAAGACGAGAACGGCCAGCCCGCCGGTTCCCTCTATCGCCTCAGAACCTCAGTCCGAGGTCTGCCGGAATATTTCTCCCGCATCCGCCAGCCCGCGTAGGCCCTCCCTGCCTCGCGGGCCAACCCCGCTCGCCCGCGGGATAATGGGTCATGGGCACGCGACGGATCCTCTGGGACGTCGACACGCAAAGAGATTTTCTCGAGCCGGACGGAAAGCTCTATGTTCCCGGTTCGGAAGCGATTGTCAAAAACCTGGCATCCCTGACACGCTGGGCTGCCGATCACAGCGTGCTCGTGATTGCCTCGGCCGACGCTCACCACCCGAATGACCCGGAGTTTCGGGACTGGCCGCCGCACTGCCTCGTCGGCACCCGCGGCCAGCAGAAGATCCCCGAAACCACGCTGCCGCGCCAGTACGTGATTCCGAATCGCAGGGTACAGCTTCCCACCGATTACACCGGCTATCAGCAGCTGGTGATCGAGAAGCAGGAGCTGGACGTCTTTACCAATCCCAATACCAGCGCCCTGCTGGCGCAGCTCGGCCAACCCGAAGTCGTGCTGTACGGTGTGGTCACAGAACTTTGCGTCGCGCTTGCCGCGCGGCAGCTTCTCCGCCGAGGCTGCACCGTCACCCTGGTGCGCGATGCGGTGCAAGCCCTGGATGAAGCCAAAGCGCGGCAGCTCTTCGAGGAGGTGATCGGCCTCGGGGGAAGCCTTATCGACACTGAAAACATCACCCGCCCTTAATCTGCCCTGGCAAGCGGCTTATCGCTTGTAGCCGATCATGCGCAGCAGATCGTGCCGCCACTTCATATCGGCCTCACCCTCGATGCCCTTCGGCGAGCTGCCGTCGATCACCCCCAGCACCCCCCGTCCCTGCTCGCTGCAGGCCAGCACGACTTCGACCGGGTTGGCCGTCGCGCAGAAGATGGAGCATACCTCCGGAACATTGCGGATGACGCTGAGAACGCTGATGGGATAAGCATTCTGCATCATCAGGACGAAAACATGACCGGCCCCCAGAGCCTGCGCATTGCGGATTGCGGACTCCCGTAATCCCGGATCGTTGCCCTCTGCCCGGATCAGGCACGCCCCTGAGCTTTCGTTGAAAGCCAGCCCGAACCGGGCCTGCGGCGCAGTGGTCGCGACCGCTTCGTAGAGGTCTTCCACCGTCTTGATGAAGTGCGCCTGGCCGAGGACGATGTTGGTCTCGGCTGGAATCTCCATGCGGACTGCCAGCAGCTCGAGCATAGACCCTCCTCCGGGTCCTGATTATGCGCCTTTCCGGTGCTGCACCCGCACCCGCTCCAGGTACCGCCCCGTTTTCAGGTCGATGCTCACCACCTCGCCCGCAGCGACGAACAACGGAACCTGCACGGTCAGGCCGTTATCCAGCTTCGCCTCTTTTCTGCCGGAGTCCTGCTGCGAGCGGGCCGGAGGCGCGGTGCTGACCACACGCGCCTCCATCGCATCGGGCAGGACGACGCTGACCGGCTCCCCTTCGAAGAAATCCGCGGCAACTTCGCTTCCCGGCTGCAGAAGTCTCGCGGCCAGCCCCAGACCCTCCGACGGGAACTCCACCTGCTCGAAGGTATCCAGGCGCAGAAATGTGCAGGTGCGCTCGTCGCCGTACAGAAACTCCAGTCTGCGCTCTTCGAATTCCAGCTCTTCGAGCCGCTCCTGCGGGCGGAAGTGCTGATCCCGGAAGCGGCCGGTGCTCACATTGCACAGCCTGGCGCGCACCGTGGCTCCCATCCTGGCTGCGCCGGCCCGGGCTTCCACCTCGGCCACGCGGTAGATTTGCCCCTCGATCCGAATCGCCATCCCCTGCTTCAGTTCCGATGCGCTGACCATGAAAGAGCCTCCCCGGTCTGCGTCGCAGAATCCCGTCCGAACAATACTCCACCTTCGCCCCTGCCACATGGGATTCGGCGTGGCTGTTTCAGCCGATGAATGGTGGCTGCGCTCAGCCCGATGACTCCGGAAAATGTGCTGTTGATCACTGCGGCAGCAAGATTGCTCAGCCTATCATCATGGATCGATGGGGAGGTGCCATGGGTCTGCCCGTCATCATCCGGGCGCGCAGGATGCTCCCTTCCGGACCGGCCCTTTCCGGGTTCTGGACGCCGCGACTGCGCCGGGGGCTCGCTCTGAATCTCGCGGCCATCACCCTGCTCGCCCTGCTGATTGCCGAGGCGCACTCCTCCTGGCTGCAGTCCCGTATCTTCTCTGCCATTGCCACCCGCGTGACCTGGAGCGTCGGCCCGGGACCAGGCCCCGCCATCGCCTATCCAGCTCCCGGACCCTGGGATGAGCGCCTGGGATATTCGCGCCTGCCCGATTTCCTCCGGGAAGCGCAGCTCCATGGCTATCGCGTGGACCAGCAGTCCCGCATTTCTCTGCCCGCGCAGACCCTGAGTCATCTCGGCCTGTACCCCATCTACCATGAGAAATCCCAGGCGGGCCTGCGCCTCCTGGACCGCAACCAGAGCCCCATCACCAGCTTCCGGTTTCCGCAGCAAGTCTATCCGCAATATGCGGATATCCCTCCGCTGGTGGCCGAAACGCTGCTCTTTATTGAGAACCGAACCATCCTCGATCCGAACCATCCCCACCGCAATCCGGCCATCGAATGGCCGCGCTTCTCCCACGCACTTCTCGATTACGGTCTGCACCGCCTGAACCGGCGCTACCGCACCATCGGAGCCAGCACGCTCGCCACCCAGCTCGAAAAGGTGCGTCATTCCCCCCAGGGGCGCACGCGCTCACCCGGACAGAAGCTCAACCAGATGCTCTCTGCCTCGCTGCGCGCGTATCAGAACGGACCGCTCACTCTGGCCGAGCAGCAGCGAATTGTCCGCGATTACCTCAACTCCCTTCCACTGGGCGCCAGTCCAGGATACGGCGAGGTCATCGGTCTGGGGGACGGTCTCCGCGCCTGGTACGGAGCCGATTTTGATCAGGTCAATCGCCTTCTCAAAACACCCGCGGATCGCCTTACCGCCACAGTGCAACAACAGCAGGCGCTGGCCTTCCGCCAGGTGCTCTCCCTGCTCATCGCCACCCGCTCGCCCTCTCATTATCTGTCCGCCTCGCCCGACGACCTCACCCAGCAGACCGCGCGCTATCTCCGCGCTCTTGCCCGCGATGGCCTCATCCCTCCAGGGATGCGCGACTTCGCCCTGCGGCAGTCTCCGTCCATCCATCCTCCGCGGCCCTCACCCGAACCCGATTACGTCGAGAGAAAAGCCGGCAATCTCATTCGGGCGAATCTCGATGCCCTGCTGCATGTCGGCTCCTTCTACACCCTCGACCGCCTGGACCTCACCGTGCTGACCAGCATCGACAGCACCGCCCAGCGGAAAGCCACCTCCATCCTGCGCGGCCTCACCGGTTCGGACCCTGCGGCAGTCGCCCAGCTTCGCCAGCCCCGGATGCTGGCGTCGAGCAGTGCTGACGCGGTGATTTACAGCTTCACCCTGTTCGAGCGCGGCTCGGGTCTGAACCTCCTGCGTGTCCAGACAGATACCTTCAATCAACCTCTCGACATCAACCAGGGCACCAAACTCGAACTCGGCTCGACCGCCAAGCTCCGCACCCTGATCAACTACCTGCAGATCGTGGAACAGCTGCACGCACTCTGTTCCTCCCCGGCCCTCGACCGGAGCAAATCGGATCCTCTCACGGTGTGGGCGGTGAATTACTGCGCGACAACGGCCGACAAAAGCCTCCGCCCCATGCTCCAAGCCGCGCTCGACCGCCGCTATTCCGCATCGCCCGCCGAGGGATTCTTTACCGCCGGCGGCCTGCACGAGTTCAGCAACTTCGAGCCGTCCGACAATCACCGGATTCTCACGGTGCGCGAGGCCTTCGAGCGCTCCGTCAACCTTGTTTTCATCCGCCTGATGCGCGACATCGAACGCTATTACCTCGCGCGCATGCCCGTACCGCCGGTGAGCTCCGGGATTTCCGCCCAGCAGCGCAGCCGGTATCTGGCCCGCTTCGCCGACCAGGAAGGCACGGTCTTTCTCTCCCGTTTTTATCGCCAATATCAGGGCCAGCCCCTCGACCAGGTGCTCGACTCGCTTGGCCGCGCCAATCCTGACTTTCCCCGGCGGCTGGCGATCCTCTATCGCTCGGTCCGCCCCGAGGCTTCTGCTGCCGAATTCACCGCCTACGTGCACCGCCATATGCTGCGGGGACTGATGAGCGATGCCGGGATCGCCGGCCTCTACGACAAGTTCGCCCCCGGCAAGTTCAACCTGCAGGATCGCGGCTACCTCGCCCGCATGCATCCTCTGGAGCTGTGGCTGCTCTGGTATCTGGGCCGGCATCCGCAGGCTGGCTTCCGCGAACTCGTCGCCGCCTCTGCCGACGAACGTCAGCAGTGCTATCAATGGCTGTTCCAGAGCCGCTACCGGGAAGGCCAGGACACGCGGATCCACACGCTCCAGGAACAGGATGCCTTCCAGTCGATATCCGCCGCCTGGAAGCGCCTCGGCTACCCCTTCGAACAGCTGGTCCCCTCTTACGCGACGGCCATCGGAGTCTCCGGCGATACCCCGGATGCGCTGGCCGACTTGATGGGAATCGTTGCCGGTGGAGGCGTGCGCTATCCCACCACCGCGGTCCGCGAACTGCGGTTCGCCGAAAATACCCCCTTTACCACCAGCCTTTCCCGGCCACCGGCCGCCGGCGAGCGGGTTCTATCCCAAACCATCGCCTCCGTGGTCCACGACGAACTCATTTCAGTAGTCGAGCGTGGGACCGCCCGTCGAGCCGCCGGAGGCATCCGCCTCAGCGACGGCACCCTGCTCCCGCTCGGAGGAAAAACCGGAACCGGCGATAACCGCGTCAGGATGTACGGCGGCGGCGGCTATCTTATCGGCTCCCGCGTCGCCAGCCGCACCGCGGTCTTCGCCTTCATCATCGGAGACCGCTTCTTCGGGACCGCCATGGCCTTCGTGCCCGGCACAAAGGCCATCAATTACGAGTTCACCAGCTCCCTCGCCGTCCAGGTCTTTAAGGATCTCGAACCGGCGCTGCAGCCCGTGCTGCCGCACTGAATCCCCCACCCCGATTGACGCCCGGGCATCTGCTTTCCTTGTCGCCTGCGGAAGCGGAATCATATACTCGCCTTTCATGGCCCATCCGCGCGCGCCTGGTATGCTACACCTCATCCCTCTTCGAAAAGAGCGTCTCTCATGACCGGAGGCCTGCGCAAAGGACTCACCAGCTACGGCGACGCCGGGTTCTCCCTGTTCCTGCGAAAAGCCTTCATTAAGGCAATGGGCTATTCCGAAAGCGCCCTGGATCGCCCCATCGTGGGCATCACCAACACCGCCAGCGACTTCAATCCCTGCCACGGCAACATGCCCGATCTCATCGAGGCCGTCAAGCGCGGCGTGATGCTGGCCGGTGGCCTGCCCATGGTCTTTCCCACCATCTCCATCGGCGAGTCCTTCGCACATCCTACCTCGATGTTCCTGCGCAACCTCATGTCGATGGACACCGAGGAGATGATCCGCGCTCAGCCCATGGATTCGGTCGTCCTCATCGGAGGCTGCGACAAGACGCTGCCCGCCCAGGTGATGGCGCTCGCCAGTGCGAACCTCCCCGGCATCGTCCTGCCCACCGGCTCCATGGTGGTGGGCCATTACCGCGGCCAGCTGCTCGGCGCCTGCACCGACTGCCGGCGTTTCTGGGCCGAACATCGCGCCGGCGCCATCGGCAATTCCGAAATCGAAGAGATCAGCGGCCGCCTCGTCCCCTCCGTCGGCACCTGCATGGTGATGGGAACCGCCAGCACCATGGCCTGCCTGCTGGAGGCTATGGGCCTGTCGCTGCCCATGAGCGCCACCGCTCCCGCAACCCACGCGGATCGCCGCCGCATTGCCGAATCTACCGGCAGGTGCGCCGCCGAACTTGCCCTATCCGGCCAGCCGAAACCCTGCGACCTGATCAACCAGGCCTCGGTGCGCAATGCCATGATCGTCCTGCAGGCCATCGGCGGATCCACCAACGGCCTCATCCACCTCACCGCCATCGCCGGACGCGCCGGGATTCCCGTCGACCTCGCCCTCTTCGACCGGCTTGGACGCGAGGTTCCCGTCCTCGTCAATCTCAAGCCCTCCGGCGCGCACTATATGGAGCACTTCCACCATGCCGGAGGCATGCCCGCGCTGCTGCGCCAACTGGCTCCGCTCCTCGACCTTTCCGCGCCCACCATTGCCGGAGCCAGGCTGGCGGATGTCCTCTCCCAGGCGGAAGAAATTCCCGGCCAGGATGTCATTCGGCCTCTCACCGCGCCCCTCAGCCCGCACGGAGCCATGGCTGTGCTTCACGGCAACCTCGCCCCGGACAGCGCCGTCATCAAGCAATCTGCGGCATCCCCGCACCTCATGCGCCACACCGGCCGTGCCGTGGTCTTCGATTCCGTCGAAGACATGACCACCCGCATCGACCTGCCCGACCTGGACGTCCAGCCCGAAGACATTCTCCTCCTGCGCAACGCCGGCCCCAAAGGCGCGCCCGGCATGCCGGAAGCAGGCTACCTGCCCATTCCTCGCAAGCTGGCCCGCCAGGGTGTCAGGGACATGGTCCGCATCTCCGACGCCCGCATGAGCGGCACCGCCTTCGGCACCATCGTGCTGCACATTGCCCCCGAGGCCGCCATCGGCGGCCCACTCGCCGTCGTCCAAACCGGAGACCGCATTGCGCTCGACGTGGAGGCGCGCCGCCTCGATCTGCTCATCGATGACGCGGAACTCGCCCGCCGTCTCGCCGCCTGGAAGCAGGCGCCGCCGCATCGCAAACCGCCCCGGCGCGGATATGCCCGCCTCTTCGAGAACTCTGTCCTGCAGGCGAACCAGGGCTGCGATTTCGATTTCCTCCGCGGCGACGGTGGCACTCGCAAAGATTTCTGACGCCAGCACAGACCTGCTCTCCGCAGCTGCAAAAGTAAAGCGGCGGAGCCCGCAAGCATCCGCCGCCTTCTCATCCGGTTGTGTTGTCCTTCAGTCCCCCGCCACCAGCATCTGCTCTTTCTCGCTGGCATCCGCAGACCCGATATCGGCCGAGCGATCATACGAGTGCCCCGTCAGCAGCCCCATCACGAACAACCCCAGAACCGCCGCCCCCACTGCGAACAGCACGTCCCCGGGAACCCGCATCCAGCGCAGGAACTGCATCAGCGGCGTCTGCATGAACACCGCCGAGCGCGCATACCAGGTACCCTGCTCGATGGAGGCCATCGCCTGCAGAATCCCGATCGGCAGCATGCTGATCACTACCATCAGGGTCAGCCCCACGTTGAGCAGCCAGAAGGCCACCTTCAGCGGACGATCCTTCCACTGCATCCCGGGCCGGATCGCCCGCAGGCAGAAGAGCGTCAGCCCCAGCCCGAGCATCCCGTACACGCCGAAGAGCGCCGTGTGTCCGTGGACCGGAGTCAGGTTCAGCCCCTGCATGTAGTAGAGCGCGACGGGCGGATTGATCAGGAATCCGAACAGCCCCGCGCCCACCATGTTCCAGAAGGCCACCGCGACAAAAAAGTAGATGGGCCATTTGTAGTTGGCCACCCACGGCGCTTCGCTGCTGCCCCGAGCCAGCCGGATATTCTCCCAGGCTTCGTAACCAACCAGCGTCAGCGGCACCACCTCCAGCGCGCTGAAGACCGCTCCCAGCGCAATCACCGCCGGGGTCGATCCTGCGAAGTAGAGATGATGGAAGGTGCCGATGATGCCTCCCGAGAGAAAGATCGTCGTCGAGAACAGCACCGCGCGCGTCGCCGAGCGAATCTCCAGCAGGTTCAGCCGCGTGAAGAGAAATGCAATCACCACGGTGGCAAATACCTCGAAGAAACCCTCCACCCACAGGTGAACCACCCACCAGCGCCAGTACTCGGCGGTCACCAGCTGGCTCCGCTGCCCGTACATCAGCCCCGCCGCATAGAAGAGCGGGATGGCAATGCTCGAGATGAGGAACAGCACCATTAGCGGACGGCTCTCGCTGCTGCGCACCAGGGCGGGTTTCAGCGCGCGGACCATCAGAAACAGCCACAGCAGCAGTCCCACGAACAGCAGAATCTGCCAGAAACGCCCGAGGTCCACGTACTCGTAACCCTGGCTGCCGAACCAGAACCACAGGTTCCCCAGCTTCTGCTCAATACCCGCCCATTCCCCCACCAGCGATCCGCCTACCACCAGCACCAGCGCCCCGAAGAGCGCATTCACGCCCAGCCGCTGGCCTTTCGGCTCATGGCCGCTCACCGCCGGAGCTACATAGAGTCCGGTCGCCAGCCATGAGGTCGCGATCCAGAAAATCGCCAGCTGCAGGTGCCAGGTGCGCGTAACCGCGTAGGGAAGAATCTTGTCCAGCGGGATGCCGTAGAAGCCTCCGCCCTCCACACCGTAGTGCGCCGTCAGCGCGCCCATGGCAATCTGCACGCCCCACAGCGCCACCACCACGAAGAAGTACTTCATCGTGGCTCGCTGGCTGGGCGTCGCCTTCAGGCTCAGAAAAGGATCTCGGGCGGGAAATGCCGGGTGAAAATCCGGCTTCTCCTGCGACCCGTACCACCACACCAGTCCGCCGATCCCCGCCAGCAGAAAGACGAAGCTCAGGATGCTCCACAGAATCGCCGAGGGCGGCGGAGCATTGGCCACCAGCGGCTCATGCGGCCAGTTGTTCGTGTAGGTGATGCTGCTGCCCGACCGGTCGGTGTGCGCCGCCCAGGAGGTCCACCAGAAAAACGCGGCCATCTGCTGGAGCTTCGCAGGATCTCTCAGTGCCCCGGCGGGGATGGCATACTCGCTGCGGCCCTTGCTGAAAACATCGGCGTAATAGGCCGCCAGATGCTGGAATGCCGCCGCCGTGTCGTCGCTCACGACAATGCGGCGGGTGACCGGATCGTAAGTGTTTCTCCGCATCGTACGGATCAGCCGTGCCTTCAGCACAGCCTGCTGATCCGGCCCCAGCGCCGCAAAGCTCGCCGCGCCGTCGCGCTGCGCCCACCGCTCCAGCAGAAACAGGCTTTCGCGGTGCAGCCAGTCCGCCGTCCAGTCAGGAGCCAGGTAAGCGCCATGGCCCCACACCGTGCCAATCTCCTGCCCTCCGATGGACTGCCACACCCCCTGTCCATCCGTGATGGTCGGGCCGGTGAAGAGCAAATGGCCGTCTGTGCTGTAAACGTCGGGGAGCGGCGGAGCCTCGCTGATCATCTTCCGCCCCACACTGCCGAGAACGGCGAACGATCCCGCAATCACGATGGCCAGAGCCATCCAGTAGCGCTTATAAGTCATGATTTCCTCTTCGAAAATTGCGCGGTTCTGTGCTATGTAGTCACAGTAGCGATTGCAAATCGATGGTGCAGGGACTTAAGTCACAGGCTGCGGAGCCCGTTGCTTCGTGTCATCATCGGGTCGCACACGGCGCGGCGAAGATGACCAGGATCGCACAGCAGGAATGCCGAAAGGGCAATCCCCTCAGGATGCGGCTCCGGCCCGCTCAGCCAGCGTCGGCGAAGATGCTCGGCTCCAGCGCAAACGTAAGCACCATCTGCACTGCGAACAGCAGCACCGCGCCCAGTTCGAGACACCCCGAAAGCGGCAGCAGCTTCCACGCGAACGGCGCGAGGCCTTCGTAGGCCAGCGGCTCCATGCTCACACGCAGCGTGCAGCCGAAGAGCAGAAGCAGCAGCGTGGCGAACATCAGCTTCCGGCTCCGGATGCCCCGCACGCCGGCAAAATGCGGCAGGATGCGCGGACCCACCGTCATCACCATCATCGCCGCAAAGCCCACCGTCAGCGCATGCCGCGACCCGCCCCAGATGCCTCCATGCACATCCGACCAGGCCGCCCACACGCCCAGCAGCGACGCGGCGATCGACCAGCCAAACGCGATGCGCAGAAATACCGGAAAGCTGCGATGCAGCCCGATGGTTTTCGCCGGACGCTCAGCCCCGCTGAAGACCCGTATCGCCGCAGCCGCAAGAATCGCTGCCGCTGCCAGCAACGGCGCCGCCAGCTTTGTCTGGTGCGCCATGCCCAGCGCCACCCCCAGCAGGTCCAGCAGAACGGCGATCTGCAGCAACCCTCCCCGCACCGGCGCGACCCCGAGGAAAATGGGCAGCCAGCGCGCGCCAAAACCCCACACCAGCGGCGCCATGAATCCCCAGCCCAGCAGCACCAGAAAGCTCTGATCGAAATTGTGTGGAATCGCCGGTCCATGGCCCAGCATCGCCAGCCGGAAGCTCTCCACCAGGCTGATGCCCAGCGCCAGCAGCAGCGCCCCATTGCTCACCAGCACCGTCTGCATCCACGGCTCCATGCGCGGCCGCAGCCTGGGAGTCGACCCCGGCAGGCCGGCTGCGGGCAGCTTGTGCTGCCGCGCCGCATGCAGAAACAGCAGAATCGCCGCGAACTGCAGCAAGCCGGAGCCGGGCAGCGTCAGCCGCCATTCCCACAGGTAGGCAGCCGCCAGCCAGTGCAGCACCAGCCCCGCCGTCCACAGCGACCAGCAGACCCACGGAAGCCGGCCGCGGTTCGCGCGCGTGTGCGGCTGCGAATAAAAGCCGATGCCCAGCACAAAGCTGCCGATCCAGCCAAAGACCTGCGAGTAGCCGTGCGCCTGAATCCACGCCGGGGAGATGGCCTCCAGCCCATGGTGCGCGCTGATCGCCAGCAGATTCGTGAACCCCAGGATCGTTCCCGGCAGCACCATAAAGAAGAGGCCCGTGCCGATCCACATCCGCAGCAGAAGGCTCTTTCTGCGCTCCGCCGCCAGCAGAGCGGCGCGATTCTCGATTTCTGGCCTGTGGAAGACTGCGGCTTCGGCGGCAATGGCGGACATGACTGACTCCTGCTCTCAGCTTCCCCGCACCCGGCCTCCGGAGCAGTGACATTCGTCACGCGCACGCATCACAAAGTCTCAGGAGCCGCTTTCCAGAAGCGCCGTCAGTCCATGCAGGTCGAGCACCACGATGCTGCGCGCTTCCACATGAATCAGCCCCTCGGCCTGCAGCCGCATCAGGTTGCGCGACACCAGCTCGCGCACCGTGCCCAGCTGATGCGCCATCTCCTGGTGCGTGCCCGGCAGTTCGAACTCGATTCCCCGCTCCGAGCGCCGCCCTGTCTGCGCCAGGCGGACCAGCGCCGAGACCAGCCGCTGCCGCACGGTCGTAAACGAAAGCTCCTCGATAATGCCCACCAGGCGCCGCAGCCGCGCTCCGACCACCGCCAGCATCTTCAGAGCCACTTCGGGATGCTCCAGACAAAAGTTCCTGAGATCCGGGCGCGAAATGAAAAGAACCTGTGCGTCCTCCACCGCGCTGACTGATGCCGGATAGGGCCCGCCATCGAAGACCGGCAGCTCGGCCACCGACCCGCCCGGTCCTTCCACCGCCAGCACCTGTTCCCGCCCGCTCGGCGAGCTCTTGAAGATGCGCAGCCGCCCGCTGTCGATGATGTGCAGTCCTCGGCACGCATCCCCTTCCGAAAACAGCAGCTCTCCCTGCGAATACCGCTTCCGCACAAAGCGCGCCGCCAGCAGCCGCAGCTCTTCCGGCGACAGCCCGGAAAACAGAGGAACGGCCGCGAGAGAGGTCACGATACTCGTCTGCTCCGCCATCGTGAGAATTCTAACCAAATCCCCTCGGTGTGACTTAAGTCGCAGCGCCTCTGCCGCCCCTCCCTTACTTTCACACTCAGGAGAACCTCTTATGCCCACCGCACAGACCACCGTCCGCGAAATCGCCGTGGAAAATCCGGCCTCCATCCGCGTCTTCGAAAATTTCGGTATCGACTACTGCTGCGGAGGCCGCAAGCCGCTCGCCCATGCCTGCGCCGAGCGCGCACTGGAGCCCGCGGAAGTGCTGGCGGCCATTGAAGCCGCCGGCCCGCCCGCCGCTGACGACACAACCGACTGGACCACAGCCCCGCTGGGATCGCTCTGCACCCACATCGTGACCACCCATCACGAATACATCCGCCGCGAAATTCCGCGCCTCTGGCGCTTCGCGCAGAAGGTCGTAGCCCGCCACGGAGACCACCACCCCGAACTGCCCCGTATCCAGATTCTCGTCAAAGCGGTCGGAGAAGATCTCATCCAGCACCTCGCAAAGGAGGAGATGATCCTCTTTCCCCGGATCACCAACCTCGAGCGCAACATGGCCACCTGCGGCCCGCCCTCCCTCGGCTGCGTCGGCACCATGAAACATCCCATCCGCGTCATGATGGCCGAGCACGATGCGGCCGGCGAGATGCTCGCGGAGATTCGCGGCCTCAGCCACGACTACGCGCCGCCCGCGGGCGCCTGCCCCACCTGGTGCGGCTTCTTCCAGGCTTTGTCGGAATTCGAGCGCGACCTGCACCGGCATGTCCACCTCGAGAACAACATCCTCTTTCCGCGCGCTGTCGAACTCGAGGAGAGTTGCGGCTGAGCCCGAATCCCAACCGGCCGCAAAGCAGGGAGGCCTCCCTTCAGCCGTGCCGCAAGTTCCCGCAGTATCGTCAGAAGGCATCACGGGTTCTCTTCCAGTGGTGCCTCCATCGGCAAGGCGGAAGTCTTCGCGGCACGCACCGCTGGCGAGTCGAAGCGGCCCAGCAGCAAGCCGGCCAGCAGGCACGTCGCGATGCCGATCATCGCATCGGTGAAGAGCATCCCCGTAATTCCCCTGATGGAATACGCATGCCCATCGGCCAGCGTCACGCACGCGACCGGAACGTTGGTGGCCGCCGTAAGAAATGAAAATGTGGTCGCCGCCAGCGGATTATCCGGCCCAATCGCCTCGAAGACCATCCCGATCTGCACCGAGAAGGCGACCGCCTGAAACAGGTATTCACCGAAAGCCGCCAGCACGAATGTTGTCGTCGTGTGACGCAAAATAATCAGGCTCAGCGTGAACAGGCAGCCCAGAATTCCATTGCCCAGATAGAAAAAGCGCAACCGCAGCCGTCGCGCGAGGATGGGAAACAGCGAACAGCCGAGCAGCCCCGGAAGGAAGGCCCCGGCGCCGCCCGCCAGGCTGACCGCGCGTGCTGAGGCATGGAACTCCGCCCCCAGACCTCCCAGCAGATTGGGCAGGACGACCGTACTGCACGGCGACAGAAACAGGAACAGCACGAGAACCACTTCGCGCCGCCGCAGGAGAGCCAGCACTTCACGGCTGAACTGAGCGAAACTCTCCCCGGCCAGCCTGCGGTCCGGCCCGGGAGTGGGCAAAAACAGAAAGACTGCGGTCGGCAGGAAAATCACCCCTCCCACCAGCAATGCCGCCGGAATCCGGGGCAGGTGCCGTACGAGCTCGGCGCCAATCGCCACGATCAGCCCGTTTCCGCTGATCGCCGCGATATTCATCCACTTGCTCAGAGGGTTCTTTCCCTCGGCGGGTGTGATGTTGGAAAGCCAGCCCCCCAGGGCCGAACTGGACAGCATGGCGGATGCGTTGCAGACCACCAGAGCGATGGGCAGCACCACCAGCTGATGCACCCCGAGAATGGCAACCGTGGCAGCACTGCCGCAAAGTCCCGCAAACAGCGTTGCATACCAGCGGCGGCTGAAGCGGACATCGAGAATCGGCCCGAACAGTACAAACCAGAAGTTGGGCGTCGTCCCGATTGCGGTCATCACCGCGATTCTCGGCACCGGCACATGCGCGGCTGCCATCAGCTGGGGCAGCAGAAAAAATGCCACTCCACTGCTGAATCCCAGAGTGGCATTGCACAATCCCATCAGCCACAGCGGCGGTAATGGACGGGTCGAGCGCATCCGATCCTCCGGGGAGTATTCCGTATGCTACAGGAGCATTCTCCCCGGAGGCAGCTGCAATTTCGGGCATGAACGCGGCATTCCGGACCTGTCACCGGCATACCGGAACATTCGAGCCTGAACGCGTCTGCCGCCGTCGGACAGGCGCAGCGCTGACCCCCACCCGCCTGCAACTTTCCCTATGACGCAGTTCATGCCCGTTTGGCCGTCTTATGCGTTGTCTTGCACCAGTGCCACTGGGTGCGTCGATGAGAAGGAGGTTCCGCAGACCGGTCAAACCCGTGGAGGCCCGATAACCGGGCGCTTCGGTGCAGCAGCAGCCCCTGCCGCCTTCAGATCCGCATCGGCATGATGATGTAACGGTAGCGGTATTCGTCCGAGCCGTCTTCCGGGCGCATCTGGCCCGCCGACTGCGCGTCCTTGAACTCCAGCCGCACTTCGCCCTCGTTGCCGATCGCCTTGAGAAAGTCGATCAGGTACGCCGAATTGAAGCCCACCACCAGCGGATCGAAGCTGTAAGGAGTCTCGATCGTATCCTCCGACTCACCCGCTTCCGTCGAGGAGGAGGAGATTTTCATCTCGTTCTGCTCCAGCCGCATCCTGATCGCGCCCGAGCGCTCGTCCGCGAACTGCGCCACTCTCTGAATGGACCCCGACAGATCCTGGCTGCGCACGATGGCGAACTTGTTGTTGTCGCGCGGCATCACCGCCTCGTAATTCGGGAACTGCCCCGTCAGCTTGCGGCTGGTCAGCACCCGGTGGCCGATGCGGAAGAAGAGCGTGCTGTCGTCATCGGCAAACTCCAGTGTCTCAGCCTCGGTGTTCGCCAGCAGCGACTGCAGCTCCTGCAGGGCCTTGCGCGGGATCAGCGTCTTCTTCTCCGCGGTGATGCCCGGGAAGTTCTCCGCCGTCTTCTCGATGTGGGCCAGCCGATGGCCATCCGTGGCGACCATGGCGATCGATTCCGCCTTCAGGATCAGCAGCGCGCCGTTCAGCGTGTAGCGCGACTCCTCGTTGGAGATGGCGAAGATCGTGCGCGCAATCAGGGTCCGCAGCGACGGCACCGGGATCCGCGTCACGTTGCCTTCCGGGAAGTCAGGCACCTGCGGAAAGTTCGCGCGCGCCATGCCCACCATGCGGGTATTGGAGCGCCCGGCGCGAATCTGCACCCAGTGGTTGTCGAGCAGCTTGATGGAAATCTCGCCGTCGCCCAGCAGCCGGATGTAGTCGTACAGCTTGCGCGCCGGAATGGTGCACGACCCCGGCTTCTTTACCTTCGCCGCGCACCCGGTGCGGATGCTCTGATCCAGGTCCGTCGCCGTGATCACGATGCGATCGTCCTCGGTTTCGACCAGAAAGTTCGAAAGGATGGGGATGGTCGTCTTCCGCTCCACCACGCTCTGCGTCGCCGTCAGCTCCCGCAGCAGATCCTGGCGGCTGACGGTGATCTCCATGACCGCGCCCTGAACGGCTTTCTCCTGTTCCACTCCAGCCGGCATTGTGGCTCCCCCGAATCCAGTCTGACTCAATGTACACCATGCCCGGAAGCCCCCCGCAAGGCCCTGAGCAGGAACTCCTCATTGTAGAGAGAAACCGGAATCCTGCGTGCTCTGGAAATCCTGTCGTTTTTGTGAGTCGCGTCCGTCCGTCCCCGGCGCCGACCCCCGGCGATGCGACGGCTGTTACGAGTATTCAAAGTCTTATTTCTCCCGTAGCCGTAGCCGATGTGCGCGGAAAAGTGGAAAGAAGGAGCAAAACCGCTGCTGGGGCGGCTCCCCGGTGCGTCCTCGTTTTAGAAAACCGGGGCCGGCCCGCATGGAAAAGCAGGAAAGCCGGGGAAAACAGGCCGGAAACGTCCCTGGATCTCCACCTTATGAACATCCCCGCCCGGAACTCGTGTGGAAAGCCGATGCTCTGAGTGGAAAGGCCGGTCCCGACCTGTCCTGGCGCGGCCGTCCGCGGGACCATTCATGCACAGCGGGATCGTTGTCCAGAGCTTCCACAGCGCCATCCCCCCACTGGGGAAAGGTCGGTACACAATTCCGGCGTTCCCGGAGCGCACTGCTGCTGGCCGGTCGATACGCCCTCGGCGAGGCCCGCCTGGGCTCCCCTGGTCCGGGCCGTACTTCGACCACAAATCGCTTTCCTTTGCCTGCCCAAACTGCGATACTTGATCGTGCCCGCCTGGTTCGTCCAGCACACAATCCCAAAAAAGGTGACGCAGAAATGTCCGCAAAGTACATTTTTGTGACCGGCGGAGTCGTGTCCAGCCTCGGCAAGGGTCTTGCCGCCGCCTCCATCGGTTCCCTGCTGGAAAGCCGCGGTCTCAAAGTCAATCTCATGAAGTTCGACCCGTACCTGAACGTCGACCCCGGTACCATGTCGCCCTTCCAGCATGGCGAGGTCTTCGTCACCGACGACGGCGCCGAAACCGACCTCGACCTCGGCCACTACGAGCGCTTCACCCACGCAAAACTCAGCCGCGATAACAACTGGACCACCGGCCGCATCTACGAGCAGATCATCACCAAGGAGCGCCGCGGCGACTACCTCGGCAAGACAGTCCAGGTCATCCCCCACGTTACCAACGAAATCAAGAACGCCATGCGCAAGGTGGCCTCCGAGGGCGACCTCACCATCGTCGAAATCGGCGGCACCGTCGGCGACATCGAATCCCTGCCCTTCCTCGAAGCCATCCGCCAGATGCGCCAGGAACTGGGCCGCGAAAACACCCTCTTCGTCCACGTCACCCTCGTCCCCTGGATCGGCGCCGCCCAGGAGCTGAAAACCAAGCCCACCCAGCACTCCGTCAAGGAACTGCTCTCCATCGGCATCCAGCCCGACATCCTCCTCTGCCGCACCGACCGCTTCCTCTCCCGCGAAGTCAAAAGCAAGATCGCCCTCTTCTGCAACCTCGAGGACCAGGCTGTCGTCACCGCCAAAGACGTCGACTCCATCTACGAAGTCCCGCTCGCCTTCCACGAGGAGGGCGTCGATCGCCTCGCGCTCAAATACCTCCACCTCGCAACCCCCGAGCCCGACCTCACCCCCTGGTCCGACCTCGTCCGCCGCTGCTACAACCCCCGCGACGAAGTCTCCATCGCCATCGCCGGCAAGTATGTGGAATACGAGGACAGCTACAAGTCCCTCAAGGAAGCTCTGGTCCACGGCGCGCTCGCCCTCAACCTCAAACTCAACGTCACCTGGATCGAAGCCGAGGGCCTCGAAGACGGCTACGAGCAACAGCTCCGCGGTTACGACGGCATCCTCGTCCCCGGCGGCTTCGGCAAGCGCGGCATCGAAGGCATGCTCAACGCTATCCGCTACGCCCGCGAACGCCACGTCCCCTACTTCGGCATCTGCCTCGGCATGCAGACCGCCTGCATCGAGTACGCCCGCAACGTCTGCGGCCTGCACGGCGCCAATTCCAGCGAATTCGACCCCTCCACCCCCCACCGCGTCATCTATAAGCTGCGCGAGCTGACCGGCGTCGAAGAGATGGGTGGCACCATGCGTCTCGGCGCCTGGACCTGCCTGCTCCAGCCCGGTTCCCTCGCCGCCCGCGCCTACGGCCGCACCGAAATCAGCGAGCGCCACCGCCACCGTTACGAATTCAACCGTGAATACGAGGCCCTGCTCACCGGCGCCGGCCTCAACATCACCGGAACCACCCCCGACGGCACCTACGTCGAAATCGTCGAAATCCCCGGCCACCCCTTCTTCCTGGGCTGCCAGTTCCACCCTGAATTCAAGTCGAAGCCCCTCGAACCCCACCCCCTCTTCGCCGCCTTCGTCAAAGCCAGCTACGAGAACCGTCTCCGCTCGAAGCGCGAAGAATCCTCCGGCGCGGAAGTCGTCCGCGGCTAGCCCCTGCGCCGCCGCCGGAGTCCGGATCGCGGCCCCCTGGCGCCTGCCTCTGCGCCTCCGTACAGACAGCGGTACCCCGCGAGGCTTCTGACCGTTCCCCGGCCAGGCCTCCCGGCCCGTGGAAGATCGCATTCCGGTGAAACGTGACAGGTATCACTGCTCGGCGGACATCGCCGGTTTGATACTGGGGCGCAGTACTCTGGAGGCCCTGTCCGTGAATCGTTTCCGCACGTGTGTGTTCGGTTCCGCCCTGCTCGCTTTTCTCTTCCTGGCTGCTTCCGTCCATCCTGCCATTGCTCAGCAGGACCAGGCTACGCATGTGTTCCATCGGCTGATTCCAGCCGGGGATACCTGTGCCAGCTGCCATAAGGTGGTGTATGACCAATGGAAAGCCAGCCCGCATGCCGCCAACGGCGTCGAATGCACCGTCTGCCACGGCGAGACAACAGCCAGCGACTTCGCCGGCAGGCCGGGGTTAAGCACATGCGACACCTGTCACAGCGATCAGGTGGCACAACTGAAGTCTGATCCATTCATGAAAGGCAGGACGTGTGTGAGTTGTCATCAGGCACACATCTTCGTGGAACATAAGAAGGCGGCCCCGGCCGCCCAGTAGTAACAAGTTCCAGCGTCGCCTTCTCGCACTGCCGGCCGGCGCATCCCCGCTCACCGCCCCGCAATCCTGTCCTCGCATGCCGCGGGCGTACGACCGGCTGCCCTGAAAGCCAGCACATCGCGCGCCTGGAAAACTCCGGCCAGCACGCGGATCCGGGGCAGTGTGGCCGCCGAATGGCCCGGGATGTCAAGCCCCACCCCATCGCACGGAGGTAATAGCCCATGAAAACACAAGACTTACACCAGCTCCGGCGCCAGGAAAATTGGCGCTCCGGAGCTTCGGATTTGGTATTCTGAAAATAGAGGGCAACAACGAAAACGCTCCGGAAATGGCTGCCTTTTCGCTTGTGGGAACAGGGGGTCGGGAGGGTAATACCCCCAGGGTATTACCCCGGAAGATCCCCCGAATCAGGGATCTGCGGATACCCCCTTAAAAAAAACATTCTCCCTCAGCAGCGGCGGCTCAAAAACGAGCAAACTGCCCTCGTCAGCGATACGCTGGTCCTGTGAACCCCGAATTCGAGATCGGACCGGTCCGCATCGGCGGCGGCCGCCTCTTCCTCATCGCCGGACCCTGCGTCATCGAGAGCGAAACCCACGTCCGCACCATGGCCGATGCCATCCAGCGCATCACCGCCGATCTCGATGTCCCATACATTTTCAAGGCGTCGTGGGACAAGGCCAACCGCACGTCGATCACCAGCTTCCGCGGCCCCGGGCTGATCGAAGGCACGGCCATCCTCCGCCGCCTTGCCGAAGCCACGGGGCTGCCGGTCCTCACCGATGTGCACGAGCCCGGCCACTGCGAGATCGCCGCCGAAGGCGCCGACGTCCTCCAGATCCCCGCCTTCCTCTGCCGCCAGACCGACCTCCTCCTCGCCGCCGGCCGCACCGGCCGCGCCGTCAACGTCAAGAAGGGCCAGTTCGTCGCCCCCTGGGACATGCGCCACGCCGTCGAGAAGGTCGCCACAACCGGCAATCCCCGCGTCTTCCTCACCGAACGCGGCGCCACCTTCGGCTACAACAACCTCGTCGTGGATATGCGCTCGCTGGCCATCATGCGTGCCTTCGCGCCTGTCGTCTTCGACGCCACCCACTCCGTGCAGATCCCCTCCGGAGCCAACGGCGTCTCCGGCGGCCAGCCCGAATTCATCCCTCTGCTGGCCCGCGCCGCCGTCGCCGCCGGCATCGACGGCCTCTTCCTCGAGGTCCACGACAACCCCGCCCAGGCCAAATCCGACGGCGCCAACGCCCTCGACCTCAGGAATCTCAGACCGCTCCTCGAAACGCTGCTGGCCATCCACCAGGCCGCCGCTGTTCCCGTCCCGGCCTCCTGAGGGGGCGGAACTGTACTTACCCCAGCGGTTTCCGCAGAATCGCCGTTCGGTTCCCCGGAATGTCCGGACCCTCTGCCTCAACCAGCCCCGCGGCTCGCGCGGCTTCCACTTCGGTGGTAAAGAACTCCGCGCTGATGTGGCCCATGGGCTCGACCAGCAAGAGAGAGGCACCCGGTTTCATGACCACCGCAGTCTCCCGAAAGAACTTCTCTGCCGAGGGAGTCTCGTGAACCATCGCGAAGGCCAGCACGAAATCCACGCTGCCTGCCAGGTCCGCGATCCCTAAAGATTCGCGCATCGCCAGCCGGGTCTCGACGCGATCGAGCACGCCCTTCCGGGCCAGGCGCTTTCTCAGCCCATCGAGCATACGGGGCTGGATATCGATGGCAATCACGCGACCCGACAGACCCACGATGTGGGCCAGCGTAACGGTACAAAAGCCCATGCCCGGCCCCGGCTCAAGGACGGTCATGCCTTCGTGGACCCAGGGGCCCAGCAACCGCTCCGGCCTGAGCCTCCATCGACGCAGAGGGTTGAGGAGCAACGGCCCCATCCACCACGGGCAGACACATCTCGCCATGGGATCCTCCCGGAGTGTGTTGCCGCACCCTGCGGATGGCCAGCTTCCATCCTATACGTCCCAGTGGCGCCGGAGTTCGCTCGCTCCCGGCGCAGGCTGGGCCTCGGCCACCCGTCCGCCAGGTCCCGGCTCCGCATTCCACTTTTTGGCCGCATGCGACAATAGTCTTGAAACGGCCATGAAATCTTCCGTCGCCGCGCCCCCACCGGCCACCATCACCCCGGAGCTGCTCGCGCAACACGGCATTACTCCGGACGAGTACCGCCGCATCGAGGACGCCCTCGGCCGCACCCCCTCGCTTACCGAGCTGGGCATTTACAGCGTCATGTGGAGCGAGCACTGCTCCTACAAGTCCAGCAAAGTGCATCTCCGCCGCCTGCCCACGCGCAGCAAGCTGGTGGTCCAGGGCCCCGGCGAGAACGCCGGCATCATCGACGTGGGCGACGGCTGGGCCTGCGCCTTCAAAATCGAGTCTCACAACCACCCCAGCTACATCGAGCCCTACCAGGGAGCCGCCACCGGCGTGGGCGGCATCCTGCGCGACATCTTCACCATGGGGGCGCGGCCGCTGGCCGTGATGGACTCGCTCCGCTTTGGGCCCCTCGAGCAGGACGGCAAGACTCCCGAAGAGCTCATCCGCAAGAACCACTCCGTGGTCGAAGGCGTGGTCCACGGCATCGCCGGCTACGGCAACTGCTTCGGCGTGCCCAACCTCGGGGGCGAAACGAAATTCGAGCCCTGCTACTCGGGCAATCCCCTGGTCAATGCCTTCGCGCTTGGATTAGTCCGTCGCGACGAGATCTTTTACGCCAGGGCGACCGGCATCGGAAACCCCGTCATCTACGTCGGCGCCCGCACCGGCCGCGACGGCATCCACGGCGCGACGATGGCCAGCGAGGAATTTAAGGAAGGATCCGAGCAGAAGCGCCCCAATGTCCAGGTCGGCGACCCTTTCATGGAGAAGCTGCTCCTCGAGGCCTGCCTCGAAGCCATGCAGACCGGCGCCGTCGTCGGCATTCAGGACATGGGGGCCGCCGGCCTCACCAGTTCCAGCTGTGAGATGGGCGCGCGCGGCGGAGTCGGCATCGAGATGAATCTCGACCGTATCCCCCAGCGCGAAACCGGCATGACCGCCTACGAGATGATGCTCAGCGAATCGCAGGAGCGCATGCTGCTGGTTGCCGAAAAGGGACGCGAGCAGGAGATCCTGAGTGTCTTCGACAAGTGGGGCCTCGAAGGGGTCATCGTCGGCGAGGTCATCCGCGAGCCGCGCCTCCGCATCACCCATCACGGCGAGCTCGTGGCCGACATCCCCAACCAGTCGCTCACCGACGAAGCCCCGGTCTACCATCGGCCGGTTGGAAGCTGGTCGCGCCCCGGGCAGATCAAAGTACCGCTCGATCCGCCTGCGCATGTCCTCGAAGAACTGCGGAAGCCGCGCGACTACACCGCCGACCTCAAAAAGCTCCTCGCCTCACCCAACATCTGCTCGAAGCGCTGGGTCTACGAGCAGTACGACAGCATGGTCCAGACCAACACCGTCCAGGGACCGGGCGGAGAAGCCGGCGTCATGCGCATCAAAGGCACGGGCACCCCGGGCCATGAGCGCGGCCTGGCAATGGCGCTTGCGGGGAATGGACGCTGGTGTTATCTGGATCCCAAACTGGGAGCTATGCACGCGGTTGCCGAAGCCGCCCGCAAAGTCGCCTGCACCGGCGCTACCCCCGTCGCCGCCACCAACTGCCTCAACTTCGGCAATCCCGAGAAGCCCGAGATCATGGCGCAGTTTTCAGCGGCCGTCGATGGCATCGCCGAAGCCTGCAACGCGCTGGGCACGCCCATCACCGGCGGCAACGTCTCGCTCTATAACGAGACGAAGGGCGAAGGCATTTACCCCACGCCCGTCTTCGGAGTCGTGGGAATCCTGGACGATGTGACGAAGACCGTCCCGGCGGAACTCGCTCGCGTGGGTGATGCTTTGCTTCTGCTCGACAGCGGCAACGACGCGGCTGACTCCGCGCACCGGGAATTTGGCTCGTCGGAATTTGCCATGACGATCTTCGGCGAGTTTTGGGGAACTCCACCAACCCTCGACCTCGAAGCCGAAGCCGAACTGCACCGCCGCCTGGCCGCCCTCGCCGAGGCCGGACTGATCCACGCGGCGCTCGACGCTGCTGGCGGGGGAATCGCAACGGCCCTGGCCAAAAGCTGCTTCGCCGCCGGAACCGGTGTCGACGTCACCCTCCCGTACCAGCCGGGACGCTCCAGCCTCCTGAGCCTTTTCGCTGAAGACGCTTCTCAGGTGGTCGTTTCGTGTCTGCCTGAAGAAGTTTCGCGCATTCGCCAGATCCTCTCGGGGGACAAAATCCGCGTCTGGCAACTGGGAGCCGTCACGAAGGGCCGTTTCCACGTCGCGATCAACGAAGACTCCGAGACCGGCCAAAGCGCTCTCAGCAAGAGCGGGGTGAAGACGCTGATCGACACGCAAACCTCAGAACTGCGCAAGCCGTGGGCGGAATACATCGAATCCCAGCTCGCCGGCGAGGTGTTCGCGTGATGCACCTCCTCATCGAAGGTCTTCCCGGCCACGAGCCAGGCTTTGTATCAGGGCACGACTTGAGTCGTGCCGTTTCGACGTCAGATCAGGGGGCTTCAGCCCCTGAGGCAGAAGATCCCAAGCTCCGCGAACACTGCGGAGTGGTCGCCATCCACGGCCACCCCGACGCCTCCCGCCAGGCCTACCTCGCCCTCTACGCCCTGCAGCATCGCGGACAGGAATCCGCCGGCATCGCCACCGCCGACGGCACCCACCTCTCCAACATCAAGGGCATGGGCCTCGTCTCGGAAATCTTTACCGACGATGTGCTCGCGCGCCTCAAGGGCAACATGGCCATCGGCCACACGCGCTACTCCACCACCGGCGACTCCGCGCTGCTCAATGCGCAGCCGATCCGGGTGGAGTCCACCAAGGGTCTCATCGCCATCGCCCACAACGGCAATCTGGTGAACCTCGGCAATCTGCGTGTGCACCTCGAGCGCAAAGGCGCGTTCTTTCAGACCACCAGCGACTCCGAGATCATCGTTCAGCTCATCGCGCATTCCCATGCCACGACTCTCGTCGACGCCATCGCCGATTCTCTCCGTCAGGTAGAAGGCGCCTTCTCGATCGTCATGATGACGCGCGACCGCATCTTTGCCGCGCGCGATCCCCATGGCTTCCGCCCGCTCTCCATGGGCCGCATCCACAATCCCGATGGCCCCGACACGATTGTCTTCGCTTCGGAGACCTGCGCCTTCGATCTGCTGCGCGCCAAATACGAACGCGACGTTCTCCCCGGCGAACTGGTGATGGTCACTGAAGACGGCGTGACCTCGCGCCAGTACGCGCCGCCGAATCAGACCAGCTGCATCTTCGAGCATGTCTACTTCGCGCGCCCCGACAGCAAAATCTACGGCCGCTGGGTGCAGGAAAGCCGGGAACAGATGGGCCGCCAGCTCGCCCGCGAATCCCATGTGGACGCCGATCTTGTCGTCCCCGTCCCTGATTCCGGCGTGACCGCGGCGATCGGCTACGCCGCGGAAAGCGGCATTCCGTTCCGCTTCGGCCTGATCCGCAACCACTACGTCGGCCGCACCTTCATCGAGCCGGAGCAGCGCGTGCGCGACTTCGGCGTGAAGCTCAAGCTCAACCCGGTGCGCAATCTGCTGGAAGGCCGCCGCATCATCCTCATCGACGATTCCATCATCCGCGGCACCACCAGCCGCAAGATCGTGCGCATGGTGCGCCAGGCCGGAGCGACCGAAGTGCACATGCGCATCAGCTGCCCGCCCACCATTTCGCCCTGCTTCTACGGAGTGGACACGCCGCGCCAGTCGGAGCTGATCGCCGCCAACAAGACGATCGAGGAGATCCGCCGCTTCGTGGAAGCCGATTCGCTCGCCTATTTGTCACTGGAAGGGTTACAAAAGGCGTGCGACGGGGGCGAAGGGAACAGGTTCTGCGTCGCCTGCTACACCGGCGATTACCCGACGCAGTGGATCGACGTCGAAGACATTCTTCCCGCCGCCGCGGCGCTCTGAGGTTGCCTGTCGGGATACGGATTTTCCGGCGAGCCGCGTCTCCTCGCGCAACCTGAGCATCCTGCGCCGCTTCCCAATCACAAGAAGGGAGAATGTCTTATGGCAACCAAAAAAAGTTCCGGTAAGTCCTCGGGAGGCAGGCGCTACGGTCCTAAAGCGCAGCAGAAGGTGCACGAAGAAATGCGCGAAATGAAGCAGGGCAAGCTCAAAAGCGGCCGCAGCGGAAAGAAGGTCTCCAACCCCAAACAGGCGATCGCTATCGGCCTTTCCGAAGCGCGCCGCGAGGGCGCAAAAGTACCGCCGTCTCCGCGCAGACGCTCCTCTGCAAAAAACAGCGCGAAGAAGAGCAGCTCCGGTTCGGGCTCCCACCGCAGCACATCGCGCAGCAGCTCCTCGCGCTCGCGCAGCGGGTCAGGCAAATCCCGCAGCAACAGCTCCTCGCGCTCGCATCGCAGCACATCGCGCAGCTCGTCGAAGGGCCGCTCCACCAAAAGCTCCGGCAAAAAAAGCTCCTCGGGCAGTTCCAGCCGCAGCTCGCGCAAGAAGTCCTCATCGCGCAGCCGCTGAGCCGGCGATCCAGGCCCGGACCTGAAGCCGCGAGGGTCCGGGCGCATTGCCGCTATTTCCGCCGAACGTCACTACCTGCTACCCTTTTCTCGCACGGCTCATGTCTCTGACGAATCCTGAAATTTCCCTGCGCGGCACGCGTCTGGTTCGCGCCTGTTTGCGGCAACCGGTCGATCGCACTCCTGTCTGGTTCCTGCGCCAGGCGGGACGCTACATGCCGGAATATATGGCGGTCCGCCGCCATCACTCGCTGCTCGACATCTGCAAACGCCCGGAGCTCGCGGCCGAGGTCACCATCACTGCCGCGGAAAAACTCGACGTCGACGCGGCGATTATCTTCGCCGATCTGCTGCTGCCGCTGGAGTGCATGGGCCTCGACTTCGAATTCCAGGCCGGCGAAGGTCCCGTCATTCACAAGCCCCTCCGCACTCTCGCCGATATCGAGTCGCTGCAAACCACGCGCGCCGGCGAGCTCAGCTATGTCGCCGAAGCCATTCAGCGCGTCGCCGCGCATTTCGGTGAGCGCATCGGCCTCATTGGATTCTGCGGCGCGCCCTTCACCCTGGCCAGCTACATGATCGAAGGCGGTGGCTCCCGCCACTACATCGAAACCAAGAAGCTCATGTACCGCCAGCCGGATGCCTGGCGGAAGCTCCTCGACAAGCTTGTGCTCGTGCTGCGGGACTTTGCCGCGCAGCAGGTCGCCGCCGGAGCCGAGGTTATCCAGATCTTCGACAGCTGGGCCGGGGCGCTCGCCGTTCCCGACTATCGCGACTTCGTTCTGTCTGCCACCCGCAACCTCGTCCGCGAAGTGCAGGCGCTGGGCGTGCCCGTCATCTACTTCGGCGTTGACACCGCGAGTCTGCTCCCCGCCATGCGCGAAACTGGTGCCGACGTTCTTGGCCTCGACTGGCGCACCCCTCTCGATCGCGCCTGGCGGACTCTCGACTACGCCTGCGCTGTCCAGGGGAATCTGGATCCCATCACCCTCTTCGCCGATCAGGAGCTTCTCCGCACCCGGGTTCATCAGATTCTGGCGCAGGCCGCGGGGCGTCCCGGTCACATCTTTAATCTCGGACACGGCATCGTTCCCAACACCCCGGTCGAAAACGTGCAGGCCGTTGTGCGCTTCGTGCGCGAATACGCGCCGTCGGCTTCCCATCAGGATCCGCGCCATGCCTGACGCGGTTCTGCTCCTCGCGCACGGCACGCCCGATTCCGCCGACGAAATTCCCGAATACCTGAAGCGCGTCACCGGCGGCCGTCCGCTCCCCGACTCTGTCATCGAGGAGGTCCGCCATCGCTTCACACTCATCGGGGGCAGCCCGCTCACGCCGCTCACCATGGAGCAGGGCCGTCTGCTGCAGCAGGAGATCGGCGTGCCCGTCTACGTCGGCATGCGCAACTGGAAGCCGTACATCGCCGACGTCGTCGCGCAGATGCGCGCCGACGGTATCACGCGCGCCGTCGTCATCTGCCTCGCTCCGCAGAATTCCCGCACCAGCGTTGGTCTCTATCGGCGCGCGGTCTTCGCGGCCGCCGAAGGCCACTTCGCTCTGCACTTCGTTGAAGACTGGGCCGACCACCCCCAGCTCATCGAGGCTTTCGCCGAACGCCTCCGCGGCACGCGCGAGCCCTGGACAGCCGAACTGGGCCAGGCCCCGCCCGTTCTCTTCACCGCTCACAGCGTCCCCTGCCGGACGGTCCTTGCGCCGCCGGCCAACGATCCAAACGGATCGCCGCAGCCTCCGGATCCCTATCCTGTCGAAGCCAAACTCACCGCGTCCCTCGTGGCCGGCCGCGCGGGCGTCCCGGAGCCACACCGGTACTTCGCCTTTCAGAGCCAGGGAATGTCCGGCGGGCCATGGCTCGGCCCCACTGTCGAAGACACCCTCACCGCTCTTCATCAGCAGGGCGTACGGCATCTCGTCGTCCAGCCCATCGGCTTCCTCTGCGATCACGTCGAAATCCTCTACGACATCGACATCGGCTTCCGCGACTACGCCGCCAGACTGGGCATGACCATCCGCCGCCCCGCGTCCCTCAACAATTCCCGCCTCCTGACCCTGGCCCTCGCCGATCTCGCCCGCTCCTGAAGGAGGCGAAGGATCCCGGCGAGGGTGCGCGACCCCTTTCCCTTTCCGCACAAATCCCGGAACCTCCGCTCACGCCGGCATTCCTCCCGCATCTGACTAAGCTGAGAAAGCCCATGAAAACCTGGCAGAAGCTCGCCCTCATTGTCGTTCCCGCCCTCCTCATTCTGGGCATTGGCATCTGGCGTATTCAGGTTGCGCGCAATCAGCCCGGCGTCGTGCCTCACGCCCAGAAGGAACAGCCGCTTACCCAGGACGAGATGGTGCAGCCGCGCAAGCTCTACATCGACGACCTCAAGTCCGCCCGCGAGCTTGTGGGCAAACCCGTCTGGGTTCAGGCCGGGTATGAGATGGACTATTTCCAGTACCGGGATCGCCGCGTGGAGTTCTCGCATAAGGCCGGGGTCCTGCCCAGCGTTCAGAAACTCGAGATCCGCGATATCGTCACCGAGAAAGTCCCCGCCAAGGTGCAAACCCGCGTTCCCGCGGGCAAGGAGCAGGCCTTCGCCGTCTTCACCATGGCGGGTGACCCGAAGGAATATGCCACCGCCATCGGCACACTGCAGGCCGACGGCTGGACGTTCTACTGCGACAACGTCCTCTATTACGACGACCCGCAGCAGATGTACAAGTTCTGGCCCGCTGACATCTGGCAGGCCATCGATCAGCACCAGCCCAAACCGGGCATGAACGAACTGCAGACGGCCATGGCCCTCGGGGTGATGCAGCAGTCCGACTCGTCCAATTACGGCAACCGCACCGTCTACTACAACGCCGGCGGCAAACGCTGGTCCGTCACCTTCGAAAACGACAAAGCCACGCAGATCCAGCAGCAGCCTCCCGCGCCCGCCGCAGGCAAATCAGCCTGATTCATCTCACCGCGAGGGGAATGGCACCCACCGCTGCCGGAATCCCGCCAGCCACTTCCCGATGCCGTGACGACCGGGTGCCTGCTCGGATTCGCCGGACGTGGTGGCTCCGTGCATCGCGCTGATCCGGACCGTAGCCTCATGGTCCGCACACTCGGTTTCCGTCCCGGCCAGTGCCCGCTCCCGCAGATAAGCCGAAACCGTCACTCCCCGCCTCTTCGCCGCATATCGCAGCCGCTGTTCCTCCTGGGGCGAGAAGCGAATCGTGATGCGCGAGCACCGCTCGGCCGCAGTCCCGTTGACCCTCAGCGCCAGCACCTGCCGAAACTCGGTCCTCGCCGATGTGCGGGCCTTCGCCGCATCGGCCGCGGCTGCTGATCGCGTGCTCGTCGCGCCCGGGGGGCGCTCCGTGCTCCTGCGCTTCGCCGTTTTCGTCTCGGGCCCTGCGGCCGCCGCGACGACGGCGGCCGGTGTCGCAGCAACCCGGCGAACGCGCTTCCGCCCAGCGGGACGATTCACCGCCGCCGCCTCGCCCGCCCGCGGGACCGCAGTTTCTTCTAACCTGGACCGCCGGCCCCTGGTCGCGGCAGTGTCCGCGACGGGAGCAGCCTCCGCGCTCTGCTGCGGATGGATCGGAGGCGAGCCCGCCTGAGTCCTGGCCGTTCCTCGCGCTGCAGGGGGACCAGCCGCCGGAGCCGCCACGCCTCCGCCCGCCCGATACTTCCGGACCGCTTCGTCGTAGGCAATCTCCCGCACCTCATTCCCGCTGCCGCGCGTCGCTGTATTCCGGCGGGACTGCTTCCCCGTCCAGGAACTGAACCGCTCCAGAATGGCGTGGATATCGTCGCTCGACTGCAATCCATCCGTCTCGGTTCCTGGCTGCATGGCACGTTCCTCCATGCGCTGAGCCTAATCGCGAAGGCCCGCCCCGGAGCCGCAGAGATGAGTTTTCTCTCAGACGCATTCCGCCATCGGAACGCACGACGATGCCTTTCCCGAAACGGAAATCCGCGGACTGAGCCGGCGCATTTCACCCGGTATTGCGCAGCCCCGCCGCGATCCCGCTGATCGTTCCCGCAATGGCCCGATTCACTTCATCCGTATCCTCGCCCGCGCGCTTGCGCCGCAGCAGATCCACCTGGATCAGGCTCATCGGGTCCACATACGGATTCCTCAGCCAGATCGACCGCGCCAGCACCGGATTCGATTCCAGCAGCTCCTGCTGTCCGGTCACCGCCAGCACCGCGTCCCGCGTGCGCTCGAACTCCGCCCTCAAAGTTCCGAAGACCCGCTCCCGCAGCCCGTCATCCGGCACCAGCGACGCGTACAGCGAAGCGATCCCCGGATCCGCCTTCGCCAGCGCCATCTCCACATTGCGGATCACGTCGATGAACAGAGGAAACTCCGCCATCATCTCCACCAGCCGCTGCGCGCCGCCCGGCCTCTTCGCGTACTCCACCACCGCGGTGCCCACGCCGAACCACGCCGGGACCAGCAGCCGGCTCTGCGTCCACCCGAACACCCACGGAATCGCCCGCAGATTCCCGAAATCCAGCTGCCCCGCGCGCCGCGCCGGCCGCGATCCGATGCGCGCGTGTTCCAGCTCGCCCACCGGCGTCGCCACTTCGAAATACCGCAGCACTTCGGGGTCATCGATGATCTTCTGCCGGTAGAGCCGGAAGGAAATCTCCGACAGCTCCTCGAACGCGCTCTCCCACTCCGGCTTCATCACCCCCGACTGGTGCCCGTCCGGCAGCAGCGCATTCGGCCTCGCCAGCGCATCCAGCGACGCCGCAATCATCAGCTCCAGGCTGCGCTCGGCCAGCACCACATCGGAGTACTTCCAGTTCAGCACCTCGCCCTGTTCCGTAATCCGGATCTGCCCTTCGAACGCCCCCACCGGCTGCGCATAGATCGCCCGGTGCGTTGGTCCTCCGCCGCGGCCCACCGTGCCGCCGCGCCCGTGAAACAGCCGCAGCCGCACCCCGCAGTCCCGCGCCACCTCATGCAGCGCCCGGTGCGCGCGGTAGATCTCCCAGGTGCTGGTCAGCATCCCGCCGTCTTTATTCGAATCGGAATACCCCAGCATCACCTCCTGGGTGTTCTCCCACGACTCCAGCAGCTTCCTGTACCCCGGCGTGCTCCACAGCTCACGGCAGATACGGGGCGCATTCCGCAGATCTTCAATCGACTCGAACAGCGGCACCGGCATTAATCCGGGATCGCCGCAATGCCCGCCCGCATCGGCCTTGCTGCCCGCGACCTCGACCCCGCCCAGCCGCGCCAGCCACACCACCGCCATCACATCCTCGACCGAAGCGGCCCCGCTGATGACGTACTGCCGGATCGCCTCCGGACTGCACCCTGCCTTGATCTCCCCCACGACGCGGAAGGTCTCGATCACGTCCCGCGTCTCCGGGCTCAGCGCCGCGGGCGCCGCGGCGCCGCTCTGCGCCGACCACGCTGAAGCCTCCTCCAGCGCCTTGCGGTGAATCCGCGCATGCTGCCGGATATCCAGCGTGTGCAGATGCAGCCCGAAGGTCCGCACCATCAGCAGCAGCGGATCGATCAGGGTGCGTGCCAGCCGGATCCCCTCATTGGCCTCGAGGCTCCGCCGCACCACCTCCAGATCCTCCAGAAAATCCGCCGCCGAGCAGTACGGCGACAATCCCGCCAGCATCGGCTCCGTCAGATCCGGATCCGAACTTGCCTTCCCTGCCGTCTTCTCGATCCGCGCCCGCACATAGACGAGGTACCGCCGGTAGGTCTCAAACTCGAAGCGCGCCCCAAACGCCGCCTCCGCGCTGATCCGCAGCTCCGCCTCGAACGCCTTCAGCCGCGCCTGCAGCTCTTCACTCACCGGCAGCTGCTGCGCCGAGGTCGTCAGCAGGTTGATGGCCTGCTGCAGCCGCGCCTGGTAATAGTCGAGCAGCCGCGTCCGCGCCATCAGGATCGCCTGCCGCGTCACCTCCGGCGTCACAAACGGATTGCCGTCCCGGTCCCCGCCAATCCACGATCCAAACGCCAGCAGCACCGGCAGGTCGGCCAGCTCGATCTCCAGCCCGTACTCGCTCCTGATCGCCGCCGCTATTTCCGCGTACAGCCCCGGCAGCGTCTCGAAGATCGAGACGTCGTAGTAGTCGAGCCCCATCCGCACTTCATCGGCCACTGCCGGCCTGCGGCTCCGCACCTCATCGGTCTGCCACAGCGCCGTGATCTCCGCCGTCAGCGCCTCTTCGAGCGCCGTCAGTTCCTCATCGGGAACCGGAATCCGGTCCAGCTCCTCCAGAACATCGCCCATCCGCCGCCGCTTCATCAGCACCGTGCGCCGTGCGATCTCCGTCGGATGCGCCGTGAACACCGGCACCACCAGGATCCGCTGCAGCCACTCCAGGGCCTGCTCCGCCGTGATGCCCGCTTCGCGCATCGCGCGCAGCGTGCCGCGCAGTTCGCCGCGCTGCGCCTCGCGCTTGTCCGCTCCGCCGCTGATTCGCAGCGAGAGCCGCCGCCGTTTGCGGTGATTCGTCTCCGCCAGGTTGATCAGCTCAAAGTAAAAGGCAAACGCCCGGCTCAGCCGGTACGCCTGATCCACGGGCAGCGCATTTACGCCCAGCACCGCCATCTGCATCAGGTTCTCGGCTTCGCGGATCTCGCCCTGCGCCTGCGCCTCGCGGCGCCGGATCGCCGAATGCCGCAGCTCCTCGACCTTCTCGTACAGCGGCTCGCCCGCCTGCTCCCGCAGCACGCGCCCCAGCAGCACCCCCAGCGAGCGCACATCGCGGCGCAGCGGAGCGTCCTTCAGATCCCCCGTCCGCGCCTCCAGCTCCGCAAGGCGCTTCTCCCAGCTTTCCGGTTTCCACAGTGGCGGCATGTCTTCGATTAAACCAGACCGCGGCGTCGAGGACAGTCCATGTGGCGCCTGAGCCGGCTCAGGCGCCGTCTTTCCCTGTACGCCGAACATGGGTGCCCCACATCTGCCCGCAGCCGGCAGATGTGGGCAGACGCCGAAATGCTAGGCGCTGACGATCTTCATCGCCTCCGGATCCCAGCGTACCTCGGCTTGCCTGTCGTAACTCAGGTTGCTCAGCAGCGCCGCGCCCGCCGCCCGGAACCCAAACACCGCATCTTCGACCACGGGCGTCCGCGTCCGCACCGCATGGAAGAAGTTCTTCAGGTGGTCGTAGCTGTCGCTGTAACCATGCGGCGCCTGATACTGCTCGATCCGCACCGGCGGCGGTCCCACCGGGTGCACCACCGGATACTTCTCCTCATAGGCCGCGAGAATCTGCTTCTGCATGGCATCCGGGAATGTGTCAATCGTCAGCCCCGGCGCCTTCTCCCGCGGCACGCGGCTCAGCGTCACCCCATTCCAGCCGATCTCGATCTGGCCTTCCGACCCCGTAAACAGCAGGCCTTCGTTCTCCTGGCCGCCGTCGACAAAGTTCACCCGCAGGGCCAGGTTGAATCCCTGCGGATAATCGAAGAGCCCCAGCATCACATCCGGCACGTTGCGGCCATCCTTCCAGAAGCGCAGTCCTCCGGTGGCCATCGCCCGCGTCGGCCCGTGCGACCCGGTGATGAAGTGCGTTCCACTGAAGAGGTGCACGAACAGGTCGCCCGCCACGCCGCTCCCGTAGGCCTTCCACTTCCGCCACTGGAAGAACTGCTCCGCGCTGAAGGGAATCTTTGGCGCCGTCCCCAGGAACCGCGGCCAGTCGCACGTCTCCGTCGAAGCATCCGGCGGGATCGTGTAATCCCACGCGCCGATCGCGGAGTTGCGATCCCAGTGCGCCGTTACCATGTTCAGCTCGCCGATGGCCCCCGACTGCAGCAGCTCCTTGGCCTTGGCATACAGCATCGAGCTCACACGCTGGCTGCCGATCTGAATAATCCGTCCCGTCGATCGCGCCGTCTCGATCATCTCCGGCCCGTCGGAGTAGAGATGGATCATCGGCTTCTCGCAATAAACGTCCTTGCCCGCCTTCATGGCATCCACGGAAGCCTGCTTGTGCCAGTGGTCCGGCGTCCCGATGATCATCGCGTCGATGTCCTTCCGCGCCAGGATCTCGTTGTAATCCCGTGTTGTAAAGGTGTCGGGGCCCCAAAGCTCCTTGCTGTGCTCGAGCCGCCCGTTGTAGCAATCGGCGACCGCTACCAGCTTGACGCCGGGCACCTGGACCGCCGTCTTCGTGTCGTACTGCCCCTGCCCGCCCGCTCCGATCAGCGCGATCTGGATGTGATCGTTCGCCGCCACCGGCTTCGTCTCTTCCTGCGCCACGGCCAGCGCATGCACTTTCCCATCCAGCATCGAACCCACCGTCGCCGTACCCGCCGCCTTCAAAAAGCTCCTCCGGTCCACGTGCCCATCTCTCCCAGAACGGAATCAACCAACCCCTACCACCATATTCTCTTTCCGGCGGAAATTTGCCCCTGCCGGCGTAACCCCGAAGATTCGGCCTGCCACCGGATGCCCCTTCGCATCCGCGACGGCGCCATCGCTCACGCAGCCTGCGCCGCCGCGGCAGTTCAATGAGGTGCAAACGCCTTCCGCTCAGCCGCTTTCCGCCGTAAACTTGCTGTATACGGGCCCTTATGCTCAGGCTGACCAAAAAAGCCGATTACGGCCTCATGGCCCTGAAGTTTCTTGCCGAGCATCCCGACGCCACTTCGCTCAGCGCCAGAGACATCGCCGAGGCCTACCATATTCCGCCGCAGCTGCTGGCCAAGATCCTGCAGCGGCTGGCGAAGGTTGGCATCCTGCAATCCCATGCCGGCATGAGCGGCGGCTATTCCCTGCTGAAAAACCCGCGCGAGATCTCGGCCTTCGAGGTGATCCACGCCATCGACGGGCCCCTGTTCATCACCTCCTGCGGACCCAGCGCCTCGGCCTGCGATCTCACCGCCAGCTGCACCATCAAGGAACCGCTGGCCCGCGTCAACGACTCCATCTCCGGCCTGCTGCGCTCGATCAGCATCGCCGACCTGGCCGAACCCGCGGCCGATGCCGCTGTCCGCACCAGGCGCAATGCCGACCTCGTCACCATTCAGCTTTAGGACAAGCGTGAATCAGCTCCGATGAATCTTCCCATCTATTTCGACAATCACGCCACCACCCGCATCGATCCCCGCGTCCTCCAGGCAATGATGCCCTGTCTCACCGAAGCCTACGGCAACGCCGCCAGCCGCAGCCACTCCTTCGGCTGGACGGCCGATCATGCCGTCGAAAACGCCCGCGCTCAGGTGGCCAGACTCCTTTCCGCCACCTCCAAAGATATTGTCTTCACCTCCGGCGCCACCGAGAGCAACAACCTCGCCATCAAAGGCGCCGTCGAAGCGGCCCGTGCCGACCACCCCGAACTCCGCCCGCACATCCTTACCCAGGCCACGGAGCACAAAGCGGTCCTCGACGTGTTTCACTGGCTGGAAAAGCAGGGCTGCCGCATCACCATCCTCCCTGTGGCGCGCGACGGCCGCATCCGCCTCGAAGACCTGCTGACCGCCATTGATGACGAAAAGCCGCTCCTCGTCAGCATCATGGCCGCCAACAATGAAATTGGCACGCTGCAGCCCTTCGATGACATCGGCCGGCTCTGTCATGATCGCGGCATCCTCTTCCACACCGACGCCGCCCAGGCCGCGGGCAAAATCCCCCTCGATGTGAACCGCAGCCACATCGACCTGCTCTCCATCTCCGGACACAAGATTTACGGCCCCAAGGGCGTCGGTGCTCTCTACGTGCGCCGCCGCAATCCCCGCGTGGCCCTCGCCGAGCAGATGCACGGCGGAGGCCACGAGCGCGGCATGCGCTCCGGCACGCTGAACGTCCCCGGCATCGTCGGCCTGGGCGCTGCCTGCGAAATCGCCGCCGCCGAAATGTCGCAGGAATCCGCCCGTCTTGCCGCCCTCCGCAATCGGCTCGAATCCCGTCTTGAATCGGCCCTCGACCGGGCTCACGTCAACGGCTCCCGGGAGCACCGCCTCCCCGGCAATCTCAACATGACCTTCGACCACGTCGACGGCGAATCGCTGATGATGGGCCTCAAAGACGTCGCCGTCTCCAGCGGCTCGGCCTGCACCTCGGCGGCCATCGAGCCCTCCCACGTCCTGCGCGCGATCGGATTAACGGACGAAGCCGCCCACAGCTCCATTCGCTTTGGGCTGGGCCGCTTCAACACCGAGGAGGAAATCGACTACGTCGCCGACCGCCTCGTCGACGTCGTCCACAAGCTCCGCGAGCTCTCCCCCGAATACGCCGACATCACGTAAGCACTTCGGGAAAATCCTGTCTTGAAGGGGCAGGGCTTCAGCCGTGCCATCTCTCCTGCAGGTTGAGCACGGCTTCCAGCCGCTGAAGGATGTCCTTCTTTCTCCCAACAAGCAACTGCTCAGCAGCCGGGTGCCGGGTGCCGGGTGCTGAGCATCTGCACGGAGTTGGCAGATGTGGTTTTGATCCTCATTCCGCTTCGAGAATCACGCACTTCAGGTATTCCGTCTCCGGAATATTCAGCACCACCGGATGGTCCGCCGCGGCCCCGCGCACCTCGAGCACCCGCACCCGCCGCCGGGCGTCGCCCGCCGCGGCCCGCAGCGTCTCCATGAAATCCCCGAGGGAGACGTGGTGGGAGCAGGAGCACGTCAGCAGCCGTCCTCCCGGCCGCAGCATCTTCATCGCCCGCAAATTGAGTTCGCGGTAGCCCCGCAGCGCCCCCTCCACCGCGCGCCGCGTCTTCGCAAAGGCCGGCGGATCCAGCACGATCGTGTTGTACGCCGCGCCCGCATCGCTCCAGTCCCGCAGCAGATCGAAGGCGTTGGCCTCCACCCAGTCCACTTCCGAGCCGCTGAGCGCCTCGCGGTTCTCGGCCAGATTCTGCTCCGCCACCTCCAGCGCCGCCCGCGAAATATCCACGCCCGTCACCCGCGGACACACGCGCGCAAGGTGCAGCGCAAAGCCGCCCTGATACGTACAGACGTCCAGCGCCTCGCCCTTCGCATAGCGCGCCGCCGCCGCATAGTTCTCCCGCTGGTCGAGAAACGCTCCTGTCTTCTGGCCGCTCGCCGCATCGAAGTGGAACCGCAGCCCGTTCAGCCGGAAAATCGTGCGCGTCACCGGTTGCTCCGCAATCCGCGCATACAGCGTTGCCGAAGCCGGCACGCTCAGCTGCTCCAGCTCCCGGATCCGCGGATCCTCGCGTTCGAGGATCGTCTCCGGTTCCAGCATCTCCCGCAGAGCTGCGGTCGCCACGCCACGAACGGCTTCGTTGTCCAGCGCCTTGTGCCGCAGCTGCACGATCACCAGCCCCGCATATTTGTCCGCCGTGATCCCCGGCAGCTCATCCGCCTCGCTGAAGACCAGCCGGCAGGCATCATTCTCGTCATCGAGCAGCGGTAGCCGCCGCTCGACCGAGCGCCGCAGCCGGGACCGCAGCAGATCCAGCCATGCGGCCTCAGTCTCCACCAGCTCTCCGGAGATCAGCCGCAGCGCAATCTCCGAAGCCGGACTGTAGAGCCCCGTCCCCAGCAGATCCCCGCGCCGGTCCGTCACCGGCATCAGTCCCGCGCTCAGCGCATCCGGCTCAGCGGGCCACTCCTCCACATCGGTCCGGTAAACCCAAACGTGACCACCGCGCAGCCGGTCAGCCGCGCGCCGCGAGACCCGCACCGCGCCCGCGATCCCCGGCTCCCCGTCCGGGTCCGGCGTCGGCCCAGGAGTCCCCCAAGGCGGCCGCTGTTCTCTCCGGCCCGGTCGTGCTTTCCTTAAATCATCGCGCTGGCGGTTGGCTGGCATCAGAATCCTAGAGCATCTTCGCACAGCGAGAAAGGATCCGATTTGCGCGCACCCATCCGCCGCCTGCTCGCCTGCCTTGTATTCGTCGTCGCTGCAACCGCCGCAAACGCGCAGGGAGCCTCAGCGGAAGCAAGCGCCGCGCCCGCGCCGGCAGCGGCTCCGGCCGCTGTTTCCGTCCAGACCGAGATCGGCACCCTGGACCACGCCTCTTACCGCATCGACATTCCCCACAACTGGAATCACAGCCTGGTCGTATATTTCCACGGCTACATGGCCCACCCGCAGATCTTCGACCCGAAGTACCCGCCGAGCCGGGTCCTTCAGGAGATCCTGAACCGTGGGTATGCCGTCGCCCGCTCCGGCTACTCCGTCGGTGGATGGGCCATTCCCCAGGCCTTCGCTGAGACCGACGCCCTCCGCCGCCATTTCCGGAGAAAATACGGCTCGCCCCACGAAAGCTTCGTCATGGGCCACTCCATGGGCGGTCTGCTCACCGTCATGGCCCTCGAAACCGCCCCCAAAGCTTATGCCGGAGGCCTCGCCTTCTGCGGCGTCCTCTCCCCTGCCGATCTCGTCATGCAGCGGGCCTTCGCCGATCGCGTCGCCTTCGACGCCTTCTTCCCCGGCGTGTTGCCCGACGTGGAGCACATCCCCACGACCTTCCGGATGAACGACATTCCCACCATCACCAAGGTCCAGAAGGCCCTCGACGCCAACCCCCAGTCTGCATCCCTGGTTCGCGAACTGGCCAACATCCACACCAATCGCGGGTTTGCGGATGTGCTGGTCTTCAACACCTTTGTCATTGAAGACCTGCGCATCAAATCCGGCGGCAATCCCTTCGACAACCGCAACCTCATCTACACCGGAACCGCGAACGACCCTCTCCTTAACCAGCGCGTGCATCGCTACGCGGCCGATCCCGACGCCTACCGCTTTCTCGCGAACTGGTACTCGCCCAACGGCTATCTCCGCCGCAAGCTGCTCGAGGTCCACACCATTTACGACCCGCTGGTTCCGGCCTTCACCACCGCCTGGTACGACGAGCTCACCCGCCGCCTGGGCAACGGCTCTGAATTTGTCGAGCAGTACGTGGACCGCGACGGCCACTGCAACATCACTGCCGCTCAGACCGGGCAGGCCTTCGATGAACTGGTCAACTGGGTGCACGAGAACAGGCGCCCCACCCCCGGCCTGCTCCCCGGCAGCCCGCCCGCCTCCGTCAAAACCCCACCCAGGCCGAAGAACACCGGCAGGCCCGAGTAGACCACCCGACCTTCGCCCTGCTCCCCCGCAATGCCGTAATCTGGATTGCGGCCCCAGGAGCGCCTTCCGAACTCATGATGACTCTCACCAAAACCTTTGCCTGCGGCCTCGTTCTTGCCGTGCTCCCCCTGTTTTGCAGCACATCCCCGGCGCAGACCCTCGCCATCCCCGGCTATCCGGTCGCCCGCGACGTGCCCGGAGCGCATGACCTCCCGGATCCCAACACGGTTTACAAGGTCGTCTTTGACATCGGCCAGGCCGCCTCGAAGCCCGGAGACGTCAATCCCGGACTCATCGGCATCGCGAAGTACATCAATACGCTGGCCCGCTACGGAGTGCCGGTCAGCCACCGGAAGATCGCCGTCATCTTCCATCAGAAAGCCGTCGACATCGTCGAGAACAACGAGGCCTTCAAGGCCAGGCATGGCGGCATCGACAACCCCAACATCGCCCTCATCCGGAGTCTCGCCAAGGCCGGCGTTCAGTTTCACGTCTGCGGACAGGGGGTGATGAATAACAAAATCGATCCCGGAACGATCCAGCCGGAGATCCAGCTCGACCTCTGGGCCCTCACCACCCTGGTCGATCTGGAACTGCAGGGTTACGTCCACATTCCCAACTAAGCTGCGCTGCCGCCGGTGCGCCCCTTGCGTAACTTTGGGAAGGGCCGTCACTGCGGCCATTCATGACCCTCTCGCACCCCGCGCCTATAATGAAGTATGGCAAGTGTCGAGTCCCAGCCGCTCCCCGTTGAGCGGGTTGCTGACCCCTTTCCGGAGAAGTTCCGGAAGTTGCTGGAGACCGTTCGTGCCAACCGCCCCAACGACGACACTGCGATCATCCGGCAGGCCTGGCAGTTCTGCCTCGAGCACCACAAAGGGCAGCTCCGCGCCTCCGGAGAGCCTTACGTCCTGCATCCTCTCGAAGTCGCCCTTGTCCTCGCGGAAATGAAGCTCGACTCGACGGCCATCGCTGCCGGTCTCCTCCATGACGCCGTGGAAGACACCCCCGTCACCACCGAGGACATTACCGCCAAATTCGGCGAGCAGGTCGCCCACATCGTCGAGGGCGTCACCAAGATCGACAAGATCCAGTTCGCCAACCGCGAAGACCGCCAGGCCGAGAACGTCCGCAAGATGCTCCTCGCCATGGTCAGCGACGTGCGTGTGGTCCTGATCAAGCTCGCCGACCGGCTGCACAACATGCGCACCCTCGAGCACCTGCCAGCCGAGCGCCAGCGCGCCATCGCCCGCGAGACCCTCGACATCTACGCGCCCCTCGCGCACCGCCTCGGGATGGGCAAACTCCGCGGCGAGCTCGAAGACCTCGCCTTCCGCTGGGTCGACCCCATCACCTGGGAGCAGCTCCACGACGCCGTCGAAGCCCGCCGCTCCGAGGGTGAGCAGTTCCTGACTGGCGTCGAAGCCCTCCTGACCGAGAAGCTCCACGAAGCCGGCATCAGGGCCCGCGTCGAATGGCGCATCAAGCGCCTCTACTCGATCCACCAGAAGCTGGTGAAGTCCCAGACCTCCATCGACCAGGTCTACGACCTGCTCGCCCTGCGCGTCATCACCGCCAGCGTGCAGGACTGTTACGCCGTTTTCGGCCTCATCCACAGCATCTGGCGCCCCGTCCCGGGCCGCATCAAGGACTTCATCGCCATGCCGCGGCCCAATCTGTATCAGTCGCTGCACACCACCGTGATGGGCGAGGGCGGCCACCAGTTCGAAGTCCAGATCCGCACCGAGGAGATGCACCGCATCGCCGAAGAAGGCATCGCCGCCCACTGGAAGTACAAGGCCGGCGGCTCCCCCATCAGCGCCCGCGACGAGCAGCGCCTCGCCTGGGTCCGTCAGCTGGTCGAGTGGCAGCGCGACATGACCGACCCCAACGAGTTCCTGTCGACGCTCAAGATCGACCTTTTCCCTGAAGAGGTCTACACCTTTACGCCGAAAGGCAAAGTCGTCGTCGTCCCGCGCGACGGCACCCCGCTCGACTTCGCCTACACCATCCACACCGAAGTCGGCCACACCTGCGTCGGTGCCCGCGTCAACGGCCGCATGGTGCCGCTGCGCACCAAGCTCCGCAACGGCGACATCGTCGAGGTCATCACCCAGAACGGCCACACCCCCAGCCGCGACTGGCTCACCTTCGTCAAAAGTTCCCGCGCCCGCAACAAGATCCGCCACTGGCTTAACGAGCATCAGCGCGAGCGGGCCATCGAAATCGGCCGCAAGCTCATCGAGCGCGAAGGCCGCAAGTACAAGATCCCGCTCTCCCAGTTCCAGGAATCCGACTACGCCCGCATTGCCGCCGACTACAGCCTGGCCACGCCCAACGACCTGATGGCCGCCATCGGATTCGGCAAGTACTCCGCCCGCCAGGTCCTCAACCGCCTCGCCCCCGGCATGATCCACCAGCAGCAGGAGGGCGAAGCTGCCCCCGGCACGGCGCCCGCGACCCCTGGCTCGGAAGCCGTTCGCCGCGCCGCCGCCGTCAGCGGCACCGATTCGCTCATTGTCGAAGGCCAGAACGAGCTGCTCGTCTACCGTGCCCGCTGTTGTAATCCCATCCGCGGCGAAGAGATCATCGGCTACGTCACCCGCGGCAAAGGCGTCGCGGTCCATGCCCGCAGCTGCCCCAACGTGCAGAACCTGCTCTACGAGTCCGACCGCCGCGTCTCCGTCGAGTGGGCGCGCCTGCCCGAGCAGAATGCCGGCCGCACCCTCACCTATCCCGTCCGCCTCACCGTCCACTGCGACGACCGTGCCGGCATGCTCAAGGAGATCACCGCCGTCATCAGCGACCAGAACACCAACATCCGCACCGTCGAAACCCATCCTGGCGAAAACGGCGATGCCGAAATCGAATTCGTCATCGATGCCGAAGACGTCCGCCACCTGAACCAGCTCGTTCAGGGCCTCCGCCGCCTCCCTGGCATCCGCGACGTCCACCGCTCCCAGAAGCTCTAGCAACCCTCTACCGGCTGCCGGCTGCTCCCCCCACGGCGGTGAGCGCCACCTCAACATTCCCCCGCGTCGCATTTGAATAAGGACACACCCGATGCGCCGCCGCCACCAGCTCCTCGGCGCTCTTCTGGTCCTGCTCCGGAATCGTCACCTCCAGCACCACGCGCAGCGTAAAGCCCTCGCCCTTGCCCGGATCGAACGGCCCCACGCCCACCTGCGCCCGCACCTTCACCACGCCCGTCGGCTTCTTCGCCTGTTGCGCCATGAACTCCACCGCGCCACCGAAGCACGCCGCATACGCCGCCGCAAACAGCTGCTCCGGATTCGTCTTGTCGCCCCGGCCGCCCATCCCCGGCGGCAGCGCCAGGTCCAGATCGATCAGCCCATCCGAGCTGCGCACATGCCCGTGCCGCGCGCCCTCCGCCGTCACATCCGCCGTGTAGAGAACGTTCATCCCACCCTCCGCACCCATTCTCTCTGACCGCCTTGCTCCTGGTCCACCGCGCGCCAGGTGGATCCGTTTCCGAACCTTCACGACTCGATATTGGCCTTCCGACGCAGAGGGAACGACGGACGCGCATCTCCTCCAAAATCGAATTCAGGGATGTCGGATTGGAATCGGAAATTGACAGCGTAGCCCGGATCGCTGCGGCACGCAGGCGGATCCGGAAGCGTCACAGTGAGCTGACGAACCGCCTTCGGGACCGCCTGATACCGCGCCCCCCTTTCCTGTCAAGCTTTTCGCCCCGGTTACCAAAGTGTTCTAACTCATTCTAAGTTGCTTGCCCGCCAGGATATTTGGCGGACTAATTCCCTCCATCTGATATTCTGAACTTATAGGGGAAACTTCACGAGAAAGGCCGGCCTTGCGCCGGCCTTTCTCTTTCCGGAGAGGATTTCCATGGCTCCCGAATGCCGCTTCATCCTGCCCACCGGCCGTAAATGCCGCTGCGCCGCCAACCGCAACCAGCCCTTCTGCCGCCACCACACTCCCCCCTCCGGTCGTCCGCCTGTCCCCCGCCGCGAGCGCTACTCCCGCATCGCCCGCTGGAGCCGGCTCAGCCGCGGCCTCCCCTGGCTCGACCCCACCGAAATCCCCGGCGAAATCTATTGCATCCTCCTCAGCCTCCTCGAAGAGGGCCCCCGCGGCATCTCCGACCGTGGGGCTGGACGCCTCATCCGCGGTCTCCTCCGTCGTCTTGGCTGCGTCCCCTTCGCGCTCCCCGACGAGGAGCCCTTTCCCGCTCCGCCTCCCAAAGCCGCGCCGCCCGCCCCTCCCACCGGGCTCGCCGCCTTCGACCCCAGGCTCCTCGATGCCCTCCTCTCCCTCCGTGCGCCGGGAAGAAGATGACGGACCGTCATCAACACGCCCGGTCGATAGCAGACTCAGCCGGGTTTGCGGCAAACGCGGCTGCATGGCGGTCCAGGGCGGCCGAGATAACATCAAACGCGGCCGAGTTATAAGTGACCGCGTTCGAATCACCTGGCCCCGGTTCGGCCAGGTATGCATCAAACCTGGCCGGGTTGGATGCCAGCCTGGCCTGGGAATAAGTGACCTGTTTCCAGAAGCTTCAGCCATTGTCGACTCGGTAACGATAGGCTAAGTTGCTGAAAACAGGTCAGCGGAGCGAAAAAAAGTGAAAAGGGGAGGGGGCAGGTCGGCTCCACCCCTGACCTGTTGACTTCATCTGCCGCAGCAGCGAGGTCAGCCGCCCCGGAACATCATCTCGCCGCGTTCCCCGTTTCGGGGCGCGCCTGAACTGGGGTTTCGGCGCCGGATGGCACTGGTCCCTGATCGATCGGCACTACTTCCTCGCCGGTATTGTAGCCTTCGATCCTGAGCCAGGGGTGTTCGCCTCCAGGCAGATGGGAATCAAACCGCGCTGAGACAACGGACGTTTCTCCGGGAAACACCGTGATGTAGTTATCGCTGTATGTGATGGGCAGGATTTCGTTGCCGCCCTTTGCGGAGGTAACCGACAGACGCTCGAAAAAGGCGATGTGACTGGAGTGGTTCCGCAGGGTCACGGTGACCCATTCGCCATCTGGATCGAGGTGACCCGCGGCGCTTGCCTCCAACTGTACCTGCGGCATGGTATTGAGCGCGGTGAAATCAGCCCAGCTCACCTGGTGCAAAGCGAAGGCATTGTCGTTTGACGGATCGCCCATATCGTCGCGGGAGGTCGATTGCCAGTAGACGTTGTCGACCAGTGTCGCTCCCGACTTGTCAAGGAGCTCGCAGCGAACGAAATAGGTTGAACTTAGTCCCCGGATCGGAGGCAGGCTAAGTACCGGCTGCACGCCGAGCGCGGGCACATGAATGTGCTCTGCCTCCCGGTCGTATCGCGTCCGGCCCATCAGGTCATATACGCGCACACGCGCCTTCAGATCGCGGCGATCGGTCAGGGTTTGATTGACAACCCGGATCTCGGCATGCGTGTGATCGCCGGTCGCATAGTAGTCGAAGACCACGGAAAGCGGGCGCAGCCCTTTCCTGGCGCCAAAATATGCGCCACCGGGCTTCTCGTAATAATCGAACAGGTGGCCAAAGAACGAGGGCCAGGGCTCATTGAACATCCAGTAGATCGTCATCTTGTGCGTCGCCCAGCCGTTGGCCGCAAAGTCCTCAAACTGGGCGCGCGTATTCTCGTAGGCGGCCAGCTGCGCCTTCTTCGCAAAATCCTTCGCGTTCGAAGGCGCCCCGTATCTGCGGTTCACCACCAGCCGGGTGGTTTGCAGCTCATTGTTGCCGCGCGTCGCGCCGGCATGGAAATACCAGTCCTGATTGACAGGCCAGAGCTTATCGGGAGGAATAAACCTGGCCAGGCTTTCGAAGGGCGGGATATTCTCGTTATCTCCCTCCTCGGCAAGCGAGCCCTGCGCCCCGGCATAGCGTTCCGCAAACCAATAAGACGGTGGACGCCAGCTGTAGGGACCCAGCATATGAATCCCGTCCCAAAGAATCTCTCCGTCAGAGCCTCGCGCATCGTTGGAAACCGTATCGACCAGGGCATTCTGCCAGTGCAGGCTGGAGAGAACGCGATGATAGCTCGCGCGAACCTGATCCGGAGGACGGCCATCGCTGCCATTGGCCCACAGGAAGACGGCTGCATGCGAACGCAGCATCAGGATCTGCGATCGGAGGCTCTCATCGGCGACGCGGAAATCTTCGCTGCTCCATTGCTTCCATCGTTCCCACTGATTGCAGCACATCCACCCGTACATCAGCGGCACCCCTGCTTCATCGGCCAGTTCCAGCAGATGTTCGCTGGCAATCTTGCCCTCCGACCGAAGCATATTGATCCCCAGATCCTTCGCATAGAGAATCGCCGTTTCCTCCCGCTTCGGATCGTACTGGTAGAGCAGGTCGGGAGTGTAAGCGCCACCGCGAATCAGGAAGTCCCTGCCATTGATCTGGAGATAGAAATTGCCTCCCTTGCCGAGCTCCGCAAGATGCTCGTCGTGATCGCGGTGCTGGGTGACCTGCCGAATGCCGAATCGGATGGCCTGCGTGTCGGAGATCTCGCCGCTGACGACAAATCTGAGGCGCAGGTTATAGAGGGCAGGCTTTCCCATCGTGTACGGCCACCACAGGTCTGGCTCATGAACGACAAGCTGAGGAAACTGGGCCGGGGTAAAACTCACTTCGCGCGTCTCTCCGGCGCCGAGAGAAATCGCCTGCGTCAGGCGAATGACAGGCTTGCCGGGCCGCCTGATCTCTCCTTCGATTTGTCCACTCACGGAATGGGCTGTACCGTTGGCCAGCGTGGCATAGACGGTAAGCCTCGCAGGAGTGACGGCAGGCAGGGGCAGCTCTGTATCGACCAGAGCATCGGACAGTTTTACCGGGCCGGTTATGTACAGGCAGACCGGTTTCCAGATCCCCGCGTTGCGGTCCGGTACGAAGGATACCCCTCCCGAGACCAGGAGCGTCTCAGCCGATTCGTTGACTCTCAGTGTGGCAATTCCATTGGAGTGGACAGTGGCAGCTCCCAGGGGATGGCCGTCGTGCAGGAAAGTCACGGTTCCGGATTGTACCGGGACTCCGCCTGCCTGAACTTCAGCCTGTAATGTCAGGCCGGAGGTCGAAGCAGCGATGAGCCTCAGCGTGGTCCTGACAGGCGACGCCGGTCGCGACCCCGTCGCAGCCGTGTAATTCGCGCTGAGCCTGCTTGTGGGTAAATCCCGACTATTGAGTGGCCCTTTATAGCCGAGATAGTTCCAGTTGATCCAGTCGTGCCAGCTGTCGGCCAGCTCGACCCCGTCAACATCCCGGATCTTCTGTTCCGGAGTTACCTCCACTGCGAGTGTGTTCACAGAGCCAGGCCGGATCAGGCGCGTGACATTAAACTGATGGTCGTTGTACATGCCGGCCACCTGGCGGTCATTGGCTACCAGGCTGCCGTTCAGCCAGATATCGGCGCGGTAATTGATCCCGGGAAAGTCGATCCAGAAGGTATGCGCGCCAGCGGGAACCCGGAAGGTGGTGCGGTACCACCACTTGTGCTTCCACAGGTCCTGCGGCACCTCTTTCACGAGATTCATTCCGTAGTAGAGGTTGGGGTAGGTGCCGTCATCCTGGAGCGCGGCAAGCACCGTCGAGGGCATACGCCGGATGGTGTGCCAGTTCGCGACTGGATAGTTGGACTGCGAAATCTCGCTGCCGGAATCCTTCACCTGGTCGGCGGAAGCAAGCTTCCAGTTGTGCAGCAACTCCAGAACGCCGGTCGATTGTGCATGGAGGCCCGCGGACGTGCCTGCAAGCGCCAGGGCCAGCAAAAGGTGCCACCCGTTTCGTTCGAATCGCCTCATTCCTGAACCCTTCTTTTCGTTCGTGAAAGAGCCAGCCAATCGCCCGGTGTGGTCTTCGGATTACGTTCAGGTGGGCAACAGAGCCGGCTTCAGAGTCCATGCCTGGAGCCGGGCCAGCTCCATCAGATGACCGGAGTGAAAACCGGAAGGGAAGATCGGCCAGTCCCAGATGGACGGAGTGTCTTCGGCGACCCAGCGGCCTGCGGCGAGCTGCGCCGGGGCGATTCCGACCGATTCCGAAGGCGCGTTATTCTGCGCGACCTTTTCCGCAACCGAGGCCAGAGCCACCAGGTAGGACTCCGGAGAAACGGCCCTGCTGCCAAACCAGATCACATTGGGAACGGCGCGGTTCCGGTCCAGAAAGCTCTGAACATCCACGGCTGTCCGCGAGAACTGGCTCCAGGATACCGGCCCGCTGTCGCCGGCGCTCACTCCATAGGTGGGAGACACAGGGCCATAGGGTGTTTCGGCAAGCCGAATTGCCGGACTCTTCGCACCGCTGATCGATTGGCAGACCAGCGTATTGAGCAACAGGAATATCTCGCTGGCTGTCAGCGCATAATCACCCCGCACCTGAAAGTTCACCTGTGGGGAAACCTCTCTCGCAATCTGTGCCAGCTCTGCGGGTGCAAAGCTCCGGGAGCGGGCGTGGTCCCGGTAAACGGAATAAGCCTGAGAAGCAGTCAGGAAGTGCACATCGGGGAACGACCGTATATATCGGATAAGATCCTCGAGATAGTGAAAGGCCTGCTCGCGATTGGCGGCACTTCTCTGCGGCTGAAGCTTCCATGCAGCGCGCGGGGGATTCGCCCCTTTCGCAAAGTTCACCGCATCCCAGAACTCCTGAGATATAAGCTGCGTGGGATGGAACATGAAGCTCACCAGACCGCCCCCTGGCTGGGCACTGAGCTGCGCATGGAGGCTCCGGAAATTGGCTTTGGCGGCTTCAAGATTGGAAAAGTCATCATTCGGTTCCAGTCCTTGCCCCGCGCGGATACCGAAGACATTCAGCAGGCCGCCATACCAGAATGGCTTTCCATCCAGGCCGACCTGTAACCCGTCATCAAGATATACGCGAACACCCCAGTCTTTGAGGGTGGCAAATACCTGCGGCGCCCAGCTTACGCCGGGTTGTCCATAGCAGGTTGGGTTGTATCCAAAGATCCGATTGATCTCTTCAAACCCGGAGCGCTCGCGCCGGCCAAACTCCTCAACTCCCTGCTGCCAGTTCAGCACGGATTCATATTCGGCGACCGTGGGCTGCTGACTGTGTGTGTTGGAGTGGTAGCCGATCTCATGCCGGCTCAGAGCGGCAATCACATCCGATCGCCGGCGTTGTTCCAGAACGCGGGCTTTCTCGCCCACCACTTTGAAGGTAGCCCGAACGCCCTGGCCCGTGAGGAACTCCGCAATGCGCTTTGCGGAATCGTCGCTGGCAGGCAGCACGTAATCCTCGGTATCGAACCAGAGAACGATATAGACAGGAGAACCCTGCTGGGTTGCGCGGCTGTCCGGCGCTGCCTCCGATCCCGGGGTTTCCGGTAGCAGTCGCGCTGCTCCGCTGAGCGCAAAACCGGGTGCTGCCAGTGCGGCCTGCGAAATCAGGACTGCAGCTTGTCTTCTGGTCAGGGGTTCCTTCATCGACTGCCTCTGCGGTGAACTCACACTCAGCAGACTCAATCTGAGTGATCGAACTGACTTTAACAAATATGCGGGTCCTGAGACTCCTGGTAACGAGTTGGGATGCGAAACCTCGGGACCTCCTCAGTACTATTCACGATGCAAAGTGCGAGTCCGGGCTGTCCAATGATCAGGCTCGCAGCGACGCCGGAAAGCCGGGGCCCCGCAACGGACGGCCGGCCCCCGAGGACGCGCGAGAGGGTAAGATCCCGAATGCGGAGAGCCGGGGCGAGTGAAATCAGCAGGCATGCTCCGAGGGTGAGGGCGGTTCCGAACGCGAGAACGCTGTTGCAGACACCGGCCGGGCAGATTTCCGTCGATTCCCGACGCTGGGCCGCGGAAGCTCTATCGAGCCGATGTTTGCGCTTCAGTCCATGCAACGGCGCCTCGATCCACCCGCGGAATATCGAAGCGCACTTCCCGGCGGGAAACGGTCCCGCGCACGAGCACGGGCGTGCCCAGGAACGGCACCAGGTGCAGGGTTGTTCCGGCAGAAAGAGGAGCGTGAAGAATCACATTGCGCGCAGCGATCGGTGCTTCCGCATCACCCGCCAGCAACCCCCTGAAGTTGGCCAGAAACCAGAGTGTCCGCCCGCCGACCTGGTCGATGTAGACCACAAGATGGGGCGAGGCCGTGAGGTCATACTGGGTCTTCAGGCTGATCGCCCTGAGGAATGCCTCCGGTACCTTCGCCCTTGCCGGCACGGGGTTCTTCCTTGCATCGGCCAGATATCGGCTTCCTGGATCATCGGGGAACGCCGTGACCCCGGGCAGTCCGTCGAGACGCCGGTTTGCGGCTCCGGTCGTCACCACCTTGCCGCCCTCCGCGCAGAAGCGACGCAGCTCTCGCATCTCGACCTCGTCGACCATGCGCAGATCGGGCAACACCAGAACCTTGCCGTGGAATGCGCTCAGGGTTCGCGGCGTAACGATCTGGAACTGGATATGCCTTTGCAGCAGGAGCAGCAGGACCCCTCGCCAGGATGTAACAAACTCTTCCGGATAGAAATTGCGTGTCGCCTCGGAGAAGTAGACACCGACCTGGCCGAGCGGAGTGCGAGGCGCAAACAGATGGTCCTGGTTCGCCTCGATCCACTGAAAGATGCGCCTCCGCATAGCAGGATCGTTCGAGCCGGCCATCACGTGACCCGGTGCATCCCAGAAGTTCGCGCCCGCCATCACCTCGGACATAGCGAGGTTCTGCATTGCATCGCTCGGACGGACGCGGGGATTGCCGTCCCAGGAATAATTCAGAATCCACGTCGGCTTGCCCTGCGCAAAGGCTCGAAAGGTCTGGATCCCGACCTGGTACAGAAACCAGTCCAGTTCGCCGCGGCTGGCAGCCGTGTGATCGTCGCTGTCTCCGAACTCGTATTCATGTGAGACGGCGTCCACCACCGGATAGAGCTCGTACACATCGGCACCCACCCGAACCGCGTCCGGCTCGATGCCGGGATAAATCTCCGGGATCACCGCAATATTCGGATTCACGGAAACCGCATTGCGGCGGATCTCCGCCAGAAAATCGGTGATCGACGCGATCCTGAACAGCACCCACTTACGGAACCCGGGGTCGCTGAAATCTCCCAGCCGGATATCCTTTCTGGCATCGAGGCCCGTCTTGCGCCGAAACGCAGCTACCGTATAGTTGTCGAAGCTCGCCCAGCTGTTCTCCCATCCCGGGAAATCCGTCTTCCAGTAAGGAATGTCCACATAGATTCCATCGATCCCGGTAGCGGCAATCTGCCGCACCCGCTCCATGTAGATCCTGCGCCACTCTGGCGCGTAGGGAGTAACCCACGCATCCTCGTCGCCCTTCTTAATCCAGAAAGCGGAACCGGCGTGGAAAATCGCCGGCTCCCCGGAGATCTTTCGCTGCAGCCATTCGGGATGATCCCTGGCCATGCTGCGCGCAGCGGTGTCGGCGTTGGCCGTAATGCACTCGAAGCCCGAGATGTAAACGAAGGCGTGGTTGCCGCGGCGGTGCGCCGCCTCGGCTACCGCGTGAATCGAGCGCAGCTTCGCAGTGGGATCCAGGAAGCTCTCGTATCGCCCGGTAATGTCGTTGTCGACTTCGATTCCTGCCACATCCGTGTCGGAGGCCTGGCGGACAATCTCTTCCGCATTGGACGGGCCAAGACCGTAAGCACCGATGCGGGCTCGGCTCAACCATGCGCGCGCGGAGTCGCCCGCCTGCTGCGCCTGCGCCAGTGGTATCGCGGCAAGCCTGGCCAGGCAAAGCAGGAGCATCGCTGTCACGGCGCACCGTGCCGGTCGTCGCATAGGGCTCGTCCTCCGGAGCCGAAGAATGGAACGCAATACCCCGGGACCGCTCTGGGGCGCCGGCCTCAGAACTGATATCTCACGCCGAGTTGCATATTACGCGGCAAGGCGCCAGTCGCCGTCGAGGAAATGATGCCGAAAGTGGAATCCTCATATCCGGTATCCGGCAATCCGAACCGCTCGGTGTTGGTGCAGTTGAAACAGTCGCCATGCAATTCAAGCTGCCGGCTTTCACCAATTTTGTAGATCTTCTCGAGCGTTACATCAGCCTGGTGAATACCGTCCGATCGGAGGTTTGAGAAATAGCGCGGCGCATTGCCAGGCTGCTGATCGCCCGGATCGGCAAAGCAGTTGGAATTCAGATAAGGCAAACCATCCTTGCCGGCCCCGTGGATGCTGATCCCGGTCGTCTGCTGGCCTCTTCCACAGATGACATTCGGTCTCTGCGTACCGTCGGCAATTCTGTTGTTGCCCACGTAGATGTCGAGAGGCTGCCCGCTCTGAAACGTCGTCAGCGTGGTCAGCTGCCATCCACCGACGAAGCCATCCAGGACGCGGTTCATATTGGACCCGATGCGATCGCCCCGTCCGATCGGCAACTGATAAGTGACGGAGAAGGCGAGCCGCTGCGGGGCATCGTTCGCGCTGACCGACCATTCCTGCTTCAGATGGTCCAGTTCCTGCGGATATCCGCTGGACAGCGTTCCAACAAAGGCATTCGAACCCGCCGAGGAATCATCCATGTTCTTCGACCACGTGTAATTACCTTCGAAGTTCAGATAGTGTCCCTCGCGCTTCTGAAATACCACCTGCAGCGCGTTATACCACGAGGACGCGCCGATGATCTTGTAGGCGTTGAACGGGCCGTCGAACTGCGGATAGGGCCGGAGCAGATTCAGCAGCGGGAGCTGGGAATCGCCATAGCGCGAGGAAGGCACATTGAAGATGGCGCCGGGCCCGGAGAACAGGCCCTGGAACGGGTTGTTGACCAGCGCGTTCAGCTGCTCACTGGTGTAGTGGACCCGAACCGCAGAAGCGATGAAGTTGCGGTTGCGCGTGCCTGCCCATGGCAGAAACGTGCTGCGATTGGCCGAGTAGTTGATGCCGACGACGATGTTGTCGGGCAAGGCCTGCTGGATTCCCAGGTTCCACTGATAGATATCCGCATTCTTGGCCTTTTGTGTCCCGATGTTGTTCACATCCGGAAGTCCCCACATCGCCAGCTTCCCGTAGGTTCTGTCCTGCGCCGGAGGAACCCCGCCCGGAAACGGATTGGACAGCGGGGTATTGCGGGTCAGATACCCATTCAGCGAAAAGAAAGCCTCGGGGCTGGCGGTAAAGGCCGCACCCGGATACTGGTAGTTGGTCGCAATCGCGTAGCCCGTGTAGATCCCGGCGCCGCCGCGCACCACGAGGCGGCTGTTCACAAGATAGGCAAACCCGATGCGCGGGTCGACGTCGCCCCAGTCGATCGGCAGGCGTCTCATCTTCGATGACGCGAAGATCGTTGTCCCGAGAAGCGGTCCGGGCAGGCCCGGGACGCTGATGCCGCTGTCTCCGGTCAGATCGCTGAACTGGGTATTGTTATGCCGCTCGGTGTAGGGAGTATCCCACTGGTAGCGCAGTCCCAGGTTGATGGTCAGCTTCTCGGTCGCCCGCCAGTCGTCCTGCACATAGAACGCCGTCTCTGAGGATCGATCGGCCACTGACTGGCTCACGTTGATGCCGCTGCCACTTGTCGTGGGCCACCCCACGAGCAGCCCCGCAAAGTCATTGCCCTGGATCCCGTTATCCGTATCGTACGGAATCTGGGAGGTGACATACTGCGCGAAACTGAAATATCCCGTCCCGTAATTCGGCTGGTAGAAGTTGTTATAGAAGATATCCTGCTGCCCTCCGAATTTCAGCGTATGGGCGCCATGCGTCCACGAAAACGCCGACGTGTAGTTAAGCAGCGTATGCGCGAACTGCGTATCGACGCAACACTGATCGAAAATGGAAGTCCAGGGCGAGTCATCCATAATGAACGACGGTATCCGTGTAAGGCTGCTCTGTTCGAGGTAGGAAGGCAGACCGACGGATGTGGCGCTTGGATAACTAGCGTTGTACGTGGGCTGGCTCACGCGGTCCAGGCCGAAGGTGCTGGTCCATATGGTATTGGCCGTCGGCGCGTAGGAGTAGTTAATGCCGTCATTGTAGATCTGCTCCGAGTAACCGGTTCCGTCGTTGAACTCCCCATCGCCAAACACGGTCGGCGTAAGGCCGCTGCCGAAGATGCTGCTGTAGCGCACCGAGAGCATCGATTTCGGGGAGAACTGCTGATCGATCTTCAGGTCCACCTGCTCCGAGTTCGATGTGCTCAGGATTACGTTGCGATAGTTGTTGGCTCCGGAGACCAGGTCACCCGTGGTGTTCGGTTTGGGATAAAGCTTCAGAACCGCCTGGCCCACCGGATCAATTTCGTTTTGCGGAATCACGTTATTGGGGTAGGCCGGGCGCGTGTAGCTGGCGGCGTCGATTTTGAAGGGGTCGAAGATCTGGTTCAGGACCGGGTTTCCGTTCTGGTCGTAGGTCATCGACTGGGAGAAGTCGCCGTTGATCTGAGCGCTGGTGGGAACCGTGGCCACGATATTGACCGGATTGCTGGCGCGGACAGACTCGAAGTCCCCAAAGAAAAAGGTCTTGTTTCTGATGACTGGGCCGCCCAGGGAGAAGCCGGCCTGGTTCTGCACATGGCCCGGCTTCGGCCCGCTGTTGTAGAAGTCCCGGGCATCGAAAACGGCATCCTGATTAAACCAGTAGGCACTGCCATGCAGGTGGTTGGTTCCGGATTTCATCACCTCGTCGATGACCGTTCCGCCGCCGTATTCGGCGGAGAAGCTGTTGTTCTGAACCTTTTCCTCCTGCAGCCCTTCGACGGTCGCCTGATAGTAGATATTCGATTCGGCCCCCGCTCCCTGTTCCGGCGCGGTGATCAGTACCCCATCCAAACGAATCGTGGCCGTCGCATTTCTCTGCCCGTTGGAGACGAAGTTGGTCCCGGCCGGGTAGGAATCCAGAATTCCGGAGCCAGCAGTTTCCGTTACTCCGGCGGCCAGAAAGGCAAGCCCAAATGGATCGCGATTCTCGAGTGGGACCTGCGTGAGATATTTGCTGTCGATGTCGGTTCCGAGCGTGGCGCTTGCGGAATCCAGCAGCACAGGAATTGATTCCACTCGGACATTCGTCTGCTGGGTAGCCGGCTGCAGTGTCACATTCAGCACCGTTTGCTGATTCACCGTGAGAACGATTCCCTGCTTCTCCACCGCTCCGAAGCCGCTGGCCGCCACAAGCATCCTGTAGTTCGAAGCGCGCAGGGCGGTAAAAGCATAGGCACCTCGGCTGTCAGTTACGGTCGACTGGGCGATGTTCGTGCCAACGTCGGTGATGGTCACCTTCGCCCCCGGGATCACCGCGGCCGAAGAATCGCTGATGGTACCCCGAATCTGTGTTTGGTTAATCGACTGGCCCCCGAGCGCCAGCGGTACCGATGCCAGCGCCAGGGCACGCAGGATTCCGGTCATGTGTTTGGGGAACATAGGGGGCCTCACTGGAAAGCAAAAGAAGCATCGATTAATTTCGCATTTCACTGTGTAGACCAAACGCGAACGGATGTCAAGCGCTCCCAATCATTTCCCGCGACAAAGGCTGTAGCGATGCAGCGCCCCCGTGGCCGGGTTTTGGCTCCGCCATCGGGATGCAGAGGTGGAGAGCAGCGTCCCCGCCTGCTCGGCTCTGAGGCTCATTCGGCCGGCATCACAATCAGCCGGTACGCGGCAGCAGGCATCGTAATGTTTCCTCGCCGACAGACCCCTACAAGGCGATTACGCGTTGTTTCGATTTCAGGGCCGGAGAACAAGCTCAAGGTGTGGCGGCCGAAACCAGATTTCCCAGCCACGCTCCGACGGGGAAAGGACCTGTTCCGGAAGATCACTGCCAGCGACATCCGGAAGATTGTCTTCCGCAAGCGCGACCAGCGTCTTCCCGCGACTGCGGTTCAGGTTCGCAGCCTGATGAAGCGAATCTCCGGGTTGGCGAGGGATGGCGCTGATGGCGGTACCCTGACAGGGCATCCGCACCGTTGGCGGGGGCCGCGGCTTGACAGCCACATTCTATTGAGCCTAAAAGAAGCTGTCGTAATAAGGGGAAATCACGGTGACTTCATTCGAACCAATACGATTGTCTCTTCGATGGGCCCCATTCCATGGTCGTTTTTCACCTTCGACGGTCAGGCCATCGATCAATTCCTGAAACTGCCGGCAAGGCCCGAGTTCGGATCTCCAGGGCACCAATCGTTCCAGGGCCCCAATATTCCGCGATACCCTCCATCCTGGCCGCCGCAGTGTCCGATCGAGGGTACGTTGAACGATCCACCACCCCGCCAATGAAAGGAATGTTCGTTGACCAGAACTCGAAAGCAACCATGGTATCTTCTCCTTTCCTTATTGGTGGTGATCCCTTTGCGCGCCTCGGCAAAGCCCACCAGCGGCGGCACCCACGAGAGCCTCTATGTTTCCATGACGGGAAGCGACGCGAGCCCCGGATCGATCGGGAGACCCTTTCAAACGTTGCAGCACGCCGCCGACGTCGCCAAACCCGGAGATGTCATCGATGTCCGGGGAGGCACGTATTGCCAGCGTCTGGCGGTCACGTCCTCAGGCGATGCGATGGCAGGGTACATCACATTCCGCAGCGAGCCCGGAGAGACTGCCATCCTGGACGGAGGTTGCCTCGCGCCTCAGAATGGCCCCAGCGCTGATCTGACCCCGTTCTTCGTCCAATTGACTATACGAGATTCATAGTCGCCGTCGGGGCGGCGGGAAAGTGGGAAACGCCAACGGCGTTTTCCAAGCGGGCGCAGCCCGCGTCTTTTCCACCACC
>JAJYVF010000021.1 GCA_021792135.1 Acidobacteriota bacterium | reverse complement strand
CAACAGGGTGGTGGAAAAGACGCGGGCTGCGCCCGCTTGGAAAACGCCGTTGGCGTTTCCCACTTTCCCGCCGCCCCGACGGCGACTATGAATCTCGTATAGTCAATTGGACGAAGAACGGGGTCAGGTCAAGAGGAAGAGGCATTCAAGGATGCCTTTGAACGTAATAAGAAGCGTGGGCTCTTCAATGGATTGGAAGAGCTACACAAGACATGGGGACAGCTATCTGAAGTTGGCTCTCATGCAAATGCCACTGCGATGGCAGAGCGATTCGCACAGATCTATTCAGGCGACAACGTAGATTTTCGTCTGAACTATACCGGGACGGAAACAAAGGCGTGGGTTCTGACCGTGTTCAATATGCTGCTGACTTGTTTCACGATGGAAGACACATTCTTCGTAGATTACAACGATCGCCTCAAGCTCGATGCAGAGTTGCTACGCAAGCGAGCTGCATTTGAGAGGGCAAAAGAACAGTTGAGGGCCAGTGTCATTAGACAATTTCAACTGTCACCACCAGGAGGGATACACCGCGTTAAGCCGACAATCTACGGACCCTGATTCAATGGGAGATAGAGGGCAGGAAGATCCAAGGATTATTGACAGAAAGACATCGCTCAAATTGGATCGTGTATCAGTTGACCTGATGTTCAGAATCCGGAAGTGCCCACAAAATCTGCCAGTGTAACCCGTGCTTCAGTTCACGTCGGGTCCTCACACGGCGTTGAGTGCAGCCAACGCTGCTTGGAGCTGCAGATCCTGGCCCTCCAGCGCCGCTTCGTACGACCAGTCCACGGGGATGTCTGGCGTAATCCCTTTGCCTTCGATCCGCACTCGATTCCAGCTCGTATACGCCGCGACAGGAAGCACCAGCGTGTATTCAAGCCTGATTTTGACGCCGGATCTCGATACCAGCCGTCCGGCGGTGCGATTGCCAACGGTGGTGGCAAGGTGATCTTCCTGTGCAGATTGAGCCGGCATCTCCGCGGCTCTCATCTCCGCGTGAGGTATTTCGGTGGCGTTCTCCGCCAGATCTGATCATCGAGGGCCGAATACGGGATCTGATCACTGAGTTTGATAAATTGCGCGAGGGCCAGCCGGTTTGACGTGCGACCGGACGCCGTGGACTGTGTAATGAAGTTGGTCAGGCGATGTTGAACTCTCAGCCTGGAAATCCATGCCTTGCCAACTCCCTGGATCGCTGAAGCCTTGCCGACTGGCGTGGACAAATCCGCCTCGGCAACGCGCTGGTGATTATTTACGACCACAGTGCGGGTTGAACGGTCAACTTTCCGAAAAGCCCGTTATACGGCCAATTGGCACTCCCAGATCCTGGCCGACTTGTTACAAATTCACCCCTGGTCTTGGCGAGCGACAGCAGATTGAGGATCAGACAGCGTCATTATGGGCCCCTTTGCCCACCTTCTCCACTCTTAACGGGTCATTGGGCGTGAAACGTCGCGTGTAAGAGCAGGGATTCAGTCCGCCCGGCTTTGGATCTGGAGAAGGTCACGGCGCTGCACGAGATGAAACACTACAGCTTGAGGTTACCTGAATCAAGCAGATACCTATCTTCGGTTAACCCGCTTTGGGAGCAGAGGGTGGGGGTACGAATCCCTCCCCCCGACCATTCCAGGTCACTGAAAATTCGGGCGATACAGGCCATTCCTGTCACGCATCTGCTTGGCGCTCTGCTTAGCGAATCTGAACAACCGCGAGGCCCATGGGAGGAAGTGTGAGCGTCAGCCGGTGATCATGGATGGCGACGGCTTCCGCCGGACCGGGATCCGAGGCGTGGCGTAACTGGTCGGCCTGCTGCACGGTTGGAAATTTCGGGCTGCCCATCTTTTTCCATGCCTCCAGGGTATCGCCATGACTCGCATCGACGCGGCGCACGGAAGCCTCCCGGGCCCCGATCCCTTTCAGATCCAGCGTCACAATCTTGTCCGATCCGGGGGCGCCTGGCTCGACCAGATTCCAGAGCGCGATGACGAGGGTGCCGTCCCTGCGGCGGGTCACCAGCGCTTCGTCCTCCGGGGCGGGCAGGCGCTCGTCCCCAAGTTCGTGAAGAATCATGAAGGCGTCATAGGCCGGCTTGGGGATTCCGTCTTCAGCGACGAGACCGTAACCTCCATAGAACGGCGTTGCCTTCACGCCCTGCTCCTCGAAGACATCGGAAAAGGTCCAGTAGGACATCATCAGGGTCTTGCCGTCGCACTTACCAATAGTGTCCGCAAGCCACGGTCCCATGTAGATCGAGTCGGTGATCTCCTGCTGCGTCATATAAGTGGCATTGAATTCGCTCCAGATAAGCGGCAGATCGGGATGCGCCGATTTGGCAATCTCCTCGTGCACCTTATCGACGGCGGCACAGACCATCTGATGCGGCGCGATGGTTCGGCTGTCGTGGAAGACATTCTCGGCGCTGTCGTTGCCGTAGACGTGCGTCGATACGAAATCGAGAGGGATGTTGTTCTGCGTGGCGTGGGCGATCATATCCCCTACCCAGGCAGCCTGAGCCGTTGCCGGGCCACCGACACGAAGGAGGCTGCTGACGGATTTGAGAGCGCGCGCCGTGTGGTCGTAGAGCTCGAAATACGTCTGCTGGGCCGGGCGGCCGCTCCAGAAATCGATGTTGGGCTCGTTCCATACCTCGAAATACCACTTTGCGACCTCGTCGATGCCGTAGCGATCCACGAGATGCCGCGCAAACACGGTGATCAGCGCGTCCCACTCTCCGTAGTCTGCGGGCGGAGAGACGATGGGGCGGTACCAGAACGCCTGATAATCAAGCCGGGAAGCCAGCAGCTTGGGCATGAAGCTGATTTCCACATAGGGACGGACACCATTGGCCAGTAATCCGTCATAGATGTGGTCGACATAAGTCCAGTTATAAACCGGATTTCCCTGAGCATCCCGACTATAGACGCCATTCTCATCATCGAGGATGGCGTGAAAGCGGACGTACTGGAAGTCCGTGACCTTCTTCACCGTGCGCAGATCATCGATATAGCGCTGCCGCATGGCCAGATTGGCTCGTCCGGAGCCGAACATCTGCTCCCAGAAGTGTGGGAACGGAGTGCCGGAGGCGTGCGCGTCAATGTTGATCTGCTCCGATTGGGCAGGCTCCTGGGCATGGGACAAACCGGGCAGCAGAGCCAGAGCTGCAACGGCAACCAATACAGAGCGGATGTGTACCATCGGCGATCTCTCACTCAGAGAAATTTCGGGCACCTGGACGACTCATGGAGACACGAGAGAAGAGGATACTCCGCGGGAGCACTCTCCGTGAAGACACAACCGGCACAGCCGCTCACATGCGGCTGGAAGAGAAGTGCCGACTACTGGGCGATCACGTCGACGGCGACCGGCGCGTTGCGAGGGGGAAAACAGGTATTCATATCGCAGGCCTGATAGCGCAGGGAACCCTGCACCAGGTGGTCACCGCGCTGCGCGGTAAGGTGCATCTTCAGCACGATCTCTCCGCTGTAGACGCTCAGTTTCTCCGACGGATCCGCGGGAAACGCATAGTCGGAGCCGGGCGGGAAATCGACGGCGGAGATGCGCACTCCTCCCGGCTCGGCCACAATGATTTCCGTACGGATGAGGCTCTTCTGCCGCGGCACGTGCGAGTTGATGTGCAGCCCGCTGGCAATGCGGAAGTGCAAATCGATGGTCTGCGGCTTAAGCGCCGATACCGTGACCTGCTGGGGATAGAGGTAGTGGACCAGCTGTCCGTCGTTCGGAGCGGAGGAGCCTGAGGTCTGCCAGGGAAGCTTCTGGGGCACGGCAGTGAGGGCGGCAAACAGAAGCGCGGCAAAGGTCACGGCCGCAGTTACGAATTTCATGAGCGAGCTCCTGCGCCGATGGCCTTCTTAATGTCGGCTTCGATCTCATCGCGAGGCGTAAGGCCGACGGTGGAAGCCACAACCTTGCCTGTGCGGTCGATGAAGAAGGTGGTGGGCATCGCATCGATGCCGTACTGATCCTCAACCGCGTCGGCGCCGAGCAGGACGGGATAGTTCATGTGCATCTTCGATACGAAGTCGGAGATGTCCCGCTTTTCGGTGAAGAGCCTGGCGGGATCATCCCGGTCCAGGTCGTCCGTGGAGATGCCCAGGATTTCAAGGCCCTGGCTGGCATACCGATCGTGCAGCTTTTCGAACCACGGGATCTCGACCTTGCAGGGGCCGCACCAGGTAGCCCAGAAATCGACGACCAGCGGGCGGCCCTTATAGCTCGCGAGCGAGACCTTTTTGCCGTTCAGATCCTGCAGTGTGAAATTGGGAGCCAGCTTTCCGTTCAGGGCTGTGGTGTTGGCTTCATCCGCTGCCAGATCGGCTGGAGTGGAGTTGTCGACAACCGCGCCCGGGGTGCCATTTTCGGGGACAAGGACCATTTTCATGCCCTGGAGCCGCGCCTGTTGCTGTCGGTGAACATAATTCACCACACCGGCTGCGATCATCAGTCCCAGAGCTGCCACCATGGCCGTCAATACCAGAAGGTTGCGCCGCAAGATTTTATTCCTTCCAGCTTTTATTCTAACGGGGATGCCGATTCCCTGCCCCGCCGGATCAGCCGGCCAACGGAGTGATAGGATCAGGACTTTCAGAGGCATGAGCGCAGCGCACACTCCATCAGGTCTGGTACGCATTGAAGCCGAGGCTCTGCTGGCGCTCGCCGAGCGGCTGGAAGGGCCGATGGCGGCGGATTTTGAGCGGGCGGTGGAGCGGGTTCTCGGATGCGGCCAGGCAAGGGGTCGCGTGGTGGTCACCGGGATGGGCAAGAGCGGCATCGTCGCCCAGAAAATCGCGGCCACTCTGAGCTCAACCGGCAGCCCGGCGCTGTTTCTCCACCCGGCGGAGGCCGTTCACGGCGATCTGGGGATGATTACGGACGGCGATCTGGTCATCGCCCTTTCCGCCAGCGGCGAAACGGAGGAGATCCTGCGGCTGCTGGCGACCATTCAGCGGATGGCCATTGGACTGATTTCCTTTGTCGGCGATCCTCGCTCCACGCTCGCGGCCGCCAGCGATGTGACTCTGGACTGCTCGGTCCCAGCCGAAGCCTGCGGTCTGGGGCTGGCGCCGACGGCCTCGACGACCGCGATGCTGGCCCTCGGAGACGCCCTGGCGATTGCCGTTTCCCTGCGGAAAGGCTTTCGCGCAGAAGATTTTGCGGCTCTGCACCCCGGGGGAAAGCTGGGCAAACGGCTCGCGACGGTCCGGCAGCTGATGCATACGGGCGAGGCCATTCCGCGCGTCCAGCCGGAGACGCCCATGAAGGATGTGATCTACGAGATGTCGCGGAAAAAGCTGGGAATGACGACCGTAGAGCGCGAGGGGCGGCTGGCGGGCATCGTCAGCGACGGCGATCTGCGGCGACTGCTGGAACGGGACGGGCCGGAGTGCCTGCGGAAGACGGCGGGGGATGTCATGAATGCGACTCCGAAGACGATTGGAGCCGGCGAAATGTCCGTTCGGGCGCTCCATACGATGGAGGAGAAGAAAATTACCTCGCTGATTGTGGTGGACCCGGAACAGAGGATCGAGGGGGTAATCCATCTGCACGACCTGTGGGGAACGGAACTGATCTGAAGGATTTCCGCGCATCAAGGAAGCCCCCGCCGTGTCTAATAGGGAGTAGGATCTCTTTTATGCGGCGAGTTTTTCCAGTCGCGTTGGTTGGGGCTCTCCTGATGGTTGCACCGGCGGCCTGGGCACAGCACGGCACAGCCGGGCATGTTGGCGGCTTTGGCGGGGGGCACGTCAGCGGGTTCTCCGGTCACAGCTTCGGCGGTGGATTCGGTTCTGTGGGCAGGATCGGGGGGTTCACGCCGCACGCCTTCAGCCCCGCCCGCGGCTTCGCCACTCCGGGGCGGATGTTTAATACTGCTCCGCGAATGACCTGGAACGCACCGGATCGGGCGTTTGCGCGAGGGAACCAGTACAGGCCATCTTACGGGACTGCGTACCGCTACAGGCCGTCCTATGGATCCGGCTACGGTTCCGGACGTGAGGGGTGGGGCGGTCACGGTCTCGACCATGACCATCACCGGCAACCGTATGGCGGTTACGGGTATGGGGGTGGATACGGATATGGATATGGAGGCTACCCTTACGGCGGATATGTCAGCGGCTGGGAGCTTCTTCCCGGGGACCTGGGCTATTCGGACTTCAGCGGCTCCGACAGCGGGGTCGATTCGGGCGATAATGCGAATGCAGCGCAGGAGCAGCCACCTGCTGGCCAGTCGCAGGGCCCTGCCGACCAGTCGCAGCCAGGCGAGCCCCAACCTCCTGACGCCGGCGGGTACGACAATGGCGGGTATCAACCCGGGTATCCGCTTTATGGCTATCCCGCGTATGGCTATTCGCCGAATCCTGGCAGTGCATGGGTAGTCCCAGCTCCGCCGACCGATGACCCGGTCAGCGCCGAACCGCCGCTGACACTCATCTTCAGGGACGGTCATCAGCAGTCGATCCGGAACTATGTGCTGACGCCGACCCGAGTGATCGTGATGGACCAGGCGAGTTCCGGGCGGCAACAGCAGATTCCGCTGGCCGAGCTGAACCTGCCCGCGACCGAGCAGGCCGCGGACCAGGCAGGGCTGGAGTTCAGGCCTCCGTCAGTGGTCCGGTCCGAATCGCATCGGTAAGTCGCTTCTACCAGGAAAACGTAACGGTTTTCATGGCGTAGCCGTCGCCGGGGGGGAACTGCACGGTCACAGGGCGGAGGCCATTTTGCAGATCTCCCACAGCTGCGTCCGTCGTGCGGACCCGCAGGCCTCGCGCGTTTTCCCTGAGTTCCAGACTCTGGGTTGAGGATCCGTCAGCGGCCAGGGTCAGCGTGAGGGATCGGGCGGAGTACCGCTCATCGAGAACTTTCATCTGATGCGTCTCCGCTCCGAACTCCGGCAGGTGCCGGGACAGTGCCACTTCCACGGCTGGCAGCGGAATGCGGAGCATCGACTCTTCGCTTGTGGCGCCCCGGGTGTGCGACGCCAGATGAATCGTGCCCGCGCCGGTGGCCTTGACGATGAGCTGCTGGGCGCGCCGGGTAAAGCTGAGATCGACCGTTCCCTGCCCCAGCGGGATGTCATGGACAGTCGCGGAGGACCAGTCCGCGGGCAAGCTGGGCGTGATGGTCAGGGTATTGGCGGCGGCATTCCACTCGAGCCCGAAGATGCCGCGGAGAATGGGTGAGATGACCATGGCGGACGACCAGAGCTGGTGGGCGGTGCTGCGGCCAACCACCTGGAAGAACTGGCCCGAGAGCAGTTCCGTCACGTCACCGAGGTCTTGGGACCAGGTGAGGTTCGCATTCTGCATCAGGTGCGTATAGCCCTGAAGCGGATGTCCGGCGCGGTACTCGGCGAGCGATACCCAGCCGGTGAAAAGCGGCCAGACGGAGCCCTGGTGATAACTGATGGGGTCGTAGAAGCTGACACGGTCGCTGAGAATGCGGGTGCCCCAGTCGGTGGAGAATTCGCTGGAGGCCCAGCGCCGCAGCATGGCGTCCGGATGGTCGAGGGCATAGTCGCCGTCCCACCAGGCAACTGCGGGAAAGATGGTTGCCGTGTCGTCGGTGGCGCCGTCCGGGTTGCGGCTGAAAGCGTAGAAATCCTGACTCGGCAGGTAGTATTCCTTCTCGATGGTCTGGCCGATGCGCGAGGCACGAGCAGCGGCCCGATCGGCCAGATCGGCGTGGCCGGTGGTGCGGGCGAGTTGGGCAAAGGCCTGACTTGCCTGCTGGTCGAGAGCGGCGAGGTAGATTTCCTGCTGCGGCATGGAGGGCACCCAGGATTCGACCCATCCCGTTCCCTGGCTGTTGTTGTAGATGCCATCGGAGGAGACATGGGAAGTCTCGAAGCTCCAGGCTTTGGCCAGAGCATCCCAGTTGGAGCGGATAAAGCCGAGGTCGCCGCTGATCTTGAGGAAGTCATCCGCGGCCATCAGCAGCAGCGGTGTTGAATCGGCGGCAGCGTACTCATAGGGCAGAGTTTGCCAGTCGATGAGATTGGCCGTCTGCGAGTACTCGTGCATGATTTTGCCGTCGGCGCGCTGGCGGCGAATGAGGAACTCAAATTCCTGGCGGGCGGTCTGGAAGTCGCCGTAGCTGTTGACGGCATAAAGGGTCCAGAGTGCATCGCGGCCGAAGAACCAGCCGAAGCCCGGGCGCGCGGTGTCGCCGGAGCCCACAAAGCCCGCGGTAAACGCCTGCCCCTCATGGGCCGGCGTTTCGACACGGAGCTGATCGATGGCGGCAATAGCCCAGGAGAATGCGGCGTTCAGCTGAGCATTGGGCGTCTCGATGCTGGTGTGCCGGGCGAGGAGGTCACCGTAATATTTCACGCTGCTCGTGTAGAGGGATGGAACCGCGGCATCGAGCGTGGCAAGGCTTCGCGCCAATGCTTCGGATGTGGCGGCAGCCTGCGAATCAGCCAGGGTGATCAGAAGAGGGAAGAACTTCTTCGTGTCCGTCGCGGGATTGAAGCGAAGCACGAACTGCAGCGGCCAGAAGTGGGCGCGTTCCTGGTACGGCGGCAGGATGCCGGGCTCGGCCGTGGGCATGGCGAGCGCGGCGGCGTGGTCGGGGAAGCTCTCCTGAAGGATGTAGAAGCCCGAGGAGATGGCCTGGCTTCCCTGCGCCCGGGTTCTCACCCATTCCGGCGAGGGTTCGGGATCGGAAGGTGCAGGCCACATACGGTACATGACCGGAGTGAAGCTGAAGGTAAGCGTCATGGGACGGATGGCCTGGATCTGGTACAGCACCACAACGCCGGTGCCCTCTGCCGACATTTTCGGGGCGAACATGATCTGCCGGATGGTGAAGTTGGCGTGCGCGTAGGTGATGACCGTGACGCCAGGGGTGACTTCGATGGAGGACGCGTGCCGATTGACCTCGATCGGAACGGGGTAATCCTGCATGTTCGCCGTGATCCGCATGTCACCGAGGATCTTCCAGGGAAAGATCCAGGCCTCGTACCGGCCATCCTGGGAGCCAAGCAGAGCTCCGCGCGGGCCAAGGACGGAAAACGGGCGGGCCGGACCGACTTCGCGGGTGATACGCAAAGCGGGTTTCGACCCCATGGGGAAGGCGGGCACGGGAGCCAGCGCGGTTGGAGGCGGGGGTGGCACCGTTTGCGCAGCGAGGTGAAGGGGATTGAGGCAAAGGACAAGCACGACGAAGGAGAGAATGCGATTTCCCATTGCGTCTCCCAGAGCGAAGATAGCCTGATCTGTCAGGACCCTTAAAGAGAACTGCAGAGCTGAGATCGGGGACCAGTGAGTGAAGTCATGCCGATGGGTTTTCATGGTCGCAAATGACGGTCCCCGTGTCCAGCAGCTGACGCCGGATGGCGGAACGCCCGCGGCAGACTTTGAAAGAAAGCAGCGGCCGGGATGGGCACCTCCTGTTCCCAAACTCTGAGCCACAAGGCGAAGCTTCTTTCTCTTGCGAACTTCACAAGTGTGGGCAACAAAGGGTTTAGAACCATGAAATACCCAGGTGTGGCAACCAAATGACTTAGATCCCCGTTGCGCTATGTGCGGAAAACAGGGGACTTGCAGCCGCTCCCCACGGAACCATCCGGCAGGTAAGCGTACGTGCCCGATCATCGGCTTGCGGCGGCGTAGCAGCAATCTCAATGAGCGGCAACGCTCTCCGGCCTGAACCGGGCGCAAAAGAAAAAGCCCTGTTCGTGTGAACAGAGCCTGCGTGGTCCTTATGCCAGGGCATCTGTTATGAGCCGCGCGAGGCAAATCAGCAGTGGCGTGGGTACGGAGGTCACGAGCATCCGAGGCGCGAGACTTCGGATTGCCAATCACGTTCCCCAAGCCGACTCTTCCACAGAGCAACTTCCCTGGAAATTCGCGGAGTTCGCGACGCCGCCGGCCATGGAGATCTATCCTTCCATAGGATTCCCGAAGTTGCAGCAAATTGCAGATCGAAAGGAAGGCCATGAACCCTTTCTGGACCCGGCGAGCGTTCCTGAGCCGCGCAGCCGCTTCCGCGGGGGCATTAACCCTTGCATCGTCGCTGGCCAACGCGCTGACCATCAGCGAGGCCGCGTCGCCTCTACGGGGGCGGTTCGTTACCCACGTCTCGGTTGTGCGCGTGAACCAGATCGAGGTCGCACCCACCCGCTCCATCGGCCAGGACGAGTCCGCTGACAACAGCCCGCAGCATCTCCGCTCGCGCCGTGAAGCCTTCGCCCGCGGCTGCCCGGATGGCCGCATGACCTGGGCCGTAAGCTGGCTGGCGCTGCACGATGAACGCCAGGAATATCGGGAGGCACGACGCCTTTTGGCGTCCTATCACGATCGGTACGGGGATGAGATTACCTTTATCCCCGGCGGGTATTTCGCCCCGATGTATGACACGCGCCAGAATATTCGGATCACCATTCATCGCGCGCTGCAGCGTCTCTCGACGATGGTGGGCAACGGCTATCGCCCCCAGTCTCTGGTCGCCGGATTCATGGATGCGGAAAACCAGTACTTCCTCGCTAAAGAGGAGGACATCCATGTTTGCCAGGGACAGATCTGGAGCCAGCACGGCATCGACTACGGCGATGGCGACGGCGGTATCTGCTATCCGTACTATCCCAGCCGCGAAGATTATCTGAAGCCCGCGCAGGGACTGGCCGACCTCATCGACTGCGTCTGTCTGGATGGCTGGACCTGCGATTTTCTGGCGGCCCGCCGCAATGGCTTCGCTGGAGGCTTCAACAGCCGTATGGGCGTGGGACCCATCGAGACGGTGCAGGATCTCGGCCAGGAGGTGGGCCGACGCGAGATGATGGCGACTACCGCCATGCATTTCGATCAGGGGCACGCCCTGAATGGATTCGGCTGGGTAACCACGATCTGGGAAGTCTCCATCGGCCACGATCAGGACCTCACCTGGTGGCTGCAGACCATCAGGGAGCGGTGGCCGGACACGAAAGTGATCCCGGAAGGCGAGTTTGGGATGGAGTGGCGCCGGCACTTCCCCAACAACAGCGAGCTCAACTACCGCTTCGACGCCAAAGGAACAGGCGCGCCCGGATCGGAGAAGGACCTGGAAATCCGCTGGTACATGAACCAGGAGTTTCGCCTGGCCCTGCTGCATGACTGGGTTACGAAGAGTCCGTGGACGGCGATCGACTTCACCCGGTACGACCTGCCCGCGCACGAACCGCAGGGATTGCAGCGGGAATGGAGCCTGATGAACGTGCTCAACCAGAAAGGCACGCGGCCCCAGGACAAGCCGGTCCGGCTGGGGCAATTGCCCTCTGAGGATCAGGACATCATCTACACGCGATACCCCGAACTGCGGAGGTGGGCGTAGCGGCCTGGCTTCACGAACTGCCGATGGAGCGCCCGGGCACCCCGGAAGCGGGGCGAATCGGGGTTCACCATGACGCTCCTGCCGGAGAGCTATATCGCCTTTGCGACGGAGGGTGCCGGAAGCACGTCGCGGTAGGCCGCATAAACCCCTTCGAAGACCGCGTCCCAGGAGGCGGCGCGGGCGGATTCGCGGGCTTGTCCGCGCATGGCGGCATGGAGCGCCGGATCGGCGAGGATGCGGGCGATGGCGGCGGAGAAGCCGGTATCCTCGGCGATGAATCCCGTGCAGCCGTGGCGCACCAGCGACCGCGGGCCGCCGTCCGGCGTGACGACGGCGGGAACGCCGGAAGCGAGGGCTTCAAGCACGACGTTTCCGAAGGTATCGGTGTGGGAGGGAAAGACGAAGACGTCCATGCTGGCATAGGCGCGGGCCAGAGCTTCCCCCCGAAGGATGCCGGTGAACTCGGCGCGGGGCAGATGGCGGCGCAGCCAGGCCTCTTCGCTTCCCTGCCCCACGATGCGGAAACGGAAGTTGCGCAGGCCCCGGGAGTCCAGTTCCCGCTGGACCCGGGCGAGGAGGGCGATGTTCTTTTCGACGCTGAGACGCCCGACAAAGCCGAGGATAAATTCCGTGTCGGAGGGATGGCGGTCGCGGTGGTCCGGTGAGAAAAGCTGGTGGTCGATGCCGCGCTGCATCAGGTGACAGGAGCGGCGGGTGTGGCGCTCGAGCAGGCGGCAGAGGCCGGGATTGGGCGCGAAGAGGACGCGGGCTCTTCGGTAGTAACGCGTCGCAATCCAGAGCGCCATCTGCTCGACGGAGCGGCCGGCGAGCAGAGCGGCGCGCGGGGGGAGCGCACCGAAGAGCCATCGGGAGCGCGTGGCTGCGTATTCATGGACATTGGTGTGCCAGGAGGCGGCAAGCGGGATGCGCAGAGCCAGCGCGAGCAGAGCGCCAAGAATGCCGACTTCACTGGGGCCGGTGACGTGGATGATGTCGGGATGGAAAGCGCGGACGGCGCGGGTAACGGCGGGGACGTGGCGCAGCCAGGCCGGATCGAGACGAAGATCCCGATCGAGAGGAATGGAGAACATGCCGCGGGGCAGTTCCAGGGTCGTGACATGGCCCTCGGTGAGAAGCGGTTGTGCACGACCGCCGGCACGGACACAGAGGAAGGGCAGATTGCGGCGGCGGGCAAAGTCTTCGAAGTGGCGGGAAGTGTGCGCCACGCCGTTGATTTCATGGAAGGAGTCGGGGAAATACGCAACGCGTGTCAACGACACGCACTATAGCGGCGCAAGATCAACGCGAGATTATAAGAGCGGCAAAGGTAACCGGTCAGCGAACCGCTTCGTCACCCAGGGCAAACTGCAACTCACGGGACTCGCTCCATGCCACGCGCAGGCTGCCGGAAACGGGCCGGCTGCCGAGGAGCCGCACGCTCTTGATGACAAAGCTGATGTAGGACGGGGCGGAACCGCGGGGCCAGAGTTCGCTCGCCGGCCGCATGACGCCCTCGGCGTCGGGGTGCCAGACACGCTCATCCCAGTTGCGCGAGCCGAGAGGAAAATCGGGGTAGTCGCGGATCGCGTCGAGGGTGGACTGCAGGATGCGGTGCTTCCAGGGCTGGGCGTACTGGGGCATGAAGAGTACGTGGCTGCGGCCCTCGTAGCGCACCTCATGCACGAACTCGGTGAAGGTGGAGGCGTGGGTTAGATTGACATTGCCATTGGGCTCAAGCCCATGACGGTCGCCGCCGGAAAGGAGGATCTTGTTCCACTGCTGGGCGAGGCGTTTGACACGGCGGTTTTCCTGCCAGGGGCGGAGGCCGTTGAGCTCGAAGGCGTGCAGGAATTCGTGGTTGGCGCTGAGGAAGTCGTGCACACGCCGCGCTGCCTTCTCCTGCCCGATCAGATAGAGGTCCCACACGGGGTGGTTGAAGACGATGAGAACGTTGGGCAGGGCGTGGAGTGCAGCCAGGATCTCGGTCAGCCGCTTTTCGTCGGGTTGGGCGGTTAACTCCTCGAAGGTCCTCATCCAGGCTGCGCCGGAATCGCTGGGGAGGTTGTGGATGCCGAGATGGAAGGACTGATCACCCCCGAAAGGAACGCTCCATTCGACCGAAACGGGGATATGGCGGGCGGCGGCAACGGTGCGCAGGAGCATGGGGGCGGCGATGGTGTCGTGGTCGGTGATAGAGACCAGCGGCATGATGCCGAGCTTCTGTTCGATCTGGCCGCTTTCGAGGTCAAAAGCAAGGCGCGGAGTCAGGGGCGGCGTCCAGTACGCAGCGGCGTAGTTCATGGGGATGTTATGCCGTTCGTGGGCAAACCGCTCGTAGCGGGCCAGGATGGGACGCAGGATGGGGTACTGGTTCCCGAGATTGGCCAGAAAATCGAGGGTTTCCCTGGACTGATTGGTGTGGCTGTGGAGCGAGACCGCGGTGGGATAGTCGCGAGCAGCAGCGGGTTCGGTCCAGAAATAGGAGATGCGGCGGAGTTCGGCCATCGAGTTCCTCCCGGGGTCATCTACGAGTACCAGTATCCTGTGTGCACCATGAACAGGGCATTACGGGTGGGAAAAAGCCTGGTCAAATTGCGGGAAGTATCTGGAAAGGTAACGCTACCCGTCACTTGCCCTTGTCCACCACGCAAAAGCGGTCAGGAGGTCTGGGGAGAACCTGCCGCCGTCTTGCGATTGTTCCGTCATTATAGCGGTCGGATCAACGGCGGGTTTCCGCGATCTCGGGCAGTTCCGGCTCCTGGGCAGTCTCCGGCTCGAGATGATTGCGGGTGAGGCCGTCGCGAAGGATCTCGAAAGCCTGCTCGGGGGTATTGGCAACCTGGAACAACTCCCGATCACGCGGTGAGATGGCACCCTTGTCCACGAGGATGTCGAGATTAATGACCTTCTCCCAGTACGAGGGACCATACAGCACAACCGTTATTTTCTTGTTGAGCTTTTGCGTTTGGGAGAGGGTGAGGATTTCGAACATCTCGTCGAGGGTACCGAAACCGCCGGGGAACACCACCAGGGCCTTGGCCAGGTAGGCGAACCAGTACTTGCGCATGAAGAAGTAGTGGAACTCGAAATTGAGGGCCGGGGTGATAAAGCGGTTGGGGACCTGCTCGAAGGGCAGACGGATGTTGAGACCAATGGTCTTGCCGCCGGCTTCCCAGGCGCCACGATTAGCGGCCTCCATGATGCCGGGACCTCCGCCGGAGGTGACGACGAAGCGGCAGCGGCGGTACTTCAGTTCGTTGGTCCACTGGGTCAGGAGGAAAGACAGGCGGCGCGCGTCCTCGTAGTAATGGGCCATCTCAACAGCAGCCTCGGCACGGCGGAGGCGAAGCTCGCTGGAGCTTCCCTGCTCGATGTCGGGGCGGCGCGCGGGCTGTTCCTCCTCGGGGGCGGGACGGCTGGAACCTGTATTTTCGAGCAGCTCGAGTTCGCGGTTGACTTCGTCGAGGGGCCGGAATCGGGCGGAGCCGAAGAAGACGACCGTGTCCTGGATACGCTCCCGCCGAAAACGGGCGAGCGGTTCCGAGTACTCGGAAAGGATGCGGATGATGCGGCCGTCCGGACTATTGAGGAAGGATTCGTTTTCGTAAGCGAGCGAGGCGTTATCGAGGGGTGGCGGTGGATTATGCGACATGTCAGTTTTCACGATAATGGATCGCTTCGGAGATAGCGATCCAGATGTTCAGAAGGCCGAGACCGGAGACGATACCACGCACAGCCCCGCTCTCGGTGAGACGCGCAACATGTGCGTAGTAGAGGAAGAACCGATTGAAGGCCCAGATGCGGGTCCATGGGAGAAACACCAGGATCAGACCGATGTAAAGGCGGACGATGACACGGATGAAGAGATCGGCGCGACGGAGCCAGGACAGCTGACGGACGTGCTCGGGAGGATCCGCAGATGCGGACGGGTTCGGCGGCGGAGAGGCGGGAACCGGTGACACAAGGTTGGGCGAATGCCGCATAGGTGCAAAGCGCGGGGACGCGCGCACACGCCCCGATACAGCCTGATCCAACACTAGCACAGGCCATACCACGGGGGCTGCGGAGTTGCGGATGTACTTCATTCCGGGAAAGGAACCCATCACCTCGAAGCTGCCGGAATTGTGATCGCAGTCACAGATTCACTTTCGATCTGAGAGACAGAATCGGAACACCGGGATCCGTCCTCCGCTAAAGTGCTTCAGGGCCAGTCACCCTGCATTCCTGGCTTGGTGCTGCCGCGGCTGAGATAGATCGCCTGCATCCTGTCCACGCAACAATGACTTCGACTTCTCCTGTCCCATCGCGGGTCCCTTCAATTCAGCCCATCGAGCCTGATTGTTGGGACAATGGCGCGCAACATGGGTGAGGTCACCCTTATGCCTGTGCTCCGGCCGCGATGGATGGTGTTCCTCTTCTCGCCGACAGGCCTTTCCGACGAAACCGCACAAGTCAGCGCCGCGAGGGCCGCGTGACGGTTTGGCCGCGCGACTGGCAGCGGTCGTTCCGGAACCCGATGGCACGGAATGCCGGATGGCTGATGGCCGGGCAGGGTGCCGGACTGCTGTTGCAGGTAGCCTATTTCATCATTCTGGCCCGATTGCTGGGCGCTGTGCAGTACGGCATCTATGCGGGAGCATTTGCGTTTACCGGCCTGGTGGCGCAGTACGGCGGCCTGGGTACAGGTACCGTCTTCCTGCGCTATGTCTCGGGGGACCGCAGGGAGTTCTCCGTTTACTGGGGTAACATTCTGGCGGTCACTCTCGTTGCCGCCGGGTCGCTGATTGTTCTGCTCCGGATCGTGGGATGGCGGGTACTGAACCCGGCCAGCGCATCGCTGGTGCTGCTCGCGGCCGTCGCAAATTGCCTCTGCGGGCAGCTGACCCTGGAAAGCAGCCGGATCTTCCAGGCCTTCGAGCAGATGCGGACGACCGCGGTCCTCAATCTGCTCACGAACCTGCTCCGGACAATCGCCGCCGCCGGAATGCTGCTGGTGCTGGGCCGGGCGAGCGCGTGGCAATGGGCGGCGGCCTCTGCCACTGTTTCAGCCATCGGTGCTCTGCTGGCAGCGGGAACGATCACAGCCCGCTTCGGACGCCCGGAATTCCACCCCGCCCTTTTCGCCAAACGGGGCCCGGAGGGACTGGGCTATGCCTTCGCAACGTCGACGGCATCTGTCTATAACGACCTCGACAAGACGATGCTGAGCCATTACGGATTGAACCTCGCGAATGGCATTTACACGATGGCGTATCGCGTGATCGATGTCGCCACCATCCCGATTCTCTCCATCAGAGATGCGGCCATGCCGCGGCTCTTTCAGCGCGGACGCTCGAATCTGGCCGCATCCGCAGAGTTATCCTATCGGCTCCTGCGGCGTGCGGCGCCCATAGGTGTTGCCGCATCAGTCGCGGTTTTCCTGGCTGCCCCACTCATCCCCCGGATTCTGGGTCCCGGTTTTGCGGAAAGCGTCGCGGCAGCACGCTGGCTGTGCCTGATCCCGGCTTTCCGAGGCGTGCACCAGATGACGGGATCGGCGCTGACGGGTGCTGGACTCCAGAGCTATCGTACGAACGCCCAGCTCACGGCCGCGGCACTGAATTTCGGGCTCAATCTCTGGCTCATTCCTCGCTTCGGCTGGTACGGAGCCGCCTGGTCCAGCCTGGCAACCGATGCAGCCCTCGGCGGGATGAACTGGGGCTTACTCCAATGGCTCATCCTGAGGGGTCAGCGGAACCCCGTAGCCGAATCGAATTGAACGAAAGCGGTTCGCGTGGATCTGCTCTCCGAGTCGCAGCCCGAGGGCAGGTCACAGGCACAGTTCTGCCGGGGTAAACCTTCCCCCAAAATGAGGCGAGGGCCGCCCCCGACGGGACGGCCCTGCCTTTCTGGCGGTTGCTGCGGCTACTGTGCTGCGGGTTTTGCGGCAGCAGCCTTGTGGTGGTGATGGTGCGCCACGGGATTCCGCGGCTGCGGCTTCACGCTACTCTCATCCACCGCAGTGGTTCCCGGCACATCGTTCTCGAAGTTGGCGCCGGACGGAACCAGGTAATCTTCCACCTCGTTCTGGCCGTTCGTGCCCGCCCGCACCTGGATGCGGCTGGCATCGATACCCTTGTCGGTCACCAGGTAATCCTTGGTGTTTACGGCGCGCTGCGCCGCGAGTTCCTCGGCGGTCATTTCGTGACGGTGATGGCGGCGCCCATGTTGCTCAGGCAGTGGAGCCGAGTTGCCCACCACCACCAGGGTGGCGTCGGGCTTTTGCTGCGCGTTCAGAGCAACCTCATCCAGGCAGGCCTTGGCTTCGTTGTCCACGCGAGCCGGACGCCGCTTGTCCTTGTCAAACTGGATCGAGCAAAGCGTCTGGGTCTTCGGCTGCGGCGGAGGAGGAGGAGCCTGCACATCGACCGATGTGGTGGCCGAAGCGCTGTGCCCCTTGTCATCCTGGACGTTGCAGGTGACGGTGATCGTGCCTGATGGCGCACCGGTCGTCGAGAGCACCGCGGTATTCGCTGTCCCGTTCACCGACCCAGAGGAAGCCGAATAGCTGTAGGTCAGCGGGCGGTTCTGCGGACTCACGCCGTTCGCGGTGATTGTGGAACTCTCGCCCGGCTGCACCGTGGAAGGACTCGCTGTGCAGCTAATGGTGGGCGGTTCGAAGGGCTTCACCGTGAAGTCCGCCTGGCACTCGGCCGTCTGCCCCGGCTTGGTGCCTTCCTTGCCCTTCTTGCCCTGCTTGACCTGGGCTTTGACGGTGTAATTTCCCGGATCCAGCGACGCCGTGTTCACCGTAGCGCTGGTGCCGCTGCCCGTGACATTGGTTCCACTCCAGCTATAAACCTGATTCCAGTTCTTCTTCGTGCTGACAGAGCTGGGGGTGGCGGTGATGGTTTCGGCTTCGCCCGGATAGATCGACGGGGCACTTGCATTGCACGCCAGCTTGATGGGCGCGGGCTTCCTGCAGCCCATGGGCAGGAAGACCAAAGATGTCAACGCCAGAACCAGTACAGCAGATTTGGAAAGAGATGCGCTCATAAACTTGTTCTCCAATGGAAACGTTAAGTACAGCCAGAAGAAGATCCCTCATGGTGAGCGACAATTCCCTGGCAACCAAATATCCATACTGCGGAGCGATTCAGGAACCGGGACCCGCAGGTCGGAATTCAGCCCACATTCTGCCCTGGAGGCCGGCTGCAGCATCGCCGCAATACGGACCGTGCAGCATGGAGTGCTCAGCCGGTTCGGTGGAGAAACGATAGCAGCGCCGAAGGCTTTTGCCCCACCAATAAGAATAGTTGGTGATGCGAGAAGAACCAATTGCTAGTTGGTTACTATCAAAAATGACCGCTCCATTAGTATCCTCCTTATCACTTATTGCCGCGTTAAGTACATTTTCAGTTAAGGAGTCGGTCAGGAGGCAGGAATCGCGGCTGAAGCCCTGTGGCGCCCCGACAATCATCGGTTGTAGCTCGGGACAGGCCCGCGGAATTCGTGCCATGCCCGATCCCAGGCAGACACGGCATCTTCGGGTAATGGACCGTCCGTGCAGGCCTTCAGAGTCTGCCTGAGTTGCCGCAGCGACGAAGCTCCGGGCATGACGACATCGCTCGCGGTGTGATGCAGGAGCCACGCGAAGGCAAGGCTGATCAGGGAGCGACCGGCATGTTCTGCGATCTTCTTCAATCGGTCTACGGCATGGAAAGTGCGTTCGTTTCAGTACCCGGTCCTGATACATGCGGTTCCTGTCGAAGCGTCCGCCTTCGGGAATGAAATCTCTTCGGTGTTTGCCGGTCAGCAGTCCTCCGGCCAGGGGATCGCAGGCCAGCGTGCTGACGCCATACTCCCGCGCCATTGGCAGGAATTCCTGCTCGATTCCGCGCCAGCAGGTTTTACATCGGCCGGGAGATCGGACTCGGAGTGGCGGTGTCGATGCGGTTGATGTCCGAGGAGAGGCACAGGTCTGCCATGCTGCTGGACTCTTCCTGGTTCACCGGCTTGCCCAGGGTCATCGTTCCAAAACAAAGCCAGCTGACCCGCAGGTCCGTGTGCGTGAGTCTGCTCATCTCCACATGGTTCTCCGCAACTCTTCTACTTCCGTGCGGATTCGCCCACCCCATGCCTGATTTTCACGTCGACATAGACGACGTGACTCCCTGCCGGCACAAAAACCTGGTGCGGTGTATTGGCAGGAATGTGCACCGTGGCTCCCTCGCTCAGCAGATGCGATGCTGCGTCGGTGGCAGCAGTGCCGCGAAGCTCTCCGGGACCGATCGCCCGTACGTTTTCCGGCGCGCCCCCTGTTCGGAGGGTTGCCTGCCCCTGAAGGACAACCACGACCTCATCGAAGTCCTGGTGAATTTCGACCTGACCGTTCCTGTCACGGTAGATCAGCATCGTGTAGAAACCCGGGTAACTCGCCAGCCGGCGTGTGCCGATTCCGTTCGATGCATCTGCCTGGGCTTTGAGCACGGACTGCAGGGCGCCGATCTGCTCGCCGGAGAACGTCTGTACGGTCGGCGTCTGCGCCACGCACCGCAGGCCGGCAAGCCCGATGATCACGATTCCTGTGCATATCCCCTTCACCTGCTCCTCCTTCCGAACACGATCTGCCGGAGCGAAGCCGGACCAGCCCGTCCGCCAAAGTCCGCTCCGCGCTTGTCGCGCCCCAGCGAGACCGTTCCACACGCAGGAAGAAATGCTGCCGCAGCGGCCGAACCCGCCGCGGCGCGCAGCCGGTTCGATTACACTGCGCGCTGCCCACGCTCAGGCAGCACACCACCACCGGCATTCTGCCTTCATTCTGCACTGAGGTGAGCGGTGCTCGCTCGCGGGCAATCGAGGCGGCCGCCGTCAGATCGTCGATCCTCCATCGGAGACGAATTCCCGGCGGGCATGCTGCAGCTTCAGAAGCGTAAGCTTGCGCGCTTCCACTCGCGAGCATTCGATGTGCGTGGCCAGTTGATCCGCGGCCTCGAGGAAGCCTCCTCTGCGCAGGGCATCCAGCATCGATGCGTGCTCCTGATAGGTCGCCGCGATCCTGGATGGCTGGGTGAAATCAAGCCTTCGCACAATCTGGATTCGGTCCGTGACCTCCGCGTGCACCCGCACAAACTCGGGATTCCCGGAAGCGGCAACCAGGCTGCAATGAAATTCCTCGTCCCACGAGGCGATCTGCCGGGCATCGCTGCTCCGGCGAGCCGGATCAACCTTCCATCGGGCTTCAAGCGGAAGCAAAATCCAGTTCATCTTCTCGGCGCTCAGCTTCTCCATGCGGCGAATCGAAGTCTGCTCGAGAAGGATCCTCAGATCGTACAGCGCATCCAGCTGATCAAAATCCAGTGGACGCACTTCCCAGCCATTGCGAAAGTTTACGGCCAGAAAGCCCTCGCGCTGCAGCCGGTAGAGAGCCTGCCGGACCGGCGTCCGGCTGGCACCCGTGCGGTCGGCGACCTCACCTTCGGTAAAGCGGTCCCCCGGCAGGAGCTGAAATTCGAACAACTCGGACTTCAGCTGCTGGTAGACCGAATCCGCAAGATTCTGTGCGCGGGGCCGGGATTGCGTTTGAGTCGACATCAGGATTGTCGTGCTTCGATTACTGCCAAAATATCACCTGTGGCAACAGAATGGCCCAGGCCGCAGCAGATTGCCTTGATGATGCCGCCGACGGGGGTGGCAATCGGCAGCTCTGTTTTCATTGCCTCGATCAGAACAATGGCCTGATTCGGCTCGACCCGTTCCCCTGGTTGCGCGAGGAGTTTCCACACGCTGCCGTGCATCGGCGCATACACCCGATGGCCCTCGGGAACTTCCTGCTCTGGTCTCGAGGCGGCCCACCCTGTCGTAACCGATGCGGTTTCACGCTCCTTCCAGTGCGCCACCTCAGTCATGAATGCCGTGTGCTGCCGCTCGCGAAAGGCCGCAATGCTCGCCTGGTTCTCCACGAGGAACCGGCGGTAGGCGCCGAAATCAAAAACCTCCTCTTCGATGGAGATACGATATTGTCCGCGGCGAAAGTCGTCACGCAGGCGCATCAGCTCAGTCTCCTCCAGGGCATGAAAGGCCACCTGATCGAAGAATCTCAGCAGCCAGGGCTTCCCCGACTCAAACTGCCGATTATGGGGATTCCTGTTCCACACAGGAAGCGTGCGCCCCACAAGCTGATAGCCGCCCGGAGAATCCATGCCGTAGATGCACATGTACATCCCGCCGATGCCGACCGTTCCCTCAGCGGTGAACGTCCGGGCCGGATTGTATTTGGAACTGAGCAGGCGATGACGAGGATCGACCGGCACGGCGCAGGGCGCGCCCAGGTACACATCTCCCAGGCCAAGGACCATATAGCGTGCGGCGCAGATCGTCTCGCGTGCGGCGTCCAGAGAATCGAGGCCGTTGATCCGCCGCAGAAACTCGAGATTACCCGGCAGCCACGGCGCCTCCCTCCGGACGGTTTCGCGGTAACGCTCAATGGCTGCCCGGGTCGCGGAGTCCTCAAAAGTCAGAGGCAAATGCACGATGCGCGTCGGTATCTCCAGTTGTGCGACATCCGGCAGCATTTCCTCCAGCCGGAGCAGATGGCGCATCAGCTCAGACTGCCGAATCCGACTGTTGTTATACCGGATCTGGAGCGAGCGGACGCCGGGGGAAAGTTCCTCGACCGGCAACTTCTCCCCGCCGATTGCCTGCATGAGGAGATGGACGCGCAACCGCAGCTCCAGGTCGAGAACGTCCTCCCCATACTCCAGCAGGATGCAGTGGTCGCCGGCCTGCCGCCACTGCACTCGTGGACGATGCCCCTCCGCTTCCCTCTGGGCAAGGATTGCTGATCGGATTGCCGGGCGCGGCAGAAGGGGCCCCGCAGGCTCGAAAGCCAGATTCCGAATCGACTGCTCCCGAGCCTCTTCGAGCGCAAACGCGTCCTCGATCCGCACCGGCACGAATCGAACCCGATCGCCGGGCCGCAACTGACCGAGTTTCCACTGTTCTGCCCGGACGATTGTCACAGGCGAAACGAACCCGCCCAGGCTGGGCCCGTCACATGCCAGAATCACCGGGCTGTCGCCCGTGAAGTTGACGCTGCCGATTGCGTAGACGCAGTCGTGGACATTCGATGGATGCAGACCGGCTTCGCCTCCGCTGTGGCGCGACCACGCCGGTCGAGGACCTTTCAGCCGCACGCCCAGCCGGTTAGAGTTGTGATGCACCTCCCATTCGGCTGCGAAGAAACCGGCAATCGCGTCATTCGTAAAATAGTCTGGCGCGGCGTGCGGTCCGGCAAGCACGGCGATCTCCCAGTGCCTGTCATAACGCGGAATCATCTCCTCCGGAATCGCTCGGGGACCATCCGGGGGCGCAGGCGTTGTGCAGGAAGCCAGCTTCGGATCACTGAGATGCAGCACGTCCCCGGCGCGCAGAGGCCGTCCCGCGTGCCCGCCAAACTGTCCAGGAACAAACGTGGAACGGCTGCCGAGATAAACGGGTACGTCGAGACCATTGCGCACAGCAAGATAGGTGCGGCATCCGCGAAGGGCAGGGCCAGTTCTGAGGATCTGCCCCCGCCGCACCTGGATGGGGGTCCACATTGAAATCGCGGCGGCATCCAGTATGGCTTCGCATTCTGCGCCGGTCAGTGCAATGACGGCATCATGGTCGAAGCGCAGAGTCGGACCATGCAGAGTGCATTCCAGCCCGGCGGCCTCGCCTGCGTTCCCGACAATGCGATTCGCGAGCCTGAAGGCGTAATCATCCATGGGGCCCGAAGGCGGAACACCCACAGCCCAGTATCCTGTTCGGCCCGGATAGTCCTGCACAGTGGTATACGTGCCGGGCTCCACGACTTCGATCGTGCGCGGATTGAACCTGAAGCTTTCGAGGAACCGGGTCGTTGTTTCGCCTGCGGCAAAACCCGGGCTGGCAACCACCTGGCGCAAATAATCAAGATTCGTCTCAATGCCGTGCAGTCGCGTTGATGCAAGGGCTGCGGCAAGCCGGGCACGGGCCTCGGCGCGCGTTTCCGCATGAACGATCACTTTCGCCAGCAAAGGATCGAAGTAAGTTGTAACTTCAGTCCCGGTTTCGATCCAGCCGTCGATGCGCACATCTTCCGGGAAAGACACCTCGGCCAGGATGCCGGGCGAGGCGCGGAAGTTCCGCGCCGGATCCTCGGCATAGATGCGCGCTTCCATCGCCGCACCTTCGGGCTTTCGCTGCAGCCGGTCCCAGTCCAGCGCTTCGCCGGCGGCCAGCCGCACCATGCACTCGATCAGGTCCAGACCCGTCACCATCTCCGTGACGGGATGCTCCACCTGCAGCCGCGCATTGACTTCCAGGAAATAGAAGTCTGATTGCGCGGCGTCGCAGATGAACTCCACAGTACCGGCTGAGCGATATTGCACAGACTGACCAAGGCGAACAGCGGCCTCCAGCATGCGTTCGCGGAAGGACTCCTCCACCCACGCCGCCGGGCTCTCTTCCACAATTTTCTGGTGCCGCCGCTGAATCGAGCAGTCGCGCTCGCCGAGCGCCGCGACCCTGCCTTCTCCGTCTCCAAAGATCTGCACCTCGACATGGCGTGCGCCATCGATACAGCGCTCGAGAAAAACACCGTTGTCTCCAAACAGCTGCGCGCCGCGATGCCGCACGCTGTCAAAGGCAGCGATCAGTTCCTGAGGATTCGCACAGCGCGCCAGTCCCATGCCACCGCCTCCGGCCGTGCCCTTGAGCATGACCGGATAGCCGAACTGATTCGCGGCATCGAGCGCCTCCTCCGCGTCGGTGAGGAGCTTCGTGCCGGGCGTGAGAGCGATGCCCACCGCAGCCGCCAGCTCCCGCGAACGGTGTTTTCGGCCGAAGTCGCGAAGCTGCGCGGGCGCAGGACCGATGAACGCTACGCCCGCCGCTTCGCATGCCTCCGCAAACTCCACGCTCTCCGCGAGAAATCCGTATCCGGGGAAAACAGCCACGGCTCCCGACTGACGGCAGGCCTCGACCACCTTTTCGACGCGCAGATACGTATCCGCTGGCCGCACCCCGCCCAGCGCGATAGCAGCATCGGCGGCAAGTACGTGCCGGGAATCGCGATCGCACTCCGCATACACGGCGATGCTCCGGACACCCATCCGTCGAAGCGTTCGCATCGCCCTGAGGGCGATTTCTCCGCGATTGGCGATGAGCACGCTCGAGAACACGATCGTCTCCGGCAACCCGCGCCGCAAAGCTAGGATTACGCCTGCGGCGCTGCTGCAGCATTTCTACCATCAAGACAGTGCGCGAACACGCGGCCTCCCGCAGAAACAGCTCTTAAAAATCTCTTTACAAATCCAAACTCTTCGGGATACCCTCTTGTATACAGAACACGGGCTCCCTAATCCCTGTATCGGAAATAGCTATCCGCCCTCGTCGCCCGGATGGTCTTCCCCACATGATGCCTCAGAGATGCAGAACACTCAGAACCTGTGTCCCCTGCTCACTCGACATCTGTAAGTGAAGCAAGAGTAGTTCTCCTCAGGCCACGATGCCTTCCTGTTAGCAGGCCCAGTCGCCTCTCCGTTGTCACCAGTTTGCCCATTTTGACATAAGGGGAGAAGTGTGCCACTGCCACACACAAGCTATCTGCAATTTCGTACAGGCGCGATCAGGAAATCTCTCCTCTTCGCCACGCTGTCCTTCATGGCATCGTCTCTGCCTGCCATGGCTCAGGACACCTCTGCTCCGAATAACAACACAACTCCAGCCACCATCGATCAGCTGAAACAAGAGCTGCACGATTCGCTGGATCGCCTCGACAAGATGCAGCAGGAAATTGATGCCCATCAGGCCAATGAATCGCTCCAGCAACAACTAAATACCGAACGGCAACATCTGGAGTCGCTCCAGCAGCAACTCGACCAGGCTTCGGCCACCGCCGCGGCACAGAAGTCAAAGCCTTCGGAAGCCGGAGTCACTCCTGCACCGGGTACAAGCAGAACCGGACAACTTATGCCCGCCGATATCTATAACGGCGGCTTCTTCATATCCACCGCGGATAAGAGCTACTCCCTCTTCGTCAACGGGCTCTTTCAGGTAAGATACACCGGATTTAAGCCTGCGAGCAGCCTGCAGCCTCTCGGAGAGAGCTCGCAGGGAACGAATAACTTCGATGTCTTCCTTGGCCGCCTTGCTCTCTCCGGCTCGGCTTTTCAGCCCGGACTGAAGTATTTCCTGCAATTTCAGGGCAGTACCGCCGGCAACAGCAATGGCATTAGCATGCTGGACTGGTTCACCTCCAAGACCTTCTCCAGTCACCTCACCCTTCAGGCCGGCCGCTCCTGGACCCCTTACACCTACGAGTACTACGACAATCCGGGAAATTATCTCTTCGCCGACCTCTCGACAGCGGAGTACGCCTTTGTCCTCCCCAGAGCCATCGGCTTTCAGGGCTTTGGTCAGGCCGGAAAGGCTTCCTGGGCTCTGATGGTCGCCAACAGCATTCCTGCTCTTGACGCAGGCACCCAGGAGAACTTCAATACGAAACTCGCCGTCATCGGGCACGCGCAGTTTGACCTTCTCGCGCCTTACGGATATGTCGAAACCGATCCTGGGGGCGCGCCAAAACCCGAACTGACGCTGTGGACATCGGCGGCCTATAACCCCGTCAACTTCAGCTCCGGCTTTGAGAATCTCTCCGCCGGAGATACGACAGTGAATGCAACAGCAACGGTTGGATTCCGGTACAAGTACTTTTCCTTCCAGCCCACGGGCTATTATCGGAAGACTAATCCCGCTTCGGGCCGGCCTTCCAATAACTCCTGGGGTTATGGCGAGCAGGCCGGAATCTATGTTGTCCCTCATAAGTTCGAGGTCGCCGAGCGGGTTTCTGCCGTGAACTGGGGAGCAGCGGATTTTGGCGCCGGTGCTGTTTTACCTACAGGGAGTTCGCTGCCGGTTGACAATACGTGGTACGTGGGACCGCCGTTCTCTTATCACCGTGTGCAGGAGGATTCTGCTGGCCTGAATTATTACCTTCACGGCCACAACGCGAAAGTCCAGATGTCGTACTCGTACCTTCACGGCAACACCTTCGCCGATCAATCGTTCTCTGCCAATCGAGTGTGGATACAGACCCAGATCATGTTTTAGCCCGGCATCCGCAGGCGCCTCCGAACGGGCGCCGAACCTCAACGCTGCTGAAGGAAGGAGATCAGAAATGAATCGACTGTTGCAGAGGACTGTGAAAGCTATTGCACCGGGGTTATGTGCACTGTTGCTGGCCGGCACCTCGTCGGCTCAGGACAAGACGGTGAAGGTGGGCGTGCTGCATTCCCTTTCGGGAACGATGGCGATCAGCGAGGTGACAGTGAAGAACGCAACACTGCTGGCGATCGATCAGATCAACGCACAGGGCGGCGTGCTCGGGAGACAGATTGTTCCGGTCATCGAAGACGGCGCCTCCGATCCAGCCATCTTTTCGCAGAAGGCGCAGAAGCTGATCCAGCAGGATAAGGTGGTTACGGTTTTTGGCGGATGGACTTCTGCCAGCAGAAAGGCCATGCTGCCGGTCTTCGAGCGCTTTCATTCGCTGCTCTGGTATCCGGTGCAGTTCGAGGGCAATGAGTGCTCGCCCGACATTATGTATTCCGGGGCGCAACCCAATCAGCAGATCCTGCCGGCTCTGAACTGGGCTTTCGAGAAAGACAGGAAGCGGATCTTTCTGCTCGGATCCGACTACGTCTTTCCGCGTACCGCGAACCTGATTCTGAAGAAGCACATCGTCCACGACGGCGGCACGGTCGTGGGCGAGGAGTACGTCCCTCTGGGCGGCACGGATTTCAGCTCGATCATTACAAAGATCCGCATCGCGCATCCGGATGTTATCTTCAACACCCTGAACGGCGACAGCAATGTGTCCTTCTTCAAGCAGCTGGCGGCGGCAGGCATCAGAGAGGCTCAGCTGCCGGTGATGTCGTTCAGCATCGCCGAGCAGGAAGCGAAGGCGATGGGGCCGTCGCTGGTCAACGGAAGCTATGCCGCCTGGAATTACTTTGAGAGCCTCAACAATCCGATGAACAGGCAGTTCATCGCTGCGTATAAGGCCAGGTACGGTCAGAACTCCGTCATCGACGACCCGATGATACACGGGTATGTTGACGTGCTGATCTGGGCGGCTGCCGTGAAGAAGGCAGGCAGCTTCGATCCCCAGGCAGTTCGCAAAGCGGCTACGCAGCTGGGGTGGATTGGTACAGCGATGGGACCGGTGAAGTTCGCGGACAATCAGAGCCTCTACCAGACCGCATACGTAGGCCAGCTGCAGTCGAACGGACAATTCAACATCCTGTGGCAATCGAAGGAACCGCTGCGTCCGGAGCCGTACGATTCACTGGCCTTCCCGGGCAGGAGCTGCGTCCTGAAGTAACCGCATCCGCAGTAGGGCAGAGTCATTCGTGGAGTTGAACATGGGTCACTTGGTAGTCTTTGCAGGTCAGATATTCAACGGGATCAGCGTCGCCTCCATTCTTCTTCTCACCGCGCTGGGTCTGGCCCTGAGTTTCGGGCTCATGAACGTAATCAATATGGCGCATGGGGAGATGCTGATGGTGGGCGGCTACATCACCTATCTGACCTGCAGATTTGTGCATGGGCCAGGAGCCTTCCTGCTGGCCCTTGGTTTTTCCTTCGTCGGGTCGGCTCTCCTCGGCGCTGTACTGGAGGTCACCGTGATCCGCTGGTTGTATGGCCGGCCTCTGGACACCCTGCTTGCGACCTGGGGCGTCAGCCTGATTCTGCAGCAGGGGGCGCGCAGCCTGTTCGGAGCAATCGGCGTTGATGTGGTTGCGCCACCCTGGCTCAGCGGATCGGTTGCCATCGGCCGCGGTCCTCTGGCAGGGCTGACGCTTCCCTCCGTCCGAATCTTCATCATTGTCCTCACCATCGTTGTCTTTGCTCTGCTTTTGCTTTTCATTGCGCGCTCGCGAGCAGGATTGTTCCTGCGCGCCGTGCATCAGGATCGGGAAATGGCGCAGGCACTCGGCGTGAATACAAGGTGGGTCGATTTGCTGGTATTCGCGGCAGGGACGGGGGTAGCGGGACTGGCCGGGACCGCACTCGCGCTGATTGCCCCCGTGACTCCAACCGTTGGTCAGAGCTATGTGGTTTATGCGTTCCTGGTCGTGATTGTCGGCGGTCTCGGCAGTCTGCTGGGCACCGCCCTTGCCGCGCTGCTGGTTGGCCTCTTCTCCGCGGGAGTGCAGATGTTTACCAGCGTCAGCCTCGCCGACGTCCTGCTTCTGGTCCTGGTCGTGGTCTTCATTCAGTTCCGGCCCAGAGGCATCGTCTTCAGGCGCAGCCGGGTGATGAAGGAGGCCTGAAATGAAGAAGTGGCTCTCGCTCTCGCTCGACATTGCCCTGCTGGCTGCTCTGGTCGCGGCCCCGCTGTATCTGTCTGCTTATCATCTTTCGCTGCTCGGACGGTTTCTCGCCATGGCCATCCTCTCCCTGGGCCTGTGCCTGGTCTGGGGCTGGAGCGGAATTCTCAGTCTCGGCCAGGGCGTCTTCTGGGGCCTCGGGGCATACATCCTCGCGATGCACCTCAAACTGGCGGCCCTCGCTCCGGGAGATATGCCCGACTTTATGATGTGGAGCGGGCTCGATCATCTGCCCGGCTGGTGGACCATCTTTCGCCACCCTGCCGTTGCTCTGCTGGGAGTGCTGATCGTGCCCACCATTGCCGCGGCAGGCCTGGCGTGGCTGGTCTTCAACCGGCGCGTGAGCGGCGTCCACTTTGCTCTCATCACCCAGGCGCTGGCGCTGGCCTTTGCCACCCTGCTCGTCAGCGAACAGGCCTACACAGGCGGCTTCAACGGGCTGACGGATTTCACCACGCTGTTCGGTCGCTATATTGTCGATCCCTCCTTTCAGCGCTCCCTCTACTGGATCACCGTCGTCGCCCTCACGGCGGCTTATCTGTTCTGCCGCTGGATTTCCCATACCAACTTCGGCAAGATTCTGCTGGCCATCCGGGACGGCGAGAGCCGCACCCGTTTCCTCGGCTATAACCCGGCCGGATACAAGATGATCGCGTTCGCCATTGGCGGCGCTTTCGCCGGGATCTCCGGCGCGCTCTACGTACTGCACGTCGGCGTGATCTCGCCGGCCATGGTGGGCGTCGTGCCCTCGATTGAGATGGTAGTTGCAGTCGCTGTCGGTGGCCGCGACAGCTTTATCGGGGTAATTCTCGGAACCCTGCTCGTCAATTTCGGCAAGGACTGGATCAGCAGCGCGATGCCGGAGATGTGGCAGTTCGGCATCGGTCTGCTGTTCATTCTTGTTGTGACACTGCTTCCCAAAGGCCTCGCCGGAATCCCCGAGCTGCGCGGTCAGATCGCGGCGCGATTCAGACGCAGTGCCGGTGCCCCGGCGCTGGAAGCTCAGACCCTGGCCATCACGCAAAAGAACTGAATGCAGGAGGAACCGCAATGCAGAGTCCGCTTTTGTCGGTCGAGAACGTAACGGTCAGCTTCGATGGTTTCAACGCGCTGGACGGGATGAGCCTGCACCTGATGCCCACGTCGATTCGCGTGCTGATTGGCCCGAATGGCGCCGGCAAGTCCACCCTCCTGGACACGATCATCGGCAACGTGCGCCCCGCCTCCGGCAGAGTTGTATTCAAGGGCGAGGACATCACCGACCTGAACGAATACAAGATCGTGCGCAGGGGGATCTGCAGGAAATTCCAGGCGCCCGGGACTCTCGAAAACCTCAGCGTCGAGGATAACCTGAACCTTGCCGCGCGTCCTCGCCGCGAATCCTGGCGGTCCTTCGGGGTGGGTATCGCCTCCCAGGTGCGCGCGCGCGTGGAGCGCGTACTGGAACGCACCGGACTGAAGGAAAAGAGGAAGTCTCTGGCCGGACAATTGTCCCATGGGCAAAAGCAGTGGCTCGAAATCGGCATGGTCGTCTCTTCGGATGCTGATCTGCTGCTGCTTGATGAACCGGCAGCCGGCATGTCGCTGGACGAATCGGCGCAGACGGCTGAACTGATCCGAAGCCTGTCGAGCGATCACAGCTTTCTGGTCATCGACCACGACATGACATTTGTCGAGCAGCTGGACGCACCGGTGAGCGTCATGCACATGGGACGGATGCTGAAGGAAGGCAGCCTCAACGAGATTCAACGCGACCCGCAGGTGATCTCGGTCTACCTGGGACGGGAAAAGGAGGTCGCCGTTGCTTAGCCTGAAAAATGTTTCGGCAGCCTACGGAAAGAGCCGCGTGCTGGAAACGATCAATCTTTCTGTTGCCCCTGGCGAGTCGGTCTCGCTGCTCGGACGAAATGGAGTGGGCAAGACCACACTGCTTCGCACCATTGTCGGGCATCACCCGGTCGCCTCCGGTTCGATCGCGTTTCTCGGCGAGGATGTGACCAGGCAGCCCGCCTACCGCCGCGTGCGCAGGGGAATCGGATACGTGCCGCAGGGCCGGGGCATCTTTCCGCACCTGACGGTCGATGAGAATCTTCGTCTGGGTGCAGCGGCTTCGCGGAAGTTGAAACGGAATGGGACGATTCCGTCTTACATCTTTGAGCTGTTCCCCGTGCTGCGCCAGGTCGGCCAGCGTAAAGGCGGTGTTCTCAGCGGAGGCGAGCAGCAACAGCTTGCCATCGCCCGCGCGCTCGTCTCCCAGCCCAGGCTGCTCATCCTCGACGAACCAACCGAAGGAATTCAGCCTTCGATTGTGCAGCAAATCGAAGAGAGTCTCAGAGAGATCCGGACCCGCCTGAAGGTTGCGATTCTTCTGGTCGAGCAGTATCTTGACTTTGCCTGGTCCATTGCGGACCGGTTCTACGTCATGCGCCGCGGGCAAATCGCCCTGGAGGGCAATCCCAGGGAATCGGATCCGTCCAGCGTCCATCACCTCCTCAGCGTGTGAGCAAAGAAGCCGCAGAAAATCGGATAATGTTTGGCGGCGGGCGGTTGGGACGGCGCCCGTAGCAGAACCCAATGACGAATCCCTCCCCCGCAGACGATACGAACGAGCTGGCTCGGCTACAGCTGCTGCATCTGGCTGACAGTGCGCTCCCGGTCGGCGCCATGTCGCACAGCTTTGGGCTGGAAACCATGATTGCCGCGCAGGGACTGCAGGTGGCGGATCTTCCCGCATTCTTCTCTGTCTGGCTCGCGGGTACCGGAGCTCTGGAGGCTGTCTTTTGCATGCGCGCATGGAACATTGAGGACGCGGAGTCGTGGTCAGTGCTCAACAGCGATCTGACCGCACGCAGGCCGGCGCGCGAGAGCCGGGAAGCAAGCCTCTCGCTGGGGCGCAGATTCCTGCGGCTGGCCCACTCGCTGACCGGCGATGAGCGGCTTGCCATGCCCGGCCCTGCGCATTTCGCCGCGGCCTTCGGGCTGGTTTGCGGAACTTCCGGAATCGGGCGTGCAGGCAGCGCAGCCGCCTTTCTGCATCAGTCGCTTTACGGAGCAATCTCGGCCTGCCAGCGGCTCCTGTCCCTGGGCCAGTCCGCGGCAGCTGCTCTTTTATGGGATCTGAAACCGCGCATCCTCGAGGTCGTTGCGGAAGCAGCGCATCTGGCTCCGGACGATATCTGGAACCCTCAGCCGCTGCTGGAGGTCGCCTCGATGCGGCATCCGCGTCTATCCACGCGGCTGTTCATCAGCTAATGGCCATGGATGCGGAACTGCATCTCGGGTTTTCCCGGAGGGAGCACATGACGGAATGCCGGATTCTTCAGCAGTACCCTCCGTGGAAGGTCGTGCGCGGCTTCGAACGGCAGGACGGAGACAGTCTGGTGCATCTCGGCAACGTGTCTGGCGGGATATTTGGCGGAGACCGTCTCCGGCTGCAGGCACGCCTCGAACAAGGCGCTCACGCCATGATCACGACCAGCGGAGCCACGCGGATCTACCGCCCCAGAACCTCGGCTCCCGAGGCAGCCCTTGAGTGCGGCTTCTCTCTTGGCCGAGATGCCGTTCTCGAATATCTGCCCGATGCGCTGATTCCCTATGCTGGCGCGCGTCTCCAGCAAAGAACGGTCTTCGACCTGGAAGACGGAGCTATTCTGCTCTGCTGGGATGTGATTGCCCCAGGTCGCGCCGCCGCTGGAGAACTCTTCCGCTACGAGCGGATGAAGCTCGCAACCGAAATCAGCGTCTGTGGTACGCAGATACTCAATGATCGGCTCCTCTTCGAACCCACCCGCTTCCGCCCCTCAGCGCCGGCTGCGCTCGACAACTACCGGTATATGGTCACATTCATCGCCATCCGGGCCGGCGCGGAAAGCACCGAGGTCCGGCGGCTCGAACGGCAGCTCGCAGCCAGCGGCGAAGAAATGCAATGCCAGAGCGGTATTTCCGAGGAGCTATGGGCAACCACGGAACTTCCGGCACACGGCGTGCTCGTGCGCGGAGCTCTTCGCTCTTCTCTGCGGATCCCCTCTCGTCTGCAGTCGCTGTGGAATGCGGCACGGCAGGAAATCTGCGGACAAACAGCCGCCCTGCCGCGCAAGACTTATTAGCAATGGAGATGATTTCGTGCATCTGACGCAGCGAGAACAGGAGAAATTGCTCATTCATGTAGCCGCGGATGTGGCGCGCAGGCGCATGGAGCGTGGTCTGAAGCTCAATTACCCGGAAGCTGTCGCCATCCTGAGCGCAGCCGTGCTCGAGCTTGCAAGGGATGGAAAGCGGGTCGCCGAAATCATGACGGAAGGCACAAACATTCTTCGCCGCGAAGATCTGATGGACGGCGTAGCCGCCATGATCCACGAAGTGCAGGTCGAGGCTACCTTTCCCGACGGCACCAAACTCGTGACGCTGCACGATCCGGTGAAGTAACCAATCAGAAGGTAAGGTGAGAGATGAAGGTCGGCGAGTACATTCTTGCTCAGGACGAAATCACCATCAACCAGGGCCGCCGCACAGCCGTCATCGTGGTGTGCAACACAGGGGACCGGCCCATCCAGATCGGCAGCCATTTTCACTTCTACGAAGTAAATCGCGCCATGGAGTTCGACCGCCGCCAGGCCTATGGGATGCGTCTGGATATCCCTTCGGGAATGGCGGCACGCTTTGAGCCGGGTGACGAACGGGAGGTGCAGCTGGTCGAGTTCGGCGGCAGCCGCGAGATCCTCGGCCATCGCGGCATGGTGAATGGGAACCTCTCCTCCGAAGGAGCAGGCCAATGAGCCGCTCCGTATCCCGTCGGACTTATGCCGACCTCTACGGCCCCACCACCGGCGATCGCATCCGTCTGGCGGATACCGATCTCCTTGTTGAGATCGAGCGCGACTACACAGTGTACGGCGACGAGATCGCGTTTGGTGGCGGCAAGACCATCCGCGATGGTATGGGGCAAAGCTCCCGAGTAACGCGGGAAGCTGCGGCTGCCGGGCATGGAGCGCTCGACCTCGTGATCACCAACGCTGTAATCGTGGATCACTGGGGCATCGTCAAGGGCGACATCGGGGTCCGGGGTGGGCGCATTGTCAAAGTGGGCAAGGCCGGCAATCCCGACACCATGAACGGTGTGGATCCGGAACTCGTTGTCGGCGCATCGACGGAAGTGATCGCCGGGGAAAATCTGATCGTCACCGCAGGCGGTATCGACAGCCATATCCATTTCATCGCGCCCCAGCAAATTCCCGCAGCCCTGGCCAGCGGCATCACCACCATGATCGGCGGCGGCACCGGTCCGGCAACCGGAACCTGCGCGACGACCTGTACTCCCGGAGCATGGAACCTGGCGCGCATGATTGAAGCCGCCGAAGCCTGGCCCACGAACCTCGGATTTCTGGGGAAAGGCAATGCCTCCCGGGAAGCTCCCCTCCAGGAGCAGGTGCGCGCCGGTGCCTGCGGGCTCAAACTGCACGAGGACTGGGGAAGCACGCCCGCGGCCATCGATACCTGTCTGCGCGTAGCGGATCAGTTCGATGTGCAGGTCGCAATTCACACCGACACCATCAACGAAGCGGGATTCGTCGAGGACACCATCGCTGCCATTGCGGGCCGGGTAATCCACACCTATCACACGGAAGGCGCAGGGGGCGGACATGCGCCGGATATCATCCGCATCGCTTCTCTGCCGAACGTGCTGCCTTCGTCCACGAATCCGACCCGGCCCTTTACGGTGAATACCATCGCCGAGCACCTCGACATGCTGATGGTCTGCCATCATCTGAACCCGCTGGTGCCCGAGGACGTGGCCTTCGCGGAAAGCCGCATACGCCCGGAGACCATCGCGGCCGAGGACATCCTGCACGACCTCGGAGTCTTCTCGATGATATCGAGCGACTCCCAGGCCATGGGCCGCGTGGGAGAGGTGATCACACGCACCTGGCAAACCGCGCACAAAATGAAAGCGCAGCGTGGTTCTCTGCGGGAGGACAACGCAGGTCATGATAACTTCCGCATCCGGCGCTATGTCGCCAAATACACCATCAACCCGGCGCTGACACACGGCATCGCGCATGAGGTGGGTTCGATCGAGCCGGGCAAGCTTGCGGACCTTGTCCTCTGGAAACCGGCATTCTTCGGAGTGAAACCCGAGATCATCGTGAAGGGCGGCTTCATCGCCTGGAGCACCATGGGGGATGCTAACGCCTCGATCCCAACTCCTCAGCCGGTCCTCTACCGGCCGATGTTCGGCGGCTTCGGGGCTGCCGTTCCTGCCACCAGCGTCCTCTTCACATCGCGCCTTGCGCTTGAATCCGGTGCGCCCGCAATCGCTGCCCTGAAAAAGCGGCCCGTCGCGGTGCAGAACTGCAGAAGCATCACCAAATCCGGGATGATTCATAACTCGGCCATGCCGAAGATTGAAGTCGATCCGGAAACCTACGAGGTTCGCGCCGACGGCGAACTGCTCACCTGTGAACCGGCTGCGGAGCTTCCCCTGGCGCAGCGTTATTTCCTCTTTTGAAGGAGAACCATGGAAGATACAAATCGCGCTTACCGGATCGGCGTCGCGGGTCCGGTCGGATCCGGCAAAACCGCTCTGGTGGATGCGCTGAGTCGCCGGATGAAGGACCGCATCAACCTGGCCGTCATCACCAACGATATCTACACGCTCGAAGATGCGGAGTTCCTGATCCGCCAGGGCACACTCGATGCGGCGCGCATCCGCGGCGTCGAAACCGGAGGATGCCCGCACGCCGCCATCCGCGAGGATGCCTCGATGAACCTGGAGGCCATCGAAGATCTCGAAGCGGCGCATCCCGGCCTGGAAATGATCCTGGTCGAAAGCGGAGGCGACAACCTCTCAGCCGCCTTCAGTCCGGAACTGGTCGATGAATGGATCTACGTCATCGACGTGGCCGGAGGCGACAAAGTCCCCCGCAAGGGCGGACCCGGCATCACGCGTTCCAGTCTGCTGGTGATCAACAAGATCGACCTGGCGCCCCACGTCGGAGCATCCCTTGAGGTCATGGACCGCGACTCCCGCAAAATGCGCAGCGACCGTCCCTTTGTGTTCACCAATCTGAAGACTGAGGAGGGTCTGGATCAGGTCGTTGCCTGGGTGGACGCCCACCTGAAGGCGGACCAGCGGAGGACACTCGGCAGTCTGCGGGAACCTCTCCATCTCGCAGCGGGTGGCCACACTCATGGAGATGGCCACCACCATCACCACCACGGTTCCTGACCGTGGCCGGACAGCTTAGTCGCGGCGCTGCAGCTTGGCGAGCAGGCGGAGCATCTCGAGATAGAGCCACACCAGCGTGACCATCAGGCCGAAGGCGCCGTACCACTCCATGTATTTGGGGGCTCCGGCCATGGCGCCCCGCTCGATGAAGTCGAAGTCGAGTACCAGGTTGAGGGCCGCGACGCCGACGATGACCAGTGAAAATCCGATGCCGATGGCGCCCGAGCCGTTCACTGCGCCGAGATGAATGTGGAACAGACCGAGCACCATCTCCACCACGTAGAACAGCATGATTGCGCCGGTGGCGGCAACTACGCCGAGGCGGAACTTCTGGGTGACGCGGAAGATGCGGGCCGAGTAAGCCAGCAGCAGCACGAGCAGCGTCCCGAAGGTGAGGCAGACGGCTTCGATGGGGATCCCGGGGAAGCGCACTTCAAAGGCGGCCGAAATGCCGCCCAGCGCAAGACCTTCGAGCAGCGCATAGATCGGTGCCGTCACCGGTGACCACGCCGGTTTGAACGAGGTAACCAGGGCAAAAACCAGGCCGCCAAGCAGGCCAACCCACATCAGCGGAACGACCGCCGCTGCAGACTCGGGACTCATGGCCAGATGCCAGGTCCAGGCCGCAGTGGCCATCGCGCAAAGCAGAAGGATACCGGTCCGGTTCACGGTTCCCTGCAGAGTCATCGTTTCGCCGCTTGCGTACGGCACGCCGCGAAAGATCCTGTCATTCAACGCCGGATTGGAGGTTCGCATGAGCTGGGGCAACTTCAATTCTCCTGTGCGGGGACACCTGCCCCCACGCTTTGATAATAAGCGACAGCCGGCTCCACTCCCAATCCCAGGGAACGAGGCAGCGGCGCGGTCCCTGCGTCTCCGCCTGCGCCGGCAGCCCGCCAACGCCCCGGACATGGCCATAGTCGTTCTCTTGCCGGCGCCATTACGGCCAGGAAAGCCATAGACAGCGCCACGCGGCGCAGATAAGGTGAGGCCATTGCGAGCGCAAGATAGAGATCGCCGGCCGCGAGCGCCAGACCCACCGCCATGATAGGTCCCATCAGCGGCGAGATGAGCATGGCTCCGATGATGACAGCCGGACTGTTGAGTACCAGACCGAGAGCGGCGATCCCAGCCGAAGAGACGATCTCAAGCCAGTAATTCGCGCTCGATATCTCTGCACCCTTGTAGACCTGAGCGTGAACGGATCGTCGGCCCACAACTCCTGGACCCTATTATCGGAGAACTCTCACTGCCTGTGGACGAATCGGAGGGGACAGCTCAAAAGCATGGCCAGGGATTGCGCAAGGGTGGGAATGGTGGCCATGGATCGATTGAAATCTGTGTTTGCAGAGATTTGCGAGCGCCTGAATCTGCGCAGCTTCCAGTGGCCGCGGACTGCCCAAAGCGGCCAGAATCTCGCTGACTTTTCAGGTGTGCCGGTTCACCACTGTACGCCGGGATAGAGGCTGGGCCAGCGGTCGACACGGAACTGGTCGGCTTTCGGGGTTGTCCCCTGCCAGATGACGTGCGAGGCTGACGGGTCCAGTTCCTGCACGATGGCTCCCGACAGAGCCGCACAGAAGTCCACCTGCATATCGCCGTTGTTCAGCAGCGCCGCGTCCCCTCCAAAGAAGCTGAAATAGGTATCCGGCGGCGTGTAGTTGGTCAGCAGCGTAGCCGTCATATCGGTCTCGTTGATCTCAAGGACCGGCATCGTGGAATAGCAGCTGGGATTGGCGGCGGCAAAACCGGCACAGAAGACCTGCCCTTTCGGAGGCGGATAGATACGGTCGTTGCCGTTATCCATCATGCCAAGCCGGAAGACACCCGTTGTATTGGGTGTGAAGTAGTTCATACCGTGCTGCGCATAGAACCAGTCTGTGGGATCGGTGCCACCGACAAGTTTGAAATCTCCGCCTTCACCCAGGCGCCAGATGATATTGCCGGTTCCCTTGCCATCGTCAAAGTCGATCTTGATGATCCAGTTCTGATGCCGCATGGAGAGCAGGAGATTATGGTCGTCGGTTGAATAGAGAATGTCGTTGGAATGCGTCCAGTCGGGGAAGTACATGGGATGGCGGTTGATGTCGAGGTGATCGAAGGTGCTCCAGACCCAGTCGGGATTCATATTCTGATCGACATCGACAAGAACATCGCCGAGGACGGTGAGGGCTCCGGGGTGGCCGGGGAGGTTGGTGAAGGTTTTGGGATAGGAGGTCAGCAGCACCCAGTGGCCGTTCGGGAGGGCGAGAACCCAATGGTGAAAATTCTTCAGATTGTATTGGCTGCCGTCGGAGTCGTGGAAGCCGGCAGCAGCCAGCTTCTGGTTGAGGGTGCTCATGCTCAGCTCGCGCACGGTGTTGCCGGCCAGATCGACTTCCCGCACGACATTGATCGTGTTCGGCTGCTGGCTCACAATGCCGGGCGAAAGCGACGACAGGTAGGAAATCACCATGAGGATGTCGCCGTTGGGCAGGAGCTGGAAGCCCTGGATCATGTCCAGGGTTGAGCCCTGACTATAGCTGTAGGTCCACAGCACGTGGCCCTGCATGTCGGTGGCGAACGCCTGGGTATCGGTGAGGGGCAGGATCGTGTTCCACATCTGGATCCCGGAAGCCGGGGTCCCGGACTGGGTAACGGTGATGGGGCTCGTCACGGGAGGGGTCCCGGTGACCAGTGGCAGGCCCGAGGCGAAGGTGTCGTGGTCGGGGTCGGTCAGGGAGGCGCCGTCGTCGAGCGTCACCTGGGCGCGCATGTGGTACAGCGTTTGCGCCAGCATGCCAGCGACGTAGACACTCACCTGCCCGCCATACGGAGTGGGCGTTGCCACCTGCCAGGTGTTGCGACCATAATCCGTGGTCTGACCGAACTGGATGAAAGCCTGGCCTGGTACGGGCAGATAAATCGAGTACTGCACCACCTGTGGGTTTTTGGTGGGATAAACGACGCCTGGCTGAATGACGGAAACCACAGCGGTCGCATTGTTCTGGGTTGGGGCTGAGGTAAGTTCCGCAGTGACTCTGAAGTTCGCGCTTTGAGGGAGCGCACCCGGTGCCGTGTAATTACCGGAGGTATCCACGGTTCCGATCGCGGGATTGCCTCCCGGGACTCCATCCACCAGCCACTGCAGCTGGCCGGCGATGCTGGAGGAGGCGCTGAGGTGGACCTTCTGCCCTGGGGCCAGCGCCACATACCGCGGCTCGATGGTGACGGAACCGATCGCGCCGGCAACGGGGGGAGGCTGGGTGGGTGCTTTCTGCGGCGGGGGCGGTTCGGTCCCCTGGGTAACACCGCAGCCTGCGGCCAGAAACACTGTCGAAACGCTCAGCGCAAGCACGACGCGGAGTACGTGCGATCTTGCCACAGATATTTGCTCCAAAGCCTGACCCGGTCGAGAAACTGCATTCGCATCAGCGGGAGATTGGCAGGCGTGAACGCCAGAGCCAGACCCGCCGATATTCTGGGAAAACATGGCAGAAGCGCCGGCCCTGTGGAGCTTCGGCGGCCGGGCGCTCCGCTGGTTGAGGGTTCAGAATCGTATTCCGAAGGTGGCCGGGATGATTTCCTCCGTTCCTTCACCGTTCTGGGTCTTCGATGCTTTGGGTGAGTCGACAAAGACATAACGGGCCTCGGCGAAAAGCTTCGCCCGGCTGTCCTCGCCAAAGGCCTTCCAGTAGAGGCCGAAGCCTAAATCGGCAGCCATCTGCGTGCTCGAGAAGCTCGCAATGGTCTGCGGGGCATAGGTCGGGTAGCAGATGTAATAACAGAAGGAACTCGGAACCAGATCCGTGAAGTTCGTCACCTTCCGGCTGAAGCCCGCGCCGCCCGTTGCGTAGATGCCGGTGGTGGGGCCCAGCGAGTAATAGTAAACCGGGTCAAACAGGAAGAGGTGGGTGTTAATGTTGCCACCCTGCGCTCCCACCAGCGCAATGGTCCTGCCCGGGACCTTCAACCGGTTGAACTGGTACTCGAAGAGCACGCCAAAGTTCTTCGTGAAACTCCAGCCGCCGCCGAAGGTGAGATTGTAACCGAAGGTTTCAAAGCCGTGGGTGGCGTTGCCGATCGGGGATGAGAGGCCACCTCCGCCGATGAAGGCTATATGGCTCCACTTGCTCTCGTAGTTAGGGTACGACGGGGTGTTGCTGCTGCCGCCGTACTGGGGCTTCGGACTGGCAATGGCGGCACTGGCAAGAGGCGCAACCGAGGAAGACCCGCCCGCTTCGGCGACATTGCCGAAATACGCCTCGTAAGCGGCTGAGCTCGAATAGCTCTGCCCGTTGGAGGACGAACTCAGAGCGGAATCGGTCTGAGCTGCCGCAGTGAGTGAGAATGCCAGGGTTAAGGCGGAAGCGGCGACCAGCATACGCCGAGTAAGCGGGCAGGTACGATCAGAGTTCGCAACCATTTCAAAACCCCTCAGTGTTGTTGGGTGAGAAACCGGGAAAACAGGGATACCCTGCCTCCGCAAACAATTTGACACCTTAGAGCGACTTAAGTTGCATGGCCCTCCGCGATTTGAGGCATTTTGGCCCTTACCGCTGACCACTTTGCTAAACCACTGATAATAACGCGAGCCGTGCAGTTTTGCCCGGCCCGCGGCGACTTTGTGTGCTAACCCTGAATGTCGAACTGCTCCGGCGGCAGCGCGGGGTCGCTTTTGACGATGATGGTCTTGCCGGTCATCTCTTCAAGCTCATTCAGCCATTTTGCGTTGTTCGCCTTGAGCACCTTCACCACCTCGGGGTGCACACGGAGCAGCACGTCATTCCGCTCGAAGTGCCGAACCATTTTACGCATTTCAATATAGACTTCGTTCGCCACCGTCACCGGGCTCTTGACCATTCCGGTTCCTGTGCAGACAGGGCACGGCACGCTGAGAGTCCGCTCGAGCGACTGCTTGACGCGTTTGCGGGTGATCGCGACCAGTCCGAAGTCATTGAACTGCAGGACCTTGGACGGAGCACGGTCGGCCTTCAGAGCTTCCTCCAGAGCCTGTGTGACCTTCTGCCGGTTGCGCCGTTCGTCCATGTCGATGAAGTCGATCACGATGATGCCGCCCAGATCGCGGAGGCGGATCTGGCGGACGATCTCCGGGATCGCATCGAGGTTGGTCCTGAGGATGGTGTCCTCGAGGCGCGCCGTCTTGCCGACGTACTTGCCGGTGTTGATGTCAATCGCGACCAGGGCTTCGGTCTGATTGATGACGATCGAGCCGCCGGATTTGAGCCAGACCTTCGACTTCAGAGCCTTGCTAATCTCGTCCTGAATGCCGAACTGCTCGAAGAGCGGCGTCTCCTTGGTGTAGAGCTTCACCCGGCGCACCAGCGAGGGTTGGAAGCGGTTCAGGAAACGCACGATGCGCTCGTATTCCGTCTCGGTATCGACCCAGATGGTCGAGAAGCTCTCACTGACTTGGTCGCGCAGGACCCGCTCCACAAGGTTCAGGTCGTGGTAGATCAGCGCCGGAGCTTTGGCGTTGTCGGAGCGCTGCCGGATCTCGCTCCACAGGTTGATCAGGAAGCGGATATCGGCGCGTAGATCATCCTCGCTGGCGCTTTCCGCCGCAGTGCGGACGATGAAGCCGCCCGGGGCACCGCCCTTCTCGCTGATGAGGATCCGCTTCAGGCGCTGGCGCTCTTCATCCGAGGCGATTTTGCGGGACACGCCCACGTGATTTACCGTCGGCATAAAGACCAGGAAGCGGCCCGGCAGGGCGATGTGGCTGGTGATGCGCGCACCCTTGCGGGCGATAGGTTCCTTGGCGATCTGCACCAGGATCTCCTGCCCCTGCTTCAGCAGCTCGCTGATGATGGGCATGTCCATGGTCTGGACGTTCGGACGGCGCCCGTGCCGGCGTCCCGGCTGACGGCTTCGTCCGCCACGACGTCCGAAACGCCGGTCTTCACGGCGAGCGGGAGCTCCCGCGACAACGCCTGGCTGCTCCTCGGTTTCTTCAGCGCCCTCCTCGAAGCCCTCTTCCCCCTCCTCGATTCCCGGCTCCTCGACTTCGGTCTCCTGGAGTCCCGCTTCCTCGGTTTCGGCGAAGCGGGACTCAAGCTCAGAGGTCTCGTCTTCCTCGGCTGCCTCGGCCGGAGTTCCGTAGCCCAGGCGCCTGTCGATGTGCACGTCGCGGACGGTGTCGCCGATGGTGGAAGCATGGTCGAGCGTCTCTTCTTCCATTTCCTCGGTCACGTGCTCCTCAGGCTGACCGGGAATCGGCTCGAAGTCGTACTCCTCCTCGTCGATGGTTTCTTCCTCGATAACACCCATTCCAGGCGCATAGCCAAAGAGCTGGCGAACGACCTCCGACTCCGGCGAACCCGCGTGTTGTTCCGCGGAAGACACCGCTGCGGTTGCGGCCCGGCTTTCCTCGACCGGCGCCGGAGGCGCCGTGGATGCAGAGGCTTCGGGCGACTGTACCGTTTCTTCCTGAAACGCCTCCTCCTCAAGGGGGAGCGTGAACCGGAACTCGCTGCGAGCGGGATCGACCCGGTAGGAGGCAGAGGCGTCCTCAGGCTCGTACTCACGCACTTCCTCTTCGGTCTCGACGACTTCGGTCTCGACGACCGGCTCGGAAGCCAGATCGTGCCGCTTCGGAGCGGCAGCCTGCGCGATATCGCTCCGTTGCCGCGTCTCCGCAGCCTCCGGTTCGAGGATTGCCTCAGCAGCAGCCTGCGGCTGAGCTTCGTGACTCAGGAACGGCTCCTCGGCAGGCTCGGAGCTGATCTCGCGCGTCGGGATTACTTCCGGCTCGGAGCTGATCTCCGGCTCGGCGCCGACTTCGGGAGCCTTCTCCGGCGGAGCATCGAGGGCTGCGGCCAGTGACTGCACCGGAGCGGGAACGGCTTCGGATTCAGGCCGGCGATGGCGGGAAAGGGATTCGCCGGGCAGGATCGCACCACCATCCCATCCCGACGAAGGAACCTCGACCAGTGTCGAGGGCCTGGATGTGGATGCTGCGGCCGGGGCCTGAGAGCGTGCCGCGGCAGGACCTTCATTCCGCACCAGCCTGGCTTCGGCGCCGCCGCCGTACTTCGAAAGCGACTCTCCGGGCAGGACCACGGGCAGGTTCTGCGCCGGCACTCCGCCGGGAGCCCCGTGTTCAGGGAGCGCTACCGGTTCGGCCGCAATGGCCTCGTCGACCACCTCAGGAGATTCCAGCAGCCGTTCACCGCGTGGTTCGCGGCCCCGGAAGCGACGTCCGCGCCGTCCACGCCAGCGGCGAACGCCCTGGCTGCCCTCTTCACCGCGTTCCTGTTCTCTGTCGCTCCCGCGCTGGGGGGCTTCGGAAGCCATCAACTCCGTTTCGGATTCCTGGGGCCGCTGGCGGGCTTCCCGCTGTTCCCGCGGCTCGCGCTGTTCCCGAGGCTCCCGCTGTTCGCGGGGTTTGCGGCCGTTGCCGCTGGCCTCCACACGCTCGAACTCGGCTGAATCCTCTTCCTGCTCCTCGAGAAAATCGGTGACATACAGGAAGGCGTCCCGCTCCAGGCCGATGTCCACAAAAGCGGACTGCATGCCGGGCAGGACTCGGGTGACGCGGCCCTTGTAGATGGAGCCGGCTAAGGTATATTCGTTCTCGCGCTCGTAGTAGATCTCCGCGAGCTGATCGTCTTCAAGAATCGCAAGCCGCGTCTCGTGCGGCGTGCTGGATATGCAAATCTCTTTTGCCATTCCGCCTCTGTAAAGCCAGGCGGACCGAATTGGATCACCGGAAAAGATCGGAGCTGCAGGACGAACCACCCGGGTCGTTCACGGACCATCCCGCGCCCTCTCGCCCTGGAGGCGGCGAGAAAACCACGGAAAGCCCGCTTAGGATATGCCTGAATTCCGGGGAGTTGTCCGCGCGCATAGACTTTGTGACCGCTTCAGCCTTCTCACACGGCGGGGCCGTTACCCGTCTGCCGGCAAAACCAGAGGCTTGATGTTCCTGCCGAACCTCACCCAGCACCGCCGCTTCCTGGGGGTCGCGTCGATCCGGGCAGCCCGGTTTCGAAAACCCTTTGCCCTGGCTTTGCGCCTGCGCGCTCATTCCTGATCCTGCCCGGCCTGTTTCGATCCACTGGCCGGTTAAATAAACTTCGTTAGTCGTAAAAACCTGTGCCCGCCCTGCGGGCCACGTTCCTGAAACCTTGTCGCGCCAGTCAGTTCACGAAGCGGCTCATGCGGACATTCATCACCATGCCCAGAGCGAGGAACGTGAACAGCACCGAGGATCCTCCGTAGCTCATCAGCGGAAGAGGAATACCGGTGACCGGCATCAGTCCGAGGACCATTCCCACGTTGACAGCGATCTGAAAAATCAGCACCGCCGCCACGCCCATCACCAGGAACGAGCCTGGCAGATCCGCGGCCGTCTGAGCGTTTTGAATCAAACGCATCAGTATTAAAAAGTATATCAGCAGCACAAGGACTGCGCCGACGAAGCCGTGCTCTTCGCTGTAGGCCGCGAAAATAAAGTCGGTGTAGGGGATCGGGAGAAAATCGCCCTGGGTCTGCGTCCCCCTGTTGGCGCCCCGGCCGAAGACTCCGCCGTCTCCGACCGCGATCAGCGACTGCCGGATCTGGTAGCCGGTACCGCGGGGATCGTCGTCGGGATTGAGAAAGCTGGTGAGCCGGGCCTTCTGGTAGGGCTTCAGGATCTTGCCGCTCTTCCAGACCACCCCTACGCCCAGCAGCATGACGAACAGCAGCAGCCAGCCCTTCTTCCAGCCGATGCCGCCGAGGAACAGCCCCACGAGCAGGACTGGGAAGTAGGTGAGCGCTGTCCCCATGTCCGGCTGTTTGAGAACCAGCAGCATGGGCAGCGCCACGAGGCCGATCACCCTGAAGATATCCTTCCAGGAGAGTTCGCGCCCGGCCAGGGCCGCAAAGTAGCGGGCCACTACCACGATCAGGACCAGCTTGACCCACTCCGACGGCTGAAAGTGGATCCCGCCAGGAAGCTTGATCCAGCGTTTGCCGCCGTTGACCCGGGTGCCGATCGCCAGCACCGCCACCAGAGAGACCAGGCAGAATCCGTAGAACCAGTACACGGCGTTCAGCAGGCGGTGGTAGTCGATCACCGACATGACAAACATGGCCGTGAGACCGCCCAGTATCCACAGAATCTGCATCTTCTCGAAACCGTGGAACTTGGTGTGCATGGTGGCGCTGTAGATCTCGAGAACACTGATGACCGAGAGGATCATCACGAAGCCAAGCAGGGTCCAGTCGAAATCGCGGAGGGAGAGAAAGCGGCGCATAGCGGAACAGGCTTCCCGCGAGCGGGACCTGGTCGAACCATCCTGATGCGGGGTTTAGAGAGCATTATCGCATTCTTTGCCTCCCGCAGTCGGCCCGGAGGCTGACTGCAGGAGGTTCCGGGAGAACCGCTCCAGGCGGTCTTCCCCTCGGTTGACTGGCATTTAAGAACAGTGCCGGCAGTGATAGCATTGCGCAGAAACCAAATGCCCGGCGGCCTCCATGCCCGGAACGTTTCGAACATCCTGACCCTTCGGGAAGCCGTCGCCGGAACCATCGACCCACCAGCTGAATCCCATACCTGATGTCCCGCTCCCTGCGCGCCCACCTGCTTCTTCTCGCGGTCGTTGCCGTGTGGGGGGCGACCTTTGTTCTGGTCAAGAATGCTCTGGCCGACGTCTCTCCCCTGCTCTTCAACTTCGTGCGCATGTCCCTCGCGTTTTCCTGTCTGGCCCTCCTTTATCGCGGTCAGTTTTCGCGTATGGACCGCAGCGCAGTCGCAGGCGGAGCGATGGTCGGCTTGTGCCTGGCGATGGGCTATCAGTTCCAGACCGCCGGCCTGCGCCTGACCACTCCGTCGAAATCGGCGTTCATCACCGGAATGGTCGTCGTGCTGGTGCCGTTGCTGTCGGCGATTCCCGGACTGCGCGTACGCCATGTTGGCGCGCCGCGCTGGAGTGCCTGGGCTGGAGCGGTCATCGCCTTCGCGGGAATCATTCTGCTGACGACCCCCGCCGGAGCCGGCTTCGACCTCCGAACCATGCATCTCGGCGATCTGCTGACCTTCGGGTGCGCGCTGGCCTTCTCCCTCCATGTGCTGGCACTGGCCCACACCGCGCCGCGCATCCCCTTCGAACAGCTCGCGATCGTTCAGATCGGCTTCTGCGCTCTCTTCATGGGCGTCAGCATGCCTCTGCTGGAGCATCCATGGATCCGCTGGTCGGCCCCGGTCATCGTGGCGCTGCTCGTCACCGCGATCCTGGCCACCGCCGTGGCCTTCGCCGTCCAGTCGTGGGCGCAGCGCTATCTGCCGGCGACGCACACGGCCCTGATCCTTGCCCTCGAACCGGTCTTCGCGTGGCTCACGTCGTTCCTGTTCCTCGGCGAGCGCCTCAGCCGGCGCAGCGGCAGCGGCGCTCTGCTCATTCTTGCGGGCATTGCAGTCTCCGAGCTGGTCCCAATGGCGATTCAGCCCACGCCCCACGAGGGCGTCCCCATTGCCGAATGAAACAACTGACCGAGCCGGGACCTTTTCGCGGAATCCATGCAACCAACGGCCCCTGCAGGCGTCCCACTGAGGTAAGAGGAGCTGCAAAATCGCCTTCCCAAACCAGGGACTCTGTTCTGCGTCTAACGCGCAGAGAATACGACTGCGGTCTGAAATCCAAATTGGCTCAGGGCAAAGCTCTATACTGGAGCAGGATCGCTATTCCGTTGCAACCTGAAGATCACGAGGTACGTTTCGCATGAAATCCCTTTCCGGACGGTTCCGCTATAACCGTCTCGCTTCCGCCTTCACGATTCTGGCGATTCTGTCGACCGGGATTCTGATCGGCTCGGTGGTAGCGCACAAAGTTCACGGTCAGGAGTCGCAGGTTAACAGCTCTGATGCCACCCCGCTGAAGATTCCGGCGCCACGCGATCTCTCCACGGACTTCACGAAAATCGCGAAGGAAGTAAGCCCGGCAGTAGTGAATATCAATACCCAGATTCTCCCCAAGCAGCGGCGTCACGGTCCCCACTACATGCAGCCCTGGTCGAACCCTCAGCAGGGACCGCCCGATGACGGCAACGGCGATGACGATCAGGATCAGGGCCCGCAGGGTGGATTGCAGGACTTCTTCAACCGCTTCTTCGGCATGGGGCCGGGTGGCGGCGGAGGAGCCGGTCAGCCGGATGAAGGCGGAGGACAGGAACGCGAGTCGCTGGGCTCGGGTTTCATTGTCGATTCCAGGGGCTACATCATCACCAATAATCACGTGGTGGACAAAGCCGACCGGATCTTCGTCCGGCTGGCCAGCGACCCGGAGGGCAACCAGGGGCGCCCGGCGAAGGTGGTGGGCGTCGACAAGGCCACCGACATCGCTGTGATCAAGATCCAGAGCGACAAGCCGCTGCCTACCGTGAAAATGGGCAATTCGGACGGCGCACAGGTGGGTGACTGGGTCATTGCCATCGGCGAGCCCTTCGGGCTGGCGCACACCGTGACGGCCGGCATTATTTCCAGCAAGAACCGCACCGTGGAGCCTGGCACCTCGGGTGAGTTCCAGCACTTCCTGCAGACCGACGCGGCCATCAATCCCGGCAACTCGGGCGGACCGCTGGTCGATATGGCAGGCGAAGTCATCGGGGTCAACACCGCCATCTACACGCAGTCGGCCGGTAACGAGGGGATCGGCTTTGCGATGCCTTCCAACACCGTCATCGGCGTTTACAACCAGCTCATCGGGCCTGAGCACAAGGTGATCCGCGGCAGCATCGGCATCAGCTTCCAGCCGAATCCGCCGAGCGCCGTGGCGCGCGTCTACGGCTTCAAGTCCGGCGTGATCATCAGCGCCGTGACACCCGGACAGCCCGCGGCCAATGCCGGGCTGAAAGCCGGCGACATCATCACCACCATTGACGGCCAGTCGATCAAGGACGGAGACGAACTGGTGAACATTATCTCGTCGCATAAGCCTGGCGAGACAGTGGACATTGGTTATCTCCGAAACGGCCAGCAGATGCACGCCAAAGTAGCCATCGCCGACCGTGACAAGGTCATGGCCGCGATGAACGCAGCAGCCAGCGGCAGCGGAGGCGAAGGCGGGCCGGGCCAGCAGGGCGGCAACGTTTCTCCGGCCAGGCTGGGCATCACCGTGCAGGATCTGCCCCAGGGCGCACCGGCCGGACTGCACGGCGTGCTGATCCAGTCCGTAAAACCAGGCTCCTTTGCCGATGAGATCGGCGTCTCCAACTTCGAAGGAGGCGTGATCGTCTCGGTGAACCGTCATCCGGTCCGCAACGTGCAGGAATTCCAGACGATTGTGGCCGGACTGCACTCCGGCGAGGACGTTGTGCTGGAAATCGTTGATCCACAACACCCCAATGCCGGCAACGAATACCTGGGCGGCACGTTGCCGTAAGCCCGCATTTACCCAAATGGAGGGGCTCCCGAATTTTGGGAGCCCCTCCATTTGGGGTTGATTTTTGGGGCAGCCGGGACTAGGCTGCTCCATAACAAGCGGCATTTCTGTACTCTTGAGGTTCCTTATGTTCCCTTTCAGGACCTGCCAGGGCATTCTGCTTGGCCTTCTCCTGGTTGCCAGTCCGGCATTCGCAACACGCACTCATCGGGCTGCTACTTCCGGACATTCCCATTCCCACAGACACCGGCGCTCTCACGTCGTTCGTGGACAGAGAGGGATCGACCCTGCGCGCGCCACGCAGATCCAGGATGCCCTGATTCGCGAGCACTACCTGACCGGCCCAGCCTCCGGCGAGTGGGACGCCGCCACCGAAGCCGCCATGGAGAAGTACCAGGCCGACCATGGCTGGCAGACCAAACTGGTTCCCGACTCTCGTGCGCTCATCAAGCTGGGTCTTGGTCCTCACAACGACAGCGTGCAGTCCGCAAAGGCTGATTCCGCCAGGCAGCCTGCGGCTCAGGAGCCCGGCGCGACGGATTCGGCATCCTCTTCGAATACCGCCCTGGCCGGAACTCTGGCCGACGCGCACACCATCCAGAACTAAGCACCCCCTCCCATCGCATCTCGGCGTGGCGCTCGCTGTAAGCTGGTGCCATGCCGCCTTCTACTACCACGCTTCGGGTCCGCTACGCGGAAACCGATCAGATGGGCGTGGCCTACTATGCCAATTATTTCGTGTGGTGCGAGATTGGGCGCGTAGAGCTTATGCGCCAGCTCGGCTTCGATTACCGGGAGATGGAAGTGGAGCACAACTGCCATCTGCCGGTCGTGGAGGCCTCGTGCCGCTACAAGTCGCCGGCCCGTTATGACGACCAGATCGTCATCGAGACCCGGGTGGCTGCGCTGCGCAGCTCGGTGATCAAATTCGCTTACCGGCTGCTGCGCGCGGGCAACGGCGCTGAGCCGGTGCTGCTGGCCGAGGCGGAGACCGTGCATGTGGTGGTCGACCGTCAGATGCAGAAGCGCCCCATGCCCGAACCTTATTTTTCGGCCATCCACCGGACGCTGCATCAGGAAACGGCGAGCGCGGTATAGCATTTTCAGAGGATGCGCCTGCTGTCGGGGGCGGTGGCCCGGGAGGAAACAGCCTCTCGGAAAACGTCGTAGAATCGGTTCGCGGCGTGCCGCGGTTTTTCCCGGAACTGCTCGGCGCGCTGCTTTACACCATCACTCAGCTTCGGAGGAATATGCGTTCAGCGACCATGGCTCTCGGCTTGTTCGGCGCTCTTGCCGTCTTTGCTCTGACCGGATGCGAAACCGGCCGGGTAAATAAACTGCATGCCCCGTTCGAGGAGATTTCCGACATAACTACGGTCCCGCATCCGAACCCGCAATATGCCTCCGTTTCCACGGGGATTCCTCCGGTGCCGGCATCGCCCACGGCCGCCGGACCCGACGGCATGCAGCCCAGCAATGACAGCGACGCCCGGAAGAGCCCCGGCACGGAAAAAGGATGGCCCAGCTGGCCGCGCCGCCAGCCGCAGGACACGTTCATTCGGCAGTAACGTCGCCCTTTGGTTCTCCCCCGAGATTCCCGCGCGGGAGTCTCAGGCCGTGCCTACGGTGCTGTATGCGCCAGCGCCTCCGCCGGTACAGGTCCCAGCGGAGTTGCCGGCCCCTGCCACTCGAGCACCGGCGCGCCGTCTTCCGAGAGCGGCTCATTCTCGACGCCGGGGCTTAGCTCGATGCGGATGCGGTGCAGTCCAGCGTGGGCCGCAAGGCTGAGGCGGGTCGGCTGAACGGCGTCTCCAAAGGAACCACAGACGTCCATGCGCAACTCCGGGCTGTGCACGGGCGGCAGATCGTCGATGGACAGCCTCGCGCGCCGGCTGGTGAGCAGCGTCAGGGTGTAGCCGCCATCCGTCGGGATGCGCAGCCACCCCTCCCAGAGCGTCCCCCGCCCGTTCTGCAGCGGCGAAAGAAAGAGCCCCGAAGCGCCGGGCTGCTGTGCTTCAATCGCTGGCAAGAGACGCTTCGCCACCACCACGGAGCGCGAGGACCATACTTCGTTTTCCGCCGTTTTCCGGGCGCGCACCAGCACCCGAAACCTCCCCGACCCGTCGAGCAACGTGCCCTGTGTATCGGGGAATGCATGATGCACCACCGCCCCGTCGGCCGTGCTTCCGTCGCCGAAGAGCCAGTGGTAGTGCCAGCCCCCAACCGGAGCGAGCACGCGGAACGTAATGCTCTGGCCGGGGCGGACGAGGCCTGCGTCGTAGCTGAACGAAGCATCCACCGTCCCCGGCCCATACATCGGCTCATCGGCATCGCCGCGCAGTTCCAGGGGAATGCCGCCGTCGTCCTGGGCCACGTTGCCCTGCACCCGCACGCCGTCCAGGACCACTCCCGAAACATCGCCACTGAGCCGCGAAGGAATCATCCCCGGGCCGTCCATCGCCGTGATGTTCGAGAAGACGATGTTGCGCACGGAAGGACTTTCCTGGCGAATCTGAAAGAGCGAATACCAGTCTTCGAGGCGGATGTCACTGAAGTCGTAATCCGTCTGCGGGCCCCGGCCCTCGGGGTCGGCCCACAGCTCGAAAAACGCGAAGGGCACCACGCAGCCGCCGAAGCCGGTGTGGATCACGTCCGTGTTGCGCATCAACACATGGGAGCTGCGGAAGGTCTTGCGCGGCCAGCCGACGCGCATGGTGTTGGAAATGCTGGTGGAGACGACGCTGTCCTCGATCGTGATGTTGCTGACGTCGTGGCCGGGGATGCGCATCGCCTCGACGCTGTAGCCGGGCCAGTTTCCCTGGATGGCGAAATCATCGTCGGAGGCGCGAATAAAGCAGTCGCGAACCGTCGTATCGCCGCCGCCCAGCCAGTCCATGCCGTCCACATTGGCGTTGCGGGGATGGCCGCCGATGATATTCACGTTGTAGAAGCCGATGTGACGCGAGTCGCGCATCTGCACCTGCCAGGTGCGGCTGCGCACGATGCAGGTGATGCCGTCGATCTCGATGTTGCGAGCCTGGTCCATGACGATGCAGTGCCAGTTCGGCTTCTGCATCCAGCCTTCGTCGTTCGCAGCGTCCTGCGGGCCGTCATAGAGGATGATGCCGCGGCCCTCGACACGCACGTCATGCACCCGCCAGAGGTTCAGAGCACCGAAAACCACGGCTCCGGGCGCAATATAGATGCGGTCGCCGGAATGCGCATCGATATTCTCGTGGTGGACACCGGGACCGTAGTAGCGCACGGCGGGAGTCGCGGCGGTGATGCCGGAGCGATCGGGCGGGCTCCCGAGCAGATAGAGCATCTGGGAGTCGGCAAAATGGGCCCCCGGCCGCGAGATGGAAAGCTTGACCGGGCCGGGGATGCGAAAGGTGATGACTGCCCCGCTGCGCCGCGGGCGGATGCCGTAGCGCATCGGCTGGATTTCCACTCCGCGATCCCAGTAGTGCGGGTCCGGACCGCGAACGGAAACCGTTGCCGGACCATCGAGGTCGAAGTTGAGCAGGTAATAGCTGCTGGCGGCCAGCACGACCGGGGATGCCCGACCGTTGATCGTGACGACAAAGTAGTCGGAGCGGATCTCTGCGGGGATCCGGGCGATACTGACGCGGGTGGCAGCGAAGGCTGCCGAAGACAACACGGCGAGGAGAAGCAGCAGCGCGAGACGAAGCGCTCGAGACGCCTTCCAGTTCACCAGATACTGCCCTCGCTGTGCTCTGAAGTCTGTGCGCCGAAGGCAGCCGTCACATCACCTCCGGCGCGCTGATGCCGAGCCACGCGAGCGAGCGAATGAGTTCCCTCTGCGTGACGGCAGCCGTCGCCAGCAGGAGCTTCTTCCGGGCCGGGTCTTCTTCGCTCAGGATGTGGTGGAGGCGATAGAAATTGCTGAAGTCCTGCGCGAGCTGGAAGGCGTGCTTCGCCAGATAGGCGGGCTCCGCCGTCGCGATGCACTGGTCGAGCAGCAGCGTGGTCTTCGCCGCGCGCAGCCATACTTCCCAGATGCCTTCCGTACCGGGGCCGGTGAGGTACGGCGCCGCATCGATTTCGGCCAACGCGGCCAATGCATCCTCCGGCGTGGTTCCCGCCTTGCGGAAGATGCTGCGCGTGCGGACGACGGCATATTGGAGATAGGGCCCGGTCTCGCCCTCGAAGCTGAGCGCGTCTTTAAAGTCGAAGGCGATGACGGAATTGCGTGTATACCGCAGCATGAAGTAGCGAAGCGCTCCGACAGCGATGGCCTGGGCGGTCTGCTCGCGGTCTTCCGCGCTCAGTTCGGGATGGCGGCTGTCGACCTCGGTCCGCGTGGCGGCGAGCAGCTTATCGATCAGGTCATCGGCCTTGACGCCGAACCCCTTGCGGCCGGAGACCTCGATGTAGGGCCGCGCGCGGTCTTCCTCGGCCACTTCGTAGCCCAACTCGAGCGCGCAGCGGGGCGTGAGGGCAACCATTTCGTAGGAGAAATGCGTGTAGTGCGCGGCCTGCTCCGTATAGCCGAGTCCGCGCAGCGCTTCCATGACGTTGGCCTGCGGATCCGACTGGCGCGAGTCGATGACGTTGTAGATGGCCTGCGCTCCGCCGAAATGAGGATGGTCGAGCTCACCCTTCTCCGCGGAAATCCAGCACTCGTGATTTGGGTAGCGGAAGAAGCGGCGGTAGGCAAAGTCACGGCCGAGGACTCCGAACTTCCAAAGGTGGTAGGCGATGTCCTTGCCGACATAGGTGACAGTGCCGTTCGAGCGAACGATCACCTTCGCATCCTCATCCGGACCCTCGCGGGCGGCTAACTCGCTTCGCGGTTCCTGAGCGGGAGCTGGTTCGGAGGCGGAAGAGGCCCGCCGCATCACCCAGCAGCCTTTGTTCTTCCCTTCCGTTTCGAAGTAGAGAACGCCCTTCGCCTTCAGCTGCTCGAAGGCCGAGTCCCAGAAGTGCAGATGCAGGATTTCGCTCTCGCGGGGCAGGAGGTCGTATTCGATGCCCAGCCGGAGCATGGTTTCGAGATGGCGCCGCAGGATGGCTGTTGAGAGCAGGTTGGCGATCTGCGCCGTCTCGTTGCCGCCGGCCTCAATGGCGTGCAGCGTGTTCAGGCGCAGCTTTTTGCGGGCTGCGGCGTGGGCGGGGTCTTCGGTGTACCACTGGGAAACACGCGCGTACAGGTCCCAGCAGTAGTAGTCGATGCGCTCGCCGTCTTCGGCCAGATCCGCCATCAGCTCTTCCACACCAGCGAGATTCAATGCTTCGAGGTGGAGCAGCCCCACCACCACATCCGCGACCTGCACGCCGGTATTGTCGATGTAGTTCTGCACATCGACTTTCTGCCCGGCGGCGCGCAGCAGGCGAACGAACGTATCGCCCAGAATGGCATTGCGCAGATGGCCGACGTGCGCGGCCTTGTTGGGATTGATGCTGGTGTGCTCCACCAGCGCGTGCACGGGTTGCTCCGGCCGCTCGACCTCGGATGCTCCGGCATACGAGAGAACTGCATGGCCGCGATCCAGCCGCGCGTTGATGTAGCCCGCTCCGGCAACCTCAAACCCGGCGAAACCAGGAACGGCGCCCAGGGCTGCAACGATTTCCTCAGCGATTTTGCGCGGGGCCTTGCGCAGCTTCCGCGCCAGCTCGAACGCGATGGGGGTGGCGTATTCGCCGAAGGCCAGGTCAGGGGGCTGCTCGAGGACGACGCTTTCCACTTCGATCTGATACAGGCTGCCAAGCGCGGCGCGGATACGCTGCTGGAGCTGCCTTTGCTGAGCCAAGTACACGCAGATACCACCGGATGGAATTCGCGAAGAAGCTTGATTTTAGCAGGCCTGGGTTCGCAGCTATGCAGTTCCGGCGCCAGTCCCAACGCACCGTTTCTTCGCTGCTAAAATCGAAGCTGCGACTCTGCATCTTCCATGGCCGAAAAGTTCTATCTCACCACGCCGATCTACTACGTCAACGCGCGCCCGCACATCGGCCATACCTACACGACTGTCGTGGCCGATGCCATCGCGCGGCGCAAGCGTTCGCTCGGCCTCGACACCTGGCTGCTGACCGGGACCGACGAGCACGGCCAGAAGATCGAGCGTTCGGCGCGGCAGGCCGGATGCAGCCCCCAGGAGTTTGCCGACCGCGTTTCGGCCGAATTCCGCGGCCTGTGGGACCGCATGGGGCTCACCTATGACGACTTCATCCGCACCACCGAGCCGCGGCACAAGCAGGCGGTGCAGAAGCTGTTCGCGCTGATACGCGACAACGGCTACATCTACAAGGGCTCCTACACCGGCCAGTACTGTGTCTACGACGAGCTTTACGTCGAGGCCCCGCCGGGCGCGCCCTGCCCCGACTGCGGACGGCCTACAGAGACGGTCAGCGAGGAGAACTACTTCTTCAAGCTCTCGGCCTTCGAGCGGAGACTGCTGGAGTTCTACGAAGAGCATCCGGACTTCATCCGGCCGGAGACGCGGCGTAACGAGGTGATCGCCTTCGTCAAGAGCGGCCTGCGCGACCTCTCCGTCAGCCGCACCAGCTTCAACTGGGGCATTCCCGTTCCCGGCGACGAGAAGCACGTGATCTACGTCTGGATGGATGCGCTGGCCAACTACGTCACCGCTCCTGGCTGGGGCAGCGACGATCCGAGCCGCTATGACAAGTTCTGGCCCGCCGATCTGCACATGGTGGGCAAGGAAATTTCCCGATTCCACTGCGTCTACTGGCCGGCTTTCCTCATGGCCGCCGGGCTGCCGCTGCCGAAGAGCGTTGTGGCCCACGGCTGGCTGCTCTTCGAGGAAAGCAAGATGTCGAAGTCCCGCGGCAATATCGTCCGCGCAGAGACCATCCTCGAAGGCTTCGGCGCACTCAAGCCCGGCCTGCCCAGAGCGGAGCAGGATCTCTTCGGCGCGGATGCGCTGCGCTATTTCCTGATGCGGGAGATCGTCTTTGGGCAAGACGGCAGCTTTTCCTTCGACGCGCTGGTGCAGCGCTACAACTCCGACCTGGCGAATGGATACGGAAATCTTGTCAGCCGAACGCTGGCGATGATCGGGCGGTATTTCGGCGGTGTGGTCCCTGATCCCGTGGGACATGGCGGCACTACCCAGGCCAGCTCCATTCCCGTAGAGATGCCCAAAGCTATTGGCGCCTTTGCGCAGTCTTTCGACGCTCTGGACTTCTCGCGGGCGCTGGAAACGGCCTGGGCGATGGTGGCTGCGGTGGACGGCTATCTCACCGCGACGGCTCCCTGGAAGCAGGCCGGGAGCGTCACGGATGAGCAGCAGGCGTCTCTGCGGGCGACGGTTCTGTACACCGCCGCGGAGGCGATTCGTATGATCACCGCGCTCGTCTACCCCGTGATTCCGGATGCGGCGGCCAGGGTCTGGGCGCAGCTGGGGCTGGGAGACATCAGGAAAGCCGATCTGAAGGATTTGCGCTGGGGCGGTCTCGAGCCGGGCACGAAACTCGGCGAATTCGCGCCGCTTTTTCCCCGCGCCGACAAGGAGACGATTACGCGTATGACCGAACTGGAACAGAAGAACAACGCGCCCGCGATCGGAAAGGCGCCGGAGCGGAAATCCGCCGAGGGGCGCATTTCAAAGCTGCATTCGCTGATCGACGGGCTGGCCGTAGCGCTGACCGAATCGACCAACGAAACCGCGGCCATCCTTGCCTTCGAAAGCGCCATTGCGGAAACCCTCCGCGAGGCGGGTGGAGGCAATGCCGCCCGTCCCTCCTCTCCTCCGAATCTGGCGCCGGGAACGCAGAACCCGCCGCCCACCGCACCTGCTGTCGCTCCCACATCTGCGCCTGAGAGAAAGATCGGTATCGACGACTTCGCCAAAGTGGAGCTGCGCGTGGCCCAGGTGAAGGTCGCCGAACGCGTGCCCAGGGCCGATAAGCTGCTCCGCCTCGAAGTGGATCTTGGCTACGAAACCCGCCAGATCCTGGCCGGCATCGCCGAGGCCTACACACCCGAATCGCTGATCGGCCGTAAAGTGGTGATTGTCGCCAACCTCGCGCCCCGGAAGCTGCGCGGCTACGAATCCAACGGCATGATCGTGGCAGCCTCGGTCGAAGGTGGCAGGCCGGTGCTGGCGGGCTTCCTCGAAGACGTGGAGATCGGGGCGCGGCTGAAGTAGCTTCATGATCGACTCCCACGCCCATCTCGACAGCCCCCGCTACGACCAGGACCGCGAGGCCCTCCTCCAGCGGGCCTGGGCTGCGGGGGTGCACGAGATTCTCTCCATCGGTATCGGCGAGGGGCCGGATACCATGCACCGAGCCCTCGAACTCAGCCGCGAATATAGCGGACGTCCTGGAATTCCAAAGATCCGGGCCAGCGCCGGGATCCATCCCCACGAGGCTCGCCTTGCCGATGAGCCGGCTCTTGCCAAACTGGATTCCCTGCTCCAGGAGCCCGAGGTGCTGGCCTGCGGTGAGATCGGTCTGGACTACTTCTACGAGCACTCGCCGCGCGAGGTGCAAAAATCCGTATTCGCCCGGCAGATGGAGATCGCCGCCGACCGCCGCAAGCCCATCATCATCCACTGCCGCCCGTCAGGAACCACCAGCGATGCCTGGGACGACACCCTGGACATGCTCCAGTCCCAGTGGTCCCGCACCGGCCTGGGCGGCATCCTGCACTGCTTTACCGGGGAATGGCGCCACGCCCGCGCAGCCATGGACCTGGGATTTCTGATTTCTTTTGCCGGAAACGTGACCTTCCCCAAAGCCCAGGCCATTCGCGATGCGGCCGCGGCGGTGCCGCTCGATCACATGCTGATTGAGACGGACGCGCCTTTTCTGGCCCCCATGCCGAACCGCGGCAAGCGCAATGAGCCAGCCTGGGTGAAGGAAGTTGCCGCTACAATTGCCGAGGTTCGCGGCATCGAACCGCGGGAGGTCCAGGCGCGCACCACGGCAAACTTCGGTTTGCTGTTTCGGCTGCCAACCGCCGCCGCAACCCACGATTTGGACCCGTAGCGGATAATCTAAGAGGAGACAGAGGCGCCCGACATGGCAGCGGAGAATTCCTTCGATATTGTCAGCAAGGTTGATATTCAGGAAGTGCGCAACGCCATCGATCAGGCGACGAAAGAGGTGCGTACCCGCTTCGATCTGAAAGACTCAAAATCCGAAATCAGGCTGGAGGGCGAGGATGCCATCCAACTGGCATCGGCGGATGAATATAAGCTGGAAGCAGTGACGGAGATTCTGCGCCAGAAGCTGGTGAAGCGCGGGGTTTCCCTTAAGGCCCTCACTTTCGGCCCCATCGAGAAGGCGGCGGGCTCCAGCGTGCGTCAGAAGGTTTCGCTGCAGCAAGGTATCGCGGGCGAAAAGGCCAAAGAGATCGTAAAGATCATCAAAGACTCGAAGAAGAAGGTACAGGCTTCCATCCAGGGCGATACCGTGCGGGTTTCCGGCAAGGATCGCGATGCATTGCAGGAGATCATCGCGCTGCTGCGCGGGCGCGACCTGGGCATCGACATGCAGTTCACGAATTACCGCTCGAGCTGAGCGGAGGCCCCGAACAGCCTCGGGCGACGGAGTTTGAGTGAGCACAGCGGCGACAGCAACGGCCAGGGAAATCTTCGACCTGCTGCACGACGATCTCGCGGCCATCGAGCGCGAATTCGGTGCGGACGCGGTCTCCTCCGTGCAGGCCATCACGGAAATCTCCGATTACCTGCGCGAAGGCGGCGGCAAGCGCATTCGCCCTTCCCTGCTGCTGCTGGCGGCGCGCAGCCTTGGCTATTCGGGGCGCAGCATGATCCGCCTCGGCGCTGTCGTGGAAATGGTCCACACGGCCACCCTGGTGCACGACGATATCATCGATGCCGCGGATACCCGCCGCGGGCGGCCCTCCACCAACCGGACCTGGGGCAACAGCAAATGCGTGCTGGCCGGCGACTGGCTCTATATGCAGGCCTTTCGCGTGGCCCTGGGCGAGGGCAGCTTCCGCGTGCTGGATCTGCTCATTGGCCTGACCCAGCAGATGGTCGAAGGCGAACTGCTGCAGATGGAGAGTCTGGGCCACGCCATTTCCGAACCCGAGTATAAAGACCTGATCTATCGCAAGACTGCCTGCCTCTTTGAGGTCTCGATGCGCCTGGGCGCAGTGCTTGCCGGCGCCAGCCGCGAGGTGGAGGATGCCCTCGGAAACTATGGACGCGACCTTGGGCTGGCTTTCCAGATCGTCGATGATGTGCTGGACCTGACGGCGAGCGAGGATGTGCTGGGCAAGCCGGTGGCCAGCGACTTGCGCGAAGGCAAAGCTACCCTGGCTGTCATCCACACTCTGAACAACGGCAGCACGCCCGCCGAGCGGGCCGCCATCCAGACAGTTCTGCGCGAGCGGAACTTCGATCAGGTCTCCCCCGCCGAGATTCTGCGCATCCTCCATCGTAATCAGTCCGTGCATTACGCCATGCAGACGGCCTTCCGGCTCGCGGCGGCGGCGCAGGCGGCCCTGGCCGTGCTGCCCGATTCCGAGTACAAGCGAGCCCTGCAGTGGATGCCGGAATTCGTGGTGGCGCGCGAAAAGTAGCCTCGCTTCCCTGCTGATTCCAAAACCTCCGCCGAAGCCGCTTCGCGGAGGCTTTTCCCCCTGCCTGCCCGGTGCCGGCTTTTGCCTCTCCCGATCCCGCTGTACCCTTGATGCCAATGAGATTGTCGGATTTAGCAAAGGCTCTGGGGGCGGAGTTGCGTCCTCCCGAAGCAGAGATCGAAATCGCAGCCGTCTCCAGCGCCAGGAACGCCACCGGCGACACCTTGGTTTTCGCAGAGGACCCTCAGACGCTCGCCACCACTCTGGCCTCAGACGCCGCCGCCGTAATCGCCTCCCCGAAATTCGTGCCATCAGGTGCGGAAAAGCCGCTGCTGCTCGGCCTTCAGCCTCGCCTCCTCTTCGCGCAGGCAGCTCGCCTGCTGCGAAGCACCGAGCCTGACACCAGCGTTCATCCCACCGCAGTCATCGATCCTTCCGCCATCCTGGGGGAACGCGTTTCGGTTGCTGCCTGTGCCGTCATCGAAGCGCAGGCGCAGATCGGCGCCGGTACCCGCATCGGCGCCGGCGCGGTAATCGGCGCTGGCGCGAAACTCGGCGAGCGCTGCCGCATCTATCCGCGCGTGGTGCTCTATCCCGGCACAGAACTGGGCAACAACGTGGTCGTCCATGCCGGAGGCGTGCTCGGCTCCGACGGCTTCGGCTACGTGCGCAATGCGGAGACCGGCGAGTATCTCCAGTTCCCGCAGCAGGGGCGGCTGGTGATTGAGGACGACGTCGAGATCGGCGCGAACACCACCATCGACCGCGGCGCCCTCGAAGAAACGCGCATCGAGCGCGGGGTCAAGATCGACAACCTCGTCCATCTCGGCCACAATGTCCGCGTGGGCCGCGACGTGGTCATCGCGGCGCAGACCGGCGTCTCCGGCTCGAGCTCCATCGGCGCGAACGCGGTGGTCGGCGGCCAGGTTGGTATCGGCGATCATGCCAGCGTCGGCGAACAGGTCATCCTCGGCTCCGGCTCGGGTGTGCTCACGCACAAGAAAGTCCGCGGGGCCGGCGTTGTCTTCTGGGGCCGGCCAGCGCGGCCGCTGCGCCAGTACCTGAAGGAACTGGCGGCACTCGCGCGCCTCGCCCGCGCATCGGATAAGCAGGGGGATTCGTAGTGGCAATCGTCGTGGTCGGTGGGCAGGCACGGAATATCGGCAAAACCTCGGTCGTCGCCGGCCTCATCGCGCGACTGCCGGAGATTCGCTGGACCGCCTTCAAGATCACGCAGTACGGTCACGGCTTCTGCACCGCCGACGGCCATCCCTGCCAGTGCCAGACGGCCGATTCCTGTGTCTCGGTCAGCGCCGAGCGCGACCCGGGGAGCGGCACCGATACTTCCCGCTTCCTCGCGGCCGGCGCGGTCCGCTCCATCTGGGTGCGAACGCGCATCGGGATGCTGGCCGAAGCGATGCCGCGCATAGCTGAGGAAATCGCCAGGTCGGAGAATGCCATCCTGGAATCGAACAGCATCCTGGAATTTCTTGAGCCGGACCTCTACATCACCGTTCTCAATCCGGCCACTGCGGATTTCAAGGCCTCCGCGCAGAGGTTCCTCCGGCGTGCCGACGCCGTCCTCTGCCTGGGCGGCCTGCGGCCTTCCACCCTGCCGCCCGGCATTCAGGAGTCGCTGCGACACGACCGGCCACTCTTGCCCTTCGAGCCGCCGCATTCTGTAAACGATGATCTGGTCGAGTTCGTCCGCGCCCGTCTGCTGCAGAAAGCCCAATAGCAATTCAGCGAATACGGCGCCGCCGCGCTGTGAGCCGGAGAGCCCGCGGGGTTGCCACGCCTCACAGGGTTTTCAGATAGGCCTTGGCACGCTCGATCTCGGGAAACAGCTTCTCATCCTCCTGAAAATCGCGGGAGTGCACGCACCGCCGCCCATTCTTCTGGCGCACGGGATGCCGCAGATGCAGCATCTCGTGGTACATCAGGTATTCGATGGCGTAGCGCGGCGTGTCTTTGCGGTCGAAGACACGGCTGACCATGATGGTGTTGTGCGCCGGATCGTAGTGGCCGAGCAGGCGGCGCGCGGTGGTTTCGCTCCAGGTGAGCTGGGGCCGCCCCATCAGTCCGTGAAAGAATCGCCGGTTCAGCGATTCAAAGACTTCATCGAGATCGTAGTGCTGGCCGCGCGCCGAAAGGATCCGCTTACGTCCGCGGGTTTGGCGGATGCGCTCGCTCTGGCGCACCACGGGCTCGCTGGCCGTGTAGCGCCGATAGCGGCGGGCATGGTTCGCGTCAATCGGTTTGCGGTAGAGCTTCGCCAGGAGGATGTGCGCGATCGCCCGCAGAACAGCTTCGGGCGCGCCCTCAAGCAGATCGGAGAGGCTGGCGCGGATATGTCCCTCACGCAGGCGAATCGTGGTATTCAGCGAGGTGAACCGGCGAAAGCGAACTTCAATCGGAGGAATCGGCGCACGGGGTCGCAGGGCACGGTACTCCTCGGCGAACAGAGTGGCGACAGCGTTTTCTGAATGACTGTGTCCCTTTGAGATTTGCTCCATGCCTTCGCTCCCTGCTGGTCGCGGCGGCGTTGAGGTGGACTGATTCGAGATACACGGATTCAGAAAACGCGATAGCTGCGGGTTCACTCGATTCGAGAGTCGCACAGCAGGAAAGTGAAAATCAAGATGCGCGCCCCAGTGCGCACTCTGGCGTGGGCCGACGCATTACCGGAAATGCTCCCGGGTGGTGCGGCGGTGCCCTCCGTTACCATAGAAATATCTCAATGATCGGAGAACCTCTTGCAGGCCGCAGCCACCGAACGTCTCATCGCGCCCGCCCGCAATATTGAAGGCAGTCTTCGCCTGCCGGGCGACAAAAGTATCTCCCACCGTTACGCTTTGCTGGGAGGCCTGGCAAGCGGCACCTCGAAATTCGAGAATTTCTCGACGGGCGCGGACTGCACTTCGAGCCTTGCCTGCGTCAGTGCGCTTGGCGCGCGGGTCACACGCAAAGATGACGGGACGGTCGAGATCGTCGGCACCGGGGGCGCTCTCACCCCGCCGGCCTCGGCGCTGGACTGCGGCAACTCCGGCTCGACCATGCGCATGCTCTCGGGACTGCTGGCAGCACAGCCGGGAAGCTTTACCCTGGTCGGCGATGCGTCCCTCAGCCGCCGGCCAATGGAACGCATCCGCAAGCCACTGGCGCAGATGGGCGCGCGTGTGGAACTGACCGAGGGACATGCGCCGGTCACCATTCATGGCGGTCGTCTGACCGGAATCGACTACATCGCGCCGATCCCCAGTGCGCAGGTAAAAACAGCGCTGCTCTTCGCGGGACTGCAGGCGGACGGCACGACCACGGTCCATGAAGCCGTGCGCACGCGCGATCACGGCGAGCTGGCGCTGCGGGCCTTCGGCGCAAAGGTAGACCGGTCGCTTGATTCCGTCTCCATCGCCGGCGGCCAGCTTCTCACCGCCATCGACGGCGCAGTCCCCGGAGACATCTCCTCGGCTGCCTTCTTTCTCTGTGCTGCCGCGCTGTTTCCAGGCTCGAATCTTATCTTCGATGCGCTGGGACTGAACCCCACGCGTGCCACTCTGCTCGACGTGCTCACGGCGCTGGGCGCGCATATCGGCGTGCTGAATCTCGAGGAGAAGAACGGCGAACTGGTGGGCACGGTGCAGGTGAATGCGCCACCGAAGGGGCTTACCGGCACGACCGTCTCCGGCGCGCTGGCGGCGCAGCTCATCGACGAGCTGCCCGTGCTGGCGGCCATCGGACCGTATACCCAGAACGGCATTCGCATTCGCGATGCCCGGGAACTGCGCGTCAAGGAGTCGGATCGCATCGCGCTGGTCTCCCGGAATCTGCGCGCGATGGGCGCGGAAGTGGATGAGTTCGAGGACGGCCTCGATGTGCCCGGCGGCCAGACGCTGTACGGCGCCGAGATCGATTCCGGCGGAGATCACCGCATCGCGATGGCCTTTGCCGTCGCGGGCCTGCGCGCCCAGGGAGGAACGCTCATCCGCGGCGCCGAATCAGCGGCGATTTCCTTTCCCGAGTTCTTTGAGTTGCTGGATCGGGTGGCGGTTCGATAGGCGAAGCCTCTCACCTCGCCATCCCGGGCTCCGTTACTCGCAGCTTCCTTGCGCCGAAACGGAGCCGCAGGGCCTACTGCACCGGAGCGAGGATCTGATCCAGCCGGTCCGGCGTGCCTTCCACCCGCTCCAGATGCGGATACCGCAGCCCGCCGTGGTAATCAACGTCGATGTTCACGACGCGGTCGCCGCGCTTCATCACCAGGTGGATCGGCTCCGTACCCTTCTCCGCGCTCAGGATCGCATCGCGGAGGTCCTGCTCCGTGTACGCCTGGCCGTTAACGGCAATCAACTGCATACCCGGCGTGACGCCCGCCCTGAACCCCGCGCTGGCCCACCAGACACTGCTGACCGTTCCGTTGTTCACCACGCTGAAGCCGATGGACGTGGAAAAGCTCACGCCGTAGCGGCCGATCGCCGCCTGTTTCTGCCAGGCGGGCGGGGTGTCGTTGTACACCAGACGGTAGCCCCCCTGCGTAAAGCCCTCCTCGGGCACCTGCGGATGCAGTTCGTACACGCGGCTCCGGAGGAAGCTCGTCCAGTCATAGGGCTGGACCTGGTTCAGCACGTTCACCACATCCCGGAACGCGTAGGTGTGGGTGACAAAACTGCCGTTGTCGATGCCGTAGAAGAGCTTCGCGAAGTCATCGAGCGACTTTCTGCCGTTGGTCAGCTCGCGAATTTTCGTGTCGGCATCGAGCCAGATCAGCAACCCCTCCATGTAGTAGTCCTCGGAGCGCTGAAAGCTCACCCAGCTCACCGGGCGCCGCTCCGACAGAATCTCCTCGTTGGTCGTATCCACCAGCGGGCGCCATTTGCGGCCCGGGCTGGCCTCGAAATTCGCCGCGATCCCCGCCATCAGGTCGCGGGTCTGCTCCGGCGTACGCATGCCCGCCCGCGCCGTCAGCACGTAACCCCAGTACTGCGTCAACCCTTCGTACACCCACAGCAGATCGTCGCGCATTGGCACATTGAAGTTCGGAGTCCACAGGTCGGCGGGGCGGCGGAACTTCCCGTTCCAGGAGTGCGTGTATTCATGCGCCAGCAGGTCGCGCCCGCGCACGCCCGCGGCCCAGTCGGTGAAGTAGTTGGCGCGGGTCGCGTCCTCGCTCGACTGGTGGTGCTCGAGCCCCTGCCCACCCACCACATCGGTCACGGCAAAGAGAAAATCGTAGTGGCTGTAGTGGTGCGAAGCGAAGAGCTTCTGCGCCTGGATGGCGAGGTTCCTATGAACCTGCAGCTCGTCCGGAGTGATATCAAGGTCCTTCGGCTCGTCGCCAAAGACATCCAGATAGACACGATTATCCGGGCCGGTCGAGAGGTCCACGCGTTTGTAGTTCGCGCCCGCGTAGAGCGGCGAATCGACCAGGGCGTTCAGCGTCGTCTCCCTGAAGTGGACCGTGTCTCCCTCCTGCGAGGCCGTCTCAAGCGCCGTGGCGTATTTCCAGCCCTGCGGCAGCACAATGCCGGGAGCAAAGCGGATATCGCGGGAGAAGTGGCCGGCGGGATAGAGTAGCACCGTATTCCAGGCAAGATCGGCAAGACTGGAGGAGATTTCGATGCGGCCATTCTGCCGGCGAGTGGGCGAGAGATAGTCGAAGTCCACGTTAAGCGCGCTCGTCCCCGGCGGCACCAGAACGTGGAAGGCATACATGTTCACGCGGTCCCGCACCCACGCAATGCGCTTCCCGTTCCCCGTCACGACCAGCCCGGCCACATTCTCAATCGGTCCCTCCGGCGCATGCTCCCCCGGAATCCACTCCGGATAGAGCAGCGTCACCTCGCCCGGACCCACGGGAATGGTTTCGTGTACCGCGGCCACGCGGTCGGTCGTATTGGTGAGGTTCACCGTCAGCGAGATCGTGCCCGGCCAGGGCGTATCGGCGGGCGCGGCGATGGGAGGCGGCATGGGCACCGGCTCCGGGCCGGCGGAGTTTTGTGCGCACGCCGCGGCGGCGGCGCAGCAGGCAGCAATGGCAGCAGAACGATGCAGACAACGAAGCATAGGCAGAAATCCCCGCACGGCAGGCCTTCGGGAAAGATTCTAATGGACACGCCGCCGCGGTTCTTTGGCCTCTGCATCGGGACCGCAGTTTTTGTGCCTGTTCCTTTCCTTTCTTTCCACTGTAGTCTGTTGTGGTGTGCACTTCACGACGTGATTTCCTGAAATCGGGCGGTGCTGCCAGTCTGGCTGCCGCTTTGCCGGAACTCTCCGCGCAGCAGACCACGCGCAAAGGCCGTATCCACCAGTCGGTGTGCCGGTGGTGCTATAAAGACACCCCGCTCGATCAGCTTTGCCAGTGGGCGCAGAGCCTGGGCCTCAAGGGCGTCGACCTGCTGGAGGTAGATGAGTGGGACGTGCCGCATCGATACGGGCTCATCTGTACTATGGGCTACGCCGGCGGAGGCACCATCCCCGACGGCCTCAACCGTGTCGAGAACCATGCCGCCATCGAGGCCGCCTTCCGCAGAAATATCCCGCTGGCGGCAAAGGCCGGCGTGCCCAACGTGATCACCTTCTCCGGCTACCGGCGCGGCATGTCCGATGAGGAGGGCGCACGCAACACCATCGCCGGGCTGAATCGCGTCAGGAAGATCGCCGAAGACAATGGCGTGACGATCTGCCTCGAGCTCCTCAACAGCAAAGTCAACCACCCGGACTATATGGCCGACCACACCGCCTGGGGCGCCGAGGTCATGCACGCCGTGAACTCGCCCCGGGTGAAGCTGCTCTACGACATTTACCACATGCAGATCATGGAAGGGGATCTCATCGACACCATCCGCGCCAACATCGGCGTCCTTGCCCACTTCCACACCGGAGGCGTCCCCGGGCGGCATGAGATCGACGCCACCCAGGAGATTCAGTACGCCGCCGTCATGAACGCCATCGCGGATACCGGATTTCAGGGCTACGTTGCGCACGAGTTTGTGCCGACCGGTGATCCGCTGTCGCAGCTGCGCGAGGCGGTAGAGATCTGCGATGTCTAGACGGCGGCGGCCAGTTCCCGTCTCTGCTTCTCGCGCTCGAAGAACCGCTCCATGAACTTCGTGTCGAAGTGCCCGTGCCGAAATTCTTCATCCTGGAAGATGCGTTCGTGCAGCGGAATGCTGGTGTGGATGCCCTCGACGATGAACATCTCGAGCGCCCGCCGCATCCGGGCCATGGCCTCCTCGCGGTCGGCACCGTGGGCAATCAGCTTGGCGATCAGCGAATCGTAGTACGGCGGCACCACGCCTTCGGCGTACTGCGCCGTGTCGACACGGATGCCGTTACCACCCGGCACATTGAAGGCCGTGATCTTGCCCGCTGAAGGAGTGAATTTTTCCGGATGTTCCGCGTTGATGCGGCACTCGATCGCATGGCCGCGCATGGGAACGATTTCGGGGACGATGCTGGAGAGCTTCTCGCCTAACGCGATGCGCAGCTGCGCCTTCACCAGGTCGATGCCGGTGATCATCTCCGTGACCGGATGCTCCACCTGGATACGTGTGTTCATCTCGATGAAGTAGAGCTTCCCGTCCTCATCCATGAGGAACTCGATGGTGCCGGCGTTCTGATAGCCCACGGCTTCGAGGGAGCGTTTCAGCGTTCGCGCCATCTCTTCGCGCAGACGCGGTGTGACCTTCAGCGACGGTGCTTCCTCGATGAGCTTCTGATGGCGCCGCTGGATCGAGCACTCGCGCTCGCCCAGCGACATGGCGGTGCCGTGCTCGTCGGCCAGGATCTGAAACTCGATGTGGCGCGGGCGCTCGATGAATTTCTCCATGTAGAGGTCGCCGTTGCCAAAGGCATTGGCGGCTTCGCTCTGCGCCGCATGAAACAACCCGGGGAGTTCCTCCGGCGAGCGCACCACGCGCATGCCGCGGCCGCCGCCACCTGCCGAGGCCTTCAGGATGACCGGATAACCAACCGTCTGCGCCCATTCCAGAGCTTCGCCTTCCGACTGAATGACGCCGTCGGAGCCGGGCAGAATCGGTACCCGGGCTTTCTTCATCGTCTGGCGGGCTTTCTCTTTCTCGCCCATCAGCCGCGTCACCTCCGGCGGCGGTCCGACGAACTTGATGTTGGAGGCGCGGCATACCTCGGCGAAGTTGGCGTTCTCACTCAGCAGTCCGTATCCGGGATGGATCGCGTCCACGTCGGCGATCTCCGCGGCGCTGATCACGGCCGGCACGTTGAGGTAGCTCTCCGCCGAGCGCGGCGGCCCGATGCAGATGGCCTCATCGGCAAAGCGAACGTGCAGCGAATGCCGGTCCGCCTCGCTGTAGATGGCGACCGTGCGGATGCCCATTTCTCTGCAGGCGCAAATCACGCGCAGCGCGATTTCGCCACGGTTGGCGATAAGAACCTTACGCATATCTACGAAATTCGCACCTGCTTAAGAGATTCGCAGCGCAAAGAGCTGCTGGCCGTATTCGACGGGCTGGCCGTTCTGGACAAAACGCTTCACGACCTCGCCGGAGGCGTCGCTTTCGATCTCGTTCATCAGCTTCATGGCTTCCACAATGCAGAGCACCTGGCCGATATCGACACGGTCACCGATCTTGATGAAGGCCGGCGATCCCGGCGAAGGCGACTCGTAAAATGTCCCAACGATCGGCGACTTGACGATGTGCAGGGACTCTTCTTCCGAGGGCGCTGTCGCCGCCGGTCCGGCATGTGTGGCGGGGCTTGCGGCCTGCGCCGCGGGAAGCAGTCCGGGACTCACCACCGGCGGCGTGGCGGGCGCGGCTGCCCCCACGGTCTGCGCGGCGATCATACGCGCCAGGCCGGCCAGATCGGCGCCGCCCTCCTGGGCAAACTTGATGCGAACTTTCAGGTCGCCGCGCTCCAGATCGAATTCGCCGATCTTGTTTTCCTTGAGGAACTCGATGAGTTCCTTCAGTTCTTTCATGTCGTCCGCATTCATCGTTATATTCCCGGCCTCACAACTCGATCCAGCTCTTCGTAGCTGGCGTCAGGATTCGGTGGCCTTCTTCTGTTACGGCGACCATGTCTTCGATCCGAACACCGAACTTCCCCGGCAGATAAACGCCGGGTTCAATCGTAACCACCATGCCGGGCACAAGCCGGGCCGCCTGGGCAGCCGCAATGCGCGGCTGTTCATGAATCTCCAGTCCGACACCATGCCCGGTGGAATGCGTGAAGTACTTCCCCAGCCCGGCCGCCCGCAGCACGCTGCGCGCGGCCTCGTCCACTTCGCCACAGGTGGCATTCGGCTTCACCGCATCGACCGCGGCCTGCTGCGCCGCCAGCACCGCGTCGAAGGTGGTGCGCTCTTCATCCACCGCCCGGCCGAGTCGCACCGTGCGCGTCATATCCGAGCAATAACCCTTGAGAATAACACCGAAGTCCAGTGTAACGAATCCCTTGCGCGGCAGCTGTGCCTCCGTCGCGCGGCCATGCGGCAACGCCGAGCGTGGGCCGGAAGCCACAATAGTTTCAAACGACATGCCCTCCGCGCCCAGCCCGCGGGCCAGGAACTCCAGTTCGGCTGCCAGAGCCTTTTCCGTCATGCCCGATTCGATGCGCGGAAGCATCATCTCAAAGAGCGTGCAGCCCAGATTTGCCGCTCTTTCCATCAGGCTCAGCTCCGCAGCATCCTTCACCATGCGCAGCGTGGAGACGAGCGGCGATCCGAGGGGCGTGAAGAAACCCCGCCGGCTCTTTCCGTTCAGGCCGCCGCGCATGAGCTCCAGATCGGCGACCGTCGTGTGCTCCGGATCGAACCAGCAGCGCTGTGCCCGGCTGCCGGCAAACGCGCAGGCTTCCTGCAGCGCCGACCGCCCCGCAATCACCACGCGGGCGCCGCGCACCTCCTCGCGAGCCTGCACGGTATACCGCCCGTCGGTAAACAGAGCCGCCCCGCGCGCCGTCACAACCAGCGCCGCATTCGATCCGGTGAAACCCGAGAGCCAGCGCACATCGGGCAAATGGGTGATGAGCAGAGCGTCGATTTGCTGATCGGCCATGGAACGGCGCAGCGTACGCCAGCGCCGGGCCGCGTAATTCTGAACAGGTTGCATCAGGATGATAGTAAACGGACGGGCATTCCCTTCGCTGGCCGCTGTCTCCGGGCTGAGACAGCGCAGCGCGCCGACCCCTCCCGCGACGCCTCAGAGACGCACGCAGGGCGGGACGGGGGAAAGGATCATCCCCCGCACTGCGCGATCCCGCTTATGAGCCCTGCACGCGCAACAGCAGCCCGCTTCCGCTGCGGAGATCGATCTTGCTGCCCTTGGAGAGCAGCAGGATACTGCCCGCAGGTTCGGTTCGTCCCGCATGGCCGATCTTCAGATTGTTGAAGCCGTAAAGACCGCAGGCATCCGTCGAGAAGAGCCACAGCGCCTGCGGAGCGCTGTTACCGGCAATCTCCGCGCGGCACGGAGGACTGCTGTTGAGCTGGCCGAGCACTCCATACGGCGTCGGCTTTCCAACCAGCGTCAGGCCGCGGGCCACAGGGCCGCCGCCGCGGTATACCTGTTCGCCGCCGATCTGTTCTGTGGTCCAGAAGGGCGGTGGGGTTGCGCGGTCCGGTCCACCTTCGGGAGTCTGCGCAATCTCCACCTCCGTCATGGAAGCGAGCGCCCGCAGATTCGTCTTCAGCGGAATATGCCGGCCGTTCGCCACCAGCGTATCGAAGCGCAGCTCCAGACGACCGGGAGCCGCACTGACTACATGCCCCAACACCCGGGCTCGCCTGTGAATGCGCGTCCCGGGAATGTCCTGCATAACCTCGGCCCGAATGGCCTGGCCAGCTTTGATCCTGCCGGTCTTCAGCGTGGTTTCCAGACGAAGCGGAAGAATCGTACCCGCAGGGATGGTATTTTGCGCCGGCAGAGCGGGTGGCAGCAGCAGCGCAAGCAGGAGCCATGCAAACTTCATGAGTGTCTCCTTTCCAAGGACCCTCTGAAGACTGAGACTCCCGCATCGAGGAGACGTTTTAAGTTTTTAACAATCCGTTAACACTGGAACCGGCGAACCAGGCTCGCTGCCCACCCCGGCTTCCGGGCCCACCTGCTCGATGGCCTCCTCCCCGGGCTGGCGTTTCCGCTTGCCTTTGCCGAGCGGATCCCTTTGCCGTCGGTCCCGCGGCAAATGCCGGCGGAGCTTCCGCCGTAACAGCGCCCGGCCCCGGAACAGCCGCGCCTTCACAGTGGCGATGTTCAGATGCAGGGCCTGAGCCGTCTCACGATAGGAGCGCTGGTCCAGATCGCACATCCGGATCAGGGTCCCGTAGATCGGATCGAGGCTGGCAATTTCCGCAAGCAGCAGCCTCTGCAGCTCGTACGTGCTGCAGAATTCCTCCGGATCCTTTCCAGGGTGAGGCAGCTCGATCCTCGCAGAGTCGCGCTCGCTCTCGTCATCGGATTCGATCGGGATGTAGACTCGGCCGCACTGAGAACGGAGCCGGCTCCGCGCCGTGTTGACCACGATGGCATGAAGCCATGTGTCCAGCCGCGAATCGCCGCGGAAGGTGGAGAGGTTGGCAAGCGCCTTCAGGACGGAATCCTGTACCACGTCTTCTGCGTCCTCCTGACAGCGCGTCATGCGCTGGGCCACACGCACCAGTTGCGTGCGCCGCTGCTCAACCGTTCGCACAAGGTCGGAGAAGCTGTCCTCCTGGGCCAACGGCTGCGGTGGGATCCCCGCGTTCCGCATCATGCGACCTCCGCCCAGGCTGAGCCATCCTTCAGCACATAGAGAGGAGCCGAACCCCGCATGCACGAACTCGCGCGGATCAGGGAAAGAGCAGTCCCCGAGGCCCCGCAGAAGGCCGCGCTTCGATTCCGCGGAAGCCATTCGAGCACTTCGGGCAGTTCGTCAGGGCTGATCGTGAGCACCTGCGCGGCCGGAAGCCGCAACCGAAGGTGCTGACTTTCCGGCCGAAGATCGATGACGACCAGGTCGTCCGACTCGGCGAGCAGACTCGTAAACTGGCCCATGGAAACCCATTCGAGGTTGCGGATTTGCCCGCCGCTGAATGCGTGGATCTTTCCTCCTTTGGCAGCGGGAGAAACGGGCGGCGGCGCGAAGATGCGAGGCGAACCTCGCCCCACGGATCGAACGAGCTGCCAGGCAGGGTAGAGCAGGAACCCTAAAGCCAAAGCAGTCAGAGCCCAGAGAAAATCCATGATGTGCTCCTCCACAGCGAAACCGGCAAAGGAATTACGGCGACCGGTCCGGGGCACTAGGCCTCCGCCACCGAATCGCGGTGCTGGTTACGTCAGGCGAGGGGCTGGGATGGGGGAGCGCGGGAGGAACAGGAGAATGAGGGAGCCTCGATTCCGCGCATCGGCGCAATCGGCAGATTTGCGGAGAGTTCCGGTCGGTGCCAGGCATGGGGAGCGGCCGGAAGCGCGAGACCCGGCGTCAGAGGCGCGCGGTGCGCGGACGTTGCGGAAGACGTCAGCCCTGACGCCTTGGGGGCGATCCACAGCTTGGCGACCGTGAACCGCGGAGTCGTGTTCGACCGCCCATGATAGAGCGACAGCTTATAGGCCAGGCCCCACAGAAATACTGCAACAGCAAGGGCGGTAAGGCCGAGAGCACAGGGCTTCAGGGGCAGCCACCCGGAGGCCCTGGATCTGGTCGTCGATGTCGGTCGAGCAGTCAATGCGCTGGACAGCTCCCTGCTGGCGGAGCAGAGACCCCCCAGTATAGACCTGGGGGGGGACGGAAACGTGAGACATCCATTTTCTGGTCGGCCCCGGTCCGCGAAACCCCTGCCCGGTCCCCGGGGCGTCGCCCCAGGTCCTACGGGTGCCTGTGTTTCTTTACCGGCGCAGGATCCGCCGGCACAGATTCGTGCGCCATCAGCGGCTGGCCTGCTTCCGTGCGCAGCACTGCTGGAATGTAAAAATGGAAGAATTTGTCCGAGTCGGAATTCAGGCAGACCTGCGCGTTCGGCTCTCCCGGCTCAGCGCGCGTGTATCCCTTGTCGTCGACCACGATGTGCATCGGCTCGGTCGGGCACAGGTCCGGACGCAGACTGTACGCCACGGCCATCGCATCGAAGAGTGTCGGCGTCGGGTTCTGCGTGCTGGCCGTCCACTGCTCGTACAGCTCCGACAGCGCGTTCGTGGTGGCCGTTCCCTGGCTGAAGAGCGTGCTGCGCAGCACCTCCTGGAATTTCAGCTGCGTGGAGTCGAGCGGCATCATGTACAGCGGCACCCCCGCCGCGAAAAGCTTCTTCGCCGCCGGAATGTCCATGAGCACGTTGTATTCAGGGTCGGGCCCGTGGTCGGGCAGGTAGCCAAGGTCACCGTAGCCACGATGAATCGACCCGCCCATGATCACTACCCGTTTCAGCTGCCGGAAGGCTGCCGGGTCGCGGTCGATCAGGGCGCCGATATTGCTGAAGGGAGCAATGGAAATCAACGTGATCTGCCCAGGATTCCTGCGGATGGCGTCCAGCATAAAATCGACGGCGTCGGGCCAGCCCGGCTTCGGCTCGGGCCAGGCCTCAGCCCAGCGTAGCTGCGTGAAGGGATACACAGCGTGCGTTTTAGGCCCCGCCGCTACCGGAATTCTGCTGTGCCCGGTGCGCGAGAGAAAGCGCGCCGCCAGGCGCGCCCGCAGATCGGTATCGCCCCAGGCGGTGGTCACGCCCAGCAGCTGCACTCGCGGGCTCGACAGGGCCAGCGCCAGGGCAAAGGCATCGTCAATATCGTCCCCGATATCCGTATCCAGAATCACCTTTTCCGGCGACGCGGCTGCGTTCTCCTGCGCTGGCAGGCGCTGGCAGATTCCCACCGCGAACACAAAGGCAGTCAGGTAAGTCAGGATTCCAGTCCCTTTCGTCATCATGCAATCTCCATGTGCGAGCGATTTTGGAGGAATGCGTCCACTTCCGGCTCGGCCGGCATCGAGGGCAGTGCGCCGTGGCGAGTAACAGAGATTGCGGCGACCGCGGAAGCAAACCGTGCCGCCTCCAGCGGCTCCGCGCCCCGCGCCAGAGCTACGGCGAAGGCCCCGTTGAAGGCGTCTCCGGCACCCGTCGTGTCCACGGCCTTCACCGGAAAGGCCGGCACAGCCGTCCGCAATCCGGCCGCTGTCGCCAGGAACGCCCCGCATTCGCCCAGCTTCAGCACCACGTTCCGGGCGCCGAGCGCCAGCATACCTTCGGCGGATTCCTTCGGCGTCGGACTGGAGGCGGCGCCCGCAAAGCTCTGGAGCTGCCGCGCCTCCACCTCGTTGGGAGTGATCCAGGTGATCGTGCGCAGCAGTTCGGGAGCCAGAACCTGCGCCGGCGCCGGATCCAGCACCAGCGGCACCTGCTCCTCCGCGCAGATCTCCGCCAGATTTTCCACCGTGCGCATCGGAATCTCCAGCTGCGCCAGCACCAGACTGGCGCTGCGGATGAGTCCCCGAGCGAGGTCAAGGTCTTCCGGACTGACCTCGGAATTTGCCCCTGACGCCACGATGATGCTGTTCTGCCCTCCAGGCGTCACGGTGATGATCGCCGTGCCGGTCGTCGTATCGGAGGGCGCCACGAACGATGTGTCCACTCCCGCGCGGCCCAGAAAACCGAGAAGCTCCTGCCCGAACAGATCGCGCCCGACGCGCCCGATCATGAATACCGGATGCCCGAGCCGCGCAGCCGCCCCCGCCTGATTGGCCCCCTTGCCGCCCGGATGCGACCTGAATTCACCGCCAAGAATCGTTTCCCCGGGAACCGGCAGCCGCTCTGATTTCACGACCAGATCGATATTGATACTGCCGACCACTACGATGGGTTTGCTGCTCATAGATCCTGCTTTCTCCGCCACCGGCCCCCGCTACAGGATCGGGGCCACAGCTACGGCCGTCAGTCCCGCCACAAACAAGAGAAACATCCACACCAGCAGACGTTTGGCCGCTGCCGGCGCTCCTCCAAATTCCTTCCACACAAACACACCCCAGCCAGCCGATACCATGGTGGCTCCCTGCCCGATGGAGTAGGAAACCGCCGGTCCCACCAGGTGCGCCTGGGACGCCGCAAAATTCATCACCGCGCCAGTGCACCACACCGCGCCACCAATCGCACCCCACACATGCCAGCGCGACGGTGCGCGGAAGACTCCGGCCAGCGCAACAGGCTCGCGACCATCCAGCGGCTTGCGCATAAACAGCCAGTTCACGGGCAGAGCGCAGATCGCCACGCCGATCGCGAAGAAGAACCCGGCGGCGTACGGCCCGGGCGAACCGGTCCCGCCCATGGAACCCGCGACCAGCGGGTAAAACGTCCCCATCAGAACGCCGGAGACGATACAGATCACCACGCCGCGCCGGCTCATGGCGGCCTGCGTCTGCTCGCGCATGCGGTAGGCGAGTGCGTCCACCACGATGGCCGCCAGCACCAGCGCGATCCCGCCGAAGAGCAGCCACGGATTGCCCCGTGGAGAGACCACATAGCTGCTGAGCGCGCCGATGACCAGGGCCAACCCGATTCCCACCGGAAAAGCGACCGCAAGCCCGGCGATGTCGATGGCGGCGACCAGCAGCAGATTCGCGACATTGAAGACCACCCCGCCGGCCACCGCCAGCAGCGCATGCCGAATGTCGGCATGGTCAATGGCGGCGAGGAATCCCGGTCCGCTGTGGCCCAGGCTGCCCAGCGTCAGCCCCCAGAAGAAGGAACCCAGCAGCACCCCGATCACATAGTCCCAGTAAAAGAGCTGGAAGCGGTAGCCGGGGCAAAGCTTGAGAGTGTTCGCCCAGGAGCCCCAGCAAAGCATGCTGATCAGCATGAAGCTCAGGGCGATGGCGTAAGTCTGCGGCTGAAACAAGCGGACCTGCCTGAAGCAAAATGCCTGCTTTGCGCAGGGACAATCAAATCCTTCAAAGAACGGAAGTATTTCCTGTCGCCATTGTCAACCCAAACCCTTCCCAGTTCCACTCGGGATCTACCCTCCATCCAGCGTGCAGCCACCTTTACCGGCTGGCATCGTGGGGATGGTTCCGTTGCCGGCCACGCCGCCACGGACAGGAGGCACGCATTGGATCACCAGCGGAGATAGGAAAAGGTGCCGCAGAGGTCCGCGGAGCTGTTCAGGGCATCGAAGGTCAGGATGGGCATCTTCGACCCCGAGAAAAAAGCGACCTGCAGATCTTTTCCCTGAAGCCACGTCACCATCCACTGCGTTTCCTCGCTGCCGCACAGGGTGTTATGGTGCAGAAACTGCTTTGTGGGCGGGACGCTCAGTCGGTAGAGATTTCCGCTGCCGGGGGCACTGCTGTCTGCCTGAAACAGAGCCGCTGCTTCAGCTGGCGTGATCGAGCGGATTTGGGCAAGCGGATACTTTGCAAAGTTGATGGAGAGCCTCGCGTCGGAGATTTCAAGGTCACCGGTGATGGCTCTCGCGTTCGAACTTGCCGCGCTCCAGGTACCGCGGTCCTGGGCCATTCCGGAGAGTGCACAGGCGAGCAGCAGCAAGGCCGCGCCGAGCCGTGGGAATCGGATCATCTCTCGAGGATGACATTCATGCGGACTGGCGGCAAATGGACCTGGGACTATTCGCCGCGCCGCGGAGACCGAGTGCCGGCATGAATCCCTCACTGCGCTCAGGATGACGGTGCGTTTGAAAAGAGTCCCACCTGTCCGGCGGCTCACAGCTTCAGTGATTTCAGATAGTCGCGGAAAGCGGGGCCGAGGTCCTCGCGTTTCAGGGCGAATTCGACCGTAGCCCGCAGCATGCCGAACTTGTCGCCGGCGTCGTGGCGAACCCCATCGAAGCTGTAACCGTAGACTTTCTCGGTCTGGAGAAGGCCCTTGAGGCCGTCGGTGAGCTGGAGCTCTCCGCCAGCGCCGAGCGGGGTGGTTTCGAGCAGATCGAAAACCCTTGGAGTGAGGATGTAACGGCCGATGATCGCGTTCTTCGAGGGCGCTTCGGCCGGCTTGGGCTTCTCGACCAGACCTGTGACGTCGAAGAGGCGCGGGTTGCCGGGGACGGATGAGCCATCGAGCACGCCATAGGCGGAGATGGCAGGGCCCTCGACGACCTGCGTGGCAAGGATGGAGGACTGCACATCGTCGAAGATGTCCATCATCTGTTTCAGACAGGGGGTGGGCGCGTCGATGACGTCGTCGGGAAGAATGACCGCGAAGGGCTCGTCGCCGACAAGGTCGCGGGCCATAAGAACCGCGTGGCCAAGGCCCATGGCTTCCTTCTGACGGACATAGGAGACGCGCACCATGTGCGAGACCTGGCGACTGAGGGCGAGGAGATCGCTCTTGCCGCGCTTCTCCAGGGTGCACTCGAGCTCGTAGCTCACATCGAAGTGGTCTTCGATGGCGGATTTGCCGCGGCCCGTGACGATGACGATCTGATCGCAGCCGGCAGCCAGCGCTTCCTCGACTCCGTACTGGATGATCGGCTTGTCGACGAGCGCCAGCATTTCCTTGGGAATGGATTTAGTGGCTGGTAAAAAGCGGGTGCCAAACCCCGCCGCCGGAAAAACCGCCTTGCGCACTTTCGTCTTTGTGGCCATCGTTGCGTTCGGATTCCTTCCTCTGTTTTTGGACCGAGTGTGAGCGAAACGGGCATTTTACAGAACGATATGGGTTAGATGCGAATTGGGAATCGGGTTAATCACAGTCAAACGCGGATTCTTCCAACCGGTTACAGCGGCTTTCACCGCCGAAATCTTTCACAGTGTCGGAGAGTTGTCGCCCAGCAGCGCCTGGCGGACGATCCTGATGGGCGCTCCTCCCTGGCGCATGAAGTCGTCATGAAACTTCTCAAGCGAGAAAGCGGAGCCCTCCTTCTTCATGAGGTCGGCTCGGAGCTTCAGAATCTCGAGTTTGCCGAGGGTGTAATAGAGGTAGGTCGGATCGGCGGTGCCGCGTTTGGTTTCGACGTCGGCAATGGAGGGGGACTGGTAGCCATCCTGCACGAAGAAGGCCCGGGCCTGGTCGAGGGTCATACCCCGGGTATGCATTTTGATGCCGACGATGTAGCGGGCATCGCGGAGCAGCGCATCCTGGAGCTGGCCCAGGCGGATCAGGCGCGACTGGCGCAGGTCTTTGGCTCCGATGCCCGGCTGGTTGTACCCCTCGTCGAGCATCATCTGCTCGCAGTAGTGCGCCCAGCCTTCCACATTGGTGTTGGCGGTGATGAGCTTGCGCACCGTGCTGAGGTTGCTGTGGTTCACCCAGAGGAACTGCACGTAATGGCCCGGATAGGCCTCGTGGGTAGCCGTGCTGATGACGGTGCCGATGTTGAAAGCTGCCATGTATTCCGACACCTGGTGCGGTGACCAGCTCTCTTCCGGCAAGGTGACGTTGAAGTACGCGGTGGTGGAGTGCTTCTCGAACGGGCCGGGCGAGTCCATCGAAGCCTGCGTGGTGGCGCGCATGAAAGGCGGCGTCTCCTCGAGGGTGGGTTCGACGGTCGAGGGGATGGTGATGATGTGTTTCGTGTTGATGAAGGCGATCAGACTTTTGAAGGTGCTATGAAAGGTATCGAGCAGCTGGCCCGGCGCGGGATGGATGGCGTCGAGTTCCGCGAGGACTTCTTTGGGAGTTTTCGACGGATCGACTTCGTGGGCGATGCGCTGAAACTCGGCCTGATTCTTATGGAGGTCGGCGTAGCCGATCTCAAGGAGCCTGTCGAGCGGAGTATCGACCATCTCGTCGTACTCGAGCTTCTTGCGGAAGGCGTCGGCGCCGATGCGGAAATCGCCGTTCGAGCGGGGCAGAACATCCGACTTCAGCCAGCCTTCGTAGCTCTGCAGAGCCGCGATGACCTGGGCGTTCGTCTGGTGGAACTCGGCCAACTCAGCGGTGTCAGTGACGTCGTGGAAGGCTTCGGGGACGTCGTGCTGGAAGAAGCTGATGAGGTCGGGCAGTTGCTGCAGGGCGATTTCGGTGTAGATGCGGGGCGGGTTCTTCAGATTTTGCCGGGCCGCGGTGAATGCGGCGGGCATCTGCTTCTCGCGGGCAATGAGGGCGCGAAGGCGCTCGGCGGGGGGAGCGAACTTCCGTTCCATGAGGACGAAGGCGCTGCCGGTGATACCGCTGGAATAGAGATCCGGGTCTTTCTCCCAGCCGCGGATCGTTTCGAGTTCAAGGAGAGTACCGCGAATGTTGTTGCGGACCATGGCCAGATCGCCCTGGGTGCTCCGATCGAGGCCAGCGGCCGGAAAAGCATCGAATTTGACCTCGAACTGGTGCAGAGTCGCGATCTGGGAATCAATTCCGGCGCGGCTGTAGTCTTCGAGCTTCGCGTCGTACTGATGGAGGCCGGCGCTCGTAGCTTCGGTGGGGGAATAGCGGAAAACAGCGTCGGAAAAATACTGGTCGGCGAGGGCACGGAATCGTGCGCCCGCGTTGCCGGCCTGAGGGTAGAGGGGCGCGGCGGTCATGAGCAATGCTCCCAGGGCAAAGAAGGCGGAATAGCGCTTCGGCATGGAGACCTCCAGTATCTTCCATCGGCGCGGGATGCGTCGATGATGCTTTCGGGGAATCGGACTCTGAATCCAGGGGCCAGGGGATATCGCGCTGTGTTATGCTCGCCGCGTGTCAGCCGCCGCCCCGCAATCCAAGCCGGAGGTTTCCCGGCACTCTGCGCTTGTGCGTGTGACGCACTGGCTCACGGTCCTGGCTTTCTCAGCCCTGCTGATCACCGGCGGGGAGATTGTGATCTCGCATCCGCGGTTCTACTGGGGCGAGACGGGCAACGTGAACATGAAACCGCTGTTCTCGCTGCCGATACCGGCGTCGAGGGACATGGTTCCGACGGGGTACAAGTTCGTGATGCCGGATGAGAATGGCTGGAGCCGGTATCTGCACTTTGAGGCGGCGTGGGTCCTGGTGCTGACGGCGCTGGTGTACGGGATCTGGGGCTTTTGGACGGGCCACTTCGGCAGGAATCTGACGCCGCGGCGCGGCCAGCGGTCGTGGCAGGCATACCGGGAGCAAATTGCGCGCCATCTGCGGCGGGCGCCACTGAACGCCCATGAGGCGCGATCGTACAACGTGCTGCAGCGGACCGCCTATCTGGCGGTGATCTTCGTGCTGTTTCCGCTGGTGATCTGGACCGGACTGGCGCTGTCGCCGTCGTTCGATTCGGCGGTCCCCGAGGCGGTGAACTGGCTGGGTGGACGGCAGTCGGCCCGGACGCTGCACTTCTTTGTCTCGTGGGCCCTGGTGCTGTTTCTGGTGGTACACGTGACGATGGTGGCGCTGGCGGGCTTCTGGGGCCGCATGCGCGCGATGATCACGGGCCGGGCGGCCGAAACAGAGGTGCAGCCATGAGCGGGATTACACGGCGGAAGCTGATCTGGACGGGACTGGCCGCAACGGCGGGCGCTGCGGGATTGACCGCGGCGGACCGGATCGCGCGCCGGTACGGACTGATTCCTCCCGATCACGGAGGCATTTACGGGCCGGGCGAGACGCTGACCTACGCGGCACAGCGGCTGCTGACGCGGCACTCGCTGGCGAGGGAGTTTCCCCGCAGCATGATTTCGAAGGCACCCTTCGCCAACGAAACCGCGCCGCCCAGCGAGGAGTTCAAACGGTACGAGGCCGCGGGCTTTGCCGACTGGCGGCTGACGGTGGATGGAATGGTCGCACATCCTCTGTCGCTGTCCGTGGCCGACCTGCACTCGATGCCCTACCGGAGCCAGATCACGGAAGTGGTCTGCGAAGAGGGCTGGTCCTACATCGCCGAGTGGATCGGGACCCCGCTGCACGAGGTTCTGCGGGAAGCCGCGATTCTGCCCCAGGCTCGCTATGTCGTCTACTTTTCGATTCAGCAGGGGGTTTGGGAAAGCATCGATATGGCCGATGCCCTGCACCCCCAGACTTATGTGACCTGGGGGATGAACGACGGGGATTTGCCGGTGAAGTTCGGCGGACCGCTGCGCCTGCGAGTGCCGCGGCAGCTTGGGTATAAGAGCCTGAAGTACATTACGCGCCTGACCGCAACCGACAGCATGAAGCACTTCGGCAAGGGGCTGGGATCGGCTTCTCCGGAAGCGGGTTATGCATGGTACGCGGGGATCTGAGGCCATTCAGCATCTTTCAGGCACATCCCTGCGACTGACCGCCACCTATACTGGGGCTTATGCCCCTTCCTTCAGAACGCTCTCAGGCACTGCGCCAGCGCGCGGAAAGACTCTTCCCCGGCGGAGTGAATTCCCCGGTTCGCGCGTTTCGCGCCGTGGGGGGCGATCCGCCCTTCGTCGAGCGTGCCGAGGGCGCGTACCTGTGGGACGCCGACGGCAACCGGTACATCGACTATGTTGGCTCGTGGGGTCCTATGATCCTGGGCCACGCATTTCCGCCAGCGGTGGAGGCGGTCCGGCAGGCGGCGCAGCGCAGCGCCAGTTTCGGCGCTTCAACGGCGCTCGAAGGAGATCTGGCCGAGTTGGTCGCAGCGGCCTTTCCCTCGGTTGAAAAGCTGCGGTTTGTCAGTTCCGGAACAGAAGCCACGATGTCGGCGATCCGCCTGGCGCGGGCCTTTACCAGCCGGAAATATGTCGTTAAATTCGAGGGCTGCTATCACGGACATGCGGACGGGCTGCTGGTGAAGGCGGGCTCGGGCGTCGCGACGTTCGGGATTCCGGGCTCAGCGGGCGTCCCGGAGGAGACGGCGCTCTTCACGCTGGCGCTGCCCTTCAATGACGCCGCGGCGGTGGAGGCGGCCTTTGTCAGCCATCCGGACGAAATTGCCTGCATCATCGTCGAACCAGTCGTCGGAAACTCGGGATGCATTCCCCCGGCCGCGGGGTATCTGGAGGCGCTTCGCGCCCTGACGGAAAAGCATGGGGCGCTGCTCATCTTCGATGAGGTGATGACCGGCTTCCGGGTTGCGCTGGGCGGGGTGCAGGAGCACTTCGGAATCCGCCCCGACCTGACAACGCTGGGGAAAATTCTGGGCGGTGGACTGCCGTGCGGCGCCTTCGGCGGGCGGGCGGAGATCATGGATCAGCTGGCGCCGCTGGGGCCGGTTTACCAGGCAGGAACGCTGAGCGGGAATCCGCTGGCCATGGCCGCGGGAATTGCCACGGTCGGATATCTGCGGGATCACCGCGAGGTGGTGTATCCGAGTCTGGAGAAGCTGAGCGCTGCGCTGGTGGAGGGTGTGCTGGCGGAGGCGAAGAAGGCTGGCGTTCCGCTGACGGCGAACCGGGTGGGCGCGATGTTTACGTGGTTCTTTACAGGCGAGCCAGTCACGGACTTCGCAAGCGCGGCGCACTCGGACACGAAGCGCTTCGCGGCGTTTCATCGGGCCCTGCTGGACGCGGGTGTCTGGCTGCCGCCGTCGCAGTTTGAAGCGGCGTTTCTGAGCACGGCACACAGCGAGGGAGACATCGAGCACACAGTAAGAGCGGCGCAGCATGCCTTCGCCCTCAGCCGCTGAGGCCCGACCGCTGCGCCTCAGAAATGCAGCGCCACGCCGGTGCTCAGGATAACCGGCTTGACGATGGGGCCAACGTAGATTTGCCCGTACGCCAATTCGAGCACGTGCCAGTTGAGGTGGGGTAAGAGCTCATGGCTGAGGCCGGCATCCGCCTGCCAGGCAGGTCCCCAGGAAGACCCGAGATTGCCCAGCGAGTCGACGTAGCCGCTGCGGCCGATGCCGCCTCCGGCCTCGATATAGCCCCTGAAAAACGGCAGATTCAGCGCGAAACGGGGGCCGAACACGGCATCAAAAATGTGAACCGAAGCATTGCTGGAAGCCACGGTTCCCCGAAGAACAAGGCCCAGGAGCCGTCCCTGGAGGTAGGCTCCCGCACTGCCTCCCCAGAGGTAGCCGACGCCCTGGCCGGAGCGTGCGCCGGAGAATTCGGCAAAGACGTTGAGGTTGTGGCCGCTGATGAAAGGAGAGTCCTGCGAGAATGCCGGGGTGGTGAAGAGGACAGACAGCCAGGCCAGTGCGAACACAGCTAAGCAGCGTTTCACGGCGTCTCTCTCCTGTCCCGCGCGAGAAGCCGGGCCGTGGGGGACGGTCATTCAGATGCATGCCGCAGCGGAAAGGCTTTCTCGCGGCGTGTCGCCCATGGTAAGCCCATTTCGGAGCCGGTGGAGCAGGAATCCTGATCGGGACAACCGGTCTGCGCGGAACGCAGACAACGAAAAGGAGTTGGCGGCACTCTGTGCTGTGTGGAGGCTTGTATGCGGACAACGCCGAACACGGTTGGAATGATTCTGCTCTTTCTGGCTGTTTTCCTGGGGTGCATTCTGTGGGCCACGCGCGGAATGTACACGGAGTGGAAGCTGCAACACCGGCATCATGAAGAGAGCCCGGGATATGGCGCCGGCGATTTGAGGTAGGACTTCCCGGGAACGATTCCCCGGTTGCGGCCGGACGAGACTCTCCTCCTGGTCGTGCGTTCACCTCTGTGCGGAGGAGGCAGACCCTAAGTCTGAGTTCGCCGCACAAGCGACTGAGCCCGATCAGTCGCCGGCAAAGCGTTCGCGCGGGAGCAGCGCGCGCGTGATGAGAGACAGCCCAAAGCAGAGCAGCACGCACCGGATCAGCAGCTCGGGGTTGTAGCGCCAGGCCAGGACGGCCAGACAGAGGGCGAATCCGGCGGGGTAGACTTCGCCCATCACGCCATGGAGCCAGTGGGCGCGCACCGGCGAGGCGGGCATGCGGGGTCGCAGGCTGGGCAGAAGGCGCGGAACGCGCCGGCAATAGTCGAGATAGGCAGGGCCGATCTGGGTGCCCAGGTACGCTTCCTCGGCAAGGATGAGACGCAGATAGAAAAGCACATTGGCTGCCAGGAAGAAGAGCGCGCCGGTGGGCGGCATGAGGATGGAGACGCCGACCGAGAAGAGCAAGGTGCCGAGGTAGAGCGGGTTGCGCACATAGCGGTACGGCCCGGAGGCCATCATCTGGCCGGCATGCATGGCCGGGGACTGCACGACCGAGGGGCCGAGATACGATGTGCCCCAGATGCGCAGCGCCGCTCCCGCCAGGGCGAAGAGGATGGCCAGCCCCGTGACGAACAGGGTGGATCTGTCGAGAGGCAGCCAACCCCAGCGGGCAAAGATTGTGCAGAGCGCGAGCCAGGCGGTGGTGGCGGGAGCTGCGGCGCCGTAGCGGGTCCAGGGCGCCCAAAAACCGAGGATATAGAGGAGAGCGACGATCAGAACGCGAAAGCGAAACTCAAACTGCGTGGCTTTCATGGTTCTCCTGGGCCGGGAAGGGAGCGCAAGAGGAAATGCCCGGCGCCGGCGAAAGGTTTCCGGGGATCACAGCAGGGCATCCCGAAGGCGGCCAGAAGCCGCTCGAAGACGAGCTTCCGCTTCGGGACGGCTGAGGCCGAGCTCCTGCATGACGACAGCAGTTTTGACGGAGCCGGCCTGCTCGAGAAGCTGCGCGGCCTCGTGATATCCCATTCCGGTGATGGCATCGACAATCCGCGCGGCGCGATCAGCCAGTTTCGTGTTGGTGGGCTGAACATTCACCATCAGATTGCCGTAGACGTACCCCAGGCGCACGAGCGCGCCGGTGGAAAGCATATTGAGAACAAGCTTGGTGGCCGTGCCGGCCTTCATGCGCGTGGAGCCGGTGACCACTTCGGGGCCGGTGGCGGGGGTGATGGCCAGCTCGGCTGCGGTGGCCAGCTCCGAACCGGGGACACAGCTGAGACCGATGGTGAGCGCACCCAGACCTCGGGCATACTCGATGCCGCCGAGGACATAAGGAGTGCGCCCGCTGGCGGCGATGCCGACGAGCGCGTCTTTCGCCGAAAAGCCGTGGATGCGGAGATCGAGTTCTCCCTGGGCGGGATCGTCTTCGGCGCGCTCCACGGAGTGCCGCAGAGCGAAGTCGCCGCCGGCGATCAGCCCCTGCACGAGTTCCGGTGGGGTGTTATAGGTGGGCGGGCACTCGGAAGCATCGAGGACGCCGAGGCGGCCGGAGGTGCCGGCGCCGATGTAGAAAAGGCGGCCTCCGCCGCCGATGCGCTCGACGATGGCATCCACGGCCGGGGCAATGCGGGGCAGTTCGCGCTGGACGGCGGCGACGGCTTCGTGATCGCAGGCGTGGATGACCCGGAGCACTTCCGCGGTGGGCAGCTCGTCCAGCCGGTAGGAGGACGGATTACGGGCTTCCGTGGGGAGATGAGCGAGATTGGACATCGAATTTGATGCTACCTTACCAGGGTTTCGTCAGACATGGCTGGCGGCGATGCGCAGCCTGCCGACCTTTGCCTGAGCGGCTTCCGCGGTGCTGACCTCACACTCCCAGAGTACGATGACCCGCCAGCCCAGTCTGCGCAGGGCCGCGGCGTTGGCCCGGTCGCGGACAACGTTTCCGGCGCGTTTGGCAGCCCAGAACTCCGCGCGGGTCGCGGGAACGACCGATCCGTATTTGCACTGATGGCAGTGCCAAAAACAGCCGTGCACGAAGATGGCGGTGCGGTATTTCGGGAGGACAATGTCAGGGCGGCCGGGCAGATCTTTACGGTGCAGGCGAAAACGGAAGCCGAGCACGTGCAGGGCGGAGCGCACGCGCATCTCCGGTTTGGTGTTCGCGGAGCGGATCGCCGCCATGTTGCGGCTGCGCTGTTCGCGGGTGTGGACGTCGGTCACAGAACAGGGTACAGCGATCGGCGGAGAATCGCCCCGGCGCCGGATTCATGGTGTTGTTGCGAAGAGCATACGCTGGGATCCGCGCAGAGGGAGCAGGTGGGGAACCTGTGACGGCTCGGCGTAAAGCCAGGGAACGATGGCGGAAGCCACAGCGGCAATGACCGGGACGGCGACGCTGTTGCCGAATTGCTTGTAGGCCTGGGTGTCGGAGACGGGGATGCGGTAGCTGTCGGGGAAGCCCATAAGGCGGGCGCACTCTCGCGGCGTCAGGCGGCGGGGATTGGCGCCGGAACCACGGCTGATCAGGATCTCCGATCCATCCTTGTAGTAGCGCGCGGAGAGCGTGCGGGCGATGGTGGCCCCATCGACCAGGCCGAAGCCGAAGCCGTTGCCGGCGGCGCGGTGCTTTGCGGCGTACGCCTGGAGATAGCCCCAGAGTTTGTTGGTCAGCACGTATTTCTGATTCACGGCCCCGGTGGGAGGCAACGTATAAGGCTCTTCCGGCGATTCGCTGCCGTCTTCCGGATGCAGGATGGCGGAAAGCCGCGGACCGGCACGCGGCAGCGGCAGATCCTTGAGCGAAAAGCCAACGGGCTCGCGGAAGCCGGCAATCAGGATGCGTTCGCGATGCTGCGGCACGAAATGCGCGGCATCAATCACGCGCCAGGAGATGGAATAGCCGAGTTCTTCTTCGAGCGTCTGGCGGATAATCCTGAAGGTCCGGCCGCGGTCGTGGCTCAGCAGGTTCTTGACATTCTCCAGCAGGAAAGCGCGGGGCCGTTTGGCCGCGATGATGCGGGCCACGTCGAAGAAGAGCGTTCCCTGGGTGGCGCAGGCGAATCCGTGCGGGCGGCCAAGGGCGTTTTTCTTGCTGACCCCTGCGATCGAGAACGGCTGACAGGGGAAGCCGGCGAGCAGGATGTCGTGATCGGGGATTTCGTCTTCGCGCTGTTCGCGAATGTCGCCGACCAGAGGGTGCTCCTCGCCGAAGTTGGCGGTGTAGGTCTCGCGCGCCCACCGATTCCATTCGCTGGTAAAGACACAGTGGCCGCCTGCGGACTCGAAGCCCATCCGCATACCGCCGATGCCGGCGAACAGGTCGATGAACATGAAGGCGGCCCTGGCCACGGGATTATTTTGTCCGTTTCGCTGCGGTTTTCACAGCTTTCTTCGCGGATTTCTTTGCTGCCGCCTTGCGAGGCGCCTTTCCCACGGGAGCCTTTCCGGAAGCCGCTTTCTTCACCGCTGTTTTCTTCGCAGCGCGTTTGGCTGGCGCTTTCCTGCGGGCCGCGAGAGTTCTTTCGGTGAGGGCCGCAGTGAGTTCGGCGAGGGCAATAACGCGGGCGGATTTGCGCAGGCGCTCGATGTCGTAGAAGGCGCGGCGCTCGCGAAGGAAGACGTGGACGACGAAATCGACGTAGTCCATCAGGATCCACTCACCGAGCCGGCGGCCTTCGACGGAGTTGGGCCAGGTGCCGAAGTCGCGCTTCAGGCGCAGCTCGATTTCATCGGCGATGGCCTGCGACTGGCGTTCGTTGGCGGAACTGGTGATGAGGAAGAAGTCGGTAAAAGCGGAATCGGATGGGTCAAGCTGGAGGATCCGGGTGTCCTCGCCTTTCTTATCGTCGCAGGCCGCGGCGGCGGCCAACACCATTCTGCGCGTTTCGGTCGATGGCATGCGTGGGGTTCGACTGCTCCTTGGACGAACCGGAGATGCCGTGACTCAGGAATGCTCCGTTTCGGGTTTGCTCCAGGACGATGGTACGGCATTCAGGGCGGAATGGGGAGCGGAAAACAGGAACGATCAGGGTTGCGGATGCCGGCCGTACAGATGGTGGTCGCGAATGTACGCGGCCACGACCGGGTCGAGGACCGCGTTCGGATCGGCGCCCTGATGGAGCGCCGCGCGAATGGAGCTGGCGGAAGCCAGTTCCTCGAGATCCGGCAGCAGATAGAGGCGGGATTCGCGGCGTCCCGGGCCGCGGAGGCAGAGCACCAGGGTCTGCTGCGGCGGCGAGTCGCAGGAGGCAACCGAGATCGTTGCCGGCAACGCGGCGGCGAGGCGGCCCAGATCGAAGCCGGGACGGGAGGCCACGGCGAAATCGCAGGCAAGGAGCAGATCGGCGGCGCGATACCAGCGGCCGATGCTAAGGAAGGAGTCGGCGCCCATCAGACAGACAATCTCATCGCCGGGAGGCAGCGAAGAGCGCAGCGCGCGGATGGCGTCGACGGTGTAGTTGGGGCGGCCGTTCACATGCTGCTTGTCGATGAGGGAAAGCTCGAGGCCCGGTTGGTTGCGGATCGCAAGACGCACCATGGCGACGCGGTCGTCGAAACCGGCCTGGGGGCGGTCGCGCTTGAGCGGCTGCATGCCCACCGGAGCCAGCAACACACGGTCGAGGCGGAGACGCTCCATAGCCAGACGCGCCAGGGCAATATGGCCACGGTGAGGCGGATCGAAACTGCCTCCAAAGAAGCCGACTCTCATTGTTTCTGAGCATATCGCGGAGAGGCGGCGCGGCAGTGGGGTTTCGGGTACCTTGGGTTTGTGAGGCATATTGCGTATGTCGGCCTGGGAGCCAACCTGAGGTCGCGAGCAGGCGAACCGGATGTAACGGTGGCCGCCGCGATGAACGAACTGAGCGAGGCGGGGCGCGTGGCGGCGGCGTCTTCGCTGTACAGTAGTGAACCCGTGGGTTTTGCGAACCAGCCGCCTTTTGTAAATGCCGTTGTGAAGCTGGAGACGGAACTGGAGGCAGAACCGCTCCTGGATTTCCTGCTGGCCCTGGAGCGCCGGTATGGGCGGCAGCGGACACGGGATGTTCCGAAGGGGCCGCGGTCGCTGGATCTGGATCTTCTGCTGATGGATGAGCTGGTGATGCGCTCGCCGCGGCTGACGCTTCCGCATCCCGAACTGGATCAGCGGAGGTTTGTGCTGGAACCGCTGAGCCAGATCGCACCCGAGCTGAGGCATCCCGTGAGCGGGGCCACCATGCGCGAGTTACTGGCGGTACTGCCGGAAGAGGGCGCCAACCGCAGCAGCGCTGTTCGCAGGTTGAGCAGCCAGACGAGGACCTCGTGAATCGAAAATTCATGCTGAATGTTGCCGGGAGGGTCTGTCTCGCGCTGATGCTGGCGGCGGGAACTGGGCAGGTTGTGGTTGCCCAGCAGCAGGTCCAGGGCACGGTCCGCACCGCCCATGGTGCGCCGGTGGCGGGCGCGCTGGTTACGGACATGGCGGGGAAAAAGCTGGCAGTCTCCGGCACCGATGGCAGCTTCACCCTGGAGCAGCCCCCGCGCCAGATTGAAGTAACGGCAGCGCATTATCTGGTCAACGTCGTGACCGTTGTGCCAAATGAGCCACTGCACGTGGTGCTGACGCGTCCCCTGGAAACGGTGACGGTGACAGCGTACCGTTCGCCGCTGGGAGCCTCGGACAGCCCGGCGAGCACGCGGGTCCTGAGCCGGCAGCAATTGCAGCAGGCCGCACCGCCGGCCCTGGACGGGAAGCTCAAAGAGATTCCGGGCTTCCAGCTATTCCGGCGGTCCAGTTCGCTGGTGGCGAACCCGACGACGGAGGGCGTATCGCTGCGCGGCCTGGGCTCGACCTCGGCAAGCCGGTCGCTGGTGCTGTTCGATGAGGTGCCGCTGAACGATCCCTACGGCGGATGGATCCACTGGGAAGAGCTGCCGGAGCTGGCGGTGCATTCGGTGGAAATCGTTCGTGGCGGCGCTTCGGACCTGTATGGATCGAGCGCCATCGGCGGCGTGATCAGCGTGATCCCGGTCCATCCCTCGGATACGGGACTGGAGATTGAGACGAGCGGCGGGTCGGAGAGCACGCTGGATGAAGGCCTGCTGGCTACCGTGAAGCATGGCGCGTGGTCGGGTCTGGGGAGCGCGGGCCTGATTGCCACGGATGGCTACACGCTGGTTGCACCCGACGTGCGCGGGCCGATCGATCAGCCATCGAACGTTCACGCGCAGAACGGCCTGGTGGAAATCGAGCGCAGTTTTGGCAACGGCGGAAGGATCTTCCTGCGCAGCAATGTGCTGAACGAAAGTCGCCACAATGGAACGCCTTTCCAGATGAACGCGACCCGCCTGTGGCGCTACGCGGGCGGTGTGGACTGGAATGGGTTCAACCTGCGTCTCTACGGCAGCAATGAACATTACCGCCAGACCTTCTCCATCATTCCCCTCAGCCGCGCCTTCGAGAAGCCAGTGCGCTTTGTATTCGACCCGGCGGATGAACTGGGCGCGGGTCTGCGCTGGCATCATGCGATCGGATCACATGCGGTGGTGCTCGCCGGAGCAGATACGCACGACGTGCGCGCCGAAGACAGCGAGCAGATTCTGATCGGGTCGGGCGGCTTTCTGGACACCTCGGCGCGGCAGCGGCTGACCGGGGGGTGGGCGGAGGTGCTGCTGACTCCGTCGCAATGGACGATCAGCGCATCGGCTCGAGTGGATCACTTTTCGAACTTCAATGCGCGGCAGTTCAGCTATCCGGCCCCGCCACAAAAAGACCTGCCAACGATCCACCAGACGCTCTTCAATCCGCGCCTGGGGATTGTGCGGCGGATCACGCCATCGCTGGCGTGGAGCGCTTCCGCTTTCCGCGCCTTCCGCGCGCCGACAGAGGACGAACTGTACCGCAGCTTCCAGGTGGGGCAGGAGTTTACCCAGGCCAATCCGAACCTGCGCTCGGAACGGGCGACCGGCTGGGAGACGGGAGTCCAGGACGACATTCGCCGCTGGGGTTCGAGCGTGCGGGCCAGCTATTTCTGGACCCAGGTGAACCGCCCGATCACCTCCCTGACGCTGAGCATCAAGCCAGCCCAGGTGCTGCTGAAGCGCGAGAACCTGGGACAGATTGAAAGCCGGGGCATCTCGCTGGATTATGCGATGCAACCGGCGGACTGGCTCTCGATCGACGGAGGCTATCAGTACGCCGATGCGACGGTGACGCAGTTCGCGCCGGATCCCTCGCTGGTGGGCAAGTGGATTCCGGAAGTGCCGCGGAACACGGGAACCGCGCAGGTACGCTTCTGGCAGCCACGGCTCGGCGTTCTGAGCCTCCAGGGGCAGGTCAGCGGACGCCAGTTCGACGATGACACCAACGTTTTTCTGCTGCATGGATTCTTCCGTCTCGACGCCTATGCGCAGCATAATCTCGGCAGTCATGTGGAGGCCTTTGCCTCGGGCGAAAACCTCTTCAATCGCGCCATTCAGGTGGGCAGGACGCCGGTGTTGACGCTGGGCACCCCGCGTCTCGTGCGGGCGGGGTTGCGGATAAGTTGGGGCGAGTGAGGGCTCAGAAATGCTCGCCCGCAGCAAGAGCGGGCGGAAATCCCGTCAGCAGCGGCTCTCGATGAGGGCTGCGACACCGGCGCCGATGACGGCGGTGGCGGGATCTTCCGGCACGATCTCCACGATGTAGTTCTGAAGCGGGCTCATCTTGACCATCTCGTAGAGGTAGTGCTGGAGACGTGAGAGGTCGAGGCGCTGGATGTCGCGGCCTGTGTAGTAGAAGCGTCCCGGTCCTTCGAGGTGAATCTGAGAAGCGGTGGCGGCGGCGAGGGCGCGATGCCACAGTTCGACGAAGTCCATGCAGCGGCGGTCGCCCTTTTTCGCAGCCGCGAAAACTTCGTCCGGCTCCATGTCGAGGAAGCGCAGACGCATGGCGCGGTGGCCCATGATGCCTTCGAGATGGCCGCGGCCGCCGCAGCCGCAGTAATTTTCGCGCGGATCGAGAGTGACAACCATATGACCGCCTTCCCAGGGACCTTCGGTCCAGGGATACCGACCGAAGCCGATGCCGTTGCCGATGGTCCAGACGCGCACCTGGCGCTCGAGGTGGCCGCGGGTGGCGGCGATGCCGGCGGCCACGGCGTCGGCGTCGTTGAATACGCTCACCTTCACATCAACCCTGCGGCGCCGGAGGCCGGCCCTGATGGACTCGCAGACGCGGGCGCCCTTGAGCTGGGGCAGATTTGGCGAATCGAGCACAACGCCCTGGTGGACATAGCCGGGCATGGCGACGCCGGCAGCTTCAACGGGCGAACCGGAGGAGGATGCCAGCGAGGCGACCGCATCGCAGATGATTTCGCAAAGACTGTCGGCCGGAACTTCGATGAGGCCGTTCACGTCATCGAGGTGTTCGGGGTAACTTCTGAGCCCGTCCGCAAGCCGATGATCCTCGACCACACCGGCAACGATATTTGCCGTCATGATCACGCCAATCGTGTTCGCCATGATGACCCTCCGCCCCAGTCCATCGGTGTCTAGTCCTCGAAACGAGCCAGCCGGTTAATGCCGTTGAAAGCGGCGGCCTTGTAGCACTCGGCCAGGGTGGGATAGTTGAAGACCGTGTCCACGAAGTAGTCGACGGTGCCGTTGAGAGACATGACGGCCTGTCCGATGTGGACCAGCTCCGCTGCCCCTTCGCCGATAATGTGGACGCCGAGAACCTGACGGTTCTCGCGATGAAAGATAAGCTTGAGGCGCCCCGTGGTGTCGCCGCGAATCTGGCCGCGCGCAATCTCGCGATAGTAGGCGACGCCGACTTCGTAGGGCACATCCTCTTCTGTGAGCTGCTCCTCGGTTTTGCCGATGAAGGAGATTTCGGGAATGGTGTAGATGCCGTAGGGATAGAAGCTCGGGTTGGACTGGGTGTGCTGGTCGCCGAATGCGCGCTCGGCGGCGATGCGGCCCTGCTCCATGGAAACCGAGGCGAGCGCGGGAAAGCCGATGACGTCGCCGACAGCGTAGATATGCGGAACCTTGGTGCGGAAGTCCTTGTCGACGGGGATACGGCCGCGGTTGTCGGCTTCGATGCCAGCGGCGGTGAGGTTGAGCTCGTCGATGTTGCCCTGACGTCCGACGGCGTAGAGCAGCGCATCGCCGGAGACACGCTTCTTGCTTTCGAGATTCGCGACCACAGCGCCCTCAGCGAGCTGCTCGACACTGCCGACTTCTTCGCCAAGACGCATGGTGACGCGGCTGTCACGCAGGTGATAGCTGAGGGCCTCGATGATCTCCTGATCGGCGAACTCGAGGAGGCGCGGCCGCTTCTCGATGAGCGTGACCCGCACGCCGAGCGCGGCGAACATGCAGGTATATTCGACGCCGATGACGCCGCCTCCCACGACGATGAGGCTCTTCGGCAACTCCTCGAGATCGAGGACCTGGTCGCTGTTGATAATGGTTTTGCCGTTGACGGGAACTTTGGGGGACGAGGCCGGGCGGGTGCCCACGGCGATGACGATGTTGTCAGCCTCGTAATTGTTGGTGCCGCGGGAGCTGTCAACCCGGACGTGGTGGGAGTCCTCGAAGCGCGCGACACCGTTCATGACCTCAACGCCGTTGCGGGAAAGCTGAGCTTCGGTGACGTCGATTTCGGTTTTAATGACGTGCTGCACGCGGAAGGCAAGATCGGCCATGGTGATCTTTTCCTTCACGCGGTAGTTGAGGCCGTAGATGGAGCGGTAGTTGTAGCCGGAGAGGTGCAGGACCGCTTCGCGCATGGTCTTGCTGGGGATGGTGCCGGTGTTGATGCATACACCCCCCACTACACTCCGCATCTCTACGAGCGCCACGTGCTTGCCCTTCTTGACCGCGGAAACCGCCGCGCGCTGCCCGGAAGGACCCGAACCTATCACCAGCAGATCGTATTTTGCCATGCGTTCGAACAGGGACCCGCGGGGAGCAGGCCAGTGCTCATCTTAAATCCTCGGACAACGCGCCGTATCGATTTGGCTCCTACACTGAATCTGATGCTCCTGTATGCCATCACGAACCGCAAGCTGCTGGAGGGCAACGAGTCCGCGCGGCGGGACCGGCTTGTGCAACTGGCCGAGGAGTGGGCGCAGGGCGGCGTGGATTACATCCAGGTGCGCGAGATGGATCTGCCGCTGACGGAACTACAGACGCTGGCGGCCAGGATTGTGGCGGCGGTGCGGCGCGGCGGCGGTGCCACGCGGGTGCTGCTGAACGGGCCGGCTCAGGTGGCGATCGATGCCGCCGCGGACGGCGTGCATCTGCCTTCGGCGGTGACGGCGGGGGACAACCGCATCCGGTCTCAGGGTGGCGATCCCGCGCATCCAGGGCTGGGCCTGGCGGCGGTGCGGGCTGCACGGCAGGTGTATGCACGCGCGGGACGGGAGGCGGTGGTCAGCGCAGCCTGCCACTCGGCGGAGGAGATCCGCCAGGCGGCGGGCGCTTCCCTGCTCCTGTTTTCCCCCGTCTTCGAGAAAGTAAGCGGCAACCAGCTGACGGTGGGCCAGGGCTTGGCAGCGCTGCGCGCTGCGGTTGGTGCGGCCAGGCCGATCCCGGTGCTGGCGCTGGGCGGCGTGACGAGGAAAAATGCGACGGCTTGCGTCCAGGCGGGCGCGGCGGGCGTGGCGGCGATCCGATTGTTCCTGGGGAATGCCTGGCGGGGGCTGGCCGAGGAGCGGGAAAAACGGAGCCGGGCCTGAAAGAGTGCTGAGATGACAACTGCGGCGGAGCTCTCCAAAGACGACCTCAAGATGAGCGAGTGGTCGGATCGCTTGCAGCATGAGGTGGGTGTTTCAGGGGAGGCGAGTGCAACTCTCGCTACCTCAATCTATCGAGACATCCGCACCTTGCCTATCAATCTCTCCAGTGTCTCCGATGTTATCCCCTACGCGGAACGCTTCAATGAACTTGCGCTCTTCCTCAACTGGAACGCCGAGTCTCAGGATTATGTGAAGAAAGAGAGTTCCTGCCTGAGTCGCGCCAGATTAGTGCTGTCCAATTACATGTGCTTCGTCTATCTGGGGGAAATCTGCTTCGTTCGTCTGCGCAAGCAGCTTCCAAAGAAGACAACTGCTGGCCGTTGTTGCCGTTATCTCACTGAAAACCCTGTCCGAGCCTTTCGTAATGCGGTCGCCCATGGGAATTGGCGCATAAGGGATGGCATCGTACAGCCCTGGGCTCGCAAGGGCGACTCTAAGGAGGAACCCCCTGGCCAATTCCAGGTTTCCGATGCCGACCGCACATTCTGGTTCTTTCTTGCCGCGTGTACTGGCAAGAGCGCGCTCGCGGCACTCGCCGAATCGTTGCCCGGCACAGTCCAGTAGGGATTCCGCCTCCATCGTGCGACCATCGTCCTGATGCTTCATCCAAAGGCAAAATGCCCTTCTCCCTCCGCGAACGCCGCGGCCGAACTGTGAGCACCGCATCGGCAGCCGAGCGGCGGCAACGGGTTGGGCGCGGGCTCGGCTACGGGGCTTGTGCGCTGGCAGGTTGCTTCTGGAGCACGGGATTCTTCTTCGGCAAGATCGCCTTTGCGCGGCTCAGCGTAGGACATTTTGTGCTGTACCGGTTTCTCTTTGCCTGCGCGGGGCTGCTGCCGATGGTGGAGCAGCCGCGCTTCTCCCCGCGGGAGTGGAGGCTGCTGCTGATCGGGTCGCTGCTGGGGATTCCGGTGCAGTTTCTGGTCCAGTTCTATGGGCTGAAGCTTACGACGGTAAGCCATGCCGCCCTGATGGTGGGGACGATGCCGGTGATTCTGGCTGTGGGCGCGACGCTGTTCTCGCATGAGCGCCTCGATCTGAAGGGCTGGGTGGCGCTGCTGGGATCCACGCTGGGCATCGTGCTGATTGTTTCGAGCGGTCGGGAAGGCACGATCGGCGGCGGCAATCTGACCGGCGACCTGCTGGTGATTGCGGCGATGTTCTTTGCGCTGGCATGGATCCTGATCAATCAGCGGCTGATGCGCCAGGGACATTCCCCGATGGCGGTAACGGTGTGGGGACTGCTGACGGGAACGGCAATGCTGGCAGCCTGGGTCCTGCTGCGGGACGGAGCGCCTCCGGTGCGAGGCCTGGGTTGGGAGGTCTGGTCGGCAACGGCGGCCAGTGGACTGCTGTGCACCGCAGCGGCCACGCTGCTGTGGAACTGGGGCATCCACCATGTGCCCGCTTCACGGGCGGGGGTATTTCTGAATATTGAACCGGCTCTGGGGTCGGTTCTGGGGGTGGAGTTGCTGGGAGACCGGCTGGGCCCGGGGACGTGGGTTGGGGGAGCGCTGATTATCGCAGCCGCGGTGGTACTGACGACCACGGGCAAGGTGGAGACCGAGATTCCCGTGGGGTCGTAGGGAGCGGCGCTCCTTCGACTGGCGATGAACGATCGTTGGACGGTGGAGGGGCGGTATTTGGACGATCTGGCGGCATCAGGCTGATACACTTGACGTATCGTGGTGGAATTGGCCCCATCCATCCTTTCAGCGGATTTCGCGCGTCTGGCAGACGAGGTGGCGGCCGCGGAATGCGGCGGCGGAAGCGTGATCCATGTGGACGTGATGGACGGGCATTTTGTGCCCAACATTACGCTGGGACCGCCTATCGTGAAGTCCCTGCGGAAGTACACGAAGCTGCCGCTGGACTGCCATCTGATGATCGAGAATCCGGATCAGTTCATCCCTGATTTCGCCGAAGCGGGGGCGAACTGGGTGAGCGTCCACTACGAGGCCTGCCGGCACCTGCACCGCTCGCTGGAGCTGATCGCCCAGCATGGGATGGAGCCGGCAGTGGTGATCAACCCGGCAACCTCGGTGGATTTGCTGATTCCGGTGCTGGGCATGGTGCACCACGTGTTGGTGATGAGCGTGAATCCGGGGTTTGGAGGACAGAAGTTTATCCCTTACTCGCTCAGTAAGCTGCGGCGGCTCAAAGAACTTCGCCAGGAACTCGGGCTGAGTTATAGGATTGAGGTGGACGGCGGGGTGGCTCACGATACGGTGAGCCGTGTCGTCGAAGCGGGGGCGGAGCTGCTGGTGGCGGGAAACGCTGTTTTTGGCGCGGGGCATGCGGAGCGGGATGCGCGCTCGCTGCTCGACGCGGCACGACGCGCGGCAAAACTGGCAGCCTGAGAAAATCGCCGGGAATGGGGTCATCGCAGACTACCCTGAATCGGTTTGAAGAACGAGGAAGCGTCTGCCATCCTGAGGTGTTATGAATCGGTCGTTCATTCGTACGTCGGCATTTGTTCTGGGCGCGGCAATCGCGTTTTCACCCTGCGCTTTCGCCAGGAAGCACAAGAAGAAGCAGAAGGAGTACAACTCCAGCGTGACGGCGCTGGCCGGCGTGAAGTCGCAACAGCCGGACAAGCTGCTCTATGACAAGGCGATGGTGGCCATGAAGAAGGGCCGTTACGACGTGGCGCGGCTCGATCTGCAGACGCTGCTGAACACGTATCCGGACTCCGAGTACGACATGCGTGCCAAGCTGGCCGTGGGCGACACCTGGTTCAAGGAAGGTGGATCGGCGGCACTGACGCAGGCCGAGTCGGAATACAAGGATTTCATCACCTTCTTCCCCAACTCGCCGGAGGCGGCCGAGGCGCAGATGAAGGTGGGCGACATTTACTACCAGCAGATGGCGAAACCCGATCGGGACCCGCAGAACGCGATTCACGCGGAGCAGGAATACCGGACGATGCTGGAGCAATTCCCGGACTCGCCGCTGATTCCGCGGGCAAAACAGAAGCTGCGTGAAGTGCAGGAAGTACTGGCGCAGCGGCAGTACGAGATCGGCGAATACTACGCTTCGCGGGAGAACTGGGCGGCGGCGATTGCGCGGTTGCAGACGGTGGCCGATACGTATCCGCTGTTCAGCCACAGCGATGAAACCCTGATCACGATCGGCGACGCGTATGCCGACCAGGCGCAGATGGTTTCGAAGTGGAAGCTGCCGGAGGGGGCCAAGGCCGAGCTAATCCGGTACTACGATAACCGCGCAGCCCAGGCTTGGGATCGGGTGGTGACACGGTATCCTCTGGCTCCCCACGTGGAAGACGCGAAGGACCGGCTGATCGCGATGGGGCGGCCGGTTCCCGAGCCGACCCCGCAGGCGCTGGCGGAGAGCCAGGCGGAGGAAGACAGCCGCGTAAGCGTGAGACTGGGAACCAGAGCCATGCAGCTGCTGGGGAACGGGCCCAACACGATCCACGCCGCCCGTGTGGGTGAACCGTCGCTCAACAGCCCCCCCCCGGTGCTGCCGAAGGGAATCACCGATCAGGCGAGGGAAGCCTACATTGCCGCGATGAAGGGACAGCCGATCCCGGGCGACCAGCCGGTCAGCGCCCCGGCCGCCCCGGTCAACGCGGCGATCCAGAGTGGAACGGCGCCGCCACGCACCGGCCAGCCGGCATCTGCCCAGCCGCTGCAACTGGAGGAGGTGCCCGATGCATCCGGCTCGCCAGGCAGCACGGTGACGGTGGAGGTACCGGCCGACAACTCGAGTACTCCTGCTGGGACGTCGGGGGCGCCGGGCAGTGCAGCACCGGCGAGTAACGCGGTGGTGCACAGCAACGCCGATCCGATTGCGATGCCGGTGGGACCGACCAATAATCAGCCGCTCCCGGCGATCGACAAACCCGCTGAGGCTCCGCAGCAGATCAACGAGATTCCTGCTGGCGGCGCCGGGGCCCAGGTGAACACGGGCGCGAATGCCACCGGGTCTGCGCTTCCGAGCAGGAAAAAGAAGAAGGCTCCTTACAACAAGAAACAAGAGTCTTCGAGCAAGCACAAGAAGAAGACGGGACTGGACAAGCTGAATCCGTTCTAGCGCTGTACTGATCGGCAGAGGGGGAGCGGATAGCCGCTCTCCCCTGCCGCACCACCCGGCATGCGGGTCCGCAGCGGGCGGTTCAGGAAGTTGAGGTCAACCGAGACGGGGTATACCCAGCCTGTCCGCCCATGCC
>JAJYVF010000065.1 GCA_021792135.1 Acidobacteriota bacterium | reverse complement strand
CCGATGACAGTTTTCATATCGCAGCCGATGCATGTGGCCGGTGAATACCGTGCATCTGGATCATCGGATGCGCCGTAAATCTTGTGCATCTGCGCATAGTTCACATTCGATCCAAAAGCAATTTCGATGGCCGTCAAGTAGGACTTGAGGGAATCTGTTGTAATCTGCGGCTTGCCGGTAACCCGCTCTCGCAGGTCGCAAGCAAACGATGTTGCTGTTTCCGTATCCCGCGCCCCCACAAAGTACGTGACGCACAGTTTGCTCTCCGCATCAATCGCGGTCCATGTCCATATGTCACCCCAGCCCTCAGCCTTTTGCTCAGGAGTCGCGTTCTTCTTCTTTGCGCCCACGAATGACCAGATTTCATCGCACTGCAAACGCCGCGCCTTTACGCCACGCACCGTGCGGTCATGCAGGTTCGAGCAGACCATCCCCATATCGACCAGTAGTCCGACCACGGTGTTCTTTGCCGCGCCGGTCAGTCGCACCGTGCTGCGTATGCTAAGACCTTCGCAGAGGCATTTGACCACTTGGACTTTTTGAGATGTGCCCAGTAAATTCATACTGACTATTATGCTTTAGCGTTCAAGTATAGTCAAGACAAAAATGCACTCACGGTATGGAACCAGTGAGTGCATTGAGGATTGGTTATTGGACCGTAGCGAATTCTGGAGTTTCGGTTGGACTACCACAGAGGAAAAGGGATTCTGGATCAATCCTTACCAATTCAGAACCTCCTGCGCGATCCTCGATTTGTTCAAGAAGCGATGTTAGGTTCATCGTCTCTGTCATCTTCGCTAGAAGGCTAACTTTTTCTGGCAAGCCATAATCCGATCCAGCGACGTTCTCCATCATTCGCATAAAGCACACTAGCCGAACCAGCCTATCGGAATCTTTCCCAATTGGCTTATTGCCGGTTTCCCAATGCGAGACGCTCGTGTTAAGTACCCCGAGCACTTTTGAAAACTCCGTCGCTGTATATCCAGCAACTTTCCGGGTAAAACGAATCTCCTCAGACGAGAGCAGAGTCTTTTTGCTGAGGACAGCCATTGCAATGGCTGCGTGCAGTGCAGCCGGGGCAGGAATTTCAGGAACAATTGCACCGCACTTGCAGTGGAACACGAGAATGTTCAATAGCACAACGTTGCGCAATCCGCACTCTGCGTAGTTGTAATTCTCCCTCCTTCCACGCATCATTTTTCCGCAGTCGTAGCACTTCCTCACACAAGCAGATTCATCGACAAACTTAGCTTGCAACACGGTATTGCTCATAAGCACCTCCACATACACGGCCATGTACGGGACATTAGTAGCTTTCCCTCCAGTAGCCAGTGATCGGAATGATTAAAGGACATTCCACGTAATCCTCGAAGTCGTCCAAGGCAACTACGACTTCCAAAAACCTACCTTCGACTGGGCCGATGACGCGGCATTTCCAGTTCAAGAAATCTGCACAGTATTCAGGTTCTCCTCGTGTCCTGCCTCGGCGAATCGCATTTTCAGCATCGAGAACATCGAATCCCCTTTCCCTTGCTCGAACCCGAAAGTGATTGGTGATCTGATAGCGCCCGATAGACCAGGCCTTTTTGATAATCAGGTGAAGATTCTCTGCCGATAGCGCTGCCGGAAGGCTTGAAATAACCTTCTTCTCTCTCGGCATCGGCCCAACGTATTCAAACCTCAGCTCTGGGTCGTCTGTCACGGGGGTGGCCCTCCTGTTTTGGGACAACGTGTGTCCCACGGACAACAATTGTCCCTAACGATAAATTAGATTTGTTTTGCTGTCAAGACAAAAGTTGTCTTAAGGACAATTCACGACTGCCAGCGGGATTTGGCAGCCTTTCGCGCTATCGCTTTGCGTTTAGAAGACGAGAGCTTTGCGGCTCTTGCTCGACCACCTTTAGCGCCGCCGAGCTTTCCGAGAGCAACTGCCGCCGGATTCTTGCCTGTGTCTGGACTCTCTAGCGGTGTCCCGTCCATGTGCTCACCGATGGCCTGTTCGACCACTCGGAAGGCCGTCACCGCGAAATCGTGCTCTTTGCTAGAGCGTTTCGGCATGAATCAATTGTGCCATCGAATATGACAACGTGTCATATCAACCAATTTCAAACTGACCCACTACCCGGCAGTACGCGAAGGCTCGTTTTCCTTTACCATAGTGTGTTCAGAAAAAAGGAGCCGCACCATGACCGTCATACTTCAAGAAGACTTTATCGCCAGCGTTGCCGGCGCATTGCAGTACATCAGCTATTACCACCCAGTGGATTACATACGCAGCCTGGCCAAGGCCTACGAGCAGGAGCAGTCGCCGGCAGCCAAAGACGCCATGGCGCAGATTCTCATCAACAGCCGCATGTGCGCGGAGGGCCACCGGCCCATCTGCCAGGACACGGGGATCGTGACCGCCTTTATCAAGGTGGGGCTGGACGCGCGCTTCGCGGCCGCGCCCGGAGAGGCGCGCAAAGACTTGCAGGAGATGGTGGATGAGGGCGTGCGGCGCGCCTATCTGGACCCCGACAACAAATTGCGCGCCTCGCTTTTGGCCGACCCGGCGGGAGCACGGAAGAATACCAAAGACAATACTCCTGCATGCCTGACTGTGGAGATCGTGAAGGGCGATAAGGTGGAGATCACGCTGGCAGCAAAGGGGGGCGGTTCCGAGGCGAAAGCCAAGTTCGTCATGCTGAACCCTTCGGACTCAATCGTGGAGTGGGTGCTGAAGACGGTGCCGACGATGGGCGCCGGCTGGTGCCCTCCGGGGCTGCTGGGGATCGGGATCGGCGGCACAGCGGATAAGGCGATGTCGATGGCTAAGGAATCGCTGATGGATTCGATTGACATTCAGGAGCTGAAAGCCCGCGGCGCGAAGACGACGGCGGAAAAGCTGCGCCTGGAAATCTTTGAGAAGGTGAACCGGCTGGGCATCGGCGCGCAGGGCCTGGGAGGACTGACGACGGTACTGGACGTGAAGGTGCGCGACTACCCGACCCACGCCGCGAACCTGCCGGTGGCGATGATTCCCAATTGCGCCGCGACCCGTCATGCGCATCTGGTGCTGGACGGCTCTGGTCCGGTGTATTTGGACCCGCCCGACCTGAAAGACTGGCCCAAGCTGACCTACGACGTCTCCGGCGCACGCCGGGTGAACCTGGACACCGTGACGCGGGCGGAGGCGGCTACGTGGAAGCCGGGTGAGGTATTGCTGCTGACAGGCAAGCTGCTGACCGGGCGCGATGCCGCGCATAAGCGCATCACCGAAATGCTGAACCGCAGGGAGAAGCTGCCAGTGGACTTCCACAACCGTTTTATTTACTACGTGGGGCCGGTAGACCCGGTGCGCGATGAGGTGGTGGGACCGGCAGGACCGACGACATCGACGCGCATGGATAAGTTCACGCGGCAGATGCTGGCCGAGACGGGACTGCTGGGGATGGTCGGCAAGGCCGAGCGCGGGCCGGCAGCCATCGAGGCCATCAAGGAGTTTGGCGCGGTGTATCTGATGGCGGTGGGCGGCGCGGCGTACCTGGTTTCAAAGGCCATTCACGGCTCGCGCCTTTTAGCCTTCGAGGATTTGGGGATGGAGGCTATTTACGAGTTCGACGTGCGCGATATGCCGGTGACGGTGGCCGTGGACGCCAAGGGAACGAGCGTACACCAGACCGGACCGGCGGAGTGGCAGAAGCGGATTGCGGGGATTCCGATACTCCAGTGAACAGTTGCCGGTTGTCAACCGGCCATCCAACCATCGACAGTTTCCCGGAGATTTCTGGCGAGAAGATGGGCGCAATCGTCTTCTGCGATTGCGCCCGGTGCGCTTTATGCCGTCAGGATGAATGACTGCTCACTGAGCACGGTTTCTGACCACTGACAACGGATCACTGACCTCTGCGTTTACTGCTTGCCGAAGCGGTATGCGAGACCGATAGTAAATCCGCGGCTGTATTGGGTGGTTGAGCCGAAGCCGGTGAAGAAGTACTCCGGCGCCACCCGGAAACTCAAGGCCGGGGAGAGGTTGTAATCGAGCAGAAGCGCGGCGCTGGCGGCGTAGGTCGAGCCGTCATGGTAGAGGAGGTATTGGTTGGAGTTGGTACAGACGCCGCTGGGGGTGTCGCAGATGCTTCCATAGCCGTTGGTGTCGCCGGTGAAGTCGCCCAGCGCCCAGCCGCCCATGAAGCGGACGGCGGCAGAGTATTTCGGCTGCACGTAGATGCGATAGGTGGGTCCGGCCATGAGTTCGTACTGGCTGACCTTGAAGCGGGTTTGGTTGGTGAAATTGAGACCCACATAGGCCATGCCGTAGTAGCCGCGGGCGTCGAAGGTAATGCCCGCGCGCCGGGTGAAAAAGCGGGTCAGGCCGGTATTCCACGCCCAATCGGTGAGGCGCTGCCGGCTGGGGCCGGGCGTGAAGCGCAGATAACCCAAGGTCAGATAGGTTTCCCAATCGTGGTCGTAGGTATTGTGAATGGCGGCGGCGCGGCGCTGCTGGCGGCGCAGGCGAATGCGTTGCTCCACAGTCATGGGCGTCAAGGTCTGCTGGGCCAACTGTTGAGCCTGACCGGCCGGCGCGCCTTGAGCTTGGCTCGGGCTGGGGTCAGGAGCAGAGCCGGATGAGGAGCTGCTTGGGGTTTGCGCCCGAAGGGCAGGCGCGACTGGAAGCACAAGCGCCAATAGGAAGGCAAGACGTCGAAACGAGTGCATCGTGATCGGGATTCCTCCACAAAAGTACGGAAGCGAACCGCCGCGCGAGCCGAAGCCAGAACGACGCATTCCGAAACCGCGCGACCGCAACCGGCGCGACTCGCAGGAAATCACGCTCCGGCGCGGAATGGAACGGATCAGAATCTCTCCGGCTTCGCCATCGATCCAGCGCTCCCCCCATTAGGTATTAAATCATCTAGGGGCTGGACTGAGGGACTGAGAGACGGAGGGATTAGGCAGTGTCTGGCAGAGGAACGGCATCCCCTGCCAACAAACGGGAGGGAGAATCCGAGGCTAGAGCGGTTTGGGAAATGCTGTAGGTTTCCGCATTGGGCGCGGCCAGCCTTCCCAAATCGAGCGTGAAGCGCCGTCCGTAAGGTAGCATGAAGGAGATTGGAGGTTTTCGTAGATGGGGCGTTTTCTGTTGGGGATTGTTTTGGGCGTGATTTTGGTGCCCCTTTGTGTGATGGCATGGCTGCGTTATGGCCATCCGCCCGTCGCAGTAAGCGATCCGCCGCTGCCGATGGAGAAGTGGATTACGCATATTCCATTGCACGTCCGGATCGACCGGCAGATGGTGAAGACACCGCCGATCCAGGCCGATGGAGAGGCTTTCCTGGCCGGAGCGCAGATTTACAGCCAGGATTGTGCGGGCTGCCACGGCTTTTACGGCAAGCCTTCCCTCCTTGCCCCGCACATGTTCCCATTTCCTACGCAGCTCTGGGAGGCGCATCACAACGGGAAGGTGGTGGGCGTGAGTGACGACCCTCCGGGCGT
>JAJYVF010000020.1 GCA_021792135.1 Acidobacteriota bacterium | reverse complement strand
CTGCCGAGCTTCTGTCCGTTCGTACCGCTTCGCTCCGCACAGCTGGTCCGCTTCCGCATCCAGCAACGCGTTCAGCGTTTCCTCCACCGTGGCTCGCACCACCTGATCCAGGTGAGCCTGAATCCTGCCTTCGTCGATCTGTACCACCGATCCCAGGCCCTTGCTGTCGTTCCCTGCCGCTCCGGTTGGCTCCATCTTCCATCCTCTGAAGGTCTTGCTCCTCCTGCTTGTACAGCCTTCCAGAGCCGGGCTCAAACCCAAATGTGCGAAATTTAGCCTACCTTATCTTCGATAACAGGAGGGGGGCTGACCCCCTTCGTATCCTGCTGATTCCACAGCAAAGGTACCCCCCCGCTCCCCTGAATTTCTGAAAGTCGAAGGGGGTACCCGCTACCGGCCTCCGGCTACCCGCTGCTCCCCGTTGCCTGCCGGATCAGTTCGATCCCCTCCTCCCGCGTCCGGATCCGCCCCTCCAGCTGCGCATCTTCAGCCAGGGCCAGCATCTCCCTGAACCGCGGCCCCGGCCGGTAGCCCGCCGCAATCAGGTCCGCCCCCGTCACCAGCAGCTGCGGCCGCACCTCGTCCTCCGACAGCTCCTCCCGCCGCCGCCTGGCAAATTCGTACAGCCGCAGGTTGCCGTGGCTCGAAAGGCAATCCAGACGGTGCAGCGCCAGATGCTCCTCGAATCGCGGCAGCCGGAAGAACCGCTTCAGCGTGGACTCCTTCATCTTCTCCACATCGCCGAAGCGCATATGGTTCTCCACCAGGCTCACAATCTGCGCGCACTCCTCGTTCGAGAACCGCAGCCGCCGCAGAATCTCCTGCGCGATCCGCACCCCCACCTCGACATGCCCGTTGAACCGGATCCGGTCCGGCGGGTTATGCGAGAAGGTCGCCGGCTTCCCCACATCGTGCAGCAGCGCGCCCCAGGCCAGCGCAGGAGAAGCCCCGGCCGGCAGTTTCTCCAGCAGTATCAGCGTGTGCACCCACACATCGCCCTCGGGATGAAACTCCGGCGGCTGTTCCACCCCATGCAGCCTGTCGATCTCCGGAAGCACCTGCCGCAGCAGCCCTGTGCGATCCAGCAGCTCAAAGGCCCGCCGCGCATGCCCCTCGGTCAGCATCAGGGTCAGCTCGTCGCGCACCCGCTCGCGGCTCACCTGCGCGATGCCCGCCGCCAGCTCCCGAATCGCCCGCTCCGTCTCCGGCTCGATTGTGTACTCCAGCCGCGCCGCAAACCGCACCGCCCGCAGCATGCGCAGCTTGTCTTCCGCAAAGCGCCGATGCGGCTCGCCAATGGCCCGGATAATCCCGTCCCGCAGATCGTTCTGCCCGCCCACGTAATCGAGCACCGCCGAAGTCAGGCTGCACGTCTGCTGCTGGAGCACCGGATCGAGCATCATCCCGTTGATCGTGAAGTCCCGCCGCAGCACATCTTCGCGGGCGCTCTTTGAAAACCGCACCTCGCTCGGGTGCCTTCCATCGAGATAGGCCACGTCGCTGCGAAATGTAGCCACCTCGGTTACAATCTCCCCTCCCTCCACCTCCTGGGCCACCAGCACCACGCCAAAATGCGCCCCGACGGCAAAGGTCTTCGGAAACATCCCCAGCACCACATCCGGATGCGCGCTGGTCGCCACATCGAAGTCCCTGGCCGGCACGCCCAGCAGCAGATCCCGCACGCATCCCCCGGCAAAGTACGCCTCATACCCCGCCGCGCGCAGCCGCATCGCTATCCGTTCCGCTCCGATTTGTGCCGCCGTATGCTCCAAACCGCCCCTCCTCGTCGCTCGGCAGCTTCTACTATAGAGATGTGCCCCCCGGTTCCAGCGGCCTCATCCTCGGCATCGAGACCTCCTGCGACGAGACCGCCGCCGCCATCGTTCGCCGCGGCAGCGAGATCCTCTCCAACATCGTCGCCTCCCAGATCCCCATCCACTCCTCCTACGGCGGAGTCGTTCCCGAACTGGCCTCCCGCGAACACCTGCGCAACATCCTGCCCGTCGTTCGCTCCGCCCTCGCCGAAGCCGGCGTCCGCTACGACGGGCTGGACGCCATCGCCGTCACCGAAGGCCCCGGCCTGGCCGGAGCCCTCCTGGTCGGCATCAGCTTCGCAAAAGCCCTGTCCTTTGCACTCGGCAAGCCGTTGATCGCCGTCAACCACCTCGAAGGCCACATCCACGCCGTCCTCCTCGAAGATTGCCGCCGCGCCGCAGAGCCCGGTTCCGGCGCCCCAACCGCAGGTCCGATTCTGGCCTTAGTCGTCTCCGGAGGCCACACCCACCTCTACCTGGCCCAGCGCAACCCAGACGGGAGCGAAGCCCCGTCCGCCCGTGCGGCCAGCAACTGGAGGTACCGCAACGTAGGCCGCACCGTCGACGATGCCGCCGGAGAGGCCTTCGACAAAGTGGCCAAGCTCCTCGGCCTCGGCTATCCCGGAGGCCCCTGGATCGATGCTCTCGCGCCCCACGGCAATCCCGACGCCGTCCCCTTCTCCTTCTCCCGGATCAAGGCCAAGGCCCATCGCAAAGGCGATCCCGACGCCCTCGACCCCGCCACCGCCATCTATTTCTCCTTCAGCGGCATCAAGACCGCCGTCCTCCGCTACACCCATGTCTTTGAGATGGAGCCGTCGATCGAGGCCCGCCGCGCTGCCCTGGCGCAGATCCCCAATCCCACCCCCGCCGACGCGCTCCCGCTCTGCGACCGCCGCACGCTGGACCTGATCGCCTCCTTCCAGCGCTCCGTCATTGACGACCTCCGCCGCAAGACCTTCCGCGCCGCCGAGCGCTTCAACGCCGACCGTATCCTCATCTCCGGCGGAGTCGCCGCCAACCGCGAACTCCGCGTCCGCTTCACCGCCGAAGCCGCCGAGCACAACCTCCCCATCGCCTTCCCCTCGCTGGCCCTCGCCACCGACAATGCCGCCATGATCGCCGCCGCCGCCTGGCCCAAATTCCTCGCCGCCGACTTCGCCCCTGAAACCCTCACCGCCGAGCCCTCCCTGCCTCTCGGCGCCTCCGCGGAGGCTGAAAAGGCCGCTGATAAAATCGAGGCTTAAATCCGAATGAGCCCGCAAACTCAGCAATCCGGCGAAGAAACCCGCGCCCCGTCCGCTTTTTCCGCGCGACCCGTCATGCGCCTTTTCAACACCCTCTCCGGCCAGGTCGAAGACCTCGTCCCCTCCGACGGCAAAGCCCTCCGCATGTACGCCTGCGGCCCGACGGTCTACGACTACGGCCACATCGGCAACTTCCGCACCTTCCTCCAGGTCGACGTCCTCCGCCGCACCCTGCGCCTGCTCGGCACGGACGTGCGCCACGTCATGAACATCACCGACGTCGACGACAAGATCATCCGTAACGCCACCGCCGCGAAGCTCTCCATCACCGACTACACGCGCAAGTATCAGGAGGCCTTCTTCCAGGATCTCGATGCACTCCAGGTGCAGCGCCCTGAAATCGTCGCCCGCGCCACCGAGAACATCCCCGCCATGGTCGCTCTCATCCAGCGCCTGACCGAGCAGGACATCGCCTATCGCGCCGAAGACGGCTCCTGGTACTTTCGTATCGCCCGCTTTCCCGAATACGGAAAGCTTTCCAGGAAGGACTTCGGCGGCATTACCGACGGTGCCCGCATCGACGTTGACGAGTACGAGAAGGACTCGGCCCGCGACTTCGCCCTGTGGAAGGCTCCCAAACCCGGCGAGCATCAGTGGCAGACCGCGCTCGGCCCCGGGCGTCCCGGCTGGCACATCGAGTGCTCCGCTATGGCCATGGAGTTCCTCGGCGAGAGCTTCGACCTGCATGCCGGCGGCGAAGACCTGATGTTCCCCCATCACGAGAACGAGATCGCCCAGTCGGAATCCGCCACGCACCGCACCTTCGCCCGCCACTGGTTCCATGTGCGCTTCCTGCTCGTCGAAGGCCGCAAGATGTCCAAGTCCGAAGGCAACTTCTATACCCTTCGCGACCTGCTGCTGCGCGGCTACAAGGCCTCGGCGATCCGGATGCTGCTCATCTCGGTGCCCTACCGGCAGCAGCTGAACTTCACCTTCGAAGGCCTGGCCGCCGAAACCATCGCCGTCGAGCGCCTCCGCACCTTCCGCGACCGCGTGCGGAACACGCCCTGGCCCGGGCGTCCCGCCCCCTCGCCTGACTCCAGCGAAATATCTGCGCTGGCCCGCGACACGCGAGCCCGCTTCGCCGCCGCCCTCGCCGACGACCTCAATACCGCCGAAGCCCGCGCCGCCATTTTTGAAATGGTCCGCGCCGTCAACGCCTGCGCCGATGCGGGTGCCTTCTTTGCAGGCGACCAGCAGGCGGTCCTCGAAACCCTGCGCGAATTCGATCAGGTCTTTGCTGTCCTCGACGACCACGACGATCAGTGGACCCGCTTCACCCTGCAGTGGGCCGAGAGCGAGGGCCGCCTCAAAGACGCGGCGCCCGAGGTCCTCGCCCGCCTCGAACTCAGCGACGAGCAGATCCAGGCTCTCGTCGATGAGCGCACCCAGGCCAAGCGCACCCGCAACTTTGCCCGCGCCGACCAGATCCGCAACGACCTCGCCGCCAAGGGAATCCTCCTCGAAGACTCCAAAGACGGCGTGCGCTGGAAGCGGAAGTAGCCCGACATCCAGACCCGATCGTCGTTCGGGGCGCGGCGAAGAACCCCTGCGACCGATCGTTCACCTTCGCAGCATCAGGGTTTTCGCCCCCTCATCTTCACGCCGCCTTTTGCCGACCCCGGCTCCATGCCCACCCAGCCATCAGATAGAAGAGGTAAATGTACGGCAGCCACCGGTAAGCTCCCTCAGGCACTGGATACACCGACCCGGCAATGGCCAGCAGCATCGCGACAGCACCGGCGCCCGCCAGAGCCAGCCACAGCGGCGTCAGAGCGCGATGGTGGCGCAGGAACACAGGCACCGCCAGGCACACCAGCCCGTAAGCCGTCAGAAAACCGTAAGTCGCCAGCGACCCAAGCCAGCCGTAGATATCCGCTCCGGAAACGCCCCGCGCCGCCAGCGCGAACGTGGGGACAAATGTAGCAGCGGCGGTTACAAGAACCGCGACGTGCGGCGTCTCATTGCGTTCGTGGGTGCGCGTCAGATGCGCGTGCGCCAGCCCATGATGCGACATCAGCATCAGCACCCGGGCCGCGGCCGTGATGCAGGCCAGCGCGCAGGCGAAAACGCTCATCATCGCCCCTGCATTGACCACGAACCCGAGCTCCGGCAGCCCTGCCTGCGCCGCCAGCGTGTGAAATGGCGAAGCCGCCTGATTCAGCGTCTCCGGTAATCCGCGGAAACCCAGCACCTCCGCGTACGCGCAGACCACAAACAGCAGGCCCACGCCCACCGCGCTCTGCAGCACGGCGCGCGGAATCGTCCGCAGCGGGTGCGCCGCCTCTTCTCCCAGCGCCGTCGCGCTTTCGAACCCCACAAAGCTGAACAGCGCCAGCACCATTCCCAGCCGCATGCCGGAAACGCTCGCGCCCCGCAGGCGGAACTGCGCCGTGTCCAGGCGCAATCCATGCCGCGCCAGCACCAGGACAACAATGCTCAGGATGCAGGCGACCGACACTCCCTCCAGCCAGAGCATCGAGCGCGCCGACAGCCGGATATCCCTGTACGCCATCGCCGCCGCCGTGAAGATGGCCAGCGTCACCAGCAACACCGGAGGCGCCGTCTTCCCGGTCACGCTCATCAGCAGCACATTGGCGTACTGGACAAATCCGCCGGTGACCGAAGCCGCCGTCGCCACGTAGGCCAGCAGCAGCGACCATCCGGCCAGCCCCGAGGCCCATGCCGGCAGAGAGCCGGTCACGTACTGATACAGGGAGCCGGGAGAAGCCGAGCGCCGCGCGAAGCAGCCGATCAGTACCGCGATCAGCGTCATGGCCGCCGTCGCCAGCGCGTACACCAGCCAGGTGCCATCCCCGGCCATCGCAAACACCAGCGGAATCGTCATCGCCGGTGTCGTGGTCGGCGCAATCGCCGAGACCGACTGCGCCAGCGTCTCCACCGGAGACAGCACGCCCCGCCGCAGCCCGTACCGCGGCGTGGCTTCAACCTCAGCTGCATCCACACTCACGGTCTCGGGCGGCAATGCAGGGTCCTCCTCAGTACCGCGGCAGCGCGGCAGCGCCGCCAGGGTCATTCAGTCCGGAGAGTGCAACATGGGGTCGACGCGGACCTCGGGGATCGGTGAAGCGATACAGGGTCTCCGCCTGGGAACCGGACGGTTCAGTCTTGCCGGGAGAACATGGTCTGTCAAGAGCCGGGCGTTGCGCTCGCCACAGGCTCGGTCACGGCAATCTTCTCGAAATTCGCAATCAGCGGCTTCACCCGCGGAATCACCGCCTGCACCGCGCGCAGCATCAAAGAGGCATCGTGGCTGGCCTGGCTCTCCCAGACCTCCGTGACCCAGAGCAGGTTCTCATCCACCGCATCTTTGGCGATCACGTAGCTGAAGCAGCCCGGCATGTCGCGCGAGCTCTCCGCCAGCAGCGCGATTGCCTCATCCCGCCGGCCGGCCACGATGTTCATCTTCACAATCAGCCCATACATGGATTCAGCACCTCAGCCTGCGTTTCGCCACGATCAGTCCGCAGCCGCAGGTCTCACCCTTTTGCTGGGCCGTCGCCGCGGGCGCTTCTTCGGCCCAGCCGCCAATTCCACCGTCGGAATATCCCGCGCATCCGCCTTCCCCTCAGCGGCCGCGATAAAGAAATCCTGCGCGCTGAAGACCGGCAGTTTGCCATCCCGCGCCACATCCCGCACCCGCACATACGACCCGTCCGGCTGCAGCAGCCGCGCCTTCACCGTATCGGCCAGAAAGGCAGGCAGAAACTCGTTCCGCAGCCGCGCCCGAATCTGCGCGTCGCGAATCGGGAACACTACCTCGCAGCGCTCGAACAGATTGCGCGGCATCCAGTCCGCGCTCCCGCAATAGAACTCCTCGTCGCCGCCATTCAGGAAATAGAACAACCGGCTGTGCTCCAGGAACCGCCCCACGATCGACCGCACCCGGATCCGCTCGCTGATTCCCTTCAACCCCGGCCGCAGCGAGCAGATCCCCCGCACGATCAGCTCGATCTCCACCCCTGCCTGCGAAGCCGCATAGAGCGCCTCCACCACGCTCTTCTCCAGCAGCGAGTTCATCTTCGCGACAATCCGCGCCGGCCGCCCCGCGGCCGCATGTTCCGCCTCGCGATGAATCAGCCGGATAAAGCTCTCCGCCAGCGTCAGCGGCGCCACCAGCAGCGGCCTGTAGTCGTCCGACTCCGAGTGCGCCGTCAGATAATTGAAGACGCTGTGTACCGCTGCCGTGATCTCCGGATCGGCGGTCAGCAGGCTCAGATCGGTGTAGAAGCGCGCCGTGTCCGGGTTGTAATTCCCCGTACCCAGATGTGCATAGCGCCGCACGGCGCCGTCCGGATCGCGCCGGACCAGCAGCGCCAGCTTGCAGTGCGTCTTCAGCCCCACGATCCCGTGGAACACCTGCACTCCGGCGTCCTCGAGGTTCCGCGCCCAGCGAATGTTCGAAGCCTCATCGAAGCGCGCCGTCAGCTCCACCACCGCCGTCACTTCGCGCGTCTGCGCCGCTTCCGTCAGCGCCTGAAAGATCGGCGAATCGTCGCTGGTCCGGTAGAGCGTCTGCTTCATCGAGACCACATGCGGATCGCGCGCCGCCGCCTCAATGAACCCCACCACCCCGTCGTACGAATCGTACGGATGGTGCAGAAAAATGTCCCGGTGCCGCAGCTCGTCGAACAGATCCACCGATTTCCGGTTCAGCCGCAGCTCCCGCGGCACAAACAGCCTGAACTTCAGATCGTCCCGCCGCGAGGAGCCATACAGGGTCATCACCCGCGACAGATTCACCGGCCCTTCGGTGTGATACACCAGCGACTCATCCAGCTCGAAGTTATAGCGCAGCCGGTCCACAATCTCCGGATCGGCGCCGCTCTCGATCTCCAGCCGCACCGCATCGCCCTTGCGCCGGTTGTGCAGCTCCGCGCGTACCGTCTCCAGCAGCGAGCGCGACTCTTCCTCCTGGAAATACAGGTTGCTGTTGCGCGTGACGCGAAACGCGGCCTTCGACAGAATCTCGTAGCCCCGATACATCGCTGCCGCGTTGCGCTCGATCAGCTCGTGCAGAAAGATGAAATCCTCGCGCCCCTCCGCCGAAGGCAGCCGCACATACCTGGGCAGCGCCCGCGGCACCGTCAGCACCCCCAGCACCGGCCCCGCGGTGCCCCGCCGCTTGCGCCGCAGCAGCAGCGCCAGGCACATGGCCCGGTTGAGCACGCGCGGAAACGGATGCGCCGGATCGATGGTGATCGGCGTCAGCAGCGGATCCACCTCGCGCTGGTAGTAGTCCGCAGCAGCCCGCCGCGCATCGTCGTCCATCTCATCCCACTCGAGGACGCGAATGCCCGCCCTGCGCAGATCCGGCAACAGCCGATCGTTCCAGCAACGGTACTGATCGGCGACGAACCGGTGCGTCTCCTCCTTCATCGCCTCCAGCGACTCACGCAGCGTCGCCCCGTCCGGAGCCGCCTCGTTGTACCCATCCTCAATGCGCTGCAGCACGCCCGCGATGCGGATCTCGAAGAACTCATCCAGATTGCTGGCCGTGATGGCCAGAAACTTCACCCGCTCCAGCAGCGGATTGGAGCCGTCCTCCGCTTCTTCCAGAACTCGCCGGTTGAATCTGAGCCATGATTCGTCGCGGCTCAGAAAGAGACTCGGGATACGCGTATTCTTCAGCATAGAACCAGGCCCCAAGGCACTCCCGGCGTACGCAAAAGTGTACCTGATCCGTCAGGCCGCGGCAGCCGCAATCGCCGCCCGTTGCAGCATCACTGAATTCCGCACTCTGCGGAAATCCGTCGCCCTGAATCGATTCACCAGAATGTCTCTTTCATTTGACGCCCCACCCCCGCCAGGCGAGGATGGAATCAGCGGTTTCGCCCGGAGGTGTCGCCATGACGGAAAATCCCTGTCCGGAAGCAGTCCTCACCGCGGAGCACATTGCGCTCGAGATGTATCAGTTTGCGGCGCTCATGCTCGGCAGCGAAGCGGACGCTCTCCGCCTGGTCGAGAACACCGTGGCCGCCGTCGATGTCGACCCCTGTGCCGAACCCGTCGTGGCGGAAACTCTTGTGCGCAACCGCGTGATCGATGGCGCCCTCGAGATCATGCGCCGTCGCGACCCCGCTTCGTTCTCCTCGGTGCCTGAGCCCAGTCCCGGCGCTCCCTGCATCGAAGACGACACCACCCCGCTCTCCCGAGCCGAGCTTTCTGATCTGATCGGCGGCGCCGGACGCAGCCGTCTCCGCGCCTGGCTTGACCGGCTCTCGCAGGCCCAGCGCGCCGTCTTTGTTCAGCGTGCCGTGCTCGGGCAGGACAACGCCGCCACCGCCCAGGCGATCAGCCGCATTGCGTGGCCCTCCGTCTGGACTCCTGAAGCGGTTGGCATCCTCTTCCGCGAGGTGCTCTGCTCCCTGGCTTCGTCTCTCGCGCAGTCAGCCTCAGGCGTAACCGCCTGAGGCTGATCGCTGGGCACGCCTGCTCGCCGAACGTTGTCTCGCCACCGGCTTCCTGAAACGTTACCTTTTTCCTCATCGGCGAGACGCAGCGGCCTTCCTTGGAATACTCTTAAGCCAGAGATTCTTTTGAATTTTTCAGCGGTACGACGCATCCAAAACACATACGCTGAGTGGGAATCCGTGTTTTCCCCTGGTTCAGACGAAAGGCTCGTTTCGTGCCGGAGGCCATAGCCAACCATCCAGGATTTTTGCGCCTGCAACACGTCGCCGTCGTGGTGGCTCTCGCCCTGACGATGGCTGCTTCCTCCATGGCGCAGGCGTCTGGCGGCGGCAGCTCGGTGGTCGTCCCGCAGGGGCCCATTCAGATCCCGCAGCCGGCAATCGACACCTCCACCTATCAGGGCAGCGTCGCTCAGCAGCCGGTCACCCCCGGTGTTCTGCCGCTGTCTCTCAGCGATGCCATCCAGCGTGGGCTGCGCTTCAATCTGGGCCTCATCCTCACCACGCAGAACATCAGCTCCGCCCGCGGCGCCCGCCTCGAAGAGCTCCAGACTCTGCTACCCACCGTCACCGGCACTCTCAAGGAAGCCGTGCAGGAAACCGACCTCCAGGCCCAGGGTCTGCGCATCCCCGGCTTCCCCGCCATCGTCGGTCCCTACGGATACACCGACCTGCGCGGTTCGGTGGACTGGAAACTCGTCGACCTTTCCTCGCTCCGCAACTATCTCGCCCAGAAACATAATTTCCAGGCCGCCAGCCTCTCCGCACGGGACGCCCGCGATCTCGTCGTTCTCACCGTCGGCAACGCCTATCTCACCGTGATCGCCGAGGCCGCGCGCATCCAGGCAGCGCAGGCCCAGGTCGACACCTCCAAAGTCTCCCTCGACCAGGCTGTCGCCAATCATCAGGCCGGAACCGCCCCGCTTCTCGATGAGCTGCGCGCCCGCGTCGACTACCAGATGCAGGAGCAGAGCCTTATCTCGGCCCGTAATGCTTACGAGAAGGACAAGATCGCTCTGGCCCGCGCCATCGGCCTGCCTCTCGATCAGAAGTTCGATCTGACCGATCGGGAGCCTTACAAGCCCCTCGATCATCTCGACCCCAATACCGCCGTTCGCGAGGCCCTGCAAAACCGGCCCGATCTCCAGGCTCTCGAACAGCAGGTCCAGGCAGCCGAGCTGGCCCGCAAGGCCGCCGCCGCGGAGCGTCTGCCCACCATCAGCTTCAGCGGCGACTACGGCGACATCGGCATCAACTTTGCCCATTCCCACGGCACCGGAGACGCCACAGGCGCCCTCGACGTGCCGCTCTTCGAGGAGGGCAAGCTCCGCGGCGATGCCGAACAGGCGCAGTCCCAGCTGGAAACGCTCCGCGCCCGCCTCAGCGATCTTCGCGGCCAGATCGGCGCCGATGTCCGCGACAGCATCCTCGACATCCAGGCAGCCGAAAAGCTGGTTGACGTCGCCCGCGGCAATGTCGACCTCGCCAACGAGGCGCTCAGCGAAGCCCAGCAGCGCTACAAGGCAGGCGTTTCCGACAACCTCGCGGTTTCCCAGGCGCAGCAGGCCGTCGCTCAGGCCAGTGAACAGTATGTTGCCAGTCTCTACCAGCACAACCTGGCCAAACTCTCCCTGGCGCGCGCTCTCGGCGTCGCCGAGCGGAGCTATCAGGATTATTTGGGAGGAAAGTAAGCGTGGCGGATCAGATGACCGAGCCCAAACCCACCGAAGATCAGCAGGAGACCCCGCGCCAGCCGTCCCGCCGCCGCTTCATCATCATCGGCGTCGTGGCCATCCTCGTGGTCGGCGCGTTCCTCTGGTGGTGGCACTCCACCTATTACGAGGACACCGACGACGCCCAGGTCGACGGCAACCTCGTGCAGATCAGCTCCCGCATCCAGGGGCATGTGCTGCGCGTCTTTGTCGACCAGAATCAGTTCGTCGATGCCGGAACCCTTCTCGTCCAGGTTGATCCCGCCGACTTCGAAACCGCCCTCCATCAGGCCGAGGCCAACCTCGAATCGGCCGAGGCCAGCTACGAGGCCGCCCGCGTCAACATCCCGGTCATCCACATCAACACCGGCACCAACCTCAACAACGCCAGCATCGATGTAGTCAGTGCCCACGAGGCGGTCGTCGAGTCGGAAAACCAGCTTAAGGCAGACCAGGCCCGCGTCGTCGCCGCGCAGGCCAACTATGAAAAGGCCAGGCTCGACCTCGAGCGCTACACGCCGCTGGTTCAGAAGGACATCATCTCGAAGCAGCAGTACGACGCCGCCGTGGCCACCGCCGACGCCGACAAGGCCGCCGTCGATGAGGCCGAAGCGGACGTGGTCGCCGCACAGAACGCCGTTCGCATGGCGCACGACCGCGTTGTCCAGGCTCAGTCCAGCCTGAACTACGCCAGAACCGCCCCCCAGCAGGTCGCCATCCAGAAAGCCAAAGCCGATCAGGCCGCCGCTCAGGTCGATCAGGCCCGCGCCGCCCTGGCCCAGGCCGAGCTCAACCTCGAGTACTGCCAGATCCACGCCCCCACCTCGGGCATCGTCACCATCAAGAGCGTCCAGCCCGGACAGAACGTCTCCGTCGGCCAGGCCCTCATGACCCTCGTCTCCCTTGACAATGTCTGGATCACCGCCAATTTCAAGGAAACCCAGCTCGAGCACATGCGACCCGGCCAGGCCGTTACCCTCCACATCGACGCCTATGATCGCGACTACGACGGCAGGGTCACGCAGATCGGCGGTGCCACCGGCTCCATGCTCAGTCTCTTCCCGCCGGAGAACGCCACCGGTAACTACGTCAAAGTCGTTCAGCGGATCCCGGTCCGTATCGATCTCACCGAACCCCAGGAGAACAAGGACCACCTCCTCCGCCCAGGCATGTCCGTCGAACCGAGGGTTCGCGTCAAATAAGCCCCGGGGTACGCCGCAGAGGGGTCCCTTTTGTCTTTCTGTGAGCTTGCCGGCCCACACACGAGAGCTGCGGGCGGCGGATGCTCCGGAGCCGGCGTTCCCCGGAACTCTTCCCCAGCTGCATCCACCGCGCCGATTGCTCTGCTGCCCCATCGACGCAGGGCGAACCGGCCATCCGCGCATCCGCCCCTGCCCCGAAAGGTGCAGGGGAAATCCCGACAGATGCACAACCCTTCTGTGCTATCATCGGGCACCTCCCCGAGCAGGAAAATATGGAGCACCAAATGTTCGCGTTCCAGACCGGGAGTCTGCCCCTGGTTTCTCTTCTGCTGCTGGTTCTCTTCATCCTTGTTTTCCTCATTTTCGAAGTTCGCGCCCGCGCCGCTCTGCGCCGTGCCCTCACCGACGAGATCGATTCCTGCGTCCAGTCCCGGCTCGGCGCCCTCGTCGGCGATATCCTCCGCCAGAGCGAGGAAGCACGCCGCCAGCTTGCCGCCTTCGCCACCCTCCACCGCGAGGCCCAGGAGCGGAAGAACGGTTTCGATTCCCACCTCGGCTCCGCGAAGGAAGAAATTGAAAAGCTCCTCTCGGAAATCCGCGCCACCGCCGCCGAAGCCGCCAAATTCGCTCCCGCGACGGCCGCCCTTGAATGGACCCCGCCGGAGACCCTGCTCCGCCTGGCCGTGCAGGCGCCCGACTGGCCCGCCGCCGCCGGCCACCTCAGCCGCATCGACCGCGAAAACGCCACCTCCCGCGATTTCCAGAGCGCGGGGGACATCTGCGCTGACCGCGCCATCTATGCCAAAGCCCTCGAGTTCTACAAGCTCGCGGCCGACAAGGATCCCGAGAACTTCGCCGCTCGCGCCGAGCTGCTCGCCCTGACCGCCGAATTCCGCGCCGCCGAACGCGCCGAATCCCTCCAGGTCCTCCATGATCTTGTCGCCCAGAACCTCACCCATCCCCTCTACGGCTCCGACATCGAAAAGCGCTACTTCCGCGCCATGATCAGCCTTGGCCGCCACCGGGAGTGGTCCGAGTTCTGCGAAGCGCAGCTCAAGCAGCCCCTGCCCCGCGCCGTGCAGAGCGCGCTTCTCCGCCATCTTGCGCTCTGCTGGCAGAAGCTCGGCCGCCAGGAGGAAGCCATCGCCACCTGCGATGCCGCCCTCAAGCTCTCTCCCGAAGATTCGGAGGTCCTCGCCCTTTACAGCCGCCTGCTTCTCCATGCGAAGAAGTACGAGGAGTCCTACCGCATGGCCGTCCGCCTCCTGCAGAGGAATCCCGCCTCCACCCGCAATTACATGCTGCTCGCGGAGATTCAGGAACGCCGCATCGGCCGTCCCGCCGCCCGCGACCTCCTGAAACGCGCTCTGCAGTGGGCCAGCGCCAAGGAGCAGTTCGAAATCGAGGACTACCAGGCCAAACTCGCTGCCCTCGATGAGCTCTCGCAGACGATGCCCGCCACCCAGCCGCAGATCATCCAGGCCTGAGCCGCTCCGGCTCCCCCTGCAGCACCGCGCTCCGCCGGCGGGGAATCCGCCTCCGCGACTCTGCCCTCCGCTCCCGTCCCGATGACCGCGGCAGAGTCGCGGACCCAGGGAAGAATCCTGCGCCCTGCTCCCGCCTGCGTGCAGCGGCCCCTGTCCCCGTGCTCACTTCAACACCATGCCGACGGTCCAACGGGAAAGCCCCCTGTGCGGCCGGCAACTGAGATTTCCCCCGTGTTTCAGGCAAAATAATGAAGGTGCCCGGAGACTGCCTATGAGCACGCTGCAACCTGCCATCCTGACTGCGGTCCTCGCCGCCGGAAGCATGGCGGCCGCGCAAACCGCGCCGGCCGCATCGGCTCAGGCGCCCGCCTCCGCCACCCAGCCCGCAGCCTCCTCCGCACCGGCCCCCAGGACCATCACCGTCCCCTCCGGAACCAGAGTTCTCCTCCAGCTCCGCAGCGCCATCAACACCAAGAGCGCCAAACCCGGCGACGGCGTCTACCTCAACTCCATCTTTCCGGTGGTCGTCGGCAACCGCGTCGTCATCCCCGCCGGCGTCTACGTCCAGGGAGTCGTCGACAGCGTGGTGCGCCCCGGTCGCATCCACGGCAAGGCGCAGCTCAACATGCACTTCACCTCGATGATCTTCCCCAACGGCTCCGTCGCGGAGATCCCCGGGGTCGTCAACAGCCTTCCCGGCACGAAGAACCAGACCGTCAAGGGCGATGAAGGCACCATCCAGCAGGATGGCGGCAGCAACAAGGCCCACAACGCCGGCGAGACCGCCAAGGTTGCCGTACCCACCGGAGCCACCATCGGCTCCATCGGCGGCCTCGCTTCAGGCCATCCCATCGCCGGAGGCCTCGAAGGCGTCGGCGCCGGTCTGGCCGCCGCCGGCATCGTCGCTCTTTTCACTCGCAACGCCGAAGTCAACATCGACTCCGGCACCCAGGTCGAAATGGTTCTCCAGCGCCCGCTCCTGCTGCAGGAATCCAACCTCGACGGCCCCACGACCCTCGTGCCTGCCTCCACGCAGCCGCAGCCCATGGCCAAACCCAACTTTGCGCAACGGACGCAGATCGTGTGCCCCGCCGGCAGCCTGGGGTGCAGCTGATTTCTCATGAACCAGAATCCTCCCTCTGCATCCAAAAGTCGTTTTTTTCGCGTCTGGATCCGCGACATCAGCATCTCCGTCGTCGCGTCCTTTCTCATCGTGACCTTCCTCTATCAGCCGGTGCGCGTGGAAGGTACCAGCATGCAGCCCGGACTGCGCGACCAGGACCGTCTTTTCATCGACAAGTTCTTTTTTCGCTTCGAGAAGATCGACCGCGACGACGTCGTCGTCTTCCGCTATCCCCGCGATCCCGAGAAGAGCTACATCAAGCGCATCATCGCCCTGCCCGGCGATTCCATCTTGATCGATCGCGGCCGAGTCTTCGTCAACAACCATCCGCTCAGCGAGCCCTACGTCCCGCCGCGCTATCGCGACACCCGTTCCATGCCTGAAATGGTGATCCCCGACGGCGAATACTTCGTCATGGGCGACCATCGCAGCATCTCCAGCGACAGCCGCGATTTCGGCCCGGTCCCCCGCGACCTCATCTACGGCAAGGCCGAATTCATCTATTGGCCCGCCGATAATATGGGTGTTGTCCACTAATCCCCCGTAACCGGGCCGGGCTGCCTACTACGGCGCAAGCTCCCTCAACGGCAGCGGTCAGTCCGTAGGCCTGCTTGAGTATTACGGTACCGACCTCGCCGACCTCCAGACCTACTACAACAACGTCCACCAGACCTATCCCGGCGCCACCGTCACGCTGGACTCCGTCGACGGCACCAGCACCAGCTGCGTCTACTCCAGCGGCTGCGACGACACTGAGCAAACCCTCGATATGACGCAGGCTCTCGGCATGGCTCCCGGTCTGTCGCACCTCGTTGTCTACATCGGTTCCACCGACGCCGCAATCTTCAATGCCATGGCCGCCGGACAGGTCGCCGTCTGCGCTCAGCTCAGCTCCTCATGGACCTGGTATCCCGCCGACCCCAACACCGACAATCCGTACTTTGAGGAATTCGCCGCCCAGGGGCAAAACCTCTTCCAGGCGGCGGGCGACAGCGGCAAATGGACCACTTCCGGTACCGCCTCGGAAATCTACCCCGCCGATGACGTCTACATCACCTCCGTGGGCGGCACCGATCTCACCACCAGCGCGGCCGCCGGACCCTGGTCTTCGGAAACTGCATGGGTCGATGGCGGCGGCGGCATCTCGCCCGACAGGTACGCCATTCCTTCCTGGCAAACCACCGCGGCCGCCGGCTGCTCCAGCTGCTCAACGAGCTACCGCAACGGTCCGGACGTCTCCGCCAACGCCAACTTCACCTATTACGTCTGCGCCGACCAGACTGCCTGCACCGCCAACCAATACGGCGGCACCAGCTTTGCCGCGCCGCTCTGGGCCGGTTACCTGGCCCTCGTCAACCAGCAGTCCGTCGCCAATGGCAATGGACTCCTCGGTTTCATCAACCCCGCTCTCTATTCCATCGGCGAAGGGTCCAGCTATGACTCTGACCTGCACGACATCACCAGCAGCAACGGGTATTCCGCGACGAGCGGCTACGACCTTGCGACCGGCTGGGGAAGCCCCGGCGGCGTAAACTTCATCAACGCCCTTGCCGGATCCGCCTCCACCACGCCTGGCTTCAATCTCACCGCCTCGCCCGGCTCTGTCTCCCTTGTCCAGGGAAACGCGGTCAGCTCCACCATCACCAGTTCCGTTACCGGCGGCTTTAGCTCTGCCATCGCGCTCTCTGCCTCCGGCCAGCCCTCCGGGGTCACCGTCACCTTCACCCCATCCTCGATTACCGGCGCCGGTAGCTCCAGCATGGGCATCTCCGTCGTCTCCACCACCGCGCCCGGAACCTACACCATCACCGTGAAAGGCACCTCCGGCAGCACCGTCGAAACCACCAGTGTTCTCCTCACCGTCACCGCTCCGCAGCAGGGGAACTTCACCCTCTCCGTCTCACCCAGCTCCGGATATATGGCTCGCGGCCAGAGCGGCTATGCCGTCGTCACCAGCTCCGTCTCCGGCGGCTTTGACTCGGCGGTCTCCTTCTCGGCCACCGGCGTCCCCTCCGGCGTGACGACGAGCTTCAGCCCAGCATCGCTGCCGGCGCCGGGCTCCGGCTCGACCGACTTCGATCTCACCGTTTCGCGCAACGCTCACCTCGGCACGTACACCATCACGATCAAAGGAACCGGCGGCGGAATCACCCGAACCACCACTCCCACCCTGCAAATCCGGCGCTAGACTGCACGGCATAACAAAGCCCGGGCCGCTCGCCGGTCCGGGCTTTTCTTCTGTTCCCAAACGGGAAACCTGCTTACCGCGGTTCTGTTTCGATACGCGGACGCCGGAAAATCGTCCGGGGCCGCGATGGGCAAGCCTGCCTGCGCCGATACTCCGCTGCAGGGACACCATGGCCACAGAAACGCTCCACCCCGCCGCCCCCTTCACCCCTGCCGCATCCGGCTCGACCCGCACAACCCCGCTCCACGACAACCTCGGCGCCTTCCGCGGACTCGCCTTCGCTCTCGCTTTCGAAGCCGTCTTCGCGGCCCTGGCCCTCGCCGTCTGGAAGCTTCTCCATCTCCTGCGCTGATCTTCCACCCCTGCTACATTCAGGGCATGAACCTCCTCATCAACGGCAATCCGCGCGCCTTTCCCAGCCTCCGGACCGGCGCCACCCTCGCGGACCTCCTCGCCGCCCTCGCCCTCAAGCAGGACCGCGTCGCCGTCGAACACAATGGCTCCATCGTCTCCCGAGCCGCATGGGACGCCACTCCCATCGCCGAAGGCGACAAGCTGGAGATCGTCCACTTCGTCGGCGGCGGAGCCTGCTGACGCTTTCTTTTCTCTGAGAAGTACCGCCTACAGCGATGCGGCGAGCGCCGCATCCAGGCCGTCCTCGGCGGGAAAGTCCTCCCACGGAAGATCCGCCTGCGCCACCGGCGCGAAGCTCTTCCGGTGCAGTGCCGAAGGCCCATGCTTCCGCAGCGCCTCCCGATGCTCCGGCGTCGCATAGCCCTTGTGCGAAGCCAGTCCGTACTGCGGATACTCCGCATCCAGTTCGCGCATTCGCGCGTCGCGGTACACCTTCGCCACCACCGAAGCCGCCGCAATCGAAATGCTCAGCGAGTCCCCATAGACGATGCTCGTCTGCCCATGCGGCAAATCCAGCCGCAGCGCATCGATCAGCAGATGATCCGGCTGCGGATCCAGCCGCAGCACCGCCGCCGTCATCGCCATCCGCGAAGCCTGATAGATGTTCACCCGGTCGATGGTCTCCGCATCGACCTCTTCGATCGCCAGTGCAATCGCCCGCGCCCTGACCATCGCCTCCAGCCGCTCCCGGTCTTCGCGCGGCAGCTGCTTCGAATCCCGCAGCCCTCGAATTCGCGTATCCACCGGCAGAATCACCGCCGCCGCCACCACCGGCCCGAAGAGCGCGCCCCGCCCCACCTCATCCACGCCGGCAATCATCGCCGCGCCCTGAGCCCGCGCCAGCTTCTCGTATTTGTTCCCGCAGGCCAGCGAGCGCAGCATCCGCATCTTCCGTGTGGCCGCCGAGACTTTCTCGTCCTTCTTCCGGCCCCGCCCGGGAATCAGTCCCCCATCCGGCCCGCTATCGAGCATCTGCCCCATCCCGTGAGTCTACTGCTCCCCTCCCCGAGCACGCCCGTGGAAAACCCGTCCCCAGGCCACCGGAGTCCCGGCATCGCCACCGAGGCGCGAAGGACTGGCTTTCCTGCAAGGGCGCGGCTTCACGGTTCGCGGAGAAGCCTGACTCCTTGAAGGGGCCCGGATTCAGCCGCTGAGGGAGATCTTTGTTTCGGTCGACCACTTACTCCGCAAGCTGTTCAGCCCGCATTTCCCACGGGACCACCAAGTCAGTCCGGCCGGACTAACCGGCCCCGTGTCCGGCTGGAGAATACCCCTGCACAAACAGGGCTGTCATTCTGAGCCGCCTTCGGATCAGCCGAGCGCCCGGGATCCGGGCAGAGGATCGTTCTCGATGTCGGCCTGGTGCGGACTTCGTGCGGTTTCGGCGTTCCCTTTTTCACCAGGACCGCGGATCGCCGGGGCGCTGGACCTCCGGGCCGAGTCCAGAGGGCGCGATGGCATCAGGGAACATTGGCGTCAGAAGAATGCCGTCAGTATCGATCGCTTACCAACACCCCCCCAACCCAGGGTGCTCTTCCCTCAGGTGAATCTTCTGTCCGTTTCTGAACACGTGGCAGTGTTTCCGGACAGCTCGACCTTGCTGCTTCCGGCATAACTCTCGTTCTTTCAAATGGCCGCTTTGGCAGGTCACCTGCCACGCTGTTGTTTCGGGGCTGTCCCAGGAGTCTCTATGCTTTCAGACCTGCGATACGCGCTTCGGCAGCTACGAAAATCGCCGGCGTTCACACTCAGCGCCGTTGCGACTCTGGCGCTGGGCATCGGTGCCACGACGGCGATCTTTTCCCTTCTCGATCAGGCGCTGCTGCGTTCCCTGCCGGTGCGCAGTCCCCAGCAGTTGGTACTCCTCGAAGCGACGCCGGCCGACGTATGGAATGGCCACACTTCCATGGAGGGCGGCGATCCGGAGGCTTATTTCTCCTGGCCGATGTACCAGTGGCTGCGGGATAAGAATCAGGTTTTCGACGGCCTGATTGCCATGTACCAGACGCAGGCCGGCGTGATGTGGCATCAGCGGTCGGAGCTGGGCAATACGGAGCTGGTGAGCGGGAATTACTTCGAGGCGCTGGGCGTCCAGGCCGCCGTGGGACGGCTGCTGACCCAGGCGAATGACCGCGTGAAGAACGGCGATCCCGTAGCCGTGCTTAGCTTCAACTACTGGAAGACGCATCTGGCGGAAGACCCGCATGTGGTGGGTCAGACGATCGATGTCAATGGCCACCCGTTCCAGATACTCGGCGTCGCTTCTCCGGGTTTTGAGGGCGCGATCTGGGGGTCGCCTGCCGATCTCTGGGTGCCCATGACCATGAAGCCGGTCATCACGCCCGAGTGGGACGAACTGGATCAGCACACCTCCCGCTGGCTGAACATTCTGGGCCGGCTAAAGCCCGGAGAGACGCGCGCCGAAGCGCAGGCGGGGCTGGCGCCGCTCTGGCACGCACTGCGCCAGGCCGAGGTCCCGCTGATGAACGACCATTCTCCGAAATTCGCCGCAGGATTTGTTACCAGGAGCCGGCTGCGCGTGCTCGACGGCTCACGTGGGTTCTCCTATTCGCGCAATGATCTCGAAGGCCCGCTGCTGGTGGTGATGGCCATGGCCGCGCTGGTGCTGCTGATGTCATCGGTGAATGTGGCCAGTCTGGTGCTGGTGCGCGCCACAGGGCGGGTACGCGAGGTTTCCATGCGGTATGCGCTGGGCGCCCGGCGCGACCGCGTGGTGCGGCAGCTCTTCGCAGAAGGGCTGCTTCTCGGCGTTCTGGGCGGCGCAGCGGGACTCCTGCTGGCCCCGGCCGCCATTCGCCTTCTGATCAGCCGCATGACCACAGGCGGTGGTGAGCCGCCGTTTTCAACGCATCAGAACGGGCTATTACTGGCGTTTGCCTTCGCCCTCGCCATCGGTGTGAGCCTGCTCTTTACCGTAGCTCCGGCCTTCCAGCTGTGGAGGCCCGACCTCGTCAGCAACCTGAAGCAGCAGAGCGCGGGCAGCATGGGCGGGCGGTTCGGATTCCGCCGCGCGATTGTGGGCACCCAGATGGGGCTGAGCCTGCTGCTGCTGGTCTGCGCGGGTCTCTTTATTCGCACGCTGCAGAAACTGCGCGACGTGAATGTGGGCTTTGAGACGGATCATCTGATCGCCTTCGGCGTCGATCCGCAGATGGTGGGCTACACTGCCAGGGCCGTGGTCCCGCTGAACCGGCGCATCGTGGATGCGCTGGCGGTGCTGCCCGGAGTGGAGAGCGCGGGCGCAACCAGCGATCCCGAGCTGGCAGACCACGTCAGCAGCGGAAACATCAGCATTGCAGGCTACACGCCCCATGAAGGTGAGGATATGGACGTGGAACACGCGATGGTGACATCCGGATATTTCGCTACGCTGAAGGTTCCGCTGCTCGCCGGCCGGAATTTCACCGAACAGGACGACATGAACAGCCAGAAGGTCGCCATTGTGAATGAAGCGTTCGCGGATCGCTTTTTCGGCAGCCCGCAGAAGGCCCCAGGCCGCATGCTGGCCTGGGGCAGCGGCAAGGCGAAGTACGATATCCGGATTGTCGGCGTGGCCGGCAACTACATCCACCGGAATCTGTGGGGTAAGGTCGGGATCGCGCTGTACGGTCCGGTGGCGCAGCAGCCGGTCGTACCGGAGATGTTCTATTACGTCCGCACCTGGGGCACGCCGGCGGCCGCAGTGAGCATGATCCGCCGCAGTGTCGCCGGCATCGACTCGAAGCTGGTGCTGGATAACCTGAGCACAATGGATGACGAGATCAACCAGAACATCAACGACCAGCGGATGATCGCGCTGCTCGCGGTGAGCTTTGGTGTGCTCGCGATTCTTCTGGCTGCCGTCGGCCTGTACGGCGTCCTCGCCTGCGCCACAGCACAGCGGACCCGCGAGATCGGCGTGCGCATGGCGCTCGGCGCGGACCGCAAAACCGTCGTAATACTCGTGCTGCGCGATGTCCTCCTCCTGGCGGGAATCAGTGTTGCGGTGGCCGTGCCGGTTGCGCTGCTGGCAACGCGGGCACTCCGGAGCGAGTTGTTCGGGGTTTCTGCTATGGATCCTCTGGTATTCGTGCCGGTCACTTTACTGGTCCTGCTGGTGGCCGTACTCGCGGCCGCCCTGCCCGCCCGCCGAGCGGCCAGGATCGAACCCATGGAGGCGTTGCGCACGGAGTAGGAAGCAGGGACGGGGCTCGTCATCAGGAGAGGGCATGCTGGACGATCTGAAGTACGCGGTACGGCAGCTGCGGCGGAATCCCGGATTCACGGCGGCCGTCGTGGTCACCCTGGCGCTGGCCATCGGCGTGAACACGGCAGTTTTCAGTTTGCTCGATGCCTCCGTGCTGCGGAATCTGCCGTATCCCCACCCCCGGCGGCTGGCGGTGCTGATGGCACACGAGGAGTCAATGAAGAATCCGGCACGCTTCAATGACGAGGACAGCTTCGACAACCTGCGCTGGGAGGCGGTCAGGCAGAACGTGCCCGCGGTAATGGCCGCGATCAGCAGCGGTGGCTTCGGCGGATGGGAGGGCGTGAATCTGCAGGCGGAGGCGGCCCGGGGTACGGTTGTGCGCTATGTGCACAGCGCGAAGGTATCAGCGCACTACTTCGAAGTGCTGGGCATCGAACCGGTGCTGGGACGCGGCTTTACTGAAGACGAAGACCGCCCCGGCGCAGGCAGGGCTGCCGTTCTGAGCTATTCGCTGTGGCGCACAGCGTTTCACGAGGACCGCCTCATTCTGGGTAAGGCTATTCTGCTCAAAAGCGCGCCCTATACGGTGGTCGGCGTCCTGCCTCAGAACGCGCAGATGCCCAATCCCGCGGACCTGTGGACGCCGCTGATGCCGGACGATCCGCATGGCGGCTGCGCGGGCAAGAACTGTGTCATCCTGATGAGGCTGAAGCCGGGAGCGAGCTGGGACGAGGTGCGCGCGCAGCTCGCACACATGCCCCCGCCGCGGAATGCGAACCTCCGCTACGAGCGGGTGTGGTATTACCCCAGCCCCGTTCAGGCGTATGCCGCCAGCGCAACGCGGGCGCCGATGGAAATCCTGATGCTGGCCGTGAGCTGCATTCTGCTGATCGCGTGCGGCAATCTTGCCGGGCTGATGCTGGTACGCATCGGGCAACGCACACCGGAGATGGCGATGCGGCTGGCTCTGGGCGCATCGCGGGGCAGAGTTCTGCGGCAGCTTTGGGTGGAGAATCTGCTGCTCGCCGCTCTTGGCGGAGCTGCAGGGCTCGGCCTGGCGGTGGCGCTCCTGCCCGCCATCCGGCACCTGCTGCCCCTGGACATGATGCCCATCGGAGGGGTCAGCCTTGACGGGCGGGTGCTTGCCTTTGCCGCTGCGATCTCGTTGCTGACCAGTGTCCTTTTCAGTGCCCTGCCCGCGCTGGGAACGCGCCGGGTGGATCTGCGCAGCTCCATCGCTGCGGGAGCCCGCGCGGTCACCGGCGGATCGGGGCGCCTGCGGCAATGGCTCATTGCCTGTGAGGTCAGCCTCACCGTAGTGCTCCTCGGAGCCGCAGGACTGCTGATCAGAACCGTCATCCATCTGGAGACGCTCCCGGGGGGCTTTGACGCGCACAACGTCGTCGCTGCGAAGGCCTCGCTGGACGATGCGCGCTACCACGATCCCGCGGCCTTCCGCACGCTGCTGCGCGAGAGCGTGGCTGCGATGCAGCGAATTCCCGGCGTGGAGAGCGCCGCTGTGGCGCTGAGCCTGCCCTACGAAACCTTCGTCAACGATGCCATTACGGTGGCAGACGGCAGGGAGACCGGGACAGTCGACGCGTGCAGCCTGGCCTACACCACGCCGGAGTACTTTTCCGTGCTCCGGATCCCTTTGCTGGCAGGGCGGGTGTTTCGGGATTCTGATACTCCGGCCTCCCAGCCCGTGGCCATCGTAAACACAGCCTTCGGCCGCCATTTCTTCGGCGAGCAGGTGCCCCTGGGAAGGCACTTCCGAAGCGGCAAGCTTGTGTACACGATCGTGGGCGTGGTCGCCGACACACTGGACCAGTCAAATGTGCGGCGCGATGCGCCGATCGGCGTCGAACCCATATTCTATGTGCCGTACACCCAGGTATCGGCGAGCTTCATTTCACTGGCGCATATGTGGGCCCAGCCATCGTGGGTGGTGCGGACGAATGGCCGGGTGCCGGGACTGACGGGGCAGATGCAGCGGGCTCTGGCCAGCGTCGATCCCGCCCTGCCGTTTGCGGGTTTCTACTCGATGCAGGATTTGCTCAATCAGCAGTTACAAACCCAGCGGCTGGAAGTCATGCTGCTGGGGACGCTCGCCGCGCTGGCGCTGTTGCTCTCGACCGTGGGCATTTACGCCCTGGTTTCGAACCTGGTGGTCCAGCGCGCGCGTGAAATCGGCATCCGCATGGCTCTGGGCTCGACCGCCGGCCAGGCGATGAGCCGGATTGCTTCCTCCGGCTTGGTTGCCGCGTCAGCCGGGGTCGCCGTCGGCCTCGGCGCTTCTTTCTTCGTGCTGCGCCTGATGAAGAGCGCCCTCTATGGCGTGAGCCCGTGGGATCCGCTGACACTTCTCAGCGTCCCTGTGGTGCTCATCGCCGTAGCAGCGGCTGCCAGTCTCTTGCCGGCCCTGCGCGTCGCTCATATCGATCCGGCCGAGGCCCTGCGCGCGGAGTGAGCCGCGCCTCCGCCCGAATCCGGCGCGATTCGCCGCCCTGTGCCTGACTGAAGCCCGCACGACTTTCGCCGATGAGGGAAGCAGAAGCCCATCCGGCGATCGGGGCTCGGCTCCCCCTCGTGATGGCGCCGCAACCAGTGCGGGAGGCTCTTCGGGCAGGCATGTTTGCAATCATCGGCATTCTCGTGGTCTTTGGCGCCGTCGCCGCCGGATATCTCATGGAGCATGGCCACCTGGCAGTCCTGCTGCAGCCCGCGGAACTGTTGATTATCGGCGGCGCGGGCCTGGGCACGCTCCTGGTTGCCAATCCGCTGCGCATCCTGAAGAAGGTCGCCGCAGGCGCCGCCGGAATCTTCCGTCCCTCGAGGTTCGGCAGGGAGCGCTACCTGGCGACGCTGCGCATGATGTACGAACTGCTGCAGAAGGCGCGCCGCGGAGGCATGCTGACCATCGAGCTCGATGTGGAGAAGCCGGAGGAAAGCCCGATCCTCAGTGCGTATCCCGAGTTCCTGAAGGATCACCATGCACGCGATTTTGTCTGCGACACGCTGCGCATGGTGATTACCGGCGGCGTCGAAGCCTTCGACATGGACCAGATGATGGAGCTGGATATGGACGTCCAGCATCACAGCGCGGAAGAGCCGGTCACGGCACTCTCCACGATGGCTGACTCGCTGCCGGGCCTCGGCATCGTGGCTGCGGTGCTGGGCGTGGTCATCACCATGGGCGCGCTTGGAGGCCCGGCTGAGGAGATCGGTCACAAGGTCGCGGCAGCCCTCGTGGGCACATTCCTGGGGATCCTTCTGTGCTACGGGCTGGTGGGACCCGTCAGCCAGAACATGGCGAAGAGCACGGCTGAGGAGCACGCCTATCTCTACGTCCTGCGCATGCTCATTCTGGCCTTCATTCGCGGGCAGCCGCCGGTGGTCGCGGTCGAGATAGGACGCCGCGCCATCCCGGCGCATGTCCGGCCCTCGTTTTCGGAGGTCGAAGAAGCCTGCCGGAACCAGCCTGCTGCTCCGGCTGCGGCGGAACCGGCGGCCTAGGCAACGACAATATGCCCGGCAAACCGATTGTCATCGTCAGGAAGAAGGCCAGCCACAGCGGCCATCACGGCGGCGCGTGGAAGGTGGCCTACGCCGATTTCGTCACTGCCCTGATGTCCCTGTTCATCGTGCTCTGGCTGATGAACACGAGCCAGAAGGTACGCCAGGCGGTCGCGGGGTATTTCAACGACCCCCGCGGCAAATCGACGCAGACCGGCACCGATCAGTCGGGCACGAGCGACAATCTGCCGATCACGGAAAACAACATCGCGGATCTCAAAAGGAAGATTGAGGAAGCGATCCGCCGGATGAACGATCTGCGCACGCTCCGGAACCAGATCCAGATCACCATCACGCCCGAGGGCTTGCGCATCGAGCTGCTGGAAGCCAGGGACGGCACCTTCTTCGATACCGGCAGCGCCACGCTCAACCAGCACGGAAAGGAACTGCTGGAGATGCTGGCCGGGCAGCTGGATGGAATCCCCAACCGGATCTCCATCGAGGGCCACACCGATGCCCAGCCGTATGCCTCCTCCAACGGCTACGGAAACTGGGAGCTCTCGACCGACCGCGCCAACGCTGCACGCCGCCTGATGCAGAGTGCGGGCCTGCGCCGCGACCAGGTCTCGGAGGTGCGCGGCTATGCGGACCAGAAACTGCGCGTGCCGTCGAACCCCATGGATCCCTCCAACCGCCGCATCTCGCTCATCGTGCAGTACCTCACGGCTGACATCCCGCCGGTTCCGCCAGCTCCGGGCGCGGCCCGGTCAGAGACCGCGAGTGCCGACCACCCCGCACACCCGGGCAGCGCAGCGGGAACCGGTGTGAAGGCCGGCTCCCGGCCGCCGCAGATAACTGCGGCGACACCCCTCCCAGCAAGGAAGGCTCCTGCCGGGATGTTCATGAGGTTGTGGGCGAAAATTCACCCGAGGTGATCCGCGGATCGGCTGCCATGCGGGAACAGCCGCTCCATGTTGAAGAATGCGGGCCCATTGGCCCGGCGAGGCCGCCGAAGACCGCCGGGGCACCGGGGGTCTTGTCTTGTAACGAGATGCACCTTATGTCACAGTACTGACACACCCACAACCACCGGAGACACCCCAGACTGGCCGCCAGGGAGCGAAGATTTGAACGAAACGCTGCACACGATGGACGAAACCAGCGATATCGATCTGCTGCACGAAATTGGTAGCCGGATGGCCGCTGCCGATCCCTTTCACGAGGTCCTGGAGCGCGTCATCCAGATGGTCACCGCCGCGGTCCGCTGCGATTCCTGTTTCATCTACGTCCTCGAGAGGGATCGGCTCGTGATGCGCGCATCGAAGAATCCCCACGAAGACGTGGTCGACCGGCTCGTCGTGGGAATGGGCCAGGGCGTCACCGGCTGGGTGGCGGAGCACAAACAAACCGTAGCTCTGCCCGCCAGGGCCTGGACCGATCCCCGATTTGCGCGCTTTGAGAATCTTCCCGAGGACCGCTTCGAAGCCTTTCTCGCCGTTCCCATCCTCTGCCGCGGCAAGCTCGTCGGAGCCATCAACATGCAACATCGCGAACCGCATAGTCATTCCCGCCGCGAGATCAAGCTGATCACGATGATTGGCTATCTGGTGGGTGCCGAGGTGGAGCTGGCTCGCATGGAGTACGAAAAGTCGCAGTTGGCCGATCAGCTGGAGACGCGCAAGGTCATGGAGCGGGCCAAGGGCATTCTGCAGCGCGAGCTGAACATCGACGAAGAGGCGGCGTACCTCACTCTCCAGAAGCAGAGCCGCCAGAAACGAAAGCCGCTGCGCGAGATCGCCGAAGCCATCATCCTGATGGACGACCTGAAGAGAGGCCGGAAGTAGCTGCGGAAGACGCGCAACGGATTTCCCCCGCCAGGAACCGGCGCAGCGGACGGAGCCCGGCGGCAACCGCCCAATCCGGCAGATACAGAAAGAGCCCGGATCTTTCCGGGCTCTCGTTCTGTAAGGACGCGGTGCTCAGGACTGGCTGCCGGTGCTTTCCAGAGCGCGGCCCTCCACTTCGGCTGCGCGCTTGTGCAGCTGATGGTGGAGGCAGTAGAGGGCCAGTTCCAGGCGGTCGGAGACACCGAGCTTGTCGTAGATCTTCCGGAGATAGTTCTTCACCACCTGCTCGGTCGTGCCCAGCTGATAGGCAATCTCCTTGTTGCGCTTGCCCTGGGTGATGCCGGCAATGATCAGCATCTCCTTCTGATTCAGGCGCGGCTGGCTGCGCGGATTCACCATCGCCGTGGCCTGCGAGCGGTAAGCCTCGATCACCCAGTTGATGGACTGGTTGTCGATCCAGGTTTCGCCGACGGCAATCTTCCGCACGCACTTGACCAGCAGATCCGGAGAGATGGAACGCGGAATAATGCCCTTGACGCCGCGGCGGTACAGGTCCACCGTGTGGGACTCATCGCTGGAGGTAGCCTGCACGATGATCTTGAGATTCGGAGCGATGCGCACCAGAGCGGGAATGGCGTTCGCATTGCCGGCGATCATGGCTCCCTCCAGGAGCAGCACGTCTGCCTCGACCTTCGGGACCACATCCTGCAGCGCCTGCAGACTGTCAGCTTCGCCCGCCACGAGAATACCGGTATCGGGCGCAAACACCTTCCGCATCCCCACCCGATAGATGGCCTGAGAATCCGCGAGAATGACCCGAAGCTCGGGCTCCTGCTCGTTTGGAGAATGATGGCCGTTGTTGCTTCCGTTGCTCTGCGTCATCTGCGTCCTGTAATCATCCTGGCCCGAAACGGCTCATTGAAAACGGTACTCGTCGATCACCGCGGCGGCCCAGGGCTCACCGTCTTTCCAGAAGGAACGGACGATCCGACCCGAGCAATGCAGCGCCGCAGTCATGGAAAACTCCAGCACTTCGGAGGGGATTTCTACCAGGAACTCGATCTCCTGGTCGATCTGCAATGGCCTTTCCAGCCGAAGCAGAACCCCGCTGGCGGAGAAATCTTCGGTAACGGCTTCGTATTCATGGCCTTCGACGATCAGCGTGACCTGCAGATGCATCGGGTAGCGAACAGCACCGCGTGAGGTGCGCCGTTCCTGCGCTCCCGAAACCGGAACCACCGCGAACCTCATAGGGTCTCCCCGAACATCTTCCCCACAGTACCCGCAATACACCGAGAAGGCCAATTACCAAAGTTTACCCCGACAGTTATCTTTTACAACCATAAAATTTCTGGGGCAATCACCAAAAAGGGTGATAACTCTCTCCCGGTAATGACACTTCACCGCGCTCTCGAATCAGAGCCGCAGTAACCACCGTCAGGCAGGAAAAAATGCAGCCGAGGCGCCCACCCACGCCTGATCGCGGTTGTGATCCACGCCCATCATCCTGCCGCGTCCGAGCCGAACAAGGGCGAGGACGGGCGTCAGCTTTCCGCGATCCGGCCAGGCGTAGAGGATGCGGATTTCGGCATGGGTCGGACCCACAGGGGTATCGATGACAGGGTCGAAAGTAATCCGCTCCTGCAGCAGATAGTCACCTCTCCGGGCTTTGGGAATACCCAACAGTTGCTCCTCCGTCGGTGCAAAAACGATTCCCTGGCCTGCGAACGAGTACAGCGGCTTTAGAATCCAGCGATTACGGCCCTCGGGAAGGCGATCCTGTCCCCCGCCCCGGCACCACTCGTTCAGGAAGACGGCGGCGGGCACCGCGGGGTGATCCAGCCAGGGCAGCGAAAATTTACTGATGTGGAAATACCAGTTGGGATGACCCGCCCACTCGACGTCAAAGGTCTCCTGGTAATCGAAGCGGAGCGGAACCTGCTTCCGGACCAGTTCGTCGACAATGGCCCGGTTATAAATGCGGCGGATGGGAATCAGACGCCGGCCGCTCCGATAGCAGAGACGGGGCAGGTGGCCGGGGCGCCCGTCCACAGGATCGAGCGGCTCGATCTCCGCGATGTCCACGATGCGAATCCCGAGACGGTCAGCGGTGATGTGGAAGTCCGGCAGCGTTTTCTGGTGCTGCGGATCCACATCGGCCAGAACCACGGTCTCCGGATCGTGGCCGCCGACGATGACGCGATCCAGCAGCTTCCAGAACGAGGCCTCGTCGTGGCTGCCCAGGAGGCATCCGAGCGCGGGGTCCAGCGCAAACGCGGAGCGGTAAGCCTCGCCCAGGACCCACTGAAATCCGAAGACCGAGGGAAACGCCTGCATCTCCACCAGACGGGGCGCGAGCCGGCCGTCAGCCTCGCGCGCCAGCCCGAAATCCGCCGTCAGGAAGTGGGGATGGGCGTTCTGATCGGCAGCCCGCCAGGGTTCGGGAATCGCGGCCAGGGAGCGGGCCAGGTAATCAGGGTTTGCGAGAAGACGGTGCGTCAGCTCAGCGCCGATCGAAGCCATCTCGTCCAGCAGCGGGCGAGGAAAGAAGCAGGGAGTCTCGGCAACCGGGAACCCGACGTGGGTGCGCGCCACGGCATCGAGGCCGTGGAGCATTTTGCGAAAGGCCTCCGGGCGAAACCGGCGATTGAAGTCCTGCCGCAGCTCTGGGATCACAGGGTGAGGGTAACGCCGGAGACGCGGCGGCGGCAATCACCCAGGCCCGCAGGACTTGATACGGCGCACGTTCCCGTCGTCCGGCGGCGCTTACACGCGGCGCGCGCGCATTGCGCAGCCATGGAGCATTGGCGGGTCCCCTGCATTCGAGACGAAAAGCTGACAGTTCCCCCTGCGCACGGCTGTGACGCGCCCTTTCAAAACGCGACCTTTGCCACGGGTTGCCCGGCGAACGCCCGGTCCGACGAGATATCCAATCGGCAGCATCCCTGGTCTACTGGCGCGCTGCCCTCATCAGCCGGTCCCGGATCGCCACCGCAACCCCCCTGCCCGGCGGCAGCGGGCAGACGATCGCCGTGACGCCGGCTGCATCCAGCCAGCGCAGCCCGGCAAAAAGCCGATGCGCGAGTTCCTCTTCGTCGTCCCACCTGCCCCATCGAAAGACCCGCGCCGTGCGCCCGATGACCGCGGACTGGAAAGCGTCGGGCAGCATCAGGCCGACGGCCTCTCCGGCTTCCTCGGCGCGCCTCGCAGCTTCTCCGAAATCGGATTTCTGCGTCTCGCCATTGCCGCCCACCAGGATCAGCCGCGCGCGCGGAGCGTAGTGGCGATGATCCATCCCTGGCGAGGGCAACGGCTGACCTGCGCGGCCCGAGGATTCGCTGAACTCTCGCGCTGAGACGCTGCCCGTACAGACAGCTCGAATCTGCTCCAGCGTAATGACCCCGGGCCGGTAGATGACAGATTCGTCATCTGTCACCAGCACAACCGTGGACTCGACGCCGTGCGTCGTTTCGCCTCCGTCGAGGATGGCATCGATGCGGCCGTCGAGATCCTCGGCCACGTGGTCCGCTCGCGTGGGGCTGATCCTCCCGAAGCTGTTGGCGCTGGGCGCCGCCACCGGGATGCCAGCTTCCCGCAGCAGAGCATGCGCGATCGGGTGTGCCGGCATCCGCACGCCGACACGGGGCAGCCCCGCCGTCACCAGATCCGGAACTTCGCGTTTGCGCGGCAGCAGCAGCGTCAGCGGCCCAGGCCAGAAGATCGCGATCAGGCGGCGCGCATTCTCCGGGATCTCGGAGACCAGCAACCCCAGCATCCGCTCCTCGCCGAGGTGAACAATCAGCGGATCCCACGAGGGCCGCTGCTTGGCGACGAAGATCTTCGCCACCGCATTTGCATCGAGCGCATGCGCGCCCAGCCCATAAACCGTCTCGGTAGGAAATGCGACCGTGCCCCCGCCGCGAAGGATCTCAGCGCAGCGGGCAATCGACTGGCGCGAAGCCTCGCTCTCCGGATGCAGCGGATCGGCAGTGAATCTCAGGGTCCTCATGCCGCCACGCGCGCGGCTCCTGGTGCAAGGTGCGGTTCCCGATGCATACTCGAATTGTATGAGCAGCATGGAGATCGAGGTGAAGTTTCGCGTCACCGATCCGGAGGCCCTGGCTGTGCGGCTGGCCTCCGCCGATTTTCGCCTCAGGACTCCGCGCACCTTCGAGCGCAACGTGCTCTACGACACGCCCGACCGCGTTCTGCGCGGCCAGCAGGCAATTCTGCGCGTGCGCAAATATGGCCACCACTGGGTCGTCACGCACAAATGCCTGCCGCGCAACAACGACCCCGCTGCTCGCCACAAGCATCGCGAAGAAACCGAAACCGAGGTGCAGGACGGCGAAGCCATCGGGCACATCTTCTCGCAGCTCGGCTATTCACCGGCGTTCGTCTACGAAAAATGGCGCACGGAATTCGCCGATGCGATCGGCCATGTGGTGCTGGATGAAACGCCCATCGGCACTTACGCCGAGTTGGAAGGGCCGCCCGAGTGGATTGACGCGACCGGCCGCAAGCTCGGCATCGATCACGCGGACTTCATCACCCTAAGCTACGGCCGCCTCTTCGATCAGTGGCGGGAGCAGACCGGCAGCCCCGCTCAGAACCTGACCTTCGACGAGATCCCCCCGCGCGCCGCCTGATCTTGCTCGCCTGCGCTTCCGAGTCGGCAGCCTGGAGCAGCGTCGTGCATTCCCTGCGAGCGCGGCTTACACCCCGTCGCCGGAAAACGGATTCACCTCCGCAGCCTTCGCTACCGTGGGATCCGCTGCTTTAGCCTCGGCCCGATGCTCGATCAACGCCTGCGGCGGCGCTCCCCTCCCCCCAGTCCACCGGCTGTAAACCCGCATCGGATCGCCGGGCAGCATCCCGTGCTCCTCGAGCGCCAGGCGGATGCGCCGCTGCGTTTCGCGCATCGGCGCCCACTGCTTGTTGGCTATTGTCCTCAGCTGCACCGGATAGATCACCTGCGAACCTTTGATCGAATCGACGCCCAGCAGCGTGGGGTCGGCCAGATACAGGTCGCGGTAAGCCGGATCGTTGCGCACGCTCATCGCAACCTCTTTGAGCAGCACCAGTACCTCATCGGGATTGGCAGAGAAGTCTACCGAAACATTGATCGTGGCCACGGAGAAATCCCGGGTCAGGTTGGCCACAGTCGTGATCTGCGAATTGGGAACGATGTACAGGGTGCCGTCGCTGTCGCGGACCTGAGTCTTGCGCAGGGTCATCGATTCCACTGTGCCGCTCAGACCGGCAATGCGGATGACATCGCCCACGTTGTACTGGTCTTCGACCAGGATCAGGAAACCGTTGAAGCAGTCTTTGACGATGTTCTGTGCGGCCAGGCCGATCGCCACGCCCGCAACCCCGGCGCTGGTCAGCAGCGGCCCCAGATTGAAGCCCAGAATGGGCAAAATCTGCAGCGCCGCCAGCACCGCAATGACGCCGATGCCCGTGGTGCGAATCACCGAAGTGAGCGTCCGCACCTGGGCGAGATGCCCCGCCGTGCTCGACTGCCGCTCGGCAATCCTCAGAATGTGCCCGGTGATCAGCTTCAGGACCCGCAGCAGGATCCAGAAGATGATCGCCACGCCAATCAGTTTGGGAAGCTTGTCATCCAGAAAGTTCTGCAGGTCGACACGATACCGGTCCCCGAGCGTCTGAAGAAGCTCTCTTTGTCCCGCAAAACTCAGTATCTCGATCCACATTCCTGTTCCCCAGCATACCTGCACCCAGGCTGCACCCCGGGCTCATCGGCGCCGGGGGAATGGAACTATAATGCCCCCATCTGAGAATTCGCGGAGGAGGCGTTTCATGATTTCTGTCCTGCTCGCCCGCTCAGCCCGCTACTGTTCGATGCTCCTTCTGGCCGGAGCTTTTGCGTGCCTGACCGCAGGTGGCCAGGTGGCCCCGGAGCCGATACCGCTACCGTTGGCGCCCGTCAGTCCCGTCTCGCCGGCCGCCTCATCCGCCGCCCTCTTCGGCAGCAGCGCGGACCAGGAACAGATGCACATCATCCACAACATGATGAGGGAGCGGAACCTCCTCCGGCAGAAGGAGATTGTGGCTGACACCAACCACCTGCTGGAGCTGGCGAAGCAGCTGAAGGCAGACGTGGATAAGAGCAATAAGGACCAGCTTTCCCTTTCCGTCGTGAATACCGCCTCGCAGATGGAAAAGCTTGCCAAGGCCGTGAAGGAGAAGATGCGCGACGGCCAGTAGCGCCGACCTGCGAGAGAAGGGTGCGAACCGCCGGCCCCGCCGGGACTCCGAATTGCCCCTGCCACCGTGCGCGCCGGTTTCGATGAACTTCCTGGCGTTGTCCCAGGCGCCGCCGTTGTTCATCCGGCAGGAGTGGCAGGTCACAGTGGCTTCTCCCCTGAGTCCACAACACCCGATTGCCGGATAGCGAATTTGCGGGTTCATCGCGGCGCAAGCTGCGGTGAATTCCGGCCCCGGTCAGCGTTAGCGCTCGCCCCTGGTTTTTGGCAGGAGTTGACTCGGTTGACCCCGCGTGACGACAAAGGTAGGCTGAGACACAAACTGTTTCGGCGCCTCGCGGAAAACGCAGGACCTCCGAAACTTCGAGAACATCTGGCTTCGAAAGATTCCAGCCCTGAGCCCTGCGCGTCCGGTCCTGCCATTCGCCTGAGACCGAAACCCGCTGCTGGAATTTCCGGTCGATCAGCTCGGAGCGCCGGGACCCGCGGAAAATCGGAAAATCGCCTGGGCGCTCTAAACTGGAGAGGTAATCATCTCAGTACGTGAGAGGTCCCGAATGGGCCAGACTGTGGTCTCAGGCGCTGCTTTCACCGGAGAGGTCACCGGCGTGCATGCGCTTCCCCCGGAAAAGCTGATCGAGATCTATCGCCTGATGTATCTGTCGCGGCGCACGGATGACCGCGAAATCATCCTGAAGAACCAGCAGAAGATCTTCTTCCAGATCTCCGGCGCCGGCCACGAAGCCCTGCTGGTGACGGCGGGCCTGTCGCTCCGCCCCGGATACGACTGGTTTTTCCCCTATTACCGCGACCGCGGCCTCTCCCTCGCTCTGGGCACCACCGTCGAGGAACATCTTCTGCAGGGCGTAGGCGCCGCCTCCGATACCGCCAGCGGCGGACGCCAGATGCCCTCCCACTGGAGCAGCCCGAGGCTGCATATCGTCTCCCCGTCGTCTTCCACGGCCACCCAGTGCCTGCACGCCGTCGGCTGCGCGGAGGCCGGCATGTACCTCAGCCGTCATCCGGAGGCGGCGGAGACCCATCGCGACGATTACCGCCAGTTTCATCAGGTCCAGTTTCGCAGGGACGAGGTCGTCTACGTCTCCCTCGGAGAAGGAGCCACCAGCCAGGGCGAATTCTGGGAGGCCATCAGCGTCGCCTCCAATCGGAAGCTTCCGGTCCTGTTCGTGGTCGAAGACAACGGCTACGCCATCTCCGTCCCTGTCGAAGTCAACACCCCCGGCGGCAACATCTCTCACCTGCTGGCGAACTTTCCCAATTTCCATTTCGCCGAAGTCGACGGCACCGATCCCATCGCCTGCCTGCAGGCCTTCGAGCGAGCGATCGCCCACTGTCGTGCCCGTCGCGGTCCGGCCCTGGTTCACGGCCATGTGATCCGGCCCTACTCCCATTCCTATTCTGACAACGACCGGCTCTACCGTCCCGCCTCCGAGCGCGATGCCGAAGCCCTGCGCGATCCCATCCACAGCTTTCAGATGCTCCTGCTCCGCGAGGGCATTCTCGATCCCGCTGGCATTGAGCAAATGGAGAAGGAGGTCGATGAGGAAGTTCGCCAGGCCGCTGAGCGGGCTCTCCGCGCTCCGCTGCCCTCGCCGGAGCCGGCAGCCATCCTGCGGCACCGCTATTCGGAGGACTTTGACCCCACTCGCCCGGAACTGGCCACGCCTCCCGCCCCGCAGGGCGACGACCGCACCATGTCGGATCTGATCAACGCCTGCCTGCACGATGAAATGCGTCGCGATCCCCGCATCCTGGTCTTCGGCGAAGATGTCGCCGACTGCTCCCGCGAGGAATACCTCGACCGGAAGCAGGTCAAGGGCAAGGGCGGTGTTTTCAAGCTGACCGCCGGCCTGCAGTCCGCTTTCGGCTCCGACCGCGTCTTCAATTCATCGCTGGCGGAAGCCGCCATCGTCGGCCGGGCGCTCGGGATGGCGGTTCGCGGTCTCAAACCGATCGCCGAAATCCAGTTCTTCGACTACATCTGGCCGGCCATGCACCAGATCCGCAACGAGCTCAGCGTCCTGCGCTGGCGCTCCAACGGGACGTGGGCCGCACCGGCCGTCATTCGCGTGCCCATCGGCGGCTATCTCACCGGAGGCTCCATCTATCATTCGCAGTGCGGCGAGAGCATCTTTACCCATACGCCGGGCATCCGCGTCGTCTTCCCCTCCAACGCCCTTGACGCGAACGGTCTGCTGCGCACCGCCATCCGCTGCGACGACCCTGTCCTCTTCTTCGAACACAAGCGCCTGTACCGCGAGACGTGGGGACGCGCTCCTTATCCCGGTCCGGACCACATGATCCCCTTCGGCAAAGCGCGCATTGCCCGGGAAGGCAGCGACCTCACCGTCGTCACCTACGGAGCCATCGTTCCCCGTGCTCTGCAGGCCGCACAGCGGGCCGCGCGCGAGCTTCATGTCGAGACGGAGATCCTCGATCTGCGTACCCTGAACCCGTACGACTGGGAAGCGATCGCAACGTCCGTGAGGAAAACCAGCCGCGTCATTGTCGCGCACGAAGACACGCTGAGCTGGGGCTACGGCGCCGAAATCGCCGCCCGCATCGGCGAAGAGCTCTTCGACGATCTGGATGCCCCGGTCCGCCGCATCGGCGCCATGGACACCTTCGTTGCGTACCAGCCGATCCTCGAGGACGTCATCCTGCCCAACCAGGACAGCATCTACCAGAACATCGCTTCGCTCGCCAGGTATTAGAGCTGCACACCGCATGGTCCTGGGCGCGCCCCGTCGCGGACTGCGGCCGCAGATGTTTCCACCATTCGCCGGAACATCCGCACCACGCTGCGAAACCGTGCCCACATGCTGAACACGGGCGGAGGATGTCCCGCTCATCTTGACAGCCGGAAACCGCGATCGCTATGCTTCCACTGCCATATCAGTGTTGGGCAAGGCTTAACCTGGCCGCGGAGACAGGTCATCCACGATGATGAACAGACGAGACTTCCTCACCTCAGCCGGCGCATTCGCTCTCGCATCGCCGGCCTCGCTGCATGGGCACGATCACGCCAGCGGCCATCGGTTCCCCGCAAATGAATTGCGACCGGTGGACTATATCGAGGAGGTGCCGGTCCCCGAATATCACTGGGCTCCGCAGAGCGCCTATGAAGCCTTCCGCGACATGAAGTTCGGCATACGCATCCACTGGGGGATCTATTCCATCTGGCACCGCGGAGCGGAGTCCTGGCCGTTCCTGAAGATGTCGTTTGAAGACCGCCGGAAGTACAACTCGCTGTACCGCACCTGGAACCCGGTCGGATTCGATGCCGACGAGTGGACGAACCTGTTCCAGGAAAGCGGCATGAGGATGTTCGCCTTCACGAGCAAACACCACGAGGGATTTTCGATGTTCGATACGAAAACTCGCGTGCACCAGCGCGCCAACTGGACCGCTCCCGAAGGACCGCGCATCGAGTCCTGCGACCTTTCCTACAGCATCATGGAAACGCCGTTTCGCCGGGATGTCGTCGGGGAGCTCTGCGCAGCCGCCCATAAGCGGCACCTTAAAATCGATCTCTACTTCTCCCATCCGGACTGGTACGACGCCGATTTTCGGCCTTACGTTCAGCACCCTCTGCAGGTTCCGTCCTCAGAGCGGCTCATGTGGGCAGGAGATTTTCGCCAGACGCAGAAAGACTACGGCGGTCACCCCGTCATCGTACCTGATCCCACTCCCGCCGAGGTCCGGCGCATGATGGAGCGCCACCGCGCGCAGCTGGTCGAGCTGCTGACCAATTATGGCGAAATCGACATGCTTGGGCTGGATATGTATCTCGGCCCGAGCGTCTGGCCGGAGATGCGGAAGACCGTTCTGAAGCTGCGCGAAATCCAGCCCAATGTGATGCTGCGCGACCGCGGTATCGGCAATTACGGCGATTACTACACGCCGGAGAGGTTCGTGCCCAGTTCCGAACCCGCACGGCAAATCCCCTGGTTTGTGATCTACCCGCTCGGAACCGATTTCTCCTACGAGCCGGACGCTTCGAAGTACAAAGGCACAGCGTGGATCGTCAGCAATCTGGTGGACTCCGTGGCCAAGGGCGGCGGTTTCATGGTCGGCGTCGGCCCCAGTTCGAACGGCCAGTTCCACCCGGAAGCCGCGCGGCAAATGAAGGCAGCCGGAGACTGGCTGAAAGTCAATGGCGAAGCCATCTACGCAACCCGTCCCCGCGACACGAACTGGTCCGAGGGCGACAACATCCGCTTCACGCGCACGAAAGACGCGCGCACAGTCTACGCGATCGCGGTGCAGTGGCCCGGGCAGGAACTTCTGCTGAAGACGGTACGGCCGCGGCCCGGCTCGCAGATTCGCATGCTCGGCTACCCCCATCCTCTTCCATGGAGGACGGATTCGTCGCGCGGATTATCGGTCGCTCTCCCTGTGAATCTGCAGAATGCCGCAAACCGGCCCTGCGACTTTGCATGGTCATTCAGAATGGAAATTGAAGCGGCCTGAGAGGGCAGGAAGCCTCCGCCGCAGCAGTCATGCAGTCCGGAGCCGCCAGTGATCTGCATGTTCGAAGCGGGCCAGCTGCTGCAGCACGTTCTCCAGGCCGTGCCGGATGTGCGTCCGCATGGCGCTGTCCGCGGCCAGCGGATCTCCTGAAACAATGGCCTCCGCCAGCGCCAGATGAAACTGCTGCGGCCTTTGCGGATTGTGAGCCGCCGTATCGTACAGCCAGTTGAAGATGAGCACCTGGGTCTTCTCGATCGCACTGCAGAGGCCGGGACAGTGAGACAGCTCCGCAATTTTCATATGGAACTGCATGTGATACGTATGCACGGCAAACAGAAACTGCTGATCGTACGGACTTTCGCGCGTTAGCTGGTGAAGCTTGTCCAGCTGCCGGGCGCTGGTCAGCAGCTGATCGGATTCCTTTGCCGTAATCTGCTCTGCGCAAAGCCGCGCCGCCTGCGATTCCAGGGCCTCACGAATCACATAGCTATTGCGAATATCCTGCTCGCCCGGAATGCGGACCCGCGTGCCAGTTCTGGGTCTGCTCTCCACCAGGCCTTCCGCCTCAAGCCGCTGCAGCGCCTCCGTGATGGGAAGGAAGCTCATGCTGAGCTGGCGAGCCAGCCTGCGCCGCGATAGCACGTCGCCAATGGACAAGCTGCCGCGCAGAATCTGATTGCGAATCTGATGGTACGCCCGGTCCGCCAGCGATTCAGGCTTCGCCCCCGCGCGAAGGGCGGCCTTCCCTGTTCTTCGTGCGCTGCCCGGTCTGCTGGAAGGGACGGTTTCTGGTTTCGGCATATGATTTGATATATCAGACAATCTGTCGCGCCGCCTCTACCGCGCCGCCTGCTCAGAAGGCGCGGAACGCATGTGAGCGAGGGCCTGCAGGAACTCCTGGCTGGTGGTCGTGGGAGCCCAGTAGCGCTCGATATATTCGATCACCAGTTCCGTGCCGGCTGCGTGCGAGACCCAGGGCCGGGATCGCGAGTCGTACATCGCATCGGTGAGGTCGCGGACCAGCACGCAGCGGATGCCCCACCGCGTCAGTTGCCGAATCCCGAAGGTCCGGTCGAGGATGCACATATTCGCATGCACGCCCATGAAAAAGACAGTGGTGATACCGTGCTCGCGCAGCACATTATAGATTTCCCGGCCGTTGTCAGAAATGACGTCGCCCCGGGCAATCGTCAGCACCGGCGTCTCCCGGCTCCAGGCTTTATGCTCCTTATCGCTGGGACTATCGCAGCCTCCGTCGCTGTCGTCGATGGGGAGTGGCGGGTTGCTGAGGTTCAGTTCCGGAGGGGGCGTCACCTGCGGCGCATCCTCCGCAAGTTTCCTCCCTTCGGTTCCGGCGTAGGAACTCATCGTGTCCGAGGGCGCGTGAATGATCAGAATGCCCGCGGCTCGTGCCTGGTTGAGCACAGGCTCCATCTTCAGCGCGATCGCATGGACGCGCACCGTCGCCCCACGGCACCAGTGCCTGTCCCACATGTCCGTGATGATGATGGCGCTGCGAGCCGGGGAAAAGCTCTGCTCGGCTTGCGCCTCCGTCCAGGCATCGCTGCCCCGGAACAACTGAACGCGAGTGCGCAGTTTGAGCTGCATCTCCGGGCTGGCGGAAACCGACCCGGCCCCGGCACTCATCGGGAGAAGCATCGAAAGCAGACCGAGGGTAATCATCGCACGCATATTTGATATTGCAGTATACCAGGCTCGCAGCAGTCAACACCCCTGGCCGTTCGCCTTCGGGGAGGGGCGGGAAGAGCCGAAGCCGCAGGTATCGCCCTGTCAGCTCCGGTCACGCCTCGAAATCCACCTCCACCGGCTCGATTAGCGGCATCAGCCAGGCGAGTAGTTCCTGATGGGCCGGGTGTCCGCCGTAGGCCTCGAGTGCAGCGCGATCCGCAAACTTCATTACGCCGCCCAGTTCATATCCCTGCGAGCGCGGCGAGAAGTTCGCCCCGACCCAGGTCTCTTCAAGTCCGGGAATGCGCCCCTGCAGCGATCGAATGGCAGCAATCACGCGCTGCCGCTGCTGTTCATTCACGCCGGGCTTCCAGCGAAAGGCAAAAGTGTGGATGACCATGCGCCGATTGTAGCGGTTTACGACGCCGCAACCGGCTCCGCCACGCGCACATCGGCAAAGATGAACCCGTCCCGCTCCACTACAGCTCCGCTTTCCACCGGAATCGCCTCGCGGAACATCGGCCCGGCATAGACCACGCTGTGAAACTCGCCATTTTCACCGCACGGATCCACCGCCAGCGGCAGGTCCTTCAGAAATGCCCGGTCAAACTCCCGCCCCGCGAATTCGGCCGGCAGCCTGCGCGGATCGACACACACGATGCGGGCACGAAGGCCGCCCGCAATCATCTCCTCGGCCAGCCAGCGCGTATCGAGGCCCCACAGGGGGAACACCGGCGCCAGACCCGTTGCATCGAGCTTCTGTTCGCGGTAGCGGCGCACATCTTCGAGAAAGAGATCGCCAAAGGCGATCGCCTGAATTCCCCTCTCGACAGCGCTCTGGCAGGCGATGCGCATAGCCGCCTCATAGTGCTCATTGGAACAGGGCCAGGGCAGCGGCACTGCATAGAGCGGCAGGCCTGCGGCATGGGCCTGAGCTTCGAGCAGAGCGCGCCGCGTGCTGTGCATGGCCACGCGATCGAAGGCCGCATTCAGCGTCGTCAGCAGCCCCGCCACTTCGTATTCGGGCCGATTCCTCAGGCAGTGCAAAGCCCAGGCGCTGTCTTTGCCGCTGCTCCACGAAAGCAGAATCTTCCGCGTCACCTCTTCAGGCTATCGCATTGCGTTGTCGCTCAGCGACCGGAGCTGGCCACGCGCCCCGGAGGTACGCCTGCCGGCCGATTGGTTTTGGCCGCAGGCGTCACCAGCCGCAACCTGCCGCCGTTGATTTCCTGCCCCCTGGGTTTCGATCGCGACCTGAGCTTCACCCTCAGCGCCCGATTCACCTGCTCCGCCTGGCGCAGCCGCCGGCTGGCAAACAGGAGCGCAACCCCGCAGCCAGCCAGCCACCCGATCCAGCAACCCACGATCACTCCCGTGGTAAACCGAAGCCAGGGATGCGCATCCACGATCATCGTCGTTCTCCCTTCATTCTGTTGGAGAACGGAAGTGCCTGGAGGGTAGCCTTGCAGGCCGCCTGGAACTCCCGGCGCTCCAGGATCAGCCGCCCCCGGCAGATGCTGTCTTCGCAAGGTTTCGATGCAGTTCGAGAATGAAGTGGTCCGTCATCCCGGCAATATAATCGGCAATCACCCGTGCCGAGCCCTCGGTCGCTACCTGGCTGAAATAGGCCGGTGGCAACAGCGAAGGGTCCGTCATCCACGCGGCAAACAGGTCTGCGATCACTTCGGCAGCCTGTTCATGGGCCTGGCGCAGGTCCTCGCAGAGATAGAGGTTCTGATACAGGAACTCCCGGGCCTCGCGGCGCAGAGCCTCCGTTTCCGGAGAAAACCGGGCCAGCCGCGCGGGGGCCCGGCGCACACCCTCGAGGCTCTCAATGCCCTGCTCCTCAACGCAGCGCCCGATCTCCCCGATCAAGTCATCCGCCAGGGCATTGAGCATCAGCTTCAGCGCCTCCTGGAAAACCAGCTTCTCCGGAGCGGCGGCGCGCTCCGCTGCAATGGGAGCAAAAAAGCGCTCGAAGAGGTGTACACCCCGCCGGATCTGCTCCACGGAGAGGATCTCAGCCTCAACTCCATCGTCCAGATCGGCGGTCAGGTAGGCGATCTCGTCCGCCAGATCGATCAGCTGCGCTTCCAGCGGAGGCTTCTGGTCGAGGAAGAGCTCTCGCAGCTCAGGGTGCTCTTCGGCTGTGTAGTCCCGCGAATGCTTGACGATCCCTTCTCGTACAGCGAGCGTCAGATTCAGCCCGCGAAACCCCAGATACCGGTTTTCGAAGTGCTCCACAATCCGCAGCGCATGCAGATTGTGATCGAAGCGCAGCCCATACTGCCGCAGAGCATCGTCCAGGGCGCGTTCGCCGGCATGGCCGAAGGGCGGATGTCCGATATCGTGCGACAGCGCCAGCGCTTCCGTCAGGTCGTCATTGAGCCCCAGGGCCCGAGCCACCGTGCGCGCGATCTGCGCCACTTCCATCGTGTGGGTCAGCCGGCTGCGGAAATGATCGGAATTACGGTACGTGAAGACCTGCGTCTTGCCGGCCAGCCTGCGAAATGCCCGCGAATGAATGATCCGCCCACAATCCCGCTGAAACGGCAACCGGTACGGATGCTCGGCCTCCGGGAACTCGCGCCGGGTCAGCGGTCCCTGCTGAGGAACCGCGCACGCGGCGCACAGAGCCGAGTACTGGGCGGGCATGAAACCAGTCTATGCCCGGGTGCAAGCCTACTCCGGCTTTCCCGCCTGGGGATTGCCCGACTCCTTCGCCAGCCGCACTCGCGCGCTGTCGAGCTTCTTCTGCACCTTCGACACTTCGCCGGCATCCATATCCGCCTGCACGGTCCGGGCGTACTCGTTCAGCGAGAGCTCCCACTGCGCCGCAGCCTGCTTCAGACGCCCCGTCTTCTCGTACAGATCCCCGAGGTGATCGTGGACCGTGGGATCGGTCGCGCCGCGCGCGATGGCTGCCTCCAGGTTGTTCTCCGCCTGCGCATAATCGCCCAGACGGAAATATGCCCAGCCCAGCGAGTCCAGATAGGCGTAGTTGGTCGGCTCCAGCTGCACGGCCTTGCGGATCATCGCCAGCGCCTCATCCAGCTTCACACCGCGGTCAGCCAACATGAAACCGAAGTTGTTCAGCGTCAGCGCGTTGTTGGGATCCATCGCCAGCACCTTGCGGAAGTCCGCCTCCGCCTCGTCATAGTGGCGCGCGCGGTCCTCCATCATAGCGCGATCGAAGATCACCATCATCTGGTCTTCCTTCTTCGTCGCCTGCTTCCGGGCCGCATCCAGCACCTCGCCGGCGTCCTTCCACCGCCGCAGATCGGTATAGATCTGTGACAGCTGGTAGTAGACATCCAGATTCTTCGGGTTGGCGGAGAGCAGACTCTTCGCCATGTTGATGCCCTCCTCCGGATGCCCCGTATCGGCCAGTTGCCGCGCCAGCGTCAGCTTCGCGTCGATGCTCTTCGGCTGCTTCTCCACCGCCTCGCGCGCCGTCGCTACGGCCTTGTCATACTGGTGCGCCTCCCGGTAGGTCTCCACTTCCTCGTCGTACGCCTGGGCTTCGAAGTCGCCGCCCAGCGAGGCCTTCCTCTGGTATGTGGCAATCGCCAGATCGGGCCGGCTCTGCTCCCGGTAGACCTCCGCCAGGCGATCGAGGACCAGCGCGTAATTGCCCTTCTCTTCCTCGGAGTACTGGCCGCTGGGGTGCTCCATCGCCGCCGCCATCTGGCCGAAAAGCTTCGCCGCGTCGTCCAGATGGCCGATCGCATCGTCCAGCACCGCTTCCTCAAACTGGATCTCGAGCGAATTCGGGTCGGCCGCCAGATCCCGGGCCTTTTTCACCGCCGACAGGGCGTCCTCGAATTTGCCATTCCGCTGATCGATCTGGGCAATCTGCACCCAGGCTTCCGGATCCGTCGGATCTCCGGCCGCGATATCCTTCCACGCCTTCAGAGCCAGGTCCCACTGGTTGTCGGCCATCAGATCCTTGGCGAGCGCCCGCTCCACATCCAGGTTGTCCGGCTCCAGATCCAGAGCCTTCCGGTAGGCCGCAACCGCGTTCTTCGTATCCTTCTGCTGGTCGTAGGTCGCGCCCAGCTGGAATTCGGTGCGCGAAGTCTGGTCGTCGTCGGGCAGCGACTTCAACACGTCAATGGCACGCTGTGTGTCGCCCGTATCCATATAGAAGCGGTTCGCGATCAGCGCCGTATCTTCCGAGCCCGGGTCGATTCTGCGCGCCGCGTCCAGCTGCTCCTCGGCCTGAGGAGACTCGTGATCCGCCGCATACAGCCGCGCCAGCATCAGGTGGTCGTCCACGCTGTTCGGCTCCAGCTGCACGATCTTCTGGTACTCGCCGATCGCCAGCTTCAGCATCTGCCCGGAGCCTTCCTGCCCCTGACCGCCGAGGGAGCGCAGATAAACCCGCGCCAGCAGCTTATGCGCGTCCAGGTCATTGGGATCCTGCCTGATCCGCTCCTGGGCCGCCAGCACCGCCTCGCGGATCCGCCCCGTCATGAAATACAGCTCCGCCAGATGGCTGTTCAGAAACCTGGAGTTGGGATCATCGTTCAGCGCCATCTTGTACTCTTCGATCGCGCGCGTTGCGTACTCGCTGCGGCCGAAAGTAGTCGCCATCTCCTCGTACTCATGCGCCAGCATGTAGTGGTAGTAGGCGTTGGCCTGGCTGCTCATCGCCGCGTCGTCCGTCCCGGGAGCCGCCACAGGAGCCGACGGCGCCGCCGTTTTTCCGGTCTGTGCGGAAAGCCCCGAAGCCAGCGCGAAGGTGGCCAGAAGACAAAGCGGCAAGAGGCGAGACGAAGGGCTGTTCATGCAGTAGGAGATTCCTGTTCCGAACCATTCTGCCGGGGCAGAACGGCCCCATCCGGATGAAGCTGAAATACCGCACCCCCGTCCGTCGGACGAGGCTGCCGCACTCATTATGACGATTGTAAACCGGGGTAGGGTGCACAGTTCTGGTTCAACCGCAGCAAATTGCGGCATCCCGGCGCCCGGTCGCAACCTTCCGGCCCGCCTGTCCCTCAATAGTCGCTCCGTGCTGTGTGATCCAGCAGGGCAAACAGGATCACGCCCAGCAGCGCGTTGGCCGCCGCCCGAATCAGCTCGTGAACCCAGTGCCACGCAAACGGCTGGCCCAGCATAGTCCGCTGCAGCAGAAACAGGATCGCCGTCTGCACAAGGCTGAACGTGAAGATTACCAGCAGGCGCGTGCCATGGTTCTCGGTATCCACCCGAACGCCCAGGGATGCCGTCATGTAGCCGACCACGCCTTTGGCAATCCCGAAAACGCCCAGCGGATGGTGCGTCAGGGCGTCCTGCGCGATCCCGATCACCGATCCCACCAGCGTCGCGCTGATCGGCTCCTGCCGGTACATCGCGTAGTAGATGGTGACCAGCAGCGGCAGATCGATCATGTCGAAGCGCGGCACATACAGCGAGAGCAGCGACTGCAGCCCCAGCGCCAGCAGCGGCACGATCACATAGATTGCCGGCGGGTAAGAACGCGTTCCCACCTCATGGCGGGACGAGGCCATCAGCACCACGTCAGGCGGCTCCCTGAGGTGGAGTGCTCTGCGCGGGCGCAGACGGCTGTGCGGGAGCCGGCCTTTCCGGGCCGACAGCGCCAGCCGCGGGCTTCTGCGGAATCGTGGGGTTGCCGGTCGCGCCGGATTCGCCCGCGGGCCGGGCTCTCCGCTGCTGGCCCTCCAGGTTGCCGGAATTCCCAGCCGCCTTTTGGGTCCCCTGATCCGGGGCAGCCGAAACGCCACCAGTCTGCGTGGCTGTGTGCCCGGTCGGCTCTCCCTGAGCGCTCCCGCCCTCAGGCTTCCGATGCCCCGAGGGCAACCCTGCCGCGTCCGCAGGTGAATGGACAGCGGCCGGGGCGCCGCTATCCGCAGTGGCTGCCGGAGGTTCGATCTGCTCGATCGGCTGCCCCGGCTTCAGATCTGCGGCGGGGGGCGTATCGGAAGGTGTATAGCGGTCCGGATGCAGAGCCTGCGGCGGCCGCATGGGCAACGCCACATCGCCGTCCGGCCCCACCGTCGAATCCGCATTGTCCTGGTCCGACGGGATTGCATCCGGATCCATCCGCGAAGGCAGCCGTTCCGCCAGTATCTCCGAGGCCTTCTGCTGCGCCTCGTTCAGGTCCTCCTGCATGGACGACGGTATCCGGCTGCCGGTGCTGGTAATCACCAGAACCTCGTCCAGCCTGGACAGGTTCGCCGCCGGCCTGATCAGCACGTTGACCAGGGTTCCGTCCGGATCGGGCACCACCCGATCCACCACGCCTGCGGCCAGGCCCCGCGGGAAGATCGCGTCCCCGCCGCTGGTCAGCACCGGCTCGCCCGCCTTGATGCGGTCATCCGGCGAAACATTCACGATCTCCGGCTGTCCCCAGCTGTTGCCCCGCAGCACACCGCGGATGCGCGTGTTCTGGAGGATCACCCCGGCGCCGCTGGTGGGATCGGAGATCTCCAGCACCTGGCTGCTGTGCGCGAAAACGTCCCGTGTCTTGCCCACGATGCCGTCCGGCGTGATGACCGGCATATCCGGGTGAATTCCACTGCTCGAACCCTTGTCGATGAGCAGCACCCGCGACTGCTCGGTTCCCGAATTGCCGATTACCTGCGCCGCGACAGTCTTGTAGACGTACTTCTCCTGGAACCCGAGCAGCGCCTGCAGGCGCTCTCCCTGCCGGGCATCCTCGGCGAGGCTCGCTTCTTCCAGCTTCAGGCGGTCCAGTTGCTGGTGCAGGTCCTTGTCCTCGCTGCGCACATGGATCAGGTCGACGTAATTCATCCACAGGTTGTGCAGGCCGCTTCCGGTTGCGCGCAGCACGCGCTCCGGCGGCGCCACCAGCCCGGTGACCCACGCCCGGATCAGCAGCACTCCGCCCTTGTCCTCGGGGCTCTGCCCCGGACGGCGCACCTGTACCGCCAGGCCGATCACCTGCGCCAGGAGCACCCCAATGAGCACCAGGGCGTTGCGGTAGCGGCTGAAGAAAGATTCCATGGGACTAAGCCTGACCCTGCCGGCGGGCGGGTGAACAACGCTGCATCAGTCGATTTTGATCTTCCGCAGCAGACGAAAATCGCTCAGCATCTTGCCCGTGCCCAGCACCACGCTGGCCAGCGGATCGTCGGCGATGGAAACCGGCAGTCCCGTTTCCTCGCGAATCCGCTTGTCCAGGTTCTTGATCAGCGCACCGCCCCCGGTCAGCACAATACCGCGGTCGCTGATATCCGCGCTCAGCTCCGGCGGCGTGCGCTCGAGCGCCACGCGGATGGCATTCACAATGGTCGCGATGCACTCGCCCAGGGCCTCGCGAATCTCGGTGTCGTCGATGGTAATGGTCTTCGGCACGCCCTCGATCAGGTTGCGCCCCTTGATCTCCATCGTCAGCGGTTTGTCCAGCGGATAGGCCGATCCCAGCTCGATCTTGATCTGCTCCGCCGTGCGCTCGCCGATCAGCAGGTTATATTTGCGCTTCAGGTAATTCATGATGGCTTCGTCCATCTGGTTGCCGGCCATCCGAACCGACCGCGAATAGACGATGCCTGAAAGCGAAATCACCGCGATATCCGTGGTGCCGCCGCCGATATCCACCACCATGTTGCCGCTGGGCTCGGTGATGGGCAGGCCCGCGCCGATGGCCGCCACCATGGCCTGCTCCACCAGGAAAACTTCGCTGGCCTTGGCCCGGTACGCCGAATCCTCGACCGCCCGCTTCTCGACCTGGGTAATCTCCGAAGGCACCCCGATCACGATCCGCGGATGCACCAGCATCTTGCGGTTGTGCGCCTTCTGGATGAAGTAGTTGAGCATCTTTTCGGTGACCTTGAAGTCGGCGATCACCCCGTCCTTCATCGGCTTGATGGCCACGATATTGCCGGGCGTGCGGCCCAGCATCTCTTTGGCCTCCTTGCCCACCGCCTCCACTTCGCCGGTGTTCTTGTTGATCGCTACGATGGACGGCTCGTTGACAACAATGCCTTTATTGGCCGCGAAGACGAGCGTGTTGGCGGTGCCCAGGTCAATCGCCAGATCGTTGGAAAAGACACTGAACAGCGACCGCAGGCTATGCGACCGCGACGAACGCGGCTGAAAACCATTCGAAGACATGAAGGAATTTGATATTTCCGAGAGGAACTCGACCTCTATTGTAAGGCCACTCCACTGTAACAGGGGGTCACTTCCGTAATTTCCCTCGAAAGAAACCCAACCGGCCCACCGCCGTTTCCATCAGACCACAATGCCATTGTCGGCCCCCCCCTGTGCCGGGGCGGTCCGGCCTGTTTAAGTATCTCAATTTCTTACCACTTGCTGCCCTCACTCCCTTCGAATACCGTCAGGAGCCGGAAACGGCGCCTCCCCAAAATCCGAGACTGCCAGGGCAAAACATCCAGCCAGTCCTTTCCGCTATGCTGAGTCTTCCCGTTGAGGAGGGCCCGACGCATGGCGACAAAGACCTGGTTCAACCTGATCGGGGGCCGCTGGATTCCCTCGAAAACCGGCAAGACCTTCCCGAACATCAATCCCGCCCGCACCGACGACGTTGTGGGCGAGTTTCAGGCCTCCAATGCCGAGGATGTCGACGCTGCCGTCTCCGCCGCCGCCGAAGCCTGGAAAACCTGGCGCCTCGTTCCTGCCCCCAAACGCGCCGAAATCCTCTACCGCGCCGGCGCCCTGCTGGCCGAACGCAAGGAGCAGTACGCCCGCGACATGACCCGCGAGATGGGCAAGGTACTCGCCGAAACCCGCGGCGACGTCCAGGAAGCCATTGACACCGCCTTTTATATGGCGGGCGAAGGCCGCCGCCTCTTCGGCCAGACCACCCCGTCGGAGTTGCAGAACAAATTCGCCATGTCGGTCCGCATGCCCGTGGGTGTCTGCGGCATGATCGCGCCCTGGAACTTCCCCATGGCCATCCCCTCGTGGAAGCTCCTTCCCGCGCTGGTTTGCGGCAACACCTGCGTGATCAAACCCGCCCACGAAACACCTTTGTCCACCCTCAACCTGGTTCAGGCTCTGGTCGACGCCGGCCTGCCTCCCGGCGTCGTCAACGTTGTCACCGGATCGGGCTCCCAGGTGGGCATGCCCCTCGTCGAACATCCCCTCGTCCGCGCCATCTCCTTTACCGGATCCTCTGAAGTCGGCCGCCTGGTCGGCCAGACCGCCGCCGCGCACTACAAGCCCTGTTCGCTGGAGATGGGCGGCAAGAACGCCATGATCGTTCTGGAAGACGCCAACCTCGACCTCGCCCTCGACGGCGCGCTCTGGGGAGCCTTCGGCACCACCGGTCAGCGCTGCACCGCGACCAGCCGCATCATCGTGCACCGCTCCATCGCTCAGGAATTCACCGCAAGGCTCGCCGCTCGCGCCGAAGCTCTGAAGATCGGCGACGGTCTCGATGAATCCGTTCAGATGGGTCCCCAGATCAACCGCCAGCAAATCGAAACCTCAACCCACTACTGCAAAATTGCCCGCGAGGAGGGTGCGCAGATCCTCACCGGCGGCCATCCCCTCAGCCATGGCGCCTTGGCTAACGGCCACTTCTTCGCACCCACGGTCGTCGCCGGAGTCACCTCCGGAATGCGCATCGCCCAGGAAGAGGTCTTCGGCCCCGTCGTCAGCGTTCTCAAATGCGCTGACTTCGACGAAGCCATCGAGATCGCCAACAACATCCCCTATGGGCTCTCCACCGCCATCTACACCCGCGACGTCAACCGCGCCTTCCGCGCCATCCGCGACCTGGAAGCCGGAATCACCTACGTGAACGCGCCCACGATCGGAGCGGAGGTCCATCTGCCCTTCGGCGGCGTGAAGCAAACCGGTAACGGACATCGCGAAGGCGGAATCGGCGCGATCGACTTCTACACAACGTGGAAATCCGTCTATGTCGATTTCTCCGACAAGTTACAGCGCGCGCAGATCGACACAGGCGAATAGGGAATAAGACGCTGCCCCGCAACACCGCATCTGCTGTGCTGCGGGAAAAACATTTTTTGCCACCGCGCCCGACGTTGACACAACGAGGCGCCGATGTTCTAGCATGATGCTTGGTTCCCCAATAGCAACGGCACTCGCACGCAGATTGGCCGGGCTCGTGGTCGGGCCGGATTCCCTCAGGTGCTGTTGGTAACGACTTTACCCTGTCGCAGTCCAAACGTTTAGTCAGACATGATTACAGTTCAGGAACTGACCAAGAGATACGCCCGAACCATCGCGGTTGATCACATTTCCTTCTCGGTAGAAAAGGGCCAGATCGTAGGTTTTCTGGGCCCCAATGGCGCCGGCAAAACCACGACCATGCGCATGCTGACCTGCTTCTTTCCTCCATCGTCCGGCACCGCTACGGTCGCCGGATTCGATGTGCTGGAGCAGCCGCTCGAAGTTCGCAGACGCATCGGCTACCTGCCGGAAACCCCCCCCCTGTATCTGGAAATGGAGACTGTCGATTACCTGCGCTTTGTCGGCCGCCTGAAAGGGCTCTCCGGCGCGGAGCTGGAGAAGCGCGTCGACTATGTCGCGGACCGCTGCTCGGTGGCCGATGTAAAGAAGAAGCTGATGGGCAAGCTCTCCAAAGGCTATCGCCAGCGCGTCGGCCTTGCCCAGGCCATCATTCACAATCCCGAGGTGCTGATTCTCGATGAACCGACGGCGGGGCTCGATCCGAAGCAGATCAACGAGACGCGCGATCTGATCAAAGGCCTGGCCGGCGACCACACGATCATTCTCAGCACCCACATCCTGCCCGAGGTGGAGCAGACCTGCCAGCAGGTCATCATCATCAACAAGGGCAGGCTGGTGGCCACCGATTCGGTCGAGAACCTGCAGGCTCGCGCCCGCGGCGCCGAGACGATTCTGCTCGAAATCGGCGCGCGCGGCGGCGAGTTGCTCGCGCCGCTGGTGCAGGAGAAGCTGGAGCGAGTGACCGGAGTGAGCCGCGTTCGCTGCAAACAGCAGTTCGATCAGGGCGCCGTCTTCGAAGTGGAAAGCGACAAGGGCCGGCTGGCGCGTGGCGATCTGGCTCGCCTGGTGGTGGAAAGCGGCTGGGACCTGAACGAGCTTCGTCCCGCGGCCATGAGCCTCGAGGAAATCTTTCTGCAGCTTACCGGCAGCGAGCCCGCGCCTCCTCCTCCGGCTGAAGTACCTGCTCCGGAGGTGCAGGCATGAGAAGTTCCTGGATTATCTGCCGACGCGAGCTCCACAGCTATTTTTCATCACCCATTGCCTGGCTGCTGCTTACGATGTACAGCCTCATCTTCGGCTTCTTCTTCTGGAACTACCTGGCCAACTTCATCGTGCAGGGCATGGAGATGCAGATGATGGGCCAGATGACGCCGATGAACATCAACGAGCAGATCATCCGGCCGCTGCTGGCGAATACCAGCTTTCTGTCGCTGTTCTTCATCCCGATGATCACCATGCGGCTCTTCGCCGAAGAGAAACGGTCGGGCACGATCGAACTGCTGGCGACTTCGCCGGTCCGCGATATCGAGATCATCGTCGGCAAGTGGCTGGCAGCGACGATTCTTTACTGCTGGCTGCTGGTTTTCGCGGGTCTCAACTTCTCGTTCCTCTTCCGCTACGGGCATCCCGACTGGAAGCCGATGATGGTCGGCTATCTCGGCCTGCTGCTGCAGGGCGCCGCGCTGCTGGCGATCGGAACCTTCATCTCGACGCTGACGAAGAACCAGATCATCGCCGCTGCCTCGACCTTCGGAGCCTGCCTGCTCCTGTGGGTCTTTTCGTGGGTCAGCAGCTATGACTCGTCGACCTGGGCGCAGGTTCTTTCCTATATGTCCGTCATCACTCATTTCGATGCCTTCGACCGCGGCGTGCTGGTGTCCAAGGATGCGATCTACTATCTCAGCGTCATCTTCCTCGGACTCTTCTTCACCGCCCGCTCGATGGAATCCCTTCGCTGGAGGTCGTAACCCGGAATGGCAAGTCAGTGGCTGAAGGCGAGGCAGACGAAATACGCGGCCTACGCGACCATTTACATCATCGTCGTTCTCGCCATCGTGGTTGTCGCCAACGTTCTCTCGAATCGCTACAGCAAGTCCTACGATGCAACGGCCAACAAGCGTTACAGCCTCTCGAATGAGACGAAGAAGCTCGTTGACGGCTCCAGGCACAGCATCACGATCACCTACTTCAACCAGAGCACGCACTTCCGGCAGGGCCAGGATCTGCTCGACGAATATGCAAACCTGTCGCCGAAGGTGCACATCCGGTACATCGACCCGGACAAGAACCCGACCGTCACGCGGGAAGCCGGCATCCGGAGCATTCCCGCCGCCACGGTGGAGGCGGGCGGGCATACCGAGCAGGCGCAGGACGTCACCGAAGAGGGCATCACCGGTGCGCTGATCCGCGACATCAAGGGCAACACGCGCACGGTTTGCTTTGTCACCGGCAGCGGCGAGCACCAGATCGACGACACCAGCCGCGACGGGCTCTCGCAGCTGAAGGGGCTTCTGGCCCGCGACAGTTACCAGACGAGATCGATCGACCTGCTGACCGCGGCGCAGGTTCCCGCGGACTGCACCGCCGTGGTGGTTGCCGGTCCGACCGGCAATTATGAGCAGCCGGAAGTCGATGCTGTCAGGACTTACGTCCAGAATGGCGGGCGCGCTTTCTTCATGCTCGATCCGCCGCTCAAGATGGGACCGTCAGTCATCGCCGACAACGATGCTCTGACTTCCGTGCTGGAAAGCTGGGGCGTGACGCCGGTCAAAGACCTGGTGCTCGACCTGAACCCCATCGGACAGATCGCCGGGCTTGGTCCCCAGGAGCCGCTGGTCACCAGTTATACGTCGCAGCCCATCGTGTCGGATATGAAGGGCACAGCGACGGCTTTCCCGCTGTCGCGCTCGCTGACGGTTGCGAACACCGGCAAGACAACCGTCGAGAAGATGTTCGACTCGTCGGACAGCAGTCTTGCCACCATGAATCTGAAGTCGCCGGAAGTGAGCGTGAAGGACCCGAACAACAAAAAGGGTCCCCTGACGCTGGCCGCAGCCGGCACCTACGACACCGGCAAGCCCAACGCACAGGGCCGCTTTGTGGTGGTCGGCAGTTCGATCTGGGCGACCAACCGCTTTGTCGGTTTCAACGGCAACGGTGACCTGGCCGCCAACACCATCAACTGGCTCTGCTCGGATGAGGATCTGATTTCGATCCGGCCGAAGGCGCCGGAGGATCGGCGGATCACGATGACGCGCGCGCAGCTGAATACGGTGCGGATGGTGAGCCAGTTTGTGCTGCCGATCATTGTGATCGTGGCCGGTGTGGGAGTGTGGTGGAGAAGGCGATAAAGCCTTCTCCCAAGTCTTTCGAAAATTTTGCTATGAAATTTCGCGGTCTTCTCGCAGCTGTCGCAGTTCTCCTTGTGCTTGGCGGTGTCTTGTTCTGGTCCAATCGCCACAAGCCAGCCGCCAACGCTTCGTCGACCTCGAGCGAAACGCCGGACATTCTCAAAGTCAGTGCCTCCGATGTCACCGGGCTGACGGTGAAGCGGAAGGGCCAGGCGCCAGTCACGCTCAGCAAATCGTCGTCCGGGAAGTGGCAGATTACGGCGCCGGTTCCGGCGGCCGCCGATTCCGAGACCATCTCGGGCATGCTGTCGAATCTCGAGCCTCTGACCTCGCAGCGCGTCGTCGAGAACACACCGGCCAACCTCAGCGAGTATGGGCTGAGCGATCCCGCCGTTGAGCTGGACATCACGACGAAGGACAACAGGACCGACGACCTGCGCCTGGGCGACAACACGCCGACCGGCGACGCGGTCTACGCCTCGGTGGCGGGCGATCCGCGGATCTTCACGACCGGCTCGATTGTGAAGACCAGCCTCGACAAGAGCGAAGACGACCTGCGCGACAAGCGGCTGCTGCCGATCAGCGCCGATTCGGTGAGCGATCTCTCGCTGGAACGCAAGGGCCAGAACATCGACTTCGGCCGGGTAAAGGGCGGCTGGCAAATCGAGAAGCCCAAGCCCTACCGGACCGACAGCTACCAGGTGACCGATCTGCTGCAGCAGCTGGTGGCGGCCAAGTGGCAGCCTTCCCAGAACGGCCCCGATCCGGCCAAAGCCTTTGTCCAGGCGGCTCCATTCGCCACAGTGAAGCTCACCGGCAGTTCCGGGACCGACACGCTGGAGGTCCGCAAGGAGAAGGACGACTACTATGCAAAATCCAGCGCCATCAACGGCGTTTATAAGGTGGACGCGGCGCTGGGCACGGCACTGAACCGCGGGCTGGACGATTTCCGCAACAAGCAGCTGTTCGACTTCGGCTACACCGATCCGGACAAGGTGGAGTATCACGCCGGCTCGACGAACCTGGTGCTGACGCATTCCGGCAACGACTGGCTGTCGAACGGAAAGAAGATGGACACGGGCAGCGCGGAGTCGCTGGTCACGGCGCTCCGCGACCTGGCCGCGAGCAAGTTTGTCGACTCCGGGTACAAATCTCCGCAGATCGAGATTGCCGTCACCTCGGACAGCGGCAAGAAGGTGGAGAAGGCCGGGATCGAGAAGACCGGCGGCGGTGGGATCGCCAAACGGGACGACGGGCCATCGCTCTACTTTTTCGACTCGACGGCAATGAGCGATCTGACCTCGGCGGCGAACGCGGTGAAACCGGCGGCTGCTCCGGCGAAGAGGAAATAGGCCTGGGTTCGCGGCTCAGGGAAAATTTTCATCAGGCTAGTAAGTCCGCTGACTTAGAATCAGGCACTTATCGCGGGGTTAGCCAACTAAGCAACTCCCAGCTCTCTCACAACAGGTCACTTCCAACTCGGCCGAGGTTGCTGCAAGCACGGCTGTGCTGGCGTCAATCCCGGCCGTGGGGGAGTTAGCTGACTGCATGCAGATCAGTTGCAGCTCGGCCGAGGTTGCCGCAGACGCGGCCGAGTGTGCGGGGCTCTCGGCCGAGGTTGGTGCAGGGTCGACCGAGGTTGCTGCAGGGTCGGCCGAGGTTCATCTGCGAGCACCCGCGTCGCCGGCGCGTTTAAAAACCGCCCCTCAGGGGCTGAAGCCCCTTCCCCGCCAGCGCCATTGGCGCGGCTCAAGCCGTGCCCTTTCAAAGAATCAAAGTCTTCCGCAACGCTCCTGCTCGGAGCGCCCCTTCGACTTCGCTCAGGGCAGGCTCCTTCGACAAAGACAGGCATGCCCCTGAAGACCTGCCTGGTCACACCCCGCACCTTCCCCATCCCCCTACAACAAAGGCCGCGCAACGCGGCCTTTGTTCTTTCCTGCCCTCTAAGTTCAGAATAACAAATCGAGCGAGTAAGACGGCCAGATTTGTTGGCGCAGTTCGGGGAATAAGTCCTTCTAAGTCAACGCCTGTTACTTCGGTTTTTCGACTTCCCTCTTGACAGCTTTCGCGGAGCTGCGCGGCGAGTGTTCCGGCGGCTGCGAAGGCTCCGGATTCGGGGTTGGGCCGGTGGTGCAGGGGCGGCGGCCGGAGAGCTGCTCCGGCTGCTGAAGAACGGCGATCGGCGGCACGAAATGCCATCGTGGAACCGCCTGCCGGAGCCGGAGCGGTGGGAGATCCTGGCGAATGTGAAGAGCGCGGGCGGGGCGCCCGTACAATGAGGCCATGAACGCAACCTCACCGCGCAGCGCGCTGCTGCAGCTTCTGGCACGCATTTCGTTTCGGCCCGGCAACTTCACGCTGTCGTCGGGCGGCAGGAGCGATTACTACATCGACTGCCGCACGACGACGCTGCATGCGGAGGGCGGACGGCTGACGGGGCTGGCGATCCTGGATCTGCTGGCGGAGCACGAACTGGAGCCGGCGGCGGCCGGAGGGCTGACGCTGGGCGCCGATCCGGTGGTTTCGGGAGTGGCGATTGCCAGCGCGTGGCGGGCGCAGCAGCAGCCGGGCGCGGCCCTGATCCACGGATTCCTGGTGCGCAAGGCGGAGAAGTCCCACGGGACGGGGCGGCGGATCGAGGGCTTTTGCCAGGCGGACGCCCCGGTGGTGATCGTGGACGATGTTTGCACGACCGGAGCGTCGACCATTGCGGCGATCGAGGCGGCGCGGGAAGCCGGCATGCGGGTGGTCGCGGCGGTGTGCCTGGTCGAGCGCGAGGAGGCAGGCGGACGCGCGGCGCTGGAGCGGGCCTGCCAGGGGGCTCCGTTCCTGCGGCTCTTCACTGCGAAGGAAGTGCGCGCGGCGCATGAGGCGCAGGGCGGTGTGTACAAGGGCTGAGGCAGCGGCCGGCCCGGGCTGCCCGATGAGGATGATGCAGGGAAGCCTGGCTTCCCCTTACTGAAAAAACCCGGGAGCAGGGGCCGGCACCCATCCCGGAACGCATTTGCTGTACAAAGGAGAGCAGCGAGTGGCTGCGCCTCGCGCTTTCTCCGGCTGCGAAACGAAAGACCAAACCGTCTGCCGCCCGTGTGGGTGATGGGGCTTGCGAACGCCACGTTCGGGCTCATGGGCGGCTTTACGGTCGTCACCCTGCCGCAGATGCTGGCGGCGGATGGGGTTTCCGGCGGCAGGATCGCGGAGATTGTGGCGGTCGGCACCTCTCCGACGTTCTGGGCGGTGCTGCTGGCGCCGATGCTGGATGTGCGCTTCCGGCGGCGCACCTATGCGCTGGCGCTGGCCCTGCTGACGGCCGCGGCCGCGGCCTTTACTGTGCTGCACCACCACCGCATTTTTCTGGTGGAGGCCGTAATGACAGCGGGATTCGCGGCCGCGGCGCTGTTTGCCGGAGCGGTGGGCGGATGGACGGGCAGCCTGATCGAGAAGGAGCAGGACAGCTCGCTGGGGATCTGGTTTGGGGTCTCCAACGCCGGCGCCGGGAGCCTGATGATCTTTATGGGCGGCAGCATCGTCAACCGCTGGTCTCCGCCGGTGGTGGCGGCGCTGGTGGCAGGGCTGATCCTGCTGCCGCTGCTGTTCTTCTTTTTTATTCCCGCGCCGGAGCCGGATCGGATGCTGGCCAGCGAGAGTTTCGGACGCTTCTGGCGCGAGGTGGTGGCGCTGCTGAAGCGGCACGAAGTGCTCATCGCGATGGCGCTGTTTCTGCTGCCTTCGGGGTCGTTCGCGCTGACCAATGTGCTGGCTGGGGTGGGCCGGGATTTTTCCGCGAGTCCGCGGATCGTAAGCCTCCTGGGGGGCGTGGGAACTTCGGTTGCGGGGATCGGCGGCAGCTTTCTGCTGAAGCCGCTGGCCCGGTGGATGCCGCTGCGGCCGCTGTATCTCACCATTGGCATTGCCGGGGCGCTGTTTACGCTGAGCCTGCTGCTGATGCCGCGCGAGCCGTGGGCGTTCGGCCTGGCGATGGTGGGGGAGAACATCTTCCAGGCGCTGGCCTTCGCGGCCACCTACGCGATCTCGTTCGAGGTGATCGGGCCGGGGAACCCGCTGGCCGCGACGACGTTCTCCGTTCTGAATTCAGCCGTCGCCCTGCCGGTGATCTACATGGGGTATCTGGATGGCAGCGGGTACGACTGGCGAGGAATCACAGGGAGCTTTGTCGTGGACGCAGGACTGGGGCTGGCAGCATGCCTGTTCCTGGCGGTAGCGCTGAGGCGGTGGCTGTGGGCGTCCTGGCGCGCCAGCAAAGCCGAGGCGTTCGACACGGGAGGCTAAGAGGCAGAGGCGCACGCATAAAAAGGGGCGCGAACCGCGGTTCGCGCCCTGCTGTCGGCTGCCCCGCATCGCTATTGCATGGAGGGACTGCTTCCGGCAGAAGCCGGAGAACCGATGCTGCCGGACTGGGTGGGGGCGCTCTGTCCGGTGGTGTCGCTCAGCAGCTGGACCTCGACGCGGCGATTCTTCCTGCGGCCCTCGGGGGTGTTGTTGGGGGCCACTTCCTGGTCCTTGCCGAGGCCGATGAGGTAGAACTTGTGCGCCGGAACGTTGTACCTGGAAGCGAGGTACTGCACGACGCTCATGGCGCGGCGGTCGCTGAGCTGGTAGTTGTACTCTTTGGAGCCGATGGAATCGGTGCCGCCGGTGACAGCGAGGATGTAGTTTTTGGCGCCGGCGAGCTGGCTGCCGAACTGGTCGAGCTGCTGGCGGTCAGCGCTGGTGAGGGTGCTCTTGTTGAAGCCGAAGGTGACGGAGACGCCGCTCACCTGCTTGTAATTTTCGAGGTTGGCGAGGACTCCCTCAAGGCTGTCGGCGCGGTTCACGGCTTCCTCAGCGGCCTGGTGAGCGCCGTTGGCGGCCTGGGTAGCATTCTCGGCGCTCTGCTGCGCCGCGTTGGCCTGGTTCTGAGTCTGCTGGATGCTGGACTGCAGGCGCGCATCCGTATCGCGGATGTTCTGCTGATCCTGCCCGGTGGCGCGATCCAGTTCGTTGGTCTGCTGGACGACGGGCTGCACCTGGTTGCGGGCGTAATTTTTGGTGGTGCAGCCGGTGGCGATCACCAGAGAACAGGCCGCGGCTGCGGCCAGAAATCCTGTTGCTGAAATGCGCGTCATAGTGAAACTCCGTATTTTCTCAGCCTTCTCAGCTTTTGAGAGCGTCGCGGGGGACGGGGATGCCTGTGCCCCCGGACAGGTGTGCAAGTTTGGGACCAAAGCGGCACTCTCGGGGCTAAGCTACAGTGGTGGCGAGGGTTAGGTCCATGATTCCGGGGACTGCCTGCTGCTGCGCAGACACGGTTACGGTGTAAGTTTTACCTGATGCTCTCAGGATTCGAGGGGGCGGAGCCGACAGCGGCGAGCCGGTAAACTGGGGTGGGACGCCCCCCATGGATTTATACGAGAAGATTCGAACGCTGCCAACGCGGCCTGGGGTGTACCTCTATAAAAATGCCGATGGCGAGGTAATTTACGTCGGCAAGGCGAAGAACCTGCGCTCGCGGGTGCGCTCGTACCTGCTGGAGGCATCGCAGGCGAACGCCAAGACCGGCTCGCTGATGCGGGAGGCGGTGGATGTCGAGACCATCCTGGTCGATAACGAGCACGAGGCGCTGGCGCTCGAGAACAACCTGATCAAGCAGCGGAAGCCTCGGTTCAACATTCTGCTGCGCGACGACAAGACCTATCCCTATGTGAAGCTGACGCTCGCGGACCGGTATCCGAAGGTGTTTGTGACGCGGCGGCTGCGGCGGGACGGGAGCGCGTATTACGGGCCGTATTTTCCGGGAAATCTGGCGTACCGGGTGGTGGACCTGATCCATCGGGCGTTTCTGCTGCCGAGCTGCAAAGTGGATCTGTCGCGGGATCATCCGCGGCCGTGTCTGCAGTATTACATCGGGCGGTGCCTGGGGCCGTGCGTGAAGGAGCTGACCACGCCGGAGACCTATGCGGAGGCGGTGCGCGATGCACAGCTCTTTCTTGAGGGGCGGACAGCGGAGCTGAACAAGTCGCTGCACGGGCGGATGGCAGAGGCCGCCTTGGCGGAGCAGTTCGAGCTGGCGGCGAAGTACCGGGATCTGCTGGTGACGGTGAGCCAGCTGGACGAGAAGCAGCGGATCGCATCGGCGCAGGATGATGATCTGGATGTCTTCGGGTATCACTTCGAGAGCGGGATGATCGCGGTGAACCTGTTTCACGTGCGGAGCGGGAAAATCGTGGACCGGCGGGAGATGTTCTGGGAGGAGCTGCCGGAATTTGTGGCGGAGATTCCGGAGAACGAAGGCGAGGCGGGGGCGACGCAGTCCTTTGAGCCGGGGGCGTTCTTTTCGGCGCTGCTGAAGCAGCTGTATATCGAGCAGCAGTATGTTCCGGCGAATATCTACGTGCCGGTGGATTTCGCGGACCGGGCGCTGCTGGCGGATTTGCTGGCGGAGCACACGAAGCACCGGGTAGAAATTTCCGTGCCGCAGCGGGGGGATAAGCGGTCGCTGGTGGATCTGGCGGGACAAAACGCGAAACAGAGCTACGATCAGCGCTTCCGCGTGCTGCAGCCGAATCAGAAGGCGATCCAGGCGGCGCTGCAGGACGCGCTGATGCTGGAGGAGCCGCCGCGTCGGATTGAGTGCTTTGATATTTCGCACATTCAGGGCGCGGAAACCGTGGCCTCGATGGTGGTGTGGGAAGACGGCGCGATGAAGAAAGGCGCGTACCGGAAATTCAGGATCAGAACCGTGGAGGGTGTGGACGATTTCGCGTCGATGCGCGAAGTGGTGACGCGCCGGTATCGCCGCGTGGTCGAAGAGAAGCAGACGATGCCGAGCCTCATCCTGATTGACGGCGGACTGGGGCAACTGCACGCGGCAGCCGAGGCGCTGGAGGCGCTGGGCCTGACGACGCAGCCGCTGGCCTCGATCGCCAAGCGCGAGGAGATTATCTACCTCTACGGCCAGGAGGATGAGCCGGTGGTGCTGGACCGGCGCTCGCCGGTGCTGCACCTGGTGCAGCGGATTCGCGACGAGTCGCACCGCTTTGCGATTGGCTACCACCGCAAGCGGCGGGAGATGCGGGACCGCGATTCGGAGCTGCTGGCGATTCCGGGCGTGGGCGCGCGCACGCGGCAGCGGCTGCTGGAGCACTTCGGCAGCCTGCGGAGCATTTCGCAGGCGGGGCTGGAGGCGCTGACGGCGGTGGTGCCTCCGAAGACCGCGGAGGAAATTCACGCGCACTTCCACGGCGGCGCGGCGGGTGACAATTCCCTTCCGGTGCTGGATCAATCGCGCTAGGCATTGGGCGTTTGCCGGCGGCCTTCTGTGATAGACAGGAGAGTTGCAGGAGCATGTACTTCAACCGGTGTCGCCGGGATGGTCAATTCACTCCGGGATGGGGACGCGCGCGTACAGCTTTTGCTGGGGGATGGGCGGGGAGAATCAGGATTACGCGGATACGGATCCGGCGCCGGTCGAGAGCCTGCGCTGACGGGCACGGGACCTGTCGCGCGCATGGAGGCGCTTTGGGGCGCATTCGCTCCGGGCCGCTCCCGGGCCAGGAAAGGTAAGGTGTTTCCATGACGATTCGGCTGACCCCTGCGGAGGCGCGGGTGCTGGGCGCGCTGGTAGAGAAGGAAGCGACGACTCCGGAGTACTACCCGCTTTCGCTCAATGCGCTGGTGAATGCCTGCAACCAGAAGAACAACCGCGAGCCGGTGATGCAGCTCAGCGAAGAAGAGGTGCGGGAGGCGCTGCACGGGCTGGAAGAGCAGGAGCTGGCGGCGCTCGCACGTGGCGAGGGGCGCGTGGCGAAGTATGAGCACCGGCTGCAGGAGGTCTTCAACTTTACGCGCGGCGAGACGGCGGTGATGTGCGTGTTGCTGCTGCGGGGGCCGCAGACTCCCGGCGAACTGCGCGGGCGTACGGAACGCATCTACCGCTTCGAGGAACTGGAGGACGTGCTGGCGGTGCTGCAGCGGCTGATGCAGCGCGAGCAGCCGGTAGCGACGGCGCTTGCCCGGCAGCCGGGAACGAAGGAGATTCGCTATGCGCACCTGCTTTCGGGCGAAGCGGAAGCGGCCGCGGCGCAGGCGCAGCGAGGGACGGGTGAGCTTTGCGGGGCGCCGGAGAACGAACGTCTGCTGCAACTGGAGTTGGAAGTCGCAAGCCTGCGCCAGGAGATCGCGGAGCTGCGAGAGCAGATGGCCGTGCTGACGGCGCGGCAGCTCTGACGGTCCGGGTGGTGAGCGGCGGGCCTTTTCGGATTTTCCGGGGGTGGGGCGCCGGGGGGTTTTTCGGGCTGTGGCCGCGTATGATGGGCAGGTTCGAAAGACGCTCCCGATGACCACCACCCGAAGAGACTTTGTGAAGCAGAGCGCGGCTGTTGCCAGCTGTTCCTTTTTGCCCGGCGGACTGAGCGCGGCTCTCCCGGCGCAGGGAACCGAAGGAGCTGGAAAAGACGCCGGGAGTTGGTACGGGAGGCCGATGCGGTGGGCGCAGCTGGCCTTTGTCGAGAACGACCCGGGCAACTACGACCGGGCGTTCTGGCTGGACTACTTCCGCAAAGTCCACGCAGACGCGGCGTGCCTGAGCGCGGGCGGCGTGGTGGCCTTCTATCCGACGGAGATTCCTCTGCAGCAGCGCAGCCCGTGGCTGGGGGACCGCGACACCTTCGGGGATCTGCTGGCCGGATGCCGCGCAATGAGCATGAATGTGGTGGCGAGGACCGATTCGCACGCCTGCTGGCAGAAGGTCTGCGACGCGCATCCGGACTGGATCCGGGTGGATGCGGACGGGCAGAAGATGCGGCATCCGTCGGACCCGCGTTACTGGCTGACCTGCGCGCTGGGCCCATACAACTTCACCTTCATGACCGAGGTGCACGAGGAGATCATGCGCCGCTACCGGCCGGACGGGATCTTCACGAACCGCTGGTCGGGGAGCGGGATGTGCTACTGCGTGCATTGCCGGCAGAACTTCCGCACCTTCTCCGGGATGGAGCTGCCGCGCACCAGCGATCCGCAGGATCCGGCGCGGAAGCAGTACATCGTGTGGAAGCAGAAGCGGCTTTTTGAGCTGTGGGGTTTGTGGAACGAGAAGATCCGGGCCATCCATCCCGATGCCAGCTACATTGCCAATGCCGGTGGAGGCGCGATGAGCCCGCTGGACATGAAGACCATCGGCGAGCTGGCGCCCACGCTCTTTGCGGATCGACAGAGCCGGAGGGGGCTGATGCCTCCGTGGGCCAACGGCAAGAACGGGAAGGAATATCGCGCGACGATGGGCGATAAGGCGATCGTGGGCATCTTCAGCGTGGGTCTCGACGATGAGCACCGCTGGAAGGACTCGGTGCAGAACGGCGATGAGATCCGCCTGTGGGTCGCGGACGGGATGGCACAGGGGCTGCGTCCGTGGTTTACGAAGTTCAACGCAAAAATCATCGACCGGCGCTGGCTGCCGGTGGTGGAAGAGATATACGAGTGGCAGTATGCCAACCAGGCGTATCTGCGCAATGTGCGGCCGCTGGCGCGTGTGGGGATGGTGTACTCGCAGCAGAGCGCATGGTTTTACGGCGGGCCACAGGCCGAGGAGAAGATCGAAGATCCGGCGCTGGGCTTCTATGAGGCGCTGGTCGAGGCGCGGATTCCCTTCGAGATGGTGCACGACCGCTGTCTCGACGCGGAGCATCTGGCGGCGTTTCGCACGCTGATCCTGCCCAATATCGCGGCGCTCTCCGATGAGCAGTGCAGGCAGCTGCGGCAGTTTGTGGAAGCGGGCGGCGGGCTGGTGGCGACGTATGAGACATCGCTCTATGACGAGTGGGGCGTAGGGCGGAAGGACTTCGGGCTGGCAAGCCTGTTCGGCGCCTCGTATGCGGGCCGGGTGGAAGAAAACATGCGGAATTCCTACCTGACGCTCGAAAGGGAGCCGGGCACGGATGGGTATCATCCGTTGCTGCGCGGGTTTGAGAATGCCGTCCGGATCATCAATGCCGTGAATCAGGTGGATGCGGTTCCGGCGGGCGAGAGCACGGTTCCGCTGCGCATTGTTCCCAGCTATCCGGATCTGCCGATGGAGTCGGTGTATGTCCGGGCTGGCGCCAGCCATAACCCGGGGGTGTATGTGCGGGAGGTTGGCAAAGGCCGGGTGGTCTATTTTCCGGGCGACATCGACCGCACGTTCTGGGAAGTGCTGGCGGTGGATCACGGGCAGCTGCTGCGCAATGCCGTGGAGTGGGCGACCGACGAGCCTGCGCCGCTGACGGTGGAGGGCAAAGGCGTGCTGGACGTCGCGGTGTGGGAGCAGAAGAACTCCATGACGGTGCATCTGGTGAATCTGACCAATCCGATGTTGATGAAGGGGCCGGTGCGGGAGATTATCCCCATCTCGGCGCAGAAGGTATCGTTCCGGGTACCGGAAGGACGGCAGGTACGGAGGGTCCATCTGCTGGCAGCCGCCACGGATGTGGACTACCGCGCCCAGAATGGAAGGATCTCGCTCGAGGTTCCCGGGATTGGGCTGAACGAGGTTGTCGCCGTAGACTTCGAGGAAGATGCCGCCAGGATGGCGTAAAGAGTGCGGCCGAGGGCGGAGATTCCTGGCTGCTCGCTGAACCCTGGGGAATGGCTGTGGCCCGTTGCCGGGGGCGGGATGGCGGGCGCCTGCGGGCTGCCCGGCTGGCAGATCGTCTCCGCGCCGGGGCACGTCTCCTTCTCTCCGGGCCGGCGACCGGCTCTCCGGGCCGGTGGCCGGCTGCTGCCGGCGGGAGACGCCTTCTGTACCGCCAGGCCGGAGTCGTTCTTCGAGGCCGTCATCGCCCGGCAGCCGGAGCTGAACGGTCCAGGGCTCCTGTCTCCTGGAAGCGGGAGACCGCGGCGGCGGCGGCGATCCGGCGCCTGGCCGTGCTGCATCCGGAGGTGATTGCCTCGGGGCGCGGACAGCGGCTGGCAGGCGCCGAGGTCGCCCGGAAGATGTCCCGTTTCGCCTGGGAAATCGCCCCGTTCCGGCGCACGGCAACCTGAGCGGCGGCTCATAAAACAGCACCGGATGCGTCCAACAGGCTGGTATACTGAAGGCAAGCCGCTTTGTCGGCCGCGCTCACACGCACGGCCCCCACACGAAGCGCAGGATTTCTGACAAGCATGTCCATCCGCACCCGCCGCAACATCTTCTCTCTCGTGGTTTTCTTTGCCGTCTGCGCGCTGGGCGGCATGATCGTCAGCCAGCGGGTCGGAGCCCAGTCGGCCTCCGATGAGTCCACCTTCCGCGATGGTCTGAAGTCCTTCGGCGCTGTGTACGACATTGTGGCGAAGAATTACGCCGAGCCGCTGACCGGCGATATGCCGGACAAGGCGATCTACGACGGCGCGATCCCGGAGATGCTGCACACGCTCGACCCGCACTCGAGCTTCTACGATCCCAAAGCCTACGCGCGGATGAAGGAAGACCAGCACGGGAAGTACTACGGCGTGGGCATGCTGATCCAGCCGCAGAACGGCAAAGTGGTGGTGGTTTACCCCATTGAGGGCGCGCCTGCCTTCCGCGCCGGCGTGCATCCGGGCGACGTGATTTCCGCGATCGACGGGCAGTCCGCCGCAGGCATGAATTCCGACGACGTGGCCAATCGCCTGAAGGGACCCCGCGGCACAAAGGTCAGCGTCACAATCACCCGCATGGGCATGTCGACGCCGCTGACCTTCGAGCTGACCCGCGACGAGATCCCGAACAACAGCATCGACCTGGCGTACCAGATACGTCCGGGGATCGGCTACATCCACATCAAGCAGTTCCAGGAGACGACGGGGCGCGAATTTGACGACGCGATCAGCGGCTTCGGGCCGAACCTGAAGGGGCTGGTGCTGGATCTGCGCGGCAATCCGGGCGGGGTTCTGGTGGAAGCGGTGAGCGTCTGCGACCGGCTGCTGAAGCGCGGGCAGGTGATCGTCTCGCAGCGCGGGCGCGCGTTTCCGGAGCAGATTTACCGGGCCACGCATGGCAACGACGGCGCGACCTTCCCCGTGGTGGTACTGGTGAATCGCGGCACAGCTTCGGCGGCGGAGATTGTTTCGGGCGCGCTGCAGGATCACGACCGGGCGCTGATCGCCGGCGAAACCACCTTCGGCAAGGGGCTGGTGCAGACGGTGTATACGCTCTCGGACGACACCGGTCTGGCGCTGACCACGTATCACTACTACACGCCCAGCGGACGGCTCATCCAGCGCAACTACAACGGCGTGTCGCTGTACGACTACTACTACAACCACGATCAGAAGGAGGACCTGAAGAACCGCGAGGTGCGGCTCACCGACTCCGGCCGTACGGTCTACGGCGGTGGCGGCATCACTCCTGACGTGAAGCTGGAGCCGCCCAAGTCCACCCCCTTCGAGGACGCGCTGCTGGAGCACGATGCATTTCTCGGCTTCACCGAAAGCTATCTCGCGCACCGCACTGTCACCCGCGAGTTCCAGATCGACGATGGGGTCCTGAACGACTTCAAGCAGTACCTCGCGTCGCAGAACATCGAGTACACGCCGGCGGAGTTCGCCAACAACCTGGACTGGGTGAAGACCAACATCAAGTCCAATATCTTCGAGACACAGTTTGGCTACTCGTCGGGCTTGAAGATTCAGGCTGACTGGGATCCGGAGATCCAGGAGGCGCTTGGCCTGATGCCGCAGGCGGCGCAGCTGGAGCAGCACGTGCAGCAGGTGCTGGCGCAGAAAGATGCGGCACTCAGCAAGGGCGCGCCGGCGCAGTAGCCTCAGTCCAATCCCTTTGACGGCGGCAGCGAACCCGGTTCGGTCTGCCGCCGCGGTGTTTCCGGGGCCGGCGGCGCCATTGCGGTTCGCCGGTACGGGCGGGTGCATTTATTCTCAGATCAGGTCCGGGGCTCGGTTCCCGGTTCGTCTCTCGTTCCGTACCCATGGAATTCCGTTTCGCCGAAGAATCCGATCTCGAGGCACTCACCGCGCTCATCAACCAGGCGTTTCAGGTGGAGCGCTTCTTCAAGACCAACGACCGCCTCAGCCTCGAGAGCACGCGCGAATACTTCGCCAAAGGCCGCTACCTTCTTGCCGAGGAGGAGGGGGCGCTGGCCGGGTGCGTCTATGTCGAGCTACAGGGAAACCGTTGTTATCTGGGCATGCTTTCGGTCGATCCCGCCCGGCAGAAGAGCGGCCTGGGCCGCCGTCTGGTGGCCGCCGCCGAGGAGTTCGCCCGTGAGATGAGGGCGCACCAGATGGTGCTGACGGTGGTGAATCTGCGCACCGAGCTGCCGCCGTTTTACCAGAAGCTGGGCTACCACATCACGGGGATGGAGCCGATTCCGGAAGCGCTGGCGCGGCAGGTCAACCAGCCCTGCTATTTCATCCGCATGACGAAGAAGCTGGGGGGCAGATAAGGAAAGGGCAGCTGGGTCCGCTCCCGGATCAACAAAACTCCGCACGGCGGGTTCGGCTAGTGGGGCGGGTTCCGGGGTGTGCCGGTCTGGCTGCCCGACTGTCCCGATGCGCTCTGCTCCGACTGATTGTCATAAATCGAGTACTGCTCCGAAGGGAGGCGCAGTTTGATGACGATGTCCCTGGTGCCGCTGGGCAGGGGATAATCGTTGCCGAAAGTCCGGTATCCCTCCGCAATGACCTGCACGCGCACGGTATCGCCGATGGGGATCACGTCGAGGCTGGTCTTGCCGTCCTCGTTGGTCTTCAGCTCCATGTTGCCTTCATCCTTGTTGTTGCGGATGGGATGAAAGACCACGGATGCGTTCTGAACGGGTTTGCCGTCCCGTGCCTTGACGACCGTCACGGTGATTTTGCAGGTCGGCGGCGGGGGCTTATACTTGCGGCCCCGGCGATTATCCTGGGCATGCAGGATGGAGACAGGAAGCAATGCCACCGCAGCCAGCGGCAGCACCCGGCGAATCCAGGTACGGCTCATAGAGGGCATTTTAGAGCATCCCCGCGCCGTCCGGAAACAGGTTTTCGCGGGGCGAAGGGGAACTTTCCGACCCGACCTCGCGTCTAATCTTTTTTTCATGTCCTTCCCATTTCCGCGGAAGATTTCTGGAGCGCAGCGGCTGGCGGCGATCGGGGTGCTGCTCGTCGCCAAGGCGGTGTTGGCGCAGAGCGGGGCGGCTTCCCCCGTCGACGCGGACGCGGTGGTACGGCACGGGGTTGCGAACCACTTTGCCGAGGAGGCCGCGCACCAGCCGCTCCGCTTTATCCTGCACAGAAGGGACACCAGCCACGATCTGACCCGCGCGGTGATCGAGACGCGCCAGGGAGACGTGGCCCTGCTCATCGGGGTCAACGGGAAACCGCTGGACTCCGAAGCCCGGCAGGCACAAATCGCGCGACTCAATAACATCGCGGCTGACCCCGCACTGCAGGCACACCGGCGGAAGCGCGAGCGGGAAGACGCAGCCCGCGTCGACAAGATAATGCGGCTGCTTCCGAACGCCTTCCTCTACCGCTATGTGGACACGCAGCCCTGCAACGTGAGCCGGGTTCCGGATGTGCTCATCCCCGGCGCGCCGACGCTGGCCGCCGCCTCACCCGAGGAGTTGCCGGATCTCTGCTATCACATGACGTTCAGACCCAACCCCGCATTCGATCCGCCCGATACCGAATCGAGAATCCTCAGCGGAATGGCAGGGGACATCCTGATGGAAAAATCGCAGGAGCGGCTATACCGGCTGAACGCGCATCTGGTGTCGGATGTCGATTTCGGCTGGGGCATCGTGGGAAGGCTCAACAAAGGCGGGACGATCTATCTGGAGCAGGACGACATTGGCGGGGGCGACTGGGAACTGACACGAATGCGGCTGAATCTGACCGGCAAGATTCTTCTCGTCAAGGCGTTGACGGTTCGCCTGAGCGAGGAGACCGGCCACTTCTCGCGCGTGCCGCCGAACCTCGATTACCGCGAGGCGATCCGCATGCTGGAGACCGATCCGAGGTTTGACAGATAGGCCAAACGGCCACGGACCGCGGTCCAGGGAAGGTTGTCTGGCGGCAGGAGCAGCGGAGGGCCAGCGGGCCTGCTCGCGGGGTCGAAACCTCCAATATGCCGGTGCCGCGGAACGTTCAGTCGGTGAGTGCAGGGAGACGATGCGCTCATCGAGGAAAGGTGGGGGCGAGGGCGTGTTCACACTAACCGCAGAGTCTCGATGATGAGAGCGAAATAAATGAAGCCGAGGAAGACGACGTCCAGTTTCTCAAAGCGGGAGAAGATGCGGCGGAAGCCTTTGAGTCTGCGGAAGAGTCGTTCGATTTGGTTGCGCTTCTTGTACAGCTCGCGGTCATACTCCCACGGATGGATGCGGTTGGACTTGGGCGGGACCACGGGGATCATGCCCCTATCCAGCACCAGTTGCCGGGTTTCGTCGCCTTCGCAGGCTTTATCCATGACCAGGGGGAGGTTCTCCGGCATCGGTCCCGGATCGAGCAGCAGCTGTCGGCCGCAGGGCGCATTGTTCTCATTGCCGGGCGACAGCGCCAGGCTTATGGCCGTTCGAGAATCCGCGGCAACCAGATGAATTTTGGTGGTCCATCCGCCGCGCGACTTGCCGATGGCCTGCGGTCCGTTTTTTTTCGCTTCATCCGAATTTCTGCGAGTGAGCGCAATCTCGCAGATCACTTCACCGGGCTCCTCGGCCGGCAGAACCGGATGAAGCCGATAAGCCAGGGGGCGGAGTGCAGTGTTCGCAAACAGCACGGCGAGGCCGACAACGACAGCCAAAAGAAGGTGATTGAATCTGCAAACGATGCCCATTGCGGCTGAGCACCAGATGGTGGCGGCGGTGTTGAGGCCGCGCACGTTGGAGCCATCCTTGATTACCCCTGCACCGAGAAAGCCGACGCCGGACACAAGGTAAGAAGCCATGCGGCCGCCGGGATCGTTCCCGAGAAGCATTCCCGCCATCACAAATGCCGAAGCTCCAGCCGCGACCAAGGCATTCGTCCGCGTACCTGGCATGCGTTGTCGCCACTGATGTTCCAGTCCCGCAGCAGCGCCCGGGAGCAGGGCCGTAAAGAAACTGAATAGCGAAGTGAAGAACAATTGCGCCCACTCGAACGCCTCCTCAATCCGCATGAACAGACCCGATCTCACTTCCAATCTCCTGTGAGAAATTCCCGCTTCCTGACAGCGTAAGGTTGCACTATTTCAATTTGCGAAGAACGCCTGCCATGTCCAGAACGTGCCAAACCAGCATCAGGGTCATGAGGATCAGATACCCGCGCAGAACAACCAGGGAAATGCGGACACCTGGCGTCATAGCGATAGGACCAAGGCCCTGGGTTTCGCACTTTTGCTCCGGAGCGTCCTCAAGTGGATGAACTACCCGGAAGTATTCAGATGGATATGTGTTCTGCATCGTAGCCATGGTTCACCTCGCATTTTCAGTTAAAGAGTTTCGGTAGCATGACCTGAGCCGCCAGCAGCAGCGACAGGGCAAAGAGGACGAAGATAATCGTCCAGTTGATCCAGTTGTTCCAGGGGCGATTCACCCACTCATCGCCCAGGAGGGCATGGTCGTTCAGCAAGAGCTGCAGGAAGATGATGGCCGAGGGCAGAATCAGGCCGGCAAAGACCTGCACGCTGACAATGACCAGTTGCAGCGGCATGTGCGGGATGAGGACGATACCAGCCGCAAGGCCGACACAGGCGATATACACCGCATAGAACCCCGGAGCTTCCCATATCTTCTTGTGCAGCGAATGGGGCCAGCCGCGCACTTCGCCATAAGCCCATGCGCTGGCAAGCGAGATCGCCGTCGTCCCGAGCACTGCGGCGTTGACCATCAGAAGCAATATGCCGTTGCGCACAAAATGACCGGCCAGTGGAGCCAGGGCTTTCGCCATCTGGGCCGGGTCCTGGAACTGGATCCCGTGCTGATAGCCGTAGTTGCCGACGATCATCATGGCTCCGGCAACGAGGACGGTGAAAGTCGCGCCGATCAGGGTGTCCAGCCGCGCCCACTTCAAGTCTGCGAAGCGCAGGCGTTTTTCAGCCACACAACTCTGCTGGAAGAAGAGCTGCCACGGAGCGATGGTCGTTCCCACGATGGCGATGATCAGGAAGATCAGGTCGCCGGTGATCCGGCCCGGCGGCAGATTGGGCACAAACGTGTTGTAAGCCACCGCCGTCCACGTGGGATGCACAAAAGCAGTTAAAGCGAACCACGTGAGATCGAGCAGACAGAGTACAATCACCGTCCGCTCCCAGCGCAGATAGCTGCCAGTAATCACCAACAGGATGAGCCCCGCGGCCGAAACCGGTACGGCAATCCATGGAGAAACGCCCATCGCGCTCAGGGCCAGGGAAATGGCGGCGAATTCGGTGATCAGCGTCAGGAAGTTCACCACCAGCAGGTCGAATAAGGAAAAGTGCCCCCACCACTTTCCGAAGCGCTCGTAGATCATGGCGGCGTGACCCTTGCCGGTAGCAATGCCCAGCCGAGCTACCATCTCCTGCACGAAATAGGTGATGGGGAGCAGCAGAAGCAGAATCCAGAGCAGGTGCAAGCCGTACTGGCCGCCCGCCTGTACGTAAGTGGATACGGCTCCGGCGTCGTTGTCCGCCTCCATGACGATCAGTCCGGGGCCGAAGACCATGAGAAATGTAAGCAGGCTCTGTTGCCAGCGCCTGCGCACAACAATGCCAGGCTTCGCCTTCGGGTCCAGTTCCAGAACACTTGCGTTGCGTGGATTCACGTTCGCTCCTCCTGCCTGTGTTGGAATCACGCGCAAAGCCGGCAACTGTCCGGCTCGGTTGCGATGGGATCGGCGCTGACTTTCGGGCACGATGCCCATTTGCAAACCAGAGGCTGAGCCGGGTTCCCGGTCCTGATCCAGACGCATGACAGGGAAGCTACCCTGCGAACAGGAAAAGTGAGAATGATTTCGGTCATGACATCCTCCTTCCGGCACAGGGCATCCTCAAGGCTGGCGGACCGACACACAAGTCCGCACCCGAGGCGCGAGTTGGCCAGAACTTTGGAATTAGGAGGGGGTGGGTAGGAGCCGCCGGTGATTCATGTTTCCTGGCGGGTTCTGCTCACTCGCTCAAACAGAGTCATACACTGTGAGAAGTGAGCAGGCGATCGGTTGAATCTAATCGCGGGCTTCAACCTCACAGCGCAGGCAAGCACTCCGGTAGCTAAAGCTCAGGCGCTCTGATGACGGAGCGGGAAAGCCGTTGCAACTCGGAGGTTCTAACGCAGTTTCGGTTTTCATAAGCTTGGTTGGGTGCTCCCATCTTGCCGGAGCATCGCTCCTACTCTTATACCATACCCCCATGGGATATAGTCAAGAGAAAATGAACGCCAAAGAGGGACATCCGAACATGCCAATCGATTCGCGGGAACAACAGAAGCTCATTGCGCGCATCCGGAGGATCAAAGGCCAGGTAGATGCCATTGAACGGGCTCTCACCGATAAGGGGCATTGCGCCGACATCCTGATGCTGCTGGCCAATGTGCGCGGCGGCATCAACGGCCTGATGGCCGAGGTGCTTGAGGACCATATCCGTCTGCATATGATGTCGCCTGATAGGGATTCAACACTCACCAGCGAGTTGGCTGAAGATCTCATCGATCTTGTCCGGGCTTATCTGAAGTGAGTGGCATGGTATGAGGGCGGAGCCTGCGACTCCCGAGCAAAGGCAGCAGGTTTTGCGAACCGCACGCGATGCTCTGGGATCACGCCACAATCGTGGTGAAGAGATGCCCAACCGAGAGGCTGAGAAAAGTAAGTCCGCATGCGTCAGGGCAGGCTCCAGCAGCGACAAGGGCGGGGCGCGCCAGCCAGGTTCATGACCTGTTGAGCCGAACCATAAAAGGTTGGGCCCACCCGTCCTAGCGCGCTGCCACCGTCCCGCGAGCTTCCGAGAACACCATTTCATCGGCGGCTATTGTCTTCTGGTCAACGACGGTAAAGAGTGGCACAATACCGGATCAATAGCGAGGCGACCGATGAGCAAGAGGATGGTTCTGCTGCTCGCCGTTGTTTTGTGCCTTGGGTGCTCGCGCGAAGCGGCTCCTCCGCCTCCGCCGGCAACGGGGTCGGGCAATCCATCGAGTCCGGCTCCTCCACCACCTCCTCCGTCGAGCTCAGCGGGAGGAGGAGGCGCGCGGCAGCACGCACCACCGCCTGTGCGCAACCGTGGAGCGGAGGGCGCCGCGCCGCAGTTGCCGCGCAACGCTGGGATCGCCCCCGCGGAGCCAACCGCCGAGTCGGCGCTCCAGCAGCAGATTCAGAGCTGGTATCGGCATCTCGGGGTAGGAACGATCCAGTACGGCGTTCCTGCGACCCTGTACTGGAAAGAGGGCTCCACGGTGACGGTGGAGATTTCCGGACCCAAAGGCACGCAGAACGACCTGAAGGGGGCAACGGGATCGGGCTCGCTGAAGGTCTCGGATTTCATGAAAGTGGAGCTGAGCTGCCCGGACGATCCGGACGAGTTCACGATTGTTCGCGATCCGAGCACCGGGCCTGTGCAGTTCATTGCTTTTAACGGGAGCAACCGCTGGAGATGGACGGTGACGCCCCGCTATACGACCTCCAAATCCGAGAGCCTGGTCATAACCGCCTGGGTCCTGTATTCGCAGGACGACAAGGTCAGCCAGCCGATCCTGTCGTACCGGGCGGCGGTGCGGGTTCACGTACCCGGGTTTGTGGAGAGCCTGAAAAGGCTGCTGGAAGGCGATCCCGAGTACTGGCTGCGCTATGGCTTGCCGGGCGGTGGCGGATTCATCTTCGTGGCCGGCTGGCTCGCGTGGCTGCGCAAGCGAGCGAAGCGGAAGAAGCGGGCGCACCGGGCGGCGGTCGTCCACACGCCGTGACCGTCTCGGGACGAAAGCGTCTCGAGCATTCTCTTTTGCCCTCCGGTGGAGGCGGGGGGCCGGTTCCGCTCTTTGGAAGCAAAACCCGCTGGGATAACGCGCCAGCGCGAATGCTCACATCCGAACCGTCACTGCCGGTGACGAAAATGGTGCCGCAGGTGGTAGGAGATGTCCGGCCAGAACTCGCGAAAGACGTTGGTCAGCGCGTCGCGTCCTACGGCGAAGGCATACTTCTCGGTAAAATCCGCCGGCGTGCGGTCCTCGGGCGGATAGTAGGTCAGAGACACAGCCTGCGAGATGCCTCGGCCGAAAATCTCCGCGGCATTGAAGGTGTTGTGCCCATGGTAATTCGGTGTGATCAGCACCTGCGAGCCCGCGTAGAGGCCGCGCTTCCAGATTCCGCCCACGCCTTTGGCGAAGTAGCGCTCATCTTCATGGAGAACCGCCGGGAGCGCCCAAATGACCAGGTAATTGCCGTCGGTCTTGTCTACAAACCCACGCCAGGAGTACCGCCAGAATCCCGGTAGTCCCTTCCCGAGCTGCGGATGGTCGCCGAATCCTTCCGCCATCAGCGACGTGATACCTGTAAAGATAAAAGCCGAGTAGTCGAAGCTGTTTTGTGCGGCGATGACAAAAGCCTGGCTGGGCGTGGGCGGGGGCGGAATGGAACCGGCGCTGACGGCACGGTAATTGGGCATAACACCGAGGATGCGCTTCGGCTCCGGGTGCGGGCGAGGGCCAACGGCCGTGGCCTGGCCCGGAGCCGGTGCATCCGGCAATCTGGCCGCGTCGGGCTTTGCAGTCTGCTTCTGGTCCTGGCTTTGGTCAGCCAGCCTGGTATGGGAGGCTTGTCCGGACTGCGATTGGGTCTGCTGGGACGAAGCGCAGGCGGCGAAGAAAGCGATCGCCAGTCCTGCCAGAAAACGGTAGCGCAAAAAGGTGCCTCCGAAAATATGTGCTGAAAGCTATTGGACGTCCGGCGACGGCGCAAAGTCGAAAAATGTGGATGGGCGGTGCTCCCGGGAGGTGCACAAAGACACACTCCCGTCAGGGTGCGGGCAATGCAGGGGAAGAAACGTCGGAGGCGCGGGACCGGCGCGCTAATCCAGCGCCTCTGCCTGGATGCCGATGTTCCTTTCGCCCGCGGCCTTCTTTTCCCAGTACTTCCGGATCCACGCCTCGAAGGTCCTGCCGGCGGCGTTGTCGCGGCCAGTGAAAGCCAGGGCAGCAATCTCGGAGTATGAAATGCTGAGCCTCGCGCGCTCTCCGGATGGGATCAGCCGGACGGCAGAATCCTGGAGCGTGGCGCCGGGACGGCGGTCGAAGACATAGCCGTTGATCACCCGACCATCCTTCAGCGTCAGCGTCACATCGCCGCGATAATCGAAGGCCTTCTCCAGCGCTTCGCGGACGTCGGTTTCGCTCGCCAGCGACGGAATCCAGCCCTCGAGATGCTCCCGCTGGCGGCCTTCCGTCACCTCGACCGCATTCGGATCGAAGGCCCCGGATTTCTTTCCCGCATCGGGTTGGGCGGAAGGTGGCTGCCGGGTCATACGGTGGTTCCCTCTTCCACCTTCACATGGGTCTCAATCTGCACGAGCGGGTTGAAGCTGTGCACGGGCCTGACCGGTTCGGTGAGCAGGTCGAGCGCGCCCTTGTCGCGGTAAAGATTGCCCATGGCCTTTGCCGTTTCCCAGAGGCCTTTGAGAGAGCCGAAGGTGTAGTTCACAGCCGTGCCTTCGTAACCGGAATGAACCATGCAGTTGGCGCACTTCGGATTGCCGCTCTCGGTGCCGTAATGATCCCAGGCGGTGGAATCGATCAGTTCCTGGAAGGTATCGGCGTAGCCGTCCTGCAGGAGATAGCACGGTTTCTGCCAGCCGAAGATGCTGTAGGTCGGCATGGCCCACGGGGTACAGCGGAATTCGCGCTTCCCCATGATGAATTCGAGAAAGAGGGGGTTCGCGTTGAACTTCCAGGTCTTCTTCCGGTTCGACAGCAGTGCCCGGAACAACCGCCGCGAACGGGCCCGCCCCAGGAAGTGCTTCTGGTCGGGAGCCTTTTCGTAGGTGTAGCCGGGTGCCACCATCATGCTGTCCACGCCGGCGGCCATCAGATCGTCGAAATGCGCGCGGACAGAGTTGGGATCGGCCCCGTCGAACAAGGTCGTATTCGTCGTCACGCGGAAGCCCGCGGCAATGGCGGCCCTGATGCCCTCCATCGCGATATCGTAGCCGCCCTCACGGCAAACGGAGAAGTCGTGGTGCTCGCGCTGCCCGTCGAGGTGAACGGAGAAAGAGAAATATTTGCTAGGCCTGAAGAGATGAAGTTTCTCTTTCAGGAGGAGCGCGTTGGTACACATATAGACGTACTTCCTGCGCTCCACCAGCCCGGCAACGATCTTGTCGATCTGGGAGTGCAGCAGCGGTTCGCCACCGGGGATGGCCACCATAGGGGCACCCGATTCCTCAACCGCGCGGAAACACTCCTCCGGCGTCAGTTCCTGCTTGAGGATATGGGGCGGGTACTGGATCTTGCCGCAGCCGGCACAGGCCAGATTGCAGCGGAAGAGCGGCTCCAGCATCGCGACCAGGGGATACCGTTTGCGCCCTTTCAATTTCTGCTTCAGAACGTAAGTGGCAACCGTCCACGCCTGAGATATGGGTACCGCCATCGCTCCTCCGAATCGTGAATCCCTGGTTTAACCTTCGCGCTCTATGGCCTTCTTGTAAGTCGTCAATGCCAGCAGTGGGAAATAGTCGCGGTAGAGCGTGTATGCAAGGTAAAAGACCCGCGGAAATCCCGTCCCGGTATACAGCGCCTGGCGCGTCCTGCCTTCGCCAACGTTCTCATCCCAGTACCCGCGGCCCTGCTCGTCGACTCTCTGCCGGGCCAGGAGCCATTTAATGCCTTTGGCCACGGAGTCGCTCCGTGTATCGCCGGCCGCCAACAGTCCCAGAATGGCCCAGGCGGTTTGGGACGGGGTGCTCGTTCCCACGCCCCGCGTCGTCGGATCATCGTAGCTGTCACAGCTCTCGCCCCACCCGCCGTCGGCGTTCTGTACCGAGCGAATCCATTCCGCTGCCTGCTGAATTTGCGGCTCATGGTTCCAGACCCCGATCGCTTCCAGCCCGCGCAGCACCAGGAAGGTCCCATAGAGGTAGTTCACGCCCCAGCGGCCAAACCAGCTGCCGTCCGGTTCCTGCTCGGAGTAAATGAACCGAATCGCCTTTTCCACCCGGCGGTCCTTGCGGGTGTAGCCGTAGGTGGCCAGCATCTCCAGGATGCGCCCGGTAATATCGACAGTCGGCGGGTCCAGCATCGCGTTGTGGTCCGCGAAGGGGATGTGCTGGAAGATCATCTTGGTGTTGTCTTTGTCGAAGCTCGCCCAGCCGCCGTTCCTGCACTGCATCGAGAAAACCCACTCGATGGCTCGCTGGCAGACGTCGTACTGATACCGCTCCCGGGGATTGTCGATCTTGTTCAGCGCGAGCAAAACCTGTGCTGTGTCATCGACATCCGGATAAAACTCATTGTTAAACTCAAAGTACCATCCGCCCGGCTCTGTCTGGCGATTCTTGACCGCCCAGTCGCCCTTGTGGCGAACCTCCTTGGAAAGCATCCAGTCGGCCGCCCGCAGGAGACGTGGATCATTCCGCGCAACGCCGGCTTCGCCCAGAGCGTAGACCGCCTGCGCCGTATCCCAGACCGGCGATTTGCAGGGCAGCATGCGGAAGGTGGGTTCAGGATAGTCCGGCGTTCCGTGGGGCTCGTCGATGCCGAGCTTCTCGAACTCGTCCATAGCGCGGATGACCTGCGGATCGTCGAGCGAATACCCGAGGCAACGCAGTGCAATGATGGAGTTGAGGATGGCCGGATAGATGGCGCCGAGGCCATCGGACATTTCCAGCCGCTCCAGCATCCACTTCTCTGCCCTTTTCAGAGCCATGGAACGAAGCGGGCGGATGTGGATCCGCTCGAACCAGTGGATCATCCGATCGCAGAAGATGAAGAAGTTGCGCCAGCTGATACGGCGTTCGCGGTCCCACCGCAGCCTCAGATCGGCATTTTCGCGGCCGCCGACAAAAAGCTCGCTGATGCCGTGCTCCGGCGGAATCTTCTTGAAGGGCTTCTTCGCATAGGCGATCGACAGCGGCACCAGAATGCCGCGCGACCATGAGGAAATCTCGTAGATGTTGAAGTAGAACCAGTTGGGAAAGAGGACAATCTCCGGCGGAATAGCCGGCACCGAGTTGTACTCGTACTGTCCCAGCGAGCAGAGATAAATCTTGGTGAAGGTGTTGCAGGCCGTGACCCCGCCGTGAGCCAGGATCCACGCGCGCGTCTGCGCCATGTGCGGCTCATCCGCCGAAACCCCCATCAGCTTGTTGGCGAAATAGCACTTGACCGTGAGGCTGATATTGCCGGGACCGCCGGGGTAGAGAGACCAGCTGCCGTCATCCCCGCGGAAGCGCATGATCTCGGTCAGCGCGCGGCGCATCTTCGCTTCGTCCCCGGTACCGAGCAGTACGTGGGCGAAGATGTAGTCCGCCTCCAGCATGGAGTCGGCCTCGAGTTCCCCGTCCCAGTAGCCTTCCGGAGACTGCCGAAAGAAGAGATACTCCCGGGTACGCTCGATGGCGCGAGCAACATCCTCCAGGGCGGCGTCGATCCGTCCGAACTTCAGGGCTGCTGTGGGCTGATCAGCCAGCCTGCCGACACTAATCGGGGTTCGGGGACGATCCGAAAAATCCGGCCGGGGTAGCTCTGCTGGTGTGCTCATGCGCCTGAAAAACCTGCTCCCTCTGTCTAATGCGATGCCCGTATCGCGGGACACGAATCACTGCGGAGCCGAATGTATGGCCTGCACGATTTCCGGTGGAAGCCCAAAACGGACGTTCTCCGGCATAACCTCCACTTCCTCAACCGTTTCGAAACCGCTGGAGCGCAGATAGCCGATGACTCCCTCAACCAGAATTTCGGGGGCGGAAGCTCCGGCGGTCACCGCAACATTGGTGACACCCTGCAGCCAGACGGGATCGATGGCATCGGCGTTGTCGATGAGATAGCCGCGCGTCCCGAGGTTGCGCGAAACCTCCACCAGGCGGTTGGAGTTGGAGCTGTTGTTGGAGCCCACAACCAGCACCACGTCCGCACTGTGGGCCACATTCTTCACCGCGACCTGGCGATTCTCCGTCGCGTAACAGATATCCTGGGTGTGCGGTCCGGCGATCTTCGGGAACTTCATCTTCAGCGCCTGAATGATATCGCGGGACTCATCCAGCGACAGAGTGGTCTGCGTGAGATAAGCAACGCGCTCAGGATCGGGCACCTCGAGTGCCTGCACTTCTTCGACGCTCGACACAACCTGGGTCACCTGCGGCGCCTCTCCCAGGGTGCCCTCGATTTCATCGTGATCGCGGTGGCCGATCAATACCAGGGAATAGCCCTGCTTTGCGAACTTCACCGCTTCGACGTGGACCTTGGTCACCAGCGGGCAGGTGGCGTCGATCACCTTCAGCCTGCGTTCCTTCGAATGCTGCCGCACGGCCGGCGAAACTCCATGCGCGGAGTAGATGACCCGTGCGCCTTCGGGAACCTGATGGATATCGTCGACAAAGATCGCGCCCTTCTCCGCCAGCTCATTGACCACGAAGCGGTTGTGCACGATCTCCTTGCGCACGTAGATTGGGGCTCCGAAGGTTTCCAGAGCGATCCGCACCACATCGATGGCGCGCACCACGCCCGCGCAAAACCCACGGGGCTTAAGCAGCAGAACTCGTTTCGCCGAAGCCGGCGCCTCGGTAGGGGAAGTGTCGGCAGGAGTGCCCATTGTGATCGCAGTCACCTATCCAGTATACCGTGAAGGCTGGTGGTCTCCTCCCTGAAGCCTGTGGTCCCCGTGCCACACCTGATTCAACGGGTCTGCGGAAAGCGCGAAGCTGAATCTGCGATCCTGCAGACGCGGTGCTCCGCCGAGGGAGAAGGCTGTTGAATGAACAGCCCGGCTGCCGGCGGCTCTCCCGGCGCACCTGCATCGCTCCGAATCGGGTCACATGTAGTGCGCCGTTCGGTAGAATTTCTACCGATGAACAGGGTTATTACTCAGGTTGCAAACTCCTGCCGGCTGTGGGTGATCTCTGCCCTCCTGCTCTGGGCTGCGGCGCCGGCGGGTTTTGCTGCCAGCCCTAAGGCTCGCGAGCGCGGCGCCGTGGCTTTTCAGACCATCGGCTGTATGCGCTGTCACAGCATCACGGGGGTAGGGGCGAGGCGAGCGCCCGATCTGGGCAGCGTCGCCCTTCGCCGCAATCCGAGTCAGATCAGGAATCAGATCCTGCACGGAGGCCACGGAATGCCTCCCTGGGGTGCTGTTCTCAGCAACCGTCAGATCAGCGATCTGGTCGCCTTTCTCAGTTCCTGCCGGAGCAACGAGGCTCCGGGGTGCCGGACATGGCAAGCTCCCTCTGCGAAATAGACGATCAGCGCAGCGCAATGCCTGGGTCTCTTCGTGCAAGCGGGCGATGATGCTCAATACAGATTTCCCGCAACCTCTTCCGCAATCCGCGCCAGTTTGTCGTCATCCGGTTCCTGCGGCTTCGCGCCTCGCCTGCCGCGGCGAACAGCCATCACCACGGTGAAATGCACGGCGCGGACCCTGCCACTCGCCATCTCTTCCTGAATGCCGTGTGACCGCGAAGCCCTGCATCTCTGGGTCTCGTTGCCAATGCCCTGAAGGGGAAGGCTGCCCGCCGGGCAACCGGCAAGCGGCGCCGTGGTCACGCGGATCTCAAGAAACTCCATCGCCTCACCGCGGCGCACGAATCGGCAGGTTCCCGCAGAAAGGTCAGTTACGGAGATTGAGGCAGATACCCCGCCGCCAAGCGCGCCAGCCGCCGTTCCCGCCGTCAGCCAGGGACATGTACCTGCGGCAAGATGGGCATTCGCGTAAGAGCCGCCGCTGGACTGTGCATCCGCAGAAAGCGCGCAGAAAAGCAACAACACCGGAATAATGTACTTCTTCGTCGGGGACAGGCTAACTCCTTCTCCTTGCCGGCGCCAGCGGCCCAGCCTCCAGAATCCGGCCGCCCTCCTGAACCACATACAACTGATTCACCGCCAGGTTGCGGATCTGATCCACCTGGCCGCTCAGCCAGCGGATCTCCAGTAGGTCCACCTGTTTCGCCTGCTGCAGGCCAAAGTGCATGCGCAGATCGTTTTGCGAGAAATAGCTTCCCCCGCTGCGCAGTTCGTCCATCTGCACCAGAGGTTTGCTCGCTCCGGGCACGGTCGTTGCCGTAACGGAGATGCGGCTGCCTATCCCTGAGCGGTTCGATTTCACCCCAACCAGTCTGATCTTGATCCAGTTGCGGTTCAGAGTCGATTCGCAGCGCAGAAGCTGCGGCAAAGCATTCACGCAGTTGACCGCAACATCGATAACTCCGTCGTTGTCGTAATCGCCGAAGGCGGTGCCGCGCGCGGAAGCACTCTCCAGGATGCCCGGGCCGCCCTTGTTAGTCACATCTTCAAACCGGCCGTTGCGCAGATTGCGGTAGAGATACTTATGTTCCGCGTATTTCAGATCGGCGTTGGATTTATCCACCTCCGGGTATACGTGCCCGTTCGACATCAGGATATCGAGCCAGCCATCGTTATCCATGTCGAAGAAACCGACGCCCCACCCAAGCAGGCGTGTATTTACACCTAAACCGCTCGGGTATGTGCGATCCTCGAAGTTAGCATCTCCCAGGTTTGTATAGAGAGAGTCTGTATCTCCGGCAAAGTTTGTCTTGACGACATCGAGATTGCCATCCCGGTTATAGTCGCCGATCGAAACGCCCATGCCGGCCTGCGGCCTGGCTTCCGCGGAGAGCGCCGCGCCCGCTTCGATCGCGATGTCCTGGAAGGTGCCGTCTTTCTGATTGAGATAGAGGGTCGCCGGAGCGGAGTCATTGGCCACATAGATGTCGGGCCAGCCGTCATTATTGAGGTCGGAGGCCGCAACACTCAGTCCGTAGGTCCCGACTGCCGTCCACATACCAGATTTTTCGCTGGCATCGGTAAAGGTCCCGTTGCCATTGTTGTGATAGAGGATATTTCTGCCGCCGGGCAGACCGGGAGGACCACACGCCACCAGCATCCCCTTATATGTGCAGGGGCCATCCTGCGGTCGCGGGGCGGTCTCCAGGTCCAGATCCACATAGTTGGCCACAAAAAGATCGAGATGTCCATCGCGGTCGTAGTCCACAAAGGTGCAGCCCGTGTTCCACCGTTTCTTCGGCCCGGGCTGAATCAGCCCCGCCTGCGCCGTCACATCGGTGAAGGTTCCGTCGCCGTGATTGCGATAGAGGACGCTCTGCCCGTAGTAAGTTACGAACAGATCGTCGTGCCCGTCGTTGTCGTAGTCACCGACGCAACAGGCCTGTCCCCATCCCGTCTTGTGTTCGAGGCCCGAACCCATAGTGACGTCGGTAAAGGTTCCGTCGCGATTGCTTTTGAACAGGTGGCAGTGTGGCGCCTTGTCCGCCGGGAAGCCTTCCAGACGCCAGCCGTTTACCAGAAACAGATCGAGCCAGCCGTCATTGTCGTAGTCGTAGAAAGCCAGCCCGCATCCGGTGGTTTCCAGCAGATATTTGTTCGACCCGACTCCACCATAGATGGTTTCCACGTTGAGGCCGCACTCCTGCACCACATCGACAAACTGGATGCCCAGGGGCGTTCCCTCAATCGGCGATCTGGGGCCGGGCGGCGGAGGGGCGGGCCTGGCGTCGTAGCTGCGTTCGTGGGGCCCGATCTTCATGGGAGCCGGAGGCGCCGAGGACTGCTGAGGCACGGGCGCCGCGAGCGCGACGATATCGGCAAACGGCAGGACAAGAGCGGTTCGGCTCAACGATCGAATAAAGCTGCGGCGGTTCACGGATTTGATTCTCCAGGGATCCTAAGGTTGTCCTGCACCCGTCCCGGACGCCTGGGGCAGGTTCGTGTGTACGTGCCAGGGATCGCTCTCGATGGAGATTTCCGGATGACGGCGGAGATAATTCAGCGAATAAGTCGGGGCACCGGGATCCACTCGCTCCATCGTGTAGAGCTTCACCTCCTGCGAAGACTTCTGCATCATCCCCATGCGGCGGTAAAGAATGGCGAGGTTGTAGTGCGCGGCGAGGTCGTCGGGATCGATGGCCTGCAGCGCCTGGAATTCACGGACAGCGTCGGCGCGGCGGTCCTGCTGGTAATAGGAGATGCCCAGTTCGCGCCGGGCATCGCGGCAGTCAGGGTAGCGCGCAACAACCTTCTCGAGGTCGGCCACTTCCGCCTGTGAGTGACGCTCGCGACGCTCGACCAGCGCGAGATAATAGAGGGCGCGCGGATCATCGGGGCGCAGGACGAGGGCCCTCTCCAGAGGGGCACGCGCGTCTGTATACTTCTCCCATGCCAGATAGGCAATACCGACATTGATGTAAGCATCCTTGTCATCCGGCATCAGGTGGACGACCTGCTGAAATGCATGCAGCGCATCGGCGTACTGTTGCTCGTCGAGCAGTCCGATGCCGGCGTTGTTCCAGCGCATCCATTCCGGGTTGTCGCCGGGGAGCGGCTCCACGGGAGGATTCTCGCCGAAGCTCAGGGTCATACTTCTGGAGGCGAGTTTCACCACCGGATACTCAGGATGCTCCCTGCCGAAGACGTTGTTCAGATAACTTTGCCGGAAATGGCGGTAATTGACCCGCGCCGTCACCGTCAGCGGGAAACGCGCTTTCGCAGGGATATGAAACTCATAGCGCACGAGGGCGGAACGCCCGGACTGGATGGTGTTGTCGTAGGCAACCGAGTGAATCGTCCAGACCTTGTGGTCATCGACAAAATTGCCGTTCACATCCACCGGCCGGTTGTCGAACTTGTGCGCGCGCGGGTCGAGGGTGCCATCCGGATTCAGAAAACCGCTCTCGTAGATCTTCGCGCCCGCGGCATCGGAGACGGTGAACTGAATCCATGCCTCATAGAGGTCGCGCACCTCGGGCAGCAGCGAGTGACCGATGTTCCTGTTCTGCACCACAACCCAGGCTTCCATCGTCGTGTTTGGCTTCACCTGGAAGGCCGTTGTGCCCAGCGGCGCCACCATCGCTCCGCCATTCTGTCTCAGCGCAAAGAGGTCCACGTTCAGATAACCGCCGCTCTTCAGAAAGGCGATGGTCTGCTGCAACTGCTCGTTATAGCCGTAATAAAGAGGCACCGCCGTGTTGCCGGCCAGCCAGCGGTGCGAGGCAATCGTGCCCTGGCTGGCGCCGTAATCGGGCAGAGTTGCCACCACGCGCTTCATGTGGCAGTCCTGGCAGCTGCTGTAGTCGGCGGAATAGAAGGTCAGCGGATTCTGCTGCGAGAACTTCGAATTCTGCCACTCGTCATAGGTCGTAAATGCGCGGATCCACTTATAGTGATTCAGTTCCGGCGGCAGATTCGCCTTATGACAGGCGGAGCAGAAGACAGGGGTGCGATAGAAATCCTGCATCACCGCCTTCTCATGCCGGTCGAGATGCATGAGAACCTCCGCGTCGGGCACGATACCGGGGATGCGCCGCCCCTGCGCATCGACCATTACCGCGGGCACACCCATCACATAGCTGCCGTTTCCCAGCTTGCTCCGCACGCTCTGAATGGAGTGACAAACCATGCAGGTGACACCATCCCGGTCGAAGGAACGGTCGAGCGCAGATCCGCTGGTAAGCGCACCCGAGAGCACAGCGAGCGGATTATGGCAGCTGTCACAGTGGCGCGTGTATTCAATGCCCTGGGTATGCATGAGCAGATTGACACTGGTGCGATAGAAGGGCGCGCGGAAGGAATTCGCGTGCGCCGACTGACGCCATTCGTGGTACGCCTCCTGGTGGCAGTGCCGACAGTAAGCCGCATTCGGAAACGCACTTGCAGGCAGAAACCTGCTTCCCGCAACAGCCGCATTCCCTGGCAGAAAAGCGCCGCTGTTTCCGAAAGGCAGCCGATAGGAGGACAGGATCCCGGTGTCGTAGGGCGCACCCACACTCACAGGTGCCTGCTTCTGATCGCCTTCAGGCGGGCTGGCCATCAGACGCAGGACCCGCGATGCCAGCGCAGCCATCACGACAAGGACGATGATCCGGCCTCGAAGATTCATACGCGCAGGGCGGCTCGGGCCGCCACTCTTCTGGTTGCTTCCGCAGAACTCATGGGGAGATCAGGAAGGAAGCATGCGGCACTATAGCAGACTCGACCGGCTGCTGAACATGCGAAAAGACGCCTGCTGCGATCGTTGCCGTGCTATCTGTGGGGCGCCTGCGCCGGAGATGCTGTCATCGAAGCCTGCGCCTTCTGTCTCTCCGCCGCCGCTTCCGCTGTTTTTCCCTGCTGTTGCAGAGCATTGGCCAGGCCCAGGTGTGCCTGCGCATTGCCCGGGTCGAAGCTCAGCGCATCGCGAAACGCTGCAACAGCATCGGCAATCCTGCCCTGTTTAAGCAGATCGTTGCCGGAGTTGCAGGAGACCTCGGCCCGCTGCCGGTTCATATTCGTCCGCATCAGATCGGCGGCCTTGTGACGCAAGGCTCGGGCCTGCTCGGGCTGGTTTTGCCTGACGAGGACGGCGGCGAGCGTCAGATACGGAGCGGGCTGGCCGGGTCTCTGCCGGATCGCTTCCTGCAGCGCGCTCACCGCCTCAGGCAGTTTACCGAGATGATTCTCAATGCTGCCAAGCGTGGCCCACCCATCGCCGTTCTGTGGTTGCAGACGCAGCGCGGTCCTCAGCTCGCGTTCTGCATCGCTGTAGCGGCCAGCCTGCAGATACAGGAGCCCCAGCGCATAGGGCGGCTCCGATGCCGAGGGATTCTCCTTCCCGGCATCTTCGAACTCCGGGATGGCGTCGGCATCATCGTCTTTCATCTTGAGAGCGAGCCCCAGATCGTAGTGCAGCTGTGCGGAATCCGCGGCGAGGTGCAGAGCCTGCCGCAACTGCCCGATGGCGTCGTCGAACTGGCTGAGCTGGATGTATGCGGCGGCCAGGTTTTCATGCGCGACGACATTTTGCGGCGCAAGCGAGACAGCTTTCCGCAGTACCGGCACCGCATCCTTCGCGCGCTGCGCCTGGCAGAGGGCCATGCCCAGATTGGAGAGGACATCGGCATTGTTGCGCCCGACGGCGGCTGCCTTCCGGAGCAGCGGAATCGCCTCGTTCACCTGCCCCGTGCGCTGCAGCGCCATGCCAAGCTGATCAGCGGCTGCGGCCGAACCGGGATTCAGCGTGAGGGCGCGCCGCAGCAGCGGAATCGCGTCACGGTCATTACCCGTCGCGATCAGCAACTGCGCCAGTTCCAGCGTGATGACGGGATTCCGGGGCGCCAGGGCATCGGCCCTGCGAATTTCCTCCAGAGCACCGGCCCGCTGTTCTGCCTGAAGCGTCACGCCGAGGTGCAGGTGGGCCATGGCCAGGTCGGGATTCAGCTGCACGGCTCGCGTGAATTCCTGCTCCGCCTCGTGCCAATTCTGTTGCTGCGCCTCAATGGCTCCAAGCTCGTCCCATAGTTCCGCACTGCGCGGAGCCTGCTTCAGCGCCTCGTGCATCCGGGCACGCGCCGCAGCAGGCTGGCGAGTGGCCGCCAGCGCTCGCGCATAGGCTGCGAGCAGATCGGCCGGGAGCGGACGGCTATTCTCCTCTGCTGTTGCCTCCAGCTTCGCAAACCAGGGCAATGCTCGCGCCGGCTGCCCGCTTTGCTCAAGGGCCACCGCCAGGTTCTGTTCCGCGCTCGCGTCATCCGCGCGAATTGCGAGGGCTTTCTCCAGTTCACGAATGCCGGCAGAGGTTTCGCCAGTTCGCACCAGCACAGCGCCGAGCGCGCTGTGGCCCTGCTCTATGCCGGGCACCAGGCGAACGACCTGCTCGAATTCCTGGCGCGCCGCCCTGAGATCATTGCGGGAGAGGGCCGCGACACCGGCGCGGTAGTCGGCATCGGCCTGGCGCAGGGTGGACGACGGCTCCTGGGCGGCGCACGCCATGCAAGAGACGAGCAGCGCAGCGATGGCCTGGCCTGGCCGGATTGGTTGGATGAAGGGCCGCATCGTTCAGCCGTAACATACTACCCAACTGGCGCCACGACCGGGAACTGGCCGGGGCCGGATCTATTCCGTTCGCAATGCGCGCAGTGGATCGATCCGCGATGCGCGCCACGCCGGAGCCAGGCACGCCAGCGCCGACACCGTCAGCAGGGTAGCAGCTACCACCGCAAAGACCACCGGATCGAGCGGTCGGATTCCGAAGAGCATGGACCGGATCCCGCGGGTAACCCCTGCGCTGGCCGCAAGACCGAGAAGCAGTCCTGAGAGGGCAGGCCGCAGACCGTCCATAAGGATGAGGCGAAGCACGTTCTCGCGCTGTGCTCCGAGAGCCATGCGGACACCGATCTCGCCGGTGCGCTGCGCCACCAGATATGAAAGCACTCCGAACAGTCCAACTGCGGCCAGGAGCAGAGAGAGGGTGGCGAACGCACCGAGCAAAGTTGCCGCAAAGCCCGAGTCGGCCGTGGATTTGCCGAGAACCTGCCGCATCGTAAGGATGTTCGAGACAGGAAGGAGGGGATCGATGGAGGCGATCACTTTCTGAATCGGAGTCGCAAGCGCTTCCGGGTCGGCTGCGGCTCGAACTACCAGGGCTGTGTCCGAGGTAACACCTGGAATTCCGGAGAGAATCGGGAACCAGATCATGCTGCGTAGGGGTTTATTGATGAGATAACGCGTGTTCCCGACGACGCCGACGATCTCAAAGCGCTCCGGCGCCGGGCTGCGCCAGCTCACGGCAAGATGTTTGCCGACCGGGTCCTCGTTGGGAAAGAACTTGCGCGCCAGTCTCCGATTGACGATCACGAAGTTGCTGTTGCCGAGCCGCTCGCTCGTTGTGAAGAAGCGGCCCTCGATCAGCGGAATCTGCAGAGCCTGGAAGTATCCTGGATCAGCCGTGCGGAAGAGAGCAGAGTCATGCTCGTCCGGCGGCAGCGGCGGGTGCTCCGGAATGGAGAAGGTTGTCTCTCCATAGAGGCCGTCGCCGGGAACCACGTTGGTGAGCCCAGCGGCAGATACGCCGGGCAGATGCCGCACCTTTTCAAGCAGCTCACTCTGGAACGAGAGAATCTGCACCGGATTGGAGTATCTGGCTCCGCGCAGAAAGTACCGCACGGTAAGGACATCGCGCGTGGCACAGCCAGGAGCCACGGAGCCGAGCTTAAGGAAGCTTCTGAAGAGGAGGCCCGCGCAAACCAGGAGCACCCCCGTAAGTGCGAGTTCGACGACCAGGAGGCCTTGGCGCAGGGATGCTTTTGCGGAGGATCCACTGAGCGTTCGCGCGCTCTGCTGCAGGGCTGGGGAAATCCCGGCCCCGGAGAATATCACCGCCGGCAGCATCCCGGAAAGGATTCCTGCAAGGAAGGTGATGCCGGCGGCAAAGGCCATAACGGTCCAGTCGAAATGAATTGCGTCGGCCCGCGGCAGGTTGAGCCACTGCATGGTCAGCCAACGGACAGCCGGACCAGCAAGAACGACACCGAGCGTACCGCCCGCAAGGCAGAGAAGCAGACTCTCGGTAATCTGCAGGCCGATCAGGCGCATCCGGCTGCCCCCCAGGGCCGAGCGCACCACCATTTCCCTGCGCCGGGCGGCGGCGCGAGCAACCAGCAAATTCGACAGGTTCAGGCAGGCGATGAACAGAAGGCATACGACGGCCCCCATCAGGATCGAGAGAGGGGTCCTGAGGTCGCCTGCGATATCGTCGATGAGCGGAAGCGCAACGACTGCGGAGGCCACCGGGCCAACACCGCCGAAGCGGGTAAAGATCCCGTGCTGGATCGTGCTGATTTCCTGGGTGGCGCGGCTGAGTGAAACTCCGTGCCTGAGGCGCGCAATCACATGGCTGGTATGGCTGTAATGGCTGCGCAGGATGATGGCTGGAATTCCGATGTGGTATGGAACCCACAACTGGATCTTCGGATCGGGATACGTGAACCACTGCGGGAGCACGCCCACCACCGTATAAGGCTCGGCATTGAGGCGGATGGTTCCTCCGATTACGGAGGGATCCGAATGGAATCGGCGTTTGAAGAAGTTCCATGAGAGGATCACCGTGGGGCTGGCGGCGTCGGTATCATCCGCGGGCATGAAGGACCTGCCCAGAGCAGGCTGCACGCCGAGGGTTGAAAACAGGTTCCATGAGCAAGTGACGGCCTGCAGGAATTCCGGCAGCTCATTGTGGTCGCCGGCCATGTTGTAACCGGACCATCGCCAGATCGCCATTTGCTCAAAGCCGCGAGACTCGCTTTGCCAGTCGTAGAAATCGCCCGCGGCCGCAATGTTGCCCTTGCCGGTATCCGATTTTCCATACAGAGCGATGAGCCGATTGGGGTGCGGGAAAGGCAGCGGGTTGAGCAGGACGCTGCGCACTACGGTAAAGAGAGCGACGCTGGCTCCAATGCCCAGCGCCATCACAAGCACCGCGATAGCCGTGAAACCGGGCGTACGGCGCAGCGTGCGGAAACTGTAGCGCAGATTGCGCACCACGGACTCGGTCCTGTTCCACGACCAGACGACGCGGGTCTGCTCGCGAATCAGAGTGGGGTTGCCGAAGGCACGCAAGGCGGCGCAGCGGGCGTCCTCCGGGGGCAGCCCGCGCTCCCGCTGCTCTTCCTCTTCAAGTTCCAGATCGGCGCGCAGCTCACGCTCGAGGTCCGCATCGCGCCTTCCAACCGGCCACCATTTCATAGTGTGTCCTCGTTGCAGCCCGTTGCAGCCGCGCTATTCAGCCCGGAGGGCTCCGACGAAATCGATCTTCATGGCGCGGTATGCAGGAATACAGGTAGCAAGAAAAGCAATGAGACAGACCATCACCGCGGCGGCAAAGACTGCAAGCGGACCCTGCGGCGCAACCCCATTGAGCAATCCCCGGATGATGCGCGGCAGCAGCAGCGCGGCAAGAGCACCCAATGTGCACCCAATCCCGATCAGGATGCCACCTTCCCGAAGGATCAGCCTGAGCAAATCCTGCCTTTTCGCGCCGAGTGCGACCCGGATTCCAATTTCGCGGGTTCGCTGTGCGACGGAATATGCGATCACGCCATAGATACCCAGTGCGGACAAGCCCACCGCAAGACCGGCGAAAAGGCCCATCAGGCCGACCATCAGCTTGTCGCCGCCGACATTGTCGTTGACCAGATCCTCCATGGTGCGAACGCCGACGGGCTGAGCTTTATCGACAGACCACACAGCGTGACGGAGCATGGGAGTCAATTGGGCGGCCGGAACACGGGAGCGCACTACTAAGCCCATCGCCGAAAAGGCGTTCACGGGAATCTGGAAATACGATTCGTAGATCCGCGGATGGGGATGAAGCTGTCCGGGGTAATTGTTGACACTTGAGACTATGCCGACAATCCGTGCTCGTTTCTGGGTTCCGTCTCCTGCCTCAATTTGCCTCCCGATGACCTTTTCATGCGGAAAGAAGCGCTGCACGAATTCCCGATTGACGACGGCCACGACGGGCGCATGGGCGTCGTCGCTGTCGGAAAACCCGCGTCCCTGCAACAGGGGAATTTGCAGGGTGCGAAAGTAGTCAGGCCCCACAACATCGAAATCGGATGTCGGGCGCTCCGATGGAGACTGGGGCGGGCGGCCGACAATCTGAAACGAGAGGCCGTAATCGCATCCCATGGGAACACAGGAATCGAGATCGGCGCTTTCGACTTCGGGCAGCTTTTGGATTTTCTCGACCACCTGCCGGTACAGGGCTATCCTTGTGTCTGGTTTCTTGTAGCGCGCGCCGCTCACATCCAGATTGGCGATCAGGAGATGATGGGGATTGAAGCCATTCGGCTCGTTGATCTCGCGCAGGACTTCACGCATGAGGACGCCCGCGGCTGTCAGCAGAATCACGGCCATAGCAACTTCAGCGGCGACAAGGAGCCTGCGGAGGCGGCTGGAGCCTTTGCCCGCGGAGACGGTGCGGCCCGTCTGGCTGAGAGCGCCGCGGGGAGGCGCATTCGACGAGCGAAGGGCAGGCAGGAGTGAGAAGAGGATCGTCGTGAGGAAGGTAGCGGCCAGCATGAACAGGAGCGTTGGCACATCGATGCGGAAGCCGGCGCCCATTCGCTTCCCGAGTTCGTTGAAGTCGAAGCCCGCGCGGAGGAGGCGAATGCCGGCAAGGGCAATCAGCACACCTGCCAGGCCGCTGGATGTGCCGATGAGCAGGCTTTCTGTGAGCATCTGGCGCATCAGCCGCCCCCGGCTGGCGCCCAGCGCCGAGCGCACGGCGAATTCGTGGCTGCGGCAAGCTCCTCGCGTCAGCAGCAGTCCCGCTACGTTCGCACAGGCAATCAGCAAGACCAGGCCTACGGCGGTCATCAGCAGCAGCACGGCGTTGCGCGTATCCTCAAAGCGGATGTTGTGCTCCTGAAGAGTCAGGACCGTTATGCCCCAGTTCCTGTTGGTCGCGGGGTAGCGTTGTGCCAGCTGGCTGGCGATGGAATCCATTTCCGCCTGCGCCTGCTGGACGGTGATCCCGGGCTTCACGCGGCCGAGGACCAGGTCGATGAAGTGGTTGCCGCGCGCCGAAGGGCTCAGGTCGTCAGGGGTGAAGACCAGCGGCGTCCATAATTGCGGAGCAGCCGAGGGAACGACTCCGGCAAAGGGCGGCATGACGCCGACGATTCTGTAGGGCTCGCCATCGATGTTGAGATTCCGCCCGATCGCGTCCGGAGCGCTCTGAAAATGCTCGCGCCAGAGAGAGGCGCTGAGGATCACTTCACGATTGCGCCCGGGCTGGTTCTCGGAGGGCAGAAAAGGGCGGCCGAGAACGGGCATGACACCAATCACGGAGAAAAAGCCGGGGGTGACGCGGTCTCCCTGCACCGATTCAGGCAGAAACTTTCCGGTGAGAGTGAAAGAACGGCCCGTCTCAGCCGCGGACATCTGCCGGAAGACGTCGTTCTGCTCTTGCCAGGACTGGAAATCAGGAGCGGAGGCGCGAGCCAGGTCGTAGCTCTCGAGAATATCCCTGGAGGAAACTGCGCACAGGGTATCGGGGTCCTGCACCGGCGGCTTGCGCAGGAGGACTGCGCTGACAGCGCTGAAGATCGTCGTATTGACGCCGATGCCGAGAGCCAGGGTGAGTACGGCCACAGCGGCGAAGCCAGGGTTGCGCATGAACTGACGAACGCCACAGCGAAGGTCCTGCCAGAGATGCTCGAAGGGCGCCCAGCCCCATGCTTCGTGGGTGCGCTCCCTGATGAGGGCGGCGTTGCCTAAAGCTCGCCGCGCGGCCAGGGAAGCATCTTCCGCAGAGAGGCCGCGCTCCCGCTGCTCTTCCTCTTCAAGTTCCAGATCGGCGCGCAGCTCACGCTCGAGGTCCGCATCGCGCCGTTTGAATTGCCACCAGCGCATTTCAGCTCTCCTCGGCGGCGGGCCACATCACACGGGCGACCGCCTCAGCCATCTGCTTCCACTGCGACTCTTCGACGGTGAGCTGCTTTCTTCCCTTCTCCGTCAGGCGGTAATACTTGAATTCCCGGTTGCGGTCGGGGGCCGTCTCCCATCTGGAGGAGACCCAGCCTCTGCGCTCCAGCCGGTGAAGCGCGGGATACAGGGATCCGTGCTGCATCTGGAGGAAGTCATTGGTGGTGCGCTGAATGTGCTTGCCGATCTGGTGGCCGTGCGCAGGGCCATAGAGCAGCGTGCGGAGGATGAGCATATCCAGCGTGCCCTGAAGAAGGTTGGCGCGCGGCAGTGTCTGTTTGGCCATGGAAGACAATCGACCCTCGATGGCAAGGATAGTAGACACTCTACCATCGCGGTGTCAAGGGGCAGAGGTTCGCGGGACCTTGCGTGGAAGCTGTCAGTGGGATTCCCGCGGGACCTCGGATCCCCTTGTTCCGACAAGGAAATCGAAATCCGCACCGAGATTTGCCTGCAGCACGTGCTGAACGTACAGGCTCTCATAGCCGCTGGTGCGAGTCAGGCGCGGCGCCATCCATGCTGCGCGCCTCTTCTCGAGTTCTTCAGTCGATACTGCGAGGTGAAGTCTGCGCTGCTCAACATCCAGATCGATGAAGTCTCCGTCCTGCACGAGGGCCAAGGGACCGCCGATGGCCGCTTCGGGGCAGACATGCAGAACCACCGTGCCGTAAGCCGTTCCGCTCATGCGGGCGTCCGAGATCCGCACCATGTCGGTGACGCCCTTTTGCAGAAGCTTTTTGGGCAGCCCCATGTTGCCGACCTCCGCCATGCCCGGATACCCCCTGGGACCGCAGTTCTTCAGGACCAGAACGCAGCTCTCGTCGACGTCGAGGTTCGGATCCTCGATGGTGGACTTGTAGTGCTCAATGTTTTCGAAGACGACGGCGCGGCCCTGATGGCGGAGAAGATGCGCCGAAGCAGCCGATGGCTTGAGCACTGCGCCGTCGGGCGCCAGATTGCCGCGCAAAACGGCGATGCCGCCGCCGTGGGCCAGGGGCTGATCCCAGGCGCGGATTACCTCCGGGTTCCAGTTGGGAGCGTCCTGGGAATTTTCCCAGAGGGACTTTCCGTTCACCGTGAGCGCATTTTTGTGGAGCCGGCTCTGTTCGCCGAGGCACCGCAGGACGGCGGGCAGGCCGCCGGCGTAATAGTAATCCTCCATGAGCCAGGCGCCTGAGGGCTTGAGGTTGACGATGGTTCTGACATCGCGGCCGAGGCGATCCCAATCATGGAGGGTGAGGGGAACGCCGATGCGGCCGGCGATGGCGATAAGGTGGATGACCGCGTTGGTGGATCCACCCAGGGCGGCGTTGACACGGATGGCATTCTCAAAGGCCTGGCGGGTGAGGATCCGCGACATGCGGCGGTCGGCGTGAATCATTTCCACGATGGTGCGGCCGGCCATGTGCGCGAGCGCCCAGCGGCGGGAATCGGCGGCCGGGATCGAACTGCCCTGAGGGAGGGTGAGGCCCAGGGATTCCATCATGGCGGCCATGGTGGACGCGGTGCCCATTGTGTTGCAGTGACCGATGGAGCGGGACATGCAGGATTCCGCCTCCATAAAAGCCTGCTGCGTCATCCTGCCGGCGCGCACATCCTCGCTGAATTGCCAGAGGTCGGTCCCGGAACCGATTTCGCGGCCGTGGAACTGGCCGTTGAGCATCGGGCCGCCGGGCAATACCAGAGCAGGAAGATCGCAACTGGCCGCGCCCATCACCAGAGCCGGCGTGGTTTTGTCGCAGCCGGTCATGAGCACAACACCGTCGATCGGGTTGCCGCGGATTGACTCTTCGACGTCCATGCTGACGAGGTTGCGGAAGAGCATCGCGGTGGGGCGCAGGTTGCTTTCGCCGGTCGACATGACGGGAAATTCGAGGGGGAGCCCGCCCGCTTCCCAGATGCCGCGCTTCACGCGCTCGGCCAGATCGCGCAGGTGGGCATTGCAGGGCGTCAGCTCCGACCAGGTGTTGCAGATTCCGACGACGGGGCGGCCATCGAAGACGTGATCCGGCAAGCCCTGGTTGCGCATCCAGCTTCGGTGAATGAAGGATTCTTTTGTGAGATTTCCGAACCAGGATGCGGATCTGAACGTTTTTCCAGCCATGAGCCGCCTGCCTTTCCGTGTTTTGCCGGGACGGATTTCGTGTTGCCCGATGAGGTACCGCTCTTTGCCGCAGCTTCCACGCGAGTCGCGAACGCTCTTTTCAGGATCCCAGTGAAAGGTTACGACAAATTGATCTGAGAAGGTTTCGGGGCTTAACGGAATTCAGATGCGAGACCCGCTACAATTTCACTGCGTTCCCAGAGGAACTCCATTTGATGACGAGACGACTGTTGCCCAATCTGTTTTGTGCCTGCTGCACCTCGCTGCTCTTCGCGGTTTTCGGCCTGCAGGCTTTGGCGTCTGCCGGATCGATGGCCAGGAAATCTTTGCCGCCGATTCGGCATGTCTTTGTGATCACGCTTGAAAACAAGAATTTCTCCGACACGTTTGGACCTCATTCGGACGCGCCGTATCTCGCGGAGGCGCTGACGGCGAAAGGAGCGCTGCTGACGCAATACTACGGGACGGGCCACAACAGCCTCGACAACTACATCGCGATGATGGGCGGGCAGGCGTCCACGCCCCAGACTTCGGACGACTGCAGCATCTATGCTGACTTTCGCCAGACCGGAACGGCTCCCGATGGGCAGCTTGTCGGCCAGGGATGCGTCTACCCGGCAGCGGCGAAGACGCTGGCCAACCAGTTGACAGCGGCAGGCCTGACCTGGAAAGGCTATATGGAAGACATGGGCAATGACCCTATGCGGGAGTCCCCGATCTGCGGGCATCCGGCTCTCAACACGCCGGATCTGACCGAGGAAGCAGAGGCGCCGAGCCCATCCGTCCCGCTGGGGGACATGTACGCGACCCGGCATGATCCCTTCATGTACTTTCACGCCATTATCGACACGCCCTCCTGTAAAGAGAATGTCGTGAACCTGCGCCAGCTGAAGTCCGATCTCCGCTCGATCGCAACCACGCCCAACTTCAGCTACATCACTCCGAACCTGTGCGACGACGGCCATGATTCGCCCTGCGCCAACGGTCAGCCTGGTGGTCTCAAATCCATTAACGTCTTCATGGAGGAATGGATTCCGCTGATCCTCAGTTCGCCGGCCTATCAAAAGGATGGTTTGGTCATCATCAACTTCGATGAAGGCGGCAACGGAACGATACAGCGGTCCGGTAACAGCATTGTGGTGACAGTTGATGGAGCCACGTGCTGCAATGAGCAGGAGGGCCCGAATCTGGGCAGAAGGTATCCTCTGGAGGCGACGCGCATGTCACATGGCCGCCGTATCACCATCAGGACAGTTAGCTTTGGTGGGGACAGAACCGGCGCGCTGCTCTTGTCCAGGTACATTCGCCCCGGCACCGTTTCGAATGTACCGTACAACCACTACTCTCTGCTGAAGTCCCTCGAGGAGATCTTCGGCATTCACGAATACCTGGGCTATGCCGGGCAGAAAGGACTAGTCGCATTCGGCCCGGACATCTTCGCCAGGAACTGATGGATGCAATGGTCCGCAGTTCCCTGCCGCAATCCCACCACGAGGATGCGGCAGGCCACCGAGCTGCCGGAAACTTCCGCAGGCGCTCGCAGCAAGCCTCGCAGCCGATGACGATGGCGCGCAGATTTCTTCTGGCCGGGATTCTGTCTTTCGCGGGAACATGGTGTCCGGCGGCCGGAGCGGCTGTACCTGTCTGTCTGGCGAAAAGTCCCTCGACGAGCCAGATGGCCGGCCTGGGAAAGCAGATCTTCTTCGATCGAACTCTCTCAGCATCAGGGAAGATGGCCTGCGCCACCTGCCATGATCCCCGGTATGCGTATGGTCCTCCCAGCGGATTGGCCGTTCCGCCTGGCGGGCCCGACCTCAGGAGTCCCGATTACAGAGCGGTGCCATCGTTGCGGTATACCCTCGATCGGGTTCCCGTCTGGACCCATGTAGGCGCCAGCAATCCCATCGAGCAGTTTACGGAGACCAACGAGGTTCCCGCGGGCGGGTACACGTGGGACGGCCGCTTCAATTTTCTGCATGCACAGGCGATGCTTCCCCTGTTTTCTTCTGTGGAGATGGACAATCGAAACGCGGGCGAGCTGGCCGCGAGGCTGAGCAGGGCGCCCTATGCCGGCACATTTCGGGCTATGTTTGGAAAGGACATCCTCGACCATCCGGCGCTGGCCGTTGAGAAAGCAACGCTGGCCATCGAACAGTTCGAACTGCACGACAGAAGCTTCTATCCCTACACCAGCAGGTTCGATGAATGGCTCGACGGCAAAGCGAAGCTGACACCGCAGGAACTGCGCGGGAAGAAACTGTTTGACGATCCGAACGGAGGAAACTGCGCGTCGTGCCATCTCGATGAAGTGGGCGCAAACGGCGCCCATCCGCTCTTTACCGATTTTCAGTTTGAAGCTCTCGGTGTGCCCCGCAACGACGAGATTCTCTGGAACTCCAACCCGCACTATTACGACGAGGGGCTGTGCGGTCCGTTTCGAACAGATGCGGCCAGCAGGGATCCTTCCAATTGCGGACTCTTCCGCACGCCCACGCTGCGCAATGCCGCCATTCGCCACGTATTTTTTCACAACGGCCGCTTTCATTCTCTGCACGAGGTTCTGCAGTTTTACGTCGAGCGGGATACGAATCCCGAAAGGTGGTATCCGATCAGCCCGGACGGGAAAGTGGCGAAGTTCAATGACCTGCCTCCGCAATACCGCAGGAACGTGGACACAACCGACGCGCCTCTGAACCGACGGCTCGGTGAGAAGCCAATCTGGAGCGAGCGGGATATCGACGATGTCCTCGCCTTCCTCAGAACGCTCGTAGATCAGGATCTGGCGAAGAAGGAACTCGCTCCACCCGCGGGATCGACAGACGTTCCGTCGCGCGGCCGAACGGGCGTAAAGGCGGCAAAAGCCAGCCCTCACCGCCAGTACCTGGTCACGCACTGATTTTGAGCGAAGAACGAGGTCTGCAACGAGACAGCACTCATCCTTTACTTTCCAGCGCCAACGTTCTGGACTCCCGCCTGCTGATCCTCCGTCTTCCCTTCCTGAACTTCCCCGGACCGGTTCAGCAGCCAGTAATGGAAGCCATCCACGATTGCCATCAGGGCGGCCTGGTTCAGATCGCTGCTGACCCCTGCGGTGATCCAGGGTTCGTGCCCGTCCGCGTGGAAGCTGACCGTGACCCGCACGTGGGCCGCTGAATCATGGGCGGACACGTCGATTGCCGTGACGCTGAACCGGCCCAGCCTCATGAGTTGCAGTGCCGGATACCACTTTTCCAGCTCACGGCGCATGGCCCTCGTGAGCGCGTCCACCGGCCCGGCGCCCTCCGCGCGGGTGGTCCGAATCGTGGATTCGCCGATAGACAACGACATGAATGCCTGAACAAATCGCGTGCCGGCTTCGTCCGACTCGTCGAAGACACGCCAGGTTCTGACGGTGAAAAGCTCCGGCGCGGTCTTCAGCACCCGCAGGCACGCCAGGCGGAACGAGACTTCGCTGGCAGTAAAGCCGCCGCCCTCCATCATCGCGCGATTCGCTTCAATTAAAGCCTGAGCCTGCGCGGGATTCAGAGCAACTCCCAGGGTTTCGGAAAGGAGAACGACGTTGGCTCTTCCCGACTGCGCATTGACGCCAATGATGGGACTGGCGCCGACGCGGGCCGGATCGCACCAGAGATAGGCGCCAGGGTTCCTGCGCTCGCTCGAACCGTGCATCCCCGCCCATGTGCCGAACGCTCCGGGGCCAACGATCGGGGCTCCGTGCGGTACATCCAGCGAGAATGCCTCGTAGGCCGACTGCGCCAGGCTCACCAGGCCGCGCAGGGACTCGGCGGAGACGAATTCCGCCTCGCCGCGCAGCTGCATGCTTCCCACCACGGTGCTGAGATTCACGTTGCCACACCGTTCTCCGGTGCCAATGATCGTGCCCTGGACCTGCACGGCCCCCGCCAGCACCGCGGCCCGCGCATTGGCAACGCCGAAGCCACGATCCGTGTGGCCGTGAAATCCAAAAGATGTCTTCGAATGCCCTCGTACCAGGCTGCCTATGGTATCTCTGACCTCTTCGGGATCGGCGCCGCCGGTGGTATCGCACACAACAATGCGGCTGACCTGCTGCCGGGCACACTGAGCGACCATCTGATGAAAGTAATCGAGGGTGCGCACCCGAAAATCGGGGTCACACGGATCACCGTTTTCGCGCCGGCCGCAAACTGCATCCATCGCATGTTCCAGGTCGACAATCACTTCCAGCCCGTGGTCCTGGAGGCATGCGATGGTGTCCGAGACCATGCGCAGATTCTCCTCCGGTGTGGTCTCCAGCGACCTTTCCACGTCCAGCAGGCGCGATTTCACCACCACCACGGCAACCGGGATCCGCTGTCTGTGGCGGACCATGAACTGCACGTCCGGCCACTCCTCTACCCGGGCGCCCGGGCCGCGAGTGCGTCCGAAAAGGGCCAGCTTCATGACTCCGGTGTCGACGTCCTCGAGTGCGGGTGTCAGCTTTGCGACAAAATCATAGGCGCCCGCGAATCCGATCTCGGCGTAATGCACCCCAAAGGCCGACATCCGCTGCAGGAGCGAGATCGCATTGGGCACGGAGATCTCAAGGTTGGGCTGCTGCATGCCATCGCGGAGGCTGGTATCGAAGAGCTCCACCTTGCGCGGCTGCTGCATTTCTCTGGTGCTGGTCTGGATTGTCATTTCATTCTTCACTTTGTCGGATTTTGCTGTGCCGCTGGTTCATTGGTTTCGCCAAGCCGCGCCATCCATCGGGCAAGTTCCTGCTGGTCGGCGCTTCCTGCCGCAAGAGCGGCCTGAATATTGCACCGTTCTTCGGGCGCGCGATTCTGGCTGAGCTTGAATTTGCCTTCGATGCGAACGATCGGGATGCTGAACCCGACCGTGCCCGCCAGCATGGTGCGGCGGAATCCGTCCGGCATCACCCGCCAGCGTTTGAGATACGCCGGATCGTGTTTCTCAATCAGTTCTTCGAGCAGAGCAATCCTGGCATCGGCGTCTTCCATCAGAGCCAGCTTGCCCCATGCATGAATGGCAATGTAATTCCAGGTCGGCACTGAGAGCGGCTCCGTATAAAGCTCGGGCGTGACATAACTATGGGGACCCGGGAAGACCACCAGCGTTTCCCGTCCCGCGAGCGCAGACCAGTGAGCGTTGGCGCGGGCAAAGTGCCCCAGCAATGTGCCATGTTCCCCCTCATCCTTCACCAGCAGAGGCAGATGTGTGGCGACCGGAGCCGGGGCTTCGTCTGCGCTCTCGACCGGACCAAACAGAATCGCGAACGAATAACTTCGCATCGCCTCCAGAAGGAGGGTCCGATCCGACACCTGGTTGAACCTCGGCGTGTACATAAGCGTTCTTCAGGGGCAAAAGTTGAAGGCCACCAGCCGCGCTAGCGGGTGGTGGCCTGATATTTCCGGTGATTCAATCCTTGTCCTGGTCAGGCTCCGGTTCCCGCGCGCGCAATGGGGATGCTAATTCGAATGGCGGCCACGGCGACAGCACCGGAGATGCCGAAGACCATGATCGCACTGGTGCTGAGGGAATCCATGACGATAACCAAAGTAGACCAGACAGCAGAGCCGGAGTCAAGGACGGAGCTCCACCGATCGACCTGATCGGCGGCTATTGTCCCTCTGCGACATCGCCCATTCTCGAACTCCAGATAGTGAGCAGAGCTTCCGTGGCTGAGAAGATCAATGGACCAAGAACCAATCCGGCGATGCCAAAGAGCCAAATTCCGCCAAGCAGCGAGAGAAAGACGGACACCGTGTGCTGACGGAGCTGCGAACCGACCAGCACCGGATAAAGAAAGTTATCGAGCGTGCTCACGATCAGCGATCCGGTGCCGAACAGGATTGCCATTTTGACCCAGTGGCCCGTCGCTCCAAGCCAGGCGGCGACAGGCAGCCAGACGGCCCAGGCCCCGAACGCCGGAACCAGGCCGACAAGCATGGTCAGCAAACCGAGCATCACCGCCGCATGTACCCCCAGCAGCGCGAAGATCGTGCCGGCAACTGTGCCCTGGGCGGCAGCGACCAGGAGGCGGCCAACCACAGTTGCGCGAATGGCTTCTTCCAGGCGCCGGATCAGGAAATCCGTCTCTGCATGGGTGAGCGGCAGCAGGCGGAAAAGGAACCCGACCGCGACCTCCTCATCGCGATACAGAAAGAAAAGGAGAAAGAGCATGATCACGATCTGAGTGACGGCCGCCAGGGAATTGCTCAGCAACCCAACGAGGTGAGAGGCGACAAATGCGCCAAGTCTCTGTACTGCCTCTCCCAGACTGATGAACTCGGAGCTTTGTTCTATGGTTGCTGAAATCTGCGGAAAGCGGTTGAGCAATGCATCCAGGCTGCGCTGGACCCGGCCATCCTGGAGCATCTGGACACCGGTGATGACGTGGGGAGCCAGATACTGGGCCAGCAGAAGCACCGGAGCGATGATGCTGACAGTAACGAGAAGCAGCGCGCTCGAAGCTGCCGCCGTGCGGTTGCATATCTTTCCTCGCCACCACTGGTGCGGGCGGCGAGTGACGACTGCCAGCACAACGGCGCCGGTCATGGCCGGGAGAAATGGGTAGAGCATGCGGCCGCAGACGCCAAGGATCCCCAGAGTAAGCAGGAACAAGGCTGCCGTTTTCCATCTCGCTTCGTCTCCGGCATCCGATCCGGGCAATTCTGTCATGCTGGCTCGCTTTCTGCTCATGCCGATGCCTGCGCCGATTCCCTGTCCTGTCCCAGCCGACGGAACAGCTTAACTCCCTCCATGACCCACAGCACGCCGCTGGCCAAAACTGCGCAGCGCAGCCACTGGGCAGGGCCAAGGGGAACGACGCTGAGGGCGCGTTCAGAAAAGGGAAGGTTGAGGACGAGGATCTGCAACAGCAGTGTGCCGAGGAGAGCGGCCCAGAGCCAGCCGTTGCGGAAGAGGCCCCGAAAGGCGCTGTTCCGGTGCGAACGCGCATTGAGGGTGTTGACCAGCTGAAAAAGGATCAATGTGGTGAAGGCAAGGGTCCGGAGGAGATCGATGCTGCTTCCCCTGTCGCTGCCGAAGAAGAGGGCGAGGGTTCCGATCGCCATGACCGAGGCGACGACGGCGATGTCGAGGATCATGGGGGAATCCACGATCCTGGCGCCGGCAGAAAAGGGAGCGCGGCGCATGAGGTCCGGCGCCGGTGGATCGAGGCCAAGAGCCAGAGCGGGTGCGCCATCCGTGACGAGGTTGATCCAGAGGATCTGCACGGCCAGCAGCGGCAGCAGCAGCTCTTCTCCCAGCTGTTTCTGCAGGAAGGTCGAGAGGACGACGCCGAAGAACAGGGTAAGAATCTCGCCGAAGTTCGTCGCCAGAAGATAGCGGAGAAACTTGCGGATGTTATCGAAAATGGCGCGGCCCTCTTCGACGGCTGCCACGATGGTGGCGAAGTTATCGTCGGTCAGCACCAGGTCGGCTGCTTCCTTCGCCACATCGGTGCCGGTGATCCCCATGGCGACACCGATGTCGGCGGCCTTCAGAGCAGGTGCGTCGTTCACGCCGTCGCCGGTCATCGCAACGATCTCGCCATTGTGCTGCAGCGCGCGAACGATGCGGAGCTTGTGTTCGGGATCGACTCTTGCGAAGACCGAGACCTTCTGCAGGGCCGCGGCGAGATCGTCGTCGCTCATCGCCTCCAGCTCCCTGCCGGAGATCACTTCCCTGTTTTCGGCAATGCCGAGATCGCGGGCAATGGCCAGAGCTGTGGCCGCATGGTCGCCGGTAATCAGAATGGGGCGAATGCCCGCGGCTTTCGCTTCGGCGACGGCAGGCCGGGCCTCGGGACGGGGAGGATCCATCATGCCGACGAGTCCGAGGAAGGTCAGCTCGCGTTCGATCCGATCCTCCGCCCCTTCCGCGACAGTCGCATCCGCGGGAAGAGCGCGAGCGGCGATACCCAGCGTCCGCAGGGCCTGAGAGGCCATTTCGTCGTGCACGAGAAGAATCTCCTGCCTGCGCTCCGCGGTCAGGGGATAAATGCGGCCCTGCCTCATTTCATGCGCGCATCGCTCGAGGACAAGATCGGCGGCGCCTTTGGTCGTCAGGACGCGGGGACCGGCGAGGCCTGCGAAGGGCTGGCCGACGCAGCGGTGAAGCGTGCTCATGCGCTTGCGTTCGGAGGAGAAGGGAATCTCTCCCGTGCGCGGGCAGAGCTGCTCCAGACCCGCGAGATCGATTCCCACTGTCGCAGCCGCAGCCAGCAGGGCTCCTTCCGTGGGATCGCCCTGGATCTTCCACACTCCGTCGTGCTGCTGCAGGCTGGCGTTATTGACCAGCGCCGCGGCACGCAGAGTCTCGGTGATCTCTTCCCGCAGGTGGTGCTGCAGATCGCCGCCCGAAGGCGTCCGGAAGACGCCCTCAGGCCGATAGCCTGCCGCGGAGCTGACGGCGCGACCGGACGCCGTAACGACGAGCTGCACCGTCATCTCGTTCATCGTCAGAGTACCGGTCTTGTCGGAGGCGATCACCGTCGCCTCGCCGAGAGTTTCCACTGCGGGCAGATGGCGGATGATTGCACCGCGGCGCGCCATCCGCTGAACGCCGAGAGCCAGCACGACCGTCACGACGGCGGCGAGACCCTCGGGCGTTGCCGCGACCGCAAGGGCTACGCCGAAGAGCAGAATGCGCATCAGCATCTCGCTGCCCTGCGGGCCATGCAGCAGCAGAAGCGTGCTCACCACCACGATTGCGATGGCGACGACTGCGATGCCCAGTTTCTTTCCCAGCCGGTCGAGTTCCTTCTTCAGAGGAGTGTCGCGTTCTTCGGTTTCCTGGAGCAGCGTGGCGATGCGTCCGAACTCCGTATGTGTGCCGGTGGCAGTGACGACAGCGCGCGCATGGCCGGAGACAGCGATGGTTCCCGAAAAGACCATATTGCGGCGGTCTGCCGGCGCAATCTCCTGCGGCAGAGGATCGATGCTCTTCGGCGCGGGGAGGCTCTCGCCGGTGAGAGCAGATTCCTGCGTGTGAAATGCGGTGATTTCAATCAGGCGCGCATCCGCGGCGATGCGGTCGCCCTCGCGCAGCACCAGCAGATCCCCGGGGACGAGCAGGCGGGCCTCGATGCGCTGCAGCCGCCCATCGCGGATCACCGAAGCTTCGGCGGGCGTCATGCGCCGCAGCGCGGCAAGGGCACGATCGGCCTTCTCTTCCTGCAGAAAGCCAAACAGCGCATTGAGCAGGAGGATGGCGGCGATGGCCACCGCCTCATAGGGGATTCCCTGCGCGTGCTCGAGTACCCAGACCAGCAGCGAGACCAGCGTGGCGGCGAGCAGCAGGTACACCTGCACACTGCGGAACTGCAGCAGGAAGCGAAGCCACATGGGCGGCCCGGCGGCACGGTGCAGGGCATTGTGTCCGTAGTGCTGGAGACGGGCGTGAGCATCTGTTGAGCATAATCCGCGGTGAGGATCGGCCTGAAACAGGCGAACCGCCTCGGCTGCGCTCAACGAGTGGGGGCTCTGGCGATCACTGACCGAAGCACCAGCCATCGGGCACCCCCTCCACGCAGCTGCGCAGGCAAATCGTAAAGGTGAAACGCGCAGATGTCGAGGATAGTTGATCGCAGGCAAATCCAGCTTCCACGTGACCGGCGTCACAGCGGAAGCGACCCGCTGGTCATAAGATCCAGCGGCAAAAGGTGGGCCATGGGTACCGTGCCGCAGCAAACCGGAGCCGGTCCCAGCAGAGTTGTGGGCATTCCGGCACCCGCTCCGGGCAGATCGCCACGCGCGAAGTGGATGCGGCGCGCCGCCGCGGCCCTGGCGCTGACGGCGACAGCCTTTGCCTGGTGGACTCACCGCCGCCAGGTGATCCGCTATGAGACGGTGCTGGTCGAGCGGGGTGCCGTTCAGTCAAAAGTGACCTTTACGGGAACCCTGAACGCGGTTGTCGAAGTTCTGGTGAGCAGCCAGGTTTCCGGAAACATCAGGGACCTCTACGCGGACTGGAACAGCAAGGTTCACCGCGGACAGCTGGTGGCGCTGATCGATCCGGAGGTTTTCCAGGCACAGTTGGACCAGGCAAGCGCGTCTTTGCGCTCCGCGCGGTCCTCGACGCTCATGGCGCACGCACAGGTTGCTAAATCCCGAGCTGACCTGAGCGCCGCAAGGGCCAGCGAAAAGGTGGCGCAGGCCACGGCGGCAAAGGACCTTGCAACCGCTCAGAACGCAAAGGTGCAGTGGCAGCTCGATTCGGGGAACAAGGTCGCTCTCCTCGGTCGAACCGTCAGTACCAACCTCTTCGGCGACAGCAACCCGGTGGGCCGTTCGATCCGCATCAGGAACGTTCCGTTCACGGTCACCGGTCTGCTGGAAGCGAGAGGACAGCCCCAATGGGCCAGGATCAGGACGATGTCATTTTGCTGCCCATTTCCACCGCGAAGCGCAGGGTCATCGGCATCAAATCCGCCAACGCCGACGCTGTGGATACCATCATGATGCAGGCAACCGATGGGCAGCATATCAGCGCGGCCCAGGAGGAGGCCACCGCCATGCTGCGCCAGCGGCACCACCTTATGCCTGCAGAAGAAGATGACTTCTCCATGCGCGCGATGCAGGAGATCTTTGCCGCGCAGGAGGCCTCCTCGCGCATCATGTCGATCATGCTGGCCGCGGTGGCATCGGTTTCGTTGATCGTGGGCGGCATCGGGATCATGAACATCATGCTGGTTTCGGTCCGCGAGCGAACCCGGGAGATCGGCTTGCGCCAGGCTGTGGGAGCCAGGACACGCGACATCCTGACACAGTTTCTGATTTTGTCTACTCCATCTGGCCCCTTTTGATCATCTGAACTGGCCCCACCCTTTCTATGGTTGTTGTCATTCCGTGCAGGCCGTAACGGAAGGAGCCCGCAGGGCGACTGGAGTTATGGCCTGCA
>JAJYVF010000019.1 GCA_021792135.1 Acidobacteriota bacterium | reverse complement strand
TGATCAATCGTCGTTCAAATCTGCCCAGGCTGCTGCTCGCTCTGTCCTCGGGGAAAGCAAAAACAACGACAAGTACAAAAACAACCCCATCGATTCGGCAGGGTTGACACGGTCACTCCATATCAGGCAGCTCCCGACGGATCATGATTATGCGGTTCCGACCCGCGAATATCAGACTGATCAATCGTCGTTCAAATCTGCCCAGGCTGCTGCTCGCTCTGTCCTCGGGGAAAGCAAAAACAACGACAAGTACAAAAACAACCCCATCGATTCGGCAGGGTTGACACGGTCACTCCATATCAGACCAAGTCGCTCATCGACGCGAAAGTGCTGTGTGGTCGGCGACACGGAAGTTTCACGCGATAGAGGGAGAAGAGCAACCGCAGATCCTTCGTCGCTCCGCTCCTCAGGATGACAGCGGCAGGTAGGGGAATTTGCCCTTCATACAAGCTTCTGGGTGTGTGGTCGGCCTCCCGGAAGTTTCGCGGGGAGCAGGGCGGAAAAGCAACCGCGGATCCCCATTCGACTCGGGCGCTGCGGACCCTCGCTCAGGGCAGGCTTTCGCTCACCACCCCCCGAACTTACCCCAAAGAGCAAGAGGCGGGCTTCAGACCTTCAGGGATTTCAGGTAAGGCACGCTCAGCGGCATCAGCGCAGGATCCTCTTCCAGCTCGACGAAGTAGTTTTTGATGCCACCTGTTTTGGCGGCTGTGAAGACGGCCTTCCAGTCCACGACTCCCCTGCCCAACGCAACCTGGCGGAAGCCGGACGGGGAGGAGGGATCTTTCACCCAGTCCTGACAGTGCATGGAGAGGAAGCGGCCGGGGTACTTGTGAAAGTAGGTCACCGGATCGTAGCCCTGCTGCCAGGCAGAGACCTGGAACTGCAGTTTGGTGGTGGCGGGATTGAGTTCGGCGATCATCATGTCGTAGACCGGCTGGCCATCGATGTGCGCGGAGACAAAGCCCTCATTGTGCAGCAACGCGACGATGCCCGCGGCGTGGGCCTTTTCGGCGAAGACGTTGAACGGCTCGACGTAACGCTTCACGTCGTCGGGGGTCTGCGGGGTGGTGGGGCGGAATGGTCCGAGCGCGGCGACCGCCATCTGGGTCATGCCGAACGCATGCGCATAGGCGATGCTCTGGTCCGCCTTTTGAAAGAGCTCCTCCGGCGCCCAGTGCGCGGAGATGCAGCCCAGTCCCCAGTCATTCAGCATGCGCCGCAACTGCCGCGGCTTGTATTGCTGCAGGCTCGAAAAATCGTCGTATCCCCAGGGCGAGCACAGCTCAATCTGCGTGAACCCGGCCGCCCGTAAACCCTTCATGGTGCCGGCGAAGTCCGTACCGATCGACTTGCGCACGGGGTAGGTCTGGCAGCCGATGGGGAGACCAAGCGGATCGGCGGACAGATATCGCGTGCCGGCGAGAAGAGCGGAAGCCGCAGCCGCTCCCTTGAGAAACATCCTGCGATTCATCGTGTGCATGCCCTCCGGGGACGCAATGGGAATGACTATAGCATCTCAGGGGCGAGTGCCTGTTGCGTCCCGCGCTGCGGCTTCAGCGCAGATGGAAGATTTTCGCCTGGGGCTGCCGGTGCCGGGATGATGCGCGCGTGGGGAGCGGAATCTCCGGGCCGGCGCGGTGATCGCTGCCTGGTGGCCGGCCTTGCGGACATGCCCGGCGGCTGCGCGGGTGGTGAGGGTGCTCAGAGGCGAATGTTGACGAGATCGCTGGCCGTATCCTCGGGGGGAACGGGGCGCTGCGGGGCGCGCCAGTGGTCGATGTAGCTGACCTGGTGGACGCAGCTGACGGTGCAGTTGGGGGCGCAGCTTTTTTCGCTGAGGAATTCGCGGCGGAGGTCGTCGCGGGTGTAGCCGGCGAGGGGGACGCCGGGGTAGCCGCGCTGCTGGGAGCAGTAGTGGACCAGTCCGTTCTCGCAGATGTAGAGATAGCGGGAGCCGGCACGGCAGCGCCAGTCGTTGGGCTGGCCGTTGGCGATGTTGACCTGGAAGTGGTTGAAGCGGGAGTAATTCTTCTTCTTCCAGGAGCGCATCTCGTTCCACACCAGGCGTTCTTCGTCGCCGAGGGGTTTGAGCTGGCCATCGCCGTCGTGGATGATGCCGATGGTGGAGGTAAAGCCCAGCTGGAGGGCGCGGCGGCCGATGGTGAGGGCGTCCTGCGGATGCTTGATGCCGCCGCCGACGACGGAGTTGATGTTGACGTGGAAGTCGGCGTGTTCGGCGAGGAACTGAAGCTTCTTGTCGAGGACCTTGAGGGATTTCTTCGAGACTTCGTCGGGGTTGACGTTGTCGATGGAGATCTGGAGGTGGTCGAGGCCGGCGCGGTTGAGGCGCTGGATGCGCTCGGGCATGAGCAGATAGCCGTTGGTGATCATGCCGGCCATGGCGCCGTTGCGGCGGATGCGGGCGATGATCGGGTCGAGGTCGGGGTGGAGGAGCGGCTCGCCGCCGGAGATGGTGACGATGCTGGTGCCGAGGCGGGCGAGGTGGTCGATGCGGCGGAGCATCTCGTCGAGGGGCACGGGCCTGGAGACGTCGTCGTACTCGTTGCAGTAGGCGCAGGAGAGATTGCAGCGCCGCATGGGGACGATCTGGGCCATGACGGCGTGGCGGGTGGAGACGAGGGCATGCCCGATCATGGCGAGTTCGCGGACGCGGCGCGAGGCGGCCTTGAGACGTCGGGTTATGGGCAAGGGGCGGGCCGCAGACATGGCTAACTCCATTGGAACACAAGGGCTGCCGCTGGGGCGACGCGGCGGGCCCCAATGGCGGCTACAGCGCGGTGAGATGCGAAATCGCCGAGGCGGAAGGGGTGCTGCGCGCGGCAGCCGAACGGGTGATGACCAGAAGCGGCCGCGGGCGGGTCAGCAGAAATTGGGGCGGGAATCGAGCTGCTACCGGAACTGGCGGGCGAACTGACCGGGAAGTACGCAGAGTGCGAGGTCCTGGCGGAACAAACCGGGCCATGCGAGCCGGCTATTCTTTCCGGAGCGGCCAGCCATCATGATGACGGTGCTTTCGCGGCGGTCGCGGATGACGGTGAGGTGGATCTGGCGGCCGCGATTGGTGTGAACGGTGTGGAGCCACTGACCGGTGGTGGCTACGGCCTTCCCATTGACGCGAGTAATGACGTCACCAGCGCGAAGCCCGGCATCGGCGCCAGGGCTGTTGTCGTCGACGTGCCGGACGAGGAGGCCGCCTCCGTTCAGAACGCCGAAATAGCCGGCGAGCTGGGGACCGATCATGTCGAGTTCCAGCCCGGTGTAGAGAGGGTTGGCACTGAGCGGAGCAATGAAGGAGTTCCCGCCGAACGCGGCCGCCGGGACGGGGGAGGAACTGCTGGGGTCGGGGACCGGGATGTGATGGGACCAGGCGTTCTGTTCGAGGGCAGAACGGTCGGCGAGCTGCACGGTGATGGACTGCTGCTGGCCATTGCGGCTGATGAGGAAGGTGACGGTACGCCCAGGAGGGGTGTGGCGGAGCATCTGGCTGAGCTGGGCACCGCCTTCGATGGGCTGGTTGTTCATGGCGAGGATGACGTCGTGGAGCTGAAGGCCGGCCTTGGCCGCAGGAGCGTCGTGGTCGATGGTAACAATTTCAGCGCCGCGGGCTTCCTTCAGCCGGAGCTGGGCGGCACGCTCGGTGTCAATATCTTTCGTACCCACGCCGAGGTACCCCGCGGCGGGGTGGTTGACCATGGCGGGATCCTCCGTGAGGACCGTGACACGCTGCCCGGCCGCGCCCAGAAGAGAGGGACCGGGGGGACTGAGCGGCGCCTCTTCAGCGAAGAGCTGCAGCGCCAGGAAGAGGACCCCGGCAAGAGCGGCGGCGGAGAAGAGTGTGGGACGGGACCTCGGAGAAATGAACATGAGAACAGCCTCAGAGCTGACGTAGTTCAGACGAACGACAAAAGCCCAACGTCAACCGCAACCTGCCAGTCCGGTTTATGACCTGGGTACGGCGCTGGGTTACTGGATCTGGGAAACCTGGTCCAGAAACTGACGCGAGACGTTCCGGATGTAAGGACTCTGATCCTGCGAGGCGACGGTTTGCAACACTTCCTGCACACTGGAGTCAGCCTCGACCGGCGCCAGCTCGCTGATCGCCTGGGAACGAACCTGGGCATCGGGATCCTTGAGGAGCGCTTCGAGGACTGCGTCGCGAACTCGCGTATCGAGGGGGATATAGGGCTCCAGACCCTGGAGGGCTTTGAGGCGGACGCTGGGGTCTTTGTCGTAGCGGAGAGACTGCATCAGGGTGTTGCGAATGGGGCCGCCGGTGCATGCACGGCCGGCGCGGCATTCCCGGGCCAGCAGATCCACGGAGTGGTCGTGGACCGCCGGGGTGGCGGCGCGCCAGGCGCCCAGCAGGAGAAGCTGGCGGATCTGCGGATCGTCGAGGGTGCCGAAGGCGGTTTCGGGGACGACGCGCTCGAAGCGGACTTCGACATTGTCGGTATCGGGATCGAGGGTGATGCTGCTGACCCCGGCAATCTGCGCGGCGTCGACATCGGCGATCAGGTGAGGGATCGGATTGTCGGACGCGACAGGCGGCTGGGAGGCCGCGGTCCGGAAGCCGGTACGATAGCCGCCCCAGGCGCCGGCCGCCAGGCCGCCAACGAGCAGGAGGGAGGTCATGACGGGAGCGCCGCGCAGGTTGCCGGCTCCGCGGCGGAAGCTCTGGACCATGCGGCGCAGCATGCCTCCATGGGGCATGGCGTCGAGGGCCTCATCGAGACGGAGGCGGGTGCGGGCGAGGAGGCTGGGGGAGGGTTCGACGACGGGCAGTATGGCCATGGCCTTCTGGAGCCCGGAGACGGCTTCGATCTCCTGGCGGCAGCGTTCGCAGGCCGCGAGGTGCTGCTCCAGCTGATGGGCCCGGTCGTCAGGGAGTTCACCGTAGACGGCCAGGACGATGCATTCCTGTGCCAGATCGCAGTTCATGGTGATTCTCTTGCCTCACTTTGCCTCAAAATTCACTTCCGGGTCGCGCGCCCGTGTTGAGGTGCTGCCGTGGCCTGGTTACCGCAGCTCGGCCAGTTTCCGCCGCAGCTTCTTGGTTGCGCGGAAGAGGGTATTTTTAGCCGTTTCTTCCGTGGTGTTGAGCATTTCTCCGATGGTGCGGAGCCGGAGACCCTGATAGTGCTTCAGCTCAAAGACCATCCGTTCGCGGGGCGTGAGTTCCTCGAGAGCCATGAGGATGCGCTGCCCCAGATACTTTCTTTCCAGCTCGCGGGCCGGATTCGCGCTGGCCCGTTCGTCGGAGACATTGGTCAGCAGATCCATCTCCTCGCCGGAGGAGTCGACGACCACCGCCTGGTCCTCGCGCCGGGACTTGCGGCGGCGCAGGTGATCGAGGCAGAGGTTGGTGACGATGCGATAGATCCACGTGTAAAACGAACACTCGAAGCGGAAGTTGCCGAGGTACCGGTAGGCCTTGAGGAACGCTTCCTGCTGGATATCCTGAGCGTCCTGTTCGGAGCCGGTGAGGTGCATGGCCAGCCGCAACACCGCCTGGTCATATTGACGCACGAGCGCGTCAAAGGCAGTACGTGAACCTCCCTGGGCCTCGCGGATCAGATCGGTCTCAGGGAGGTTTTCTCGAGCCGGGCCCACCATACGCGAGGATTGTATTCGAGGTTTGGCTGGGGAGAGGAATCGAAGCGTATCCGCGGGCATAAGACTCCCTGTCGCGTGGGTTGCACGCCGCGTGCACTCAAGGGACGTACGAGAAGGGATTTGGTGAGCAAAGAGACGGCGAATGCGTGGACCAGGGGGGGGTCAGGGGCTGGACGGGGCTGGTTCGGCGCCGGAGCAGAGGGCGCAGAGGGCGGCTCCGTAGCGGTCGGCTTTGACGGGGCCGATGCCGCTGATGGCGAGCAGCTGGGAGAGGGTGCGGGGCTGGGCGAGGACGATGGCGCGGAGGGCGGCGTCGGAGAGGACGAAGAAGGCGGGCTTGCCGCCGGCGGCGGCTTCGGCCTTGCGCCAGCGGCGGAGGCGGGTTTCCAGCTCGGCCTGCTCGGGGGTAAAGGGGATCTCGGCGGCGGAACCGCTGGCGCTGGCAGCGCCATCGCGGGCGGCCTTCGGTTTGCGGGCGCGGCGCAGGGAGCCGGAGCCGGAGCCGGCCGGCTGGCGGAGGAGGATGCCCAGAGGTTCGTCTTCGGCGAGGGTGCGGCCTTCGTAGCTGAGGGTGACTTTGCGGTAGGAGACTTCCCGGCCTTCGGGGTTGGTCCAGGTTTCGGACGAGAGGGTGACGAGGCCGGCGCGGGCCAGGCCGTCGAGGAGGACATCGAACTGGCGGCGGGCTGCGGGGTCGCCGGGGGAGCCGCCGATTTCGGAAAAGAGACGCCCGGCGGAGCGGGAGCCGGTGACGCCGAGGGCGCGAACCATACGGCGGAGGTCGCGCTCCTGCTGGGGCGTAGGGTCGGCGAAGGGCTGGGCGGCAGCGGACTCGGGGGAGCAGAAATCGCAGTGGCCGCACAGGCGGGCAGCTCCGGCGGTGTCGCCGAAGTGGCGAACGAGGGCGGACATGCGGCACTGCGGGGTTTCGGCGAACTCGATCATGCGGTCGAGCTGCTGTCGGCGATGGCCGAGCTGCTGCTGGTAGCCAGAGCGCCAGCGGCCGGCGTCGACGGCGGCGGCGACGGAGCGGACGCGGCCCTCCCTGTCGAACTGGGCGACTCCCTGGGAGGCCAGCTTGTCCACGGCGCGGGCGAAGGTTTCAGGCAGCATGTGGAGCTTCTGCCAGAGAGGCTCAGGCTCCACGAAGTCGTCGGGGAGAAGGCGAGCGACGCGGGCGAGGTCCTCGATGGGAGGGTAATCGCGCTCGAAGAAGGTCTCGTGGAGCTTGCGGTCGGCGTAGCTGTGCAGGAGGATGGCGCGGGAGAGCCGGCCATCGCGGCCGGCGCGGCCGATTTCCTGGTAATAGGACTCGATGGAGGCGGGGAGCGCGGCGTGGATGACGGTGCGGATATCGGGTTTGTCGATGCCCATCCCGAAGGCGATGGTGGCGACGACGACATCGAGCTGACCGGCAAGGAAGCGGCGCTGGGCCAGGTCTCTGGCCGGAGGCTCAAGGCCGGCGTGGTAGGCGGCGGTGGGAAATTGGGCGTTGAGCTGCAGGGCCAGTTCGTCGGCGGCCTTGCGGGTGGGGGCATAGACGATGGCGGGACGGTGGTCCGGCGTGGTGAGAAAATCCGCGATGAACTCATGGCGGCGGGGTTTGGAGAGCTCGACCACTTCGAGGGCCAGGTTGTCGCGGCGGAAGCCGTGGATGAAGAGGGCGGGATCGGCGAGCTGGAGCTGCTCGACGATGTCGCGCTGCACGACGGGGGTGGCGGTGGCGGTGAGCGCGATGATGGGCGCGGGGCGAAGCAGCGGGAGGGTTTCGCCGAGCATGCGGTAATCGGGGCGGAAGTCGTGTCCCCAGCCGGAGATGCAGTGGGCTTCGTCGACGGCGATCAGCGATGGCGTGCGGCGGGCCAGCATGGCGGGAAAGCCGGGGACACGGAGCCGTTCGGGGGCAATGAAGAGGAACTGGAGGTTTCCCCGGAGCCATTCGCGGCAGGCTTCGCGGGCTTCTTCGCGGGGCAGGGCGGAGTGAATGCGGGCCACGCGGAGGCCGGCGGCTGCGAGTTTGGCGGCCTGGTCGTCCATCAGAGCGATCAGCGGGCTCACGACGAGGGCGGCGCCGAGTCCGGCGCTGTGGCGGGCAACGGCGGGGAGTTGATAGCAGAGGCTCTTGCCGGCTCCGGTGGGCATGACGAGGAGGACATCGCGGCCTTGGGTCACGGCGCGGCAGACCGCTTCCTGATTCTGGCGGAAGGCGGGGTAGCCGAAGGTGGCCTGGAGGAGCGGGAGGAGGTCCATGCGAACGCGACAGAGGGCCGAAGCCTTATGGTGCCACGAACGGAGAAGTGGGGGGCGGGTAGTGTATGACGGCGGGGCGTGCCGCAGATTCATGCAGAATTCAAGGGCGGTTAGACTCGGACTATGTTTGACGAGAGTGGGAGTCTGTTTGGGGAGGCGGTCGGCGGATCGGGCTTGGGGGAGTGGGTGACGGCCTATTGCGATGGGGGGTCGCGGGGGAATCCCGGGCCGGCGGGGTATGGGGTGTATATCGAAGGGCCGGAAGGGCAGACCATTGCCGAGCTGAGCGAATTTCTGGGGAAGACGACGAATAACGTCGCGGAGTATTCGGGGTTGCTGGCGGCCATCGATTTTGCGCTGAAGAACGGATACCGGAGGCTGCGGGTGGTGGCCGACTCCGAGCTGATGGTGAAGCAGATGCAGGGGCGGTATAAGGTGAACAGTCCGGATCTGCGGCCGCTGTATGAGGAGGCGAAGCGGGGGGTTGCGGGGCTGGAGCGGTTCCGGATCGAGCATGTTCTGCGGGGGAAGAATCGGAAGGCGGATCGGCTGGCGAATCTGGCGATGGACCGCGGGGGTCCAGGCAGAGACGGGGCGGCTGCAATGGAAAAGACGCAACAAGGAACTGGCGCCGTCGACAAGCTCAGGTCAGGCTCAGGCGTCCGGTTCGACTCGGGCGCAGCCGCACCCTCGGGCGGCTCCCACAGAAGGCCGGTCAAAGAACCGCAGCGGGTGCTGAAGGGCTATGTGAAGGACGGGGTGGTGCATCTGCTGGATGGCGAGCTTCCGGATGGGATCTTTGTGCGGGTGACGCCGGACCGGCAGTGAAGCGGCAGTTCGCGCCGGAGGCGCCCGGGGAATTTTCACCGGACAGGGTTACAAATTCGTGGGGGCGGACCTGTGCCGGATCGAGCGTCCGCCGATTCGTTCGTGACCGCCATCACCGGGCGGAGCGCCGCGCTTTGTTAGAATTTGCCTTGGCCCTGCATTGCGACGAAGGCGGATCGCCTTCCATGACCTTTCTGGAAACCATAGCCGCGACCACCGGGGAAGCGCTACGCGTGGATCGGCGGCCGAAACTCAACGAACGCATCCGGCACCACATTGCGAGGAGCACTATGACGGAGATTGCTGCGATTCATGCGCGGGAGATTCTGGATTCCCGCGGAAACCCCACAGTTGAGGCGGATGTTGTGCTGGCGGGCGGTGCGATGGGGCGGGCCGCGGTGCCCAGCGGGGCGTCGACGGGCGAGCACGAGGCGGTGGAGCTGCGCGACGGCGACAAGAGCCACTACCTGGGCAAAGGCGTGCTGAAGGCGGTGGAGAACGTGGAGAGCATCCTGGCGCCGGAACTGACGGGGATGGATGCCACGAATCAGCGGCTGCTGGATGCCACGATGATCTCGATCGACGGCACGGAAAACAAGGGACGGCTGGGGGCGAATGCCATCCTGGCGGTCTCGATGGCGGCGGCGCGGGCTTCGGCGCAGGCGCTGAAGATGCCGCTGTACCGGTATCTGGGGGGCGTAAATGCCTCCATTCTGCCCACGCCGATGATGAACATCCTGAACGGCGGGGCGCATGCGGACAACAACGTGGACTTCCAGGAGTTCATGGTGATGCCGGTGGGCGCGGAGAGCTTTGCCGATGCGGTGCGCTGGGGCGCGGAGGTCTTCCACACGCTCAAGGGCGTGCTGAAGAGGAAGGGCTACAACACCGCGGTGGGCGACGAGGGCGGCTTTGCGCCGTCGCTCAAGTCGAATACGGAAGCGATCGAGGTCATCCTCGAAGCCATCGAACTGGCCGGCTACAAGGCGGGCGAGGATGTGGCGATTGCGCTGGATCCGGCATCGAGCGAGTTCTTCGACGCGGAGACGGGCAACTACGTTTTCAAGAAGTCGGACAAGAGCGAGAAGTCGGCCGATGAGATGGTGGCGTTCTATGCCGACTGGGTGCGGCAGTACCCGATCGTCTCGCTGGAGGACGGGCTGGCGGAGAATGACTGGGCGGGATGGAAGACGCTGACGCGCGAGCTGGGGCAGAAAATCCAGCTGGTGGGGGACGATATTTTCGTGACCAATACCGAGCTGCTGCAGAAGGGCATCGAAGAAGGCGCGGGGAATTCGATTCTGATCAAGCTGAACCAGATCGGGACGGTGAGCGAGACGCTGGAGTGCATCGAGCTGGCGCGGCGGTATGGATACACGTCGGTGATTTCGCATCGCAGCGGTGAGACGGAAGATACGTTCATTGCCGATCTGGCGGTGGCCACCGGGGCGGGGCAGATCAAGACCGGCTCGGCGTCGCGCACGGACCGCATTGCGAAGTACAACCAGCTGCTGCGGATTGAGGAAGAACTGGGGCAGGCTGCGGAGTTTCTGGGTCTGGAAGCCGTGAATTACGGCGACTAGCCGTTCAATCGACGGCGCGGCGGCCCCGAGCTGCTGCGCCGTTTTTCCGCGCTTTGTGGAGAAAAGATACTGTGCCGGTTACAAATAAGCCTCTTGTTCTGACCATTCTGGACGGGTGGGGATATCGCCCGCAGACGGAAAACAACGCCATCGCGCTGGCGCGCAAGCCGAACTATGACAAGCTGCTCGAAGAGTATCCGAACACGCTGCTGCACGCTTCGGATCACTTTGTGGGGCTGCCGGACGGGCAGATGGGCAACAGCGAAGTGGGGCATCTGAATATCGGCGCGGGCCGCATTGTGCAGATGGACATTACGCGCATCGATGCGCTGATTGCCAGCGGGGAGTTTTTCAGGCACGCGACCATCGTGGATGCGATGCAGAGGGCGCGGAAGACGCAGCTGCACCTGTTTGGGCTGGTGTCGGACGGCGGGGTGCATTCGCACCAGGAGCATTTGTACGCGCTGCTGAAGGCGGCGAAGCAGCAGGGGGTGGAGAAGGTCTTCGTCCATGCTTTCATGGACGGGCGCGACACTCTGCCAACGAACGGGACAGGATACCTGGCGGCCCTCGAGCAGAAGATGCGGGAGTACGGCGGCAAACTGGCGAGCGTTTCGGGCCGCTACTACGCGATGGACCGCGACCGGCGGTGGGAGCGGGAAAAGAAGGCTTTCGACGCGATGGTGACGGGCCATGCCGAGGGCGGCGCGTACCAGGATGCGATCGCGCGCATGAAGGAGTCGTACAACAACGGCGTGACGGACGAGTTTGTTGTGCCGTTTGTGGTTACCGACGAGCACGGGCATCCGAACGGGGTGATCCGCGACGACGATGTGTGCATCATGTTCAACTTCCGCGCGGACCGGGCGCGGCAGATTACCCGCGTGCTGGCGCGTAACAGCGGGCTGAGCAAAGAGGCGGGGCGGGAGCTGGTTGCCGCCGAGGAACTGGACGCGACGATTCCGCGGAGCGAGATCCCGAAGAACCTGCACTACGTGTGCATGACGCAGTACGACAAGCTGTTCACGCTGCCGATGATCATCCTGCCGGAGTCGATGGAGAACCTGCTGGCCAACGTGATGGCGCAGGCGAACCTGCGGAATCTGCGGGTGGCGGAGACGGAGAAGTACGCGCACGTGACCTACTTCTTCAACGGCGGGATCGAGAAGCCGTTTCCGGGGGAGGACCGGATTCTGGTGCCGTCGCAGAAGGTGGCCACGTACGATCTGGCTCCGGAGATGTCAGCCAACGGGATCGCGGATACCGTAGTGAAGGCGGTGAACGATACGGCCTTCGAGGTGATCGTAGTGAACTTTGCGAATGCCGATATGGTGGGGCATTCGGGACGGCTGGAGCCGACGATCAGGGGCGTCGAGACTGTGGACGGGTGTCTGGGGCGGATTTATCAGGCGCTCCGGCAGCGTGGCGGGACGTGGCTGATTACGGCGGATCACGGGAATGCGGAACTGATGGTCGATCCGGCGACGGGCGGGCCGCACACGGCACACACGACGAATCCGGTGCCGTTTATCTATGTGAGCGAGGATGCGAAACAGTTTGCGCTGCGGCCGGATGGGTCGCTGCGGGATATTTCGCCGACGATGCTGGGGCTGCTGGGAATAGGCCAGCCGAAGGAGATGACGGGCGGCGATCTGCGGCAGCGGAAGGGCTGATGCCGGCTTCGCGAAGGGCCTCTTCGGGCACCTCGCGAAGGTGGGCCTGCTGCTGAGCCTGTGACGGCACCCGGGGCTGAGTCGATCGCTGCTCTCGCAGCCTTTACCGGGAGGGGCTGGCGGCGGGATCTGCGCCTCCCGCGTTGCCCGGTCCCCCGACCATCTGCAGGGTGGGGAGTCTGTCCTGAACCGGGGGCAGCGGCGGGAAAGGCATGTGCGGCTCCGACTGATACCAGTAGGCGACGGAGTAGTAGTTGTCGGAGCGGTGATTGGCGTTTCCGTGCTCGATGGTCGCTTTCATCCAGGTCTTAAAGGGGATCGGCGAATCGAGGTGGAAGCGGTAGACGCTGGAGCGTCCTCCGGCCAGTTCCCTGCCGACGACCGGGGCTCCGTAGAGCTGATAGGAAAAGGGTGAGCCGCCGAAGTCCCAGGCGCCCAGGAAGTAATCCTCGGAACCCGTGCCGCCCACCGGCTTTGGGTTGTTATCGATGAAGAACATTTCGTCGCCCTCACCCCACCAGCCATCCTGGTTCTGAAGAACGGACATGGTGACGCCGACGTACTGGCCGTGTCCTTTGGCCTCAAACCAGACATAGTTGTCTTTTCCGGTGAGGTTGGTGCGGTCATTCACCAGCGGATCGCCGTTTCCCTGCCAGTTATTCGTCCAGCCATGGTTGGGCTGGGCCTGGCGGTATTCGGCATGGAAGTAGAGAGTGTCCGCGGGCAGCGGGTGGGAATAGGAACGATATTCGATGTTGTAGTAGAAGCTCCCCACTACCTTCGTGCCTTCATTGGTCACGGTAATCCGTGCGTGATGCTGGTAAGGCATGGGGAAGAAGCAGTTCAGCGCGTTGTTGTGGCCCACGGAGAGGACGGCCGACTGCCAGGGATAGTAGACGCCGAGGCCGAGGCCGAAGAAATCGCCAATGGGTGTCTCGACGCTGGGATTCGTTTCCCCGTCCCAGTACATGCGCAGGACGATACGCTTCAGGTGGTATTTCTCCGGACTGGAGATCGTGAACCAGATGTGAGAGACCATGCCTGGCCCGTCGGTGTCGAGAACGGTCAGCGTCTGTCCGGGTTCGATCGTGCGGTAGTCGGCGTTGGCCCCGGTCGGATCCTGACTCGATGACAGATGCCAGGTGTAGGTCTGTTGCCGGGAGATGTCGGGCATCCAGCTGAGCATCTGCGCGTGAGCCTGCAATCCTGCGAGGAAAAAGCCGAGGAGGAGAGAGAGTGCTTTGACCATGGAAATCTGTCGGTGCTCCGATCGTCTGACGTGTTCCACCTGCTCTGAGCTATGCCGGATCAGCAGCGAAAGCCTGAGCCTGACGCGGGAATGCAGGAATGATACCTGAGCAGGGGGCGCGATTGAGACGGTGCGGAGGCGCCGCGCGAATTCAGGTGCCGGGCTGCGCGAGGGGAAGAAATCACTGGAGTCGCGAAACGGGTGGCGCTATCTGCGGCTCTCGATGAGGTGGCGGTAGAGATCGACGGTCTGGCGGGCGATGGCGGTCCAGGAGAAGGTTTCTTCCGCACGGCGGCGGCCTGCTGCGCCGAAGCGGCGCGCCTTTGCGGGATCGGCGAGCAGATCGGAAATCTTTGCGGCGAGATCGCGCGAGAATTGCTCCGGGTGCAGGGGGAAGCTGGTGACCGGGTCCTGTTTGAAGGGGACGAGATAGCCGGTGACGCCATCCACGACGACTTCGAGGATGCCTCCGGTGGCGCTGGCGACGACCGGAGCGCGGCAGGCCATGGCTTCGAGGTTGATGATGCCAAAGGGCTCGTAGACCGATGGGCAGCAGAAGACGGCGCAGTGGCTGTAGAGCTGGATGGCGTCCGGCTTTGGGATCATCTTTTCGATCCAGACGATGCGGTGGCTGGTTCTGCGTGCGTGCTCGACTTTCTCGCGCATCTCGGCGGCGATCTCGGGCGTGTCGGGGGCTCCGGCGCAGAGGACGACCTGGGTGTTGGGCGGGAGATGGGGAATGGCTTCGACGAGATGGGTGACGCCTTTCTGGCGGGTGATGCGGCCCACGAAGAGGACGTAGGGCAGAGCGGGATCGATGCCGTAGCGCTCGAGGGCGTCGGTCGCGCGGGTCTGCTGATATTCGTCGAGGTCGATGCCGTTGTAGATGACGTGAATGCGCGCGGGATCGATGGCGGGATAGGCGCGGAGGATGTCGGCTTTGGTGCCGTTGGAGACGGCGATGACCGCGTCGGCATCGAGGATAGCGGTGCGCTCCATCCAGGAACTCATGGCGTATCCGCTACCGAGCTGCTCGGCCTTCCATGCGCGGAGGGGCTCGAGGCTGTGGGTGGTGAGCACGAAGGGAATGTTGAGAAGCTTTTTGGCGAGGAAGCCGGCCATCGCGACATACCAGGTGTGGGTGTGCACGATGTCAATGGCGGCGAGAGAGTTGATCTGGGCGAGGTTGAGGCTGAAGGTTTCGAGAGCGGTTTTGAATTTGGCTGTTCCTTCGCCGAGCAGAGGCCAGGGCTCGGCGCCGCGAACGTGGAGGTTGCCCTGGTCCAGCGACTGATCGCCCCAGCAGTGGACCTCGACCTCGATGGACCGGGCCAGTTCACGGCTCAGATAGTCGACATGAACGCCGGCGCCTCCGTAGACGTACGGCGGATACTCTCGAGTCATCAGACCAACGCGCAAGGAAGCCTCCCAGTGCATTGCGAGGATTATGGCCAGGCAGCCAGGAACTTATCATACGCAGCGGCGAGGCGGGAAACGGGCGCCCTGTTGAGCCTGCGGGTCAGAAGTCGATGTGTTCGCGGATGGATTCGACCAAGACGGGCCCGCGGTCGCGGTTGTAGCCGGGATCGGCGATGTGCTGGAGGTCGAGGGCGCAATAAAGGCCCTTCCAGAAATGCCAGTTGTAGTAGCCCTCGACAATGTTTTCGCGGCCGTAGTTCAGCCGGCCGTCGCCGAGCAGGAAGCCGAGGCCACCATACTTCAGATAATTCTGATGGTCTTTCTTGATCGCGTTGCTGTCAAAGGCGACGCCGATTTTGTCGGCAGGGCGGTGCCAGCGGGTGCCGTAATAATCGCCGGCAGCGAGGAGCGTCTGGCCAACCTCAGTGTAGGCGAAGGATTCTTCCTGGTCGTCGTTCCAGCCGAAGCGGGTGGCGATGCGGAGATTCTGGCCGATCTCCTGCTCGCTGTTCCAGCCGAAGCCGTATTTGGCGGCGCCGAAGTGCTCGTACGCCGTGATTTCGGGCGTGGGCGTGGCGTGGGCGAAATAGCCCTGGACGGCCTGGCGGTAATTGCCCATATGCGCGTTGTTGACATAGCCGAGGATGCGGATCGCGCCCCTGCGTCCCGGCAGGACGGAGTGGAACCAGTCGAACTCCCAGTTCTGGCCGTGGGCGCGGCTGAAGGCCCAGTCGAGGTTGATGCCGTTGGCGACGGTGGGCATGGCGAAGATGCCATAGCGAGCGGTCCAGGCGCGGTCGTCGTACTCGATTTCGCCGCCGACGGTATAGCCGCGGGTGTCGGCAGCGTAGTCCCAGGCGCCGTTATTGTCGATGGTCCAGTTCATGAACTGGAGATGGCTGTCGCTGGCGACTTCGTTGAGGTCGAAGACATCCGGGAGGCTCATCTTGCCGACGCGGACTTCGAAGCGGCGCACGGGCGCCTCGGCGGGAAGGCCCAGGGGGCCGCGATCGACTTCGGTCATCCGATCGGTGAGACCGAAGGTCTGGTGGATTTCGCCGCGCGCGAGGTAGGGGGCTTTGCTCAGCTCGGGGTTGCGGACGACATCGAGGTTCGTGAAGCCAGCCAGACCGAGCGCCTGGCTGAGGCCCGCACCACCGGCTTCCTCAAAATCGACGATGAAGTCAGTGTTGTAGCGCAGACTGCGGTGCGGCTGCCAGGCGAGAAAGAGCGTGTCGAGAACGGAGGTTGCCTCCTCGGGGGCGCTGCGAAAGCTGTTGGGACCCTGGTAGGGAGAATGGAAACCGGCGTGCCCCTGGGTAATGACATTCAGCTGGCCGGAGATCCAGTAGGGCGTCCTCACGCTGTGGGGGAACATGGTGTATTCCGCCGAGGCGGGCTGAGGCGTCGGCGCGGGCGGAGATTCGGGGAAGGTACCCGATTGCTGAGGGACCGGGGAGGCGGTTGCCCTGGCGGTGATCGCGGCGGGGGTGGGGGCGTTGGGGAGCGATGACTGGGCGGGCGCGCCAGACGCGAGGGCGAGACCAAGCAGGATGATCAGAGAATGGCGCAAGAAAACTCTCGAGCTCCGCTGACTTCCCGGGGAGTTTTCAGTGTACGGGTAAAATCGCGGAGTTGTTAACTATGATTAATAAATGTCAGTTAAATGAGATTTACGGCAACGCAATCTCCGGCGCAAGAGCCCACGGAGAGAGCGGGCCGGCCAGGAAGAGACGCGCCTCGGTTCTTATATCATATCCCGGTGGGATATACAGAGAAATCGAATGGAAAGGGAGACGATGCCTTCTCAATCGAGAGAGCAACAGAAGCTGATTGCCCGCGTGCGGCGGATTCGGGGCCAGGTGGATGCCATCGAGCGTTCCCTGACCGATAAGGAGAACTGCGCCGATGTGCTGATGCTGCTGGCGAACGTACGGGGCGGCATCAACAGTCTGATGGCCGAAGTGCTGGAGGATCACATCCGTCTGCACATGCTGTCGGACGAGAAGGGGTCGACCGGTTCGACGGAGCTGGCGGAGGATCTGATCGATCTGGTGCGGGCGTATCTGAAGTGAGCAGGGATCAGGGCAGCGAGCCCAGGAAGAGCGGTTCGCAGGAGCACGGAACGCAGGAACCGGACACGGGAGGATCGGAAACGGCAGAACTGTGGGACGACGGGCTTCGTAATGCTGATGGCGGAGGGAGTGGATGTCATTGGCCAATGAAGGGACGCAGGCCGAAGGGACGGCTGCGCAGAAGACCGGGACCGCCGGGCTGCTGGCGATTGCGGGGACGGTAACCCTGCTGCACCTGCTGACGAACGGGCGGTATGGGTTTCATCGCGATGAGCTGCAGTTTCTGAGCGAGGCGCGGCATCCTGACTGGGGTTTTGTCGCGTTTCCGCCCCTGACGCCGTTTGTGGAGCGCGTCTCGATGGCGGTGTTCGGGCTGTCGATGGTGGGCTTGCGGCTGATTTCGGTGATCGCGCAGGCGGCGGCCATTGTGGTAACGGGGCTGATGGCGAAGGAAGCGGGCGGCGGGCGGCAGGCGCAGGTGGCGGCGGCGCTGGCAGTAGCGCTTTCGCCGCTGCCGCTGTTCAACGGAACGGAGTTTCAGTACACGAGCTTCGATTTTCTGTGGTGGGTGCTGCTGGCGTACTTCGTGGTTCGCCTGCTGGAGTCCGGGAATCCGCGCTGGTGGCTGGCGATTGGGACGGTAGCGGGTCTGGGGCTGATGACGAAGTACTCGATCCTGTTCTTCATTGCCGGACTGCTCGGCGGTTTTGCACTGACGCGGGCGCGGCGGCTGCTGGCGAGCAGGTATTTTGCAGCGGCGATCGCGATCACGATGCTGATTGTGCTGCCGAACCTGGTGTGGCAGGCGCAGCACGGATGGATTTCGTATCACTTCCTGCAATCGATTCACCGCCGCGATGTGGGTGAGGGACGGGCGCAGGGATTTCTCGTCCAGCAGTTCTATCTGTGCACGAACTTATTTTCTGTGCCTCTGTGGCTAACGGGGCTGGTGTTCGCGTTCCGGAGCCGCCGCTGGCGGGCGCTGGGCTGGATGTATGTGATCCCGCTGGCGCTGTTCTTCCTGGGCAGGGGGCGCGGGTACTACATAGGGGCTGCGTATCCGATGCTGATGGCGGTGGGCGCCGTTGCCGGTGAGAGGTGGGTCGAGAAGCTGAAGAAGCTGTGGCGGCACGTCGTGACGATCGCGTTCTTTGGAGGGGTGACGGCGTACGGGATGCTGATGGCTGCTGTTGTTGTGCCGCTGGCGGGGAGCGGGCCGCTCATGCGGTTCGCGATGAAGAACAATGGCGACCTGCGCGAGGAGACGGGATGGCCGCAGATTGTGCAGGCGGTGGCCGGGATCCGCGATACGCTGCCGCCGGAGCAGCGAGCGCATGCGGGGATTCTGGTGGGGAATTACGGGGAGGCCGGAGCGGTTGAGATTCTGGGAGGGCAGTACGGGCTGCCGGCGCCGATCAGCGGGACGAATACGGCGTGGTACCGGGGGTATCCGACGCCGCCGCCAACGACGCTGATCGTGCTGGGGCTGTCGCAGGAGTATGCGGAGCGGATGCTGACCGGATGCCGGGTGGCCGGGCACATCGTGAATCCATATGGCCTCCGGAACGAGGAGAGCGAGGATCATCCGGACATCCTGGTATGCGGCGGGCCTCGTCTGGGGTGGCCGGAATTCTGGAGGCGGTTCCAGCACTTCGGGTGAGGCGGGCGCGGCCGCGAAGGCTACTGGCGGAGACGCGCGAGGCGGTGGAGGAGGGAGGCGCTGAGGGAGAGGCGGAGCTCTTCGTCGAGCTTGCGGCCGGCGGAGGTGAGGTAGAAGACGTCGATGGCGGCATCGCCTTCGGTGTCGATCAGCGCGACTTCGATATTGCAGGCGCAGGCGGCAAAGCCGAGGGCGATGGCGCGCAGCAGGCCGGGCGTATCCTGGGTGACGATCTGCAGCAGCGTGCTGTGCGACGAGGCATCGTTGTCGAAGTCAAGGCGGGTTTCCACGGTGACGCGGGGCCGGGGCGGCTTGTGGTTACGGGCCTGGAGAAGCTCCTCGACCGAGACGCTGTGGCTGAGGACGTCGCGGATGCTGGCGAGGAAGGGCTCGACTTCGGAGTGGTTGAGCTCGAGGGTGCGGTAGGTGTCAGTGAACTGAAAGTTGTCGACGATGAGGCCGGCAGCATTGGAGAAGGCGTCGGCCTTGACGATGTTCATGCCCCAGGCGGAGAGGACGCCGACCATATCGGCAAAGAGGCCAGGACGATCGGTGGTGACGAGGGTGATCTGGCTGAGCTGCCGCATGGTGCGGAAGACAAGCTGCACAGGATCGTCCGGGAGAGCGGTGGCCATGCGGAAATGGGCGGCAATCTGTTCCGGAGAGCGGGTGTTGAGATAACGCTGGGGAAACCCTTCGAGGAAGCCGCGGAGTTGTTCCATCCGGGCGAAGGCGGGAGCGGCAAGCGGAGGGGGCGGAGCGGACTCAAGGGGCGGGAGGGGTGCCGATGGAAGGGCGGGAGCGGGCAGGGGTGAAGGCGTTCGCGGCGGAACAGAGGGCGGCAGAGCGGCGGGGATGAATGCGACGATGCGGCTGAGCAGGGCGGGATCGGAAGAGGCGTGGTAACGGATCTCGTCGACGCTGCGGTCGAGGAAGTTGGAGGCGCTCATGTAGAGCTGCCAGAGGTTCTCGGCCTTCCACGGGGTAAGGGCTTCCGGGGAGACCGCGCGGATATCGGCGTAGGTCATCAGGGTGAGCATTTTGAGCTGCGGCTGGGTGGCGACCTTTTCGGCGAAGGCGCGGACGGTCTCAGCGTCGAAGATGTCGCGGCGCATGGCGGCGGACATTTCGAGGTGGTTGCGGATGACGCGGCGGACAGTTTCGCGCTCTTCGGGATCGAGCTCGAGGCGGGCGAAGAGGCTCTCGGAGAGCTCGACGCTGGAGACGGCGTGGTTGCCGTTGCGGCGCGCCTTGCCGGTATCGTGCATGAGGAGGGCGAGGAAGAATAAGTCGAGGCGGTCGATTTCCCGGATCAGGGTGGCGAGGCGCTTTTCCCAGTCATTCTGCGGCTGGCGCAGGCGGTGGACGCTGTCGATGACGTGAAAGGTATGTTCGTCGACGGTGTAGCGGTGCCAGGTATCGCGGATGACCAGCGACTCGATGCCGTGAAATTCGGGGATGAGCAGTTCGAGGATGCCGAGGGCATGCATGGTGCGCAGAGCATGCGCGGCCCAGGGCCCGAGCAGGACCTCGCGGAGGCAGTTCCAGAGGAACGGGCCTTCGGGCATCTGCACGGCGAGGACGGGCAGAGCATCGGAGATGCGGTCTTCGGCGACGTAGCTGAGGCGGTAACCGTGCTTGGCCATCAGGCCGAAGATCTGGAGGATGCTGTCGGCGTCGTTGACGGTGGCGCCTTCGGCGAGATCGAGCCGGCCATCGTCGAGGAAGAAATCCGTGCCGGGAACAGGAGTGCGCTTGCGGCGGAATTGTTTGTAAAAGGAACGGCGGGGCGGCGGCACGGCGTCGATGAGCAGGGAAGCGCGGCGGTAGACGGTGCGGGCCTGGCGATACCAGGTGCGCATCCAGTAGGCCGGATCGGAGGTGCCGCGGGTTTCAAGGCCGATGGAACGGGCGGCGGCTTCGTCCTGGGCGTGCCAGTCGAGGGTGTTGTCGTCGCGGCCGGAGCGATAGTGGAGGAAACATCGGACCGCGGAGAGGAAGTCGTAGGCGGATTCGGGTTCATCGTGGGTGCCGTAGAAGTCATCGGCGGCGGAGGGCGGCCACGCCTTGTTGGCGTGGATGGAATTCAGGAGCGTGAGCCACTGGGCGAGGTGGTAGTCGCGCAGGCCGCCGGGGCACTCCTTCACGTTGGGCTCGACGTGGAAGATAGTGTTGCCGTATTTGGCGTGACGGGCACGAGCCATTTCGGCGAGGTTCTGGATGACGGTGTCCCACTCGCGGAGGATGACGGCAGGGAGCAGGTCTTTTTCGAATTTGCCGTAGAGGTCGCGGTTGCCGGTGAGGAAGCGGCGGTCGAGGAGAGAGACGGTGAATTCGAGGTTGTCGGGATGGACGCGCTCGCACTCCTTCAGGGTACGGGTGACGGGGCTGGCGCGCAGGCCAATATCCCACATGGCCTGGATGCAGGCGCGGATGGATTCGCGGTAGTGGGGCTCGGCTTTCTCACTGGCGCAGAGGAAGAGGACGTCGATGTCGGAGCAGGGGAAAAGCTCGCGGCGTCCGAAGCCGCCGGTGGCGAGGAGAGCAACATCGGCCGCGCTGGATTCGGGAACCAGGCATTCCCAGACCTGGCGCAGCAGAGAGCCGACGATCTGGGCACGGCGACGGATGACGGCGCAGCCGTCGCCATTGCGCTCGAAGCTCTGACGCAGCTGGGTGGAGTCGTCCTGATAGCGACTGCGCAGACGCGTCAGACTGAGCGTGTCAGAGATCATGCCAAATCAGCAAAACTCCGGGTCTTCTCCGCGCGAAGGGGGGAGGGCGGACCGTACCCGCACGCAGCGGTCCGTAAAGAGACCCCGGGGCCGGCTGCGAAGAACATCAGAGGGCGGATGCGCCGCGCTCATCATTGCGGATGCGAATCGCCTCGTCGATCTTCGAGACGAAGATCTTGCCATCGCCAATCTTGCCGGTGCGTGCGGAGGAAAGGATCGCCTGAATGGCCTTTTCGGCCAGGTCGTCGCGCACCACCATTTCGATCTTGATCTTGGGCAGGAGGTCAACGGTGTATTCGCGGCCGCGATAGAACTCGGTGTGGCCCTTCTGGCGACCGTGACCCCGGGCCTCGAGGATGGTCATGCCTTCGATGCCGGCTTCGAGGAGGGCATCTTTGACGGCGTCGAGCTTGGATGGCTGAATGATGGCTTCAATCTTTTGCATAACTTCCTGGAATCCGGTTAGTCAGAGTATACGGTTCGGAAATCATGAAGCGAAATCGTAGCCTTCCTCGCCGTGCTGTGTCACGTCGAGGCCCTCGATTTCGTGCTCGCGGGAAACGCGCAGGCCAATGACCAGGTCGACAACCTTGAGCAGAACGAGGGTGCCGACGATGGACAGTACCCAGGCAATGGCGACACCGGCGAGCTGATTGAGGATCTGATGCCAGTTGCCGTCGATGGCGCCGGTGGGCTTGCCGTTGCCGAAGATGGGATTAATGGCGCTGGAGGCAAAAAGGCCGGTGAGGACAGCGCCGATGGTGCCGCCTGCGCCGTGTACGCCGAAGGCGTCGAGGGAGTCGTCGTATCCAAACCAGCTTTTGACGCGGGTCACCATGAAATAGCAGAAGAAGCCGGCAATGGCGCCGATGGCGAGGGCCGACATGGGCTGGACGAAGCCGGAGGCGGGAGTGATGGCAACGAGCCCGGCGACCGCTCCGGAAATGGCGCCGAGGGCGCTGGGCTTGCCGTTGCGGATCCATTCGGCGAGGCTCCAGGCCATGGCCGCGGCCGCGGTGGCGAAGTGGGTATTGACGAAGGCGCTGGTGGCCAGGGCGCCGGCGGCGACGGCGCTGCCGGCATTGAATCCGAACCAGCCCACCCACAGCATGCAGGCGCCGATGAAGCTGAGGACGACGGAATGGGGCGGGGTGGGGTCCTTAGGATAACCAACGCGCTTGCCCAGGTAGAGGGCGCAGACCAGCGCGGAGACGCCGGAGGTGACATGGACGACGGTGCCGCCAGCGAAGTCGAGGCATGGGATGCGACCGCCGAGGGAGGCATTGAGGAGACCGCCTTTGCCCCAGACCATATGCGCCATGGGGGAGTAGACGAGCAGCGACCAGAGGGTGAGAAAGACGCACATGGCGCTGAATTTCATGCGCTCGGCAAAGGCGCCGGAGATGAGCGCGGGCGTGATGATGGCGAACATGAGCTGGTAGATCATGTACGTCTGGGCGGGGATGGTGGGCGCGTAGTCCGGGTTGGGGGCGAGGCCGACGCCGTGCAGGAAGACGTTGTGAAAGCCGCCGATAAAGCTGTTGCCGTGGCCGAAGGCGAGGCTGTAGCCGACGAGGGCCCAGAGCACCGTGACGATGCACATCATGGCGAAGCTCTGCATCATAGTGGAGAGCACGTTCTTGCGCCGCACCAGGCCGCCGTAGAAGAGCGCCAGGCCTGGTCCGGTCATGAACAGGACGAGGGCGGCACTGGTCAGCATCCAGGCGTTGTCGCCGGCAGAAATGGCCGCAGCGGCCGGCGACTGGGCGAGCGCGCCGGGAACCGCAGCGAGGGACACAATCAGCAGCAGGAAGACACAACGACCAAAACGCATAACACTCCGCGGAGAATGAGAATTTCGAAACCGCGGGCGACGAGGGCCGCAGGATTCGGAGCGCAGACTTGGGCGCCCTGAAGGATACAAAACAATATTGAACTCTACTTTTACACAAGTTCCCGGCAAATGGAAAACCTGAAATTGCCGCACTGCGGGACAGAGCGGGCCGGGGAAACGATGAAAGGGGGCAGCCGGACGCGTATGATGGAAGTTATGACGGAAGCACTGCGGGACCGGCGGCTGTTCGGGACGCTCGAGAGCAGCGCGAAGAATCGCGAGAAAGTGCTGGAGGCGAGTTACGGATACGAGCAGCCGGACGGCGTGTTCCTGACGACAGTGGATGCGGCGATCAACTGGATCCGCAAGAATTCGATCTGGCCAATGACTTTCGGGCTGGCCTGCTGCGCGATCGAGATGATGTCGATGGGAGCATCGCGATTCGATGTGGCGCGGTTCGGGGCAGAGGTATTTCGCCCGTCGCCGCGGCAGTCGGATCTGATGGTGATTGCCGGGCGGGTATCGTGGAAGATGGCTCCGGTGATACGGCGGCTGTACGATCAGATGCCGGAGCCGAAGTGGGTCATTTCCATGGGCGCATGCGCGACTTCGGGCGGCGTCTTTAACAACTATGCTCTGGTACAGGGCGTGAATCAGGTAATACCGGTGGATGTGTATGTGCCGGGATGCCCGCCGCGTCCGGAGCAGCTGCTGTATGCGATCACGCTGCTGCAGGAGAAGATCCAGCACGAATCGGGAAGCTTCAGACGCGTAATGAATCTGCAGTAGTACAGCCGGGCTGGCTAGTATATTTGTAACAAGCACGGTGCGGTTTGCCTGGGCCGCAGATTTCTTTGCCAGATCGCCATCCGGGTACCCGTTTTGCAGGGAAGGGCCAGGGTTACCTTATCCGGTACATCAGGGGGTCTGAACCTTGTTTTCCGGCAAGACACTGAAAACTTGACGTTCTCGGCTCAGTAAACCTGTGATAATTTCGTTATCGCGGAAGCTTTCAGGGCGGGATTTCCCTTCATCGCCGGAACGCTTTGGCGGTGTTGTTTGGTCGCGGAAAATTCATTGGCACTTATCGTTGGTTGCGGAGGATAGACGCATGCATTCTCGTCGGTTTCAATATCTGGGCCGAACGCTGCTTGTCGGGTGCGCGGTGGGACTGGGCGCATCGCTGGCATGGGGGCAAGCTTCTTCGTCGGCCCCGGCAGCGCCGGTTGCCCAGACGGATCACGAATCCCGTTCAGATGTATTCCTTGGTTACTCCTACCTTGCCCCGCACGGAACGGTGAACACGCCCATGCCCGGCGGGGGGACCTATCCGGATACCTATGGCGCGGTCAACTATGGAGCGGTTGGCAGTTTCGCCTACTACTTCAATCACTATCTGGGCGGTCAGGTCGAATTCGACAGCCATCCGGACGGGCAGAACGACGGCGAGTCGGCCATCTCGGGAGGCATCATCTTCCGCTATCCGACGCAGGGGATGATTCCCTTCGTGCATGCGCTGGTGGGTACCGCAAGGCTGGGCGGACCGAATGCTGAGCCGTTCGTGGCGCACCCGTACCGCTGGGGACCGGCGCTGACCGTAGGCGGCGGCCTCGATTACGATCTGCCGTTTTTCAATCATCGTTTTGCGCTGCGTCTCTTCCAGGCCGATTACCAGTACATCCACGCGGACTTCGGTCCGCAGGTTGTAACCGGTGGGCGCGCCAACGTGAATGCGGCGCAGCTGAGCACGGGCATTGTGCTCCATTTCGGCAGCATCGTCCCGCCGCCGCCGCTGCAGTACAGCTGCTCGGCGAGCCCGAGTTCGGTATTCCCGGGCGACAGGGTGACGGTGACCGGCAGCGCCTCGAACGCTCTGCCCAAGAAGACGGTTTTGTACAGCTGGAGCGGTCAGGGCGTGAACGTGGGAGGCACGGAATCGACGGCAACGATCGACACGACGAATCTGCAGCCTGGCAACTACACGGTGACGGGCCACGCGACCGACGGCAAGAAGGCCGGCCGGTCGGCGGACTGCACCGCGCAGTTCACGGTGAAGCAGTTCGAGCCGCCGACGATCAGCTGCACGGCCAACCCGACGACGGTGAAACCGGGCGAGAGCTCGACGATCACCTGCAACGGTGTGAGTCCGCAGAACCGTCCGCTGACCTACAGCTACTCGGCCTCGGCGGGATCGGTGAGCGGCACGGGCACGACCGCGACTCTGTCGACCACCGGTGCTCCGGCAGGCACGATTACGGTGACCGGAACCACGGCCGACGACAAGGGACAGACGGCCTCGGCCACGACCACGGTGGATGTGGAGCAGCCGCCTCCGCCGCCAACGCCGCACGCGAAGCAGCTCTGCTCGATCCAGTTCAACACGGACAAGCGGCGGCCGACGCGTGTGGACAACGAAGCCAAGGCTTGCCTGGACGATGTGGCTCTGAACGCCCAGCAGCAGGCTGACGCCTCGCTGGTGGTGGTGGGTAACTCGGCGCCGGTTCCGACGGCGCGCCGCAGAAGCCGCCGTCACATGCCGACTGCCGAGGATCTGGCAGCGCAGCGCGCGGTGAACACGAAAGCCTACCTGGTAACGGAGAAGGGCATCGACCCGAGCCGTATCCAGGTACGCACGGGCACGGGCGGCCAGAACGAGGTGGAGAGTTACCTGGTTCCGGCAGGCGCGAGCTTCGACAATGACGTGCCGGGCACGACCGCTGTCGACGAGAGCGCCGTGAAGGCGCAGCCGCGGACGGCGCCGCGGCGGCACCATCACCATAAAGCAGCAGCCAAATCGAGCGCGAAGAACTAAGCGTTCGGATTGTTTCGAATCAGGGGCCGGCCGCGAGGCTGGCCCCTGTTTTTGTGTGCGCAGAGGGATGGTGAGCCCGGATGTGCAGCTGAACAGATTGCGGCGCATTCCCGCGACAAAGCGGGTTAGGATACGACCAGAGCCTTTCCGCATCCGGAAGGCGGCCCGCCAGATGGGCGAGCGGTGGTCCGTTCCTCAGAGGTATTGCCGTGGCCGTATCGGCCTAACTGCCCGGGGAGGATGGGCGATGACTCGGTTCGGGCACGGCAGGCGAGAAGTCGCCTGGGAAATCCGCACCCGTACGAAATGGAGCTATGACACTGACGCGGTTGCGCTTGATTCTGGCCACTCTGGCCATCTTCCTGCCTGGTTTGTGCTGCCGGGCTGCTTCTGCCGTATGGTCTCCGATTGGGCCGGACGGGGGCGATGCACGACGGTTCGCCTATGATCCCCGCGATCCGAGCCGGATTTATGTGGGGACGACCGACAGCTGGATTTACATCTCGGCCGATGGCGGCTCTTCCTGGTCGCGTCTGGCCAGGCTCAACAATCAGGACGACCTGGTGGTGGACAGTCTGCTGGTGGATCGATCGGACCCGCGTACTCTGTATGCCGGAGTCTGGGAGCTGGACCGTCCCGACGGCGGGGTATATGTGAGCCATGATCAGGGACGAACCTGGATACCTCTGGCAGGAATTCAGGGGCAGTCGGTGCTGGCGCTGGCGCAGGCTCCCAACAATCCGCGTGTGCTGGTGGCCGGGACTCTGCGGGGAGTCTACCGCAGCGATGACAAAGGGCTGCACTGGCGTGAGATCAGCCCACCGGGAAGCACGGAGATCCATGAAGTAGAGTCCATTGCGATAGACCCCTACGATCCGCAGACGATCTACGCGGGCACCTGGCATCTGCCATGGAAGACGTCAGACGGCGGCGCGCACTGGACGCAGATCAGCAAAGGGGTGATTGTCGACTCGGACGTCTTTTCGATGGTGATCGACAGCTCGCGGCCGAGCGTGATGTTTCTCAGCGCCTGCTCGGGAATCTACCGCACGGACGATGGCGGGGCCGACTTTCGCAAGGTGCAGGGTATTCCCACAACCGCGCGGCGCACCCGGATGCTGAAGATGGATCCCACCGATCGCAACGTTGTCTATGCCGGAACGACGGAAGGGCTGTACAAGACGACGGACGGCGGCGACAACTGGACGCGCACCACGGGATCGGATGTGATCATCAACGACGTGTATGTCGATCCGCGGAACCCTCGGCACGTGCTGCTGGCGACGGATCGCAGCGGCGTGCTGGCCAGCGAGGACGCGGGGGTGCAGTTCACGGCTTCGAATACCGGCTTCTCGCAGCGGCAGGTTGCGGCGTTGCTGACCGACGTGCGGACGCCCGGAACCATGTACGCCGGCGTGATCAACGACAAGGTCTACGGCGGGGTATTCGTCACCAGGGATTTCGGCCGGAGCTGGAGACAGCAGAGCCAGGGCCTGAACGGGAAGGATGTGTTTGTCCTGGCGCAGGGCCGGGACGGCACGCTGCTGGCGGGCACCAGCGACGGAACCTATCGCTGGGATGGGCAGAGCTGGGTTGCGGCCAATACGGTTGAAGAAAACCCGGGCGAGGCGTTGACGACCGGCAGGCGAGGAGGGCGAGCTCGCGGGAAGAGGGGATCGGCTTCGAGGCGGCGGGACCGGAAAGGGCCTGGAGTGACGGAGATCAGCGGCCGGGTCAGGGCTCTGGCGACGACCGACGATGTCTGGTACGCGGCGACACCGCAGGGGGTGTTTCGCAGCGTGGATCGCGGTGCCTCGTGGCAAAAGACCGTTCTGGGCAGACAGGACGCGGGGTCATTTTCCGGGGCCGGGAGTTATGTGGCGATTGCCGTTTCCGGCGGGACCGTCTTTGCGGCGCGCCGCCAGGGATTGATGGAGTCGCTGGACAGCGGCATGGCGTGGCACGCAGCGGGCTTTCCGGCGGGACTGACCGCTCTGAACAGCCTGGCCATTGCAGGGGATGGCTCGCTGTGGGCGGGTGGCCGCGAGGGCCTGTTCTACTCCACCGATCATGGGCAGACCTGGAAGGCGATGCGGCGCCTGCCGATGGTAGCGATTAACAGCGTCACCTGGGACCCGGTCATGAGGCGAGTGGTGGTGACCTCACAGGAGGGCACGGTGGTGTTTGCCATCGATCCCCGGGACCAGACGTGGAAGTGGTGGAATACGGGATGGACCGTGCGGTCGGTCTCCTCCCTGAGCGGGCGTCTGGTGGCAGCTTCAATGTACAGTGGCGTGGTGGCGCAGCCCGAGCCGGAAGCAGCGGCGATGAGTGCCGGCGGCGTGCAGGATGCGCAGAAGTAAACTGTGGCCATCAAACTGCGGGCGGTGCGGAATGAGGACTTTGCGGCGCTCCACGCTCTCGATCAGGCCTGCTTTGCTCCGGGCATTGCCTGGTCGAAGGCGGAGCTGTTGTATTTCCTGAAATATCCGGGCAATGTTGCGATCCTTGCGGAGGATGCGGGCGTGCCGGTGGGGTTCGCGATTGCCGGAACGCAGCGTCGGCAGGGCAAACTGCTGGGGCGGCTGATCACGATCGATGTGGACGCTGCGCGACGGCGGCGCGGGGTGGGAGAGGCGCTGCTGAAGGCAGCGGAAGAGCGGCTGCGCGAGGCGGGCGCAACGACGGTGCTGCTGGAAGTGGCGGTTGACAACAGCGCGGCACAGGCTTTCTACGAGCGCCATGGATTCACGCGTACGGGCCGTATCCCGGGCTACTACCTGGGGCGCATCGATGCCCTTGTGATGGAGAAAGAGGCTGGGGAGGCTCTCTGAGAGAGCGGCTGCGCGCAACGAAGCAGGTCCGAAAGACTACAATCCAGATCAGTGATCAGAATCATTCTGAAGCCTGCGGTGTGGCTCGCGGCCGTGGTATGCGCGGCTGCGGTGGCGCCCGCGCAGGCGGTCAGGGATCTGCCGCAGCCCACGGATTACGTCAGCGATTTCGCCCACGTGATGTCCCGGCCGGTGCAAATCCAGCTTGATCGGCTCTGCGGCCAGGTGGACCATGAGGCCCATGCGCAGATTGCGGTGGTGACGATCAACAGCCTTGAGGGGGAGCCGATCCAGCAATATGCCGTTGAGCTGGAAGACGCGTGGAAAGTAGGCGCGAAGGGCAGCGATCGGGGTGTGATCATCCTGATCGCAGTGAAGGATCGGAAGCGGTTCATCGAGACGGGGTATGGGCTGGAGGGCATTCTGCCGGACGGCCGGGTGGGCGAGATCGGCCGGGCGATGGTGCCGATGCTGCGGAACAACGACTTCGACGGCGCGCTGACTCTGGCAGTGGATGAGATCTCGCAGATCATTGCACTGGATGCCGGGGTGCAGCTGAAACCGCTGTCGCGCTGGGGCGCGGCCGTGCAGCAACAGCAGCCGCATGCGAGCCTGGGCCAGATCATCGGCGGGACGGTGTTCCTGATCCTGGTGGTGATCTTCCTGCTGTGGGCAGGCGGATCGGGGCTGCTGGGATTTCTGCTGGGGATGTTCCTGGGCGGCGGCGGCCGCTGGGGGGGTGGCGGCGGCTTCGGTGGCGGGGGCGATTTTGGCGGCGGCGGCGGTGGCGGGGACAGCGGCAGCGGGTTTGGGGGCTTCGGTGGCGGCTCGACCGGTGGCGGCGGGGCCGGGGGCGACTGGTAACATCAACTCGGATGTTACTGAAGGAGAACGAGCGGGATGATGCGTCGTGGGCTGTGGGTCGCACTCGCGGTGGTGGTGGTCATTGTGCTGGCCGGGCTGCTGGTGTTCGGCAGCTTTGTGAGCGCGCAGAAGCAGATGGTGGCGAAACAGGAAGCGGTGCAGGAGCAGTGGGCCAATGTGCAGACGGTGCTGCAGCGGCGGGCGGATCTGATCCCGAATCTGGTCGCCACCGTGAAGGGATATGCGCAGCACGAGGAGGCGGTTTTCGCCGACGTGGACAAGGCGCGCGAAGCGCTGCTGGCGGCGCGTGATCCTCAGGGCAAGATTCAGGCGAACGGGCAGCTGGACGGGGCGCTGGGACGGCTGCTGGCGATTTCGGAGAATTACCCGCAACTGAAGGCAAACGAGAATTTTCTCGAGCTGCAGGACCAGCTGGAGGGCTCGGAGAACCGGATCGCCGTGGAGCGGCACCGGTACAACGAGACGCTGCGCGACTACAACACCTTTATCCGGCAGATCCCGAATAATATCTGGGCGCGCATTGCGGGATTCCAGCCGAACAATGCCTATTTCGAGGCAAGCTCCGCGGCCCAGACCGCGCCGAAGGTTAGTTTCTGAGGCAGGGTTGGTGCAAACCGGCTGTCATTGAACGGCAGTTCCGATTGGTTGCGTGGCTGGTCGAGCAGAAGTGCCGCAAGCAGGAGCTGTTCAAAGGTCCGTTGAGCCGGCGATCAGGATCCGCAGGTCGCGCAGATTGTTGCCGGTGGGCCCGGTAACGATCGAATCCCCTAAAGCCGTAAAGAGCGTACAGGCATCGAAGCGGGCGAGCGTCAGTTCGGGATCGAACTGGTAGCTGCGCGCGCGGGCGATGGTGGTGGTGTCCGCGATGGCTCCGGCTGCGGGGCTGTTGCCATCGATGCCATCGGATCCCGCGCTGAGGACCGCCAGGGGCTGGCCCTCGTACCGCGCCAGGTCGAGCGCGGCACAGAGAGCGAATTGCTGATTGCGTCCTCCGCATCCCGGGTGGTCGCTGAGCTGGACGGTGACTTCGCCGCTCGACAGGAGGCAGAGGCGCGGATGTTCCCGGCGCAGCGCATGGAAGCGGGCGAGCAGATAACGGGCGGCTTCGGCGTAATCCCAGTCGTCGCAGGAATTATCGATCACAACGTTATAGCCGAGGGAATGTGCGTAGTCGCGGGCGGCGTTGACGAAATCGTGATTCGAGAGCAGGGTATCGAACTGCGCATTCTCGAAGGCCTCCGCGTCGGCTTTTTTCTCGGCGGAGTGGGGTCGATTTCCGGAGTCGCGGAGGTGCAGTTTCTCGAAGTACGCGCGGACGATGGGCGGGAACTTCTCCAGCAGGTGAAAGCGCGCGAGGATCTCCGCGCATTCCGCGGGGGTGGAGTGATCGGGCAACGTTGGGGAGGAGGCGACGGCGGCGAGGTCTTTGAGGGGAACATCGGCGAGAAGCAGCGACAGCTTTCCGGCCTGAGGCGCGGCCAACGCGAGGCGACCGCCTTTGATGGCGGAGAAGTATCTGCGGACGGTATTGACCTCGGTGATCGTGGCGCCGCTGGCCACCAGCGTTTCGTAGAAGGCGGTAGTGTCGTCAAGCGAGATATGGCGGTCGCGGGGCAGCTCCATCATGGCCGAGCCGCCGCCGCTGATCAGGAAGAAGACGAAGGTGTCCTTCTTCGCTTTCTTCAGCAGGTCGAGAGCGGCACGCGCCGCGGCGAAGGAGTGTTCGTTGGGCAGCGGATGGCCGCCGGCAAAATAGCGGATGCGGCGGCTGCGTTTTTTCGGGATCTCGGGCGCGGAGCAGACGCCGCGGATATGCATCTTTTTGGGCAGGCGCGCAAGGAGCGCGTTGAGCATGCTGAGGGCGGCTTTGCCGAAGGAGATGATGAAGATGTTCTTATAGCCGTCGAGCGGCTGCGATACGGAGGGGAGCCGGGGGGAGGGGTGGCGCACCAGCGTTTTGCCTTCGAAATGGAGGTGTCGATCGAAGGCCAGGCCGACGTCGCTGGCATCGAGCGCGTGGGTGAAGATGTCCCGGGCGGTGGCGTGCAGTTGTTCGGCGGCGGTCATTGCCGGATGAGAGGGGGAAACGTTCGTTGAGCCCATGCGTGGATGGCGTTCCTTACCTCATCCAGCTTACTCCCTGGCCGCTCGCCGGCCCCGGACGGTGAAGCCTGCGCGAAGAAGTGGTCGGCGTCGGCAATCCAGACCATCTGTCTGGGCTGGGGGGCGCGGGCTACGACGGCTTCGACTGCGGCGATCGGGCCATAGGGATCGCGGTCACCGCTGATGAAGAGCTTGGGCTGTGCGCAGGAGCGGAGAAAGTCGTAGCGGTAGTTGCGGCCTTCTGCATGGACGGGGAGCCCGAGGGCGATGAGGCCGTGGATGCGGGGCTCGCTGCAGCAGACCTGGAGACCGACATGCGCTCCGAAGGAGAATCCGGCAAAGAGGATGGGCAGGCGGAACTCGCGGTCGAGCCAGTCGAGAGCGGCCTGGACGTCTTCCTGCTCGCCGTGGCCGTAGTCGTGGGCGCCCTCGCTGAGGCCGGTGCCGCGAAAGTTGAAGCGCAGCACGGGGAGGCCGAGAGTCTGCAGGGCCTTCATGGTGTGGTAGACCACCTTGTTGTGCATGGTGCCGCCGCCGAGCGGGTGCGGATGGCAGACGAGAGCGGTATAGGGCGTGGCGGGCGCTCCGGGATTGAGCAGAGCTTCGAGGCGACCCGCGGGGCCGCGCAGGTCATCGACGGTACGCAGAATTGCCGAGCCAATATGCGACTGCGTCATGCCAGATCATTGTACGGACAAAGCCGGATTCAGCCGGTACCCTGGTCCTCGGGTATTCTGATGCTTCACCATGGGTCTTGATCCGATACAGCTTACGCGGCGTCTGGTGGACATCGAGTCCATCACCTACAACGAAGGCGCGGTTGGGACATTTCTGGCGGAATTGCTGGGAAGCCGCGGATTTTCGGTTGAAAGAATGCCGGTTCGGCAGCCTGCGGAGAGCCGGTCGTCGGGCGAGCGGTTCAACGTATACGCATTCATGGCGGGGCAGACGCCGGATGTGGTGCTTTCGACCCACATGGATACCGTCCCGCCGTTTATTCCATCGAGCGAGGACGAGGAATTTATTCACGGGCGCGGTTCGTGCGATGCGAAGGGCATTATCGCGGCGCAGATCACCGCGGCGGAGCGTTTGCGCGAGGAGGGCTGGCGCGCGGGGCTGCTGTTTGTGGTGGGCGAGGAGCGCGACTCCGCAGGTGCGAAGGCGGCGAATCCGCGCGCGCCAGGCAGCCGGTATCTGATCAACGGAGAGCCGACGGAGAACCGGCTGGCGCTGGCGTCGAAAGGGGCACTGCGGGCGGTGGTCCGGGCGACGGGAAAGATGGCGCACTCGGCGTATCCGGAGCTGGGCGAGAGCGCGACGCACAAGCTGGTGGAAGCATTGCACCGGATGCTGGCGCTGAAGCTGCCAGAGCTGGAAGAGGTTGGCCCCAGCACGATGAATATCGGAACGATCAGCGGAGGGCATGCTCCGAACGTGATTGCCGACGCGGCGGAGGCGCAGGTTCTGGTGCGGCTGGTGGGGCCTTCGCAGGAGACGCGGCGGGCGATGGAGGAAGCTGTTGCGGGGCTGGCGACGGTGGACTTCACGCTGGAGATTCCCTTCCAGCGGCTGCGCGCTGTGCCTGGCCTGGCGACGATGGTGGCGGCGTTCACGACCGATGTGCCGTGGCTGGGGAACTGGGGCGAGCCGGTGCTGCTGGGGCCGGGATCGATCCAGGTGGCGCATACGCCGCACGAGAAGCTGGCGAAGCGGGAGCTGCTGGAGGCTATTGAACTGTACGTCCGCGTGGCGCGGCAGCTGGTGACTGCGCCGCGCTGAACGCGCTACTCTGAAATCACATGGCCCTCCCGGTGACGTCCTCCGCGCAGCCGCGCAATACGCTCGATGCCGCTGCTTCTTCCTACCTGCGATCTGCGATGCATCAGCCGGTGCACTGGCAGGAGTGGGGCGAGACGGCCTTTGGGCTGGCGACGCGGCTGGACAGGCCGATTCTGCTGGACGTGGGGGCGGTCTGGTGCCACTGGTGCCATGTGATGGATCGGGAGTCCTATGAAGACGAGGCACTCGCCAGGATCATCAATGAACATTTTGTGGCGATCAAGGTGGATCGCGACGAGCGGCCCGATGTGGACGCGCGCTATCAGGCTGCGGTGCAGGCGATCAGCGGTCAGGGCGGGTGGCCGCTGACGGCAATTCTGACGCCGGACGGGCGGCCATTTTTTGCGGGGACGTATTTTCCGCGGGAGGATCGCTACGGCCGTCCGGGGTTCGAGCGGGTGCTGCTGACGCTGGCGAGTGCCTGGAAGACGCGGCGAAACGAAGTGCTGGAATCGGCGGCGAGCGTGCTGGCGGCCATCGAGCATGGGGAGACGTTTTCGGCGCGGAACGACGAGCTTTCGCTGGACATTGTGGCGAAGCTGGCGGGGAGCGCGGTGGGGCAGTTCGATTCGCGCAACGGCGGCTTCGGATCGCAGCCCAAGTTTCCGCATCCGGCGGCGGTGGATCTGCTGATCGATGTGGCGGCGCGCACGGGGAATGAAGGCGCGAAGCAGGCGGCGACAGTGACGCTCGAGAAGATGGCGCGGGGCGGGGTCTACGACCAGTTGGCGGGCGGGTTCCACCGTTACTCGGTGGACGAGCGCTGGGTGGTGCCGCATTTCGAGAAGATGCTGTACGACAACGCCGGCCTGCTGGGGAATTACGTGCACGCCTTTCAGACGTTTGTGCAGCCGGAGTTTGCCGCGGTGGCCCAGGACATCATGCGCTGGATGAACGAATGGCTCAGCGATCAGGAACGCGGCGGCTTCTATGCATCGCAGGATGCGGATATTTCGCTGGACGATGACGGCGACTACTTTACCTGGACGCGCGAGGAAGCGGCGGAGGTTCTGAGCAAAGAAGAGCTGGGCGTTGCGGGGCCGTGGTTCGATATCGGCGAGCTGGGCGACATGCAGCACAACCCGAAGAAGAACGTGCTGCACCGGAAGTTTTCGCTGGAGGAGATTGCGCAGCGGGCGAACCGCGATCCCGCGGAGGTGGCGCGGGATCTCTCGCGCGCGAAAGAGAAGCTCTATGCCGCACGTCTGAAGCGGCCGGCGCCGTTTGTCGATAAGACGATTTACACAGGCTGGAACGCGCTGGCGATCTGCGCTTATTTCGATGCGGCACGCGTCCTGGATCTTGCCGAGCCGCGGACCTTTGCGCTGCGGACCCTGGATCGGGTTCTCGGGGAGGGGTGGGATGGGCAGGCGGGGCTGAAGCATGTGATCGGCTATCCGGAGCAGCAGGGCGCGGCTACTCCGGTGGCCGCGGTGCTGGACGACTATGCCTTTCTGATCCATGCATGCGTGGATGCGTGGGCGGCGACGGGGCAGCTGGGGTATTACGAGCGCGCCATGGAGATTGCCGAGGCAATGGTCAGCCGCTTTTATGACTCAGAGGGTGGCGGGTTCTTCGATACCGAGCAGAATGGGGGGCCGAAGCTGGGTGCGCTGTCAGCGCGGCGCAAGCCGATGCAGGATTCTCCGATGCCGGCGGGCAATGCGACGGCCGCAGCGGCGCTGCTCCGGCTGGAGGCGCTGAGCGGGCGGAAGGATTTCCGCCAGAGGGCCGAGGAGACGCTGGCGACCTTCGCGGGCGTGATTGAGCACTACGGGTTGTATGGCGGGAGCTACGGTCTGGCGCTCGAACGCCTGCTGCTGGCTCCGGTGCAGGTGGTGGTGATCGGCGAAGGAACGGCGGCGCGGCGGCTGGCGGCTGTGGCGAATGCACGCTACGCGGTGAACAAGACGGTGATCGGGTTGCGGCCGGAGCAGGTGTCCGCGAAGGCGCTGCCGCCGATCCTGGCGGAGACGCTGCCGAATCTCCCACAACTGGCAGCCCGGGGTGCTTTTGCGCAGGTATGCCGCGGGACTTCGTGCCTGCCTCCGGCCGGTGCGGCAGAGGAGCTGATCGAGCAGATCAACGCTGAGCTTTAGGGGCCGGCCGGGCCATCGCTCTGCAGCAGCCGGGCGCGTTTGTTGAGGCGCCGTCATCGGTGGGGCGTACTGCGCTGCCTCAGGGGAAATGCCAATCAGAGCGAAGAAGAAGAGCCACTTACAAACAAGTCAGCATCCGGATGCCATTCCTCGATGGGCCGCCAGACTCCGTTCTGAAAGCGGAAGCGAAGGCCCTCAATCGCAGCGCCATCGCCCGGAAGTTGCGATATTTCAGAGCGTCCGAGCGGAAGCCTTCGGGCGCTGCCTCACGCGTGGGAGAGGGAACACGCGTGAACGCCGGCGTCGAATCGGGATCCGGGAAGAGCTGACGGCTCCAAACAGGGGTCTCCCTGCGGGCGAAGCGCCTGGGTTGCTCCTCCCTTCGTCGTGGACGCCGTCCTTCACTGCGCATCCTTCACACACCGGAACCCCACCGCAGCGGAGCGATTGTAACCAGGCGCCATCATCAGCAGCTTTCCGTGCTGATCGTTGCGATAGGCCTGCGGGAAATACCAGATGGAGCCCTGCGGCTGATAGTAGCTGCCGCCCCGGAGGATCGCCGCCCGGGTGTGCTCGTCAGTATATTCATCGGTCCACTGCCAGACATTGCCCACCAGGTCCATGACGCCGTAGGGGCTGGCTCCGGAAGGATGGGCGGACCCGTCATCCGGACCGCGCATGGTGCGGCCCTTGTCGGGAACGGGCACCCGCGACGGATCCCAGGCATCGCCCCACGGATACGCGCGGCCGTCGGTTCCCTGGGCGGCCAGCTGCCACTCCCACTCGTGCGGAAGGCGCTTGCCCGCCCACCTCGCGTAGGCACGCGCATCCTCGAGCGAAACCCAGGTGACCGGTTTGTTGCCCCAGCCTTCGGGATAGGTGCCGTTTTTCCAGTCCCGGAGAAAGTTCAGATCATCCTTCGGGTGATAGTGAGTGGCATCGAGAAACGTCTTATATTCGGCATGGGTCACGTCATACCTGTCGACGTAGAATGGCGCGACCTCCATCCTGTGCACGTGATAGCGGCGCGGCGAGTCCTCCCAGGGGAACTGCACATCGACGCCGGCATTGTCGCCTCCCTCGATCTCGATTCCATGCACCTGAAAGAGGAACTCTCCGCCTGGGATGCGGACCATTCCTGTGGGGGCGCTGGCGGCGCGCTCGGTCCGGGCGATGGGAACGAGCTCCTGGTTCAGCGGCTTCCAGTCATTCGGCCAGGCGGAGAGCGGCTGCGCGGTCATCTGCTTCATGGTGGAGATCAGTTTTGCGATCCGCGCGTCGGGGGCCTGCGCAGTCTCCAGAATGGCTTCGTAGCCGTGGGCCTCGATCGGGAAGGAAAGCACTGCCGCATTGCCATGGCGCTCCGGGATGAGTTCCAACCCGCGATAGAGATCGAAATAGCGCATGCCATCCTGCCAGGGAACCGACATCTCCGGCCCCGCAACGTCGTACTCGGTGCGGTTCACGATCGTCCACACGGTCTGGTTTCCCAGCGGCCAGCGGCTGGCAAAGATGCCATACTCCCGCATGGGATAGAACGGCTGCCACTCCTTGCTGACGAGAAACGGCGCAATGGCGCGCTCCATTGTGGCCACGCGGCGTGTGGCTTGGCCGTCGCGCGGGGTGATGCCATTCCAGATGCCCCAGATGTTTTCCCAGCTTTCCCAGCCCTCGCCGTTGAAGAAGGCGAACTGCAGGTCGTCGGTTCTGTGGCGGTTCCAGCGGTCGGAGATATTCACCTGATGCAGCGGCTGCAGCCAGCGGAAGCGGTCGACCATGGGTACGAACGGGAACTGGTACTGGCCCCAGGTCAGAACATCCCAGGCAAGGGCCTCATCGCTCGGGCTCCCCTCCGGCTCGAAGGCCAGCGGATGCCCCGCTTTCAGAGCCGCGAGAGAAAAGACGAGTGGAACTCCGTCCTGGGTATCGCCGTTGATGCCGTCGGCATCGACGGCCTTCATCTCCTCCGCGATGGCCGTCGGCCACGGCATGCCAGGATCGCGCGTGCCCTGGTCCCACATCATCATCGGGAAGAGGACCCTCACGCCACGGCGATGAAAGTCTTCCACGGCCTGCCGCACGCCCGCGAGACCTCCCGGCATGGAGCGCACCATGTCGAGCTGGTTGCGATTGTCGATGCCCATGTTGGGATAGGTCGCCCAGATGAGCACTGCATCGATACCACCGTAGCGCTTCTCGAGGTCGTCGAGATAGCGATCCACCGTATATTTGCCGGTCTGCGGATCGTAGAAGTAGCGGTCCTGCACCATCATCTGCGGCTGGATGAACGCCGAGCGAGCCCACGTGAGTTGCGGGAGCCGATAGAAATCCGGCAGGGTATCGAAACGCGGACCGTCCAGTCCGACGCGGATGCGCCGCTCCAGGCGCCAGTGCTGAATATCCCTGAGCCATCCACTGTAGCTGTCGGGACCGCAGGCCTGACTGCCGCCTTCCCATGCGCCGTGGTGGGTCAGGCAGGCGGGCGGGGGAATCTGCTGGTCATGGGGAGGGTAGTGCGTGTCCTGGGCTGCCGTTGCGCCTGCGATCAGACTCAGGGCGAGAATGCATGAGGACGTCCGGTTCGCTTTCATCGTTGCGTTCCGTTTGTACCACACGTTTCCACCGGAGGAGTTCGCTGGCGGTTGCGATGATATGTTGGCTTCTGCGGGAGGCGAGGCCGCGAGCACCTTGCCTTATCGCCAAAGTGTTCCACTGCATCCAGGCAGCGCCGATGGGTTCGTGCGTATGAGGAAGACGACGAGGAAGGGCCGCATCTCTCTGCTGATTTCCGCGCTTCTGCTCTTCCACGTTTGCGCCGGTGGGCAGAGGCCAGCGGCATCGCAGGTCTGGATCGGCACCTGGGCGGCGGCGCAGCAGATTCCCGAGCCGCGGAACTCGATACTCCCGGAGCAGCTGACGGACGTCACGGTCCGGCAGATTTTTCATCTTTCCGTGGGCGGCGCGACGCTGCGCGTTCGCCTGTCGAATGCGTTTGGGACGGATCCGCTGCGCTTCACCTCGGTCCACATCGCGCGCCCGTTGTCCGGGGCTTCCGCGGAGATTGTGCCCGGATCGGATGCGGCTCTGACCTTCGGGGGGGCGCCGGATGTGACCGTGCCCGCGGGCGCGGAGTATCTGTCCGATCCGATTGCGTATCCGGTCAGCGCGCTCGCGAATCTCGCGGTGAGCTTTCATCTGGACGCGCCACCGTCGCGGGAGACAGGACATCCTGGCTCGCGGGCCACGTCGTACTATGTGCACGGCGATCTGGTTTCGGCTGCTGCGCTGCCGGGGGCACAACAGGTCGATCACTGGTATCAGGTCTCGGGGATCGACGTGCTCGCGGGCAGGGAGGGAGCTTCGATTGTGGCCCTGGGGGATTCGATCACGGACGGACACGCCACCACGACGAACGGAAACAATCGGTGGACCGATGGGCTGGCGGAGCGACTGCAGGCCTCGGCGGCGACGCGGAACATCGGCGTGCTGAATGAGGGGATCGGCGGGAATCACCTGCTGATCGACGGGCTGGGGCCGAACGCGCTGGCGCGCTTCGATCGCGATGTGCTGGCGCAGGCCGGAGTGCGCTGGGTCATCGTGCTGGAAGCGATCAACGATGTGGGGGGGCTGACGCGCAACGGCGACGTAACGGCGGCCGAGCACCGCCAGCTGGTGCACCAGATTATCGGCGCCTACGAGCAAGTCGTTGCGCGCGCGCATGCGCACGGGCTCAGGGTGATTGGCGGAACGCTGACGCCCTTCATCGGCTCCGGCTACTATCATCCGGGGCCGGCGACCGAGGCGGACCGGCAGGCGATCAACCGCTGGATTCGCGCGCCGGGGCACTTCGACGCCGTGGTGGATTTCGATGCAGTAGTCCGGGATCCACAGCATCCTGACCGGATGCTTGCCGCGTATGATTCCGGGGATCACCTGCATCCGTCGCCGGCAGGTTATCGCGCCATGGCGGATGCCATTCCGCTCTCACTGTTTGCGCGATGACCTTGCGGGAGAGCGTCGGCTGACGACGAAGGACGGCAGACCGGGGAAGATGGCCGCCGTTCCGTCGATTGCCTCAGTCGGAGAGGGCTTTGAGGCGGAAGGCGATCTCCGCGGCAGCCTTGCGCAGCAAAGCCGCATATTCGGCAGTTTGCGCCCGGGTCACACGCACCGTTGGGCCGGAGATACTGATGCCGCCGATTACCTTTCGCCCGCCATCGAGAATGGCCGCGGCAACACAGCGGGCTCCGGCCACGGCCTCTTCATCGTCAACCGCGTAGCCGCGCCGGTGCACCTTTACGAGGTCGTTCCGGAGTTCTTCGGCAGATGTTATCGTCTGATCGGTATATCGCTCGAAGCGAACTGCCGATATCAGTCTGTTCTGCTGGTCCGGCAGCAGGTAGGCCAGGATCGCCTTCCCCAGCGCAGTGCAGTAGAGCGGACGCCGCATGCCGACCTGCGAGGCCATCCGGAAATTGTGCTGGCTTTCAAAGACGCAGAGGTAGAGAACCTCATCTCCATCCAGCACCGCGAGGTTGACCGTCTCGCCGCTGGTCTCGCGAACCTCCTCAAGGATTCCGGCGCTCGTTCTGCATAAGGTTGTCTGGTAGTTCGCGGTGCTGCCGAGCCTGGCCAGCTTCGGCCCCACTATGTAATAGCCGTCCCCGTCACGGAAGACGTAGCTTTCCGATTCCAGATGCGACAGGAATCGATACGCCGTGCTCTTGTTAATGCCGGTCGAATCGACGATCTCTCGCAGCAGCAGACCGCCCGGGGCCTGATCCAAACGTTCCAGAATCTGGATTACCTTCCCCACTACACCGACCGGCGCCGACTTCGATCTGTGCATTCGCTGCATGGGAATTACCACCTCGTCCCCGCTGCCCACCGACAAAGTTCGCACTCAACATAAGATAGAACATCCGAGTTATCCGGGGACAATGATAGGTTCACGCATTCCGCACAGGAGCGATCCGATTGCGTGAACAGCAGGTTCATTATATAAACCTCAAAATCAATACGGACAAGAGATATCCTGGCGATCCATACAGGCCGCAGGCGTGTATGGATGGATGTCCGTACGGCCAGCAACGCGGGTCACGACGCTGACGTCGATCCCAGCGTGGAAGCGGATCATAGACTCGGTTTACCTGCCGCTGCAGCAAGACAGGGGCAGGCTCTGTGTCAGCCAGCAGGGAAAAAGAACCGGCCGCGGAGAGCACTTCGCTCAGCAAGCGCTGAAGACTGCGCGGTTCCGATACCGGAAAGGTGGGCCGCCGCGCCCGAAAGGCGGGGTGCGGCGGCTGCCGACGATGAATCAAAACACGAATTTGCCGCTCACCTGCAATATTCGGGGCAGATTCGTCATGCTGGTGATGGTCCCGAACGAGCTTGGACTATTGAGGTCACTCGAGGGGTTGCCGAACACCGGATGGTTAAAGATATTGAACCCCTCGGCTCGGAACTGGAATTGTTTCTCTCGCCAGATGGGGAACGATCGAATCACAGATGAATCAAGCTGGATATAGCGCTGGCCGCGCAGGGAGTTGGTGCCGGCATTGCCGTAGGTATACGCCGGAGGGATGGCAAATGCGGCCGTATTGAACCATTTTGCGGGTGTCTGATGCGACAACTGAGGATTGCCCACACGGTTGGCGCGTTCATAGCCGGTGATGCCGATATTGGCGATGTCCGCACTGTCCATGACGGTGAAATCCTGGCCGCTGTGGAAGGTGAAGATTCCGTTAAACTGCCAGTTGCCCAGGATGTAGTCCAGCGCGTGGTTTCCGGTCGTGAAGCGTCCCCCCAATCCGACCGGAATAGCATAGAGCCCGTTGACGGAGAGCACCTGGGGCAGATCCGTGCCGGAGGGGCCCAGCGAAGCACGGGGATCGTAGGGATTCTGCACATTCGTTCCTTCCACCCCAAACCAGCCGTCGTCTTCGGAGAGCGTCTTCGACCAGGTGTAAGCAACCTGGTAGGAGAAGCCGTTGGTGTAACGCTTGTCCAGTTCCGCCTGGAGAGCATGATAGTCGGCAAAACCGACGCTGCGGTCGTAGAAGGTTGGAATGCTGTAGGGGTAAGGAGCGCGCGACTGTGGATTTCCGGGGCCCGGCTTGAGCGCGCTGTTGTATTCGCTGCCGACGTCGGCGCGATGCGTGGCCGAACCGACATAGTCCATTCTCAGCGCCAGAGACGCGTTCAGCTGCCGCTGCACGCCGAAGTTCCATTGTTCGGAATAGGGATTCTTGATGTGAGGATCGTAGAACCACTGGTTGCCGGTGAAAGGGGTGGCGGGCGGAAACAGAGCGCTGCCTCCCGATCCAAACGGATCCTGGGCGGTGATGGTCGGCGTTGGAGAAGTCGTGGTCGGGAAGTTGGTCGTGTCTGGCAGAATCTGCTGGCCGATATCCGGCCAGGAGCCTTCGATGTTCTGGGCCATTTGCGTGACCGCAGCCCAGTCGTCGTAGACGATTCCAAAGGCGCCGTGAGTGACCGTCTTGTCGTTGATCTGGTAGGCGAAGCCGAGCCGCGGCCCGAAGTTTGTGTGGACATTGTGCGCGATCTTTCCGTTGGGACTCACGATCACATGCGCGGGCAGAGTTCCGTTGCCGGGAATGCAGGGGGCGTGGCCGCGGACACTGCAGGGCGGCGGCAACTTCTGCACGATGTAAATGCCGTTGTTGAAGAAGTCCATGTCGCCGGTTTCAATGCCACCCTGTTTCCCGATGGTCGCGTTGGTTCCGTAGGGAGGAATGAACGGATAGGCGTACCGCATGCCGTAGTTGACCGTTAATTTCGGATTCACCTTCCAGGAGTCCTGGAGGAACGCTGTCAGCAGCCCACCGGGTCTTTCCGTCTCATCCACGTTGCGGCGGTTGGCCCCGGTCGGTACATTCATCAGGAATGACGACAACGGGTCGCCCGTCGCCAGATTGGGAAACTGCGGGGCATCGGATTGTACTGCGCCGAAGCTGAGCGAAATCTGGGAAAGGGGGCTGGCAAAACCGGTAGCGACATAGCCTCCGCCGAACTTGATCTCGTGGGTTCCGAGGACCTTGGTATAGACGGCCTTGTACTCCGTGCTGTCGGTTGCCTTGGGTGTGTCGTCGATACTTTCACCGCCGTTTGCCAGGCCGCTGATGCCGGGGGACGGGAGCAGCGAGCCTCCATTGGCTCCGGCAAATCCGCTGACGAACGCCCCGGAGAACCCGACCGCGCTGAAGATACTTGCTGTCGATGCCTTAAAGCGGGTGGTCGAGTTATCGAGTACCGTGGTTCTGGCGATCTGCGCCTGCAGGATGCTCGTGGGATTGAAAATGTGAACGTAGCTGCCGCCGTAGTCGCGCGCGTCGATGATCAGGGTAGACGGCAGATTCGGCAAGCCGCCGGAATCCGTCAGCGTCTCGTTGATGGCGCTGTAGCGGAACCACGCGGAGTCTTTGGCACCGAAGTTTTGGTCGAGACGGATATTGAACTCATTCTGCGACTGATCGAGCGGGGTCGTGTCGATGGCGTTCGACAGGTAGGCACCGGTCGTCGCATTGAAGTTGAAGAAAGGTCCGGCCGCGGGGAAAACGAACTTCGCATAGGCGACCATTCGCGGATCGATCAGACTGGAGGGAATCTGGTTCCCCGCGATGGCCGGGCGCGAAAATCCGGTTGGGGTGACGGTGGTCGCGTAAGGGTTGTAGATCTGCGGCTGCGCGTTATCTGCTTCATTGCCGCTCAGCTCGGCCGCTGTGGGAACCAGCAGGTTGTTGTCTTCCGGCTGCGCGTAACGGAAGCCCTGATAGGCCCCGAAGAAGAACGTCCTGTTCCTGCCGTTGTACAGACCGGGAATGTAAACCGGACCGCCTGCCGCAGCGCCGAACTGGTTCTGGTGATAGAAAGGCTTGGGCTGGGAAAGCGGCAGGAAGTAATTGCGGGCGTCGAAGACCGTGTTGCGAAGATATTCCCACATCGATCCGTGGAAATCGTTGGTGCCGCTCTTGGTCACCACGTTGACCACGCCGCCCAGCACGTCGCCGTATTCCGCATTGTCGGTGTGGGAAACGACCTTGAATTCCTGGATAGCGTCAATAATGGGCGGCACGGCGTAAGTGCTTTCCAGCGTGCCGTAGTTATTCAGACCATCCATCAGGAAGTAGTCGCTGCGATTGGTCTGGCCGTTGATGGCGGGAAAGGCGTAATCGGAGCCAATCGCCACCGGGGCGCCAAAACCGCCGCTGCCGCTCATCCCCGCGTTTTGCCCGACCATAATCGGTACGACGCCGGGCGTGAGTTCCAGCAGCGCGGTGAAGTTCCGGCCGTCCAGCGGCAGGTCATTGACCTGCTTGGTCCCGATCACCGTTCCCAGGTCGGCGCTGGTGACGTCGAGTTGAGCGGCTGTTGACGAAACCGTGACGACCTGAGTTGTCGTACCGACGGTCAGTGAAAAATCGAAGGTCGCCGTCTGATCGACTGCCAGCACGAACGCCGCGACTTTCTGCGGGTTGAATCCGGTTGCGGACGCCTGGATGGTATAGGTCCCCGGCGTGATGTTCAGGATTATGTATTCACCGGAGCCATTGGTCGCGGAACGGTGTTCTACTCCCGTGTCCACACTCCGCAGTACGACCGTCGCTCCGGGAATGACCGCTCCCTTCGGGTCACGGACGGTACCGTTGACGGATGCGGTCGAGAGCTGCCCGAAGGCGGCATTCGAAATAAGCAACCCTATCGCGAGGACGCCCGCGAACCGCGGGATCCCCATCAACCTGAAAATTCGCTTCACTGACACCGCCATCTCTAACCTCCGACAAGTCTGCTGCTGGTCGTGGAATTGTCCGGACCCATTGCTCCCCTGCAGGGGGTATTTGCTCAGCCGATCATTCCCGGCTGGTCGGTTATCCCCCGGACCGCCTCTGCTGGTGAAGCTCGCCGATATCCTCGTTCCTGGTCTGGTCAGCGACAGTCGCGGAAAACATTTTCCTCGGCCGCCCAACTGACAAGACCACCCCGTTCCTGCGGCGCGCACAACTCACCCGCAGTCCCAATGAAATAAGCATTTCGAAAACAAAATGGCCCGGGTACACCTGAACGGCGGAAGACGACAGGCCCACATACCAGCCCCGTCCCGGCGCTTTCACCTCGCGCGCAGGGGCTGAAGAGACTTGTGGCATCCTTCTTCAGGACTCTCAGAGAGCCTTGGGGAACCCGAGAATCGTGATGGGCGCAACTTATACTCCATCGAAAGTTGTACTGTCAAGCATTTTTTGGGTAAGTCCATTCCAACTGGCGAATCGTATGGTTCACTTTCTGAAACAGAGTGGGGCTCCCTTTGTGAGCGGGCCAGGCAAGGCAGTATGCCTGGCTTTGGCCGGAAACCGGTCGCCAGGACTGCGACGGGTTTTCCCTGGCCCGCAGCCCGCCGGTGCGATAGCATCTGCCCTGAGATGAGCGATCGTCGGAAATCAGAGCGTGTGGCGGCCAGGTAGCCCTTTGGAGATCAGAATCATCGGTTGCATCTGCATCGCGGTTTGGCGCGCGAATCGGGAGATTGGCGGGCGCCGGACTGCGCAGTCCCCGAAATGGCTGCGGATCGGGTTCATCGTGCTTGCGAGTCTTGCAGCCCTGTCGTTGGTTTCCGCCCGTCTATACGCAGCTCCGCGGCAGAGCCGTGAGCAGAACAGGAAGGACGGGCAGCGTGCCAGCGGACAAACCGCCGGCATGTACACGGGGTCGGCTGTATGCGCCCGATGCCATGCCGCCATCGCGAGGGAATACGCACGAACAGCAATGGGGCATTCGATGGCTCAGGCGCTGCCAGGGCAAATGCCGAAGATGATGCTTCCCGGTCACTTCACGAGCGACCGCCTGAACCGCCAGTTCGAGGTTTTTCAGCGCGACGGAAAGCTGTACCAGAGCGAGTATGACTTAACCCCCGATGCGGCCGAGATCTTCCGCGATACCCGGCAGATTGAATGGCTGATTGGCGCCGGAATCAACGGCTATGGAGCAATCGTTCGCCAGAATGGCTATCTTTTTCAGGCGCCGCTTTCTTACTATTCGAAACTCGGGAGCTGGGCGCCTTCGCCCGGCTATGAAACCCTCGACCTGGGATTCAGCCGCCCCATCCTGCCGGGATGCCTCTTTTGCCACAGCGGCCGCTTTACTCCGGTTGCCGGGACCAACGGACAGTATGCGGATCCGCCCTTCGCCGAAATGTCCATCGGCTGTGAAAGCTGCCACGGCCCCGGCGCCGATCACGTGCGGGCCATGAGCAGAGCAGGAGCAGCGGCTCCCAGGTCCATGCACATCGTCAATCCGGCTCGCCTTTCCCCGTATCTGGCCGACAACATCTGCATGGCCTGCCATCAGACGGGCGATGCGCGGGTGCTGAAGCCGGGCAGGACCTGGAGCGATGTTGTTCCCGGGCAGCCGCTGGATGACACGCTGGCTATCCTGATGGTGCCGCCGACGCCTGCTTCGCCCCCGGACTCGGTTCACGTCGAGCACTATTACTCCATGATCCTGAGCAGGTGCTACCGGGCCAGTGGGGGGCGCCTGAGCTGTATTACCTGCCATGACCCGCATGTGCAGCCGTCGGAAGAAGAAGCGCCTGCCGTTTATGCGAAGAAGTGCCTCACCTGCCACACCAGTCAATCCTGCAAGCTTCCGCTCCGGACCCGTATGCAGCAGCACCCCGCAAACAACTGCATCGGTTGTCACATGCCGAAACGGGATATTCAGGTGATCTCGCATTCCAGCGCCACGAATCACCGCATTCTGGCTACGCCCGACGAGCCGTTTCCCGACGTCACATTCCGGCAGACAACAGCTGCCCTGCCGGATCTGATCGATTTGGACCCCGCTCCCGGAAAGCAAGATACGCCGCCTCCCCTGCTGACCCTGCTTCAGGCGTATGGAGAACTGGCAGACAACCGGCCGGAATATGTTGCGGCTTACCTGCGGGTTCTGGACCAGCTTGAGAAGGCGCAGCCGGATAACGCCCTGGTCCAGGGGGCTGTGGGAAGAAGAGAGCTGAAGAACGGGAATTACGGAGCCGCGGCGGAGCATCTGCAGCGTGCCGTGCAGCTGGGGCCGGATCGGGCGACGAGCTGGGCTGATCTTGCCGAAGCGCTGGCAAAACTGGGCCGGAGCGACGAAGCCCTGGCAGCGCTGGACCGCTCCATCGCGCTGGATCCCTTCAACCCGTTCACTCAGAGAACCCGGGTCGTCCAGTTGATCGAACTCAGACAGTACGAAAAGGCGAGAACCGCCCTCGAGGATTACGTGCGCACATTCCCGCAGGATGGGTATATGCGGGAAATGCTGGCTCGCGCGCCGGCGAAAAATGCGCAATAGCGGATCACGGTCGAGCAACGGTGTAGGGCTGCTTCCGCACGATTCCTTTCCCTTCCTGGATCGTGACAATCTCGCCCGCAGCCACGTTGGAAAAGCTCTGCATCGTGCCGTCCGGCCATCGGACCGAGACGCCGGCGTAGATCGCCGTGCCAAGGCCGAAGTGGAGACGGAAATCGCTCTGCGAGATATAGGAGCCGCCGCTCCGGACCTCGTCCATCTGTTTCTGTCCGCCTGCGGTGACGATCACTCTGGCTCCAATCGCGTCGCGGTTGGTCGCAGTCAGCGTGCGGATGAGGATCGAATGTCCCGCCACCGGCGCCATGTTCTTCAGCAGTGAGGGAGCTTCTCCCATATTCAGGATGAGGACCTCTTCATTCCCGTCGTTGTTGAGATCTCCAACCGCCAGACCCCGCGAAGAGTGGGCCGCCGCAATCCCGCTGCCCGCATGGGGAGAAAGGTCGTAGAACTGCCCGTCCCTGCGATTCCAGTAGAGCAAGCGCTTCTGCCGGAACGTCTCTCCGGTGTGTCCGGAGTCCACCTCGGGATAAACGTGCCCGTCGGCGAGGATCAGATCCTTCCACCCGTCGTTGTCGATGTCGATCGCCGCAGTACCCCAGCCCAGATAGCGCGTGTTCACGGCCAGTCCGGCATCGATCGTCGCGTCGATAAAGTTGTTATGGCCCTGGTTCCTGTAATACGTATGGGTGTCATCCGCGAAATTGGTCTTAAAAATATCGAAGAGGCCATCGTGGGTGAAATCGGCGACGGCCACTCCCATACCGGCCTGCTCGCGGCCCTCGTCGTTGTAGGCAACGCCCGCCTCGACACCCATTTCCTCAAACCGCTTCCCTTCGACGTTGTGGTAGTAAAGGCTTGCCGTCGAGTCGCATGCAACGTAGATATCCGGCCAGCCATCGTTGTCGAAGTCCGAAACAATCGGAGTAAAACAGTAATAGTCCTTCGGCGTAGTAATGTGCATGCGGTCCGAGACGTCTGTGAAATGTCCGTGGCCGTCGTTCTCATATAGCGAGATGGTTTCGCCGGGCAGGCCGCGCGGTCCGCAGATCACCGGCAGCCCTTTCCATTCGCACTGCGACCGTTCTCCCGGGTGGGGCGTATTGGCGGGGTCGAAGTCCAGGTAGTGAGCAACGACGAGATCCAGCCATCCGTCGCGATTGAAATCCAGAAAGGCACACCCGCTGCTCCAGCGGGTCCTGGCGTTCGCCAGTCCCCGTGCCGCGGTCTCGTCGCGAAAGGTCCCATTTCTCAGGTTGTGATAGAGAATGTTCTGGCCCCACTGCGTAACAAAGAGGTCCACGTAGCCATCGTTGTCAATGTCGCCTGCGCAGACTCCCTGGCCCCAGCCGGTGTGAGCCAGTCCCGCTTTTTTGGTGACATCCTCAAACCTGAGACCGCCCAGATTGTGGTAGAGCGTAAAGGTCGGCGGGGTTCCGCTCTGCTGGAAGCGGTTGCTGTTGACCAGCAGGATGTCGGGCAATCCGTCGTTGTCGTAGTCGAAGATCGCCACGCCCGATCCGGTGGTTTCGACGATGTATTGTTTGTTCTTTTCCGCTCCCGAAACGTCGACAGCCGTCAAACCCGCCTGCGCGGCAATGTCGACGTAATTGACGGTGGGTGGTTTCAGGCCCGGAGGCAGAGGTCTGGCCGGCACCGCCACGCCGTTGCCGGTGGCAACTCCAATCTGGGTATAAAGCGTGCCGGCGAAAGTCAGGCTGAAACAGGCAGCTACAATGAGCCGCAGGTGAGTGGCACGCCCCTTCAGCATCTCTATTGGCGGATTGTAGCATCGCTGAGGCCGCGCTTTCGCGGACGGCAGAGAGCAGACCGGAATCGGCGCCCGTGCTTTCGCTGTCGCGGCCGTGTTATAAATTGAGTCCGATCGGAGTCACTCGAATCGGAGTCGCTCGGTCCGGAAACAGGCATGTGCAGGTGCGGCCAACATCACCCATTCACGGGGGAGTCATCGCAGATCCTTCGACAGGCCGATATTGCTGAAGATTTTCACGGTTGGGGGATCCCGCGATCCGCCAGCCGTGGCCGCCCCGGATTCTTTCTTGCCGGATGCGCCGCCATTGCATTCGCCTACCTGCCTCTCGCCGGTGCGGCGCAGGATCACGCTGCCTGCAAAGGACCGGCTGCGCTCGAGCATGTGATTGCCAGCAGCCCTTCCGCCGGGGCCTATGATGCTCTGGGCGCTCACTTTGCTGCGCAGCAACAGTTTGCGTGCGCGATATCAGCCTTCGAGTCCGCGATACGGCTGGACCCGCGGTCCTGGCAAAGCCACTACGACCTGGGAGTCGCTCTTTTCACCAGCGGGGATGCCCGGCGCGCAGCGGATGAACTGCGCGCTGCCTCGTCACTGAACCCCGGATCACCCCAGATCCTGCTCCCGCTCGGGTTCGCGCTGAGCAGCCTGAACCAGCAGGACGCCGCGATCGAGGTCTTTCGGAGCATCCTCAGCAAGGATCCGCACTCCGTCAGGGCTCTGGACGGCTTATCCAAGGCGCTGATCGCCGAAAAGAGATACACTGCGGCCATTGCCGTCCTGAAAGGCGCGTCGGATGACGAAGTGCTGCGCCTGAATCTGGCGATTGCCTATTCGAAGAATGGCAATCTCGATCAGGCTCTGGCCACCGTTTCAGCGATCGTGAAGGACCACCCGGCTTACGCTCAGGCTCATTTCAACCTGGGCATTGTCTACACGCAGCTGAACCGCTTCAACGAAGCTGCCCAGGAGTTCAGAGAGACACTGCGCCTCGATCCATCTGACGACGAGGCGCGGCTTTCTTATGTGAAGGCTCTTGTCGTTCTCGCCCAGTTTGATACCGCTGCGCCCGTCATCCATGAGTATCTGACCCGCCATCCGCATGACTTCGAAAGCTATTACTTCACGGGCGTTGTCGATCGCGGGCTGGGCAATTATGCCGATGCGGAAAAGGCTCTGCGCCAGGCAGTAGCCATCAACCCGAATCATTTCGACGCTCTCTACAATCTTGGGTCGGTGCTCGCCCAGCTGGGCCATCCCGCCGCAGCGCGGCCGCTGCTGGAGAAGGCTCTTGCCCTCCAGCCGGACTCAGCCAAGGTGAGGTTCCGCCTGGCGATGGTGCTCCGCGCCCTGGGAGACGAAAATCAGTCGCGCGAGCAGCTGGCGATCTTTGAGAAGGCAAAACAGGCGAGTGTGAAGCAGGATGTTGCGGGTTCCACGGCCAACCAGGCCAGTCAGGACCTGCAGTCGGGGGACCCTCAGAAGGCAGTCGCAATGTATCGCCGGTCACTGGCTGAGGATCCGAAAAATGCGCGCACCTGGTACGATCTGGCGCTGGCCCTGGACCGGCTGAAGGATTATGGTGGCGAGCGCGATGCCCTTGAGAAGTCGGTGGCTCTCGATGCGAAGCTTGCTCCCGTGCACAACCAGCTTGGTTTGCTGGACCTCCAGGACCAGCAGGGTGCTGCGGCCGAGAAGGAGTTTCTCACGGCCATCTCTCTGGATCCCGAGTTTGCCGAAGCGCAAAACAACCTCGGTGTTCTTTACGGACAGATCGGCAGAACGGACGAAGCGGAGCATCTTCTCCGCCAGGCGACGGAGAACAATCCACAGTACGGCCAGGCTTTCGCGAACCTGGGGCTGATTCTCGCCAGCGAGTCCCGTTTTCCTGATGCCGCACAGGCGCTCAGCGCCGCAGTGAAGCTCGCCCCCCAAAACACCGGTGCAATCAGCGCATACGCCATGGTGCTGGTGCGCCTGAACCGGAGCGGCGAGGCCATGCCGCTGTTCCGCAAGGTCATACAGCTGAATCCCGACTCCGCTTCGGCCCATCTCAACCTGGGCATTGCTCTGGCCGACCAGTTTGATCTGAACGGCGCATTGGCGGAATTCTCACGTGCCGTGGAACTGGATCCGCAAAGCGCCATAACCCACTACAACAAGGGCCGGGTCCTGCTTGACCTGCAGCGGAACGCTGAGGCAAAGCCAGAACTGGAAACCGCGACGCGTCTGGATCCCCAGCATGCGGAGTCCTGGTATCTGCTGGGGCTGATCGCGAGGCAGGCAGCGCAGACAGACGAGGCCATCCGTGATTTCCAGAAGGCAGTTGCCGCCAGGCCGAATTACACCGATGCGCTCTTCAGGCTCGGGCAGGAGCAGGAACGCAAAGGTGACACGGCGGGCGCAGTGGCAAGCTGGCGGAAGGTCATCGAGATTCAGCCGGACTACAGCGAGGCTCTCTACAGTCTGTCGCGTCTGATGGCCAGGACCGATCCGGAAGAGGCCAAACGTCTGCAGGCGCAGTTTGAAAAGCTTGAGACCGAAGAGCACATCACCGATCGCGCGCAGTCGCTGGGGAACTTCGCCCTCGCGTCGGCCGACGCGCACGACTGGCCGCAGGCCATCTCGCGGCTCAGGGAGGCAATTCAGGTCTGCGGGGACTGTGCCGCAAAACCGCAGCTGTACAAGGACCTGGGCCTGATCTATTGCCACTCGGGAGATGTCAGGAACGGCCGCGCCGAGTTACTCGAGGCCGAGAAACTCTCTCCTGGCGATCACGATATTCAGAAAGCGCTGGCTCTCCTCAATGGAGGGGAGGGCGCGCTGCAACCGTAGTCTCCCGCGGCGCGCGTCTTCCGGTCCGCTTGCTCACGGGTGTTGCTCCTGTGTCGCGTTTGTGCCACTTACCGGCTCATCGACTCGGATCTGCCGGTCGGCTCTCACGCCTGAAAGTTCCTGCACGATGCCGCTGGGCCAGCGGATTTCAATATCGGTGGAAGCCGCAGCAGGTCCGAGTCCGAAGTGAACGCGCGGATCGCTTGCAGACAGATATCCCCCGGACGTCGTCACGGTGGCCCATTGCGATCCCTTGGGTGTAGTGACCCTGACGACGGCCCCGATGCCATCGCGGTTGCTCCTGTGTCCGACCAGTCGCAATGTGATCCAGTGATTGGAGTTTGCCGTTTCATTGTGCAGGAGATGTGCCGGACCGCCGTTTGTGGTTACTACGGCATCGATCCGGCCGTCGTTGTCAAGGTCACCGATGGCCATTCCGCGCCCAACCCACGCCTGCCTGAAGACGTCGCCGGACAGCTGCGAAACGTCGATAAACCTCCTGCCGGTGTTATGGAGCAGCAGCATCGGCTCGCGATAGTGGATCTGGGGAGACGTCTTCTCGACGTTATCCAGGTCGTGTCCCTGAGCTACCAGCAGGTCCTTCCAGCCATCGTTGTCATAGTCAAAGAATCGCGTGCTCCATCCGGAATGAAGCAGGCTGATCTCCCCCAGGCCGCTTGAGTCGGTCGTGTAATCGAAGGTTCCGTCGTGATTATTCCGGTAGAGCGCATATCGCTGATTGGCAAGATCGGTTACCACGATATCCGGCCATCCATCATTGTCATAGTCCGCGAAATCGACGCCCATGCCGGCATAAGTCTGGCCCTCCGCCGTGACGGCAGCCTCCGAATCCATGCCCACTTCTTCAAATGTGCCGTCAGGCTTCTGATGAAAGAGAAACTCGGGGATCGAATCGTTGGCGACGTAAAGGTCGATTCGTCCGTCGCGGTCGTAATCCGCGATCGCAATCCCCAGCGCCTTGGCGGGCTTATCAAGCCCTAATTTGTGTGCGACCTCCGTAAAGTGTCCATTGCCGTCGTTGTGGTAGACAAGCATCGAGACAGGATCGAAGAAATCGGGATGACAGTAGTAGCGGTATCCTGGCCGATGCTGCCCGCACCAGATGTCGTCCCAGTCCCATTTGATGTAACGGTCCACGACGAGATCGAGAAGGCCATCGTTGTCCAGATCCACCCAGGTGGCGGAAGTGGACCAGCCGCTGCCGCCGACGCCCGCTTCTTTCGTCACATCGGTGAAGGTGCAGTTGCCGTTGTTGTGATATAAGTGGTTGCCTCCATACCCAGTAACGAAGAGATCCTCCTTGCCGTCGTTGTCGTAGTCTCCGACCGCCACACCCATGTCGTAGCCAACGCCCTCCAGTCCGGCTTTCTCGGTAATGTCTTCAAATGTGCCATCCGGGTTCTGGTGGTAGAGGCGGTTCCAGTACTCGGGGCCGGTCTTCTGCGGGATCGTGCCTTTGGGGACGAAATCCGGGAACGGTGCGCCGTTCACGAAAAAGATGTCCAGGCGCCCGTCGTTGTCGCAGTCGAACAGCGCCACCCCCGAACCCATCGTCTCAATGAGGTACTTATGCGAGGTATGAGGTGCCTGATGGAGGAAATGAACCCCTGCGGCCTCCGTGATATCGACAAATCTGCCGGCCCCGTCAGCCCGCTGCTGATTCGTTACCCTCGATCTGGATCGCGCCGCCTGTGCCAGGGCAACCGGGATCTGGCCGATTCCAGCACAGATCAGGAGCAACGAGACCGCACAGGGCCATGCGATATGCCTTCTGCGGGTACTCAAAAGATGTCTGCGGACTCGCATTCGCGCATTTCTCACCGCAGTGTAACGGAAGTCCCCCGGCTATAGCGCGGGTTCGGGTTAGCCGCGCCGGACGCGCTCAGCCCTTTGCCGGCAGGCCCTGAACCGGGTGCCCGCCGCCATGCGCGATGGCCATGCAGCAGGCGCAATCCATAGTTCCTCCGGCAGATCAGAGCGTCGTGAGTGCAACGACGCTCGCGTTCGGATCCGGGGCTGCAGCCGGAAGATCAACTTCGAGCCCGTTTTCCGATTGCCGGAAGGTGAGCGGCTGTCCGGTTGCCAGCAGATGCGCGAAGGCCACCTTGTCGGTAAGTCCCGGAATCTGCAGGGCGGTGGATGGCCAGTCAAACACGTGAACGAAGACGGAATTCCGCCTGGCCGTCGTCCGGAACGCCTTTACTCCCTGGATCGGCCCGTAGGTTGTTCCGTAGATCGCATCGCCATTTACCGACACCCAGCTCCCAATGGCGCGGAGCCGATCCTGAAACTCCGGCTGGATCTGGCCGTCCGGCTGGGGACCGACATTGAGCAGAAAATTCCCCCCGCGGCTGGCGACCTCGACGAGCGCGCGAATCAGGAACTGTGCTGACTTGTAGTCGTGATCGTTCTTGTTATAGGCCCAGGTATTGTTGATCGTCATGCACGTTTCCCAAAGCTGGAAGTCTTCAGGTCTGGGCACACCTGGCTTGAGTTCCTTGTCGACGCTTTGATCGACCGCAGCAAAATGCGCTTCTTTCGTTGGTATGGCGCTCGGGATGAACTGCTCCGGCGTTACATAGTCACCTGGCACACCAATGCGGTCGTTGACGAGGGTTGCCGGTTGCAGCGAGTGGATCAGCTTAAGGAACCGCCTGCCATCGTACTTTTCCTGATGGTTCAGCCCGTCGAACCAGATCACAGCGGCCGGACCATACCGCGTGAGAAGCTCTGTCAGCTGCAGCTGCATGTACTGGAGATAAATCGGCCATTCGGGCCGCTCCGGCTGGCCATTCCAGTTTGTGCTCGCCGGCTTCGAGGTGTCGCGATAGTCGGGATGATGCATATCCGGCGGCGAATAGTAAAAGCCGAGACGCATATCGCGCGCATCGCAGGCATCCGCCAGCTGCTTGACGATGTCCTTGCCGTACGGAGTATTGGTAATCTTGTAATCCGTATAGGAGGTGTCGAACATGCAGAATCCGTCGTGGTGCTTCGTGGTGAAGACCATGTACTGCTGACCTGCAGTGCGCGCCAGGTCGATCCACGCATTGGGATCATAGTGGGTTGGGTCGAAGCGCGAGGGCAGCGCGCGATATTCCGCCTCGGTGATTCCTCCGGGTTTGGGCCGCATAATGGGCCACGAGGCCTCAACACTCGCCAGCGAGTAAGGACCCCAGTGGATGAACATGCCGAATTTCGCATCGCGGAACCATGCGGTCCGTTCGTCCTCCGACTCCATTGCGAAGCCAGTTCGCGGAAGAAAGAAGAGAGAGGACGTACCAAGCGCAGACTTCAGGAACTGACGGCGATTCGGAGCATATGCGGTCATGTCAGGTGACATTAGTGTTCCGCGGGACAAAATGTCAAGGAACCCACTGGAGGGAGCGCCTGCCATTCTCCCCTGCATCCAGTTGCGGCGAGGACCAGCGCGTGGATTTACTCAGACCATTTGTATAATCGGGTGGCGATTATGGAAATCTCCCGGGCAGGTGCGTTTCGATGTTGATCAGGTCCATCGGTGTTCGTGACGCGAGGTATCAGCTCGCGCCCGGAGAAGGCTCGGATGCGGTACACTCCGCGCCGCAGTACTCATTTGCTGCAGCCAGAATAGCGCTTGATTCCGGGCTGCAGGGAACCGGCCTCGTGCTCACGATGGGCCCTGGAAACGATCTTGTCTGCAGTGCTATCCGGATGCTGGGGCGGCATCTGGTCGGCGCCGATCTCGAAGAGCTGATGGCCGGCTATGGCACCAAATTTCGCGAAATGGCGGACGATCCCCATCTGCGCTGGCTGGGGCCGCACAAAGGGGTCGTTCATCTCGCTCTGGCATCCCTGACCAACGCCTGTTTCGATGTTTGGGCGAAGTCGCGGCAAGTGCCTTTGTGGAAGCTCCTGCTCGATCTGTCCCCGGAATCCTTTGTGGATCTTCTGGACCTGAGCTATCTCGAGACCGTCCTCGATCGTGAGACCGCGCTTTTCCTGTTGCGCGAGCAGCAGGCAGCGCGGCAGGAGCGCTCCGCGGTTCTGGAGGAGGGTTATCCCGGCTACGATACCAGCGTCGGCTGGTATCAGTTCACCGACGCCCAGATTCGAGAGAATGTGCGGCGCAGCCTCGATCAGGGATTCGGAGCCTTCAAGCTGAAGGTCGGCGGATCGCTGAAACGGGATCTGGAACGGGCACAGCTTCTCCGCAGCATTACTGGTCCTGACGCAATGATCATGCTGGATGCCAATCAGCAGTGGTCGCTCCCGCAGGCCGAATCAGCCTGCCGGGAGCTTGCCGGTATGCAGCCGTTCTGGATCGAGGAGCCGACGCATCCGGACGATGTTGATGCCCACCGCACACTGGCTGCTGAGATTGCGCCGGTGCCTCTGGCCATCGGCGAACACGTGCCGAACCGCGTGGTCTTCAGGAACTATCTGGAAGCGAAGTGCATCGGTTTTCTTCAGCCAGACTGTACGCGTTTAGGCGGCGTCAGCGAGTTCCTGACCGTAAGCCTGCTGGCCCGCAGGTACAAGACGCCCGTGGTGCCGCATGTCGGCGATATGGGGCAGATTCATCAGCACCTGGTTCTGGTGAATCATATCGCCATGGGTCATCCCAAGATCTTTCTCGAGTACATCCCTCATCTCAGCCGCCACTTCGTCCACCCTGCGCGCCTCGCTGAGGGCCGGTATCTCACTCCACAGGAGCCGGGAAGCAGTTCGGATCTGCGATAGCGGCCGAGTCTGCAGGTAGCGATCTGAGCAGGGTTTTTACGGCTGCTCGCTGCTCAGAGAGGGCGGAGTATCCTCCGGCGCTGCGCCCCAAGTGCGCTCAGGGCTTGCTCCGAGCGCAAAGTGCAGCGTTCCCCCGCCGGCAATGTCGTGGAAGGAGATCCAGTTTTGTTCGTGCTTCTGCCCGTTCAGCCGCACGCCCTGAATGTAAGGATTCTCGCCGGGATTGGCCGACGTGTCGATGATAAAGACCTTTCCCTCATAGGGAGCACTCAGGTGAAGTACAACCTTCGAGAAGACAGGGCTGACCATCTCGTACGCAAGGCTGGCAGGATCGACACTGTACAGGCCCATCATGCTCAAAACCGCCCACGATGACATCTCCCCGCAATCGTCATTGCCGGGAATGCCGTTGGGATCCGTGGTGTAGTTTTCCTGAAGCACCCGGCGAACCACGCGCTGGGAATCCCATGGCTGCCCGGAGAAGTTGAATTCAAAGGGGGCTTCGAGATCCGTTTCGTTGTACGGGTTATAGTACTGGCCGTACCATCCTGGCTTCTTATAACTGAAGAAGTCAGTAAGCCGCTGGTTAAAGCGATCCTTTCCGACCGCGTGAATCAACCAGGCCAGATCGGAAGGCGCAAGCCACTGGTAATGCCAGCCCGAGCCCTCGATGAACCCGTGTTCTTCCTGGAGGGGATCGAAATTGGGGACCCACTGGCCGTCGGCGTTACGAGGCCGGAAGAACTGGTCCTGCTGGTCGAAGACGTTGCGATAATCGAGAGCCCTCTCATACATCATCTTCGCGTCTTCGCTCCTGCCAAGAGCCTGCGCCAGGCGATAGAGCGAGGCATAGGCGATCACATCTTCCTGAATCTGCGAAACCGAGCCGTAACTGACTTTGTCATTGGGAACATAGTGGATCTTATTAATCCATTCGATTCCGGCTTCCCCTGCATAGGGCTGCCCGGGCGGCGGAGCCTGCGTCGCATCCTGCAGCATGCCTTTCCATGCCGTGTCCATGTCGAATCCGTGCAGCCCGTCCAACCATGCTGTGGCCAGCACCACGGTTAATGGACTCCCGGCCATGACATTGGTGTAGCGGTTGGCCTGCGGCCACCGCCCGATCCAGCCTCCCTGCTGATACATCAGCACGATGGACTGAGCGATGTCCTGCATCCGCTCCGGATCGAGCATCGCGACCAGCGGAATCTGGCTGCGGTAGATATCCCATCCGGAATAATTGGCGTAGACCACGTGTCCTGGCGGGGTCTGATGGATGCGATTGTCGAACCCGTCGTATCGGCCATCGGCATCGCTGCAGATGTTGGGCATCATGAGGCTGTGGTACAGAGCGGTATAGAACACCGTCCGCTCCTCAGGCGTGCCGCCGGAAACGTCTACTACGCCTAATGCCTTGCGCCAGGCCTGCCGAGCTTCGCGCCGGATCGTGGAGAAGTCCTTCCCCTCCGACTCTGTCTTCAGATTGTTCCTGGCCCCGGCGATATCCACATAGGAGATACCGATCCGTGCTGCGATGGCAAACGGGCGCGCTTCCGAAGGCCAGCTCACGTAGGCGCCGATCCAACGACCATGACCAGTCTGCGCGGCGGTGCGGCCGCCGGCGGAGACCTTGCCCGGGCCGCCGTAGTGATTGCCGTCCCAGGTCCCGAAGGAAGCGAACGGACGGCTGAACGTCATGTCGAAGTAGACTTTGTAGTTCTGCTTCGTGCCGCAGAATGCCTGGTTTTCCACGTACCCTTCGATTTCGCGATCTCCCACGATGCGGACTTCCGCGCCCATCGTCCTGTTCAGCGTATGGCTGATGGGCAGCAGGATGTTGGCCGGCTTTCCCGCCGGGAAAGTGAACTGGGCAATCCCCGTGCGGTCGGTAGCGCTGAGTTCGGCATTCACATCCCAGCGTGCCAGGCGAACGCGATAGTATCCCGCCGACGCTCCTTCATCGGTGTGCGAATAGGACGACTGAAAATCGCTGACCTGCGTCGCGACGGGACCCGTCGTTGCGGTGAAAAAGACTTCACCTTCATTGGGGCAGCCGGAGCCGCTCATATGGGCCATACTGAAGCCCTGGATGTCGGGCTGATCGTAGTGATAGCCGAAGCCCTTGCTTTCCGTGTCCGGGCTCAGCTGTACCATCCCGAACGGCATGCTCGGTCCTGGAAACAGATTGATGGTCCCGCCCGGCCCTCCGCCGGTGCCAATGAAGGGGTTCACGCTGTCCACCGGGCTCATGACCGCCCCGTTTTGTGCGGCCACGGCGCAGCTCAGGAATGAGAGGATTGCGAACACGGCTGCCGCTGCACAGGATACCTGTTTCCATCGCCTGCAGATGCGGCGCATCGTGTGTTGTATGCGCCCTTCCCATCCCGTCAGCAATTTCCCGGAAGGGCCGCTTACTGCGTATCTGCCCGGCGTGGAGAGTATAGAAGAGGTTTGGTGAAAACCGGAGAACATAGGCAGCTCCTTATATCCGTAGTTAAACCGCTCCATCGAGCACTGAGCCCCGGCCCGGCGGACCTGCGGCAGTCAGCGACCCCTGCTGCCTCGAGTGCGATCCGCTCGTTGTGGACTGCCAGTGATGATCAATGCGATCCGGAACGATCAGGTACTCGCCCGGATCTTCCGACCTGATCATAGTAGAACCGCGGCAAGGCATGGGCGGGTTCCCGGCACCTCCCGATGTCTCTTCCGGGGGATACCACACGCTGGTAACCTCGCAGTCTGCACGGTTCCTGACCATCGCATACGGGCCCTCTGACTGTGTTTTTCCGCGGTTCAGGTCCTTCCCGTTGACATTGAGTTCAGCTGACTGAACGATTTCCGGCTGGAGGCGGTGTCGTCACCGTTGACACCGGTCCCTCCGGGTGAGAGCGTTTCTTCCATGAACAACATTCGACTTCTTTTTGTCTGGAAATGGGTCGTATTTCTTCCTGCTTTGCTGGTTCTCGCGTGCGCCCCGCTTCATGCGCAATCGGGCCTTCTGGCCCAGACCCCTCCCATGGGATGGAACAGCTGGAACCACTTCGGCGGCAAGGTCAATGATGCCGATGTTCGCGCGGCGGCCGACGCCATGGTTTCCACCGGGATGCGGGATGCCGGCTATATCTACGTCAACATCGACGACGGCTGGGAGGGCCAGCGGGATGCGCAGGGCAATATCCACGCCAACAGCAAATTTCCGGATATGAAAGCTCTCGCCGATTATGTTCATTCCAGGGGGCTGAAGCTGGGAATCTATTCCTCTCCCGGCCCAAAGACCTGCGAAGGCAACGAGGGGAGTTACGGCCATGAGCAACAGGATGCGATCACCTTCGCCGCCTGGGGAGTGGATTATCTGAAATATGACCTGTGCAGCTATATGGACATCATGAGGCTGCACGATCCGAACCAGGATCCGCACCAGGCCGTGGAGATGATGAAGGCTGCCTACGAGAAGATGCATCAGGCTCTGCTGAATGCGCACCGGCCCATCGTCTACAGTCTCTGTGAGTATGGGGTTGGCTCCGTCTGGGAATGGGGACCACAGGTCGGGGCGAATCTGTGGCGCACGACCGACGATATCCGTGACAACTATCGCAGCATGGCGCTCATCGGCTTTTCCCAGGCGGGGCTTGAAAAGTTCGCCGCACCCGGCCACTGGAACGATCCGGACATGCTGGAGATCGGCAACGGCGGCATGAACCCCGACCAGTACCGGACCCAGATGAGCCTCTGGTCCATGCTGGCTGCGCCGCTGCTGGCCGGCAACGACCTGAGCAAAATGGATGAGACGACCAAGAGCATCCTGATGAACAGGGAAGTGATCGCGGTCGATCAGGACCGGCTGGGGATCCAGGGCTATCGGCTCGGGCCGCCCCAGATCTGGGTGCGCAAACTGAGCGGCGGCGCAAAGGCCGTGGCGATCTTCAACTATGTGACCGATGACGAAGCTGAGCCGCTGACGCTGCGGCTCCGGGACGTTGGATTCGATGGCCCGGTCCACGCCCGCGACCTGTGGGCTCACAAGGATCTGGGCATTCTCCGCGGCTCCTGGACCGTCACCGTTCCCCAGGGAGGCGTAGTCATGCTTCGCATGTGGCAGTGACCCCGCGAGTTCGCCGCGCAACTCGCGGCAGCCATCTCCGTGTTCACGGCCTGCCGAACAGGATCTCCTGCACATGGGGCAAAGGCCTCGCCGCAGAGAGAAGGCTGGCGACGGGAAATGGTATTCGCCTGCTCATGACGAACCACGTTCCGGATGCCTCCCGGAGACTCTGAGCTGGGGCTGCGGATTCGGGATACCCGAGCCTTGCTGCCCGCTTGCTCCGGCTCCCGACACGGATCTACCGGCTGGCTGCAGGCCGGCGTCGCTCTTTTCCGCCTGCTTCTGTCCGGGGCGGCGATATCATCTCGACAGGAACACCCACGGGTGGCAATCTGAAGGGGGCAAGTCCCCGCTCTGGCTCCGGCAGGAGAGTCTTGTACCGTCGCCGGTTCCGAACTGTGCCACGCTTTCGAACGGAACAGCAACTGCCTCGGTCCGTGCGTCGGATCCCGCAGACCCAGGCAAACCGAGGATAGCGCTACCGGCTTCTGCCCTGAAGCCGGCGGCCTCAGCAGAAGCCGAGAGGAGCATTTCTCCCGATGAAGTGTGTGGATTGCCCTGCTTTGATCGTTTCGTTTGCGGTTCTGATCGCCGGGTCCGTTGCCCTTGCGCAGTCGACGCAATCGTTTCACAATGCTCCAGCCTCGGCAGAGCAGATGACCAATCCCCTGGCAGGCCAGCAGGCAGCGGAGCAGGCGGGCGAACAGCTGTATGCGCGGAACTGTTCCAGCTGCCACGGCGCTCGAGCACAGGGCTCCGGGAATATTCCTGCACTGACCAGAGCGTCGGTGAAAACCGCCTCCGCTGGAGAACTGTTCTGGTACATCACAAAAGGCGACCTGGCGAACGGCATGCCCTCCTGGTCGCGCCTGCCGGAGCAGGTGCGGTGGCAGATTGTCACCTATCTGAAGTCGTCGCGGCTGGGATCGGTGGCCGCGGTTGCGCCGGAGAGCCCCACGGAAGCATCGACGTCCAGTTACCCGCCGCCCACGCCCCCGTTTACCGACTATCGCTACGAACATCCGGGCAAGTTTCGCCACATTACGCTGAAGGACCTGCCTGCACCCTATAAGACACCCTCAGCCGACAACGGGCCGCAGGTTGTTCCCCGGCCTGCCAATGCCTGGCCCAAGGCGCCGGCCGGTTTCAAGGTTGGCCTGTATGCGACGGGGCTGAACAATCCCCGTCTGATGCGCACCGCGCCCAATGGGGACATCTTTCTCGCCGAGACCGATGCCGGAGATATCCGCGTCTTTCGCGGCATGACCCCCGATGGCAAGCCGCAGATGACAAAGGTGTTCGCATCGGGCCTGAATGCGCCCTTCGGGATTGCGTTCTATCCTCCGGGCAAGGATCCGCAGTGGATCTACATCGGCAACACAAATGCGGTGGTGCGCATCCCGTATCGCGACGGAGATCTGGTCGCGCGGGGCGAGCCGCAGCGACTGGATGATCTGCCCAGCGGCGGCGGCCATACCACTCGCGACATTCAGTTCTCACCCGACGGTACGAAGATGTTCGTGTCCGTGGGCTCGCATGACAACGTTTCCGACGCACCCTATGAGCACGATCGTGCCAACATCCTGGAGTTCAATCCGGAGGGTACCGGCAAGCAGATCTATGCGTACGGGATCCGTAACCCGGTAGGCATCGCCGTCAATCCGAAAACCGGTGAGCTATGGTGCTCAGTCAACGAACGCGACGGCCTGGGGAACAATCTCGTGCCTGACTACATCACCCACGTGCAGCCCGGCGGATTCTATGGCTGGCCGTGGTGGTACATGGGCGGGCACCAGGATCCGCGCTTTCCCGGCGCGCATCCCGAGCTGAAAGACAAGGTGCTTACTCCGGACGTGATCCTGCAGCCGCACAATGCTTCGCTGGAGATGACCTTCTACGAAGGCAGGCAGTTCCCGGCGGAGTATCAGGGGGACATCTTCGCAGCCGAGCATGGTTCGTGGAACCGCGAGCCGCGCGCCGGCTACGAAGTGATTCGGGTCCCGCTGCATCACAGCGGCCACGCGAGCGGAGAATACGAGGACTTCCTGACGGGATTCGTCGTTAACGACAAAAGCGTGTGGGGCCGGCCGGTGGGCGTAACAGTTGCGCCCGACGGTTCGCTGCTGGTCAGCGACGACGGCTCGGGATCGATCTGGAGAGTGTCATATACAGGCCAATAACAACCGGCAATGCCGGCGCGCGGCGAGGCAGCGGATGAGAGCAGCCCCGCCGCGATTCAGGAGGTGCTCGGGCGTCGATCAGCCCCGAAAGGCGTGAACTCTCTCACAGATCGGGCGCAGGATATCCTCGAGATTGCCCGACGCCGTTCTGAAGGATTCCGCGTCAATCGCGAGCGGCGCCCCAATCACCACCAGGGGCGCGCCGAATTCGGGTGTTCGGATCGCCTGCTCGATGGAAAGTCCGCCCACCGCCTGGACGGGAACCCGGACCGCAGCCACAACTTCCCTCAGCTGATCGAGCGGAGTGGGGCACGGCTTACCGGCCGCGGTAAGGCCGCGACGTTCGTCATAGCCGATGTGATGGATTACAAAGTTGCAGCCGTAGTCTTCCAGCCTCTTCGCTGCTGAAACCTTGTCTTCCGCTGCGAGGTTGTCTCCCATCACTTTCACTCCGAGGTCCCTCCCCGCCTTCACCACCATCCTGACCGTTTCGGGATGCGCCCGCTCCATCACCACAACATGCGTTGCCCCGGCGCGAGCCATCATCTCGACCTCCAGCCATCCGCCGTCCATGGTTTTCAGATCCGCGACGATCGGAACGTCGGGAAACTCGGCGCGCAGGGCGCGAACCCCGTTCATCCCCTCGGCGATGATGAGCGGTGTGCCAGCTTCCAGCCAGTCGACCCCGGAGCGCACCGCCAGGTGCGCCGTTTCGAGTGATTCCGGAATCGAGGTAAGGTCAAGCGAAATCTGTACGATCGTGTTCATGATGGCCGGAATCTCCGTTTTCAGTCCTTGAAGTGGCTGTCGATTTTAGATCGGAGAAAACGAACCGACTCCTTCAGCTCATCCATCCCGTTCAGTCCATCTTCAATCGAAATCCACGAGTTGAATCCCACCGAACTGAGCGTCGCAAAGATCCGGTCGTAATCATTCATCCCTTTTCCGATCACACCATGGGACAGGCGAGCGGCATACCCTGCCGAGTTTTCTTCTCTGCGCAGATCATCGAGCGTGCCGCTCTTCAGATACCGGTCGCTCGCATGCATCGAAACCACGCGGTTTTTCACTCGCTCCAGCAGGACCAGCGGATCTTCGCCGGCCAGAATCGCATTGGAAGGATCGTAGTTGACGCCGAACCACGGAGACTCAAGTTTCTCCACGATCTCCACGAAGACGTCCATCTTCTGCGCGAATTCCGGGTAAGTCCAGTAGTTATCCTTGTAGTGGTTCTCCAGCGTAAGGACCACCCCATGCTCCTCGGCAAACGGCAGCAGTCCTCGGATGATGCGTACGACTTGCCCGATCCCATCTTCCCGGCCCAGCCCGGGGCGGCGCTGTCCTGAAAGGACGCGACAGAAGCGCCCGCCAAAGAACGCAGTGACCTCGATCATGCGCTTCTCGCGCTCGATTTCATTTCGCAGAAGCTCGGGGTTGCTCTCGGTGAAATCCGGAGAGCAACAAAGCATCGGCATCGCAAGCCCGTGTTCCTGCAGGGCAGCCCGGACATCCTTCAGGAAGCTCTCATCATCCGGCAGGAAACCCGAGTAGAACTCCAGTCCGTCGACACCCAGCGTGGAGGCAAGTTCAATCCACTCGAACACAGTCATCGTTCGATGGACGCACAACTGGTCCATGTAGCATTTGGGGAAGGCGGCGAGGCTGGGTTTCACGGCAGTCCTCAGGAAACCTGCTTGGGAGGATTACGGCCGATGACCGGGTACTGTTCCACATCCAGCACCCCACCGTTAATCATGGACCCGTCGTCAGAAAGGAAGAAGACCGCTGCGTGTGCAACGTCCTCGGGCGAGAGCAGCCGGCCCGAGGGAGCGAAAGCCCTGGGGAGCCTCGATGGCCAGTCGGGTGGAAGCCCCTCGCTCATCTTGAGAACCTGTTCGTTGGGCGTCAGCGTCCAGCCAACGTTCAGATGATTGAAGTGAATATTCTCTTCTGCGTGCGCATCCGCCAGGTTGCGCGTCAGGGTCATCAGCCCGCCCTTGCAGATGGAATAAATAAACTGGCTTCTCTCCCCGCAATATCCGTTGATGGATCCGATATTCACAACGCGGCCCCGGCCCTGTTTGCGAAACCAGGGCAGAGCAGCACGAATGAGCAGAAAGGGTGCCTTCAGGTCGACAGCCACGGTCCGGTCGAACGTCTCGGCGTCGGTCTCTTCGATCCCCCCGCGCGTCATGACGGCGGCGTTGTTGACAAGTCCGTCGATCCTTCCAAAGCAGGCGACAGTCTCCTCAATGACCTTTGCCGGAATCTCCGGGTCCGCGAGGTCTCCGATTACGAATGAGGCCGCCGGCCCGATCTCGGAGGCGACATTCTCCGCCGCGTCTTTGCGCCGGCCATGGACCATGACACGGGCGCCCTCACGGGCGGCGAGCCGCGCAATAGCTTCCCCAATGCCCGTGGTCGAGCCGGTGACGAGGATGACCTTTTCCCTGAGCCGCGCCCCGGGCTCAGCCTGCTGGATCACGGCAGCAGCACTCCCTTGACGATGTTGCCTGAGTGCATTTCCTCAAAAGCCTCCCGCCAGTCGCTGAGAGGCGAAATCCTGTTGACCAGCGGCGCGAGAGAGATCTTATCGCCGGCCAGCAGCGTGATCACCTTCTCCCACATCGGCCAGTTATGCGAGAAAGAGCCCTGCAGCGTGACCGCCTTCTGCACAAGCTGATCGAGCGAAAAGCTCAGCGGCTGCGGTCCCCAACCTACCTTGGTGATATGCCCTGCGGGCCGCACGATATCGAGGGCAAGCTTCAGGGACGCGGAAACTCCGGCGGCATCGATGACCAGATCCAGGCCGTATCCATCGCCGAAGTTCCTGACCCACTCGCCCACATCCTCGCCCTTCGCGCCGAGAGTCATGTCCGCACCCATGCGCTCCGCGGTTTCGAGACGCTTACCGTCGACGCGCGTGCCGATGACGACCAGATGCCCTGCACCGGAAAGCTTCGCAAACGCCGCACAGAGCAGACCAATGGGCCCGGGCCCGATCACAGCCACCGAGTCGCCCGGCCGCAGCCGTGAGTGGACGCAGACCGCATTGTAGGCAACACAACAGGGCTCCGTCAGAGCCGCGTTTTCCAGCGTCACCGCGGCCGGAACATGATGCAGACAGCGAGCCGGAGCCCTGACAAAGCTCGCCATCGCACCGTCCACCCCGTATCCAAAGCCGAGTCTCTTCGGCTCCAGGTTGTAGAGGCCCTGACGAATCAGCGGCGAATCCTGGGGCAGCACCGCCGCTGTTTCGCTCACGACGCGGTCGCCCTCCCTGAATCCCCGTACTTCCTTGCCGACTGCGGCAACATATCCGGAGAATTCATGACCAAGAACAACCGGATAGTTCACCTGCCAGCTGTGCGTGCCGGTATATTGGTGCAGGTCGCTCCCGCAGATACCCACGGCATGCACTCTGAGCAGGATGTCGTCTTTACCGATTTCCGGTGCAGGAAGCTCGCGAAGCTCGACCGAGTACGGCTCCCTGGAGTAGTTAACCAGCCCAATCATTGCGATCGTCCCGTAACTCTGTGTGCTTAATTGCCCGCATGTCCATCTTCGCACACAGAACGGCCGTTCCCTGGGCCGCCGTCCGACCAGCCTGAATTACCGAACAGCATGATGGAATGGGGTGCGCCCCGGGGCTATCCGGCCTTCAGCACGATCCGAAGGAAGAGCGTACCGAGCCCGAACACCAGCAGCACACCGCCAAGAATCATCGCGCAGATAAAGATCGCAACCGTGCCTTCCTGCTCCGGCCGTGGGGGTGTGATCCCGAATGTGAAGATAAACGCGGTTGTCAGTTTCTTCAGTGGACTGATCATGCGCGCATTCCCCCTGTCTTCCTTCTACCGGAAGCCGGGTCCTCGAATCTGCATTTCCTGCTCCGGCCAGGCGGAAATTGCTGGAAAATAGAGTGGTCCCCGCGTTTCGGAAGTCCCCCGGTGCGTGAGGCGTTTTGGCCTTCCGCATCATCTCAGAGATGAGTTCCGCATGAGCCGCATATCCGTCATTCGCAATGACCGGGTTGTTCCGCTGCTGCCCGGAAAGCCGCGGATGGCGAGCCTCTTTTCGCCCTGGAAGGGCATGATCGTGGAGCGGCATGCCATTCCGTCCATCGAGATCCCGGAGCACGAGCACTCGACCCTGTGCCTTCATATGCAAACCAGCAGGCCGGTCGCGATGGAGTGGTGGAGCGAGGGCAGGCACGGCATCGAGCAGACCGGACCCGGCGCTCTCATCCTTCTGGCTCCTGGAACACGGGACCGGCTGCGGTGGAGTGCTTCCTCCGAGCGGGTGGTTGTCTCGCTCGATGAAGCCGTTCTTGCACGAGCTGCCGAAGAGCTTGGCTACGGGCGCCCTCCCGGATTCCGCAACCACTGGGTGCTCCGCGACCGGCAGCTTCAACTGCTGCTCTCGGAGATTCAGCGGGAGATGGAAACGGGCTGGAGAACGGGCCCGCTCTATGCAGACCTCATGGGCATGAGCCTCTCAGTCGCTATTCTCCGCAGCTATGTGCTGGCGGCGGAACCGCTGCTCCCGGTTACCGGCGGGATGCCGGGGTCGAGGCTCAGGCGCGTCATCGAGTACATCCACGAGAACAGTCATGAGGAGCTTCGCCTCGAGAAACTGGCCGCCATCGCAGCAATGAGCGTCTTCCACTTCGCAAGGGCTTTTCGAAAGGAAATGGGCATCTCTCCGCACCGCTACGTGATCGATCAGAGGCTCGAGCAGGCCAGAAACCTCATGCGGCTCAATACCCGGACCATCTCAGAAATTGCCGCCGAAACGGGATTCTGCGACGCCGGCGATTTCGCGCGCGTATTCCGCCGGCGCTTTGGCCTCAGTCCCACGGAATGGAAGCGTCAGAGCCGCTGACAAGTTTTCGGCAGGAAACGCACACCCCGCGCACGAACAGTATGGTCCGTCCCCGGACAATCCTTAAAAAGGTAATCGGAGGGATGCGAGCGCCTGGCTCTGCTCCGAAGCGGCGGACATGGTGCCGCCGCTCCCTTCGGAGGTATGTCCTGTGGGAATGGAAATTGTTGGCATTGTTATAGTGATTTCGCACCTGATCGTCATCGGCAGCATCGTTCTCTGGTTCGGACTTGGCCAGCCGACTACCTGGAAGAGATTCCGCAGCGCACTGAAAAAGCAATTTCCGGGAGCGGGGCCGCACACTCCCTGACCATCGGTGCAGCCGCAGGCGTGCGGGGCTGTGCGGGAGCCCCATCCAGCCTCTTCCAGGACGGCGGATTGAGCCGCGTCTGAGATTTTGACCAGATCGTCCAGGATTTTAGACATTCGCACAGGGTTTTGGCACCGCATCCTCGTGTTCCGGGCCACTCCGCTGCGGAGAAGGTGTGAAAGATGGTTGTCGAACTGCTGGGGATGTCGAAGGCGGGAACGCTGAGGGTGGCCCCATCTCCATCGGGGCTTCCAGAGATGTGAATCTGCAGGCATAACGAAGATCGCGCGACATCGCTCCAGGATCTTCGCTGCTGAATGAGGAACCGCCCTGTTGTGATCTAACGAGAGTGCAGAAGTCCCAGCCATGAGATGGCTGCCATCACATAAGAACCAGGCGAACCGCTCGAATATGGTGGCGCGGCAGGTATTCATTGTTCCGGAGGTCGAGGTTGATCTCTATGGCCGGAAACGGAATTAGCCGGGGGACTGCGCCGCCGGTGCCGGAGACGGGGTCTCCGGCGAGGCCCGCACGACTCCTGCGCTCCCTCACCTCCATCCTGATCCCCGTCGGGGCGGCTGTTCTGCAGCATGTACTCTGGCCTCTTGTTCATCCATTCTCGTGGTTCCTTGCTTATCCCGCCGTCTTCTTCAGCTCCTGGATTGGAGGCCTGAGGTCGGGGCTCGCTGCCACCGGCATTTGCGTTTTGATTGAATGGTGGTTTTTCATTCCGCCCGTGCATACGTTCATCAAGGAAGCGCGGTATGTGATTCCGGCGGCGGTGTTCGCCATTATGGGCATTCTCTTCAGCCTCTTTCACGCGCGACTCAGGAAGGCCAACCGGAAGACGACAAAAGCTCTGCTGGAGACTCGGTGCGCGATTACCGAGATCGAGAAAGGAGAAATCGCCCTGCGGGAAAGCGAGGCAAGCCTGCGCCGGGCGCAGGCGGTAGCCCATCTGGGCAACTGGACACTGGAACTGCCGAGTTACCGACTGCAGGGCTCCGAGCAGGTGGCGCAGCTTCTCGGTCTTTCTGCCGGGGAAGCTCTGAGCTGGGACAGATTTCGCGACTCTGTCCATCCCGAGGACCGTGGCTGGGTAGAGGAAACCCGGAAGGAGGGCTGCCGGGGAGAGCCGTACGATATCGAACACCGCATTTTGATCGGCGACGAGGTGCGGTGGGTCCGCGAGATCGCTCAGGTCGAGTCCCCTGCGAGTGGCAAGCCGATTCAGGTCGTGGGCACGATCCAGGACATTACGCGCCGCAGGGTTGCTGAACTTCAGCTGCACCAGATCTATCGCGCCCGCAGCGCCCTTTCGAAGTGCAATGAGGCGCTCATCCGCGCTGTTGACGAAACCCCTCTCCTGCAGGTGATCTGCGAGATCATCGTAAGAGACGCTGGCTATGCGCTTTGCTGGGTTGGACGCGCAGAGCATGACCCGGAGAAAACCGTCACCGTCCTGGCCCAGTCCGGGTGGCAACACGGGTATCTGGATACGATTCGAATCACCTGGTCCGATACCGAAGAAGGCCGTGGGCCGACCGGCACATGCATTCGTACGAGACAGACGGTTGCGGTGCAGGACATAGCGGCCGATCCCAATATGATGCCGTGGCGCGAGGAAGCTCAGCGCTATCATTATCGCTCCAGCCTCGCCATCCCTTTGCTTGTCGATTCCCAGGTGTTTGGTGCCCTGATGATCTACGCAGCGGAGAGAGATGCATTCCGTTCCGAAGAGATTGAACTCCTTACCGAACTCGCCAGCGACCTCGGCTTTGGAATTTCCGTGCTCCGCACCAGAGAACGACAGATCACCGCGGAGAATGCCCTGCGTGCTCTCAATGCCGAGCTTGAACAGCGTGTTATCGCGCGAACCGCCGAATTGCAGCAAGCGCGTGAACGCGAAGGCATCATCGGTTACAGGATTCAGCGGAGTCTCCTCCTCGATGAGCCGCCGACGCATCTCCCAGCACTGCGAGTCGCCGCTCTCACCCTGCCGACGGAAAGCATCGACGGCGACTTTTTCGCCTTCATCGAACCACGCCGGGGATTACTCGACATCATTGTTGGGGATGTGATGGGCAAAGGTGTTCCGGCCGCGCTGCTCGGCGCCGCAACCAAATCGCACTTTCTCAGGACCCTCAGTCATGTCACCGCCCCATCCGGAGCCGGGGGACTGCCGGAACCGCGCGATATTGTTATGCGAACGCACGCGGGGATCGTGCATCAGCTGATCGAACTGGAGAGCTTCGTAACTCTCTGTTATGCGCGTATCGATCCCTGCAAAGGCCATGTCGATCTCGTTGACTGTGGACACACCGGCGTCATTCACCTTCACGGCGGAACCACCCATGCCGATCTCGTACATGGCGATAACCTGCCCCTCGGGGTTCGGAAGGACGAAATATACGAGCAGCTTTCCGTACCCGTGGAAGCCGGAGATGTCCTCATCCTCTTCTCCGATGGAATCACTGAGGCGCGCAATCCCCAGGGAGAGCTCTTTGGTGCCGACAGGCTTGTCAGCGAAGTCTGCAAACATTGTGACCTACAGCCCCAGGAACTTATCGAAATCGTCCGAAAGGCCGTTACTGATTTTTGCGGCTGCGAGCGCGTTGGCGACGACCTCACCATCGTAGCCGTTCGCGTGGAGGAAGTAGGCCCTCCCATAGCTCGCGAGACAATCACCCTCAGCAGCAGCCTGCACCAGTTGCACAGTGTGCGCGACTTCGTCCGCTCGTTCTGCGGTCGCCTTCCGAATCAGATGTTCGATTCGAAACGCATCGGCGACCTAGAACTCGCTGCCAATGAGGTGGCCAGTAACATCATCAAACACGCCTATCATGGTCGCAATGACCAGACGATCGCGATCGAAGCGGAAGCCTACCCCGGACGAGTGGCCGTGAGCCTTTTTCATCTGGGCGAGTTTTTTTCTCCTCCTCGTCCGTGCCCGCCGCAGTTCGATCATCCGCGCGAGTCAGGCTTCGGACTGTATATGCTCACTCAGTCCGCCGACGAGGTCCACTACTACCGGGATGATCTCGGTAGAAATGTTGTCACTCTCATCAAGCGTGCTAACCGTGCCCCGGTAAGGAAAGCGAGGTCCAATGGAAATCGAGACTGAGAAGAAAGACGGGGTGACCATTGCTCTCATCCCTGTTAAGGAACTGGATGCGGGAAACGCCGGCGAACTGAAGCGTCTCATGGCACCTGTCCTGGAATCGTCCTCATCAGTCGTTATCGATCTGAGCCGGCTCGAGTTCATCGACAGCTCCGGCCTGGGAGCAATTCTGTCATGGCTCCGGCAAATGAGCGAAAGAGGCGGCGATCTGAAACTCTGCGGTCTGACGAAACAGGTGCGTTCCGCATTCGAACTTGTCCGCATGCACCGGATTTTCGACATATTTGAAAATCGCGCGGAGGCTGTCCGTGCGTTCAGTCCCCGCTGAACAGGAGGTCGGCTATGGCAGCAGAGGGCTTCGAGAGAGAACCGGTCGCGGCACTGCAGGAGGCGATCACGCGTCACGCCCAGTCCTCCCTGGGCACGCCCTGGTGGGAACTTTCGTCGCGGGGCCAGTTCAATGCTGTGGCTCTTGCCGTTCGCGACTTCATGATCGAGCGGGCTGTCGAGACGGAGCGACGATATCATCTTCGGGATCCGAAACGCCTCTATTACCTCTCCATCGAGTACCTCATTGGTCGTTCCCTTGGCGCGAATCTCAGGAACCTTGGTCTGTACGAGCGGTGTCAACAGGCGCTAACGGGTCTTGGGTCGGATCTGGGAAGGCTGGAAGAGAATGAGCCCGATGCGGCGCTTGGTAATGGAGGGCTCGGCCGCCTTGCGGCCTGCTTTCTCGACTCCCTCGCTACGCTCGGAATGCCGGGTTACGGCTACGGGATCAATTACGAGTACGGTCTGTTCCGTCAGGAGATCGCAAACGGTTACCAGCGTGAACTGCCGGACAACTGGCTTGCTCACGGCAGCCCATGGCAGATCCCTCGCCCCGACGAGATTTGCATTGTGCCGATCTATGGTCACATTGAAGATGCCACGGATCGTCACGGTATCTATAACCCCATGTGGATGGGCTGGCGCGCGCTTATTGGTTTTCCGTACGACATGCTGATCCCGGGATATGGAGGGCATGCCGTCCACTTCCTGCGCCTCTACTCCGCTCGCTCGTCCCGCGACTTCGATATGCAAATCTTCAATGACGGCGATTACATTCGGGCGGTCGAGCAAAAGATCCAGTCGGAGATGATTTCGAAGGTGCTCTACCCTTCTGACTCCGTAATTGTCAACCAGGAGCTGCGCCTCGCCCAGGAATATTTTCTCGCGGCCTGTTCGATTCGTGATGTTCTCCGTCGCTTCGAAAAGAGCCACCAGGATCTGCGCGACCTCCCGTTGCGAATTGCCATCCAGCTGAACGATACGCATCCGGCATTAGCGATCGCCGAGCTGATGCGGGTTTTGGTCGACGAGAGGAATCTTCCCTGGGAGGAAGCATGGAAGGTCAGCCAGAAGTGCTTTGGCTATACCAACCACACACTCTCTCCGGAGGCGCTCGAGAAGTGGCCGGTGTCGCTTCTCTCCCGCATGGTGCCACGCCACCTTCAGATCATCGCGGAAATCGACCGCCGCGTTCAGCAGCGGATTGCTGCTGCTCCCGAGCCCGCTCTGCTGGATCGCATCTCTCCCATCGACAAGCGCGAACCGCAACAGGTGCGCATGGTCAATCTGGCAGTGATCGGTAGCCACTCCGTTAATGGAGTATCGCCTATTCACACCAGTCTTCTGCAGAACTCGCTGCTCGCAGACTTTTGCAGCCAGTTCCCGGCCAGGTTCAATAACAAAACCAACGGCATTAGTCCGCGCCGGTGGCTTCTTCATGCAAATCCGTTACTGAGCGATCTCATCAATGCCACGATCGGTGATCGCTGGATCGTCGATCTTGATCAACTCCGTTCCCTGGAAGCCCATGAAAAGGATAGCGGTTTTCTGGAGGCATTCCGCAGAGTGAGGCAATCCAACAAGGTTGCGCTCTGCCAATTTGTGCGCGACGAACTGCGGATGAGCCTCGATCCGCATTCGATCGTCGACGTTCAGATTAAGCGCATTCATGCTTACAAACGGCAACTGCTGAATGTGCTAAAGATCACCTACGAGTATATTGTGGTCACAGAAGACGGAAAAACCCCGCCTGTGCCATGCACCTATATCTTCGCAGGCAAGGCCGCCCCGGGGTATCGGCTGGCGAAGCAGATTATCAAGCTGATTCACGAGGTGGCGAGGGTAGTTAACAGCGACCCGCGTTCAGAGCCGTGGATGAGAGTTCTCTTCCTCCCCGATTATCGCGTCACACTGGCGGAAAAGATCATTCGTGCCGCCGATATCAGCGAACAGATCTCGACGGCCGGCACAGAGGCATCCGGCACCGGCAATATGAAGCTGGCGCTCAATGGCGCCGTTATGATCGGTACGCGCGATGGCACAAATATCGATATCAGCAACGCAGTTGGCGAGGAGAATGTGTTCCTGTTTGGGCTGCGATCGGCGGAGTTACAGGTGATGCGCGAGAAGCAGTCTTATCGGCCACCCGCTCTCTGCGAGCAGGATAGCCGTCTGCGGCGGGTTGTCGATGCATTCCGCTCTGACTTGTTCTCCCGTGATGAGCCCGGGCTGTTTTCGTGGGTTCCCGACCTTCTTCTGGATAGCGCCGATGAACATATCCATCTTGCAGACCTGCCCGGCTATCTGGATGCGCACCAGCGCGCCTCGCATGCTTTCTGCGATCGGGAGTGCTGGTCTGGCATGTCGATCCGCAATATTGCGCGCATCGGCAGCTTTTCAAGCGATCGGACCATTCGCGAATATGCCCGGGATATCTGGGAAATCCAGCCTTGCTGAGCTTTATCGGGCTATCAGCATCACGCTGGAGCGCGATTCAACGATGTATCGTGGCTGTCGCCAGATAGGCGGTTCCCCCAGCGTGCTGAGTACCTGATCGCTCCTGGCGGTGTCCACAAGCAGGAGCCAGCCCCCGGGCCATGGAAGGGGAGGAAGAGCAAAGGCTACAGGACGATCGGCCGCGTTGAACATGAAGAACAGGTCCGGACCACCCTGGCCGCGAACGAGCCAGCCAAGGCACTTCTGACGGGTATCTGCCCAGTCCGGCGGACCCCCGGCGGGACTAAACCAGCCAAGATCTCTGGCGGTATAGACAACCCCGCGGCGTAGTACAGGATGAGATCGTCGCAGGTGCAGCATATCCCGAACAAAGCGCTGGAGGCTCCGATTGCGCTGGAGAAGTGACCAGTCGATCCAGCTTGTTTCGTTGTCCTGGCAGTAGGCGTTATTGTTGCCGTGCTGGGTGCGACGGAATTCATCGCCACCCAGGAGCATCGGCACGCCGCGCGAAACTGCCAGGGTCAGGAAGAAATTTCGCAGCTGTCGGCTGCGTACTGCTTCCACTTCAGGGGAAGGGGTTTCGCCCTCTGCCCCGTAGTTGGAACTGTAGTTTTCGCCGGCGCCATCGCGATTCTGCTCGCCATTGGCCTCGTTGTGCTTCTGCGAGTAGGAGACGAGATCGTTCATGGTGAACCCGTCATGACAGGTCACGAAATTGATGCTGCACTCCGGTCCCTTTCCTGAACCGCCGTAGACATCTGTGCTTCCGCACAGGCGGCTCGCCAGTCGTGGTACCATGCCCTCGTCGCCGCGCCAGAACCGGCGGACATCGTCGCGGTAGTATCCGTTCCATTCCGCCCAGCGCCGGTCTGCAAAGGATCCCACCTGGTAGGCGCCGGCGGCGTCCCATGCTTCCGCAATGAGTTTGGTGTCGCGCAAAATGGGGTCTTCAGCGATGCGCTCGAGTAATGGAGCGTCTGCCAGAACATGTCCGCTTCGATCGCGGCCAAGCACGGAGGCCAGATCGAATCGAAAGCCATCGATATGCATTTGCATCACCCAGTAGCGCAGCGCATCCAGAATCATGTCGCGTACGACAGGGTGGCTGGCGTTAATTGTCTGTCCGGTTCCTGTAAAGTCCCGGTAATGTCGGCGGTCCTCCTGAAGCCAGTAATAAATCGAATTGTCGATTCCGCGGAAGCTGAGAGTGGGACCCAGCTGGTCTCCCTCGGCACTATGGTTGAAGACCATATCGAGGATCACCTCGATGTCCGTGGCATGGAAGGCTCGCACCATTTCTCTGAATTCAAGGACCTGAGCTCCCTGTGTCGACACGCTCGCATACGAGGCCTTTGGGGCAAAGAAGCCGATTGGGTCGTAACCCCAGTAGTTCGTCAGTCGTGCGCCCGTCTCTGGGCTGTAACGCTGAAGGTAGCCCTCGCTGAACTCCTGAACCGGCATGAGCTCCACCGCGCTGACGCCGAGATCCTTCAGATAGGCAATCTTTTCGACTAATCCGCTGTAGGTTCCGGGATGCACAACCGCCGCGCTCGGATGGATCGTATAACCACGCACGTGCAACTCATAAATCACCGTCGATGCCCAGGAATGACAAAGAGGCTGGTCTCCCTGCCAGTTGAAGTCTGCGTGAGTAATGAGGCCTTTGGGTGCCGACCCTGCATCGCTCCTGGATGAGATCGAGAGGTCTTTCCGCGGAGAATCGGGATCATAGCCGAGCAGAGAAGGGAAATCGCTGTGCGCGGGGAGGGCAATGGCAGTCGCGTACGGATCGACCAATAACTTGTCTGGATTGAACCGATGTCCCTCGCCCGGTGAATATGGACCGGCGATATGGAAGCCATAGAACTGGCCAGGCTGAATACCTTCGAGCCAGATATGCCAGATGTCACCGGTCTTATTTCGTGTCGGATTCAGAATGAAGCTTCGCACCGGCATGTCATCTTCCGCGCTCTCGAACAGATCCAGGCGGACGCCGGTAGCGTTTCTGCTGAAAATGGCAAAATTGACGCCCGTTCCCCGCACATGGGCGCCCAGCGGAAGCGCCGCACCAGAGCGGGTCGACTGCACCTCACACAGACTCAGAAGCCGATCGAGTTCAGCTAAGGATGTCAGTCGCTCGGCAGATGTGGGGGGCATCATTTGCGGTATTGCCTGCGATTGCTCTGTCATAGGGGTGGCCGTTCGATGCGGACGCTGAATCGCCGCATGCAGCGTGGGGCAGATCGGCCCATGGGTATGCAGCTACCCGTGGCTGCTTCGTGGAATGTCATGGTCAGCATGCAGGTGGCCTGCTCTTCTGCGTCCTCCAGACGCCCGGTCATTCCGGCGAAATCCGGCTCATGCGCTGCGCGAGTGACGCCCTTGAGGAGCGTCGCACTCGTGCGAGACAGTTGATTTGCATAAAGTCGCACAATCATAATTCCTCCAGCGAACTGCAGTCGCGCCTCCGAACCGTTCACGTGGCGGCAGGCCGCGGAGCGAATGATTGACATTGACATTTGGGAACAAAGCAAACCAATGACCATTTGCAGATCCCCGGGGCGGGTTGCTGTGCACGTTCAGCGAAGCCCCCCGGAAAGCGTCGACAGGATCGGGAGATCATTGTCCCGGTTCGGTGTGGAGGGGCTCGGAAACCGTCCAAAGTCCTGGACCGGGAGCAGAGAAGATTCCCCTCTCCAAACCCCAGGGCTTTCGCCTCGACAGCGCTGCGCTGATTCGGTCCCCAGAGGCGCTTTGAACTGCGCGGGATTCCTGGCGCCGTATCTCGATCCTCCTCATGCTGGCGGATGCTCTCCGGCTCCGGGTGAACAGCGGCTTTTGCGGCTTCCGACTCTGTTGGGCCCATCCCGAAGACTGAAAAGCAATGCATCGTGCGGGCAGATCGGAGGCGGACACGGAACGGCTCAGCAGACCCGGCGCTGGCCCGCATCTTTGCCAGCGCCGTGCTGCCCGCGGACGAGGGGCAGTACTCGACCCAGTGATCGAAGCTGAGCGCGCGCAGGCTGCGCACCGCTCAACTGGCAGAAGCGCATGAACTCATTCGTGCCGAAGCGGTTGGTCTCAAAGATCAGCGGCCCCTGTTCGTGCAGCCGCGCCGCGTCGGGATCCACTTCCCAGAAATTCGTCCGGACAGGCCGATCGGCGATCGGGCCAACGCCATCCATCCAGTCATAGCTGTCGGCAAAGCAGCCTCCGGGCCAGCGAATCAGCGAAGCGTGAATCTCCCGCAGCCGGTCGAACAGCGCAGCCCGGATCCCAAAACGATTGGGGATCGCCGAGTTCTCGCCCACCCACACCCGTCATAGATCACTCCGCCGATAGGTTCCGGGAAGTGGCCGTAGAGATTCGGCGATATCTCGGCCATCGGATCGTTGACGAAGACCTCGATGCGAGCTCCAGGTGAAGTGCCCCAGCTTTTCGCGCCGGAGGAGGCAAGAACTGGACCGGCCATTGCCGAGCGCACGAGGAACCGACTTCGATCCATTCCGTGTCTTCCGAATCCTGTTTCGCCAACCGCTCTGCCGCCGTTTCAGCCCAGATCCTGCGGATTGTGCGCCGTTCCGTCAAAGTGCGCCGTCGTCTTGTAGAGCTCGTATTTGCCGTTGGCTGCCGCCGCTTTCGTGCGATCCAGGATCTGCGCCACCTCAGCCTGCGAGAGCGGTTTGAAGGTTCGCGCCGCCTCGAATGCCTGATCCAGAACCTGCTGGTTGTCGATTCCGGTAATCTGCACGGCAATCGGCAGGTTCAGGCAATAGTGCAGAGCCTCGATCGGTTTCACGGTATGGCTGTCGAGAATGAAATGATCACCGAAGCATTTCATGCCCAGCGGGCCAATCTGTTCGCGGACCAGCACGGGAAGCACCTCGTGGGTGAAGCTGCGGAAGTGCGCATCCATGACGTTCAGAGGCATCTGCACTGTATCGAAATGAAAATTGTGCTGGCGCGCCTCGTCCAGCATCCGCAGGTGCACATAGGGATCCTTATGCCCCGTAAACCCGATGAAGCGCAGCTTTCCGGCCTTCTTCGAGGCGAGCATGGCATCCATGGCGCCATCCTCGGCAAAGATGCGGTCCGGATCCTCCAGGCGGATCACTTCATGAAACTGCATCAGGTCCACATGGTCCGTCTGCAGCCGCTGCAATGACTGGTCGATCTGCTGTTGCGCCGCAGCTTTGGTGCGGCCGTCGATCTTCGTCATCAGGAACACCTTGTTCCGATAGCCGCCAGTCAGCGCCTTGCCCATGCGCACTTCGCTGACGCCGTCGTTATAGTCCCAGCAGTTGTCCATGAACGTGATGCCGCGGTCGATCGCCTGCCGCATCAGCTGAATGGCATCCTGTTCGGAGAGCGACGGCTTGCCGATGTGGAATCCGCCCAGCCCGATCGCGGAGACACGCTCCCCCGTGCGCCCCAGGCTGCGATAAATCATTCCATCCTTCTCGTTCGTACTCTCGGCTTGCGCCATCGGGCTTAGCCAAATCTGTGCAGCCACTGCGCCCGCAGCCGTGCCGGCCGCCTTCACGAACTCTCGTCGATCCATGGGTAACATTTTCACACCCCTGAGGTTGATTGTTCAGATGATCCTGCTGTGAGCCCCGAGTTTGTCTTCAAATCACAACCAGCAGTCTTCGCCGTCTGATGGGCATGGTAAGCCGCGCGATACCGCCCATCAGGATACTGATTCCGGACACCCGGAACGCCCGACCTCTGTCAGCAGGTAACGAACCATTGTAGCCAGCTGCCGTCAGGACAGGGATCAGTACCATGCGCGGCCTTCGTGTCCCCATGGCGCAATTCGAATTTGCAATCGATCTCTTCTCGGCGCTCAGTCTGGCTCCCCTGATGAAAGGCAGCGGTCGGTCTCCCTATCCAGCGGTGTTCAGCTACTACAAGGATTTTCAGCGGACGGTGCGTACCCGCACACATAAACTGATCGTATATCCGCAGATCAAAAGAATTAAGGTCTTCGACATCGAGCACGATCCCCGGGAGATGCACGATCTTTCTGCCGATCCGGCTTCTGCCGGTATCAAGAAGGACCTGATGCCGCAGCCGATTGGCCTGCAGACGGAGTCCGGGGATAAGCTGAAGCTGGATCCTGATCTGATCAGGCAGGCCTGAATGCGCAGATGTTCAGCCTCGATGCAGAGTACCCGCCATGAGTGACCTGGAGCCGGCCGCCGCTCGAAAACCGCAGAAAGCCTGCTGCGCACCGTCTGCCGGCCGGGAGCCGCATGCCTGCTGCGCACCGCAGCAGCACGTCCGCGCAATATCCGAAGCCGCGCGGGCCCGCATGGTGCGCCTCCCCGGCGGGAACTTCCTGATGGGCAGCAATTCGGCCGAAGTTTTTCCTGAGGATGGAGAGGGTCCCGTCCGGGCCGTGACTCTGCAACCATTCTGGATCGACCGCGGCACGGTTACGAATCATCGCTTCCGCGTCTTCGCTCAGGAGACCGGATATCGTACCGACGCCGAGCGCTATGGCTGGTCGTTTGTTTTCTGGCTGCACATTCCACGGTCGCGCTTTCGCCAGTTGGTGGAGGACACGGTTGCGCAGGCTCCCTGGTGGTGCAAGGTGTGCGGCGCAGACTGGATGGCCCCGGAGGGTCCAGGCTCGAATATTGCCGGTCGTGAGGACCACCCCGTTGTCCACGTTTCATGGAATGACGCGGTCGCTTACGCGCAATGGTCCGGACAGCGCCTGCCCACCGAGGCCGAATGGGAGTATGCAGCGCGCGGCGGCCTCCAACAGAAGCTCTATCCGTGGGGCGATAAGCTGCGCCCCAATGGCGAGCATCGCTGCAATATCTGGCAGGGCACTTTTCCCGAACACGATACCGCCGAAGACGGCTATTCCGGAACCTGCCCCGTGGAGGCGTTTCCTCCCAACGGCTTCGGGCTCTACTCGATGACCGGCAATACCTGGGAATGGTGTGCTGACTGGTTCAGCGCCGACTTTCACAAAACTGCGGACCGGAATAACCCGAACGGTCCGCCCAGCGGCACAGAGAGAGTGATGAAGGGTGGCTCCTTTCTCTGTCACAAGAGCTACTGCAATCGTTACCGGGTCTCAGCGCGCAGCCACAACACGCCCGACAGTTCAACCTCGCACATGAGCTTTCGCTGTACCTTTTCCGAATGAGGTCGCGGTCGAACCGGACTTGATAAGTTCCTGGACCGCCAGAGGAGTTTCGATGGAGAATCAGCCGGAACCGTGGTTGCGCGGAACGTACACAGAAGTCCCCGCAGTCGTGCGGGCGGTTGTGCATGCCCTTGAGCTGGCGCGCGAGGATGTTGAACGCTGGTGCGGCGATCTGAGCGACGATGCCGTGAACGCGCGCCCGGGAGAAGTTGCGCCCGTGGCATTTCATCTCCGCCACATCGCAAGGAGCCTCGACCGGCTGCTCACGTATGCCGAGGGCCAGCAACTCAGCGCGGAGCAGATTGCTGCCCTGAAATCGGAACTGGAGCCGGGAGCCGAACGGGATGCGGTTCTGGGAGAGTTTCGCCGGGGAATCGAAGGCGCGATGCGGCGCGCAGAGCGATTCGCCGTCTCGAATCTCGAGGAGCCGCGGCTCGTTGGGAGAAAAGGATTGCCGACGACCGTGGGCGGGCTGCTCGTGCACTGCGCCGACCACACGCAGCGTCACGTCGGGCAGGCGGTGACGACGGCGAGGATCCTCCGCTCAGAGGCCGCCCGATAATCAGGCGCGGCCTCCGAACCTTCCCACGCTGTTGGCCTGGGATTTCCAGAGGCCGCCAACCGCGAGCACAGGAATGTCAGCCGTCGACCATCAATGCCCTTCGTCGTGGGACTCACCAGTCCCGCCGGCATTTGTGTTCGCTGCCGGCAGCGTGGCAATGTAGTCCCGCCAGATGCCGGCCAGCGCCTCCCACATCCAGTCCGGAGGCGCCTGCAGGGTCGATTCGGTACGGTGTACGAAGTAGAGCGCGGGAATCCCGATGGAGGGCTGCGCCTCCATATACTGCCACCAGGATTCCAGCGTCGTGGAACTCGCATTGTCGGTATCCACCAGTGGCCAGCCGGAGATATGCGCGATGCGCGCCCGCTCCCGCATCATCCCGACCACGTCCCGCGTGGCATACCAGACATCGTTCAGCCGCAGAACATCCGAGGAGTCGCGAAAGGCTGCATTCGGAGTCTGCGTCTCGATCATCGCGTCCGGTTTCCAGCGATGAGTCTCGCTGTAGAGGATGCCCTGAAACTTCCGGACTGCCTCGATGCCCGCCAGTTGCGGAGGCACCGGCCATCCGGCGGCATTTGGAGCCCAGACCCAGTCCTCCTTGAAGCCATCCACACCCACCGTCTGCACCAGGTATCGAATCTTTTTGCGCAGAAAGGACTCGTATGCCGGATTGCCCAGATCCGGGGCAACGCATTTGCCGCTCTGGTCGTGAATGCAAAGGTTGCTCGGCAATCCATCGGTATGGGCCACCGGGACCCACAGCAGCACATGCCGCCCGCTTGCATGCTGCGCCGCGACGAAGCCCTTCAGATCTGGCCACTTCTGCTGATCGATATCAAAGGATCCGTAGCCTTTCTGCCACTTGTCGTCGATGACGATGGTTCCGATGGGCAGGTGCCGCTGGTCCAGCTCCGCAACCCAGGCCTCGTAGTTCTTCTGCGTTGACTCGGAATTGGGTGGGAGGCCTTTGGGAACGGCCGTGGAGGTCTGCTCCGCCCAGCCGCAGAAGACGGGCAGGTGATACCAGCGAACATCAGGGTAGCGGGCCTCCGTGCCAAAGCCGCTCTTCCGCAGCCAGGCCGTGTAATACGCAAGCGCGTCCAGCGCGCTGTAGGCAAAATGAATGGCGGCCACAGGCGAGCGAAATTCGCCGCCCGGCACGCTCCTCACGGTTTGGTATCCGAGATAATCCACCCACCACGCTGCGCCCGCGTAGCGCGACCCCGAATACTCGAGTGAGGGGAAACGATAATCCCCCGGGTGCGTTCCAATGCCGATGGTGGCCCATTCCCCGCCTCGGTGAAACGCGAGCATCAGCGGCGGAGGGCTGAACAGCCCGGTCATCCGCGCAGGACGAAAATCTTCCTCCGAGCCCTCACGTCCCGGTCCGAACCCCAGCGACTGCGGCTCGGCGATCGAGAATTCCCACTGGTTGGCGTGGTTCGGCGAGGGTGTCCAGTAGCGGTCCGCCATCAGCGTGGTATTCCATGCTCCGCCATCGCTCTCACCCTTGTCCCAGCGTCCCGGCCGGCCATCGGAGAAAAAGAAGCAACGCCCAATCTTGCCGTCGCCCGACGCCGCCTGGTCGAATTCGAGGTGATCGGCGTAGAGCCGCCAGTGGAACTCCCGCTGCGTCCACAGGGTGCTTTTCGCCGTGGCCACAATCTCGTACGCGGCGCCCGGCCCACCCGCGGACCGGTGAATGTGATACCGGATATCCGACAGATGTTCGTGCGCGTTTGCCGAATCGAGCCCGGAAATCAGCGGCAACCGGAAAAGGAACTGCCCGTTACGGTAAATCTCCAGCGCCGGAACCGGCCCCAAATCCGTCTGGTTCAGCAGGCGCACCTCATACGCAGGCAAGCTTGCCTGGAAAGCTGCTGCCTCCCTCATCGACGACCCCTCCGGCGTCTGCGCATTTCCACTTGCAGCGCCCGCGAGGAGAATCCCGAGAACTACTGCCACCGTGAAACCGGCCCGCTTCATCCTGAGCCCCGCCGGAACAGCCTCGCGGTATGGTTGGGCAGAAGGCGCCGCACCTCGATTACCCATTAGCTTTCCCTCCGAACTGATGCGAATCCGAAGTCTAAATCCATCGGGGTGCCAGGGAATTCTCCGAGCACAAATTCCCGGTACGGCTTTTGGTTTTCATGGTCTGAATTTCGCGATCGAATCCCTGCGAACAATTGCAGGTTACCTGCGTATAAAAGAGGGCAGGCGCAGGTTTTGAAGTTCCTGACGGAGTCCCGCGGCGTGGACCGCAGGGGCTGGGCGCAGAAATGCGGGTTGCTGTGCTGGCTTTTCGCAACCCCGTCGTCCGTCTGGGACTTCTCAGCAGGAAGGTACCCCTCGATCCGGCAATCATCGTCGCGCCGGTCGGTCAAAAAACTCCTCAATGACTGCCGTGTGCCGGCCAGGCTTACGAGGGAACCAAATACGAACGACGAAAGGAGATTTCGTCATGATCAGGCATTCGCAGGATAAGGATCTGCGGGAGAGCGGTCTGCCCGGCGGCGGATCCGGCCGCAGAGATGAAGTGGGCCGGTCCGGCGTCTATCCGGCGTCGGGACCGCTACCCGAAGGCAATGCCGAATACCGCGGCCAGGCGTCCTGGGGACAGGCCGAGCGTGGGGCGGAAGGCTACGAGGACCACGGCAGCTCTGCACTCACCTTCCGGGGTGGACAGGTGCTCGGCGCCTGGACCGCGGAGAATCGCGCGGAGCAGGGGCTGACGGTCGAGATTCCCGCGGATGTCAACCTCAAGGCAGACCTGCACATCCCGCAAAATCTCCGGGGAATCGTACTGTTTGCCCACGGAAGTGGAAGCAGCCGCCGTAGTCCGCGGAACCAGGCCGTTGCACGTGTCCTGCAGCGGGCCGGAATGGCCACACTGCTGCTCGACCTGCTCACCGAGTCCGAGGAGTTCCTGGATGAAAGCACTGGCCACCTGCGATTCGACATTGATCTGCTGGCAAAGCGGCTGCTTTACGCGGTTTCGTGGATTACGCGGCAGCCCGAGATCAGTCACGTCAGGCTCGGATGTTTTGGTGCGAGTACCGGGGCGGCCGCTGCGCTGGTCGCCGCCGCGGAGACGTCGGAGATTTCCGCGGTCGTGTCGCGTGGCGGCCGGCCCGACCTCGCGGGAGAGACTCTGGATAAGCTGCGTATCCCGGTGCTGCTCATCGTGGGAGGTCGGGATCGCACGGTGATCGATCTCAATCGCCAGGCGATGGCGCGCCTTTGCGGCGAAACCCGGCTGGAGATCGTTCCCGGCGCCACCCACCTCTTCGAGGAGCCTGGAGCACTCGAGCAGGTTGCACAACTGGCGCAGCGCTGGTTCGAGCAATATCTCGGCCCGCGCCACCGGGAGGCTCAGGCCGCCTGATTGAAGCCGCTGCGAGGGAGCCCATGGTGGGTTTTCTGGCCCCGGCGGTCCGTGTGTGTCCAGTTCGCCACGCGCATGGAATTTTGACGCTGCGCTTTCTGATGCGCGCCTCGCTGCGCCGCGGATGATACCTTCAGATATCAGGAGATCTCGATGGCGATCATCGGCCCCGGTCAGTCAGGGTGTGCAGTTCCGAGGCAACGGACCCCGGCCAAACCGCAGACACGAAATCTTCGCAAGGCCCTCAGAAGGACTCTTCTCCATGACAGAATGCTGGCATTCGCCGCGCTGCTTGTCTTCAGTTCTATGCTGACACCGAACCTCAGCGCTCAGTCCGCCACTAGTTCCCCCCCGGCGCCCCATCCATGGGATCAGAACCCCAACGGCATGCATATCTACATCTGGGCAGGACTCAAGTCGCACTTCGCCGGCCAGCACGACTATCCCCAGTTCCTGGCCGACTGGAGCAAGATTCTCACCGAGCACGGCGCTGTGGTCGATGGCGCGCTGCACGCGCCTCGTTCCGCCGATCTCGAACATACCGATGTGGTCATCATTTACAAGGGCGACGCTGGTTATCTCACCCCTGAAGAAAGGTCCACGCTCGAGGCCTATACTCGCCGCGGAGGCGGCCTGGTCAGTATCCACGATTCGCTTTGCGGTCCCGATCCCGAATATTTCGCGACGCTCGTCGGCGGCGCCAAGAAACACGGCGAGGTGAACTACACGCTGGGAGCGCCCATTTCCTATACCGTGGTCGATCCGGAAGACCCCATCATGAAAGGCATGTCCAACATCACCATCTGGGACGAAGCCTTCTTCAGGATGACCTGGGCGCAGCACCGCTCCATTCACATACTGGCGACGGCGGTGATCCCCGGCACTCCCAGCGCAGGCACGCACAAGGGAGAAGTCGTGCCCCAGATCTGGACCTATGAACACACCCTCCCCGGCGGCCAGCCCGCCCGGGCCTTCGTCTGGATGCAGGGCCATGAATACGCGAACTTCTCCAATTACCAGATCCAGCAGATGCTCCTGCGCGGCATCGCGTGGGCCGGCAAAAAGCCGGTGGATTCGCTGGTGGATTACGTGCCGCCCCATGCGCCGCGCATTGAAGAATTGAAGCCATAGGGCGGATTTATTTCGCTGTCCAGCCGCCGTCAATCAGGATGTCGGTGCCGGTGATGAAACCTGCTGCTTCCGAGCACAGGTAGCAGGCCAGCGCACCGACCTCCTCCACCTTGCCCCAGCGCCCCACCGGCAGGCTCGCCAGGAACTGTGCGTTCAGTTCGGGATTGTTCATCAGCGGCGCATTCATGTCGGTGCCGAAGGGTCCCGGACTGATTCCGTTGACCGTGATGCCCTCGCCTGCCAGTTCCAGAGCCAGGCTGCGCGTCAGACCGAGCAGGCCCGCCTTCGCCGAGGAATAGGCGGTGCGCGCCGGCAGCGACACGTGAGCCATGGTCGAAGCCAGGTTCAGGATTCGTCCGTACCCGGAGCCCTTCATTCCCGGCACGAAGGCGCGGCACATAAGAAAAGTCGAGATGAGGCTTGCGTCCAGCACGCTGCGAAATTCCGCGAGCGAAAAATCCACCAGGTTCTTGCGGATGTTCGTTCCCGCGTTGTTGATCAGAATCTGCGCGGCGCCGAAGCGCTCCTGCACCGCCTGCGCCACGCCTGCGACCTGGTCCTCCTGCGTGACATCGGCGACAAAGATCTCAGCCATTCCTCCGCGTTCGGCAAGGGAATCGCGCACCACCTCCAGTCGTCCTTCGTCGCGCGCCACCAGCGCGATCCTCGCGCCTGCTTCGGCCAGCACCCTGGCCATCGCTTCGCCGAGACCGCGGCTGCCGCCTGTGATTACCGCGATGCGTCCGGTCAAATCAATCTTCATCCCTGCATCTCCTCTTCTGATTTCCCGATGATTACGGTGACAGAATATCGGTGCTCATGCCGGTGTGCAGCGCGAGGCCCATCTCCCGCTCCCGCCGCGCCTTCTCAGGATCGAGGTAGAGCCAGCAGAGCGCGGAGACAAGAGCCGCTCCGGCCATAGTGTCAATCAGCAGGTTCCAGTCGCCGCCGGTCCGCTGCAGCAGCACGCCGCCCAGAACCGGCGCGATGAATCCTGCAAAATTGCCCAGCATATTCATGGCTGCGGCGACCGTCGCGGTATACGAACCTCCGATCTCCACGCAGGCGTCCCAGGAAATCGGCATCGTCAGGTCGCTGGAAAAGCTGGCCACGCCCATCGCCAGCATGGCCGCTACGACAGACCGGATGTGTGTCAGGGCAAACAGCAGGATAGCCGTCGCAAGAAACCCGCAAAAGGCAATCGCCCGCCGCGACAGACGCGCCGGCGCCAGTCCGGAAGCCAGCGAACCGAATCCACCGAACAAAAGAGGCAGCACGGCAAGCGCCGCCGCGCGTTCCGGCGACTGGCCACGCCCCTGTCGCAGATACGTTGGCAGCCAGGTGATGTAGAAGTACCACACATAGGAAAAACAGAAATACTGCACCACCAGCACCGCGACCTGCCGGGTGAGAAGCAGCGACATCCAGTGTCGTTCTCCGGCATGATGCGTGGTCAGAACCCGCGAGGCCTCCAGCATCCTCCGTTCCGCCGCGTTGACGGCGCGATGCTGCGCCGGATCGTCCCTGAACCAGAGCAGGAACACCGCGCACCACACCAGCCCCAGCACAGCAAAACCCACAAACGCCCAGCGCCAGCCAAACCAATGGATACACAGCAGGGCCAGCGGCGGTGTTGCCGCCCCGCCCCATCGCGTAAAGGCCCACATCAGCGACTGCGCGGTTACGCGCTCCCGCGCCGGCAGCCACGCGCTCAGCATTCGCGTCAGATTCGGGAAGCAACCCGCCTCACCGGCGCCAAACAGGAAGCGAATCGCATAGAGCGACCCCACATTCCACGCGACCCCGGTCAGAGCCGTGAAGGCGGACCACGCCAGAACAATCTGCGTCAGCACCCGCCGCACGCCCCGCCGATCGCCCAGCAGCCCCATGGGAACTTCGAAGAGCGCATACGCCAGTCCAAATGCCCCGAAGATCAGGCCCATCTGCTCCCTGGAAAGCCGCAGATCGCGCGATATCGGCCCCGCCGCTTCCGAGATCGCGACTCTCTGTACGTAGGAGAGCACCGCCAGACCAATGGCCAGGATGACAATGCTGTACCGGGTGCGGCTTGCCTTCATCTGTGAATCTCTTGTCCTTCGATCCGGGTTCTGTTTCCGGGGCACGCGAGAAAAAGAGTTACCGTGCGAGGCTCCAGCTGCAAAGACTGTCGCCCGCTCCAAACACAATATATTGTCGTCCGTCCAGCATGTACGTGATCACGCCGCCCGACTCATTCGCGCCGAGTTCGTGGTGCCACAGGATGCGGCCTGTATCGGCGGCGTAAAGAATCAGATTCCTCTGATCGTCGCCGGTGATCACCAGATTGCTCGCAGTGGTGAGAATGCTCGGCCCCACGGTCACCGGCGCGTTGTTCAGGTTCGGATAGACATGTGCCCACGCTGCGTTGCCCGTCAGTGGATCGATGGCCTGCAGCACGCGCCGCGTGTGGCCGATGCCCTCAATCGTACCCCCGTATCCTGATGGCCGCGCGCTGTCGTCCGTCAGGTAATAAATCGCTTTCCCTTCGGCGGAGTTGACATAGAACAGCCCGGTCTTCGGGTTGTAAGCCGGAGCCTCCCAGTTTGTCGCATTCACAATGTTGATGGAGCCGCCCACGGACGGGTCCTTATCCGGAATCGGAATCGGTTCACCCTGCGGCGACAGGCCGGAATAATAGTCCAGGGGAACATACGGCTTCATGACGAGGTATATCCCAGTTATCCGGTCCAGAGTTACGAAGAAACCATTGCGCGCCGCCTGTGCCAGTAACCTGCGAGGCTGTCCATGGACCGCGGCATCGAACAGAACGGGCGCGGTCGTATTGTCGAAGTCATGCGTGTCGTGGGGCGAAAGCTGAAAATACCACCGCAGTTTGCCAGTGTCGGCATCGAGTGCCACGATCGATTCGGTCCATAAGTTCGCCCCCGGCCGCCCCTGACCGGCGAAGACAGGATTGGTATTGCCTGTGGGCCAGTAAAGCAGGTTGAGATCAGGATCATAGGTACCCGGCATCCAGGTCATCCCCCCGCCGTGGTCCGACGCCGCTTCATTCGGCCAGGTCTTCAGCGCGGGATCGCCCCGCCGTGGCGTGGACCACCATTTCCACTGCAATGCACCGGTTCGCGGATCGAACGAATCGAGAAAGCCGGGCATATCCATCGCATCGCCGCCCACGCCGACAATCACGTGGTTCTTCACGACCAGGGGCGCCGAGGTCGAGAAATACTGCATGCGCGCGTCTGCGTAATTCTTCCGCCACAGTTCCTTTCCGGTATTGGTGCGCAGGGCAATCAGCCAGTTATCCGGCGTCTCAAAGAAAACCGTGCTCTTCCAGATGGCAACTCCGCGCTGCCCCACAAGATGGCCGCCATGGTCGCGCCAGACGTAGTGCCAGAGTTCCATCCCGGTGCGGGCATCCAGCGCCCACACGTGATCCGGAATTGTGATGTAGAGTACGCCCTCCACCAGCAGCGGCGTGCACTTGATCACGGGAGCCGGAGCGCCGCGCTGCGCACCGACACCTGTAATCCTGTAGACCCACTGCTCCGTAAGCTGGTCAACATTGTCGGGGCGAATCTGCGTCAGTGTGCTGTAGCGCTCGCCGCTGTAATCGCCGTTGAACGTAGTCCAGCTGCTGACCGGCGCCTTCCCAATCTCCTTCGGGTCCAGAGAAACATGCGGTCCCGGACTTGCCGCACCCATCAGCGCGACAGTCGCGATTGACGCCCATATTGCGTCCGCCAGCCTCAACGCAGCGTCTCCAGCCAGGCCGTCACGTCGTGCATCTGTTCGTTTGTCAAGGTCATGATCATGGCCTGATGCGCCGCGAGAGGATCGTGTATCCGCACCTCTACACCAGCTCTGCGCTCGATTACGTGCGTCTCTCCCAGGCCGTCGACCAGCGTGATGCGGAAATCGCTCACCTGCGTCACCCGCCCCGCGATCGTCGCGCTATCCGGCGTCTCTACTGCCGCCGTCACCGCCAGTGACTGGTCTCCCGAGCGCGAGGGCCAGATCCAGCCCCGCTGCAGTTGCCCCGGCGAGCGAAACCGCTTCGCAACATGGGCGAATGTCTCCGCGGTGTGGCACGACATGCAATGAGACGCGGCCCACGACTTTCCTCTGGCCGCATCGCCCACCACAATGTTCAGAAGGCGATAGGTCCCACGGTTCGCGACATCCTCCACTTGCAGGTGCAGATACTCGGCGATATCGTGCAGCTGATCATCCGGCACCGCAGCAAAGGCCGGCATGCCCTTCTCCGGCCGTCCTTTCTTCAGGAAGGGCACCAGATGCTCCCCGAGATCATCGTCCAGCACCAGGTCCGAAGTGATCAGGCTCGGCGCCGTTGCGCCGCGAGCTTCCGGCCCATGACAGAACGCGCAGTCCCTTCTGAAAAGAGGCGCGCCCCGCGTGGCGGCCGCTTTGTCCGGCTCCGGACCCAGGCCCAGAAACTCGCGTGTCGCTTCGGCGCGCTGCTGCGGAGTCATGTTCTGGTAACGCCGCTGCTGGGCGGCGGGCTGAGATCCCGTCTGCGGCTCCTGGCCGATCGCGATTCCTGCGGCAACGAGGCAACTCGCAGCGAGCATTGTCCCGAACGCCCGACGGACCACAGGCCGCTTCGCTTTCCCGATCGCCCCGGATCTCAGCATCGATTCACCAGCTTACGTGAAGGAGAGCAGCGCCCGCATACCGGCGCTTCGTACAAACATAAAGGCAACGAACCATGAAGAGGCCGCACGAGCGACACGGCCGGTCGTCTCCGTAGGACAGCAAAAATTTGCGGAGCCTCAGCGCCGGTACCTCTGCTGGCCTACCCGGAGCGGTACAATTCGGGCGAAGTGTTGTCCCCGGGGTTCGACTCTTATCCAGATGTCGCGTCAGGAGCGCCGCCTCTTAGCAGCCTCAGCTCTGAGAACCTCGACGACCATTCCGCCGGCCGTCCGGCGCCTGTTCTGTTGTGTCCGCAACTCTGTTGCTGCTCAGCCAGTCCCACTCACTGGAGACCATCCGTGACCTGCCAAAGACGGCTTCATCGCTTTGCCTCTGCCTCGTGCGTCGTTGCCGGCCGTCGTTTCGGGCTGGCAGCGGCTATCCTTCCGCTGCTCATCGGAGTCCCGTTCATCTCGCGGGCGCAGGCCACCTCTGAAACGCCCGCCGTCACCTCGCCGGACCACCGCCTCCAGCTCGAGTTTGCCGTTCTGCATGATGGCCGTGCGACCGCGGGAAGCGGACACCTGGTCTACAGCGTCACCTTCGACGGCAGGACGATCCTCGAAAACTCCGGCCTCAGCCTGGGGCTCGCTGGAGCGCGACCCCTCGGCGACAATGTCCGCATTGTGCAGGCCACCCCTGGCTCCGGGGTCGACGACTATACGGAAATTGCCGGCAAGACCAGCCACGTAAATGATGCTTACAACCGCCTCGCGGTCAAGCTCACCGAGCCCGACGAGCCGCGCCGCACGCTCATCATGGAAGCCCGCGCCTATAACGGCGCTCTCGCCTTCCGCTATGTCGTTCCCGAGCAGCCCGGCCTGCGGAGCTATGACCTCCACGAAGAACACACCGAATTCGATTTCACTAAGGACGCAACCGCCTGGGCGCTCGAGTTGCCGAACTTCCGCTCTGCCTTCGAGAGCGAATACGTGCATCCGCTGCACATCAGCGCCTTTGGTACGCAGGGCGGAACGCCGGCCGCAATGCTTATCGGCCTTCCGTTCCTGACGCACATTCCCGGTGGGGGCTGGCTCGCCGTCACCGAAGCCGATCTTGAGGGCAACAGCGTCATGTATCTGACCAGCGGCGGTGCGGACGACTACTCCGGCTCCCGCGGCCAGTTTCGCATGCAGACTGTTCTAGCACCCCGCTTCGACGATCCCCCCGCATCGCCCACCGTCGCGGTAGCCGGCCCCCTGCCGCATCACTCCGCCTGGCGCGTGCTGGAGATCGCCGATCATCCCGGCGAGTTCATCGCGTCCAACATCATCGACGATCTGAACCCGCCGAATGCCCTTGCGGATACAAGCTGGATTCACGCCGGCAAGACGGCCTGGGACTGGTGGAATGGCGATACCGGTCCCGATGGCGTTTCTGCAGATACAACGGCGACCATGAGGTACTTCGTTGATTTCGCCGCGCAGTCCGGCTTCCGTTACATGCTCATTGATGCCGGATGGTCAAAGCGCGATGACATCACCCAGATGAGCGGCAATATCGATGTGCCGGCGGTCGTGCGGTATGCCGCTCGCAAAGGGGTGAAGATCTGGATCTGGACCTCCTATAACGCAACTGTCCTCCAGATGGACAAGGCCTTCCCTCTCTACGAAAAATGGGGGGTCGCCGGCGTGAAGATCGACTTCCTCCAGCGCGGCGATCAGCCCGGCGTCGAGTTTTATTACCGCGCGGCGCGCCTTGCTGCCGAACATCACCTGATGCTCGACTTCCACGGCACGACCACTCCCTGGGGAATCAGCCGTACTTATCCCAATGTCCTCGGTTATGAAGCGGTGCTCGGCATGGAATATTCAAAGTGGAGTTACCGCGACGATCCTCTCCATCGCACAACCCTCCCCTTCACGCGGCTCCTCAACGGCCCCATGGATTACACGCCCGGTGGCTTCGATAACGCCACGGAAGCCCAGTTCGTCCCGCGCGATCTGCGGCCGATGGTCCTTGGCACCCGTTGCCAGCAGCTCGCGCTCTACGTGATCGATTACGATCCCTTCCAGATGGTTTCCGACGCGCCCCAGGCTTATCAGAATCAGCCCGCCTTCCAGTTCATCAAGGATGTTCCCGCGGCCTGGGACGAGACCCGTACACTCCAGGGTTACCCATCCGAAACCGTGACGATCGCTCGTCGCAAGGGAAGTGACTGGTACGTCGGCTCCATCACCAACTGGACCCCTCGCGACATCACTCTTCCTTTGAATTTTCTTGGTACCGGCCAGTACAGCGCCGAAATCTATCAGGATGCACCCGATGCGGAGCGCTTCCCGCAGCACGTATCCATTGAGAGGAAAACCGTGCAGCAGAGCGATACTCTGCATCTTCATCTTGCGCCGGGAGGCGGCTGCGCCATCCGCTTTGTGCCCAGCTCCTGATCGCGCGGGGGCAGCTCTGTAACAGATCCCGCTGAATGGATGGAGGCCTCGCCCAATGTACCAACAAATCGTGCTTATGCCTGAACGACTCCCCCGCCTTGCTCGTCGGGCTCTCTATTACTCATGCGCCCTTGGCCTTCTTTTCTCCGCTCTGCCACGACCGGCGTTTGCGCAAAATACCCCTACTTCGCACGCGCTTGCCGCGCCGGATTATAAGCTCCTGCCGCCCGGAACCGGCCGTGATCTGACCATTAAGGTATGTTCCCATTGCCATTCGCCGGAAGTGTCCGCCTCAAAGCGCCTTACCCCGCAGCAGTGGTACGACCTGGTTCAGGTCATGGCTGCTCGCGGTGCGGTAGCAACCGACCCGCAGTTCGACGAGATTACAAGATATCTCGCGAGATCCTTTCCGGCCCCGAATGGCCCGACCGCTCCGGCTCCCTCCGCCAGCGCACCTGGGGCCGCGCCGCCCACCAGCCCGGAAGCACCAGCTGCGCCCGTTGCCGACGGCGGCATTGCCGAAACAGGCCCATTCGACAGGGCAGGGAACTGGCCGGTTGTCGGCGGCGATCCGGCCGGCATGCGCTATTCCACCCTGACCCAGATCACTCCGGCGAATGTTAGTAAGCTGCGGGTGGCATGGGTTTACCACATGAAACCTGCGAATAGCGTTTCCTCGCTTCAGGGCCAGCCGGGATTCAATTTCATCAAATACCACCCCTCAGAAGATCAGCCGCTGGTCATCGGCCCAACCATGTATGTGGCCACGCCTTACAGTCAGATCGTCGCGCTCGACTCCGCCACCGGAAGGCTGATCTGGAAATTTAATATCCCCGGCGGCGATCAGTGCTCCCTGCGAGGCGCCAGTTACTGGCCAGGTGATGCCAGCCATCCCCCTGCCATTATCTTCGGTACGCGCGGCGGACGGCTTTATTCCATCAGTGCAGCCACCGGCCGCATCAACACCGAGTTCGGGAATAACGGTTCAGTCAATCTGAAAACGCCCGAGGTCATGACCTCCGGAATGGACAAGCCCTACTCCCTGCCCTCGCCGCCGGTCATCTATAAGGACCTCATCATCACCGGTGCCGGAACGGGCGAGGGTCCGGGAGGTCTCAACGGCGGCATCGGTCCCGCCGGCGATACCCGCGCCTGGGACGCCCGCACCGGCAAGCTTGTATGGACCTTCCATTCCGTTCCCCGTCCCGGTGAGACCGGCCACGATACCTGGGGCGGCGACAGCTGGAAGAACCGCTCCGGCGTGAACGTCTGGGGTTACATGTCGGTGGATGCCGCTCGCGGCATTGTCTATATGCCCTTCGGTGCGCCCAACAACGACCGCGTAGGCGTTGACCGTCCCGGTAAGAACCTCTTCGGAAGCTCCGTCGTGGCCGCCGACGCGGCCACCGGCAGGCTGCTCTGGTATTTCCAGATCGTTCACCACGATATCTGGGACTATGATGCAGAGGCTCCGCCGACCCTTATCAGCGTTCACCGCAATGGGCGAACCATTCCGGCCGTCGTCGTTGTCAACAAGACCGGCCTCATGTTCATTTTGAATCGTCTCACCGGGAAACCAATCTTCGGTGTCAAAGAGCGTCCTGTCCCGTCCAGCAACGTGCCTGGGGAGCACGCCTGGCCAACGCAGCCGTTTCCCGTCACGCCTCCGCCGCTTTCGGAAGACACCATCACCGACGCCGACCTGTATAACAAAACCCCCGCGCTGAAGGAGTTCTGCGAAAAATACGTCCACGACAATAATATGTACCTGAGCCCCGTGCCCTACACTCCGCCCCGGTACAACCAGTACTCCGTTACACTTCCAGGTACCCATGGAGGCGTAAATTACTATGGCGGAGCTTTCGACCCGAGACTCGGCTTGTATGTTGTCAACGTAAATAACCTCGGACAGCCCATGCGGATTGTTCGCAATCCCGATGGCAGTTACTCGAACTCCGGCCCCCTCGCCGGATATACGCGCTTCTGGGACGTAAAGGATCATCTGCCCTGTACTCCGCTGCCCTGGGGCCAGCTGGTCGCCGTCAATGTAAATACGGGAAAGATCGCCTGGCGCTCGACGCTGGGAGTGACCGACATCCTGCCAAAAGGAAAGCAGAACACCGGTCGTCCCGGCCTCGGCGGGCCTATCCTCACGGCCAGCGGCCTGACCTTCATCGGCGCAACCGACGACGCGCGCTTTCGCGCCTTCGACACCAGGACCGGCAGGGAAATCTGGACCGTAAGACTGCCCGCAGCCGCCGAAGCGATTCCGGTGACATATTCCGACGCCCACGGCAAACAATACGTCGCAATCGTGGCAACCGGCGGGGGGCTCGTCGGCGCACCCCTGCTCAGCGATTCCGTCATCGCCTATGCGCTGCCGCAATGATCGTTCCTGAGTCCGGCCGGACTCCGGGGTCCGGCCATCCTCCGGCCACGTATCTTCTACATTCCGCGATGGTTTACCAGAGAGTAATTTCGATGCGAAGTTTCGCTGTCCCCTTTTCTGCTGACGCGCCCATCGCCCGAAAGGCAGGACCGGATGAGCACCCGCCTTTCCCTCGGATCGGCGTGCCCTGGGCGCGCAACCTGGGCGCGCAACCTTGACAGCCATCTTTCGCATGAGATAAATATTCCACCAATGGCGAATTGATTGATAAGAAAGAGGCCAGTACCCCAGGGAACACGCAAGTAGCTAGTTCGGGTCCAGCAATTGAGAAAGATGACAAATCTCAGGGAGGTATACCCGCTTGCTGCCCAGACGATTCTGCAGCGTCCATCGGCTGCCGTTGATCGCATCTGCGTTCCTCGCTTTCCTGATCTCCGCCCCGCTGACATGGGCGCAGCTCGACCAGGGAACCATAACCGGCGTCGTAACCGACACTTCCGGCGCTGTCGTTCCAAACGCTGACGTCACCCTGACCAGCACCGATACAGGACTGGTGCTCCACGCCAGGTCGGACGGCCACGGGATTTACACTTTCTCGCCCATCAAGATCGGCAATTACAGGCTGTCGGCGACGGCGAGGGGATTTCAGACTACAACCCAGGAAAACGTTCACCTGGACGTACAGCAGCGGCTGAACGTCGGTCTCGTCCTGCAGCCCGGTGAAGTAAGCCAGACCGTCACCGTCACCACGGCGCCGCCCCTGATGCAGACCCAGGAAGGCTCCGTTGGCCAGACCATGAGCGCGGAGACGATCGATCATGTTCCGCTCAATGGGAGGAACTGGGTCTACATCGCGCAACTGGCCAACGGCGCAGATCCAGCCGTAGGGTCGCGCGGAGGCGGGACGGGCGATTTCGAGGCGAACGGCCAGCGTGCTGAAGAGAACGATTTCATTCTGGACGGCGTGGACAACAACTCCAACGTCGTCGACTTCGTGAACGGCGCAAGCTTCGTCGTGAACCCTCCGCCGGACGCGCTCGCCGAATTCAAAATTCAGACGGGTGACTACAGCGCCGAATTCGGACACTCGGCAGGCGCCACGATCAACGCGTCCATCAAATCCGGAACCAACCAGATTCACGGCGATGCCTGGGAGTACTTCCGCAACAACGTCCTCGACGCCCGCGACTTCGACGCCCTCACGGTCCCCGCGTATCACGAGAATCAGTTCGGCGCGACCCTCGGCTTCCCCATCATCAAAGACCGCCTTTTCTTCTTTGGGGATTTCCAGGCCAACCGCATCGTCTTCGGCAACACGCAGACCGAATCGGTTCCCACTCCCCTGATGCGCACCGGCAACTTTACAGAGCTGCTCAACACGCAGCTGACCGGCGCCGCGCAGCCCATTATGCTTTACCAGGCGAATTCGGGCGGCACCAAGCTACAGACCTGCAATGGCCAGCAAAACGTTATGTGCCCCGGCCAGATCGACAAGGTTGCCCAGAACATTCTCAACCTTTACCCCCTGCCCAATGCCAACGGGGGAAAGACCTTCAACAACTACATCGTCAATACCAACGACATCAACAATACCTTTCAGTGGGACACGCGAATGGACTGGAACCTCAGCAGCAAGGACCAGACCTTCATCCGCCTCACCTACTATAACGAGCCCGGCTACGACCCGCCGCCGCTGGGACCGATCCTCGACGGCGGAGGCTTCGGCAACGACGGATCCATCGAAAACCTGGGCGAGAACCTCGCCTGGAGCGAGACGCACATCTTCACCCCAACCTTTACCAACGAAGTCCGCTTTGGCTATAACTTCCTGCACGATGGCTATCTGCAGCCGAATGCCAACACAAACATCGCTCCCACGCTGGGGCTCGGAGGCATTCCTTTCGGTCCCGCGTTCCCTGATAACGGCGGGTTGCCCTATGTGAGCATCGGCGGACTGTCGAACTTTGGCAGCACCCAATTCTTTGTCACGAATGAGCACGAGAACGTTTTCCAGATCCTGGACAACGTCACCAAGATCGTGGGCAATCACTCCCTGAAGCTCGGCGTCGATTTTCAGAGTATCCGCTTCTCGACCATTCAGCCCCCTTATCCGCGCGGAACTTACAATTTTAGCGGACTCTACACCGGCAACCTGGGCGCCAGCTTTACCGGTTACGGGGTGGCCGATTTTCTGGCCGACCAGAACAACGGCGCTAATCTCTCCAATGAGTTCAAAAACGGCGACGCGCAGTGGTATCGCTCCGCCTATTTTGAGGATGACTGGAGGACTACCAGCAACCTGACCCTGAACCTGGGTCTCCGCTACGACTTCTATCAGCCGTACAAGGACGTCGGCGGCTACCAGGCGACTTACTATGTAACCGGACCGACGGGGCCGGGATTCGGCAAGGCGGTCTACCAGATCCCCGTTCAGCAGCGAAACTTCCCGCTGGCGTCGTCATTCACCAGCCTTCTGGCCGCAAACAACATTGACCTGCAATATGTCAACAATCCGGCGCTGGTGAATGCGCAGCATCTGAACTTCGCGCCCCGCTTCGGCGCCTCCTTTGCCTCCGATTCGAAGACGGTCTGGCGAACCGGCTTCGGCCTCTTTTACGGCGGCCTGGAAAGCATCGGGTACTACCCGAACCTGGGTGAAAACTACCCCTTCCAGTTCAGCGACTCCTTCGTAGCGCCAAACTGTACCGCGGCCAGTTGCCCCAGCATCAGCGATCCGGCCTATGGTGGCGTATCCCTGGAAAATGGATTTTCGATCCCGCTGGCTAAAGGCTTGTCCAACTACATTTCCACGCCTGCGCTGCGCGGGAAAGACCACAACGTACACACCCCTTACTCCATGGACTGGAACCTCTCCGTGGAGCGCGAACTGACCAACAACATCGCCGCGACGCTGGCCTATGTTGGCACCGCCTCACGGCACCTGGAGGTTTTCCCCGATCCCAACAATTACTTTGCCCTGGTCAATCCTTCGGTCGATCCCCAGCCGTACCGGCCGTTCCCGGGCTTTGGCGGAACCGCTTATACGAACTACGCAGGCATGAGCGATTACAACGCCATGCAGGCAAAGCTCCAGAAGCGTATGTCGAACGGGCTGAATTTCCTCGCGACCTACACCTGGGCGCACTCGCTGGATGATGCCCCCACCCCGCTGGGCAGCACCGCTGACGGCGGTTTTCGCAATAACAATCTGATACCCATCAGCCAGGATTACAGCAACAGTCCATTCGACACGCGCCAGCGATTCACCTTCAACGGCTATTACGACCTTCCCTTCGGCGTTGGCCGGGCACATTTGAATCGCTCCGGGCTCCTGAACGAAGTGGCGGGCGGCTGGTCGTCGAACCTGACCTTCTTCGCCCAGACTGGCAATCCCATCACCGTTTATCCCAACATCAGCACTGCTGCCGGCGGTGCAGCCCGCGCCATGCTGATTGGAGATCCCTTCAAGGCGGGCGGCACTCCTCCTCCCAGCAACCCGAACGTCACCTGCGCAGCGAAAGTCCGCAATCTGAAAAACTGGTTCAATCCCTGCGCGTTTGCCAACCCGCTTCCCGGTCCCAATATCGCACCCGGAACCCTCGTCACCAGCCACGCTCAGGTGTTGCAGTATCTCGGAGGAAAACGCAACCAGACTTTCGGACCAGGCTACGAGCGCATCAACATGTCCATGTTTAAGAATTTCACGACCTGGCGCGAACAGTACCTCCAGTTCCGGGCCGATATCTTCAATGTCCTGAACACACCTGCTTACGGGTATCCGAGTGTCACCAACATCAACTCCAATGGCGGGCAGATTACTTCGCCACGCTTCTTCCAGAACTTTACCCCGGACGCGCGCTTCTTCCAGCTCGCGATGAAGTATCAGTTCTGAGGGTAGACTTGTCTCTGACGGATCCGGTTTCCGGCCGGATCCGCGGAGGTTTTTCGCAGTGCCTTCCCAGCGACCTCTGCCGGCCTTTGCGAGGAGGCTCTCACTCCTGCTGGTGCTGGTGTGCGCGATAGCCGGCGCACAGGCTGCGCAATTCTCCGCCCCGAATGCTTCCGCATCGCAGACCATCACGCCTTCCCAGAACCGGATGTTCCAGCAGGCGATGGCGGCGCTGAACGCGGGAGATACCGCTGCGGCCGAACCGCGGCTTCGGCGTTTGCGTCAGGAGCTTCCGGATATTTACGAGATCAACGAATCCCTTGGGCTGCTGTATGCCTCCCAGGGCAAACTGGCATCCGCTACACCGCTGCTCAGTGCCGCGGCACGTGAGAACCCATCCTCCGATGTGGCCCTCGCGAATCTGGGCACGGCCTGGCTCAAAGAGGGACGCACCGCCGATGCCGCGCGCGAACTGGCTCGGGCGGCTGCTCTCAATCCCGCCAACTCCGGCACGCAGGAGGCCCTCGGCCAGGCATGGATGCTGCTGAAGCAGCCTGCCAAAGCGGCTGCGGCTTTTGAAGCGGCTCTGCCGCGCGACGGCTCCAATTCCGATCTGCTCTACAACACGGCGCTCGCTCTCTTCGACTGCGGAAAGCCCTCGCAGGCGGAGACTCTGCTGGCGCGCCTGCCCGATGCAGATTCTTCAGCCGAGGTGCAGTCGCTCTACGGCGATGTCGATGAGAAACTCGGCCGCTATGAAGGCGCGGCAAAGCACTACGCCAGCGCGGTGCGCCTCGCTCCAACCGAAGCCAACGTCTACGTTCTCGGCATCGAGTTCCTGCGTCACTGGACCTTCGAAGCGGCGGAAAAGGAATTCGCTGCCGGCGTTCGTCAGTTTCCCCAAAGCCAGCGAATGCGTCTGGGACTCGGCGTGGCTTATTACGGAGCGGGAAGTTACGACCAGGCGATCCCGATTTTCGCCGACCTGCTGGCCGACAACCCTGACAACAGCCTCGATGCCGAACTCCTGGGCCGCACCTGCACCGTTCTTACGGAAGGGCAGCAGCCCAAATGCGCCAATCTGATCCAGTATGCCCAGCGCCATCCGAGAGACGCTATCCTGGCCACCTATGCGGCGACCAGCATCCTCCATCAGCCGGCGGACGACGCCCAGATGTCGCTGGCGCGCCGCCTGCTGCAGGCGGCGATCCGGTCGAGGCCCAATCTGCCCGAGGCTTATTACGGCATGGGTCTGCTTCTGCAGACCGAAGGGAAGTGGCCGCAGAGCATCCCCGAGCTGGAAACGGCCATCAGGCTGCGTCCCGAGTATGCTTCCGCCCATTACCGCCTGGCCCGAGCCCTCTCGCACATCGGCGAGCGCGACAAAGCTCGGGCCGAGATTGCACTCGAGCAGCGATACTCGAAGCAGGAGCGAGAGGGAGTCGAAGCCCGGCTGAGACAGGTCACAACCTTCCTGGTGAAGATGCAGTGAAAAGCAATCTCATCTCTCCGTCCTTACTCCGCCTGCGCGATGCCGCCTCAGCCGTAAGCTGGAACCGCCGCGAATTTCTGCGCTCGGCTGCCAGGATGGGAGCCGCGGGCGCGCTGCTGAGTTTTTTGCCGCTCCGCGCCGCTGCGTTACCGCGCAAAAGAAAGGTTGTGGTCGTCACCTTCGGCGGAGGAGCGCGCGACGAGGAAACCTTCGCGCCCGAAGGGCAGGAAAACATTCCCAGCCTGCTCAACCTTCTCATCCCGCAATCCACCTTCTATACCCAGGTGGTCAATCACGGCATCCTCGGGCACTATGTGGCCACTGCGAGCCTCGCTACCGGCGTCTACGAGACCTTCGACAACTTCGCGGCTGTCCCTCCCAGCGACCCGACCGTTTTCGAATATTTCCGCCGCGGACTCGGCCGCCCGGCGGTGGATGCCTGGGTAGTCGCGCCCAGCAACGGCTTCAACCGCATCGGCGAGAGTGACCATCGCGGCTACGGCCCCGGTCTGGGAGCAGGCGTCATCCTGCCCAAGCATCTGCTGCGTGCCGCCATGCCCGGCACGGCCGCGGACGGTTTCGGCTACCTGCTGCGCGACAACTACGAGGATCCCTTCTACACGCCGGAGCTTGAAGGAAACGAGGTGCAGCTTCAGCAGCTCGAGCAAATCCTCAGCCTCTCCGTCAGCGAATTCAGGCGTCACGCTCTGACCCTCAGCAGCCCCGACGAGCTTTCGGTCTACATTGCGCAGCAGCTCATGCGGCAGCTGGCTCCCAGTCTGCTCTGGATTACCCTGCACGACATCGACATCGCCCATTCCGGCGCCTACTCGCTCTACGTCGAAGGCATACAGCGCACCGACCGTCTCTGCGGGCAAATCTGGCAAACCATCCAGTCCGAGCCCGAGTACGCGAACAACACCACCATGTTCGTCCTCCCCGACTTCGGGCGGGACTCCGACCTCGATGCCGGAGGAAACGGCTTTCAGCACCACCGTACCGGCGACGCGCTCTCCCGCACAACATGGGTGATGGTCCTCGGCCCCGGCGTGCGCCAGGGTGTCTCCATCGACCGCCCTGTCGACTCGCTCGATCTCGTTCCCACCCTGGGCGGCCTTCTCGGTTTCGCCACTCCGCTGGCAAAGGGGAAAGCGCTGAGGGAGGTGATCTGATGCTGCCTTCCCAGCTCAACTCCCAATCGTTTCGCAGCTACCCTCCCCAGGCCCGCACTTTAGTCGTTCAACACCTTGCGCTGCTTCGGCGCATGCCCGTCGTTTTTGCCGCTCTGCTCATGCGCGAGATCAGCGGCTACGACTGGCTCTTCCCTGCGGAACGCCGTGTCCTCGACGACCAGTTCTCGTACCTCGGCGGCCTTTCCTCTGCGGACCTGGATCATTGCCTCCAGGGCTTCACCTTCTCATCTCTGCTTCCCGGACTTCAGCATCTCGACTGGGTTCGTCGCCCCGAGGAATTCCTTGAAGCCTTCACCGCCGCCCTCTGGTCCAGCCACCAGATCGATATGTTTCGTTCCGTGGCCATGGCCTACACCCAATCCTGGCGCCGTGCCTTTCCTGAGCCGCAGCCGCCGGTCCCGCGGTTGGCCATAGCCGTTCTCGGCAGCGGGCTGCAGGCGCCCGGCTATCCTCTTTTCCGTAAGCTTCGCCCGCACGGCGTCTTCATCCAGAGCGTCGATCCCACCGGTGCATGGCCGTTCCTGCTGGAAACCGTCTCTGCACGCGCTGCTCAGCACAACATCGAATATGGCCATTGGTACGTCGACGGCGCCAAAGCGCCGTCCGCTCCGGCAGTTCAGCTCAATACGGTCAGCTGGGGCGAACTCGCGCCGGTCAGGGCGGCCATGCTCAAGCGGATGGAATCCGTCATCGGCAGCGGCCACGGCGGCCCCGAAGAATTGCGTACGCTGATGGCCGAAACGACGACGAAGGAAGTCGGACTCGCCGGACAGGATGAGGTCCTCAGCCGCTTCAAGCTCAGCATCCTGGCCGAAGGGTCGGGCACCCAGATCTTCAGCACGACCTTCGTTCAGTGGACCGCCCGCGAAGCGCTGCGCCGCGCTCAGCCCTGCACCCTCCTGCTGCGCTTCGCGCCGCGCCAGCGCCAGCTTCCCATGAACGAGCTGCTCGCCGGAACCGGCGACCGCAACGCGCAAGATCCTCGGGGCTCGCTCATCGATGCCGACATGGGCGCTTACTATACGTGGATCGACCAACAGCGCCTTACCGGCGCCAGTCAGGCTTCCCTTGTGGCGTGGAGCGAAGCCCATGGGCAAGCCGTCGTCATCGGATCCACCGCTCCGCGCGGCGCCGTTGCCGCCGGTCCGCTGACCATGCGCCAGATTTTCGCTCAGCTCGTCTGAACTGGTGCCCTCAATACGTCGCCAGGTGGATCTGCACGATCTGCGGCACATCGCGGAAGTTCAGCCCGCGATCCGTCTGATCTCCGTTCAGGATTCGCATCGGCTTCCAGGTCGTGCCGTCGTACGTGCCCTGCTGCGCCTTCAGGATCTGCATATGTCCCGATGTCCCCGGCGCCAGCATGAAGGTCACCCGCGCATCTATGCCCGTGGCCAGAAATTCATCCGGTCCCAGCTGAGCCACCAGCGCTCGCCCCGCATGATGCTCCGTGCCCGGAGCATGCTCCTCGCCATCGCGCTGCGGGAATCCAAACCCCACCAGCGCCTGCCAGCGGCCGAAGTCGAGTGTCTCTTCCGGTTTGCCCGCCTCTTCGACGGCTGTTTTCAGTTCACCCGCATAATTCGCCTGCGCGATCACCCGGTCCATCGGCCCCAGCAGCGCGTAATTGGCTGCATGCGCCTCCGGCAGTTGGCCGGGCTTCAGAGTCCAGGAGGTCTGATCCGCTCCAAACGGAGAGAAGCCGATGGCGCCCATGCCCAGCGCATAGAACAGCTCCGGCGCAAAGGCGTCGCCGAGGCCCGTCTCCGGAATCCACAGTGCATTATCGCTGCGCCGGTAGGTGGAAAGCACTTCCTTCTCCACCTCCCGGTCGGCGCTGTAAACATCGGGGCCGAGGATATCGATCGCCGGAGCCGCTGCCTTCCACACCGGAATCATCGTCTGTACCGCCCCGCCGCTCGGATAATCGAATCCCGGTAACAGGTGCCCGCGGATCTGATACCCCCGGGGATACTGAATCCACACGTTGCAGTACATCGGAATATTGAACTGCGCCTTTCCGGCAGTCGCCACTGCATTGATATAGCGCGCCACCGACCACGCCTGAAATGTCTCATCGGCGTCGGGACCAAACACCTGCTGCCAGGTTCCCGGCTGTTTGTGCAGAGCATCCACCAGCGTCTGCGGCACCTGCTCGGCAAACTCCCGGTTGGCGGCGGCCGAGTGATCCCGCACAGCGCCAATCGCTCCCGACTCGTTCTCTACCTGCACCATCAGAACGGTATGCGTCGAAGCATCGATCTCCGCGAGGTGATGCATCAGCGCCGAAAATGCCCGCCGATCCGCATCCAGGTTGGCAGGCGCGTTGGCCGACAGCACCTGAATCGGCTCGCCGCGTTCATCGATCATTCGCGGATAATGCGCCGGGTCCGTCTTAATCCACTCCGGCGCATAGTGCATCTCGCCGTTCTTCCACGTCCCAAACCACAGCAGCACCAGGTGAACATGATGCGCCCGGCTCTGATTCACCAGCATATCGACCGTCGAGAAATCGAACTGCCCCGGCTGCGGCTCCATCTGCTCCCAGTACACCGGCGCCTCGACCGTGTTGGCATGCATCCCGTCGATCACCGGCCAGACATCGGGCATCGTAGCTGGCCAGGAACTCGAGTTATTGATCTGCGCGCCCAGAATCAGAAACGGCGCGCCGTCGACGGTCAGCGCATAACGGCCGTTCTGGTGCACAACGCGCGGCGCCTGTACCTGAGCAGACCCGGCGACGATGCCGGTGATGTACAAGAGGAGCGCACTCATCCACAGTGCCGGTCGACATTGCATGGCTTACCCTCCGTTCGAAGGACTTCGTGAACGTGCAGGGCCCAGCGGTCGCGCATGGGCGAGCGTTACCGCTCAGCTCGATTCGCGACGCGGCACCATCATAGTCGCCGCAACGGAAGCGATTGCGCAGTCCGGCGAAGGTCCTGAAAATATTCCCGCCTGTTTATCGCGAAGCGCGAGCTCCGGACGAAGGGGGTACGCTGCCGGAAGCTGTACTGGCGGGCTCATCGACCCGCACGTACCGATCCCCATGGACATGAGCAAGGTGCTGCACAATGCCGCTCGGCCACTGAATCTCCACCGTCTCTGCTTCGGTATCCGAGCCCAGACCAAAATGCGCCCGCAGGTCGCTCGATGAAAGATAACTGGACGCGGTTGTCACCGTGTACCACTGCGGCCCCCTCGACGTCGTAATGCGGATCACCGCTCCGATCCCGTCCCGGTTGCTCCTGTGCCCCACCAGTTTGAAGCCGATCCAGTGATTGCTCGTCTTCGTCTCGTTCATCAGAATGTGCGCCGGCCCCGCGTTCTCCGTAACCACGGCATCCATCCGCCCATCGTTGTTGATGTCGCCGATTGCCATCCCGCGCGCCGCCCAGCGATGCCGGAAGGCCTCGCCCGAGATCGACGAAACATCCACGAACCTCTTCCCGTCCACATTGCGGGCCAGCAGCATCGGCTCGCGATAATGCAGCTGCGGCGCGGACAACGCGATGTTGTCCATATCGTGGCCCTGCGCGACCAGCAGGTCCTTCCAGCCGTCGTTGTCGTAATCCACCAGCCGCGCGCCCCAGCCGGAGTCCAGCAGCGTCATGCCTGCAACGCCTGTGCCATAGCTTGCATACGTGAAGGTGCCGTCGCCGTTGTTCCTGTAGAGTGCGTACTTCTGCTCTCCCAGATCATCGACAAAGATGTCCGGAAGCCCGTCGTTGTTGAAGTCAGAGAAGTCGGTGCCCATGCCCGCATAGGTCCGCCCATCGCCATCCATGGAAACCCCGGTATCCAGCCCCACCTCTTCAAACGTGCCATTGCCCTTGTTGTGGAAGAGATATTCCTCCATCGAATCGTTCGCCACGAACAGATCCGGGTGCCCGTCGCGATCGTAGTCCGCGATCGAGATGCCCAGGGCCTTCGCCGGCTTATCCAGCCCCAGCTTGTGCGCTTCCTCGGTAAACGTGCCGTTCCCGTTGTTGTGGTAGACCAGCATCGAAATCGGTGGAAACACATCCGGATGGCAATAGCCGCGGTACCCCGGCCGATGCTCACCGCACCACACGTCGTCCCAGTCCCACTTGATGTAGCGCAGCACCACCAGATCCAGGTAGCCGTCGCCGTCCAGATCCACCCACGCGGCCGACGTGGACCATCCGCTGCCGCCCACTCCCGCCTTCGCCGTAACATCGGTGAAGGTCCCGTCGCCATTGTTGTGGTACAGCTTGTTGCCCCCGTACGCGGTGACGTACAGGTCTTCGTATCCGTCGTTGTCGTAGTCGCCGACCGCGACCCCCATGCCGTAACCCACCCCGGCCAGGCCCGCCTTCTCCGTCACATCTTCAAAGGTCCCGTCGGGCTTCTGGTGGTACAGCCGGTTCCAGTACGCAGGTCCCGTCTTCCGCGGAATCGTTCCCTTCGGGGTCGGATCGCCGAATGGCGCTCCATTCACCAGATAGATGTCCAACCGCCCGTCGTTGTCGTAATCGAAAAGCGCGACACCCGACCCCATGGTTTCGATCAGGTATTTCTTCGCCGTGTGCGGCGCCTGGTGCATGAAATGCACTCCATCCTGCGCGGCAACATCGACAAAGTTTCCCGGAACCAGCTCCGTCGAAGGCGGCCCCGATTGCAAAGGCGCTCCTGCGATCGCTGGCAGCGAGATGGCCGCTGCCGCAAGCACACACGCAGCGCCAATCCACACACCCAACCTCATGTCCTGCAACTCTCCTGGTCGGCATCGCCGGATACGCAAATCGCTCCGCGCAGAGGAACCGCACGATGTTTCCTTACCCTATCAGCTCGGCCATGGCTCTGTGCACCCGCAGGGACCTGTGGGAGACCCCTGCGCGTATTTACCTGTGAGTCTTCGAGCCAATGCGCAGCATCAGGATGCCGTGGGAGGGCACATCGGTGGAGTACGCGCCATGGGTGAACGCCACATCGTGATGCGTCCAGACATTGCGCGCCACCCTGGCCGGATGCCTGAGATTCAGATCCGCTTCCTTCACCGTGACTGGGGTTGATTGCGGCCCCAGGTTAATAATTCCAACTGCAACACCGCCATCCGCCAGAGGCTTCAGCCATGTCTCCGTCTGCCCCTGCTGCGCAATCCGCGTCG
>JAJYVF010000043.1 GCA_021792135.1 Acidobacteriota bacterium | reverse complement strand
GTGGACCGTATAGGGCGTCTCGTTTTTCCACTTGCCCTTTGTCTGACCGGCCGCCAGCTTCGCCGAATCCATCACCCTGCGCGCCTGATTGGCCAGGAATGCGGCGTCGTCCCCGGACATCAAACCGTTCTGTGCTGCAGCCCATGACAGGCGATCGCCCGCCAGTGCGCTGATCCCCGTCGCCGTCATCGCCGCCAGAAAGCGTCGTCTGTTGGAATAGACCATTGGTTCTGACTCCTCCGGGATCGGTGGACAGGTCGATAGCCGGTTCAGTATACGGTGTTACGCCGCGGGGACGAGACAAGCTCCAGCTACCTGCTTCCGGAAGCTCGCCTCAATCCAGAGGGCGCTCAGGCGAGGAGTGTGACGCAATGAGTCGCAGACTCCGGAGGGCTCTCCAGTCGCGATGACCTCCGGCCCGCCCTCGGATTTCCCTTACTCCGGCCTTCCGCACGACCTTATGCTTGAACATAAGGAAAGCTCCATTCAGCCTCGATGGGAATGGAGCTTTTTCTGTTCACGGCTCCGGCCACGCTCTTCTTTGCCTCTTTGAAAACGCCACGCCCGGCCCGACCAACACAGCCGCGGCTGCCGCAAGATCGGCGCTGTTTGCCGCAATCTCGGCCGAGATGCCGTCCAACTCGGCCAGCTTTGCGTCAGATTTAGCCGAGACGAATCTGCCCTGAAATCAGAGACCTCGCCGGGGGCCGGGGGTGACCCCTGGCCAACCTGCTGAAAACGGGTCACCGGGGGGCTGAAAAAGGGACATTCCCGTGCGGCTATTCGTACGCCAGCGCGTCGATCGGGTCCTTGCTGGCCGCCTTCCAGGCGGGATAGAGCGCGCCCAGGATCGAGCCGATCAGGGCGATCACTGCGCTATAGGTCCGCCAGTAGTCCGAAACGATGAACGGGACCGTCGGGAAGCTGGCGGAGACGCCGAGTTTCAGGATTTGCGCGAGTCCGATCCCGGCTCCGATGCCGGCGAGGGCGACCACGAAGGCTTCGCGCAGCACCAGATTCATCACATACAGCTTCGAGGCCCCCAGCGACTTCAGGATCCCGATCTCCCGCGTGCGCTCCATCACCGCTGTGTACATCGACTGGAAGATGACCAGGAAGCCGACGATCACCGCCACCCCGATCACTACGTTCAGGGCGATGTTGAAGCCGGGCATGTGCTCCGGCGTCATCATCGACATGTATTCCTCGATCGTCTGAACCTGGTACTGCTGCAGCCCCGAGGTCGAGTGGATTTCCTGCTCGATCAGCCCCTCATGGTTCGGCGCATCGCCGCGGATATAGAACACCGAGGCATTGTCGGGTGTACCCATAATGCCGCCCAGGGTGCGGATCGGCAGAAACACGCGGCTGCCCTTGCCGTGCTCCACGATGCCGCAGATGTGAAATGTGTGCCCGATAAGCCGGGCCGTGCTGCCAAGCTCGCTCTTGTGGCTGCGCGCATACAGATCATCGACAATCACGTCGTTCGGTCCCTGGAAGGGTCCGCCGGAGACGAACTCAAAGGGCCGCAGCGCGTTGTAGCTGGCGAAATCGATGCCGTAGATCGTCTGCACGGCGTTGCTGATATCCAGCTTGATGATCACCGGCGAGGCGACGGCCACATGGGGCAGCTTCGCCAGCACCGTCGAGATTTTGGCCGGAACCGGAGCGCCTCCCACCGCACTGATGAAACTGGCGCTGGGCGGCTGCACGATAATGTCTGCGCCGATGCCGCTGGTCTGGTTGGCCGCGCCCTGCAACTGGCCCATCATGACGCCCACGATCGAGAGGATCATGATCACTTCGATGGCCACCGCAAAGACGCTGATGAAGGAGCGCACAGGACGATAGAGGATATTGCCGACAACAAGCTTGTTCATTTTGCGTGTTTGGATGAAACACCACCGCATTGGTGGCTGAAGCATCAGATTAGCAGCAGCCCCGGGAAGTGTCCGGAACAATAACCCCTGGGGAGGGCCCCTGGAGGCGAAGCCGAGCCGCATTACGTTAGTAATTTGATCCCCCCTCTGAAAAAGAGTGACTTATGGCGTTTTCTTTTGACCTTTGGTCACCATGGGTCGTATTGTGTTTGTCGTACATCCAGGAGGATTCGGAAGGGGCCATACGTGGGTCATTTCGGCGATGCGTTGCGCAGCGAGCGCGTATCCCGCGGGGTTTCTCTGGAAGCGATCAGCGAGAAAACCAAGGTGGTTACGCGGTATCTGACTGCGCTCGAAGACGAGCAGTTCGAGGCGCTCCCCGGAGGCATTCTGAGTAAGGGCATCGTGCGCGGCTACGTGCGCGCCCTTGGGCTGGACGAAGCGTCCTGGATCGAGCGGTTCATGGCCGCCAGCCAGGAGCGTGGTCTTGCTCCCGTCGACCGCAACTGGGCGGAATTCGCTGAAAACGTCAGCCGGGGCCGTGTGCGGAATCCGGTCCGGGATCGGCTGCATCTGCGCTGGTCTGTCGTCGCAGTCCTTCTCATACTGCTGGCCGGGCTCGGCTGGGGAGTCTGGCGCCACATCAACGCTCATGCCGCGAACCAGGATCTGCAGCGGCAGCAGATGACCGTTCTTTCTTCGCTCGACCAGTAGTGGCATTACTTCTGTGACCTGTCGCCGTCGCGGGGCTGTCCTTAGCCTGCGGGTATGATCCCTCGAAGATCCAGGTGTACCCTCGTGCTGGCTCTGGCCCTGCCGGCGATGGCTTGGTGCGCCGCAAAGCCGCACGTCGTTTCCCTGGGGGCTCCGCGGCGGGAGCCGTACTCGGTGGAAGGCGATCCGGCCGCAGCCGGGAAAGGCGAAACCGAGCTCAGGGTTCGCCCGCTGGTGGTCGACGGCAAGGTGAGGGACTGGACCACCGGCGAGGCGCATACCGTCACCGAACGCAGCTTTGCGGTCCGGCGCGCGGTGCGTCTGAATGACGCTCTCCCGACCGACCGCGGCACGCGCTGGGTCTGGCAGCGGGGACCCTGGCTGCTGGTGGACCGCGAGAGCGGGAAAGCCACGGCCCTGCATTTGCCCGACTTCGATCCTTCGGTTTCGGAGGTGGTCTGGTTCCGCGATTACGCCGCCTATTGTGGCCTGAGCGCGAGCGGAAAGCAGCTCTTCGCGGTTGTGGCGCAGATCGCGGCGCGCCGCCCGCTGCTGGCGCGGAAACTTGGAGGCTGGAACGCGACGGATCATCCGACTCCGGCGTGCGCTCCGGCTGTCTGGCAGCGCGATCCGCTGAAGGTCAGCTTTGAGCCGACTGGTGCAGCAGCGGCGAGCTTCGATCTGGTGGGAGCCTCGGCGGTTTTGGTGGAGGACGGCGACAGCGAGTAGTCAATCCGGGAATGCCGCTCGATTCGCCACTCACCGTGCCAGGGCCGGCGGCTCTTCACACACGATCGGAGGCTGCTGCGCTGTGGCGACGCCATCGCGGGTAGAGGCTTTCACCTGGTACATGGCCATGTCCGCGCGGCGGATGAGCTCGTGGACCTCTTCGGCATCGTCGGGCCAGGTCGCGACACCGAAGCTCGCCTGCATGGTCAGCTGGAGCCGATCGGAAAGGTGGAAGAGGCGATTGCGCAGCGTGTGATGCAGGTGGCGCGCAATGCGCTCTGCCATCTGGCGGTCGGCTTCGTGCAGCAGGACGACGAACTCGTCTCCCCCATAACGGAAGACGGCATCGCAGCCGCGGACCTCGTGCCGAAGCGCCTGGCCGAACTGAGCCAGCAGACGGCTGCCGACCAGGTGCCCATGCTGGTCGTTGACTCGCTTGAAATGATCGAGGTCGATGAAGAGCAGACTGAACCTGGACGCTGCAGCGCGCGCCTCGTCGCGCTCCTGACCAAGGAGGCGATAGAGCTGCCGCTGGTTGAAGAGACCGGTGCAGTCGTCGGTGATGGTGAGTTCCTGAATGCGCTCGACGGCGCGGGCGTTTTCGATGGCGATGGCCGCGTAGTCGCAAAGCAGGTGCAGGAACGAGATTGTCTCGTCGGAGAGGCTTTCGAAACGGCAGTTGAACAGCTGGATGACACCGACCACGCGCTGCCGGGCCATGAGCGGCATGCAGATCGCCGAACGGATGTGGAAGTGGCGTCCGGTTCCCGGTTCGTTGAGACGGGGATGCCGGGCGGATTCGGGAATGATGAGGGTTTCGCCCTGCTGTGCCACCCAGCCCGCGAGGCCCTGGCCGACTTTGACGCGGACGTCGTGCAGATCGGCGTCGGTGTGGCCGACCACGACGGCATAGTAAAGCTCCTGGCGGGGCTCATCCATGATGAGCAGGGACCACTGCTCCGGTTCGAAGAACTGCTCCATCTGCAGCATGATGGCCCGCAGGATCGAATCGAGGTCGAGTTCGGAAGTGAGGGTGCGCGCGACATTGTGAAAGACCTGCAGGTCCTTCAGCGTGGGGCCGGAGGCGCGTTTTACTTTCATCGTTTTGGGCGGGGGAGGGGTGGAGGTATTGTATCGCCCGAAACCGGCCAGGATTTCGGAAATCGCCGTCTGAGGCGTGGGAGCTGCGCGTTCGCATCCAAACTGCGCGGAGGGACGGTGTGCGACGTGCAGAGCGCGATGCGCTGGTCGTGGTTCTTGCAATTGCGTCCGGCTCCGCCGACGGCTGGAGTTATTTCGGTCTGGGCCACGCCTTCGTTGCCAACATGACGGGAAACACCGTAATGCTGGGCGTTTCGGTTTTTCATCTGCACGGGGACTTCCTGCATCCGCTGATTTCGGTCGTCTGCTACTGCGTGGGAACCGCGGTGGGAACGCTGCTGAGCCGCAGGATTCCGCCGGGGGCTCTGTGGACCAGAGGCACCTCCTGGACGCTTTTTCTGGAGGCGCTGCTGCTGATCGCGGCTGAAGTGGCCTGGGTGGCGACGGGGCACAATCCTGGCAGTCGCGAAGCGCTGGTCCTGCTGGCTTGTGTGGCGGCGGGAATCGGGCTGCAGAGCGCAGCCATGGTGCAGTTGAAAGTGCCGGGCGTGGCGACCACCTATATCACGGGAACCTGGACCACTCTGGTGAATGGGCTCACACTCTTTGTCGGCGGCCGACCGCGGCAGGCGGCCGAGAAGGCAAAGCTCGAGGAGCGGTTTGAGGTGCAGGCGGCGGTACTCGCCTGTTACTTTCTCTCCGCTGTGCTGACCGGCTGGGCCTTCCGGCATGCCGAGGCGCTGGTGGGGGCGATAGCGGCGGGGGCTGTCCTGGTGGTGGCGGCTTACGGCGCCCTGCGAGATTGAATGTGGCCGTTTGCGGTGAAGGAGCATCTTGTCTGAAGAGAAGCTTTCCTGGAGTGACTGATGGCGACGCATGCGATCCAGAGGAGGCCCAGGGTTCTGGTCATTGGAGGCGGCTTCGCGGGGACGCATGCCGCCAAGGCGCTGGGCAGGCTGCCGGTCGATGTCACGGTGGTGGACCGGCGGAATCACTTCACCTTTCAGCCGCTGCTCTACCAGGTGGGGCTGGCGGTGTTGTCGCCGGGGGACATCGCGGAGCCCATCCGCACGATTGTGCGCGGCAACAGCAATACCGAAGTGCTGATGGATGAGGCGGTCGGGTTCGATCTCGCGGCGCGCAGGGTGAAATTCCGCAGCGGAGCGGAAATGTCGTACGACTATCTCATGCTGGCGACGGGAGCGACGCACTCCTATTTCGGACATGACGAATGGGAGCATCTGGCGCCGGGACTGAAGACCATCGAAGACGCCATCGAGATTCGCAGACGGGTGCTATTGGCTTTTGAACTGGCAGAGAGGCGGATGCTGGAAACGGGTTCGCATCCGCCGCTGAATTTTGTGGTGATCGGCGGTGGTCCGACGGGCGTGGAACTGGCCGGGGCGATCCGCGACATCAGCCGCCATTATCTGCAGCATGATTTCCGCCATATCGATCCGACGCGGGCGCGGGTGATGCTGATTGAGGGTGGACCGCGCGTGCTGGCGGCTTATCCCGAGGAGCTTTCCCGCAAAGCGGTGGAACAGCTGAACGGGCTGGGCGTGGAAGTGCATACGAGCACGCAGGTGACGGACGTGCAGCCGGGGTACGTGGTTGCCGGAGGAGAGCGCCTTGATGCGGTCGTCACCCTGTGGGCTGCCGGGGTGCAGGCCTCTCCACTGGGGAAGCTGCTGGGGGTGCCGACCGACAGGCGCGGATGCGTGCTGGTGAACAGCACGCTGAATCCCGAGGGACATCCGGAGATCTTCGTGTGTGGCGACCTGGCGCATGTCGAACAGGACGGGCATCAGGTGCCCGGTGTAGCGCAGCCCGCGATGCAGATGGGGGATCACGTGGCGCGGATGATCGAAGCCGACCTGAACCACCAGCCGCGCCGGCCGTTCCGGTACTTCGACAAAGGCGACATGGCGACGATTGGGCGCAATGCGGCGGTGGCCGATGTGAAATGGCCCTTCCACGGGCGGCTGAGCGGGTTTGCGGCCTGGGCGACGTGGCTGCTGGTTCACATCTATTTCCTGATTGGCTTTCGGAATCGTCTGGCGGTGCTGTCGCAGTGGGTATGGAGTTATCTCACCTTCAACAGTGGTGTGCGGCTGATTTACGGGAGCCAGGCCTTGCCGGGATGGGTGGCGCAGGATGGGGCGGACCGGGCCGCGGGCCCAATGGATGTGACCGTGCCAGGCTTCCACGAGGACGCGCCGAAGAAAGGCGCGGCGGCGGACTAAGTTCCTCAGTGGAAGTCGTGCGAGCGGACCTCGACGGAGTTGTCGGCGAGCGGCGTGAGGCGCACGGCTTTGACGTGGACCACGTTGTCCTGATTCTGGAGTGGCCCTTCGACCAGCAGAAATCGGCTACGCGTGACGGTGACCATGTTGCGCTCGTAGAGATCGGGCGTGACGATGACGTTGGCGATGCCTGTCTCGTCCTCCATGGAGAGAAAGATAAAGCCCTTCGCGGTGCCGGGGCGCTGGCGGGCGATGACGCAGCCGGCGGCGCGGACGTATTCGCCATCGCGATGGGTGCGCAGTTCTTCGGCGGTCAGGACGTGCTGGCGGCGCAGCTCGGCGCGGCGATACCACATGGGATGTTTATCGGTGGTGAGGCCGGTTCCGGCATAGTCGGCGACAAGGCGCTCTTCTGCGCTCATCTGGGGCAGCGTCGACGGGCCGGAGGGATCGGCGAGCAGCGCGCCGGAATGGGTGAGCAGCGGGCCTTCGGGCTTGCCGGCCCGCTCGACCTGCCAGAGCGCGTCACGGCGATGGCCGACGCCACTGATGTGATTCAGAGCGCCGATGCTGGCGAGCAGCGTGATTTCCCGTTTGTTCAGCGAGGGCACCCGCAGAGCGAGATCGTCCACGGAAGTGAAAGGGCCATGCTGGCGACGGCTGGCCGCGATGGCTTCGCCGACGTGCTGGCGGAGTCCGCGCGCGTAGCCGAGGCCGAGGCGGAGAGAGAGTGAACTCACATCCGCCAACGGAGGAACCGGCGAGGGTTCGGCGTTCGGAACCCCTGCACGGGATGAGTGTTCTCCTGGTTGTGGCACAGCAGCCGTTACAGAAGGGGTTTCTGCTGACAGGCTCTCATCGTGCTCCATGGTGCAGGGCCAGTCGGAGCGCTGGACGTCGATGGGGTGCACACGGAGGCCGTGGCGCTGCGCGTCCGTGACCAGCACCGCGGGCGAGTAAAAGCCCATCGGCTGATTGTTGAGGATTGCGGCGGTGAAGGCGGCGAGATACTTCACCTTGAAATACGCCGAGGCGTAGGCGATCAGCGCGAAGCTGGCGGCATGGGATTCGGGGAATCCGTAGAGCGCGAAGGAACTGATGGCCTGGACGATTTCATCCTGGGTCTTCGCAGGGATGTTGTTCTCGGTCATGCCGCGGCGCAGCTTGACTTCGAGGTCCTTCATGCGCTGGAAGGAGCGGCGCATGCCGACGGCGCGGCGCAGCTCTTCGGCTTCGGCTCCGCTGAAGTTGGCGACCGTCATGGCGATGCGGAGCAACTGCTCCTGAAAGAGCGGCACGCCCAGGGTGCGTTCGAGGACCGGTACGAGGGATGGATGCGGATAGGTCACCGGCTCTTTCTTCTGGCGACGGCGCATATAGGGATGCATCATTTTGCCCACGATGGGGCCAGGCCGGATGATGGCCACCTGGACGACCAGATCGTAGAAGCGTTCGGGATGATTGCGGGGCAGGGAAGCCATCTGTGCGCGGCTTTCCACCTGGAACATGCCGACGGTGTCGGCGCGCTGGAGGGTCCGGTAGACTTCGCCGTCTTCGGGCAGCTGCGCCAGGTCGATAGATTCGCCGTAATGACGGGGGATCAGTTCGAGGCAGTCCTTGAGGACGGCCATCATGCCGAGGCCGAGCAGGTCCACCTTGATGATGCCGAGGTCGGCACAGTCTTCCTTGTCCCACTGGACGACGGTGCGGCCGGGCATGGAGGCGCGCTCCAGCGGGACGACATGGTTGAGCTGGCCCTGGCAGATGACCATGCCGCCGGAGTGCTGGCCGAGATGGCGCGGCAGATCGAGCAGGCGCATGCTGAGCTCGAGATATTTGGCGATGCGCGGGTGCTGGATGTCGAATCCGGCGTGGTGGAAGGAGTTAGCCATGGTGTCGTTCTGGCCCCGCCACTCCCACTGCGAGACGAGCGAGGTCAGGCGGCCGAGCGATTCGGCATCAAAGCCCAGAGCCTTGCCCACTTCGCGGGCGGCAGACTTGCCGCGGTAGGTGATGACGTTGGCGGTCATAGCGGCGCCGAGTTCGCCATAGCGCTGGTAGACGTACTGGATGGCCTGCTCGCGCTTTTCTTCCGAGGGCAGGTCGAGGTCGATGTCGGGCCACTCGCCGCGGTTCTCGTTGAGGAAGCGCTCGAAAAGCAGTTTCATGCCGACGGGGTCGATGGCGGTGATTTCGAGCGCGTAGCAGACGGCGGAGTTGGCGGCGCTGCCGCGGCCCTGGATGAGGATGCCGTTCTGTTTGCAGTACTGGACGATGTCCCAGACGATGAGGAAGTACCCGGCAAATCCGAGTTTGGCGATGAGAGCCAGTTCGTGTTCGATTTGCTTGCGGGCACGGGCGAGCAGATTGCGGTCGTTTTTGGGGCCGTAGCGGCGCAGAACACCTTCCTCGACGCGCTTGCGCAGGAAGCTGTCCATCGTTTCGCCGTCGGGCACCGGATAGCGGGGGAATTCGTAACCGAGGTCGTTCAGCTCGAAGCGCAGCCGCTGGGAGAGGCCGATGGTGGTTTCGACCGCTCCGGGGATGTCGCGGAAGAGTGCCGCCATTTCCGCTGCCGAGCGCAGATGGCGCCTGGAATTGAGGGCGAGCAGGCGGCCGGCGTGGTCGAGATCGAGGTGGTGGCGGACGGCGGTGAAGACGTCGAGGATCTCGCGGTCGTACTCATTGGCATAGCGCACGCCGTTGGTGGCAACGACGGGCAGACGCAGCGACTCGGCGATGCGGAGGGCGGCCTGGTTGCGGGCTTCCTGTTCGCGCTCCTGATGCCGCTGCAGCTCGACGTAAACATTGCCGCGGCCGAAGAGGCGGATGAGATCCTCGACGACGGCACGGCCGGCGGCTTCCCCTTCATGGACGAGTGCCGCGGCGAGCGGACCTTCGTCGCCGCCGGTCAGACAGATGAGCCCTTCGGCGTATTGAGCGAGTTCGTCGCGGGTGGCCGCGCCTTCAGCCTTGGTCGTCTCCCGCATTTTGAAATGGGTGACGAGCTGGCAGAGGTTCTGATAGCCGGTGCGGGATTCGCAGAGCAGGGGAAGACGGGCGGGCTCGCCGGGATGCTGGTGCGGCAGCCACGGCGCCGGCGTGAGGCGCGGGCCCAATGCGGACGTGGAGACCTCCGCGCCAACGTGGGCGCGAATGTTGTTGCGCGCGGCGCTGGTGTGCATGCGCGCGGAGCCGTAGACGCCGTTGCGGTCGAGCAGGGCGATGCATGGGATTTCGAGCTGCTGAGCGCGCTCGATGAGGTCTTCGGGCTGCGAGGCGCCCTCAAGAAACGAGAAGGCGCTGGCGGCGTGCAGTTCGACATAGCGATCAGTCATACAGCGCCTCGATCTGCCAGTCTTCCTGCCCTGGGTGGCGGGCGAGGCAGCAGCAGAGAAAGTTGTCGCCGGCGCGGGCCGCGAGATCCCACTTTTCGACGGACCATCCACCGGCCCACCAGTCGCCGGAGGAAATCCATGGGCCGCAGGCACGCTCGACCTGGTAGCGCGTTCCGCGGAAGACCAGCGTCGCGGGGTGATTGCGGCGGAAGCTGAGGGTTACAGCTTCGGGCGGGCGCAGTCGGCGGACAACGGCTGAGGTGCGGCGCTCCGGTTCGGGGCGCGGAGCCGTTGCGGGAATTGCGAATGGCTCGATGCGAAATGCGTCAGGGCGGCGCGTGTCTTCGAGAACGGCGCGGCCGGCGTTGTGCTCGCCGGCGAGGGAGCGGATATGTGCCAGAGTGACATCCAGGCGATCCGGTTCCGGCAACTCCGGAGAGAAGAGGCCCATCTGCACTTTGCTGGCGCTGCCCGGTTCCGCGGAGAGCTTTACAGAGACGATGCGCGCCTGGGGCGGGTTCCCCTGCAGGTCAAGATGCAGCAGCCGGAGCCAGATCCGGCGATCGGTACCGGGGAGCGCAGGGCGCACGGTGCGGGTATGCCTGGCACCGCCTTCGAGCGCGAGCTCGATTTCCACGGAAGCCAGGGCGAGGATGTGCTCCTTTGCGCGGGCGATGAGGTGGTCGAGCAGGACGCCGAGGACGAAGAGCAGGGAATCGAGAAGCTCGACAGGCGAGTCGAGTTCTATGCGCTCCTCGAGGCTGAAGGCGGGCGCAGCGGGAACGAGGAGGTGCGGCGCTTCGCCGCGAGCGAGCTGGCGCAAACGACGGCCTTCCTGGCCGAGGCGGGCGATCAGCTCCTTTGGCGGAAGCGCGGCGAGTTGACCGAGCGTGGTGATGCCCCAGCGGGAGAGTGTTTCGGCATATTCGGGATCGGGATGAAGAACCGATACGGGCAGGGAAGCGAGCATGGGCGCTTCCTGGCCGGAGGGAATGACGGCGGTGCGAATCTTGCCTCCCCGCGCAAGGCAAGTGGCGGCATGGATGTTGCTGCTGATGACGACGGCGGCGTCGATCCCGAGCGCGCGCATGGCCTGGCGCAATTTCTTCATCAGCACTTCCGGAGGGCCGAAGAGCTTTTCGGTGCCGGCGATGTCGGCGATCGAGCAGAAGGAAGTGTCGTCGCTGCGGTCCTCAACGCGCGGCGAGAACTGACCGACACACTGGAGCAGCGCCGCGCGGGTGGAGTCTTCTTCAGCCGGGGAGCGGGGAAGCAGAGTGGCGGCGGGGAAGACATCGAGTTCGGCGCGCGTCATTCCGGCGGCGACGCCAAGTTGGTGGGCAGCGCGGTTGAGAGAACAGACGGATTGCCGGGGCGGCTGGCCCTGAAGCACGGCGACCGCAGTCTGCCGCAGCGCAGGCCGGACACGCAGCATGGCCTGGGCCGGAAACTCGCGCGCATAAACACAGGCATACAGCTGGGCCGGGCGGCTCATTCACCACCTGTACTTCTGCCCTCCGACGGAGCTTTGACTTCCCACGGAAGGGGAGGAGGATCGGGGCAGGGAACGGCCCGCGGCCGCTGCCACATCCTCTTGGAAAGCCAGAAGAACAGAGGTCCGGCCGCCGCCACCAGCGCTCCCAGCAGGAGAGCCGGCATATTCCCCACATGTTCGTGGCGCGACGCAACCATCGCATACACGATGAGCAGCGTGGGCACGGCGCCGAGTGCGCAGGCATTGGCCAGATTGCCGGCGCGGAAGGGCCGCTCGAGCTGCGGCTCGCGAATACGGAGCGCGACCAGCGCAACAAATTCCAGGATCAGGCTTGCCCCGTAAAGAATCAGGTCGAGCGAGATAAGACGCTCGAAACTGAAGCGCAGAGCGAGGGCCCATGCCGCTGCGCAGGCCAGTACCGCGACCCATGGCACACCGCGGCTGTTCTTTCGCATCAGAATCGGGGGCAGCATGCCATCTTCGGCGAGCACCATCGGAATTCGGGCGTAAGACATGGTGAGGGCATTCAGCATTCCGAGCGCGGTCAGCATGCCTCCGGCCACGATGGCCGCGCCCAGCCACGGACCTGCCAGAGATCGAGCCACATTGGCCCACGATCCGGTACTGAACTGCTCGGGGGCGACTCCCGCGAATGCCATGGCTCCGAGGGGAATCACATACGTGATCGCCACAACGGCGGCACTCATCAGCATCGCCCGGGGATAGTTCCGCTGCGGCTGCTCCACTTCGCGCGCTACCGTGGAGGCATTATCCCAGCCCATGTAATTCCACATGGCCACCAGAATGGCGGTGGTCAGGCCCGCCCCGTCACCCGGCGCGGACCACGCCGCATGGACCGGCAGATGCGCTCCGCGCCAGACCGCCACTGCCACGAGCACGGCAAAGGGCGACAGCAGCAACACGAAAAGGCCCATGGAGCCGTCGCCGACCGCCGGCGCACCCCACAGATTCCACAGGCAGCAAACAGCGATCAGTCCCAGTTCCCACACTGCGCCGTGCCAGCCCGCCGTCCAGGCCGGAAACAAGCGGCCCAGATACAGAACAAACATGGTGGGATAAATGGCCATGTCGAAGATGCTGGCGGTGAGCGAAAGCCAGGCTTCCTGATAACCCCAGAAGGGCCCCAGAGCGCGCCGCACCCACACATAGAAGCCGCCTTCTTCCGGCAGCGCGCTGGCCAGTTCCCCGATCATCAGAGCGGTGGGTAGACTCCACAGGAAGGGAAGCGCGACGAGGATGACGAGCCCCGTCCGGTAGCCGGCATCCAGAATGTCCTCGATGCCATAAGGGCCGCCGGAAACCATGAACCAGGTTGCGGCTACCAGGGGAAGCAGTCGCAGACCTCGTCTTCGCTGCGCGATGTTTTCGATCGGAAACCCCTCTCTACTGCTGGCGAAGACAGATCGTTGTCGCGGGTATGATGCCACGCCGCCCGTGCCGGAGGCGCAAGGAGGCGGCAGACAGAGGTAAAAGGTAAAACTACCCTGCTTTGCCCCCTCATGAAAAGAGAAAACGCCACCCGATCCGGTGGCGTTTGGAAGCGGAACCTGAACTGATTTTACGATGCCATGCGCAATAGCGCGTGTGGCAAGCGCTGTCGTGGGTTGGGTGCAGAGATAAGGTTCTGAGGCCTCCTGGCGGAGTGCGGATTCCGGGTCGGGCCACGCTTTTCGCGTCGGGGCGGGGCGCTCTTCCGATATACTGTCGACAACCGAGCCGGAGAGATGGCCGAGAGGCTGAAGGCGGCGGTTTGCTAAACCGTTATAGGGTTGAAAAGCTCTATCGAGGGTTCGAATCCCTCTCTCTCCGCCAGCAATCCTGGAAAATCGTGACCTCCCACTGTAGTTCGGCCGCAACACTATAAAAATCAACAACCTGACCGGTTCCGGTTTTTGCCGAAAAATCCGAGAATTCCGGCCCGACGGCTGTTTTCGGGTCATTTTGTATTACCACGAGCGCCCTATATTACCATGGCCGAATTCAGAAAAAGAGCCAGATTTGGTGGTAGACCGAAAGATATAAAGGCAAATCAGATCGTGCCGGAGGTGCGGCCGCGCCGACCGCTTTTTCGGCGTCTGCTGTTTACAAAGGCGCGTTCCACAGCCTTACTGGTCACCAGCAGCGCCGCACCACGAGCCCAATCAGCCTCTCCCAATTTTGAGAGCTCTACCCTTACTGCTGCCGCCTGGGGTTCCAACGCGCGGTTTCGAATGGTTTGTTCGACCGCCGGCAGCAGAAAATCGCCCGCCGAAAGGGCCAAACCTCCCCCGATGGTAATTAGTGTGGGATTCAGCAGGTTGACGATCACCACAAGCCCCACTCCGAGGAGCGAGCCCGCTTCAGCCAACAGACTCCGGGCAAAGCGGTCGCCTCGGGCAGCCGCCTGCCCAATCAGCTCCAAAGTGATCTTGTTGCCATTTCCGCTGCTGAGATGCCAGAGGATAGGAGAAAGACCTTCCGCTAAAGCAGTTTGTGCGCGTCGAATCAGCGCCGCGGCTGAAACCATAACCTCCAGACAACCGCGATTTCCGCAAGAACAAAGCGGACCATGTGCGTCTACTGTCACATGTCCCAATTCACCGGCGAAACCGCCACCACCGATGTAAAGCTGATCGCGGAGGAAGAAAGCAGCTCCGGTTCCGGCTCCTATCGAAACATAGACATACTCGGAGACATGCTTGCCGTTACCGAAGCGTCGTTCTGCCAGAGCCATGGTCCGAGGCGTATCCTCAATTTCCACGATCGTGTTGAACTTTTCCGCGAAGGCTTTCCTGACAGGCACGTTAACCCATTGAGGAACCTTGGGCCAGAAGAGAGTGGTTCCTGTGGAACGTTCGAGGACCCCGGAAATTCCGACGCCGATCCCGGTCACCTGCCGGGATGGAATCCCAGCCTCCCGCAGAAGCGAATCAACTTCTGAGGTGAGTTGCCGAAGGGCAGAATCGGCTCCGGTTTCCACTCGACTTGGCACTTTCCTGTAGGCCAAAATGTTGCCGCCAAGATCTGTTACGACGATCCGGGCATTGAAAGTTCCGATGTGGAGCCCCACTAGTTTGCCGCAATTCGGGTTAACGGAAAGTAATGTCGGGGGTCTTCCGCCGGTTGAATTGCCTGTGCCTGTCTCCTGAATGAGTTCATTTTCCAGCAATTCATCGCACATCCGGGCAATCACAAACGCACTGTTGCCGGTCTGCTCCACGAGGTCGGTTCTGGAAATTCCGCCTGCTTCGTAGATGAATTTCAAAAGCCCGAGCAGACGCACATCAGAGCGGGACAGGGTTTCCATAAAGTGGGTCTCCGAACAGATTAAGATCCCTCCTCACCTGAGGGGCCATCCCGATTCTCGCAGCGCAGCAGAGCAGACATCCCGGTTTGGTGGTGCTGGTTCGTGCGAGCGAGCAAAACCCGTGGACTTAATGCTGTCCGTCAAAAACTGTGGTAAACGTCCAGATTCCTGTGGTATCTTTTGTCGATATTTGATCGTAAGCGCTTGGATATCCGTCTTTCTGTCTCGATTATAAACCGACTATTATGCAGATCATCGTGATTGGCTCATGTGTAGCAGGTCAGGTCCCGCCATTGGAAAGGTGCTCCCTGTGAAAAGGCTCATTTGGGAGGGCGGGACTCGCTTTCAATATGGCCAATGCGGGGAGCTGGAACGACTTCGGGACGGCGAAGTATTGATTCACCCGACAGCCGTCGGCATTTGTGGCACCGATATCCACATCATTGAGGGGCATTTCCCGGCCGCACGCCCCCCCCTCGTCCTCGGCCATGAAATAGCTGGTGTTGTCACGGCCGTTGGGCCTGGTGTGGAACGGGTGAAAACGGGCGAACGAGTGACCGTCGACCAGGTAATTGGTTGCGGGCACTGCTTCTTTTGTCGGAGAGGAAGCCGCCAGTTCTGCAGATCCGGTATCGAGTTGGGCATCACCGCCGATGGCGGATGCCAAAGCTACGTGATCGTCCCGCAGGAAAATGTGTATGTTATTCCTCCCAGCATTCCGGATGATACAGCTGCCATTCTCGATATGGAGGTGTGGGCCGCCCTATCGAAATGTAGTGTAAGCCGTGGGGAAACTGTGCTGATCTTCGGTCCGGGGCCAGCTGGCCTTGTTGCGTGTCAGATCGCCAGGATTTTGGGCGCAGAGCGCGTATTGCTGGCGGGTCCGAGCGGCCATCGAATGAGCCGTGCGCAGGAACTCAGTCTTGCCGACGTCTATATCTTTACCGATCGCGAGAATGTCGTCGCCAGAGTAATGGATGAAACGGATGGTGCAGGCGTGAACGTTGCGGTCGATTGCGCGGGTGCTTCCGAAGTTCTCGACAATGCTTTGGCAGCGGTGACCCCCGGTGGACGGATACTGCTCTATGGCGTTCATACGAAGGAGCTGACATCCTTCGATGTCAATGCATTTGTCCTGCGAGATCTGGTCGTCTTTGGAGCACTCTCAGATCGCCGTGGATGGGAAGAGGTGATCCGGCTGGTTGCTGATGGGAAATTGCTGCTCACGCCACTGATTACGCACCGCTTCTCGTTCGATGATGCTCCGGCAGCCTATGATTTTGTGCGCCAGCGACCAGAGGGGCTGATCAAAGCCACAATCCTTATGAATTCGTCTTGAGCGTGAAACGGTCCGGGGACAAGACACCGCTCGGCACTCGATCTGCTGCCTCATTTCTGCAGGAAGTCTGTTCGAGCAGATTTGAACTAAGCTCTACCGCGCCAGCGTCAGAGCTTTCATTTTAGACAGGAATCACTGAATGAAAATTACTGATGTTGAGGCGTTTTATTTAAGGCAGTCGAACGTCAGGCAGCAATGCGACAGCGGTCAGGACGCCCTTGTGGTGCGCGTCTCCACGGATGAGGGAATCGTCGGGATCGGTGAGGTGGACTCTGCTCCGCTTGCAGTCAAACACGCGATCAGTGGTCCGTATTCTCACACCCTCACCTCTGGGCTGCGAGAACTGCTCATCGGCCAGGATCCGCTGCAGACTGAATATCTGTGGCGCCGCATGTACGACTCGAACATCTACGCGGGCCGCCGCGGGATTGCCATCCATGCAATGAGCGGAATCGATATCGCCCTCTGGGATATCAAGGGGAAATTCTTTGGTCAGCCGATCTGGAAACTGCTGGGTGGCGGCTTCCATAACAAGATTCGGGCATATGCAAGTTCACTGTTTGGGGCGACCCCGGTCGAAACTGGCGAACGTTCGCGGCGCTTTAGGGATCTGGGCTTCACAGCCGTAAAGTTTGGCTGGGCTCCAATGGGTAAGGATGAGAAAACCGACATTGCGCTGGTGCGCGAGGCCAGGAAAGGACTTGGTGACGACAACGACCTCATGATCGATGCAGGTCTGGTTTGGGACGCGAAGACTGCTATTCAACGTGCCCGCGCCTTCTCTGAATACAACATCTTCTGGCTTGAGGAACCGCTGCGTCCGGATGACTATTCTGGATACAGAAAACTCTCAGCTGCCACGGACACCCGCATTGCCGCTGGCGAGGAGGAGAGCGAACGGCGCTCCTTCCTGGACTTGATGGACCGAGGGCAGATCGATGTGGTCCAGGTGGATCTTACACGGTGTGGAGGTTTCACCGAGGCAATGAAGATTGCCTCTCTCGCCTACGATCGCGGTCTCCCCGTCGTGAATCACGGGTTCACGACCTATATCAATGTCGCCGCGGCCCTTCACTTCCTCAATTCTGTTCCCAATTCCTTTATCGCCGAGTTCGTCGTGGAGGAGGGCACCACCTTGCGGGACTCTGTGACAACCGAGCGCATCATTGCCAGGGATGGATTTCTGGATGTGCCTGATGCGCCAGGTCTGGGTATCGAGCTAAACGAGGAAGCCCTGTCAAAATATGCGCAGATTTAGCCGCCGGGTTTGCCCACCGGAAGAAAAGCTATAAGCCCGGATCCAGCCACGCAAAGAGAGCAGAGCTCGCACAACATCACGTCACTTCCGGTGGGCAATATTGCCCACCCGGCTCGACATGCCCCAAAAGCGTGAACAGAGGCATGCGTGGTTCACCCCCATACCGCGCTGCTCCCCTGGTCCACAATCGGCTGGCAAAGCTAGGATTCCTGAGATATTTAGGCAAACGCCTATCGAGCCAGAGAACTATTCTGCAAAACTTTATCAAAGCTGTTGACAATGCCCCTCGACGCCGGTATGATTCGGCGCAAATCTGATATTAAGCTCCGCCCCAGAAGGAGTCGAAGATGCATTTCCGTCGCTTTGCTTGCCCAGTCGGCGCGTTGCTCTTCCTGATGTTGTCTGTGTCAACGCCGGCGTGGTCCCAGGCCGGAACATCCGGGACAATAACCGGCACCGTAACTGATCAAACCGGAGCCGGCATCCCTGGGGCCACTCTGACATTGACCGATTTGGGGACCAATACGGTGCGGACTGCCAAAAGCGGCAGCGGTGGGGTGTATGACTTCACCAATCTGCCCCCTGCGAGCTACGACCTGACGGTCACAATGCAGGGATTCGAGACCTTCAAGATCTCTAATGTGAAACTGGATGTGGCTGCTAACCGCCGGATTGACGCGAAGCTCTCAGTAGGAAGCGTCACGCAGAGCGTTACGGTCCAGGCTACGCCGCCGGTCTTGAACACCGAAGACGCGAGTACGGGCCAGGTCATTGGAGAGCAGTCGGTCAATGAACTGCCTCTGAATGGCCGCGATTTTCAACAGCTCCAGCTCCTCACTCCAGGTACTATCTCCACGACTAACTACCAGACCCAGGAGGGTCTCGCGGGAGGAGCGAGCGTTTTAGCCGTCAACTCCACTATGAATGTGGCCAATGGTGGACGTGGCGGTGCAGTACTCTTTCTTATCGACGGCGCCGAAGATACGAACCAGAACGGCCGCAGCCTCATCTACCGTCCATCCATTGACGAAATCGACCAGTTTAAAGAGCAGACCGCTGATATGTCCGCTCAGTACGGCTACGGCAGCAGTGTGGTTAATGTATCCATCAAGTCCGGTACAAATCACATCCACGGAACTGTCTACGAATTCCTTCGCAACAGTGTAACCGATTCGAGAAGCTACTTTGCGCAATACGTAGAGCCTTACAAGCAGAGCCAGTTCGGTGGCACCGTCGGAGGGCCGGTCATCATTCCGAAACTGTATAACGGAAAGGATAAAACATTCTGGTTCCTGTCTTACGAAGGCCTGCAAGTAGCCCAGGCCAACACAGAGATCGCCACGGTGCCTACTGCGCTGGAAAGAACCGGCGATTTCTCGCAATACCCCGCACCGATCTATGATCCGGCATCAACTACCCCGGATCCGGCTGTCCCAGGAGCATATATCCGAACCCCGTTTCCCGGAAACAAGATTCCGGCCGACAGGATCAATCCGGTGGCTCGCTTCTTTATGGCTGACAACTGGATTCCTCTTCCCAATCGCCCCGGCAACTCAAACAATTTCCTCATCGAGCCATCGGTCCTCACGTCTTATAATCAGGGAACCATCAAGCTCGATCAATACATAGGGTCTACCGACCAGATCAGTGCACGCCTCTCGCAGAATTACGGGTTGAACGGAAGCATCGGACCCTATGCCAGCTACAGCCTTTATGATCCCGGGGCAGAGCCTGCCTATCCGACTACCTACAGCGCAGATATCGACTGGGTACACACACTCAACCCTAACAATCTCCTTGATCTCCGCGGGACCTACGCACGCGCACATTCGCTCACCACAACGCCAAACATTGAAAAAATCGACTACACGACCCAGCTGGGAATACACGGATTCGGACCCGGGGTATCAAATGTGTATCCCAGCTATCCGTCCATGAATATAACCGGGTATACCGGGCTACCCTCTGGAACTCAGTATAACTACATATCTAATGACTATAGTTACAGTGCCAACTACACTATGGTCCGCGGCCGCCACACATTTCAGATGGGCGAGACGTTCCGCGACTGGCAGCAGAACTTGACCGATAGTGGACAGGGAAGCGGCTCCTTCAACTTCACCGGGATGTATACGCAGGATCCCCTGAATCCTACTACAACGGGTTCTGGCCTCGCCGACTTTCTTCTAGGCGTGCCTGCTTCCGGCTCGCGCTATATTCCCCCGGGCTGGTTTTATCAGAGAATGAAAAATGAATGGGCCTATTTCAATGATTCTTGGAAAGCTACCAGAAACCTCACCGTAACGCTTGGGGTAAGATATGAAATCAACTGGCCGGTTACAGAGGAGCATCATCAGTTCGCAACCTTTTCGCCGCAGGCGCGCGGGGGGCGGGGCGCTATCGTAGTCCCTGATCAGCAGTCTGTGTCTGCGCCCTATTACCATACGTCAGTTCCGCTATCGTGGCCTGTCTACGGTCCCCTCTCTGTTTACGCTCGCGATGTAGGTCTGAGCCCAACTTACCTGCGTAGCGTAGGCTATCATAACTTTGCTCCACGTCTCGGAGTCGCTTATATGCTGGATCCAAAATCGGTCATCCGTGCTGGATACGGTCTCTACTATATGCAGTTGGATGGGAACCGTGAGAGCGAAACTGAATCTGCTCCTTTTCTGATCCGGGAATCCGGGATCCTGAATGATCCCGAATTACCCACTCATACCATTCAGACTCTCTTCCCAGCTGGCTCGAGTTTCAGTTCGAAAGCCTCGCTCTTCGGAGAAGATCCGAACCCCACAAACTTCGGCTACACCGAGGAGTGGAATCTATCGATCCAGAGGGCGATTAAGCAGAATCTATCACTTGACGTGGGTTATGTCGGAACCGCTGGTATCCATCTTCAGGCAACTGACGCGCTAAACACGCCCCGACCAGGACCGGGGACAGTGCAGACGCGCAGGCCTTATTCCGACTTTGGGGTCATCAGCTGGGATGAGCAGTCGGCTCAGTCCATCTACCACTCCCTTCAGGCCAGCCTGGACCGACGATTCTCCTCGGGGTTTTCGGTCCTGGCAAGCTTTACGTGGTCCAAGGCGATTGATGATGCCAGCGATGACACGGAAACGTACGAGGATCCATATAATCACAGTCTAAGTCGCGGGCTATCTTCCTTCGATATACCTCGCAACTTCACGTTAGCGGCGTTGTACGCCCTGCCCGCTTTGTCGAGAGAGGCCAGAATGATGCGATCTGTTTTGGGTGGATGGATGTTATCCAGTATTGTAAGCTATCATGACGGATTTCCGTTTACACCGTATGCGTCGGGCGATCCGGCCAATACTGGTACCTTCAGCTACGCGGACGTCGTTCCAGGCTGCAATCCGGCTCTCTCCGGCCCAACCCCGCAGGAGTGGTTTAACACCGCATGCTTTGTGGCGCCGCCGGGGGCACCTGACTATGGATGGGGGAACGCACGTCGTAATATACTGCGCGGTGATTTTTATAAAGACTACGATGGCGGGGTGTTTAAGAATTTCCAGCTTACCGAGAAAGACAGGCTGGAGGTGCGTTTCGAGGGGTTTAATATCTTTAACCAGCACTCGTTCGGACTCCCCAATGCAACCGTTGGGGCGCCGGGTTATGGGTCCGTGACGACTGCATCGCCGGGCCGGATCTTGCAGGGCGCAGCGAAAATCTACTTCTGAGAATGGAAATGCGGCATATCTGGCACCATTTTCTTTGCTGTGGGCTATTCGCCCTGGCTGTGCTGGGGAGAGCGGATTCCCAAAGTACGAGAGATCAAATCTTCCGAGATGCACGAGCAGGCAATTGCCAAGCTGCAGAAGGCCAAGCAAGAGGTGTAGCAACTACTGCTCAGGACCATGCGGCCGAGGAAACCGCGGTTGCCCTGTGCAAGACCCGGCAGGGTCACCCGGAGGAGGCGTCTGCGGATTTCGAAGCTGCGGTACGCGCAGAGCCAAAAGCGTGGGAGGGATGGAACAATCTCGGCGCCAATTATCTCGTCCTGAGGCGTTTCAGTAAATCGGCAGAGGCATTTCGCAGAGCGACGACGATCGATCCGAATGTCGTTTCGCCATGGTACAACCTGGGATCTTGCCTGCTGCAGTCCGGCAGTAACCTGGATGCGTTTACAGCTTTAAACCACGCCTATCGACTGGCACCCGGTGACGTCCAGATAAACGGGATACGGGTGAAGCTTGCGGGCGTCATCGCTGGCGAGGCTGCAAATGCCATTGACCGAGGCCAATATGCGGAGGCGTTCAGAATGCTGTCCGCTACTTCCGAGGTTCTCGAGAATTCGGCATCCTGGAACAATCTGATCGGGTATGCAGCATTCAAACTGGGAAAGCCGGAGATTGCTAAACGCCATCTGGAGACCGCGCTCCGGATGGATCCGAACAACGAAGGCTATCTCCTGGATGTCGGTGAGTTTCTGGCGTCTTATCGCGCCTATAGCGAGGCGGTCCGCTTTTTCGAAGTCGGCCTGACCCGTATGCCGCATTCAGCTCCGGTTCGTTTCGGACTCGCGGTGAGCTACATGCTCGAGGGAAATCTTGATCGGGCCACACCATTGCTCGAACAGTTACATGCTGCGGATCCCCTCTGGGAGCCGGTGAACCTGGCGCTGGGCGAAGGCTACGAATCGGGAGGCCGGTGGTCTGCAATGCTTAGGCTCGGAGTATTCCTTCAGTCGAAGGAGCCCTCGAATGCATTCGCCTGGTACCTGGAAGGTGCTGCCCGTGAACGGCTCGCCGCCGGAAATCAGACTCAACTTTCTGAAGCTATTGCGGACCTGCGGAGAGCGGTGGCATTAGAACCTCGCTCCAGCCGGGACCATTATGCTCTCGGGCGGGCATTGCAGGATAGGAAAGAGTTCCCCGGGGCTGTTGCGGAATTCGAGAACGCCATGCGGCTGGATCCCGCGGACACGAAGGCACGCTACGCACTGGCGCGGACCTACGCACAAATGGGAAAGAGAGACTCGGCACAGCGGGAATTCGAGATTCTTGCTCGTGCGAAGGCAAAAACCGTACATGACACCTACCTCGCATTCATGGCATCAGCACAGCATTCTCATCTCGGCCCCTGATTTCTGCCGCTGATTGGGTCGGTCGCGCCAGCAGGGGTGGCGGGCAGGAGTTAGGGAATTTCAGAATTCCATTAGCATCCAGAGCTGTTTGTTGCTCAAAACAGAAAAGGAATTGCAGATGAACCGTAGGCAGTTTGTCGTGGGTACGGTGTGCCTCCCGCCGTTCCTGCGGGCGCATCTATCGGCTGTCGCGCAGAACGCCAACCGTTCCTGGCTGGGTACCGCGGCACCGGGCCAGGTAGTCAACCTCGCTCAATGCGGTGAACTGAAATCCTGGCTCAACCCGGGCAGCATAGCAGGCCATGTTGGCGAGCAGGCAAATTTGCGCCTGGCGCCACCAGGTGCCGGATCTGCCCAGGCCGATTTTGGCTTCGAGTGGCCAGAGTTCCGAACTGTTCAGGAAGTCCTCTTACGCTTTGGTGCCAACCCTCCTGATCCTGGAAAGGTCTATCTGGAGTTTTGGGATGGTCTGACGGCTCTTCAGGGTTCCTGGAAGCCATTTGAAGATGGCCTGACAAATGGAAACCACCTGAAAAATCAGGGTGGAGAGCTGAGATATCGGTTTCAGCAGCGCCGTACCTGTAAGGTGCGGCTGCGCTTCGACAGGGCAAAACCGACAGACATCGAAGCATTCGCCATCCATGGCCCCTCAGTCTGGAAATCCGGTGATCTCCGCATTGATTGGGGACACGCGCAACAAGCGCCGTGGGAGGGTCACCTTGAGGCTTACAACGGCAAAATTGTCAGTATCCGGCAGAGCGGATCCGCACGGCTTACTGGCGAGAATGGCTGGCAGTCAGAACCGGGAGCGATTTCGGGATTGGTGGTATCCCTTCTTTACACGACCGGAATGGATGTCGACCGCTCAATTCTGACCGTTCGGTCTTCGGGAGGGGACTGTTCCTTTTTGCCCGGAGAGGCCATCGATCAGGAACCGATCGATATCATCGATCACGGCATTTATGTTCGCAAGGAGGGCGAGCCGCTTGACCAGGCTGGGTACCGCGCTCGGAACGCACACCGAGCGCGAGTGATCGACGAAGTAGCTCGGCAGCCGGAACAATCAATCGAAGAGGCATTTTCGCACATCAAGGCGCGTCGTGTGACGTTGTCGTTCGTCGGTTCGGAGGCGAACAACCAGAAGTTCGGCATCTCACCCGATGGCCACGTCGTTGTTAGTCACGGTGATCCTCTGTCTGGCGATCCGATGACTCCACAGTTTGCGGTGTATTTTGATTCTGCGGAGCAGCCATTTCTCTTTCAGAACCCGCCGCAGCCAGCGGTTTTCGCAGAAGATCGAGCGACTCCGTGGGTTACACCAAAAGAGCAGCGTCTGGTGGACGGCTGGCTCCCTATGATCGAAACGCGGTGGAGCCAAAACAATTTGGCCTTTGAGAGAACCGACTTCGGCACTCTCCTGGAGACAGGACAATCCACTGCCAAAGCATTGGTGGGCAACGAGCCGGCGATCATGGTTTCCCGCCTGCGCATTGTCAACAATTCCCCCACCTCTGAGCTGGCGACCTGGTACATTCGTCCGTGGAAGCCTGCAGATTTAGCGCGATTTCCCTACGGGGCGATGCCTCAGGGCGTTCCCGAGGCGTGGACCACGATATCCAAGGACGACCTCGTCGGGGCTGTCTCAGACGGTGCCGAAATATTGGTCTGCCATGTTGATTCTCATCAGAAGGGCGAACTTTCACTCGATCCTTCCCACAATGCCGTTCGGTACCAGTTGCGGCTTGAGCCTGGCGAAGAACACACTATTCATTGCGTGCTGCCAGGCTGGGAGCCGCGGCTCGACCAAGCTTCCTTACTTCAGGGGCTCGATTACGACGGGCTGGAAAGAGCGGCCGCCCAGCATTGGAAGGATCGAGCTGCCCAGTCAATGCAGATTCAGATTCCCGATGAGCATCTGCAGAACCTCTTCAATGCCAGTATGCAACATTTTCTTCTCGGCCTGACCAGGAATGGTAAGGTTGATCAATACTTCCCTAATGTAGCTATGCTTTACTACGGGTCCATCGGCTCCGAAAGCAGCCCGATTATTCGTGCCCTGGATATGCGCGGCCTACACCACCACGCAGAAAGATGTCTGGAGGCGTTCCTGGCCTCCCAGGGCGAGTTTATGCCGGCGGGCGATTACCAATCGAAAGAAGGCGGCTTTTATCGCTTCTGGCCGATCTACACGGTAGATCAGGGGGGTGTGCTCTGGGCTGCGGCGGATCACTACCGCTTTACCCGTGACAAAGCCTGGTTGCAGCGGGTGGCCGCGCAAGTCATCGCGGGGTGTGAGTTCATCGTTCGGGAGCGCAAAAGAACCATGGCGCCAGGATCGGATGGTGCGAGGCCCTTGTACTACGGCTTAGCGCCGGCAGGATGTGTCGCAGACCCCCGGGATTGGCAATACAGCTTCATGCTGAATGCGTGGTTCTATGCGGGACTGAAGAACTGTGCTGACATTCTCGCCGATATCGACGAGCCTAAGGCCAAAGCCCTTCAGGCCGAAGCAGCCGATTACAAGCAATGCATTCTGCGTGCCTGCAGGGACAGCGTGGCTGTTTCTCCGGTCACGAGACTGCGGGACAACACCTCTGTCCCGAGTGTTCCGTCCTATCTTGGACTGCGCGGATTCAGCACTGATGTCAAAGATTCAGTCGACCCGGACCGTCGCCATGGTTACGCGTACGACTGCACGATTGGTCCCTTTCACCTCTTCAACTGCGGCGTCCTCGAGCCAGACGATCCGCTTGTTACTTCCATGCTCAACTATTTCGAAGATCGTTTCTTCCTATTTACACCACTTCCATCCAGAGTCAACCTCGACCATCTTGCAACCGACTGGTTTAATCTCGGTGGTTTTGAAAAGCTGCAGCCGTATTACGTGCATTATCAGGAAGCGTACCTCAGAAGAGATCAGATTCCGAACTTCATCAGAGGCTTCTACAATACCCTGGCTTCGATATCAGACCAGGACACGCTGACATTCCAGGAAGAGCTTGATTTCGGAGGTGGGCAGCCGCACAAGACGCACGAGGAGGCGTGGTTCTTTCACCAGTTGCGGCACATGCTGCTCATGGAGTCAGGGACCGAACTCCATATAGCCCAGGGTACCCCGCGGCGGTGGCTCACTGCCGGACAGACTATTCGTGTTCGGGATGCGCCGACCTGGTTCGGCAGGACCACGTATCAGATCTGCGCAGCCTCCGACTCGCAGGCCATCACGGCCGAGGTGGAAATCGCCGCAGAACGAGCACCCTCGAGGATCCTGTTGAGGCTCCGTCATCCGAATCGAAAACCGATCAGGACGGTATCGGTAAACGGCGAGCCCTGGAGGAAGTTCGACATCGAAAAGGAGTGGATTGAACTTCCACCCAATTTTCCAAAGATAACAGTTAGGGCTAATTACTAGCGGAACAACCAATGCGGAGGACAGGAATGAGAGTACTAGCCGTCGGAGCCCACCCGGACGACCTTGAGATTCTGTGCGCCGGGACTCTTGCCCGCTATGCCGCCCAGGGTGCCCAAGTCACCATGGCGGTGGCGACCAATGGGGAGGTCGGTTCACCTACACTGAGCAAGAAGGAAATTGCGGAGATTCGCAGGCAGGAGGCGGCAGCAGCTGCAGCTGTTATAGGTGCGGAGTTCATATGGATGGATTATCCTGATGAATTTCTTTTCTCCAATCAGGAAACGCGGCTGAACTTTCTGAATGTCGTTCGTCGTGTCCGACCCGATGTAATTCTCACTCATTCTCCCGTAGATTACCATCCGGATCATCGAACCACAGGCCAGATTCTCTGGGATATCCGCGTGATGACGACGGTGCCGAATATCGTGACGGAAGCCAAGCCGTGCACAAAGATCCCCGAGATCTATTACTGCGATACGGTCGCGGGGATTGATTTCACCCCCCAGTACTATGTGGATGTCTCTGCTGTTTTTGAGATCAAGAAACAGATGCTGGGGTGTCATAAGAGTCAGTCTGTATGGCTTCAGAACCAGTACGACATGAGCTATCTCGAATTCATTGAGTATACCGGGAGGTATAGAGGCCTCCAATGCGGAGTGAAGTACGCCGAGTGTTATCAGCTATCACCTACCTGGCCTAAGCGATTTGAACCTGTTTTGTTACCGTGAGGCGATGCTGGCATGTTGGAAGGTGTTCTGTTTGCGCTTGCGGCAGCTGTGGTCTATGGTGTTTTGGGCGTGGTCTTCGAGATCGCCGGGAAGCGGCAATACAAGGTCTGGGATGTACTGCTGGTGAAACAGTGTGTAGGTGCCTGTATTGGGCTGGTTTGTACGGCCTTGATGCACATACCTCTCGGGAATTGGCGACTGCTGGCACTCGGACTGATTGGAGCGGTAGCATACGTCGTAACGCTCGCTGCCTACCTTATGGCGAGCAGAGAGAAGGACATCGCCACCAACTGGACAATCGTCAATCTGTCAGTCGCCGTGCCGATCGTGCTTTCGGTGTTGTGGCTGGGCGACGCGTTTAGCCCGGAGAAGATGATCGGAATCGTTCTGACAATCATCTCGATTGTTCTGATTGGTGGCCGCTCCGGCGCAACTTCGATTGGTGAGAAGACAGGCTCGCAGTGGCTGATGTTTATCACCATTGCATTCCTGTTAAATGGAGTTCTGGTCATTCTGTTTCGGTTCGTACCGGAACGACAGGGGCCGCTCTTCACAATGTATTTCTACGGAATCAGCTTTCTCCTTGTTATACCCTACAAAGTTTTCCGGGATCGGAAATGGCGGCCGGAACCCGGATTGGTTGGTGTAAGCGCTGCCGCTGCCATAAGCCATTGGTCGGGAATCATGCTGACAATTGTGGCGTTGTCCCAGGTCGCCAGGGTTAGCCGGGAAACCGGTCTCATCGTCTATCCCATTACCAATGGACTTGTAATACCGGTTGGCGTGTTGCTGGGTGTGGTGTTCCTGAAGGAGCGGCTGAATCGGCGGACCGGTGTCGGTGTAATGCTGGGTGTGGCCGCCCTCGTGTTTTTGCTTGTTCCTCATTAATTCTCGATCGGGCACCGGCGCGAACCCAGAGCTGCTGATAACGTAGGCTAAATTTCGCACATTTGGGTTTGAGCCCGGCTCTGGAAGGCTGTACAAGCAGGAGGAGCAAGACCTTCAGGGGACGGAAGATGGAGCCAACCGGAGCGGCAGGGAACGACAGCAAGGGCCTGGGATCGGTGGTACAGATCGACGAAGGCAGGATTCAGGCTCACCTGGATCAGGTGGTGCGAGCCACGGTGGAAGAGACGCTGAACGCGCTGCTGGATGCGGAAGCGGACCAGCTGTGCGGAGCGAAGCGGTACGAAGGGACAGAAGCTCGGCAGGATACGCGGGCCGGCAGCTATGAGCGGCAACTGCACACCC
>JAJYVF010000064.1 GCA_021792135.1 Acidobacteriota bacterium | reverse complement strand
CTCTCACTCTCTTTCACCGATACTCGAATACCACATCCGGCGAGGCTGCTGCAAACGGTGTGCAGTTCATCACATCCACTCACGCGCTGCAAATTGCATTCTATACGTGGCTAATTCTCTCTGCCGGACGGCGGGATGGGCGTTTTGATTTTGGCTGCGCCGCTGGGGGGTGTTACGATGGAAGGTTTGGTGAAAATCGCTCCAGAATCGCTTCGGACGCCTTATGACGTAAGCTAAACCACAACCGCACAAATTTGCGAAGGAGAAATCACAGATGGCAGTAAAGGTTGGAATCAACGGCTTCGGCCGCATTGGGCGCAATGTTTTGCGCGCCGCACTGGGACAAACGGGAATCGATTTTGTCGCCGTCAACGACTTAACCAGCCCGGCGACCCTGGCCCACCTGCTCAAGTACGACTCGATCCTGGGCAACCTGCCCAACAAGATCGAAGCGGGCGAGGACTTTATCTCCGTGGACGGCAAAAAGATCAAGGTTTGGGCTGAGCGCGACCCTGCCAAGCTGCCCTGGGCCGACGTAGGCGCGCAGATCGTCATCGAGTCCACCGGCCGCTTTACCGACGCTGCCGTAGCCAAGGTGCACCTGGGCGCAACGGTCAAGAAGGTCATCATCTCCGCCCCAGCCAAGAACGAAGACATGACCATTGTCCTGGGCGTGAATGAGGACAAGTACGATCCCGCCAAGCACAACATTCTCTCCAACGCCAGTTGCACGACGAACTGTCTGGCCCCGGTCGTCAAGGTCGCTCTCGAGACCTGCGGCATCGTCTCCGGCATTATGACCACGATTCACAGCTATACCAACGATCAGGTCATCCTCGACTTCCCGCACAAGGACCTGCGCCGCGCCCGCGCCGCCGCGCTCTCGATGATTCCGACTTCGACCGGCGCCGCCAAGGCCCTCAAGCTCGTGATTCCCGAGGTGGCGGGCAAACTCGACGGCTTCGCCATCCGCGTCCCTACCCCCAACGTATCCATCGTCGATCTGACCTTCATCGCTGAAAAGCCCATCACCGCCGAATCGCTGAACGCCGCTTACAAGGCGGCTTCGGAAGGCAAACTCAAAGGCATCCTGGGCTACGACAATAATCAACTGGTCAGCACCGACTTCAGGGGCGACAAGCGCAGCTCCATTGTGGACGCGCCGCTCACCAAAGTCGTAGGCCAGAGCGCAAAGGTGCTGAGCTGGTACGACAACGAGTGGGGTTACTCCAACCGCGTCGTCGATCTCGTCAGCTTCCTGGCCAAGAAGGGGCTGTAACAGCCGTTGTCAGTTCACAGTTGTCAGTTGTCAGTAGCGGATGGATCGGCTGCTAGGCGCCGGTCTCCGCTTGCCGGCAGCGGACGACCAACCGCGAACAACGGATGGCTGACAACCGACCACTGGTAACTGATAACTCAAGGAAGGCATCCATGCCCAAGCTCTCGATTCGTGACATCGATCTGGCCAACAAGCGGGTCTTCATTCGCGTCGACTTCAACGTTCCGCTAACGGAAGACGGCTCGACCATCACCGACGACACCCGTATCGTAGCCACGCTGCCCACCATCGTTTACGCCTTGCAACGCAAGGCTAAGGTTATTTTGGCCTCGCACCTGGGCCGGCCCAAGGGCAAGCCGAATCCCAAGTATTCACTGCGGCCCGTGGTGGACCGGCTACGCGAACTGCTCGACAAAAAGCTCGGCGAGCATGTGAATGTTGCCTTTGCGCCCGACTGCGTGGGCGAAGCCGCCGAAGAGATGGCGCGCCAGCTCGAATCCGGCCAGGTGCTCCTGCTTGAAAATCTGCGCTTCCACGCTGAAGAGGAGGCCAACGATCCTGCCTTTGCGAAGAAGCTGGCCGCTCTGGCCCAGGTCTACGTCAACGACGCCTTCGGCTCTGCGCACCGCGCCCATGCCTCCACCGAGGGCATTACGCACTATCTCAAGCCCGCTGCCGCCGGCCTGCTCATGGAGAAAGAGATCACCTACTTGGGCAGGGCTCTTGAAAATCCCGAAAAGCCATTCGTGGCCATCCTCGGCGGATCGAAGATCTCGGGCAAGATCGACGTGATTAACAACCTTCTGGACAAGGTGGACACACTGGTCATCGTGGGCGGCATGGCCTACACCTTTCAGCGCGCGCTGGGCATTAAGACTGGCAAATCGTTGGTCGAGGAAGACCGCATCTCGATGGCCAACGAGGCGCTCGCCAAGGCCAAGGCCAAGGGCGTCAAGCTGCTGTTGCCCGTAGACAACATCCTGGCTGATAAGTTTGCACCCGATGCGCAGACTCAAGTGTGGGACTGCTCGGTCGATTTCCCCGCCGATTGGCAGGGACTCGACATCGGCCCCAAGTCGGTGGCCGCCATCGAGCAGGTGGTTGCAACCGCCAAGACCATCGTGTGGAATGGGCCGGCGGGCGTCTTCGAGTTTCCGCGCTTTGCGGTGGGAACCAACGCCATCGCCCGCGCCGTTGCGGCCAACAGGACGGCCACCTCGATCATCGGCGGCGGCGACTCGGTCTCAGCCATCAATCAGGCCGGCGTGGCCGATCAGATTACTCACATCTCCACCGGCGGCGGAGCGAGTTTGGAATTTCTCGAAGGCAAAAAGCTGCCGGGCGTGGAGGCGCTGACGGATAAGTAAGGCGGTTGCCGGTTAACAGCGGAAAGCCGCATCCCATGTCCTAATATCGAGGCATGAGGCGCACGGCGCCTGGAGGCGGCAAATCTCAACGAGGCTGCGGCAGCGGTTCTTCGTGTAGTGCCGAGTGGAACACAACCCCGGCGTGGCGTTTGCCGCAGCGAACGCTGTCAGCCGCGCCGGACACGCCCAAGGCGCTCCGCGGGAACCGGAGAAATGCGTGAATTCACAGCAGGCCCGCGACGGCTTCGCCAAGCCCGGCCAGGTCCCCAACCCCAGACTCCGCCAATTCCAGATGTTCGGCAGCAGCCGGAATCGCATTTCGCTTGCTGATTCGCTCTTGTGTCTGCTGGTAGGGGTACCGACGGCACATTGCTACGGCCGGATGTTTTGAAGCATGTTTGGAGCCGGACCTGGAATCGTCTGCTCCCGCGGCACTCGCTATTGCCTCTGCAACCGGGACATACACCACATCCTGCGCAGGAAGCAAATCGTCTTCGGCGAGGCCTGCGGCGGGCGCGGCGCCATGCGTCACGCGAATATCCGTATTCAAGTGCCGCATCCCGTCGCGGCGAGCATGCGCCAAGGCGTCGAGTTCTTTATACCGGCTGTTCAGTATGCCCACGATCGCCGGATCAAACTGCGTACCGGCTCCGTGCACAATCAATGCCATTGCCTCGTCCAGGGTCATGGCAGGCCGATAGGGACGATCGGACACCAGCGCATCGAAGGCGTCTACGGCCGCTAAAATGCGAGCGCCAATCGGAATCTGTTCTCCGGCGAGGCCGTCCGGATAGCCGCTGCCATCCCAGCGCTCATGGTGTGCGCGCACAATAGCCGCAACAGAGTGCGGGAATCGGGTTCGCTCAAGAATCTCGGCGCCTACCACGGGGTGAATCTTCATCGTCTCGAACTCATCGCGCGAGAGTTTGCCGGGTTTGTTGAGGATCTGCTCAGGAACTGCCAACTTGCCCACGTCGTGGAGATAGGCGGCTGTTACCAATGCCTTGATCTCAGATTCATCCAGCCCCAGCGATCTGCCGATCTCTGCAACAAAGATACGAACACGCAACAGATGCGAGCTTGTACATTGGTCCTTGGCTTCGACGGCCATGGCAAGGGCTTCGGCGGTGCGCCGGCGCATGGACTTTCTGGTCGCAAAAATGGCCACGAGAGTCGGGGAAGCTACCAAAGCCACGAAAGGGATAGCCACCAAAATCTCTTGCATTACAAACTCCTTTAAGAACTCGGGCCCTCACGGCGTTCGCCGCTACCCCTTGCGGCAGAGGGATGATACCCGGGGTGACCCCGGGCCCCCTCCCACCAAGGGAACTGTGGCGCTGGCTATGGCGCTCCTGCGAAGAACTGCCAGGAAACTCCGTGAGATCGCCGCTGACGCCGCTGCTCTCAAAATGAGTGAACAGTCAGAAGCAAGCAGTTCCGGTCTATCCCCTGGGCGTTGAGTCCCCAGCCCGGCCAATACTGCCGCTATGCCGCATCTGATGTGCCATTTCGATCCATTTATGCCATTTCGATCCACACATCTATAACTTTTAAACTCAGTAACTTGCACGGCACCACTTATGGGAATCCTAACCAACGCCGTCTACGTCTGTTTACAACCCCCGCTGTATTGAACCTCTTCGTATACAGACAGATAGCTTGGAGCGATATGAAATTGGGCGGAGCTTTTCGCCTAATATTCGGCTCTGGCGTGGAAGCCATCGGCGGCGGCGACTCGGTCTCGGCCATTAACCAGGCTGGCGTGGCCGATCAGATTACGCGCATCTCCACCTTACGCGCATCTCCACCGGCGGCGGCGCAGCCTGGAGTTTCTGGAAGGCAAAAAACTGCCTGACGTGGAAGCGATGACGGATAAGCAGTAAGTTGGCAGTGGTCAGTGGTCAGTTGAAATCGCATCCGGCGCCTGCGCGCCGGATGCTGCTTTTCGTCCGTTGGAAGCCGACTTCGTAATCTCCGGACTATAATTGCGACAATTCAACCTTGTCTCAGGAGCTTGGCATGAAACTCCCCGGCTTAGCGATCATCCTTTTTACTGCTATCGTGCTAAGCACCGCGATGCTTTTTGCAGTGTTAGGCTGCGATAGTACTCCGGACCTCCTCACAAACTCTGAGCAGGATTCTCTCAACAAGCTGCGATCAGGGCAATACACTTTCATCAGCAACCAGGATTTGTCGGCCTTGAAGCATGACGCGGAAATTGGCAAGAACCTGGGCCGCTACCAGATACGTCGTGAGGGCTTCCGCACTTGGCGGTTTGATACGGCCACCGGACAGATTTGCCTCCTACTGACTTCCGAAGACGATTGGAAGAAGCCCGAAACCCAAGCGCAGGGTTGCACCCTAGCGGATACGGCAAATTAGGTCACCCCTCCATTGCCTGAAGCGATCCTTCCACGCCGGGTGCCCAACTCCCCCTCTTGCGATCTGTTACGTCGGACGCCGCCCCCAATTTCCTGCCCATGAGGCCCGGTTTCCAATTACAATCTGAGGTGTGGAGATTACGTTCGATCCACGAAAGAGCGAGCGCAATCTTCGCGAGCGCGGTCTCGGCTTTGAAATGGTTGTAGGGTTCGATTTCGGCTCAGCCCGATATGCCGTTGACACGCGCAAAGACTACGGCGAGGTCAGTACGCGGGCAATTGGGTACATCGGAGACAGGCTTTATTCTCTGGTGTTCACGATGCGGGGAAAGGCGCTTCGAGTCATCAGTCTGAGAAGGGCCAACCGGAGGGAAAGAAAGCGATATGAAAGTTCCAGATCCTGAGCTAATCGACGACGAAAACCCGGAATGGACGGACGAGACGTTCGCGAAAGCGGTTCCCTTCTCCGCGCTCCCTGCCGAGTTGCAGCAACTTCTTCAGTCGGAAAAGCAGGTGATCGCGGAGAAGAAATCCCCGGCTACCCGCAAGCCCGCCGCTTAGATTGCCTCATCGATCGGCGGCAGATCTCAGTTCTGACCAGCAGAGCCGTTAAATCAGGGCCTTCCAGAACGGCGGCGGCCGCATCCACTTCACCTCATAGCGGTCCATGAACGCCTCAGTGCCGGTCAGCTCGGGCTGGGCGCAGACGCCGATGAAGCACTGCTCCAGTTGCCGGGCGGGCTGCCCCATCCCAACTGCGTTCTTTGCGGCTATAGCATTTTCGGAAAAGGTGCAGACCGAAACCGCTTCTGCTGAGTGGATTTTTCCTCAAGAAAAATCCACTTTCACGGCTCTCAA
>JAJYVF010000042.1 GCA_021792135.1 Acidobacteriota bacterium | reverse complement strand
ACGCTGCTCCAGTGAAACATAACTGAACATCCCGTCTTGAACCCGCTCGTCTCCACGCATACCTATAAGACGTTCAGCCACTGTCCCACGCCGCCAATCGCGTACCTATTTCAACAAGTTCCTAGAGAACTTTCAAAGTCAGTCCGGGCCACGAAACATCGGCGGTTGAAATGTCACGTTGACTTCTCACATGCGCTCGCGGGACAAGTGTGCCTGTCGGCATTGGCGAGTTTTAAGTTTTAAGAAATCTGCGCAAAAAATTAATCCGCAGTCCTGGATACGATTAAGTGCGGGTTGAGAGCCTGACGCATCAAAGCACTTTCCCCGCCTCATAGAGCACACCTACTTCTTGAGCGATTAATCCGGATTAATCGAGCGACGTCAAACAATTCCCGACATGTACGCGATATAGCTGATACGGAAGCTGTAGAGAAAAACGCGAATGTGATAGATATCTGTCGGCTCGCAGATTAGATTGAAGCGGGAAGGCAAAAAATGGCCTGTACGTTCTCATTATGAGGTCCCAGCTGCCTGCGCGGATGTAACTATAGCATTGCACTGTCGTGCGGTCTCTGAGTCAGAGGTGCTCTTGGTTGAGGCTCTTCCCATGTATGAGCCCAGTAGGTTACCATCCAAGCATCCGGGAAAATGAGTGCTTTAGTTTTCGTCTCGATGTCCCTTCCGTCTAAAATATCTCGTCGCAACTGTTGGTGTACTGGATTTGACCAATCGAGTGGAAACCACGAGTTGTTATCCAAGATGGTGATCCTGGATTTTTCTGAATCCCTATGGAGGCTGAAGGCATCTCTCAATGATCCTATGAAGTGCAGCGCCGAGGTTGAATACGCCGTTAAATACATATCTAACGCGCGTTTCAACAGTACAGGTCCTGTAAGGACTTCTGGGCGAGCGTTCTTAAATCGTTCGGCAAACCACACTAACAGCGCCATTACTAACACCCAAAACTCTTGGTTTGGGCTAGACGCCATAATAGCATTGGGAATAGAGTGCGGAAAGTCGGGGTTCGTTCCCATTCGACCAAGAACAACATCACCCAGCGGTAAGAGCTCATCGAGTGATCTCAAGCATTCCGTATCGAGATCAGCATAAATTCCGCCAAATTTATAGAGGTAAAAATACCTGATCGCATCTGCCCTGTAGATCTCAGCGGGGTACTCGTCATAGGTGGGTACAAACCATGGGAAATCACTGGAGATGAATGACCGATTGTCTCGGTCATCCCATAGTTCGTGTTTGTAGTGTGGGTTCTGCACATCGAAGCTGGCGCTCCAGGCATCGAAGTTCGGTGGGAGCACGTTCTTGGATTTCCATGTCTGAAAAATCCTGGCTGGTATGCTCATCTACGGAAATTCCTCGAGGTTGTTTGCGACCGCTTGCGGGCGGTGTCCCACGATCGCATTGATGTTACCATGCTGCATGTTTCATTGGCTCGAACGGCAACCGAACCTACTCGAACGTTATCTGAAATCATTCGAACTGAATTCGAAGGCTATTCTTCGAATCGGAATCCCTAAGCCGTCAGGCTTAGGGATGGTGTCTATCTTCAGAACGAGCGCAGCGAGAACGCTTTTGGCCGGGTATTGCCGAAACGATGCTTGCGGATTCAGACCGCAACCTGGCAGACTGGGCGCGGAACTTTGCTCCTTCAGGCTTCGGCATTGGCATGGCAATCAAGGCGGCAAAGTTACAAAGGCTGTTGCATTCGGAATTCGAACAGCGTTAGCGTTGGGTCATGCTGACGATACGGGCCATGTCGGGCGGTGCCGGATATGCCCAGCGGCATCTCGAACACAGCGATTACTACGATGAGCATCGCCGGGTTCAAGGCGAATGGCATGGCCGTGGGGCCGAGTTGCTCGGTTTGAGTGGCACTGTGACGCCGGAACAATTCGAGGCCATCCGGGAGGAGCTGAACCCGGAAACTGGCGAGTTCCTACGACCTCGCCACAGTGCGGACCGCTTCGGTGTGGATGGAAACGAACAAAGCAAGGGGCGGTCTCTGTACGATCTGACCTTTTCCGCGCCGAAGTCGGTTTCCATTCAGGCCCTGGTCGGCGGGGATGAGCGTCTGATTGCGGCCCATGACAAGGCTGTCCGAGAAGCACTTGCGGAGACTGAGGGCCACGCTGCCACGCGCGTTCGCCTGAACGGCGCAAACGAAAATCGAACAACGGCAAACTTGGTAGTTGCGTCGTACCGGCACGACACAAGCCGCGAACTCGATCCGCAACTGCACACGCACGCTGTTGCGGCTAATCTCACCTATGACGGTGCCGAGGGCCGTTGGAAGGCGCTCCAGGCATCAGGGCTGTACGAACGGCGGGCGTACCTGACAGAGGTCTACCGCAACGCGCTGGCGCGTGAGGTGCGCGGCCTGGGATACGAAATCGAAGCGCACCGCGATTCCAAAGGCAGAGACCATGGATTCGAGATTCGCGGCGTTTCGAAGGAATTGCTTGAAAAGTACAGCGTGCGGAGCGCGCAGCGAGATACCGCTATCGAGCAATTCACAGTGGAGCATGGCCGCAAGCCAACCGATAACGAAGTTGCCGTTCTCGTCCGTGAATCTCGCGCGGACAAGCTGGCGGAAATCGCAACAGAAAAAGTCAGAGAGCAGCAGCAATCCCGCCTTACTCCGGAAGAAAGACAGACGCTGCAACATCTCGGCGCTGAGTCTCTTGAACGGAATCCGCGCATCCATCACGAATTCTCGCAGGCATCGGAATTCCTTCAGTACGCAAAAGAGCATCTCTTTGAGCGCAACTCCGTTGTACGCGATCACGAATTGATGACTGAAGCTCTGCGCTATGGCCGTGGGCAGATTGACTCTGGTCAACTGCGCGGCGCGCTGGAACTGGAGCAATCGCAGGGTTTTCTTATCCGCGCTGGGAACAATCTCGCCACACGCGAAAGCCTTGAACGAGAACAGCACATGATTGCGACAGTAGATCGTGGCGTCGGGCGTTTTCATCGCCTGGGCCGAGAGCACGAACTTCGACCTTCCGAGCGTCTGCGCGAGGAACAGCAGCGAGCTGTTTATCGGGTTCTCGATTCGCGTGACTTGGCCATCAGTCTGCGCGGCGCGGCGGGAACCGGTAAAACGGCCACGTTACATGAAATCGACCGTGGCTTGCGCGATGCGGGCCGCGAAGTTGTGACCGTCGCTCCAACACGGAGTGCAGTAGACGAGTTGCGAAAGGTCGGCTTCAATGATGCGATGACGATTTCTCGACTATTGGACAGCAGTTCGGCGCAAACCTCGCTTCACGGCAAAGTGCTGATCGTCGATGAGGCAGGCATGGTCTCGGGTCGCCAGATGGAAGGTTTGCTCAAGCTGGCAGAGCGCGAACAAGCGCGGATTCTGTTCTCTGGGGACACACGGCAAATTCAGAGTGTAGAGGCGTCTGATGCTCTCCGTATTCTGGAGCGTGAATCGCAGATGCAGAGCATTTCGTTAACTGGCGTACAGCGGCAGGCACAGCCGGAGTATCGGGATGCAATCCAGACATTGCGGCAATCGCCAGAGCTGGGGTTTGACAAGCTGGAGAAGCTCGGTGCCGTTCGCGAGGTTCCATACCTGGAGCGGGCGCGGGCCGTGGCATCGGCCTACCGGGAACTTGCGACTGATCCAACCCGCAAGGTGCTCGTCGTTGCCGGTACACATGAAGAGATTGGCAGGATCACGCACGCAATCCGTGAAGATAGGAAGCAGCAAGGCGAACTGGCACGCGGCACGGCTTTTGAACGCTATTTACCGCTGCAATGGACCGAAGCACAAAAGAAAGACCTGTCGAACTATCAGGAAGGACAGGTTCTGCTGTTCCATCGCTCTTCACATGGGATTGCCCGGCACGAAACACTCACCGTTGAACGTGCGGACAACTCGCACATCGTTGCCAGAGACCTGCAAGGCGCGGAGCACATGGTGAGTCCAACACAGGCGCGTTCCTTCTCAGTGCATGAGCGCGGCCAGATTGAAATTGCTTCTGGCGACAAACTGCTGCTGACAGGCAATCGCCGCGAGGCTGATTTCCGCGCCACAAACGGCGAACTGGTCAAGGTGCGCAGTGTTGGCGGTGATCGCATTCAACTTGAAGATGGCCGGATGCTGCCATCGAACTATCGTGAATTTGACTACGGCTACGCGATTACCGCGCATCGCAGCCAGGGCAAGACCGTCGATGCGGTGGTTCTCTCCGGCGACACGATGAAGCAGGAACAGTTTTACGTCGCCGCGTCACGTGGCCGCGATGAAATTACGATCATCACTTCTGATGTAGATGGATTACGCGAATCGCTCGGCATCTCGTCAGCGCGGCCATCGGCGACTGAACTGGCAAGAGAGCAAGCTCAAGTTCATCCCGCGCCGGAACACGGCCTTGCTCAATTGCCCATACAGAGCATCGAACCACCAACACCGCTCCATGAAATCAGCATCGGCCACGAGATGGGCATAAGCCTGTGACTGTCGGCAATTATCGGCCGCTTGCTGCTTTGCGCCGAACGGAGACATATCCCTTCGGAAGTTTGTCCGCTTCCTCTGACGCTTGGCGCGTCGGCCGGTCAAGAATCTCCAGCGCTTTTGCAATCGATGCTGGCGTTGCTTTGGGACGGCGTGCCAGCCAATCCTCATGCTGAAGATGGGCGAGCTTCTCCGCCACAGCGACATTGATGAACTGGTTGAGCGAGACGCCTTCCTTCAGCGAAAAATCCTCCGCAACCCTACGCACAGAGGGCATGAGCCGGAGCGGAAATTTGTTCACGACAACTTTCTTTTGGCTTGCTGGCATACCCTTATCTCCTCTTCCTGAATTCATTCAGGAGTTCTGCCGGGGTCAGAACTTTCAGGTTAAAACGCTTTGCCGGTTCCCGAAAATGCTTTGTGTTGTTGGCAACAATGGCGTCCGCACCGCCATTGATGGCTACCTCTAACACCATGTCATCGTTTGCATCCTGTGAAAGCGGCGTGTGCCGGACAACGACCAGAACCGGCTCGGCAAGCGCTTCCAACATGTCCAGGAGTAATGTGGTTTCTTCCTGCGTCTTCCCGGACACACTCAGGTGTTCCGCCCGAAACGCAACATCCCGATACCCACAGGACAACTTGTAGTCCATGAGGATGGTTAGCTTTTTGAGCAGGACAAGCCGCAGATTCTCTGCCGCCGCTCCAGTGCTCGAACGGAGAGCGGCAATAAGAACCGATGTGTCGAGAACAATCCTCACGATCTGATGGTATCACGGGTGACCCCATTCGTTCGGGCGTCTGGAGAGACATTTTTAATGACATTCCCCGGATAGATGGAATTATGTGCCGAGGCGACGGAGGTCCGTGTCAAGGCTCTTGACCGCGTAGCGGCGGGCTTTGCCCGGCCTTGACACGGACCGCGCCTCGGCTACACTCTGTCCATCCGGGGAATGTCATCCGGGGTCTGTCTAGTGGGAAAATGGGCAAAAATAAAATTTCATTTTCATAATATCGAAAAATCGGCAACGCGAAGCGTTCCTTAAAAGTATCTGCAACGACTCTGTGCATCTCCTGTTCCTAAAAGTTCGCCTCCGCTTCGCTTTTGCCTATCGATAGACTCGAAAAGCGGCCCTACCGATGGGGTTGACGCATATTTGAATACCATCCATTGTGGTTTCAAGGAGTGTGCGAGCCATGTTCGATTCCCCCCATGTATTCGAACCTCTATTGAACAGTGAGCAGGCTGCGGCCATTGTGAAAGTCCACCCGAAAACCCTCCAGCGGTATGCCCGTAACGGTATCGTCGGGGGACTACGGGTTGGTAAACTCTGGCGTTTCCGGCTCTCGGATCTTCACGGCCAGTTGCTCGGTGCGGAGCAATCTGCAATCGACTCTGAAGCGGAACAGGGGTACCCTGTTCTTAACCACTCGTGCCCGCAACCAAGCAGGAGGTAAACCTTGTTTGTTCGGACACGGTATCAATATGGAAGTCTTCGGCTGAGGAAGCGCGAGCGCGGTCCCGACGTGTGGGAGTTTCGATATTACGAAACGGACGCCCAAGGGCACCGAAAACGTCAGAGTGTGATCCTCGGGGATCGCAATCTGTACGCAACGGAAACCCAGGCACGGAAGGCCACGCAAGCTCTTCTTCTTCGACTGAATGGAGAGTCTCCACGTGCGGAAGTGGAGGCGGCGTCTTTCGGAACCTTGCTCGACCGCTATATAGAGCAGGAGCTTTCGGAGCGCTACTCAACCCGGAAATCGCATCTGTCGAATATCCGGGTTCACATTCGACCGCGTTGGGGAGAGTACCCCGTAGATAAGCTGAAGCCGATGGCTATGGAACAGTGGCTGCGCGATCTGTCACTGGCCCCAAAGTCAAAGACTCATATACGGGGAATCATGCACCTGGTCTTCAAGTGTGCGGAGCGGTGGGGCATTATCGAACTTGGCAAGAATCCCGTCTCTCTGGTGCGCGTGAAGAACGGAAGTAAGCGCCTGAAGCGGCCACGGGTTCTCACTGTGGACGAGTTCTTTGAACTGCTCAAGCATCTGGGCGAACCATACCGCACGATGGTTTTGGTCGCGCAGTGTCTGGGGCTTCGGGTCAGCGAGATTCTGGGTCTGCAATGGGGCGACTTCAATTTCGAGAATCGCTCGGTGCTGGTTCAGAGAAGCGTGGTAGGCGGAAGGGTGGACGACGTGAAGACGGAATATTCAAGAGACGATGTTCCGCTTGATCCTCGTCTGGCAGAGGTGCTGTTGCGATGGCACTCTGCCTCAATTTTCCAGCGAGACGAGAATTGGCTCTTTGCCAATCCGGTCACAGGGAAGCCGTACTACCAGGAGAGCTTGCAGAAGTCGCAGATCAAACGGGCTGCGAAGCTCGCCGGGCTGGGAGAGGAGATCGGGTGGCACACATTCCGCCATACCTATCGCTCCTGGCTCGATGAGACAGGTGCTCCAATGAAGGTGCAACAGGAACTGATGCGTCACGCCTCGATCCAAACTACGATGAACGTCTACGGGCGGGCGATGACGGAAACCAAACGCCGTGCAAACAGTCAGGTTGTAAGACTGGTGCTCGGCCCCAACCCGCAGGATTTACCCGCCGAAGTGGTGGCTGCGGTTGCATAGTAAATAGCAGTCTGTTCCTAATGGGGGATAACGGGGACTTATCGAAGGCGACCAGAATCTGTAAGTTATTGATTATTTTGGTTGCGGGGGCTGGATTTGAACCAGCGACCTTTGGGTTATGAGCCCAACGAGCTACCAGGCTGCTCCACCCCGCAACTTCATCGTAACAATCGGCGCGCCGGGGGTCAAACGCGGCACAGCAGCAGGGCCGTCGCCCTCCGGTTTCCGTGCTGAGCGCCTCTGGTGCCGCCGCCGGAGGGCCGCTCCGGGCTCCCTGCCGAGGCAGAACGAGCGGAGTCCTGGGGGCTCCAGTCCTGCCTGCCCGTTATCTTCAGAGATCAGGCTCTGGATGTGATATCTGTCACAGGGGCATGTGAGCCGTGACACAGCCGCCCGCGGCAGCCGCCCGCGAAACTAGGACTATTCAGCGCCTGCGACGCTGGAGGAGCAGGAATGACCCTCGATATCGGCAACATCGCAAAGGACTTTGCGGCGCCGCTTCGGATCGTGGTCGCGACCGATCTCACCGACACCGAGTACCTCCTGCCACATGCCATCGCTCAGGCCAAAGCCAGCCAGGCCTCACTGATTCTGGTTCACGCGGTGCTGCCTCATGAGTCCATGCCGGTCGAGAGCGGTGCGATTCCGTACTACGATCCGCTGCGCATGGACCGCGACGCCCGCCTGCTGCTGGAGAATGTCGCCCGCGATATCCGCGAGCAGGGCATCGACTGCACAACTGCTGTTCGCCACGGCTTTCTGCCGGATGTCATCAGTGAGATCATTGCAAATTCGGGGGCGGGCCGTCTCATTCTGGGCACGCATGGACGCCGCGGCCTGAAGAAGCTGGTCCTCGGATCCATGGCTCGCCAACTGCTGGAGACTGTGGACGTTCCGGTCTGCACCGTAGGGCCGCGCGCGCACAAAGGTGCTTCGGGCTCGCCGGGGCTGATCCTGCACCCGGTTTCGCTGGCGGGATCGCATGAAGTCAGCGCTGCGCTTTCTCTCAGTCTGGGCCGACAATTCGGCGTGCAGGTTATGTTTCTGCATGTCGTCTCCCCGGGACCCGGGGCTTCCCGCGATCCGGGGCAGGCCGTGGCCTCCGCGAATGAGCAGCTTTACCGCCTGATTCCCGAAGAGGCATTGCCCACTACCCGGGTGCAGGCCCGGGTGGCTCTGGGCACCGTCGTTTCCGAAATTCTTGCCGTCGCAGAGGAGATCCAGGCTGGCCTGATCGTCCTCGGAGTGCATGCTCCGGCGCATAGCTGGCTGCCCGGAACCGAACCGGCGGCGTACAGGATCCTGGTTTCCGCGCCCTGCCCGGTGCTCTCTCTCAGAGTGAGTCCGGCCAAGTCGGAAAAGACCGGGGCAAAGGAAGAGAAAACCCCAGCCGTGTTCGGCTGAGATGTAACAGGGCCCAGTGTCGATGACCCGCGTTCCGGAGAGCGTGAATGGCGTGTGCGAATCCATCGTACGGTGCGGAAACGCTCGGTTTGCGGAGCAGCGGAGCAGGTGTAGCTGGTTTCCTCGGCGGGACCGCAACAACAGGTGAATGCCAGATTATTCAGCGGAGGGTTATCTGGCTGTGCGACACCTGCACCGGTCTCTCTACCGTCGGGACCTGGAGGCCGCATGAAAGAAATGTGCGGCCCTCCAGGAGGTTTGGTAACACGGCGCGAGGGGCATGGAGGCACGCCTCGCCGAAGGGATTGAACTGAATGCCCCCTCCCGTCAAGAGCTCCAATGTGTCCGTGCGCCAGGTGCCGGAGCGCTGTACCCAGTGCACGGAGCGCGCCGAGCGCATTTTCTGTAATCTCCCCGATGATGCCATCGAACGATTCGATGAAATTGCCATGCAGATCTCGTATCCGAGCCGCTCGATCGTCTTCGAAGAAGGCCAGCGCGCCGCCGGAATCTTCATCGTCTGCAGCGGCCAGATCAAGCTCTCAGCCACCTCGCGCGACGGCCGCACCATGATTCTGAAGATCGCCGTCCCCGGCGACGTCCTCGGCCTCACCGCGACCCTCAACGACCTGCCCTACGAGGTAACCGCGGAGACTCTGGAGCCGTGCCGGATCCGCAGCGTGCGCCGCCGTGACTTCCTGGATTTCCTGACTGAGTTCGGCCAGGTCAGCCGCCAGGCTGCTCAGGTCATCGCCCGCGAATACCATGAGGTCTTCCTGGATGCGCGCCGCCTCGCGCTTTCCGGATCGGCTGCAGGCCGTCTGGCGCAGTTGCTGCTCGACTGGGCGCGCACCAGCTCCTGTGGCAAGCCGGAGCTGCGCTTCACCATGGCTCTCACCCACGAGGAACTGGCCAATATGGCCGGAACCTCGCGGGAGACCGTCACCCGGCTCCTCAATCAGTTCGAGCGCGACGAACTCATCATCCGCCACGGTGCCTCCATCGTCATCCTCAACCCCTCTGAAATGGAGCACATGGTCGGCTGAACCGGCCACGTCATCGAGCGATTTCCTGTGCTCAAGGTCACATTTTGGGGTGACCCCCGTCACGGCTCACCTGCCGGGTCCGGCGTAGGGTCTTAGGGAAGCCCAGTCAGCGGAAAGCGAGGGCCTTCGGTCATGACAATCTCCGGAAATGCGAGCAGGAGCAGAAAGACAACGTACCTTTCTTTGCATCAGCAGTTCGCGTTCAGGACCATCGTGGTGGCGACGGACTTTTCCGCCGAGTCGTCCTCCGCGGTGCGTTGCGCGCAGGCCATCGCGCGCAGCCGCGGTGCCATGCTTTTGCTGGTTCACGTGATCGACCCCGTCGGTTATGCGTTTCCCGAGGGAGCCCCGAACTACATTGACCGCGATGCCGCCGCGCGCGAGGAGCTGAAACGGATTGAATCCGAAGTCCGGGAGCAGGGCATCCCGGTGCATTCGCGTGTGGAAACGGGGATTGTCTGTGAGCGCATCCTGTTGTCGCTGCACGACCATCGCGCCGCCCTGCTGGTGCTGGGCACGCGCGCGGTCACCGGGGCCGGACGTGCCGCCCTGGGAACCGTGACGCGGCAGCTGCTGGCGCATTCTCCCTGCCCCATCCTCACGGTCCCTGCTGACGACCCGGCCCGGCCGCGGAGCTTCGGCCGCTGGAACAATGTGCTGGCCGCGACAGATTTCTCTCCTGCCTCACTCAGCGCGCTGCACTACGCCCAGGGGCTGGCCGGCACCCACCTGATCGTGCTCCACTCGGCTCGCTGCGGCCGCCATGAGGAGTGCCTGAACTGCCTGGAGCGCCTCCGTTTCCTCGCGCCCTTCAACGAGTCGCATACGCTGCCCGTGGACCATGTCGTCACCGGCGGCGATCCGGCGCTGGCCATCGTCAGCGCAGCCGAGCGGCTGCAGCCGGACCTGATCGTCCTTGGCGCGCCCGCTCCAGGTCACGAAGCCGCCGATGCCGAGTCGAGCACGGTGGTGCGGGTGATTGCCAGGGCTTCCGCGCCCGTGCTGATCGTTCCCGAGAGCCGCACCCGCATGGACGACCAGGTCATCGAAGAAGTCGCTACCGTATCCTGACCGTCGACGCCTCCGTCAGGAGATGGCTTTGCCGGGGCTGGTATGCAGAACCTCCACACCGGCTCCGGAGAGCTCCTTCTCCAGCGTCTCAGGCGTCCCGGTGAGCGGCGGAAATGTGCCGAAGTGGATGGGCAGAACGGTCTTTGCGCCCAGATACCGGGTGGCCACAGCGGCGGCTTTCGGACCCATCGTGAAGTGATCGCCAATCGGCAGCATGGCTACATCCGGGTGGTGAAGCTCACGGATCAGCTGCATGTCCGAGAAGAGGCTGGTGTCGCCGGAGTGGTAGAGCACGGGGCCGTTGTCCACGGCAATCACGAACCCCGCCGGTTCGCCGCCATAGATTACCTTGTCGCCGTCCTGGATACCGGAAGAGTGGCGCGCCTCCGTCAGCGTGATCGTCACGTCGCCTTGCCGGTACGATCCCCCGATGTTCATGCCAACGCCGTCCTTCACGCCCTTCGACTGCAGCCATGCCACCAGCTCGTAGATTGCGACTACCGTCGCGTTGTGCTTTCTGGCCACTGTCGCTGCGTCGGCCACATGGTCGAAGTGGCCGTGCGTGAGCAGCAGCAGGTCGATCTTCTCCGGAAGCTGGTAGCCCTTTGGGAACTTCGGGTTCTGTTCGATGAAAGGATCGATGAGAATCTGTGTGCCCTTCGCGGTGGCAATCAGGACGGTCGCGTGTCCGAGCCAGGTGACCGAAGTGCCTTTAAGATCGGCCATATTCAGTTCCTCCGCCCTTCAGCATCGCACGTTTCGCGATCCGCTGCTGGCCGCGGTCTGCCGGCATTCCGGGCACAGCGCCACCGGTAAACGCAGCCGCCCGGGGTGCTCCGATCCCGGCCTCCTTCCGAGGATGCCCAAGAGGTCGGTGAGCGGGCGACGCCCTCCTGCCCGAGCCCGTCCGGCCCTGGCAAAGTGGGCTCTTTCCCAAAGCCGCCGGCCGTGTCTGCTCCGCGGGCTGACCCCTCGTCACCGCAATACAACCGGAGGAGCGGTTGCGGCTGGCCGGTGGCCTTGCGTATAGTGCGAGCAAAGGCTGATGCAAATCAGAGAGGGGAAAAAAGAGGATGCCATCGGCAGACGCGGCGGCGGTCATCGGTAAATCGGTGCAGGTTCGAGGGGAAGTCAAGGGCAATGAAGACCTGTTGGTGGAAGGTCTGGTGGAAGGCACGATTGCGCTGACGGACAGCCGCCTTTCGATTGGGCCCAAAGCCCGGGTGCAGGCCAACGTAACGGCTCGCGATGTTCTGGTGCAGGGCGCGCTCAAGGGCGATATTCATGCCACCGGCAGAGTGGATCTGCGCGCGGGCAGCAACATGACCGGCGATATTCACGCGGCGCGGCTCTCGATCGAGGAGAACGCGATGTTCTCCGGCAAAGTGGAACTGAACAGCACCGGCGCGCCTGCCGATCGCGGCGCGCAGCCTGCTGCTTCTTCCGCGAAACCGGCCTTGTTCGACGCCAAATAACAGTTGGCCGCGCAGCTTCACACAGCAAACAGGAAAGGCTCCGCAGCGGGTTGGGTGCGGAGCCTTTTGTCTTTTTCGATTCTCCTTATTCCCCCACGCGCAGCGTGGCGTTCAGAGGAGTATCGGCCGACGACGACCCGGCCACGATCTCGTAATCGCCCGGCGCGAGCCTCCATCCCTTCGTAGCCTCGTCGAAGATCGAGAGATCCAGGGAATCCAGCTTCAGGTTTACCCGCTTGGATTCACCGGGGCCGAGCGTCACGCGAGCCCACGCCACCAGCCGCTTAAAGGTGGATTCGTCCGTCGAGGGCGGCAGGATCGCGTACACCTGCGCGACCTCCGTCCCGGCGCGCTCACCCGTATTGCGCACAGTGAAGCTGACCGACCGCTGCCCCTGATCGACACTCATGCTCGAGAACTCGTAGGTGGTATACGAGAGCCCGAAACCAAACGGGAAGAGCGGCGTCTTGTGCTCCGACTCGAACCACTTGTAGCCGACCCGCACGCCCTCGGTCAGGTCAGCGTTAAAGGGCGGAAGCTCCTGGCGATGGTGGTGTCCCTCCGGCATTCCTGCGACGGCCTTCTGCTCCAGATCCATACCCGGAACCTGTGGGCGAGGCAGCTGATCATCGCTCTTCGGAAAGGTGATGGCCAGTCTTGCCGACGGATTCACATCGCCGAAGAGAATCGCGGCCAGCGACTGCGCTCCGCCGATTCCCGGGTACCAGGCTTCGACGATGCCCTGCACGCGATCCACCCACGGCATCGAGACCGGACCGCCGGTCTCCAGCACGACAATGGTGCGCGGGTTGGCGGCCACCACGGCATCCACCAGCGCGTCCTGGTTGTCAGGCAGCGCAATCGTGGCGGCATCCCTACCCTCGCGCATGGGCTGGTTCACAAACACGATCGCAACCTGAGAGATTCTCGCGAGTCTCGCCGCCGCCGCCGTATCCGTGCCGTCGTTGAATTCAACCTGAGCGCTCGGAGCACGCCTGCGAATCTCCTTCAGCGGCGAGGAAGGGAAGTAGATGGGCTGGCCCCAGGGCGAAGTTCCGGGTTTGGGATTGATGGCGTTGCCGCCAGGTGCGTCCACCTGCGCGGAGCCGCCTCCGCTCAGCACACCCACGTCGGCATGCGAGCCGATGATGGCAATTGACTTCACCTCGCCGGCGGAGAGCGGCAGGATGTGGTCCTGGTCCTTCAGCAGCACGATGCTCTCATCGGCAATGTGCTCGGCGTCGTCGCGCCCGCGGAACGGGTCCACCACCTCCGCTTGCGGCGGGTTGTCGATCACGCCATTCGCGAACATGCCGCGCAACACTCGGTGCACCATGTCATCCAGCCGCGACATCGGCACCTGGCCGTTCTGTACCGCCTCCTTCAGCGGCGCACCCAAATACTTGTCCCCTGGCTGCTCCTGATCGAGTCCGGCCATCGCGGCTTTCACGGTGGAGTGCGTGCCGCCCCAGTCCGAAAGCACGAATCCCTGGAAACCGAAGTCCTTCTTCAGGACATCGTTCAGCAGGTAGTCGTTCTCGCACGCCCAGTCGGCGTTGGAGTTCGGTACCCCCCGGACGGTGACCTTGTTGTAGGAGCACATCACGCCCGCGGGATGTGCCAGGCCGATCGCGATCTGGAAGGCGAACAGATCGCTCTCCCGCGCCGCGCGCTCTCCGACGATCTCGTTCACGATCGTGCGCCCGGTTTCCTGATCGTTGAAGGCGTAGTGTTTGATGTCGCCCATCACCTGGTTCGACTGCACGCCTCGCGCCAGCTCGCCCACCATGGTTCCGGCCAGCAGCGGATCCTCGCCCCCATACTCGAAATTGCGCCCGTTGCGCGGATCGCGAGCCAGATCGACGCCGCCGCCGATGGACATGTTGTAGCCCGTCTCGCGCAGCTCGCGTCCGATCACGGAGCCGAAGAGGAACAGCGCGTCCTTGTCCCAGCTGCACGCCGCCCCCAGCACCGAAGGCAGCAGTGTGGCATAGTGACTGCCCTGCGCGGCCAGCCGCACGCCGACCGCCGAATCCGCCATGTTGATGCCCGGAATCCCGAGCCGCGGCACGCCCTGCACGTACCCGGCGCCGCCCAGCGACCCCTTCGGAATCTCGGCGTTCGCCTGTAAGCCGTTCCACCCTGTTCCGTGGACAAAGCTCATCTTCTCGTCGAGCGTCATCTGCTGGATCACCAGATCGGCCCGCTGATCCGGCGTGAGTGACTGATTCATCCAGGGCCGGTTTGCCGGCGGAGTCTGGGCCCAGGCTGAGAGAGCGCCAATGAGCAGGGCTGCAGAGGCGGTTCGCGCAATGCACCTGGCCGACCAATCGAGCATCTTCATAGTCTCCTCATTTTGAAAGGCAAATCCTATTCCCCGCTCCGAACGCAGTCAAGATGAACCGATTGAGCAGTGGTGTCTGCGAGAACCGCGCGGACACCATCCTCGGCTACTGCCCTTCGGAGCACGATCCAAGCAGAGCCTTCACACCCCAGACGTCCACCTTCCCGGAGGCGAGGCACCCAAGCCATTGTCCGTTCCGGCTTATCGCGCATCGGCTGTAGCTCTGCGTCGAGGCCATCTGCCACTGGCACTGCCGCGTTCCGTCTCCGCCATAGACCCGGATCCGCATCGATCCCCGGGCCAACACCGGTCCTCCCGGACCGGCGGAATAAATAGCTTTAGCGGGCTGCTTGCTGATCTTCCTGCCGCTCAGGGCTCCAGGACTGTATCGCAGAATTCCGCTCCGGACAGCAACAAAGGCCGCCGCCCCGCGGGCGCCATTGACCACCGCGAGCACCGGACTGCTGTTCGGGGACAGGGGTTCCGGCAGCTTCGCTGTGCCGGTTCGCTTCCAGTCGGGAATGGCAAAGCCGAAGAGGCTATCCCGGTTGACAGCCCACAGCGCTGAACCGTCCGGCGAGAGGGAGATGTCCTCGGCGTCTCCCAGATCGGCCAGCACTTTTGGGTTCGGGTTCCACAGCCCGCTCCACAGGTCCAGTACCTTGCCGTCCTGGCCATTTGCATAGGCTACCCAGCTTTCGTCAGCCGCCACCAGCACCTTCCGGATCCTGTGCCCTGATCGCCCCGTGCCGGTATCGACCGTGCGAAACACGTTACCGCTGCGCGGATCCACGAAGCGCAGCACCCCGTCCGCTCCCACCAGCACCCAGTCTCCGGTAATGCTGTTGGTAATCACGCTGACCGCAGGCAGGCGGGCCGCACTGAACTGCGAAACCGGCCCGCCGGTCTGCATGTCGCGAACCTCAAAGCCGCCGGATTGCCCAAACAGGAACAACAGACTCCCATCCGCGCTGAATCCAAACGACGTCAGCCGGGCCGGAGTCTGATCCTGCCTGGTCCCGTCGCCCGCGTAGGGCTTCGATTGAACTGGGGCCGGTGTGGTCCGAAAGGTCTTCACAGGCCTCGGAAAATCCGGCAGGGAAGGCGCCTTCTGCGCGGGCACGCTCTGCGCCAGGAAAAGCAACGTCAGGAAGACCGCCACAGGACATACGCTGCGAACCCCTGTAGGTGAATTCATCGTCATCGTTCTGCGCCGGTACCCATCCCTCTCCATAATGGACCTGACGACTCCAGTCATTCCGATGCGCGTTACTTCTGCACGAAGAATTCTGACATAGAGGGAGCCCCGGCCGCCCCGCCCGGTGGATTCGACAATCTCAGCGCCTCCATCACCGTACGCAGCATGCTCTCGTGCTGATACACCGTCGTCGACGCCTGCCTGTACCCCGCTCTGACGATCGGGCCCCACAGCACAGGCGCAACATGACCGCCTCCGTGCGTTGTATCGCTGACCGTCGCCTCATCGAAGTCCACAATCAGAACTCCGTCTCCGTTCGGCTGAAACGCCGCGTCGTTCGAGAGGGGAGCAACCACATTCGACTCCAGCCAGGAGTCGGCCTGCTGCGGCGTCCCATTGTGCGCGTCGTCGTCCACATCGGGCACGATGAAGGAAAACTCCGGCAGGGTGCCGTTTGCCAGATCGGCGGCAAATTGCGCGAACGGCCAGATCGCCTGATTCGCCACCTTCGGACTGCTCGCTACATCGGAGAGCATCGCAAACGGGTTGTGCCGGATCACATACAGCCCCGTATTCCCGCCCAGATATCCCTGGGCAATCCCCTCGGCATAGACCCGGAACGATACCCCCGCGCTCAGCATCCGCCGTGCGATGCTGTCCACGTTCCATACCGTCGTCGAATTATCGTCGTTGGTCAGCACCTGCCCTGTCGTCAGCATGAAGTAGTTGCCGATAGAGGGGTGCGTATCGGCGTAGTAGTTCGTGGGCAAGGCGCCGATCACGATCAGGCTGTTCAGGTTGGGCCATGCCGCGGTGTTGCCCACCACCGTCGAGTAGCTCTGGTTCTCTTCCATCACGAGCACCACATGTTTGCTGGCCGGAACCTGCAGCTGCACCGTTACCGTCGTCGTGCCTGATTGAGTAGTGTCCTGTGTGCTGATCGCCGTAATGGTCGCGCTGCCCGCCGAGGCAGGCGCGGTGAACAGCCCGCTCGCGCTGATGGTGCCCGTGCTCGCCGACCAGGTCACCGCGGAACCGTAGCTGCCCGTCCCCTGAACCGTGGCGCTGCACTGCGAAGTGCCGTTCGGCGCAACCATTGCCGGAGTGCAGCTGACCGTCACCGCGGTGATGGAAGAGACCGGGGACTGCACCGTTACCATCGCCGTCCCGGATTTGCTGCTGTCCTCGGTACTGCTGGCCGTCACCGTCACCGTGCCTGACGCCGGAGCGGTGAGCTTGCCGCTCGAGGTAATGCTGCCCGCGCTTGCCGCCCAGGTAACGGTCGAGCTGAAGCTGCCCGTCCCCTGAACCGTTGCGCTGCACTGCGATGTTCCACCCGCCGCAACCGTCGAAGGATTACAGCTGACCAAGATGGAAGTAACCGTGGGCGAACTGGGCTGGCTGGGCGTGCCGCTGACCATCGCTCCACCACAGCCTGCCATCGCGGCCAGGCACTGACAAACTGCGAATGCAGAGACGAGCCGGGTCTGCAAGCGTTCCTTCTCCCGCAGACTGAGGCGCAGCCTGAAGCCGGGCATAGCATTACAGTTCATTCATCTGCCAAACATCTGCCAAAGAGATGAATACGTTCCTTAACGGGCTGCCGCCGCTGCCTGCAGGTACTCCTCATACGGGCCTTTGAAGTCCTCGATCGCGCTGCCCTCAAAATGCCAGATCCGCGTTGCGACCTCGTCGATGAGGTCGTGATCGTGCGTCACCAGCAGCACCGTCCCCTCATAGCGCTGCAGAGCAATGTTCAGAGCGTTGATGGCTTCCAGATCGAGGTGGTTCGTCGGCTCGTCCAGGATCAGCAGGTTCGGCTTGAGCAGCATCAGCTTGCAGAAGAGCAGCCTCGCAGCCTCGCCGCCCGACAGGGCCGCCGTCGGTTTCATCCCCTCTTCGCCCCGGAACAGCATCTGCCCCAGAATCCCGCGGATGTCCTCGGTGGTGGCTTTGGCGTCGAACTGCCGCAGCCAGTCGGCCACCGTGGTGCCATGTTCGATCACCCCGGTGTAGTCCTGCGGGAAGTAGCCAATCTGCACCTCGTGTCCCCACCTCACCGTTCCGGCGTCGACGGTGAATCCCTTTTCCGCCTGGTCCGGCAGATTGGCCAGCAGGGACTTGAGCATCGTCGTCTTCCCCTGGCCGTTCCTGCCGATCAGGCAGATCTTCTCGCCCCGCATCACACCTGCGCTGAAGCCGTCGATCACGCGCAGCGAGTCGTAGCTCTTCCGCAGTCCCTCAATATCGGCCACGTACTTCCCCGACGGCCGGTTCTGGTCGAAGCGGATATACGGCCGCTGGATGTTCGAGCGCGCCAGCTCCGTCGTCTGCAGCCGCTCCACTTCCTTCTTGCGGCTGGTCACCTGGCTCGAACGCGTTCCTGCCGAGAAGCGCGCAATGAATTCGTTTAGCTGGGCGATCTTTTTCTCGCGCTGGACATTCTCCGCTTCGAGCCGCGAGCGGATCTGCGTCTTCGCCAGCACCATGTCGTCATAGCCGCCCGTGTACGTGATGATCGTCTGGTAATCGATATCGGCGATGTGCGTGCAAACGCTGTTCAGGAAATGCCGGTCATGAGAAATGGTGATCAGTGTGCCCTCGAACCGCGTCAGGAAATCCTGCAGCCAGTGGATCGAATCGAGGTCGAGGTAGTTGGTCGGTTCGTCCAGCAGCAGAGCCTGCGGCTTGCCGAACAGCGCCTGCGCGAGCAGCACCCGGACCTTCTGGCCGCCCTGCAGCTCGCCCATCTTCCGCTCGTGCAGCTCGTCCGGGATGTCCAGCCCCTGCAGCAGGACCGCCGCATCCGATTCGGCCGTGTAGCCGTCCTCTTCGCCCACCACGCCTTCGAGTTCGGCCAGCCGCATGCCGTCGTCATCGGTCAGCTCGGCCTTCGAGTAGATCTCGTCCCGCTCCTCCAGCGCCGCCCACAGCGGCTTGTTGCCCATGATGACCGTGTCGATCACCCGGAAGGCGTCGAAGGCGAACTGATCCTGGCGCAGCACGCTGACCTTTTTGGGACGGACCACCGTCCCCTTCTGCGGATCCAGTTCGCCGGAGAGAATCTTCATAAACGTCGATTTGCCCGCGCCATTGGGACCGGTCAGGCCATACCTGCGGCCGGGGCTGAAGGTGGTGGTGACCTCCTCGAAGAGGACTTTTGCGCCGTAGCGCATCGTGACATCACTGACGGAAATCATTCTGCTCTCAGAAAAACGGGGATGACTCAAGGATATAGGATGCGCGGTGTTCGGTCGGACTTCGCCCGGCGTTCTGTGCGGGCTTGACCCTGTCCGCTATACTTTGGCTGGCATGAAAATCCTCGTCTGCATCAAGCAGGTCCCGCAGAAAGACGCGCCCCTCCGCCTCAACGAGAAGGGCACCTGGATCCGCGACGACGCTTCCTGGGAAACCAACGAGCCCGACGCCTACGCCCTCGAAGAGGCCCTCCGGCAGAAGGAAAAGCACGGCGGGGAAGTCGCCGTCGTCACGGCTGGTCCCGCTCGCGCCGCGCAGGTGCTGCGCGAAGCCCTCGCCAAGGGTGCCGACCGCGCCATTCACCTGGAGGACGATCGCTTTGCCCAGCTCGATGCTGCCAACACCGCCCGCGCCCTGGCCGCGGCCATCGAAGGCGAGAATTTCGACCTCATCGTCACCGGCCTGCAGTCGGACGACTTTGGCGCCGCCCAGACCGGCGTGCTGCTGGCCGAAATCCTCGGCATTCCGCACGCCACCATCATCATCGGCATCGAGAAGACCGACACCGGCCTTCGCCTCAAGCGTGAGCTGGAGGCCGGCCACTATCAGTACATCGAGATGCCCATGCCTGCCTTGCTCACCATTCAGAGCGGCATCAACAAGCTTCGCTACGCCACCCTCATTGGCATCCGGCAGGCGAAAACCAAGCCCCTGCGCAAGGTTTCGTGGGCCGATGTCGAGGGCCGTCTGTCAAAGCACATGCAGCGTATCGAGCGCCTGTACGTTCCCGGCAGTCAGAAGACAACCCGCCGGATCGAAGCTCCCGCCGCTGAAGCCGCAAAGCAGGTTGTCGACTACCTGAAAAATGAGGCCCACGTAGTCTAATATGGAGTGCATCGCATTCCGCCAGGAGAATCATTGCCGATGGCCAATATGAACCTTCCCCCGGAAGAACGGAACATGACGCCCGCCCAGGTCGAGCATCTCGATAACCGCCGCCGCTGGGGGCTTGCTTTCCAGGTGATCTCGGGGCAGTTCGCCTTTTTCGCTGTCCTGCTGCTGCTGTGGTCCGGTCAGGACCTCACCTACTCGCCCGGCTGGGCGCATCCCATGTTCTACTACAACGTGCTGGCCGCTCTGGCCGCCGTCATCTTTGGCGTCTACGGCACGTATCTCCGCCGCGGCCGGCTGCACGAGTACTGAGACATACCATTTCCCGGAAGGATTGAGGGGAGCTGGCCGCAGGCAGCTCCCCTGACGTGCGTATGGCGGATACGATTCTGGTTGTTGCCGAGCAGCGTGAAGGGCGCCTCAACCGCGTCTCCTTCGAAACCATTGCGGCGGCGCAGTCCATCGCGAAGCAAACCGGCTGGACGGTGGAAGCGGTCCTGCCCGGCAGCGGCATCCAGGCCCTTGCCCAGGAGCTGGCCGGCAAAGCTCTCGCGAAAGTCTGTGCTCTCGATGCTCCGGCGCTCGCTGCCTATACTTCCGACGCGTACGTCTTCGCTCTTCGGGCCTTTCTTGCCGACAGACAGCCAAAGCTGGTGCTCTTTCCGCACACCTATCAGGTGCGCGACTTCGCACCCCGCCTGGCCCTTGCGCTCGACCGCACCCTCATCTCCGACGCCACCGGCTACAAATACGAGAACGGGGCCCTGCTCTTTACGCGGCAGATGTTTCAGGGCAAATTTACCGCGGACGTCTCCTTCGGCGGCGATGCGCCCTGGATGGCAGCCATCCAGATCGGCGCCTTCCGCGGCGATCAGGCCGAATCCGGCTCCGCCCCCGTCGAGACCGTAACCGCCGCAGTTGCAGAAAGCGCTCCCCGTGTCATCCCGCATGAAGTCTTCCAGGAGGCGAAGGAAGCCGTCGACCTCTCCCAGGCCGAAGTCATCATCGCCGTGGGTCGCGGTATCCGCGAGCAGAAGAACATGGCCCTCGCCGAGAACCTCGCCGCCGTTCTGGGCGGCGAACTCGGCGCTTCGCGCCCCATCTGCGACAACGGCTGGCTCCCCCTCGATCGCCAGATCGGCTCTTCCGGACAGACCGTGGCTCCGAAGCTCTACATCGGCATGGGTGTCAGCGGCGCCATCCAGCACATCGTCGGGATCAAGGGCGCGCGCACCATCATCGCCATCAACAAGGACCCCGAAGCCCCCATCTTCGAGGTTGCCGACGTTGCCGTCGTGGGCGACCTCTTCCAGGTCGTCCCCGCCCTCACCGAGGAGATTAAAAAGGCGAAAGCAGGGGCCTGAGTTACGCGCCATTCGTCTTCTCCAATAGAACGGTAGGTCCGCCCTCGCGCAGGGCGCTTTGTCCGGAGGGTGAGTTCTTATGATCCACTTCCGCGAACCCCTCGAGAACGTCGACCGCCCGCAGATGGAAGCCGGCGTCGTCATCGTCGGCGGAGGCCCGGCCGGCATGGCCTGCGCCCTGCGCCTCGCACAGCTCATCGACGAGCACAACGCCGCTCACCCCGACGCTCCGCTTTCCAAAGAGGGCATCCTGGTGCTGGAGAAATCCCGCGAGCCGGGCCAGCACTGCCTCTCCGGCGCCTTGCTCGATCCCCGAGCCCTCCGCGAACTCCTCCCCGACTTTGAAAAGGAAGCTCCCCTCGACGCCAAAGTCACCAAAGAATCCGTCTGGTTCCTGACCGAGAAGGGCCAGCACAGGTTTCCCATCGTCCCGCCACCCCTGCGCGACCACGGCAACTACGTCATCTCCATCAACAAATTCGTCCAATGGCTCGCGCAGAAAGTCGAGGAAGCCGGCATCACCGTCTTCACCGGCTTTGCCGGCTCTGAACTGCTGTGGGCCGACGGCAGGCGGGGCCCGGAAACCGCCCGCGTTACCGGCATCCGCACCGACGACAAGGGCGTTGATAAGGAAGGACGTCCAAAATCCAACTTCGAACCTGGGTACGACCTCCGCGCGAAGATCACCATCCTCGCCGAGGGCACTCGCGGCAACTGCGCCAGACAGCTCATCCAGCGCCTGTCCCTCGAGGACCCCAACCACGCGCAAACGTATGGCCAGGGCATCAAGGAGCTGTGGGAGATCCCCTCGGGCCGCATCGCCAAAGGTGAAGTCCGCTACACCCTCGGCTACCCGCTCAACAGCCGTGAATATGGCGGCTCCTGGATTTACGGGATCAGCGACACCCTCATCTCCATCGGCTACGTCACCGGCCTCGATTACCAGGACCCCCGCACCGACCCCCACCACGTCTTTCAGAGCTTCAAGGAACACCCCTTCGCCCGCCGCATTCTCGAGGGAGGCAGGATGATCCGTTACGGCGCCAAAAGCCTTCCCTACGGGGGCTGGCTCACCATCCCGCGGATCTATGGCAACGGCTGGATGCTCCTCGGCGACTCTGCCGGCTTTCTCAATGCACAGCGCCTCAAGGGCATTCACCTGGCCATGAAGAGCGGCATGCTCGCCGCCGAGACCGCCTTCCGGGCCATGCTCTCCGGCGACAGCTCAGCAGCCGCGCTCAGCGCCTGGAAGACCGCCGTCAACGACAGCTGGATCCGCGACGAGCTTTGGCGGGTTCGCAACTTCCATCAGGCGTTTGAGCACAACCTGCTCGAAGGCATGATCAGTTCTGCCATCCAGCAGGTGAGCCGTGGCGGCAATCTCGGTCCCGACAGCGGGAACCGGGCCGGCCACCTCCGCATGCAGCCGCTCGATCTCATCGGTCCTCCCGACCTCAGCAGCACCCAGACCATCGGCAACGCCCGCGGCGACGGCCAGCTCACCTTCGACCGCCTGACCGACGTCTTCCACTCGGGTACCCGCCACGACGAGGATCAGCCCTGCCACCTGGTCGTTCAGGACCTGAACATCTGCACGCAGAGATGCACCCATGAGTACGGCAATCCCTGCCGGTACTTCTGCCCCGCCGCGGTTTACGAAATGATCGAGGCCGAAGGCGGCGCGGGAAGCGAACTGCGCATCAACTTCACCAACTGTGTGCACTGCAAGGCCTGCGACATCATGGACCCCTATCAGATCATCAACTGGGTCCCGCCCGAGGGCGGCGGCGGCCCGAATTACGACGGCATGTGACGTCCCTGGGCCCCCTTGTGCCCTTCGTCCCGGCGTGGGATAGTGGACTCATCTCGACCGATCAGCGCCCAGGACCGGATGTCGGAGCAGCTGATTCGGCCATTTTGCTCTTTATTCCTTTTCTGTCCTGTGTTGAGGAACCGCTGACCTCGTTGTTGTGCTGACGCACTCGGTTCGGTTTGCCGGAACGGACGTGCCGGATGCGAGGCAATGGACGTTCCCTCCGCCCCAGGCGATAGTTGGATGCTCCGATTGCGCTCACCACAGCCGTTCCCGCCTGTGCGGGAACGAGAATGGGAATGAAGTCTATGGACAGGAAATCGCTCAGATGCCCCGGGTGCTCTGAGGTGGATTCGATTCGCCGCTCCCATCTCCGTATGCGGGATATCCCTTTTCGGCTCATTGGCCTGCGCGCCTACCGGTGCCTGCTCTGCTACCGCCGCTTCTACGCCTGGAAGCATCCGGTTCATCCCCATCGCTCTCGTGTAGCCGATACAAAAGCCGCCTGAAGCTGGCGTCCGCGGCGAGCATCGAATACAGTAGTAACCCATGGCGTCCGCTGTTATCTCCAGCTCACGTGCCGCCACCGGCCGCCTGACCGACAAGTTCGGGCGGGCCATTACCGATCTGCGCATCTCCATCACCGACCGGTGCAATTACAAATGCGTCTACTGCCGCACCGGCAATGACGGCGCTCAATACTCCGAACTCCCCATCGAGGATTACCTGCGCATCGCCCGCGTCTTTGTTTCCCTGGGCGTCGAGAAGATCCGCCTCACCGGCGGCGAGCCCCTGCTGCGCCGCGGTCTCACCGGTCTCGTCCGCGAACTGAGCCGCCTCCGCACCCTCGACGGCGAGCCTCTCGACCTGGCCCTCACCACCAACGGACATCTTCTCGAAGACCTGGCCGAGCCTCTCCGCGATGCGGGCCTCAGCCGCATCACCGTCAGCATGGATGCCGTCGACCCCGACAAGTTTCACCGCATCACCCGCGTGCCCGGCAGCTACCATCGTGTCCTCCGCGGCATCCGCGCCTCCCGGGCCGCCGGTCTTGCCCCCGTCAAGGTCAACTGTGTCCTGCTGCGTGGATTCAATGAAGATCAGATCGTTGCCTTCGCCCGTTTTTCGCGCGAAGAGCGCGTCATCGTCCGCTTCATCGAGTTCATGCCTCTGGAAGAGGACCGCCTCTGGACCCCGGAGTCAGTGGTTTCCCTGCACGAGATCGTCGAAGCCCTGCGGAGCTTCCGCCCCCTGGTGGCGCTGCCGCCGAACACTGCCAGCGAGACAGCTGTCCGCTACACCTTCGACGACGGTCTGGGCGAGATCGGCATCATCGCGCCCGTCACCGAGGCCTTCTGCGGCCACTGCAGCCGCGTCCGCCTCACCTCCGACGGCAAAATCCGCACCTGCCTCTTCTCTCAGTCCGATCACGACCTGTACGGCATCGTGCAGCGCGGCGGCAGCGACGACGAAATGGCCGCCTTCATCCGCCGCACCGTCGATCGCAAGGAAGCCCGCCACCACATCGGCGAGCCCGGCTTTCTCAAACCCTCCCGCAGCATGGTCCACATCGGCGGCTGAGGTTTCTTTCACGGTCGAGGCGCTGGCTGGAATCGACCTGTTTTTGACCAATGACACCCGCCTGCATGAGGTTGCGCGTCGAAGGCGTCCACTTCGTAACGTCCGTCGATCGTGCCCCTCTGTGACTGCCACAAGGCAGATGTTCGAGGGACCCTTCCTGTCACCTTCGTCACATCCCACCTTCCCATTTCTCTTGCTTCGTGCCTTCTGCCCCCCTAACCTTAGGAGACAGGAAAGCTCTGTCCTCCTGTGGCGACAGAGCTTTTTGTTTTGCCTTCGGCTCAGGCCGAACAGTTCCCAGGCTCTTTGAAATCCTGAAGACGGGCGAAGGGGAGGGTGGGGAGCGTAACTCCTCGTTTTTCCATCACTTGCAGCAGGTTCTTTGTTAAGTGCTTTCATTGCCGCACCTGCACACACCTCTCTCCGCAACTCATTTGTTTGCCACACATGCAAAATCCAATGGAATAAGTTGTTCCGCCAGTATTTCGAGGCCGCCGTCGCGCGAACCGCTCCTGCCGCTCTCTATAATGAACTGCGAATCATGCCACGCAAAAACGGTTCTTTGCTTTTCAGCATCTTCCTCCTGCCAGCGCTCGCGCTCTACCTTGCCTTCAACGCCGCGCATTCGTCCGGCGAGAGTCACAGCCTCCTCGAAGCCGCTCGCCTCAACGGCGTCGGTGTGGCTCTGATGAATCAGCAGCTCACCGAAAAATCCGCCGCCAAATTCGAGGAAGCCCATGTCGCCGACCCTTCCTCCGCGATTCCCATTCTGAACCGCGGCATCGCCCTGCTCTACATGCAGAAGCTCTCCGAGTCCGAGCAGGAACTCCGCCAGGCCGCCAGCATGGCGCCCAACGATCCCCGCGTCTGGTACAACCTCGCCCTGGCGGAGATGGATTCTGCCGACCAGAAGCAGGCCATCGCTGACATGCGCCATGTGCTGGCCATCAATCCCGATGACGCGGATGCTCATTACTTCGTCGGCTCGCTCGACCTGAACCTCAGCGACTTTAACGGCGCCATTGCCGAATTCGAAGCGGCCCTGAAGCTCGATCCCATCCACTGCTCCGCCCAGTTCGGTCTGGCCCGGGCGCTTCAGCGCGTCGGCCGCACCCAGGAAGCCCATCAGCACCTCAAAATCTTCCAGCACCTGAGCCAGACCAAGATTTCCGCCCCGCTCAGCGTCGGCTATGGCGAACGCGGCCGCTACTCCACCATGCAGGAAATGCCGGTTCCCCCGGTTCCCGTCGGCCCCATGATTCCCGTCCGCTTCGAGCCGCAGCACGTCATGGACCTTCGGCCCCCGGATCGTGAGGGGAACGCATCCCGCCAGTCCGCCTCACTCGCGGGCGGCGCCTGCATCCTCGACATCGAAGGCCCCGCATCGCAGGACCTCATCGTCATGGGCAGTGGCGACCACGCCATTCAGGCTTGGCGCAACCTGAAAGACGGCTCCTTCGAGCCGATTCCGCCGTCGCAAACCGGCCTCGACGCAGCCGGCGAAGGCATCGCCTGCGCCGTCGGTGACTACGACAACGACGGCCTGCCTGACCTCGCCGTTGCCCTGCGCGATCGCATCATCCTTTATCACAATCTCGGCAACGGCCACTTTCAGGATGTAACGGCAAAGGTTGGCATCCGCCAGCTCAATCACCCGGCGGGTCTCACCTTCATCGACTTCGACCACGACGGCGACCTTGATCTCTACATCACCGGCTCCGCAATCGACGGTCCAAAAGGGAAATCCGGCCCTGCGGTGATGTGGCGCAACAACGGCAACTCCACCTTCACCGAGTGGACCGGTCCCACGGCTCTGGCAGGGCAGGGAAGCACCCTCCAGGCGATGCTCTCCGACATCAACAACGACCGCGCCGTCGATCTCGTGGTGACCGGTTCCAGCGGGGCTCCCACGGTCTATTTCAACCAGCGCGAAGGCGCCTTCCGGCCCATGCCGCTGTACCAGGATGGCAATCTCAGTCCGACCCGCGGTCTGACCATTTTCGACTTCAACAAGGATAGCTGGATGGACGTCGCCGTCACTCACACCGGTGCACCGGGCCTGACCCTGTGGCGCAACGTCGAGGGCAAAAGTTTCGAGCGGGTGCCGCTGCCCATTCACGATGCGACCGGCGCCTGGGGGGTCACCCCGATTGACGTGGATAACGACGGCTGGATCGACCTGGCTGCAATCCTCGAGACCCCGCACGGACCGCAGCTCCATGTCTTCCGGAACCGCGGTCCAAAGGGCTTTGAGGATGTCAGCGCCGCGCTCGGCCTCGAGAAGATCCAACTCCACGATCCGCGCTCGGTTCTTGCCGCCGATCTGGAGGGCGACGGAGCCGCTGACCTCATCGTCACGCAGCTCGGCGCGGCGCCGCTGGTCCTGAAGAACGTCGGCGGGAATCGCAATCGTTCGCTGCGCATTGACCTGACCGGCCTGGCAGACAATAAGACCGCCATCGGCACCAAGGTCAGCGTTTTCGCCGACGGCCAGTGGCAGAAGTTCGAAGTCGCGGGGGGTTCCGGCTACCTCAGCCAGGGGGCAACCGAGATCGAAGCCGGCCTCGGGCAGACAGACCACGTCGATGTCGTCCGCCTGCTCTGGCCTACCGGCGTTCCACAGGACGAGATCGACATCACTCCCAACAAGCTGATCGCGCTGAAAGAACTCGATCGCCGCGGCAGCTCCTGCCCCACGCTGTTTGCCTGGGACGGCAAGCAGTACCAGTTCATCTCCGACGTGATCGGCGCAGCCGTGATCGGCCACTGGACCTCGCCGATGACGACGAACCAGAATGATCCCGATGAGTGGATCAAGGTCGATGGCGACAAGCTGAAGCCGCGCAACGGCCTGCTCAGTCTCCGCTTCGGGGAGCCGATGGAGGAAGTTAATTACATCGACCAGCTCCGGCTTGTAGCTGTCGATCACCCGGCCGGGATTGAAGTCTATCCCGACGAGCGCTTCCTGAGCGAGCCGCCTTTCGCCTCCGGCAAAACCGTCGCCGTCTCCGCGCCGCATCCGCTTGCCGGTGCCTGGGACAACAACGGCCGCAATGTGCTCGACCTCCTGGCGCGCCAGGATCACCATTACGTCCGGGATTTCCATGACCTGAGCTACGCGGGCTTTGCCAACCCGCACACGCTCACGCTCGATCTTGGAGCGTGGTCGCCACAGCGCCCCTTGCGGCTGCTGCTCGACGGCTATATCGAGTACTTCAGCGCCAGCTCCATGTACGCTGCCTGGCAGGCGGGCCTGCACCCGATTCCGCCCCGCGTCGATGCGCAGATGCCCGACGGGAGCTGGAAGCGGATCATCAACGACATGGGTTTCCCGGCCGGTCTGCCCCGAACCATCGTCGTCGATCTCACCGGCAAGCTGCCGCCGGGCACCCGACGCATCCGCCTGACCACGAATCTGCAGATCTACTGGGATCAGGCTCGCATCGACAACGGTCCTGACGTGCTCCGTCAGGTCCGCCAGACCGAGGTGCCCCTGGCCATGGGGCATCTGGCCTTCCGCGGCTACCCCGAGCAGGTGGAAGGCAAAACGCCGGGCGATCTGACCTATCATTACGACCGCATCAGCCAGACCGGGCCATTCCTGTGGGCGCGCGGCATCTACACCCGTTACGGCGATGTGACCCCGCTGCTGCGTCGCGTAGACAATCAGTACGTCATCTTTGGAACCGGCGAGGAAATCGACGCCGAGTTCCGCGCCGGCGCGCTGCCACCCCTCCCGTCCGGCTGGACGCGCGACTATTTCTTCTACGCCAACGGCTTCGTGAAGGACATGGATTTTTGGGAAGCTTCGCCGTTTACCGTTGCGCCCATGCCCTTCCACGCTATGAGCCGCTATCCGTACCCGGCGGACGAGCACTATCCCGACAGCGCAGCCTCGCAGAATTCCGTGCTGCGCTACGACGATCGCTTCGAATCCGGCAATCGCCTGCAGCTGTGGGATTTTCACTACAAACCCGCAGACCAGAAGCCGCTGCAGTAGAGGGGGCTCAAATCAGGGCCGGAGCAGGCGCTCCGGCTCCGTCACCATCAGAGGATTGGCGCAGCTCACGCCGGAGCCGCCCTGAGACTCAGCTCTTCGCTTCGCGCGTATAGCGTGTCACCTCGACGCGCGAGGCCGCGATGACTCCCTCGCCCACCATGAGATCGAGATGCGGAATGAGCTTCGCGATTCGTTCTTCGGTGTCGATGACACTTACCATGACAGGCGCATCGCGGGAAAGCTTCCACGGGCTCGCATGCCGCACCCGCGTGCTGGTCCCATATCCCTCGATTCCGCGGTAGACGATCGCTCCTGCCATATCCAGTTCCTGGCATTTCGCCAGAATCGCTTCGTGCAGAGGCTTGCCCTCCCACCTGTCGCTCTCGCCAAAGTGGATCCGCAGCATCCGGCCCTCAAACTGTTCCTTCATCTCCTGATCCCGCAGCTTACTCCGTTTTCACTTCCGCTGCCCGCCACGAATATTTGATGATTTCGACATCCGAGAGCACCACCAGCCCCTCCTCGACCATTCGGTCCACCAGCGGCAGAAAGGCCTTCAGCTTCTCCTCAGTGTCGATCGCCGACAGCATAATCGATGCGCCGTGCGAGAGGTGCAGCGGCCTGTCTTTGTGGACCCGCCGGTGCGCTCCATACCCCAGGATGCCGCGATAGACCGTGACTCCGGCGATATCGTTGGCGCGCATTGCCTGCACAAGAGCTTCGTGCAGCGGCTTATCCTGCCAGCGGTCGGACTCGCCCACATAGATGCGCATCATGCGTGCCTTGCCCTCGATCTTCATGTGCTGGGGCGTGGGCCTGCTTCGCTTCGACTGCTGGGCAGCCTTCACCACCGTGGTCTCCTGCATCTCGATCAGACCGGTGCCGGCCATCTCCTCCAGCTTGCCGAGGATCTCGTTGATTTTCTCCTGATTTTCGACAAACTCAATGCGGATGGGCAGCTTGTCGGAGATCTCCACAGAGCTGGCAGAGTGCAGATGATGATCCGCTCCAAAACCGGCTACGCCTTTCAGCACCGTCGCGCCGCTGATTCCGCGGTAGAAGAGGAAATCCAGGATGCTGGCATAGGCCGACGCGCCGTGATACGTCGAGCCCTCGCTCACCGTGATGGAGACCTTCAGAGCCTTTCCCGTCGTCAGCATATATTCTCCCATTCCCGCTCTTGATCCGCCCTCATGACAGAGCCTCGGCCGCCATAATCCCGCACCAGACCGCGACCAGCCCAAGGACCAGGCTTCCCAATGCGTACAGTGCCGCCGCTGCAAGAGCGCCACCCCGCAGCAGCGCGAGCGTCTCCCACTCGTACGTCGAGAAGGTGCTGTACGCACCCACAAACCCCACGGGAATCAAATAAGTCCACGCCCCACTCATCCCCGCTCGTCTGCCCAGAAACGTCAGCGCAAATCCAATGATCACGCAGGCACTCAGATTAATGAGCAGCGTTCCATAAGGAAACCGCGTTCCCAGGCGGCTTGCCACCGTCGCGCCTATCCAGTATCGGGCCATCGATCCCAGCGCGCCACCTACCGCGATCAGCAGATATCTCCGCAAGTTCCCTCCCTGCACGGGCTGCGAGACTGGCAGGCGTCATCCGCCACACGAGGCCAATGAAAATCCATGCCTGCCATTGCACGCGAGCCAGATTGTCATGAGGGAATCGCGCCGGGGACAAGACTCCGCGACAGGGTTCCCTGTCAGGAGTCATCATCTGTCCAGCGCTATCGAGGACAGCGGTTAAGGGCGAACTCCTTCGCCACACCGACTTAAGTCCACTACATAATAATGCGGAGCGGGTGTCAAGGGCCTTTGGGTAGTGGCTCAGCCTGAAGGCAGCTGATCCATTGTGGCGTCCGCGCTTCCCGTTGTGGTGTCCCGTGGAAGTCGTGCCCTGATACAACACTTAAAGCAATTTCGGGAACACAAGACTATATGCTGAACGGAAAGCATGGGGGATGACATGGCTCATTGGTTAGCGGTGATCATCGGCGCGCTTGTCGCGATTGCCCTCTCGCTGAGCGTGGCATTTTTTCCGCGCTCCCGGAAGCCCTGAGAGTTTGTTGAAAAACAGATCTGTAGGTGGGAAACCGCCAAGGCTCTTGCGGAGAGTTGCTGAGCGGTACACGTCCTCTTGCGCCTAGCCCGCATTTCTCACAGGCAAGTTGTCGAGAGCGGTGAGTGGGATCGAGAAAAGTGATTGGAAAGGCCGTCTTTTCATGGCATAACTGCGTTGTCGAAGCGTAGTTGGAGCCGAAGAAGGGCG
>JAJYVF010000018.1 GCA_021792135.1 Acidobacteriota bacterium | reverse complement strand
CGGTACGCGGCCGTTCGGCGGTCTGGTCGATATCCAGCCCGTCGATACCGGCTGCGCCCTTGTCGGCCCGCACCCGTTTCCATGCCTGTTGCATGTTCTCTCTTGCCAGCACTGCTCCCAGCAGCTCCGGCCCTGTGCTCTCGGTTTCAGGATGCGGGCACCCTCATGCAGTTGCGCTTCGCTTTACCCGCTGTGACCTGCCTGTGACGGGACTTGCACCCGTCAGTGTGCGCCCATGCCGGGCGCACACAGAAAAAGGCAGCCCCGAAGAGCTGCCTCGTTTCCTGAACATCCGCGCGGGATCAGCGCGCACCCACAGGTTTGGGGCTGCTCGCCTCGATTTCGCTCAGCCGCTTTGCCAGCAACTCCTCAAGCTGCTCCAGCGATTTGGAGAATCCTTCAATGCCTTCCTTCAGCTTGTCATGCGCCATGCGGTCAGCGCCATGCATTTGCTCGAAGGCCTTCTCGTCCATATGCATCTTCTCGATCCCCTCCATGGCTTTGGCACGCCGCGGATCGAGCTTGCGCGGCAGTTCGCCTTCGGTCGAGTCCAGCTCTTCGAGGAAGTGCGGCGAGATGGTCAGCAGATCGCAGCCCGCCAGTTCCTTGATTTCGCCTGTGTTGCGGAAGCTGGCGCCCATCACCTGGGTCTTGTAGTCGAACTTCTTGAAGTAGTTGTAAATCCGGGTCACCGACTGAACCCCGGGGTCATCGGCGCCCTGATAATCCCGGCCGGTGTCCTTCTTGTACCAGTCCAGGATGCGGCCAACGAAGGGCGAGATGAGCGTCACGCCGGCTTCAGCACAGGCTATCGCCTGGTGCACGCCGAAGAGCAGCGTGAGGTTGCAGTGAATCCCTTCCTTCTCCAGACGCTCCGCGGCGCGGATCCCTTCCCACGTCGACGCGATCTTGATGAGAATCCGCTCGCGCGAAACCCCGGCGCTTTCGTATTTCTGAATGATCGAGCGCGCCTGGCCGATCGTTGCCTCGGTGTCGTAGGACAGGCGGGCATCGACTTCGGTGGACACGCGGCCCGGAACAATCTCGAGAATCTTTTTCCCGAAGGCCACGGCAAGGTTTTCGAAGGCCAGCTTCGTCACCTTCGCATCCGGTGCCTCTTCGCCGAGCTGCTTCTTTGCATCCAGCAGGACATCGTCAACAATCTTGGCATAGTGCGGCATCTGCGCCGCTGCGGTCAGCAACGACGGATTGGTGGTGGCATCCTGGGGACGCGCCTTCTCAATCGCCTCGATGTCGCCCGTGTCGGCCACAACCGTGGTCATTTCGCGGAGTTGGGCCAGCATTGTCTTCGCCATTCATCCCTCCTGTACAGATTCATTATCCGGTATTTATCCGTGAGGGCGGCAACGCGCCGCCGGAATACTGGGGAATTTCTCCTGAAGATCCCTTTTGTTAGATGCTTTGCAGGCAATACCGGCGCAGCTATCCGGCAATCGGATTGGCGAGGCTCCCGATTCCCTCCACCGAAACTTCCACCCGATCCCCCGGCTGCATCGGCGCCACACCGGCGGGTGTGCCGGTGGGGATCACATCCCCGGGCAGCAGAGTCATGGCCGCCGTGATATAGCGCAGTAGTGCGGGGATATCGAAGATGAAGTCCAGCGTCGTTCCGTGCTGTTTCATCTGCCCATTGAGGCGCGTCTCCACCGTGACGCCGGCAGCCGGATCGATTTCGTCCGTGACCATCGGGCCCATAGGGCAAAAGGTGTCGAACCCCTTCGCGCGCGACCACTGACCGTCGGATTTCTGCAGATCCCGAGCCGTGACATCGTTCACGATGGTGTAGCCGCGGATGTAGGGACGCACATCCTCCCCCGCCCCGATGCGCGTTGCCCGGCGCCCGATCACCACCGCCAGCTCCCCTTCGAAATCCACACGCCGGGATTGCGGCGGAATGCGGATCGCGTCTCCCTCGGCAATGACCGCGGACGGGGCTTTCAGAAAGATCAGCGGCTCTTTGGGAACTTCATTGCCCAGCTCGGCGGCGTGTTCGCGGTAGTTGCGGCCGATGCAGACGATTTTGGAGGGAACGACCGGGGCAAGCAGCTGAGCCTCAGTCAGCGGAAGCGGTTCGAACGGCCCCGAGGCCAGCTTCGCCCCGGGATCTTCTTCGAAGGGCGGAAGCAGACGTTCGATCCGGAGAGTACCGGCGCGCTCCACGATCTCGCCATACTGCGGGCCCGCTGGTGTTTGGAATCGGCAATATTTCATCGATGTACCTCGCTCATTGCGGTAATTCCTCTTCGATCTCTGCGCAGCGCGCGCTTTCGTTCCCGTCCTGATCGACCGCGCTTACAGAGTACGCATACCGGTGTCCTGGCTGCACATTCCTGTCCTCAAAAGCAGGGGGCACAACCGGGCTCTTGCCCGAAATGCGCCCCTGCGGCGTATCGGCGGTCAGGTCGCGGCGGTAGATGACATAGCCTGCGAGGCGCGGGTCGGTGTCAGGCGTCCAGGAAAGGTCAATCGCGCGGGCCTGTTCATCGGGGACGGCGGCCAGTCCAACCGGAACCGGCGGCGGGAACACGTTCTTTGCGTCAATCGTGACCGCCTCCGACGGCATCCCCGCAATTTCCAGGACATGCTTATCCGCCTGCACGCCGAGAACGCGCTCCGCCGTGTAGCGCCAGACACGATTGAGAGCGGCGTCGCGATCCAGAGCCTCGCCGGCATCGCTCCTGTCGAGATTCACTTCCAGTGTCTGCTGCTGAGACGGAGGCACGCCGCTGCTCGGATTCGCTTTGGGGGCGCCAGCCTGTGCGACCAGAGTCCGATGAATCCGCAGCACCAGATTCGCCTCCGGAGCCCTCGGGTCCCAATGCAGGAGAACACCGTCAGCGCGAGTCTCCAACCGCAGTCCCGTCACCGCCGGGGGAGCCGTTCCCGTGGCTACCAGCGCAGAGTTCGACGGACCCGCGCTCTTCCCGGCATGGTTCTCCAGTTCGACAAAGTAGCGGATCGCCCGCGGACTCCCGGTAAGCAGATCGGACGGCAAGTCGGTTGTGAAATCAGCCGGCTTCCGCGGCGCGTAATTCGCATCGCCAGCGCCGTGGCATGGATCGGCTTTCGCTGCCGGTGAGGTCTGCGCGCGTACGGCCAGCCCCACCATGTTCCAGCAGATGTGGGCATGTTGCGGCCCTTTGAGCGTGACCTTGTCCGTGGTATCCCCGGGCATGGTCCAGTGCAGGCGGACACGGTTGCCGGTGCGCTCGGCCTTCAGGTCCTTCACCGGGTTGGGCAGCCAGAGCGTCGGGGGCTGGGGATTCGCCGCCAGCCCGCAGCCGGCAGGCAGGACAAGAGATGCTAATGCGGCGACGGCCCACGGCGCGGTCTTCATGCATGTTCAGCGTAACAAAGTAACGGCCGCGTCCCCCGCCGGGCGAGCGCCGAAAAGGCTCCCGCCCGGCCCATCGCCGCTCTGCCCGGCCACGCCGCGCGCGGCGCTGCAGGAGGGTCCGCGCGATCTCTCCAGTCGTCCCTGACGGTTGCTCCATGTGCTATATTCCGAATGAGTTCCATGATATTTTCCCGCGAGTACGTAGGCTACCTGGCGCGCCATACCGTGAAGCACCTCATCGACGCCAAAGTGATCAAGACCGTGAAGCGGCCCGCCGTGGAGGAGCGCGTCTACACGGGCCTGCTGGAGGAGCTCTCGCTCGAGGACCGCATCAACGACGAGGTCCGCGTCATCCTCGACGCCTATCAGGAGGAGATGCGGCGCACCGGCGCCAGCTATTCCGAGATGTTCAAGAAGGTCAAGACCGAGCTGGCCCGCAAATACAAGGCGGTGCTGTGAGAATCTCCCGCGACAAACTGAACAAGCTGGCTCACGTGGTGGCAGATACCCTCGCTGAAACCCCGGAGTGCGACTTCCTTGAGGAGCGAAACACCATCCGCCAGGAAGCCCGCAAGGCTCTCGAACATCTGCTGCTGGAGGAAATGCGCATCGATCAGGCCGCCCGGCAGAAGATCGAGTCCCAGCGCCGCATCATCCCCGAAGGCAGCCAGGAGTGGGACATCCTCTACCGCAAGTACTACAACGAGGAAGTCAAGAAGCTGGGTATCTGATTCGCGGGCGGAGCCTGCCGATTTCGAGACCGCGGCCGAGAATGCCGTAACGCATGGTGTGCCGCGAAAGCCACCGATCTCGAAGGAGCGAACAATCCTGGCCCCTGGACCGTGCGGCTCGAGCCGGAGTCCTGCCTGTTGAGTCTGACCGCATCCGCAAAATGCCGTCTCGAATCGAGTGGCTCCGGCATCCGGCGTGCACCATCCCCGGCCCGCCGATGCCGCGCTCGCAGGCTATGTAGTCGTCGGTTTGAAGAATTCCCCCGAAATTAGGCCGCCCTCATCAGGCTGTTGACTCTCCGAGTCGCCGCGCTTTGTGCAGCCTGAAGGTTTTTCGAGGAGCGCAGGAAGCGACCGCCAGCTACGAGGAACTTAACGCCGAGGGCGTTCAACACGCGTATGAGTTCTCTCAAGCCGGCGGGTATCACAATCGGCCGGACCCCTTTTGAACGCGGCGGCGAAGCTGTAGGCTGCTTCGCTGGCGTCCCCGGCAGCAGAAAGGCGCTCGCCAGGAGGCAAGCTCTGCCAATAGCGGAGCGTGGCCTGCTCCTGCTCGCGAGGGTCATGAATTCTCAATTGCTTTGTCCGGCGGTTCCGGCGGGTCAGGCACCCCACTGCCTGCGCCCTCATTCTATCCGTCAAGGAAAAAGGCAGGCCCTCGTAAGCATCAGACGGACAAGGAGATACGGCATGCGGCGCGGACGGAAGCAGACCCCTGACACTTCATCGGGCGCGGAATTTCGGCAGGCCTACCCCTTGGGCGCAAAATAGCCCTGCATCGCGCGCACGGTATAGCGCCGGTCCAGACAGAAGAGATAGATCGGCCGGAATGCTCCGTCCATCTTAAAGTCTGCCGGCTTGTAGACCAGCGCATACTGGCTCCGCAGCTCGTCGGAAATCTGGCTGAAGCTGGTGGGCATATCTTCGAGGCTGGTCGGGTAGAATGCTTCGCCGCCCGTGGCGATTGCCATCTTCTTCAATGTGTCGTCACCGCGGCTGTCGCGGCTCGGGTTCACGTCCGTGCTGATGGCGTAAATGATCGTCTCTGCCCTCTGGCACTCCTTGATGGCGTCTTCCAGATAGGCGTGACTCTGGTTGTCGTCGCCGTCAGAAACGAGCACGATGGCTTTGCGGACCGGCTCCTGTCCCCTGGAACTGAGCATCTTGTCGCGGCAGGCGCTGTAAACCGCATCATAGAGAGCCGTGCCGCCGCCGGAGCGCAGGGAGTCAATACCGGCCGTGAGCGAATCGAGGTTATTGGTCCAGTTCTGGCGGTAGTCGGGGACGACATCGAAGCCCTCCACAAAGGCTCTGTCCGTCGAGGGCCGCAGGATCTGGAGGAGAAACGAGATGGCCGCCTGCTGTTCGAACTGGAAGCGCTGGCGGATGGAGGTGCTGGTATCGATCAGAATGCCGACCCGCAGCGGAAGGTTGGTTTGCTGGGTAAAGCTGTAAACCTGAGCCGGAGCCTTGCGGTCATCGAGCAGGGCGAAGTCGCTCTGCTTGAGGTCGCGGATGAAACGGCCGTGCTTGTCCGTGACGGCAAAGACGAGGTAGACCTCGTTGACGTTAACCGGGATCGTGAACTGGCCGTTCCGGCTGTCGGACGCAGCAGCGGAAGGCTGCGCCGATGTGGTGCTTGCAGTGGTCTGGGGCTGGGCAGGGGCCTGGGACTTCTGTACCTGGGCGGGCAGCGAAGCCGCACCGAGAATACACGCCAGCCCGAGGACGGGACGCATCATATACGGAACTACGGTTTTCATCGCGGCGATCCTAATTTTACCCTGGCGACGTTTGGCAGTGCCGGGATTTGCCACATCGCGGCGCATCCCGGCAGAATCGGAGATATGGACGGAGCACAGAAGACAGCGGTAGCAGCGGTCGGGGCCCCGGTCGCCGTTGGCCCCTATTCCCAGGCGGTGCAGATCGGGAATCTGGTTTACACGTCGGGGCAGGTGGCGCTCGATCCGGCTTCCGGGCAGATCGTGCCGGGCGGGATTCGGGAGCAGACCCGGCAGGTGTTTGAGAATCTGCGGGCCATCCTGGCAGCAGCCGGAACCGATCTGCGCCATGTGATCAAGTCCACCGTGTTCCTGCAGGACATGAACGACTTTGCCGCCATGAACGAGGTGTACGCCAGGTTTCTGGCCGAGGCCGGCATTGTGGCGCCGGCGCGCTCTACTGTGGAAGTGACGCGCCTGCCCAAAGATGCTCTGGTCGAAATCGAAGTCATCGCAACCGTCTGAACGAGAGGAGAAGTTATGGGCGAGACCAAAACGGGCAGGATCGAGAGGGCGGACGCGGAGTGGCGCGCCCAGCTCACGCCGGAGCAGTACTATGTGACGCGCCAAAAGGGAACTGAGCCGGCCTTTACCGGCGCGCTGACCTACAACCATGAGGATGGGATCTACCGCTGCGTCGCCTGCGGGGCCGAGCTGTTCACCTCCGAAACGAAGTTCGATTCCGGCTCCGGCTGGCCCAGCTTCTGGACTCCTGTGAGCGCCGATGCCGTGGAGAACCATGAAGACACCAGCTACGGCATGCGGCGGATCGAAGTGACCTGCGCCCGCTGCGGGGCTCATCTGGGACACGTCTTCCCGGACGGGCCGCAGCCCACGGGGCTGCGCTACTGCATCAATTCGGCGGCTCTGGATTTCGAGAAGGCGAAATAGACATGCCCGCGCGCCGGGGCACCCTGACGAGACGCGGGTGGATCCTTGCTGCGTGTGTTGCCGCGGTTCTGCTGCTGACCCGCTCCTTTGCCCAAAGCGGCTGGCAGCCCCGCGAACGCCGCGTGCCGCCCTGGGATGCTGCCGTCGCCTCGACGCAGAGCTTCGAGGTGGCCGGCGCCACCATTCAGGTGGACTTCGGACCCGGACCGATCGATCTTCCCCTCCCCGACGTGATGCACTGGATCGAAACTGCCGCCAGTTCGGTAGCCACCTACTATGGGCGTTTCCCGGTGCCGCGCGACCGCATTCTGATTGAGCCAGCGCCGGAGGCAAGCACCGTGATGCAGGGAACCACCTGGGGGGGCGTAGGCGGGTTTCCGGCCTTTACGCGGATGCGCTTTGGACAGCACACCCCGGTCGACGAGATGAACCAGGACTGGATGATGACCCATGAGCTGGTCCACACGGCCTTCCCGTCCCAGGAAGACGAGCACCACTGGATTGAGGAGGGGCTGGCCACTTACGTGGAGCCGATCGCGCGCGTGCAGAACGGGCAGCTGCGACCGGAAAAAATCTGGGGAGATATGTTGCGCGATATGCCGAAGGGGAATCCGCAGCCCGGGGATCAGGGGCTGGACCGGACCCGCACCTGGGGACGGACCTACTGGGGCGGCGCGCAGTTTTGTCTGCTGGCCGACGTGACCATCCGGGAGCAGACCAATAATCGCCGCGGATTGCAGGATGCGCTGCGTGCCATCGTCGCCGCGGGCGGCACCATCGACCAGGAGTGGCCGATCCGGAAGGCCTTCCGCGTCGGCGATGAGGGAACAGGCACCCAGGTCCTCGAAGACCTGTACGACCAGATGGCGGATGCGCCGGTCACCGTTGACCTGCAGGGGCTGTGGAAGAAGCTCGGGGTCGCCAGGACCGAGGACGGGATCCGCTTTGACAACACCGCACCCGAGGCGGCCATCCGGATGGCCATTACCAGGACACCGGCCAGCGGGCGGATTCAGGCGTCCGGCTCCCAGAATTGAGAGACTACCATAGCTCCGGGCCAGGGATTACCCTCGGCCCGGACGCAGGATTACGAGCGGAAAGCTGCGATCAGCGCGCGTAGCTGCGGACCCACTCCACGATGCTGCGGACGGCGACGCCGCTGGGGCCGGCGGCAATCCATGGCTTCGCCTCGTCGCTCCAGGCAACGCCGGCGATGTCCAGGTGAATCCAGGGGGTATCCTCGGCAAATTCCTTCAGGAACATCGCCGCGGTAATGGCCCCACCATAGCGGCCACCGGTGTTCTTAATGTCTGCGATCTGGGATTTGATCAGCTCGCGGTAGTCGTCCTCGACAGGCAGGCGCCAGAAGCGCTCGCCGGAAATCTTCAGCGCATCGGCGAAATGCTGACAGGTGTCGTCGTCATTGGAGAAGACCCCGGCATTGATCATGCCCAGCGCCACGCCGATTGCGCCGGTCAGGGTGGCGGCGTCGATCAGGTGCGTGGCGCCCAGTTGCCGGGCATAGGTCAGGCCGTCGGCCAGCACCAGGCGGCCCTCCGCGTCGGTATTGATGATTTCGATGGACTTGCCGGGCCGGTCCGGCCCCGCGGGCATGGCGATCTGCACGTCGCCCGGCTTCTGCGCCTTGCCGGAGGGCATATTCTCCGCCGCGCAAACAATGCCAATGACCCTGACCTGCGGCCTGAGCTGGGCGATGGCGCGCATGGAGGCGATCATGGCCGCGCCGCCGGCCATGTCGTACTTCATCTTCTCCATATTTTCGGAGGGCTTGATGGAAATGCCGCCGGTGTCGAAGGTGATTCCCTTGCCGACCAGAGCCAGCACGGGGCCATCGCCCCTCGCGCCATTTGGCGGCTCGTACGACATGACAATGAGCGCGGGCGGCTCGTCGGAACCCTGAGCGACGCTCAGGAAAGCGCCCATCTTCAGATCACGCAGCTTGTCCGGCCCATGGACCTCGCACTGCAGGCCAAAGGCGCGGCACATCTCCGCCGCCTTTTGGCCGAGGATCGTCGGCGTCATGCGGTTCCCCGGCTCGTTCACCAGCGTGCGGGCGAAATTCTGCGACTCGGCCACGATGACGCCTTCGCGCAGGCCCGTCTCGGCAGCTCTGCGGTCGCCCGCAGCCGGCGCCACGACCTGCAGCGCCTGGACGCTGCGGTCCTTGCGGTCGGACCGGTAGGTGTCGGGATCGAAGTCGGCCAGCAGCGCGCCTTCCGCCAGGGCACGGACCGTAAGCTGCTGCTCCAGCTGCGCCGCTTCGGGAACCACAATCGCCAGTTCACGAATGTTCCGCGGCCTGGCGAACCGAACTGCCGTCCCGGCGCCTTTGCGGACTTCGGTGGGGGTGAGCTTCGCCGCCTTGCCGAGGCCGACGATAAGCAGGCGCTTCGCCTTGATGCCGAAAGGGGAATGCAGCAGCAGGGTCTCCCCGGCTTCGGCGCGGAATTCGCCGCTGTCGAGAACGGGCTGCGCGGCGCTCCGGACGGAGTCGTCAGCGGAGAGCAGCCGGACCTCCGGCGCGGCGTCCTTTGCCTTGCTGGTGGACTGATCCGCGGCAAGAACCGCGAGCAGTTCGGTTTCGACTGCGGAAGAGGGGCTAAGAACGAGATTCGTATTCATAAATTTGATGGATTGAGACCTTCGCCCGCACGACGCTTCAGGACTTCCGGCCCCGCGCCATGGCCGCGCGGGCCTCGCGGTCAGCCTCGCGGCGGCGCTCCGTCTCCCGCTTGTCCCAGTCCTGTTTTCCGCGGGCGACGGCCAGTTCGCACTTGACCCGCCCGTTGCGGAAATAAAGCCGCGTAGGGATGAGCGTTAATCCCTTTTGCTGCGTCTTTCCCGTGAGTTTTCGAATTTCCTCCTGGTGCAAGAGCAGTTTGCGGGTACGCAGCGCGTCGTGATTGTTGTAACTGCCATGGGAGTAAGCTCCAATATGCGCGTTCAGCAGAAAAGCTTCCCCATCTCGGATGAGGCCGTAGGCGTCCTTCAGATTGGCCCTGCCTTCGCGGATCGACTTGACCTCGGTTCCGCGCAGGGCCAGCCCGGCCTCAACCTTTTCCAGCAGGAAATAGTTGTGGGCGGCGGCGCGGTTAACCGCGGCGTCGCGGCTGCCGGAGGCGACCGGATCGCGCGGTTTGGGCTTCGGCGGCGCAGGTTTGACGGGATGGCTCGATGGGCGGGCCATAGAGATACCCTCAGAAATCTATCGTATATCGCCGGCACACTGCGGACACCGGCTTGGCGCCAATGCAAACGGCGTTGCGGCACGGCAGGGAGGCAGAGCGCCGGAATGCGATACTATACCCGACGCGGGTCGGAACTCCGAAGCCGGCGGCTGTGGCTCGCGAAACATCCCTCCCCTTATATGGAGTTGCATGAAGCGTAGTCTTTTTATCCTGGCCTTTTTTGCCGCAGTTTTTGTGGCACTCCCGGCGGCACGTGCGCAATCCGCAAGTCACTGGTTCAAACAGGGCCAGCTCGCCGAGGCCAGAGGCGACACGGAAGCCGCCTACCAGGACTATTACCAGGCGTACCGGAAGAAACCGAACGAGGAGCGCTACAAGATCAACTGGGATCGCCTGCGGTTCTCCGCCGCGGCGATCCACGTCGAGCGCGGGGAACGGCTGCGCGATCAGGGCGACTACACCGGGGCGCTGACGGAGTTCCTGCGGGCGATCGAGATCGACCCCAGCAACGAGCTGGCGTCAGAGGATATTCAGGCGACGCGCGAGAAGCTGAACGCGGAAGCACCGGCTCCCCGTCAGGCGCCGCGCACCTCCGACCAGGCCTTTGAAGACCTGGGCGCGCCGGTCCAGCTGAAGCCGATCTCCAACGAGCCCCTGACTCTGCACATGGTGGAGAACAGCAAGGTGGTGTATCAGGCGGTCGGCAAGGCCGCCGGCATCAACGTGCTCTTCGATCCCTCCTACCAGGCGAAACAGATCCAGGTGGACCTGACCAACGTCACGCTCTACGATGCCCTGCGCATCGTAGCCACCGTTTCGAACACCTTCTGGCGGCCGATCACGTCGAACACCATCTTCGTGGCCGACAACACCCGCGCCAAGCATACCGAACTCGATCAGCAGGCGGTACAGACCTTCTACCTCCACAACGTCTCGCAACAGAACGATTTCACCGATGTGCAGACGGTACTGCGGAATCTTTTCCAGAACGCGAGAATCAACGGCGTTGCCAGCCAGGATGCCATTGTGATGCGGGGAACGCCGGATGAGCTGGTTCTGGCCCGCCGGCTCGTTGGCGATCTCGACAAGGCGAAGGCGGAGGTCATTATCGACGTCGCGATCATGGAAGTCAGCCGCGACCTGCTGCGGAATATCGGCGTTCAGCTGCCGCAGACAGCCAGCATTAACTTCCAGCCGTCTAATGCGAACCTGAACCAGAACAACCTCAACACGTCCACGACACTTGGCACTACAACCCCCGGGGTCTCCACCACCACCAGCAGCCTGACGTTGAACAACCTGGCGCACCTTAACTCGACTAACTTCGCGATCACCATCGGGCAGGCTGCCGTGAACCTGCTGCTGACGGATACCCGCTCGCGCATCATTCAGAATCCACAGATCCGGGCCTCCGAGGGGCAGGAGGCGACTCTCAAGATCGGCGAAAGGATTCCGATCGCTACCGGTTCGTTCACGTCCGGGATCGGTGCGGCGGTTTCAGCCTTTCCCGCCGCGGAAACGCAGTTCCAGTACATCGACGTGGGCGTCAACATGACCATCAAGCCGACGATCCACTTTGACCGCGACGTAACGCTGAAGAGCAAGATCGAGGTCTCGGCAACGAACGGATCGACGAATATCGGCGGCATTACCGAGCCGATCATCACCCAGCGCTCCGTCGACCATACGATTCGCATGAAAGACGGCGAGGCCAACCTGCTGGGCGGCATCCTGCAGCACCAGACTACCTTCACCATCAGCGGTACGCCGGGGCTGGGCGAGCTTCCGCTGATCAAGTACCTTTTCAGCACGCAGCAGAAGGAAACCACGGACGATGAGATCGTCTTCCTGATGATCCCGCACGTGGTACGCGCGGAACAGATCACGCCGGAGGATGTGCAGGAGATCGACACCGGCTCTGGGACCAACATCCAGCTGCGGCACATCAGCGCGCAAATGGCGCCGGCAGCCCAGCAACGGCTGCAGGCCAGCAATGCCGGGGCAGGGCAGAATGTGCCGGCGAGCGTGCCGGGCACGCAGTCGGCGGCCGACGCCGCTCAGCAGGCCATTGCCAACATGCGCCAGGAGGTTAATCCGGGAATGCCGGTCGACCTCCGCATCACGCCGGCGCAGTCGACGCAGAAGGTGGGCGGGACGTTCGAAATGGCTGTGGATCTTTCCGGGGGCAGGGATGTATTCGCCGTACCCATGCAGCTGCAATACGATTCGTCAAAGCTGAGTCTGGTCAATGTGGATACCGGGGATCGGAGGACGATGAACTTCCTGGGGAAGGATGGCCAGGCGGTCGCGCTCGTCCACCGCGATGACGGACAGGGGGATGTCGCCATCTCCGCCTCGCGGCCTCCGGGCACGAAGGGAGTCAGCGGATCGGGCACGGTCTGCGTGCTGACTTTCCAGGCCAAATCCCCCGGAGACGCTTCGGTGGCGGTCACCCGGTCCATGGTACGCAATGCCCAGCAACAGCCGGTACCGGCAATGGGCTCTCAGGCAGTCGTGCACGTCCAGTGAGCGGCGGCTGCCAACGACGGGGAACATGCAGTTGAGGTTTCTGAACAGCGGGAAACGGAATGGGAGTGGCGAAGCTGGTCTGACCCTGGTGGAACTGATCGTCACCGTCGCCATTCTGGCGATTCTGGCGTCGGCCGCCGTGCCCATTGCCCGCTTCCAGGTGAAGCGCGAGAAAGAGAAGATGCTGCGCTACGACCTGTGGCAGATGCGCAGCGCGATCGACGCCTACAAGGATGACGCTGACAAGGGCGCCTTTCAGACCAAGGTGGACAGCTATAACTATCCGCCCGATCTGCAGACGCTGGTGGACGGTGTGGATGTGCAGGGCCACAAGCTGAGGTTTCTGAGGCGTATTCCGGTGGATCCCATGACCGGCAACACCGACTGGGGCATGCGCTCGATGCAGGACGATCCGACCAGCGACTCGTGGGGCGGGCAGAATGTCTTTGACGTGTACACGAAATCGCAGGGAACGGCTCTCGACGGAACTAAATATTCGGACTGGTAAATCTTTGCAGATCAACAAACTAATTCGGAAACGGGACGATGGCTTCACACTGGTGGAGCTGATGGTCGTCATGCTGATCATCGGCGTGCTGGCGGCGGTGGCTGTTCCCCAGTTCATCCAGTCCATCCGCAACGCCAAGGAAGCGGCGCTGATGGAAGATCTGCATGTGATGCGGGACGCCATCGACTCCTACACGATGGACAAGAACAAGGCGCCTCAGTCGCTCGATGACCTGGTGCAGAACGGCTATCTGAAATCCATCCCCGTGGACCCCATGACCAACAGCAGCGATACCTGGGTCACCTCCAGCGACGACACCTATTCGGACATCGACCAGACGGAGCCAGGAATCAATGACGTACACAGCGGCTCCGAGGAAACCGGCTCAAACGGGCAACCCTATTCCAGCTGGTGACGCTGCGGGGCGGCCGTCTGCTTCCCTTTCCTGCTGATCCGCGGTTGAAGCGGCCCTTTTCTATCGACGTCCCGAGGGTGCCCAGGTATTATTCCCGACCTGCGCCCGAACAGACTGCAAGCCGGGCTGCCCTCCCCTGGCCGAGCTACTTTCCCTGCGGCGAACCGGACCGCGCCCGCATTGTTTCTGCCTGAAGGCTGCTCCATTCGCGCCGCCGTGCGAACGGGAGTCTCCAAAAACACAGCGGTTAAGCTGCAGGCTGATCCCGGAGCAGCCTGCGCGAAATTCCACGACAAATACCTCCGGAACTTTCGCGCCCGCCGCTTGCAGCGCGACGAAATCTGGTCCTTTGTCGGCTGCAGACAGAAGAATGCCAGCCCTAAACAGAAGGCCGGAGGCTGGGGAGATGTCTGGACGTGGATCGGTGCAGACGCCGATGTAAAGCTGGTGGTCAGTTACCTGGCAGGAGGCCGCGATGCGAGCTGGGCAATGGACTTCACGGAGGACTGTGCCAGCCGTGGTCGCAGCAGCGTTCTTCGCGCCACTTGCGCGCCACTCAGAATGACCCGACAGAGCGCTCTACAGTTCGGCCAGCTTTGCCTCGGTTTCGCTCAGGGCCGCTTCGAGAGCGGCGCGGCGGATGGGGTTGGAGGTGCGCTCGTCCAGGATGCGCTCCCGCTGCAGCTCCAGGGCCTGGCGCTCGCGCTGTTTCGCGGCCCGGTTCCGGGCATCCTCCGGTGTTCCCCCGGACGATGGTCCGGGGGGGTGCTGGCTTTGGGTCTGCTGTTCAACCTGATCTTCTACCGACTTGCTCTCCCATCCTCTTGCCATATCCCTATCGTAACCCGCCTCGCCAGGAATGCTGCATCCATCGGTAACGCCGGCGCATCGGTCATTGATATGAAGGCCTGGCGCATTCCGTCTTTCGGCATCGAGAACCTGCAGCTGGCGACCGTTCCCGATCCGCGACCGCAGCGGGGCGAAGTCCTGGTGAGGGTTCACGCGGTTTCTCTGAACTTTCGCGATCTCATGATCACGCTGGGAAAGTACAACCCGAAGATGCACCTGCCGCGGATCCCATGTTCGGATGGGGCCGGAGAAGTGATCGCCGTTGGCGAGGGCGTGACCCGCGTGAAGGCCGGCGACCGCGTTGCCGGCATTTTCATGCAGAACTGGATCGACGGGCCCGCCGATGCGGCGAAAATTCGGGGCGCGCTCGGCGGCGACATGGACGGGATGCTGGCTGAATATGTGGTGCTGCGGGAAGAAGGGCTGGTGCCTGTTCCGGAGCATCTGTCCTGGGAAGAGGCAGCAACGCTGCCCTGCGCCGGCGTTACCGCCTGGCATGCCGTGGTTCATGCCGGTCAGGTGAAGGCTGGGGATACTGTCCTGATCCAGGGAACGGGGGGAGTTTCGATCTTTGCCCTGCAGTTTGCAAAGATGCAGGGTGCGCGGGTCATCGGCACATCGGGCAGCGATGAGAAGCTGGCCCGGGCGGCGAAGCTGGGTCTCGATGCCGGGATCAATTACCGCTCGAATCCGGAGTGGGATCAATGGGTTCTGGACCAAACCGGGGGCCGCGGCGTCGACCTGGTAGTGGAAGTGGGCGGAGCGGGGACCTTTTCGCGCTCACTGCGCGCGCTTCGGGTCGGCGGCGTGGTCGCTCAGATCGGGGTTCTGACCCAGTCGTCACAACCCATTGAAATTCCGATGCTTCTGCACCGGCAGGTGCACCTGCAGGGCATCTATGTCGGTTCGCGTGCCCATTTTGAGGAGATGAATCGGGCAGTGGCTCAGAATCGAATGCAACCTGTGGTTGACGAGGTATTCAGCCTGGAGACGTTTCCCGAAGGACTAATCCGAATGGATAGGGCCGCACATTTTGGCAAGCTGATTGTGAGAATCCCGGGGTAGAATCGGGTCCACCGAGGCGCTGTTTCGCCGTCCCTGGCGTCTTCAGGGAGTGCGGAACGAGCCTGAAAAAGCAGGAAAGGAGCGCAGAAGTTCCATGAATCTTTGTATTCGCTGCCTGCATGCGGTTCTCAGCTTCTTTTCGGAAATCCTCTTTGGCTGCAGCCATTCCCGGGTGACACGTCCGTTCACCCTCCAGGACCAGACGTACCTGGTGTGCCTGGACTGCGGAAAGCAGATTTACTACTCCGCTCGGGAAATGCGTCCGCTGACAGCCTGGGAGGTTCGGCGGATGAAAGCCGCCAGCGCAGGCGAGGTCAGAGTGGTTGCTCTGCCCGCTGCCGGACCGCGTTTTATCGCGTCCGATAAGCGGAAACCACACGTCGCCGCCTGAAACCAACGTCTCCCCCATCTTATCCGACGCCAAAATCTCCCCCTTTTTGATGAGGAGCGGTTGAGTTCCTTTTTACTTGCTTCGCCTGAAGACCTGCAGAGCTAAGATAGTCTTCGTTCGACTGCCCATGGCCCGTGTAACCCTAACCCGCCTGCTGTCTGCCCTGCTCACCGTAGCCGTTGCCGGCTGCGGGAGCATGAATTTTGCGGGGACGGGGAATAACACCTTTGCCATCAGTGCCTCCGCGACCTCCACGAGCACGAATGGGGAGGTCACCCTGCACGCCGTTCTGCCGTCGGGCGAGATGGCACCTGTGAAGTGGACCATTGCCAGCGGAACGAATGCGGCTTCCCTCGGTCAGGGACATGTTGATGCAACGGGGCTTTACACCGCACCGGGGTCGCTCTCAGCCGACAGCATTGAAGTGCGGGTCGAGGCGACGCTCGAGAGCGATCCGGCGAGCACGGCTTCGCTGACGATCACGGTCCATCCCGGGTTTGTGCAGCCGCTGCTGCCGCAGAATGTGGCGCTGACGCCTGGAGCAAGCGCCGAAGTGACGGGCCAGATTGCGGAAGTGGACGCCGGAACGGTGAAGTGGTCACTGGCCGTCTCGCCCACGGGCGCGCCCACGGCTCCCGCCGGAGCGCTGGGGACCCTGAGCAACGCCGGATGCCAGCGGAACGCGGACCATTACACGACCTGCGGCATTCTGTACACCGCGCCGGGAGTCATGCCCGCACAGGATGTCTACGTGATCGCCAGGGTGAACGACAGCCGGATATCGACGCCCCTGCACGTGCTGCTGAACAACCGCGGGATCGTCAGCGATCCGGTCACGCATCAGGCGATCCAGAGCGGACCGGCTGCACTCGGCACCTCGGGCGGGAATGACGGCGACTACGACACCTACCAAAACAAAAGCGGGGATTCATTCGTGGCAGACTGCTGCGGCGGGACGCTGGGCGCGCTGGTCGAAGACGACCAGAGGAATGCCTACATCCTGAGCAACAACCATGTGCTCGCCGAATCGGACCAGGCCCAAGCCGGCGATGCGATCGACCAGCCGGGACTCATTGATGGCGCCTGTACGCCCCTCAACCGTCCGGGGTCCACGCTGCGCCCCATCGCCACCCTGAAATACTTCGTTCCTCTGGCGTCGCAGCAGACGAATGTGGATGCCGCCCTGGCTGCCGCCGCACCAGGTGCGGTGAATGCCTCCGGGAGCATTCTGGGTCTCGGGCCTCCAGGGCACGATGACGCGCTGACAGCGGCGCCGCCGATGGCCGGGCGCGGCGAGACGCTCATGGCCGCGAACCTGGGCATGGAAGTGGCGAAGAGCGGACGCACCACGGGACTGACCTGCTCCAGCATCGACGCGGTCGCACTGAGGGTGAAGGTGGATTACTACAAGGACTGCGCGGAAACACAGCCTTATTACACCAAGACCTTCACGAACCAGATCGGTATCGGCGGCGCGCATTTCACGGACAGCGGCGACTCAGGCGCTCTGGTTCTCGATGCTTCCAATGCGGAGGCGGTCGGGCTCTATTACGCCGGAGGGACGGATGGCGATGGAAACGGACTCAGCGTCGCTAATCCCATCGGCGATGCGCTCGATGAACTGGGTGCGCAGGCGGGAAGCCGAATGAGCATCGTGGGCACGAACACGCCGCATTCGATCGCCTGCCTCCGGTACGATCCGGCAGTGCCCACGCACCTGCCGCGGGTGGCCGCGTCGGCCATGACCGAGGCGCAGACGACAGCGGAGGTTGCTTCTCAGGTGCTGCGCGGACCGGGCATTCTGGGCACGGCTGCGGGGCGCAGTCTCGACGATCCCGGCGAGCCGGCGGTTGTGGTCTACACCGATCACCCGGCCAGCGTGCCGCAGACTGTCGAGGGCATGCGAACACAGGTGATTGTGACGGATGCCGCCTCGGTGGCTCACGGGACGGCACCTTCGATGCCCGCGCTCGAGCCGGGCCTCCATCTCTCCGCGGCTGCGCTGACCAGTGCGACGGCGGTGCAACGCAGCCTCGCCCCGCAACTGATGACCGATCCTGCGATCTTCGGCGTGGGCGTCACCGAGAGCCGCGACAATCCGGGGGAAGCGGCGCTGCTGGTGCTGGTCGATATCAATCGCAGTCCACGGTCGATGCCGGCCACCATGGGCGGCCTGCGGGTGCGCTATATGCGCCTGCACCGCTTCCACACCACGCTGTCGAGGTTTTCAGAAGGAACCCACCCGTCGGCCTGCTCTCTCGAGGGACTGCAGCCGGTGAATCGCTGATCGAGGCGGCCGTCGGGACATGGCGGTTCGTGCTACGGGTTCCGTTTCAGCAGGCAAAACCACCGGTATCCGCCGCGAAGGTTCCTGAACCTGACCTGCGCATTCCGACAGGGCTCCTTGAGTTAGGCAACGCAATCTGCGTCTGCGACAGACCAGTGGATCGACGCCGATCATCCTGCGGAATTCCCAGGCCCGCTGATCCCGCATCGGCCCGGCGACTGCTCCGGGTCCGCCGTTACTGTGTCAATCCGAGAACCCAAAGTAACGAAGCTCCATTACGTTGGCCGGAAGAAACTTCAGACCCCAAGGGCAGTTTTTACCTTCCTCTCGCTATCCCGGATAGAACCGACGGCGGGACCATCAGCCGCATTCGCCACAAAAAACTGGGCTTCGCATCTCTAGCACGGAAGTAATGAGACTAGCCCGAAGGTGTGGTAACGCAAGTGCAGAGGCTTGGCTGAACTGATCCGGAAATTTCAGTCCATCCTGACCGGCTACGAACAGCGGCATCGGTCTGTCCAGCTCTTTCTGTCCAGATTTGGGCAGCAGGAGCTTCGTTTCACGTGAGTCGAAGGCCGCCGTGGTGCCAAGGTTATGAATTTTGCAAGAGGTGAAGTACGTGCCGGGTTTTTATGTTCGCTTTCTCCTGATCTTACATTTTGCGGATTTTGAAACAAATTCGAGCAGCAATCCCACACGACACGACGTAGTTCGTTTCCCGAATCGCCTGCGCCAGGCAAAGCGAAATCGTCAGAGCAATCTGCTGATTGCCGCGCTCCTCTGCAGCATGCCGTTTGCCCTGCACGCCGCTGCTGAGCCTACTTTGAGTTCGATATCCTGCCGGTCGAATTACATGACGGCCGCGGGCACCGATGCCTGCACTGTGAGACTGACGGCGGCGGCTCCCACAGGTGGCATTACCGTGAGGCTGACCAGCAGCGATGGAAACGTGAGGCTGCCGGGCTCGGTCACGGTGCCCGCTGGATCGATCAGCGCAGGATTCACCGCCATTGTTTCTGCAGTTGCGGCTCCTCAGTCTTCAACCCTGACCGCGACGGCAGGTAATGTCTCCAGAGTCTCCTCCATAGCACTCGGCCCGTCGAAAGCCACTACCGCGCCGAAAGCAGCCGCTGTCTCCACGACGCTGAGCTCGATATCCTGCCAGTCGAGCTACATGACCAGGGCGGGCACCGATGCCTGCACTGTGAGACTGACGGTGCCAGCTCCCGCGGGCGGAGTTACCGTGAGGCTCACCAGCAGCGACGGAAACGTGAAGGTTCCCGGCTCGGTCACTGTGGCTTCGGGGTCGACCACCGCAGGATTCACCGCCATCGTCTCTGCAGTTACGGCTTCCCAGTCTTCAACCCTGACCGCAACGGCAGGCAACGTCTCCAGGGTCTCCTCCATAGCACTGGGACCGTCGAAAGCCACCGCTGTTTCCACGACACTGAGCTCGATATCCTGCCAGTCGAACTACATGACGACTGCGGGGACTGATGCCTGCTCGGTCAGGTTGACGGCGGCCGCCCCCGCGGGCGGAGTTACCGTGAGACTCACCAGCACCGATGGAAACGTGAAGGTACCCGGCTCGGTCACTGTGGCTTCTGGATCGGCCAGCGCAGGGTTCAGCGCCTCGGTCTCTGCAGTTACGGGTCCCCAGTCTTCAACTCTGACCGCGACGGCAGGCAATGTCTCCAGGGTCTGCTCTATCGCGCTGGGACCATCGAAAACCGCCGCCCTCAGTCTGAACACGAGCAGCCTCTCGTTTGGCAATGTCCCGCTGAAGAGTCCGGCGACGCAGCCGGTGGTTCTAACCGCTTCAGGAGCAGCTCCGCTGACTGTCACGGCAGCAACGCTGACAGGAACGGGTTTCACGCTGTCAGGACCGGAGTTCCCCCTGACTCTGAACCCCGGTCAGAAGGCCACGCTCGACGTGGAGTTTGCCCCGGCACAATCCGGTAACGCAAGCGCAACACTGGCGATCAGTTCATCTGCAGGATCGAAGACGATCCTGGTGAGCGGAACAGGGGTAGCTCAGGCGTTTGGCGTCAATCTGATCTGGGATGCACCTTCCGGGTCAGGTTCCATTGCCGGCTACAACATCTATCGAGCCACGAAGGGCAGCCCTTCGTATCTGCTGCTGAATACCTCCGTGGATGCCTCCACCAGCTATGAGGACAAGACCGTACAGACCGGAGCCTCATACGACTACACGGTGGAAAGCGTTGGCACCGACGGCGCGCAAAGCGCGCCATCCAACGTTTTCAGCGTAACGGTGCAATAAGTATCCGGCCGCAAACAAAAAGACACTGGCCAGCCGCCGGACAGAGGCAATAGCGATCGCCCCTGCTCCCGGTGCCAGTCAGTGCCTTTGAATCCTACAGAGTTCCGAAGCGATCGGCCCTTCAGCACCTCACAATATTTGGCGCTTCAATTCCCCTGGTCGCGTTGCGCGTGTCTACCACCAGCCTTGCCTGGGCCACAATGCCCGGGTAATCGTACTGCGAGTGATCGGTAACGATCACGACGCAGTCGAATTCCGGAATCTGCTCCAGCGGCGTCGAGGTCATGTTCAGAGCGTAATGCCGCCCCTGCCCCACAGCCGGGAAGAAGGGATCGTTGTACTCCACTTTCGCCCCGCGCTTCTGCAGCAGTTCAATGATGGTGAGTGAGGGCGATTCGCGCAGATCGTCGATATCGCGCTTATAAGCCAGCCCAAGGACGAGAACTCGCGCGCCGCACAGAGCCTTCCCGCGCTGATTCATGGCCTCGACGATATTCTCGACCACGAAGTACGGCATACCGACGTTGATCTGGCCGGCCAGTTCGATAAACCGGGTGTGGAAATCAAACTGCTTCGCCTTCCAGGAAAGATAGAAGGGATCGATGGGGATGCAGTGCCCGCCCAGACCGGGGCCGGGATAAAAGGCCTGGAAACCGAAGGGCTTGGTCTTCGCCGCATCGATCACCTCGAAGAGGTCGATGTCCATCCGCATGCACAGCTGCTTCAGTTCGTTGACCAGCGCGATGTTGACGCAGCGATAAATGTTTTCGAGCAGCTTCGTCATCTCGGCAGCCGCCGGCGAAGAAACCGGTACGGTGCGGTTGAAAATCGCGGAGTAAACCGCCGAGGCCAGCTGCAAAGCAGCCGGTCCGCATCCGCCAACGACTTTGGGGATGTCGCGGCGCGCCACGGAGTCGTTGCCGGGATCCTCGCGTTCCGGTGAGAAAGCGACATAAAATCCGGGGCTGGCTGCATCGCGTGCGACGCCCAGCCCGGCAGGATTTCCCTGTTCCAGCAACGGAACAACCACCTCTTCGGTCGTTCCAGGATAGGTTGTGCTTTCGAGTATAATTAGTTGCCCGTCCCGGATATGAGGCGCCAGGCTCTGCACCGTTCCAGTGACGTAGCTCAAATCGGGTGCATGATATTCGTCCAGAGGCGTCGGCACGCAAATGATCACCACATCCATTTGCACGATCTGGCTGTAATCGGTGGTCGCCCTGAAGCCGCTCTTCTGCGCCAACTGAATCTCCGTGCCGGGGATACGCACGATATACGAGCTCCCGGCGTTCAGCGTCTCCACCTTGCGCGTGTCGATATCGAAGCCGGTGACCCGGAAGCGCTCCTCGCTGAAAAGAAGCGCGAGCGGCAGCCCCACATAGCCCATGCCGACGATGCCGATACGCGCCTGCCGGTTTTCGATGTGTTGAACGAGCTCCGATGTCCTGTCGAGAGAAGTGAGTGTCACAAGTAGCTCCAAGTGTCTATTTTACCGGGGTTGTACCGCTCGTTAAAGCATGGATTCTAAAGGCAAGATGCCCGCAGCGGCCATCCTTTCACTGGAAAATGCAGGTTCCGTTCGGAAGGGAGCCGGTCAGGGATAGCTCACGTTTATGCTGCGACTGCATCCTGCACCATGTTGACCACCTCATCCGCAATGGCCATGGAGGCGGTCACCGCCGGGCTCGGAGCATTCAGCACATGCAGCGCGTTGGGCAGACTCACAAAGCGAAAACCCTGAATTAGTCCGCCGGATGGGTCCAGAGCCTGTGCCCGGACTCCGGAGGCTCCAGGGGTCAGATCCTCCATCCGGATCTCCGGAACCAGCCGCTGCAGCGACTGGCAAAAGAGCTGCTTGCTCCAGGAACGGCGGAACTCGTGCCAGCACATCGAGGGGTAACGCAGGAGGAATCTCCAGAATCCCGGATAAGTCAGCGTCTCCAGCGTATCGCGCACCGACACGTCCGATTTCCTGTAGCCTTCCCGCGCAAACGCCAGCACCGCATTGGGGTCGGCTTCGATGCCGCCGCGAATCATCCGTGTGAAATGGACCCCGAGGAACGGGAACTTCGGATCCGGCACGGGATAGATAAGGTTGCGGACGAGATACTGCCGTTCCGGCCGGATGTCGTAATACTCGCCGCGGAAGGGCACAATCTTCGCCGGGTCACGGCCGCCCCCCAGGCGGCTGATGCGGTCGCAGTGGAGCCCCGCGCAGTTGATAATGAAATCCGCCTCATACTCCCCGGACGACGTCTCAATCCTCCATCTGCCTCTCTCTTGCAGCGAGGTCACTTTCGAGGAAGACCTGATTTCCCCTCCCCGGTCCGTGATTTCGCGCACAAGCGTAGCGGCAACTCCCGGGTAATCAGCGACCCCTCCTGGGGCAGGCGCAGGGCGGCCAGCCCGCAGCGTGGGGTTCGTATTCGCGAATCTGTTCGGGTCCCAGAAGCTGAAGGCCTTCGAGCCCATTCGCGCGCCCGCGATCCGCCAGCGCATGAAGCCGCGGCAACTCCTCGGGCTGCTCCGTAGCGATAACAAGCTTCCCGCACACCTCATGAGGGATGTCGTGTTCCCCGGATGAGCGCTTGGCGGCGGGCTTCCTCGGGAGGTAGGCCGGCGCGAATCCCGTCGTCTACATGCATTGCAATATGGCTTTCGAGCTCGGCGATGAAGTCGTCGCTGGCGTGGCAAGAATGCAGCAGGCCGATGACTCGCGAGCAGACTGCTCTCAAACTCCGTACAAGATTCGCCATCACGCCTCCTCAACCGGCCGCAGAAAGCGAGAAAGGATCTCCGTTGTCTGTTCCCACTCCACTGCGGCCTTCTTCCCCTGGCGGCGGCCAGCCTTGGTCAGCTGGTAGAACTTGGCGCGGCGGTTGTTCTCCGACGCTCCCCAGCACGAGCGGATAAAGCCCTCCTGCTCCAGCCGGAGCAGTGCCGGATAGAGCGTTCCGTAATTAAGAGCAAGCAAATTTCCGCTGGTTTGCTCGATGCGCCGCGCCAGCCCGTAACCGTGCTGCGGACCCATGACTTCAAGTGTGCGCAGCACCATTAGTGCGAGCGTACCCTGCCACACATCGGCCTTTTCCGCCATCACCGTCTCCTATTGCCACGCCATAAGAAGCGTTCACACGCTCCTATGGGTTTGTCATAGGAGAGCACGATCGTGTGCCGATTTATGTGCTGACCATCACACTCGGGTGTAAATTCGGGCCTACCCCGTCGGCCCCGAATCTCGGTTCCAATTCCAAGAGGTGCAATTCGCAAAGCGGTGCAGTTCCACACCCACTTCTTCTTCATCCCTTGCCGAGAATTCCCGGAGAATGCTGCCTTTCATAGGAAGTCCGGGTAGCTCCGGTCCCGCTCAGAAATAACCTGTACCGCCCCCGGCCAGTCGATCCCGAACGCCGGATCGTTCCAGCGCACCCCCCTCGACCCATCCGCATGGTAGAACTCCGAAATCTGGTATAGAACCTCAGATCCATCGGCCAGAGTCAGCAGACCGTGGGCACACCCTTCAGGTACATACAAGGCGTTGCGCTGCTCCGCTGTCAGGATCGCACCATACCACTGCCTGAAGGCCGGCGAGTCCGGCCGCAAGTCGAGGGCCACGTCGAAGATCGCGCCCGCGGTGCATCGGACCAGTTTGGCCTCGGGAAATGGTGTCGCCTGGTAGTGCATGCCCCGCAGGGTACCCCGGCGACGATTGAAGGAAATGCTGCACTGACACAGTCGGGGATTCAGACCGTGCCGTTCAAACTCCTGCTGGCACCACGTACGGGCGAAGAATCCCCGCTCGTCCCGCAAAGCCTCGGGATAAATCTCAACAACACCTGGGATATTCGTCCGATTGAAGATCACGCCGCCGATTCTAACGGGTTTTTATAGACGGGTGAAGCAGGTTCATAGTCGCGCGAGGACAGGATCCTGACTGTACGCGTAGCTGCGCTCGTTCGCCAGAGACTCTGAGCTGCCCCCCTCCGATTAGTCCACAGGCAGTGAGAGTTCTCCCGATAATAGGGTCCAGCGGTTGTGGGCCGACGAGGAGAACGGATGAAGAAGAGCCGGTACACAGAAGAGCAGATTGTGGGCGTCCTGAAGGAGTCCGAAGCGGGACTCGATAACTGTGCCGCAAGCACGGCATCAGTCAGCAGACGTTCTATCGCTGGAAGGCGAAGTACGGCGGTCTGGAGGTCAGCGATGCGCAGCGGCTGCGGCAGCTGGAGGACGAGAACCGGAAGCTCAAGCAGCTGGTGGCGGAGCAGGCTCTGGATATCGTCGGCTTCAAGGCGGCGCTCTCAAAAAGTGGTAGGCCCGCAGGCGGAGCGGGAAGCCGTGAAGGCGTTTCGTGAAGCTGCGAAGTGCTCGGAGCGGCGTGCCTGCGGGCAGATGGAGATCGTGCGAGCGATGGTCCGATATGAGCCGCGGCCGACCCGGTTCGCGGCGGCCAATGAGAAGCTGCGCACACGGCTGCGGGAGTTGGCCGGGCAACGGCGGCGCTGGGGATACCGGCGCCTGCACGTTCTGCTCGAGCGGGAAGGATGGAGGGTGAACATCAAGCGGGTGTACCGGATCTGCCTGGAGCGCGGGCTGCCGGAGGTGATCGTCATCGACGATGGCACCGAGTTCACGTCGAAGGCGCTCGACCAGTGGGCTTGTCAGAACAAGGTGACGCTGCACTTCATCACACCGGGACGGCCCATGGAGAACGGCTACATCGAGTCCTTCCACGGCCGGTTTCGCGAGGAGTGCCTGAACGAACACTGGTTCCTGACACTCGACGATGCGCGGGAGACCATTGAAAACTGGCGGATCGATTACAACCGGGTGCGGCCGCACAGCTCGCTCGGATATCTGACCCCGGAGGAATTCCGCATGGGCTATGCAAATGTGGAAAGCAAAAATCGCTTCCCCCATTCGCACAGCCCCGACTGCGGCGGAATCATTCCGCTGCTAAACTCAGCCGCGAGCACTCTCACTTACCCGGACTAAACCAAGGGGGCAGCTCACTGAAGCACGCAGCCCGCCGCAAAACAGAGCAGAGCTGCAGGGGCGGCGCAATTTCGAGGGGAGAATACAAGGGCGGGATTCCAGCCCAGGTCAGGGGAGCCCACCTGCTACGCGGCGAAAGCATCCTGCGCCATGTTCACCACCTCATCGGCAATGGCCAGGGAAGCCGTCGCCGCCGGGCTCGGCGCATTCAGTACGTGCAGCGCGTTCGGGAGACGCACAAAATGGAAATCCTGAATCAGTTCGCCGGAGGGTGCCAGGGCCTGCGCGCGGACTCCCGAGCCCCCGGGGAGAAGGTCCTCCATCCGGATCTCGGGCACCAGGCGTTGCAGCGACTGGCAAAACAGATGCTTGCTCCAGGAACGGCGGAACTCATGCCAGCACATCGATGGATACCGCAGAAGGAAGTTCCGAAATCCACGATAGGTCAGCGTTTCGATCGTATCCCGTACCGACACATCCGTCTTCCGGTAGCCTTCCCGCGCAAACGCGAGCACGGCGTTGGGTCCGGCTTCAACGCCGCCACGAATCATCCTCGTAAAGTGAACTCCCAGAAACGGGAACTTCGGGTCGGGCACGGGATAGATAAGATTCCGGACCAGGAACTGCCGCTCGGGCCGGATGGTGTAATATTCGCCCCGAAAGGGCACGATTTTCGCGCCGTCGCGGCTGCCTCCCATGCGGCTGACGCGGTCGGAGTGCAGCCCCGCGCAGTTGATGATGAAGTCAGCCTCATAGTCCCCGGAATGGGTCTGAATTCTCCAGCTGCCCTTCTGTTGCAGCGAAATCACCTCGGAGGAGAATCGGATCTCGCCGCCGCGCTGCGTGATCTCCTGCACCAGCACATCCGCGACTCCGGGATAGTCAACGATTCCCTCCTGGGGAACGCGAAGCGCCGCCAGACCAGCAGCGTGGGGCTCGTATTCGGGAATCTCTTCGGGCCCCAGGAGTCTGAGCCCCTCCAGTCCGTTGGCGCGCCCACGCTCAGCCAGGGCGTGCAGCCGAGGCAGTTCCTCGGGCTCCGTGGCAACGACGAGTTTCCCGCACACCTCGTGACGAATGTCGTGCTCCTGACAGAAGGCAACCATCTGCCGAATGCCCTGCACCGCCAGCCGGGCCCTTGCTGATCCTGGCTTGTAGTAGAGGCCGCAATGCAGTACCCCGCTGTTGTGGCCCGTCTGGTGACGTCCGGGACCGCTTTCCTTTTCGAGAACCAGCACCTGGACCGCACTCTGTCGCCGGAGCAGCTGATAAGCCGTGGCGAGACCCACGATTCCGCCCCCGATGACGGCTACCCTTTTCGGCATCTCCACTCCTGCCCCGACGGTCCTTCGCCGGATTTTCGCCTGACGGTCTTCACATCGAGCAGCTTATATGAGTAATCGCCAGGTCTCGATCCCTATTGCAGCTCGACCAAACCATCGTAACCGACCGGGTCAGATCAGTCTCCTCCTGGGATGCCGCGAGCTCCTGCCGAACAGATCGCAGGGGTCTGTGCCCCTATTTCGAACTATTTTCGAGCATCCCCGCCGGCCCTGCTACCGGGTCGCTCGCAGCGGCTCCCGCGACCAGTTCGCTGACAGCTCCTTCCAGCCAGCCGCTGTCCCATCGATGCTCCCGATGGCCTCCCTGGACCCACGTATGAGGAATCGAAAGCGCCGTCAGCTGGTTGTGCAACTGGACCATATCCGCCGTGAAAATACCCTGATCTCCGCTGATCCACAGCCGATTCTGATGGCGAAAGGCCGCTGCGTTCCTGGAAACAAGAGCCGGGATATTGTATGAGTCATAATTGGTTTGGCTCCCGAAGTTCATGGTGAGAGCCGAAAACCGCGAGAGGCTCTGTAACTCTGCCGGGCAGTCCCATGCTGCGGCGGCGTCAAAGATTCGGGGGTTTCTCAGAATCAGAAAGAGGGCGCCGTTCCCTGATTTGCTGAACCCAATGACATAGCGGCGATGCCGGCGCCCCATGGGCATAAACTTGTCGCCGAATGGCACAAGATCATCGACGACGAAGCTCTCCATGCGCCGTCCTGGATCAATGCGATTGTCACCGTACCAGGGCTCATACGTGAAGGACGGGGCGACGAGGGTCAGATTGAACCGGTCAGCGACATCAAGCAGCCGCAGCTCCTCGAACCCGTCTCCCCATGTGGAAGACAGAGTATCGATCCCGGTATCGACCGGCAGGATATAGAGGGTGGCCGCATCCTTTGCCGGGTCATCATAACGTGGCCGAAGAACACGGATCACCTGCTCACGATATCCCTGATAGGCGGACCTTACCGGGTAACACAATACTCCGTTGACATCGGTTGTAGGGGTACCAACGTACATCGACGAGGTACCCGTGGCACGAAACCATCCGTAGCCGACGCTGCGCGCAGCCAATAATCCGATGATCAGAATTGCAGGTATGGTGGCCGCAATGTAGCCCTTTCTGGATCTCGTCTGATCTAAAGGGCGGCAGAGTTCCTGGCGCGCGTTAGGAATTGCCCTGGCAGAAAGGCGCGAGGCGGTGCGAAAGGAATAAGTCAATCGAGTAAACATACGCAAGCGAAGGACCGCCACAATAACATGCGTTCCAATGGCAAACTAAGGATATTAGCACCTCCACAGTATCTCTTGGGAACGAGAGCCACTGGTTCCCGATCGTTAGTAACAGCAACTCCATCCAGCAGTAACAGAGTAAGACCAGAGCTTCTCTGCAGACGGAGACAGAGATGCCAGTTGAGGACGAGGCCGTCCCGGACGGGCCGGTCGGCAGATGCTAACCTGGATTTCAGCAAAAAGCCGACCCGATTGGTAACCTCTCCCCCGACGGTCGCCTTTCAGCGAGCCGATTTATCCCATACAAGCCGAAGCGGGCGAATGAGGAAGTAAAAGGGGCGAAGCGGTCGGGGCAGATTCAACACAGCCTCATCGCGTTCACTCGGCCGCAGGAACTCGCCCGAAAGAACTGCCTTCGCGCGATGACGAAACCCCAGAAGGCGGATATTGTACGGCACGCGAGCCTTTGGTACCGATCCCGGAGCCTCAAACAACTGGCTTTGAATGTGATGCGCCAGTTCAGAGGCACCTCTATCCGATTCACAGCTCCACAGGAGTGCGGGCGGAATCTCAGCGCCGGCCAGGCGATGGGCAAGAAGCATCCCCAAGGCAAGAGGGCGGCTAAGACCACGTCGCCTGCTTTCCCGGATCAGGCTGTCCCAGTCGAGATTCGGCGAGGTGGCAATCACCCGGGCGACATCACTGATCCATATCAGCCGTGACCAGACATGCTTGCTGCCGTGCATGCAAAGCATCAATAGTTTCATTTCCGCAGCCAGGTCCGGAACGCAGGTACCGGCCAGCACGATTGATCGACGGTGCGGCGAGAGCCGGCTCATGTCGAGGGTGGGGCCGGACCTGCGAAAGACGAGCTCCAGCTTCCAGTGCAATTCGACCAGTCTTCCGTCCGCCTCTCGCTCGAATGAATACTCATGGTTTTCAGACGCAACTGGTGTTCCATCGGCGAGCCGTGGCGTGGTCAGCTTGTATCCCCGTGCGAGGAGTATTTCGGTTGCAGCCTGCAGGTCGCGAAAGTGGATCAGCAAATCGAGGTCGCCTGCAGGTCGCGCCACAGCGCTGCCATAAGCGGAGGCGGACAGCACCACACCTTTGTGGGGAAGTATGTCGATGCGGCGGCGCCCAAAATCCCTCAGGATGTCGATGAGTTCCGCTGTATTTGCAAGGGAATGGAAGGCATTACTGTAGTATTCCCTGCGCAACTGCGACTCAATCGCATGAGGCAGGCATATACCTGAAAACCTGATAGCAGAAAACAGCATTGGCAGGACGCGATGTACGCGACCGAGTTGGAGAACCAGTTCCCAATTTCGAACTTTCGACACAAGGCGCGCGATCCTTTCCTCATCCTGTTTCGAAATCGGGCACCGGATGATCGCAAGCAGAAGTTCGCGTTCGGGGCAATCATTGCTCAAGCCGCACCCCGCGAAGTCCAATTTCCTTGATCTGCATGGTCGCGCATGACTCAAGCTACAATCGGTGTTCCAGCTCACGGCCCTTATCAGACGATCAGTTCGGCCGACTAACTAAAGCGGTTAAACCTTCTATCGGGAAATCACAATGGCCGATCTGATTCTGGACGTTTCAGAACAGGTTGACCGGCCAACTCCTGTCTCCAAACCCTGTCTGCACCGGATCGAGTATCACATTTGCGCCAGCTTCCCGGCCCTGAACTTACTCTAAGCCGTGCCTGCAGACGCCCCCGTCCTTCTCCGCGCAATCGTTCGAAAAGATAACGGGCGCCATATGGAGATAACGCGCATTCCTGCGCTTCGCTTCGATCGAAGCAAAGACTCGTCTTACCTGGGTTTCAGTCAAATCCAGGAGGGGTGCCACTTCCGCCGGTTGCATCTGGTGGTCTTTCGCGTACAGGCAAACATCCATCTGCTCCAGGGGCATCGCGAAGTAAAACTCCTCCTGCGACTGAGCCAGAGAATAAGTATCGGTTGTGGGAGCCCGGAGCTGAATCTCCGCGGGGATATTGAGATACTCAGCCAGTTGATATACCTGGGACTTATAAAGATGCGCGATGGGCTTGAAATCGGCCGCACCATCACCCCCCTTAACGAAGAATCCCAGATCGAATTCCAGGCGATTGGGAGTGCCTGCAACGGCACAATTCAGCGTGTCGGCATAGTAGTACTCAATCATCTTTCGGGTTCTCTGCTTGAAATTGCTGGCCGCAATGATACCCAGGTACGCCTCCAGCGACAGCCGCACTTTTCTGGTCTCACCTGACGGGGCCTGCACCACGATGGAGAAGACCGCGTAACGGTCCTCAATCAGCAGATCGGGCAGAGTGATCTTGCATTTATATCCTTCGCCGTACTCCGGCACCACGGTTCGGATCGCATCGTCGCGACGTCGATAACAGCCTGCGCCCTCGAGAATCGGCGTGATGCTCTCAAGCACCGAACGGATGCCGAGGCTCTCGGTCAGCAGTCGGCCCAGTCTGAGGCTCTCCGATGAAGACTCCGATTCCGGCATGAAAAGAGCGACGACGCGGTCTTCCCCCAGAGCGCGGGCGCAGATCGCTGCAACTACGCTGCTGTCAATCCCCCCGGAGACGCCAATGATGGCGCCCTTTTTTCGGAACTGCGTGAAGACCAGATCCCGAACAGCCCGGGCAACGCGGTCGGTTTCCCGGGCTGGATCGATCCGCAGAAGTTCGGAAGCGCTGAGTCCTGACATGGGCATAAACAATCCTTTGAATGACAATTGTGCCGCGCAGCGGTGCGCCACCGCAGGGCGGAATCCGAGTCCCGCTTATCCTGCGCATGTCATCTGCAGGCTGCTCTTCTGCTCTTCCCTGATCAGCCGTTTGCTGATCTTCCCGGATTCCGTCTTGGGCAGCGACGCCCGGAACTCGACCAGTCGGGGAATCATAAAATCCTCGAGTCGCGTGGAGCAATGGCGCAACACATCCTGCGCAGACAAGTGGACACCGGGACGAATTGTGAGCACCGCCTTGATGGCGCTGCCCAGAATTGGATCCGGGACGCCTATCACCGCGACTTCCGCCACGCCATCCAGCGCATAAATGACATCCTCCACTTCGCGCGGGCTCACCTTCTCACCCCGCGTCTTGATGATGTCGTCCTTGCGCCCGACAAAATACAGATAGCCTTCCTCATCGGCGCGGAACAGATCGCCGCTGTGGAGAACCTTCTCGCCCGGCAGCGGACCCGGTCTGAGGCAGAGGTCGGTTTCTTCTGGCAGCTCCCAGTAGCCCTTCATTACGTTCGCGCCCCGGATGACGAGTTCCCCGACCACCCCCGGTCCGACTCGGTTGCCAAGTTCGTCTACAATGTAGACTTCTTCATTCGGCATTCCGCGCCCCACCGAGTTCGGTCGGATGTCAAGCTGGTCCGGCGGAAGATAGGATACCCGCTTGCATTCCGTGAGGCCATACATCGAATACAGCCTGACTTGCGGGAAAAGCGCACGCAGCTTCCGGATATGCTCAACCGGCAGGGCGGCAGCCGTGTTGCTGATGTAACGCAGCTTCGGAAAGCGGAACTTTGACAGATCCATCTGCAGCAGCATGGCCGAGACCGTAGGGACGATCGGAAGCCCGGTTACGCCCTCGCGAACGATCTTCTCGAGGACCGTGTTCGGGAACGCGAAGGAGTCATGCAACACCAGGGTGCCGCTCACTTTGAACATCATCAGCAACTGATAGAGGCCGTAGTCGAAGGCCAGCGGAAGGAAGTTGATGACGACGTCGTCCGCGGAATTTTCGAGATAGGTAGTAATCGAGGTAGCGGCCGAAACGATGTTCAGGTGGGTGACCATTACGCCTTTGGGGTGCCCCGTTGACCCTGACGTGTAGATCAGCGCGGCGAGATCGATGTCGATACAGCTCTTTGCCGGCCTCGTCACGTTGCCGGGACTTTGCCGAATCTCCTCAACGCGCAGCAACTGCTTGTTCGCAGCCTCGATCGCCGCGGTGTGGGCCACGCTCGCCCCTGCCATGAAGATGGACTGCAGGTACGGCGTGGAGGCCCAAACATCGGAATCCGCCGCCAGCCGTCCTCCGCCCACAATCATCGCTGACGCGCGGCAGTTATTCAGGATGTAAGTCAGCTTGTCAGCCTTCGTTGTCGGGTTGACGATCACGAAGACCGCTCCCGCTTTCAGGGTGGCAAAGATGGCAAGAACCGCTTCCACTGAATTTGGCAGAAAGATCACGACCCGATCGCCGCGTCGAACGCCGGCGGAGAGCAGCGCATGGGCGAGCCGGTTCGCTTCACTCTCCAGCTGCCCGTAGGTCAGGCGCTGGCTTCCACAGATTAGGGCTACCTTATCTGCATACAGATCCGCGCTGTGTTCCAGAAACTCTTCAACCTGCATAATTCCTTCTATACGGGAGAGCTGAGCTTCTTCGTCAGATACGCAGCGACGTTTCGTAAAGAGTCCAAATTCTCGGGGATCACTTCGTCGTCTGCCACCTTAATGGCATACCGATCCTCGAGGAAACTAATCAGTTCGAGAACGCCGGTGGAGTCTATGATTCCCTTTTCCAGCAGCGAGTCAGCCGGTTGCAGGTCGAGTGACTGACCGAAGAGGAAATTCGTGATCACGAAGCTGCGGATTTCTCCCTCAATATCCAACGTGTGCATGGATCGATTCCCTTACGCTTTCATTCGTAAACTGATGTGCCAGAAGTTGCGTGGAAAGAACACCCACCAGGGCCATATTGTCTTTTGTGCTGCTGGCGCGTCCGCTCCTGAACTTATCCACCAGCAGCGTGACGGCGCGGGCATCGAAGATGCCGTTCTCCCGCAAAGCCGCGGGTGACAGTAAATCCTCAGCATACTCCACCGCAGTATTACCGAAGAAACTCTTGCCGTCGGGGGCCCGGTACGGCTGTTTGGGCCGACTCAGAATCGACTCCGGGATCAGCCCGCGGCAAGCCTCCTTCAGAAGATGCTTCTGATCCAGGGCCTTCATTTTGGTCCTCGCCGGTAAGCGCGAAGCAAACTCCACCACGCGGTAATCGAGGAAGGGGTAGCGCCCCTCCACCGAATTGGCCATGCCCATGCGATCTCCCTGGGAAGACAGAATGTACCCGGGCAGAAGATACTTCGCTTCCAGATATTCGGCCTGTGCGAAGTACGTCCAGCCATCATAGGCCGCAGGAAGCGAGCTTGCCATCTCCCCCATCCCATCGCAGCCCGCAATGGCATCCCGCATCTCCGCGGAGAACAGCTGCTTGATCTTTGCTGTGAGATGCCAGCGCGGCAGATGGGAAAAAAAGGGATTCGCCAGATCCTCTGCAGTGATCCGAAAAAACTGTCGAAGATAAGCCACCGGCTGGCGTTGGATGTTCTCCATGTAGGGATAGAGACGTTTCAGGAGCAGCGGTCGCCAGCGCGACTCCGGATTGCGGCCCCAGAACCGCCGGATCTTCGCTTCCTTGAAGATGTCGTAGCCCCCCAGAACCTCGTCCGCACCTTCGCCTGTGAGCACCACCTTAAAGCCACTCTCGCGCACCAGCTTCGACAGAAGGAACATGGGTGCGGGCGCCGTGCGAATCACCGGCTGCTCCGTGTGCCAGATAACTTCAGGGAAGACCCGTGCAATATCGGAGCCGGCGCAGCATACGTTGCTGTGCTGCGTATGAAGGAAGCCACTGGCCTCTTCCTGATAGCGCCTTTCGTCGAACTCGCCGTCCTCGAAGGCGATGGAGAAGCTGCGCAGCCGGTCATTCGCAATCTTCTTCACCAGGGCCGTGATCACTGTGGAGTCTATGCCGCCGCTCAGATAAGCACCTACCGGCACATCGGAGCGAAGCCGGATTCGCGTCGCGTCCTCGAGCAGGCCCAGCAACTCGCGGGCCAGCACCTTCTCGTCGGGGTCGCCGCAGTCTGCGCTTTCCGCATAGGACAAGGACCAGTAGGGGCGCATCCGTACTTCCCCACCCTGCACGGTGAGCGAGCACCCCGGCGGCAGCTGCAGGATATTCTTAAACGCCGTTCGCGGAGCCAGGGTCACCCAGAAGGTAAAGATCTGATCGAGCCCCTGGAGGTCGATTTCCGCGGGCACATCCCGACAGGTCAGCAGCGCCTTGATCTCCGAGGCAAAAAGGAGGCTGTCCCGAGTCTGCGTGTAGAAGAGCGGCCGGATGCCGATCCGATCGCGCGACAGGAAAAGCTTCCGCGCGGCTTCGTCCCAAATCGCAAAAGCCCATTGGCCGTTCAAGTGGTGAACACAATCTTCGCCATATTCGCGGTAGGCGTTGAGAATCACCTCCGTGTCGGACCGAGTGGCGAAATGATGTCCTTTGCCGAGCAGTTCCTGACGAAGCTCGACGTAATTAAAGATCTCGCCGTTGAAGGTGATCCACAGGCGGCCGTCCCTCGTGGACATCGGCTGCGCCCCGCCCTGAAGGTCGATGATGCTCAGCCGTGCATGGGCCAAGGCGACCGGGCCGCAGACATAGGCATCGTGCGCATCGGGGCCACGATGCAGCAGAGTCCGAATCATCCGGCAGGGCTGCTCACGGTCAGCCGGACCGCCATTCAGTTGTAGTATTCCCGCAATACCGCACATAGAACGAAGCTCGACCTGAATGCCGGGTTGGTTTGTGGAGTGCGAACTGCCCGGGGAGCTGCGCAGCGGGTCTGCTGTGCGGGCTTGCGAGCATGAAAGACAGCCCAATGGGGTGATGGAACCACGCTCTGGGAGCGTGCAGAAGATCCGCACAGGTGACCTGCGCAAAGACCGGAAGGAAGCTGCCCAGTGCTTCGCATCACACGTCGTTCATGACAGTACTCATTTGCGACTTCCTGACGCAGCCCGTTCAGCATTCGCAAAGTCCCGCGATAGCGCATTGTGGGTCACCCTGCCCCGGAAAGCGGTGATGGCAATCACTGAATAGTAAATCTGAGCTGAGAGGGAGCCCCATACTGAGACATCGAGTTCGGCCATTTGCATGTGAGCGATGCCTGACCGGGCGGAGATTGGGAGCACCAATGGTCTGCGCGCATTCGGCGGTTAAGTTTCGAAGGCCAGGCGGCCTCGCCGTCGCTGGAGACAATGCTGGCGCTCTCGGAGAACCAGGCAAACCCAGGAATAAATTGAACCTGGAAACATCCTCGACTTCTATGCTGATGCCAACTTCCCCTTCAACCACCCCCGGCAGCGTGACTCCAGTCACAGAATTCCGGCTCTGCACCGTGGGTGAAGTCGCGCGATTCACCTGATCGGCTGTTAACTCGGGGAAAACAGCCAGGAAACCATCGGCAAGCCTTATTCGCTTTTCCTGCATCGATAACCTACCGATCTGCCGGGGAACTCTCCCCATACCCTCCGGGACTTTGGCAAACCCGGTGAATTGGACCTGGGAATCAGAATGAGAACTGGAAAGAGTAGTAAGTATCTTAACTCACTTTCCGGTCCACCCCGCCTGGAGCTTTTCTGCCGGAGCCGGTCTCCGGGCTGAAGTGCTCTGGTACATCTCCAGCGCCAGGGATGCATACCCGGTTGCGGCGTCGCTCATAAACCGGCCGACCTGCGTTTCCGGATTGCGGTTCTTGTTCAGCGAGGCAGCACGCCAACTGCCATCCTCGTACTGATGATGTTGCAGCCACGCCACGCCGCGCCGCAGCGCTGCGTCCTGTCGGCTGACTCCAGATTGTTCCAGCGCCAGAACCACCAGAGCCGTAGCGCAGCCATCGCTGGCCGAAAGCTCCTGAAGGTGATTCCAGCTTTCCTTTGCATCCAGCGAATACAGCGACCATCCTCCGTCAGCTTGCCCCAGAGCGTCGATCCTGCCCTCCAGTTGCGCTCGCTGGCTGGCATCCAGAAGCCGCGGCATCCATGCAGACGCCCACAGGACATAGAGCTGACCGATCAGCGGCTCCGACGGATATTGGCGTTTGAGATAGGCCTCCAGAAGCTCCAGGTTTGTCGCAATCTGCGCCTCGTCAGCATAGTGATCCGGAGCTTCTTCGACCGCGATCGCCAGCATCGCCGCGCCTTGATAGGCGGAAGACGCCGACTCCCAGGGAGCCAGGTGAAAGTCCTGCCACTGCCAGCCGCCCGCGTCCTCCCCCGATTTCAACTGCAGCGCCCAGGCTTCCTCAAACGCGGTGCGCGTCACCGAACGCAGTTGGCCACGATCCGCATCGTAGCTCGCCAAAATGACCGCATTGAGCACAGCTTCGGTGGCGCGCGACTCTGCCGATTTGCCGGGACCCGCTTTCGCATCGCTGTAGAAAGGGCTCACCTCGGACCAGTGCGTCACCCGTGTGTCCAGGCTGCGCAGCATGGTCTGCTCCCCCGCAGTCATCCCTGTCTCCCCGAGGCCTCGCCGAAGCACCGGCCGCGCCAGGGCATAGGGGACGACAGTATGGCAGGAGATACAGATCGTTCCATGATCCTGTTGCGCCGGAGGCCAGTGCTGCCACGAAACCTCGCGCTGGTCCAGATAACTCGCCGCCCGTACCGCACTCCAGCTCGGCAGGTGCGATACAGAAGAAGCGTGTATCCCGTTGCCGCCTCGCCAGGCTCTCCACAGACCGATACCTGCAACGCCAACAGCCAGCAGCAACAGCGCTTTGATTCGAACCTTCACGTCGATATTGCCCTGCTCTTCACCGCGACACCCGCCCACCACCAGATCGACCCCTGCACCGCTCGGCCCTCCTCACAGCCGGACGGTGACGGTCTTCACTTCGGTGTATTGCTGCAGGCCGTATTCGCCCAGTTCGCGTCCGCTCCCCGACTGTTTGAAACCACCAAAGGGAGCCCGCGTATCCAGAACGTTGTAGCAGTTCACCCAGACCGTTCCGGCCCGCACGCTGTTGGCCACGGCGTGTGCCTTCCGGATGTCTCGCGTCCAGACCGCTGCCGCCAGTCCATAGATCGTATTGTTGGCCCGCCGAATCACATCGTCGAGACTGCTGAAGGGAATCACGCTCATCACCGGCCCGAAGATCTCTTCCTTCGCGATCTTCATCGCGTCCCCGACATCGGCAAAGACCGTGGGCTCAACAAAATAGCCGCGGCTTCCAATGCGATTGCCGCCACAAGCCAGCACGGCGCCTTGCTCCAGACCGGAACCGATATAGCCGAGGATGCGATCCATCTGCGCCTGATCTACCTGCGGCCCCTGTTCTGTTCGTGGATCAAGCGGGTCCCCGACCACGCGCTCTCTGGCCCGCGCCACGCTCTTCTCAAGGAACGGCTCGTAAACGCTCTCTTCAACAAAGACTCTCGAGCCGGCGCAGCAGACCTGCCCCTGGTTGGAGAACAAGCCCAGGTGTGCCCCTTCCACCGCCTCGTCCAGATCCGTGTCCGCGAAGATGATGTTGGGACTCTTGCCGCCCAGTTCCAGAGAAACACGCTTCAGGTTCGACCGCGCAGCAGCTTCCAGAATCAGCCGCCCAGTTTCGGTGGAACCGGTGAAGGCCACTTTATCCACATCCATATGGCCGGCGATGGCCGCGCCGGCGGTGGGACCGAATCCCGGCACCAGGTTGACCACACCCTCAGGGAAGCCCGCTTCCAGAATCAGCTCGCCGATGCGCAGCGCAGAGAGAGGCGTCTGCTCGGCAGGTTTCATCACCACGGTGTTGCCCGTCGCCAGGGCCGGCGCCAGCTTCCACGCCTGCATCAGCATCGGGTAGTTCCAGGGAATGATCTGTCCTACAACCCCGACCGGCTCGTGCCGCGTGTAGCAGAAAAATTCGCCATCAATCGGGATCGTCTGCCCCTGCACCTTATCGGCCCACCCCGCGAAATAGCGGTAGCAGGCAATGGTCTTCGGCAAATCCACGCGTCTCGCGAGAGACAGTGGCTTGCCGTTGTCCAAAGACTCCAGCCGGGCCAGCTCTTCGGCGTTGGTCTCAATCAAATCGGCGAGCCGATGGAGTAGTCGCCCGCGCGCCGAGGCGTTCATCTTCCGCCATGGGCCCTGCTCGAAGGCTCTGCGCGCCGCCCGCACCGCCTTGTCCACGTCGGCGGAATCGGCAGCAGCTACCTGGCAGATCTCCTCGCCGGTTGCCGGATTGACGCTCGCGAAGGTCTCCCCGGATTCGCTCTCGACCCAGCGATGATCGATCAACAGCCGAGTCGGAAAAGGTCGGACGCTGGTTTCTGCGGAGATGGAGAGTGCCGGTGCGGTCATCATGCGTTTCTTGTTGGGCGAGCTTATACGATAGATTGATCGTCGGGCAATCCCCTACCGCAGAACCAGCGCTGATTCGGGTCCCGAACGAAAGGAGTCCATGGAAAATTCAACAGCCGCGCTGACCCAGGCTGACCGGCGGCATCAGGTCCATTCCCTTCACCATCCTGTCGATGCGACCGATGCCACGATCTACGCCAGTGGCCAGGGCATTACGATCCGGGATGTTGAAGGCAGGGACTACATCGACGGCCTTTCCGGTCTGTGGAACGTGAGCATCGGACATGGTCGGCCGGAACTGGCGGACACGGCAGCGGCCCAGATGAAGACCCTTGCGTACTTCTCTGGTTATTCCGGCTCGTCGACCATCCCCTCGATCGCGCTCGCGGAGCGCCTGGTTGCTTTGGCGCCTGGCATGGCTGCGGTTTTCTTCACCTCCGGCGGAGCCGAAGCGAACGAGTCGGCCTTCAAGACCGCCCGCTATTACTGGAAGGTGCAGGGCCGGCCGGAAAAAATCAAAATCATTGCCCGCATTCATGGCTACCATGGCGTCACGCTTCAGGCGATGAGCGCCACCGGAATTGCCCCTTACTGGAAGATGTTCGAGCCGCGGGTTCCCGGATTTCTGCACATCCAGACCTGCTATCCCTATCGATTCCGCGGCGCCAGGCCCGGCGAGACCATCGGTCAGGCGGCGGCCCGCGAGCTGGAGGAAGCGATTCTGCGCGAGGGACCGGACACCGTAGCCGCGTTTATCGGCGAGCCCATCCATGGCGCGGGCGGCGTCATTTACCCGACCGATGATTATTGGCCGCTCATCCGCGAAATCTGTGATCGCCATCATGTGCTGCTGATCGCCGACGAGATCATTACCGGCTTTGGCCGCACCGGGCGGCAGTGGGGCCTCGATCACTGGTCGGTCCAACCCGACATTCTCTCGTTCGCCAAGGGCGTGACATCCGGCTATCTCCCGCTCGGCGGAACTCTGATGACCCAGGCCATCAAGGACGCGATCGATTCGGTGGATCCAGTGAACCGCTGGATGCACGGATACACGAACTCCGGGCATCCCGTCTGCTGCGCGGTCGCCCTGAAGAACCTTGAGATCATGGAGCGCGAAGGGCTCGTCCAGCGATCGGCGCAAATGGGCGACATCCTCTTTCGTGCACTGCACGATGCCCTCGGCAGCCACCCGAACGCCGGCGATATTCGCGGCGGGAAAGGCCTGCTGGCGGCAGTTGAGTTCGTCGAGGATCGCGCCACCCGGAAAAACTTCCCCGCCGAGAGACAAATCGGCGCCAGGCTCCAGGCAGAGATGAAGAAGCGCGGCGTCGTCACGAGGATGCGCCCGGCGGCGGGCGACGATCCAGCGCCCGGCGACGAAATCCTTTTCGCTCCACCGCTGATCATGACCGAACACGAGATTCACAGGATGGTCGGCGTGCTGCGTGCAGCGGTGGAAACGGTCCTCGGCGCCGGATAGCCGCCGCATAAAACTGCCGGGGTGACTCTGGCGTCGTCAGGTGGATGCTGGGCGCCCGGATGATTCCCATCGTTCGCGGCGGCCTCCGCCTGGTGGTTTTCCGGGTGCAGTCTTTTTTCGCTGCACAGATACTGCAGCCAGTTGCGGTAAATGCCGGCAGCGGTCCGGTGCCAGGTATTCTCGATGGACACCGTGTCCAGGATTTCCATCACCTTCGCCAAAAATTCTTCCCGCGGGAAGGCCTGGGCTTCCTCTTCGAGAGCCCTCAGCATCAGCATGGTCTCGGGAGCAAAATAGCTCTGCGGAAGAGTCGGATAAGTCTTCGTTTCACCACGAAAAAACCGCGCCACATCGCGGCGGTATTCCAGCAGCAGCGTGTTGGACTCGTATTCCGGATGCCCCTGGAAGAACACAAACAGGCTGCGAGTCTGCCGTATAAAGGTGTCCACCCCGGCCCCTGCGGTCCGCGTCAGGACCTGATAGCCGCGCTCCATCAGTTCCTCCTCGACAAGACCGTTCCACCGCGAGTGTGGAATCGCAAAGCATGACGGAATGTCTGCGGTGAGCAGGTGCTCCGATATCCGCGCACATTCCAGCACCCCACAGTGTTTGTGGTCGCTCCGCACCCGGCCAATTCCGTCCATGTGCAGAACCGCAGCATGCGCAGCCAGGCACGACCAGACTGTCGAAGTGGTATTTGCCTGCGCCCATCCGAGCAGCTTAGTAAAGCTGTTCCAGTAGGGCTCGTCGCACAGGCTGGGCGTCAGGGGCTCTCTGCCGGTGACGATCAGTCCATCGAGTCGCGTCGCTCCCAACTGCTCCGTGCTCGCATAGTGGCGGCCGATATGCCGCGCCGCCGCTTCGCCGCGAGGGACACCCGGCAGCGCATACAGGCGCAGCCGCACATTCAGCCCCCTGGATGCCGACTCGAGCAGGATCCGGAACTGCCGCTCCGTGGACTGCAGAGCGCCGTCCGGCATGTTGTTGACCAGACCCACCGTCAGGCTTTTGGTCGACCGGTCGATGCCGTCATCCGACGAGTGGGCGCAGTCCGTCCTCCCGCACGACGGCCGGTCGTACTCTGACGAATTGGAACTCAACAATACGGACATGCTGTCTTTCTCACACCCCGGCAAAATGGAATTCAGGAGGTGATCTCTTCAGGCGTTCGGGGCATGGAGCGCCTGATCGAGATCCGCGAGAATATCATCGATATGCTCGATGCCGATGCTGAGACGGATCATTCCTGGCGTCACACCGGCGCTGCGCTGCTCTTCAGGCGACATCTGACGATGCGTGGTCGAGGCCGGATGACAGGCCAGCGTCTTGGCATCGCCCAAATTCACCAGCCGCGTCACCAGCTGCAGGGCATCATAAAATCGAACCGCTGCCGAATAACCGCCCCGAATGCCGAAACCCATCAGCGAGCAGGCGCGGCCATTCAGATACTTCTGCGCCAGTGCGTAATACGGGCTCTCCGGAAAACCGGCATAGTTCACCCATTCCACACGCGGATGATCGCGCAGGAATTCAGCCACCTTCCTGGCGTTCTCCGTGTGCCGCTCGATCCGCAGCGCCACGGTCTCAATACCCTGCAGCAGCAGAAAGGCGCTGAGCGGCGAGAGAACGGCGCCCGTCGTACGCTGATAGACGCTGCGGCACCGTCCCAGATAAGCGGTCTTCCCGTAGTGATCGGTATAGACGAGCCCGTGATAGGACGCGTCGGGTTCACTGAACATCGGAAACCGGTCCGCGTGCTCCTTCCAGGGGAAGTTGCCGCTGTCGACGATTGCGCCGCCCAGCGTCGTGCCGTGTCCGCCCAGAAACTTCGTCAGAGAATGCAGAACAATGTCCGCGCCAAATTCGCTCGGCCGCAGCAGGATTGGTGTGGCGACCGTGTTATCGACGATCAGCGGGACTCCGTGACGATGCGCCACCCGAGCCAGTTCCTCAATGTCGCAGATGTTGCCCGCTGGATTTCCCACGCTTTCACAGAACACGGCGCGCGTATGGCCGTCGATCAGCTTTTCGATCGCGGATGGCTCGTCCGAAGCTGCAAAGCGAACCGTCACTCCCTGCTGCGGGAGCAGATGCGCGAAGAATGTATGGGTCGTTCCATAGAGCTGCGGCACGGAAACGATGTTGGTTCCCATCTGCGCCACGTTCTGGACTGCATACGCCAGCGCCGCCTGTCCGCTGCTGACGCACAACGCGGCCAGCCCGCCTTCGAGCGCCGCCACCCGACGTTCCAGCACATCCGTGGTCGGGTTGCCGATGCGCGTGTAACGATACCCTTCCGTCTCCAGGTTGAACAGAGCCGCCGCGTGTTCGGCGCTGTCGAAGGCGTACGCGACGGTCTGGTAAATCGGGACGGCCACGGATTTCGTCGTTGGGTCGGCCTGATAGCCGCCGTGAATCGCCACGGTTTCCCGCTTCATCGGGTTGCTGGGTTTCGCCGGGATAAGAACCTCCTCGAGTGTGCCGGCTTCTGCGCCGGAATTCGACCTTAGCATTCTTTGCCCACCGCAGGGCTGGCAACCTGCTGCCGGAAAATGCGGTTCATTTCGTCCACCACCCAGAGCACATCCTGCTCCGTGGTTCTGAAACTGCTGATGCACGCGCGGATCACCGGCTCGCCGCCAATGCGGGCCTCCGATACCCACGCAATTTGCTGCTCGCGCATCGATGCCAGGCATCGCGGCACATCGAGGCCATCCCGGGTGAAACAGAGAACCGGCAACGGCGTCGTATTGACCATTCTCCATCCAGAACCGATCAGGCACTCCCGCATCCGGTGGCCCATACGGGTTTGCTGTTCGATCATTGCAGCGTACCCGGCCTCTCCGTGCTGTGCCAGGCTGAGGAACAGCTTAAGACCGACGAAGCGCCTCGACCACTGCACCGTCGTTGTGTACGGATCCCGCGCCGACTCCGTGGGCCTGCCCGGCATGTAGCTGGCATCGGCCCGAAACGCCTGAACCAGAGTTTCCGGATGGCGGCAGAAAAACATCCCGCATCCCATCGGGACTGAGAACCATTTGTGCGCGTCGCAGGTGATCGAGTCCGCGGCTTCAATGCCGGCGAGATGTTGCCGCAGCTGCGGCGAGACGATCGCCGCTCCCCCCCACGCCGCATCCACGTGGAACCAGAGCCCCTCCTGCCGACAGTAGCTGCCCAGTTCCGGCAATGGATCGATCACCCCTGCCGTCGTGGTGCCGCAGGTGCCAACCACCATGAGGGGAAACAAACCCCTGCGCCGGTCTTCAACCACCCGCCGGGCCAGGTCTTGCGGATCCATCCTCAGTTGCGCGTCGGTGGCGACGATCCGCAGGGCGTGCCGCCCCAGCCCCGTCATATGCGCGATCTTGCTGAAGGAGTGGTGCGCTTCCTCCGACAGGTAGATCACCGGGGCGGTCATCAGCGACGCCAGCCCGTTGTCCCCGTAGGAAGGAAAAGCGTGGGTGAGAGCAGCGATGACCGCGGAAAGGTTCGCCTCTGCCCCACCGTTGGTGAAGTTCGCAATCGCGTCCTGCGGGAATCCAAAGCGCGACGCCAGCCAGTCCAGCGTAAACCGTTCAATTTCGTTGCCTGCCGGCGAAGTGCGCCAGCTGGCCAGCTGCGGATTGTAAAACGCGACCAGCACATCCGCGATCACCGAAGACAGCGTCACGCTGGGATTGAAGAGGCCCAAATAACGGGGATGCGTGACCTGCACCTGCCAATTGGCCAGCATCTGCTCCACATCCGCGACGATCGTTTGCAGATCGAGCGGGCCGCAGAAACTATAGCGCGACGCCAGATGATTGCGGATCTCTTCGGGAGTGACGTTCGGAAATATCGGGCCCTTTTGCAGCCGGTCCTGGAGCTTTGCGAACTCGCTCCGGATCTCATCGATCACCATTGAAATGTCTTCTTCCTGACCAGGGGCTGCCTGACCGGTCCGAACTGCGCTGTCACCACGTAAGTCGATCCTCGGGCTCCTGAATCAGGAGGGCCATTCGCTGTCAGAAACGAATCTCTCCGGCCTGAATTCGGTCGTGCAGGTTCTTGTCAAGCCGCTGAAAACTCTGCGACGCGGTGTCGTCGAAATAGATTACATCGCTCGTGAGCCCAGGATCGTATCCCTGGAGCGCCAGCTCTGTCTTTGAGTACTTGAAAGTCCCGGTAATCTCTGCATCATCACCCAGCCGCAGAAAAGCGGGACGCGCATACGCGGGCAGACGACTGGCCAGGTGTTGGCGCAGGGCGCCCAGATCGATCTCGCCGTCGGTCACAAGGGCCGCCATCCCGATGCGCCCTTCGGTTCCGGGGATCCGCACGCCGTAGACGTTGGCGTGCCGCACGCCGGGAAATGCGCAGAGGGCTTCGGCCACTTCGGTGGTCGCCACGTTTTCCCCCTTCCAGCGGAAGGTGTCGCCGACCCTGTCGACGAAATAGAAGAACCCACGCTCGTCCTCCCGCATCAGGTCGCCGGTGCGTACCCAGGCGTCTCCGGGCTCAAACACATCGCGGAGGATCTTCCGCTCAGTCTCTCTTGGGTTGGTGTAACCCTCAAACCGGGTGCCGATGCTCGACGCGTCCGTCCGCAGCTTCCCAATCGCTTCTCCCGGTTCGTTGACGGCGCAGCGAACACAGAAACCATCATCATTGCGAACCGGCTGGCCAGTCTCGATATCCAGCTGGATGAGCGCCGGCGAAAACCGATGCCGCAAATACGATGGAATGCGGCCGATCGCGCCCCGCTCCCCTTCGGCATTGAACAGGGAGATGGCCCCCTCCGTCGATGCATAGAACTCGAGAATGCGCGGAATGCGGAAGCGATCCCGAAACCGGTCCCACACGTCAGGAGCCAGTCCATTGCCACACGCCAGCCGAATCTGGTGATCCCTTTCGCGAGCGCACTCCGGCGAGTGAAGCAGATACCGGCAAAACTCCCCGATATACTGAAAGATCGTGCAATCCCATCGAACCACGTCCGTCCAGAACTGGCTAGCCGAGAACTTCTCCCGAATCACCACGCTGCCGCCGGCCACCAGAGCCGCTCCCGGTACCAGCACGCCCCCGATGCTGTGATACATCGGCAGGCAACTGTACATCCGGTCGGATGGCGCCGCGCCCATCATGCCGGCAAACCAGTGGGTCCACTGCAGCACGCGTGCGTGACTTATGCTCGCTGCCTTCGGCAGTCCCGTGGTTCCCGAGGTGAAGATGTAGAGCGCCCGATCTTCGATCGTGAGCGCCGGCCGATCCCTGCCGCTCAGCGGTTCTCCCGCCTGATCTTCGATTGCTGTGTCGATCCGTCGGAACCGCGCATCGGAGGCACCGTGCACCCAGACCTCCGGGGAGACACTCAGCTCTTCTAGCGATGTGGCCAAAGCCGCGAGCAGTTCACCACCGACGATCAGGTGCCGCAGAGCAACCACCGCGATGCAGTGGGTCAGTGACGGACCCACAAGATTGGTATTCAGCAAAGCAACAACGCCGCCGATACTGGTGATGCCCAGCCAGATTGCGAAGTACTCGGGCCGGTTGGTCATCAGCAGGCCGACGACCTCGCCCTTTTGCAGCCCCTGCCCCAATGCCCACCGCGCATACCGACGCGAGGCTTCCGCCAGCGCCTGGTACGTGAACTGCTCCCGATCGGACAGAACCGCCTGCGACTCGCCCCACCGATCGGCCATCTCCTCCAATATGCGCGGCAGGATGCGCTCCTTTTCCCGCGGGATGGAATCCGTCATCTCGAGCGCGCGCAGCCAGTCTTTGGCCGCCGAGGTGCCGGACGCGACGGCGGGCGAACTCAAGCGGTGCTCCCCGCATCGACTGTTATTACAGTTCCTGTGATGTTTCTGGCTTTCTCGCTCAGCAAAAACTCAACCGCGTTCGCCACGTCGTCGACGCTCGCCAGACGTCGCAGAGCGCTGCGCCGCTGAATTTTCTGACGCTGCTCGTCGCGGAGGCCGGCGGTCAGATCAGTTTCCACAAATCCCGGAGCCACCGAGTTCACGGTCACTCCCGTGCGGCCCACCTCCCTCGCCAGCGAGCGAGAGAACCCGACCAGCGAAGCCTTCGTGGCGCTGTAGACCGACAGCCCACTGTACCCGGTGAACGCCGTAATCGAGGCAATGTTCACCACTCGCCCTTCGCCCTCAGCCATCATCGTGCGCACCACGGATCGGGTGAGGACGATGGGTGACAGCATATTCACCCGAACCAGCTGCTCGATTTGCGAGGTCGGCATCAGCGCCAGCATACCTTCGAAACTGATTCCCGCATTATTGACCAGCCCGTAAATCGGGCCGATATCCCTGCGCATTTTACTGATGAAATCCGGCAGGCCTTCGATATCCGCCAGATCGAAGGGTGCGAACTGAAACGAGCCAGGTTGCCCACGCTCCGCCTCCTCGATGGCCTGCACCAGTTCGTCACGCCGAGTCCGCGCCACGGCGATCGCCCGGTAACCGGATGCGGCCAGTTTGCGAGCGATTCCCAGTCCCAATCCCCGGCTGCCGCCGGTCACGATGACATTACGCATGACTGCGAATCAGTTTTCCGGATTCCGCAACCGCCAGCGCAGGAACGAAGTTGATCGCGGCAGGGACCTTGTGGGAAGGAAGCATCCCGCGGCAGAAGCCGAGAATGTCGTTTCGGATCTCATGGACATCGCGGCCGTCGTTCTCCGCTCTCGCTCGCAGCACCACGTCGGCTACCACGATGGCTCCGGTGATCGGACTCTTCCTGGTCCGCACCAGCGACATCTGCACTTCCTGATGGCGGTTGAGCACAGCCTCCACTTCTTCCGGATGTACCTTCAGGCCGCCTACATTGATCATCCCGTCCCGCCGCCCGACAAACTGATAACGCCCTTCCCGCAATGCAAGCACATCACCGGTGTTAACGAATCCGTCCTTGTCCCTCACGGCAGCGGCGTTCTTCCCCAGATAGCAGCGAGCCGTGCGGTTCGAGCGGATGCACAGCGTCTGGTTCTCGATCTTCATCTCCACATCGGGTGTACCGCTGAGCACGCCAGCCGAAAAACCAGGCAGGCCGTCGTCTACCTCAAACGCCACGCCTGCTTCCGTCGAGGCAAAGGCGTGAACGACGCGCGCCGCAGGGAAACTCGAGCGCAGCTGACGCAGGATACCAGCATCCGCGATCTCACCGGAGAGGCGTATGCACTCCGGGCGCAGCAGCTGAATGTGCCCACTCATCAGCGCGCCGCGCCAGTGCGACGGGGTGCCAGAAATATGCGTGACGCCATTGGCAGCTGCCCGGCTCAAAAATTCGGCCGTCGATTCGGTGGAACTGGACATCACAAAAGAGGTGCCGGTCAGCACCGCCCGCAAAAAAATCTGGAGGCCGCCGTACCGCCGAATGTCATAAAAAGTACTCCACACCACTCCCTTGGCCGGAGCGGCACCCGCCATAGCGCCCGCCAGGCTGGCCAGCGTGTGCACGACCAGCTTGGGCATCCCGGCGGTGCCGGAGGTCAGCAGGATCCATTCCGTTTCCACTTGTGCGCTGCGGTCGGAATTCTGCGGCACAATCCTCTCTGCACTGGGCATGAAGGACTGGATGCAGGGGATCCCCGACCCGAGACTCACGCGGTCCGAAACCAGAGCATCGACCTGGGCCGACTCCATGACCGAAGCCAGGTGATCGGCGGCCAGGTCCGGCGGGTAGAGCACGATGCGCCGAGCGATGCCATCCAGCTCACACAAGGCCATCGCCGCCGTGAACTGATCGTTCGTCATGATCAGTACCGATCGGTCGCGCAGCTCTTCGCCCCGCCCGTCCAGCACCGATCCTCCAATCAGTTCCCCGAGAGACGCCCGTACCGCCGGCGTAACGACCACGCGCCCGGATAAATCGCCTGTGCGCCGGCACGCAGTCCAGAGCGAAACGGGACTATCCAGCCGCTTGTTCATAGAGGCTGACGAACTCTCCAAAGGTCACGGGAAACAGCGCCTCCTCGGAACTGGTAAACGGATCGACGCCCAGTAATTCCTCAAGCCGGACAACCACTATGGCAAAGCAGAGAGAGTCCAGTCCTGTTTCAAAAAGTTCAAGATCATCTGCCAGCGGCGGGAGTTGTTTCTCGTGCTCTTCGGCCACCTGCTGAAACTGCGAAATGATTTCTGATCGAACTGTCATTCGGTTCACTTCCGACCTTTTGCCTCCAAAGATTTTCGGATAATCATCCTGCCTGCAATCGGAGCAGCGCAAGCCCTCGAATGCCGGGCTGATGAGAGAAGCACTCACTGCACGACCAGATTCGGATCGGCGATCGGCTTCTGTCTGGCGGACCGTTTCACCAGCATGCCGGGATTGCCAACAATCACTGAATAAGGAGGGATGCTCCTCCCGACGACCGAATTGGCGCCAACCACGCTGTTGCGGCCGATTACCAGTTCGCCTTCGTTGCAGACAATCACCGCGCCCTGACCGATCCAGCAGCCCTGCTCGATGCGAATCCTGCCGCCCGGCGTGATGCCCTGGTCCCGAATGGGGAGCTCCGTGTACTCGTGCGTGTGCTGGTGATCCTGGATCAACACCGAGGTCCCCATGATCACATCCCTTTCGATGTGAATTAGGTTCCTGGCGGAAATGACACTTCTGGCTCCGATGGTGCAGCCGTCGTCAATGATCAGCTTCACCTCGGTCGGAGCGTCGCGAACCACGTACAGAGTCGTATCCTTTCCGATGATGATTGAGTTCCCGACTTTAATATGACACGCAGACCGCCTGTCCAGCATGCAGGGATAATGCACAGAAAGGTCTTTTCCCATCGCCGCAAAGGGATAGGTCGCACTGAGCCAAAGACTGTACAGCTTCCATTTGGCACGCAGAAAAAGCATCACCGGATCCTGATATCGAAGCCACGCCTCCCGAAGGCGGTTACTCATTCTATTGTCCTCGTCGAAATTCCAGCGAATAGGAGGGGAGATTGTACGTTTGGATCGCTCGGCGGGACGCGGCTGCTGCAAGGGTGGAGGTGAAGTGTCGTCGTGGACTCCTCAGCCTCCGCCCTGCACAACCGGCAACCGCGCCTGCTTACATCGTGGCAGCAGTGTTCTCGGCCATCACACCCTGCGTCCGTTCACACGCGCAAAAATGATGGTTTCAATCAGGTTGCGCAGAAGAGCGACGCCCTCAAACAGATCCTCGCCCTCGCCCAGCGGGTTGACCGCCATTTCAGAGAACAGTGCGCGGAAGAGCCCGTCTGTGTGCGCGATGTCGCAAACACCATGGACATCGGTGTACTCCATCTCCGTCGAACCCCCGGCGGCTGCCAAAGCTGCCAGATAGACCATAAACCGCTGGATGAAACCTTCAAAGAAGGCCATGGTCAGCAGGGACTGCACCGCCGAAAGTCGTCCGAAGAAGAGGCGAACCCTGGTCATATCCTCATGAACGGCGAGGGCATCCTGATCGGTCGGGAAGGCGTGGGCCGCCAGCGCGAATCGGCGCAGCATCGCGGGATGGGCGTCCCGCACTTCTTCATGAAGGTTCTCGAGTAAATGGGGGCGTGCATCCTCTGACTGAACCGGGAGCAGCGCCGCAGTCATCCAGTAGATGAAGTTACCCTCGAGAACAGCGGCGTAGCGGGCGATGATCCCGCGCCGCTCCTCATGGGTTAACTGATGAAGGTCGGGCAGCGAAGCCATAACGGAGTCGATGATATCGTTGACCCGCTGCTGAAGGGAGCTTTGTACCTCGGGATCGGCTTGGTGCTGGGGCATCACGGCAACTGTGCTCATAGTTATCCTTTTCTTGTAACAACGAGTGAACCTGCAGTTTGGCCGCCTACTGCCGGCCATTAATGAATTTCAGCATGGGGGAAAATCCTCAGGCGTGCCGGGCCGGGACAGAAGTGGCCGCCTTCATACGTACTCATCCATGGACCAGATCGGCTCCTCACCTCGCCAGCACTTATACCGGCGGTAAATTGCACTCGCTCCGAAATACCCGGGACGTCGGACCCCTTCCTGGGGCAGCCTCCAGGGACGTTCCGCCGAGACGAGGAGGATATCTCCCAGGTGCTTCAGGATCGGAGTCGAGGCGGCACAGCGGGACACCACCACCCGCGTCCCGATCGGAAGCAGGCGCACAAACGGCAGATGGACACGAATAGGCTGCATTCGCAGCCGCCCAAAGTAGGGCGACATCTCCCGCCGCATGGTCGCGATGTTCAGGTGTTCGATGAGAATACCACCGCGGGAATAGCGCCGGACCTTGGGCAGGCCCAGAACTCTGCGATAAAGGTCGTCGTACTCCACGCCGGCCACGAAGCGCCCATCCTCGGTCAGCGCCTCGGCCACGGAACGATACATTTCCATCCGCTCATCACGGGAATCGAGGGGCGTCGCCGACAAGGCCCGGGAAAAGCCGCGCGGGGCCACATGGAACCTGCTCGCATCCGCCTGCACCAGGCCCACCCGCGTCCGCAGATCGCCAGCGAAGTGTTTTCGGCGAAGCTGGTACGAAGTCGGCGGCGAACCTTTGGCCAGATGCCAGCTTGCCTTGCGCAATCCCTCAAAGGAGAAGTCGATGGCGAGGACCTCGGCTCCAGACTGGGCCATCAACGTGGTAAAGCGCCCATCGCCGCAGCCGAGCTCCAGAACACGGCGGCCGACAAGCGGGTGGAGAGCATTAAGATGCGGCGGGATTTCGATTTTGTCCGTGAACTCCGAGCGCCAGCCAGACGGGGGCGGCACGAAGGTCTCCGGGAGCGCTTCATATTCTTCATCTTTCAGCTGGATTTCGTGGCGGCTTTCTTCCGTCAGGCCTGCCACCATGAGACGCACGATTCCCCTTTCGATTGGGTACTCGCGAAGACAGTCATTGCATCGAAGTTTTCCCTCGGCGATCCCGCTTTCATCGCTTCGCGTTTCGTACGTTACCGAAAGCCGGCCGGCATCGAAAGTGCAGCGAAGCAAGGATAAGAGCGGTCTCGGAAAGCTTCCTACAGATTCCCTCATATCCACTCGTTCAGCAGAATTCGCCGGATCAGGATGATCAATGATTTCGTTGTCCACTGTAACCTGGTCTCCAGGGTTCCGTAAGATTTGTATTCACCCCGGACACGTTTGGCAGAGACGATGAGGCCCCGCATCCGGCTCGCTCTTTATGAGAGATATGGCCTGATTTCCCCGAACATCTCTCGCGCAAGGGCTGGAGCGATCCACGTCAGTCCGCACTTCGCAATCATCTTAGGTGTGACATCGCAGGCCAGAGCTTTGGCAGCATGGCGCCGCGCCGCGCCGTACTGCCTTTGTCCCAGATACCAGTTACACCAGTCGCAGTGCGTCGCTCGCAGGCCCTTGAGAACGATATTTCGTATCTCCGCAGAGAGCGTTCTGCTCAGATCGAGCCAGTTCTCGTACATTCGCTGCAGACTCGCAAGCCGGACCTCCGCCTTTTCCCACGGCCTGCAAACAACGCCCGGCGGTGACGGTCTCCGGTCGCAGCGGGCCAGCGGAACGTCCAGGTACGCGATGGGAGTGGTCAGGGAGAGACGGAAAAGCAAATCGCGGTCCTCAGCGAAGGAGAGTTCCGGATCGAACCCGCCGATCCGCCGCAGCGCATCCGCACCCACCAACAAGGTGGAAATCCAAAAGCCGCAGAACGCGTGCGCCAGAGACCTGACAGCGTCGTGATCGATCCCGCTCTGCTCCGGGTACTTCCTGTGAAAGAGCTGAAAGGTGCTGGCGACTGAGCCTGACTGATCAATGCAGAAGGCATCCGTGACGCACGCCCCGCATCCCTCCAGTTCGTCCAAAGCCCGGACCTGCCGTTCAAGCTTTTCCGGAAGCCAACAATCATCGGAGTCCAGAAAAGCAATGTACTCGCCACCCGCCATCTCGGCACCGAAATTACGGGCCACGCTGGGACCCGCATTGTTCTGTCGGGTATAGACGATCGGCACCTCGCGGGTCGAACTGCGTTCGGTAAATTCGCGCAGCAACTGACCCGATCCGTCCGTGGAACCGTCGTCCACCACAATGACTTCTGCCGGCCGATAGGTCTGCGCCAAAACGCTTTCCACGGCCGCAATCGTGGATTTTGCACGATTGTACGTCGGCACCACGACCGAGACTGAAGTTCGCCGACTGGCGATGCTGCTCATCACAATGACAGCCCCAGGGCCCTACAGGGTGACTTTCTCCGGTTCCGCTTCGGCAGTTCGAGCCGATCCCATCACCCAGCGCTGTTTCCCGAAATCGTAATGCTTGATGACGCGCGCGGGATTTCCCGCGATGACAGAGTAGGGCGGAGCACTCCGCGTAACCACCGAATTCGCCGCTACAACACAATGTTCGCCCAGAACCAGTTCGCCCCGCGAACAGATGATCGCAGCTCCATGACCGATCCAACAACCCTGCCCAATGCGGATTCGGCCGCCTTCCGTAATACCCTGCACCCGTATAGGAAGACGGATATCTTCGTAAGCGTGATTGTGGTCCGAAATCAGCACCGAGGCCGCAGTGATCACATCCTCCCCGATCTCGATCAGGTTTCTGGCAGAGATCGTATTGCGTGCGCCAAGCCCGCAGTTATCGCCGATGATGAGCTTCAGACCCTCGGTACCTTCCGGGACAATATCGAACCAGGTGTGACTGCGGATGGTGATGCAATTCCCCAGTTGGATGCGGCTCGCCAGCCGCTTCTGCAGCAGACAGGGGAAATGGAAAGAGACACGATGTCCGCTCTTCGCAAAGGGGTAGGTCCTGATGAGGCACCATGTATACAGCTTGTCGATACTGCGTCGGATCAGCTCAACTGGGTCCCAGGACCAATCCGTGGCATTAGAACGAAACTGCTTCATCTTTCTCCTCTTCCTTTGACCCACCCTGTACCCGAAGCACTTGCCACGGCAACCGGCGCTGCCACTATCCGACGACCATGTTCTCCGGTGATCCAATGCACCGTGGCCTGGTCGAACTGACTCGCTTCCATCCCAGGATTACCGAAGATGAAACAAGGCGGTTCACTCGTTGTAACCAGAGCGTTCGTGCCAATCAGCCTGTTGCGGCCACCCGCAACGGGCATGGAGCGTGGCGATGTAATCTGCGTCAGCACTTATACATCGATCGGATATTGATGTCCGTCACCTCGGCCGTTGGGGGAAGCTCGAGGGCGTGGACGATGGTGGATGCCACGTCCTCAGGCTGCAACAGCCGCTCGGGAACGTACTCTTTACCTTCGGCCTGCATCGCGGCCTGCTGCATCGCGGTGGCCGTTCGCCCCAGATAGACGCATAGAACGCGGACGCCTTTCGGGTTCAACTCTTCGCGCAAACTGTCCGCAATTCCTCTCAACGCATGCTTCGTGGCCGCATACTGGCCGATTTCCGGCCTCCGCGAGGTCAGCCCCGCGCTGGAATTGATGAAGACGATTTGTCCGCGGGCGGAAATCAAAAGAGACAGCAACTGCTGGGTGAGCAGATAAGGAGCCCGCACATTGATCGCGTACAGCCGGTCCAGGTCCTCAAGCCGGGCATCGGAGATTACATTCTGCTGAAAGGCACCCGCGGAGTGAACCAGGATGTCGGTACGACCGGCAGCCTCGAGACTGGATCGCAGTTCCCTCACCTGCTCTTCGACCGTCAGATCGACTGCACAGGCCACACCATCGGAATATCGCCGAACGGCTGCCAGCGTGCAATCGAGGGCCTCGTGGTTGCGGCCTACGGCAAAGACGGTTGCTCCCTTCCTCGCCAGCGCCAGCGCTATCGCAGCGCCCACGCCACCAGTTGCGCCGGTCACAACAGCAACCTTGCCCCGGAGACTCTGCGGATCAGAATCTGGCTTACGCTCCACTCGAACCTTCTCAGCTGCGAAATAAGGCGATGGCCATCCTACACAGATGCGGGAAGCTTTTCTTTCCCTTTGAACGATTCAAGCATGCCACGCAACAAGCCAAGATAGAGAGCCCTCTGACCATCGCCGACCATCAGACACGCGCTGAACACTGCAAACAATACACCGCATTCCAGACTGAGACGGGCAACCGGACGGAACGAGACTGCCAGCAGTGACGCGGTGCCGAACGCAAGAATGCCGCCAAACAGGCTTGAGGCGAGAGGTGGCCAGACAGTCTTCAGGACGTCGAGGACCGAGATCTCTGTCCCATTGGTAGCCCATGCCATCAGAGGGAAGAGCCACAGAATCATGACTCCGGAATAAGCACGCGCCACGCCGATCGGACCGTAGGGCACGCCAATCGCGTACCCCAGAATCAGAACCGGCGCAATCACCATCGACATTTTCATCAGACGGCTCACCTGTCCGCTGGAAGTCAGCAGCCAGGAAAGCGGGTTAGCGACAGCAAAGACCAGGATAGTAGGAGCGAGCCACCGCAACACCGGGACCGCCTCCATCCATTTCGCCCCAAGCAGAACCCGCACGAAGTCCCGCGCAAAAAGCTCACACCCGATCGTGAGGGGCAGAGTGAGCGCGAGCACCAGCGAAAAACCTTTCAGGAAATAGCTGCGACGGAGTGCGCGATCGTTCTGCAGTCGAGAAAGGGCCGAGAAGGCCACCTCTCCAGCCGCCGAGTTCAGATTGCTCGTCGGTATGTTAATCAATTGATAAGCACGCCCATATAAGCCGATGGCTGCGCTGCCCCAGTAGCGGCCGATCAGGACTTTATCCATATTATTGGAAAGGTAGACCAGCAGCCCGGTCGCTGTCAGAGTCCCGCCGAAGCGAACCATGGAACGGATACCCGAGCGCCGGCGTGGGCGGCCCGGGATCCAGCGCGTAGCCAGCCAGAATCCCAGCGTGTTTCCGAATGGTACCGTCACCGACATCGCTACCAGCGACCAGTATCCGTAGCCCGCCTTTGCTCCCCCGATCGCGAGGAGAGTTCCGGCAAACAGGGCTCCCACACTGATCATGGCAAGCGCAGTGTATCGCATCTCGCGCTGCAAGAGAGCCGCATGCTGCACACCCGCCGCGTTGAAGATCAGTCCCAGGGCCAGGACACAGGTGACCGCCGTCAGCCTCGGTTCATGGTAAAACCGCGCGATCTCAGGCGACAGTGCCACCATGATTCCTGCGAGGACCACGCCGAAACCCATGTTGATCCAGAAAAGAGTGGAGACCTGATCGTCCGTAATGGTCTCCCGCTGAACGGTTGCCGCTGACAGCCCAAAATCGCGGCACAGTTCCAGAACTCCCGTGAATGCCGTCACCATCCCGACAAGTCCGAAATCCTTCGGCCCCAGAAGCCGAGCCAAAACCATCAGCGACCCCAGACGGAGAAAGAACGTGGCCCCCTGGGCAGTGAGTCTTGCGAACCCGCCCGAGATTGTGCGTGATTTCAGATCCTTCACTCGATACCCTCAACTGATCGACTGGGGCCGCATGCGCCGTTGCGGCAGCATTCCGCTGCTCCCATATACCTCTGCGCCAGCTCAGGACCTGGTTCATCGGCCCGGGCGTGCTCCAAACAAAGTCATTTGCTGCTCACAGTACGAGTTTGCGGCTGTAAAACGCCTCGGCATACCCCCCCGGTGTCGCGCACTCCATGCCGCGCAACCTCATCAAAGCAAGGAAGGTTTCCCGCTCAAACCACCGCTTGGTGCGTTGAGATTCAAACGCCTCCGCGAGGTGCTGGACCTTTCTCTCACACACTTCTCGAGCAACTGGCACAAATACGCTCGGGCGCCCAAGGTCTCCATCGTATTTGGGTATCTCATACTCCAGAATCAGATGATCACGGAACGTGTTCCAGGTAAGTTGCGAAATCAGGCGATGATCCTGATGCGCATCATTGCCGTGGTGGGTAAAAATGAGATCAGGGGCCATGAGCTTGAGTTCCTTCTCGAAGACAGTCTTTACCTCGCTGCCCAGATACGGCATAAATCCATCCTGGAACTCCTTCAGGACTGGGCCCCGGAGTTGCGAGCCGGCAAACAGCCGAGCCGCCCGCTCTGCCTCTGCACGACGTTCCCCGACGGCACTAAAGACTACCCAGTGAAACTCGCAATCGGGATATTCAGACGCCAGACGAAGGATCGTTCCCCCGCAGCCAATCTCAATATCATCCGAATGGGCTCCCATGCACAGCACCCGCAAAGGCCTCCCGGAATTCAGCCCAAAACCCACAGTCATCATAACGGTGTTGGCACCGCGATGGAGTTTTCCCGGTTGGCTGCGCGCGACTCACGTTCGCACGAGATGGGCCCGTTTCCGCCATGAGACCACACCTTCCAGGGAGCAATGCCCTGATTCAGTTCCTCGAGGTGTTGTTTGTCCTTGAAGGTGTCCATGCATTGCCAGAAGCCTGTATATTTGTGCGCGAGGAGAGCATTTCTGTCGATTAATCGCTGGAATGGTTCACGAACCAGTTCCTCTCCGGCCTGCAAATAAAGGAAGATCTCGTTGCGCATGGCAAAGAATCCGCCATTAATCCAGATATCGGTCCGCGTAATGGGCCGAATCTCTTCGACCCCACCGTCGGGTCCAATGAAGACAATATCGAAGCTGGCCGTGGGCTGAACCAGAAGCAGAGAAGCAATGGCACCGCTGCGACGAAACTTATCGAGCATCCCGGGCAGCGGCAGATCGCTTAGTCCATCTCCGTAATTTGCCAGGAATATCTCTTCGTCCCGAAGATATGGTTCGACTGCTTTCAGGCGCTGACCGATATTGGCATTGGCGCCAGTCTCGACAAAAGTGATCGTCCAGTCATCAATGTCGCGGTTGAGCAGCTGAACTTGTTTCCCACCCTGAGACCACACAAAGTCGTTGGAAACAGACTCGTCGTAGTGGAGAAAATAATCCTTGATGCAGTTTCCTTTGTAACCCAGGCAGAGAATGAAATCCTTATGACCGAAGTGAGCATAGTATTTCATCAGATGCCAGAGAATCGGCCTGGTCCCGATCTGTACCATCGGCTTTGGCACATCGTCAGCATATCCGCGGAGCCTCATGCCGGCCCCGCCGCAAAACAGCACGACTTTCATAACCTGGCTCCTTCCTCTCTAGAGAACCGTCGCTCTCGGAATTGGTACGACGAATTGGCCGCCCCATTCGCGGATGTACTGCAGCTGCTGCATGATCTCGCTTTGCAGGTTCCAGGGCAGGATCACAACGTAATCGGGCCTGGTCTCGCGAATCCGCTCCGGGCCGTAGATCGGGATGTGAGTACCCGGCAGGAACCGGCTCTGCTTATATGGGCTCCGATCGACGGTATAAGAGATCAGGTCTTTGCCGATGCCGCAATAGTGCAGCAAAGTAGCGCTTTTTCCCGGCGCACCGTAACCGGCAACGGTCTTCCCTTCCCGAGCGGCACGCAACAAGAATTCAAGCAGCGCCAGCTTGGTTTCCCTGACTTGCGCGGCGAATTGTTCATAGCCCTCGATTGTGTCGAGTCTTTCCCTCTGTTCCTGCTCGAGAACGCGGGCCACATTCTCTTCCGTGGGGTGCGTCTCCGCCCCTGAACGGCAGGCAAAGACGCGCAGGGATCCGCCATGCGAAGGCAGTTCTTCCACATCGAAGACCCTAAGTCCGTGCGCCTCGAGCAGCTTCACCGTTGTCAGCAGCGAGAAGTAGGAGAAGTGTTCGTGATAAATGGTGTCGAACTCATTGTGCTCCATCAGCCTAAGCAAATGCGGGAATTCCAGGGTCAGGACCCCCGCCGGCTTCAAAATGATTCGCAGACCCTCGACAAAATCATTCAGCGCGGGAACTTGCGCAAGGACGTTGTTGCCGGCAACCAGATCGGCATGTCGTCCCTGATCGGCGAGTTCCTGTGCGAGCTCCGTCCCAAAAAACCGGACCAGCGTCGGGACGCCTTTGCGTACTGCCACCTCGGCCACGTTTGCGGCCGGTTCGATACCGAGAACCGGTACACCTCGCTGAACGAAATACTGCAGCAGATAACCGTCGTTGCTGGCCACCTCCACGACGAAGCTGTCTCCGGACAGGTTGAAGCGAGCCTTCATCTTTCTGCAGTAATTGTCCGCATGCCGCAGCCATGAATCCGAATAGGACGAAAAGTAGGCATAATCGCTGAAAATGCTCTCCGCACTCTCGTATTCTTCCAGCTGAACGAGGAAGCACTTCTCGCAGACGTAAACATGCAGCGGGTAATACTTTTCGCCGCGGTTCAGATCCGCAGCTGCGGGGTAGGTCTCGCACAGAGGGGACATACCGAGGTCAACAAAGGTCTGCCGCAGACCGGCTCCGCAAAAGCGACAGGCCTTCACGGCTGGTGACACATCCACTTCCTTCAACAGCTCTGTCGTTGTCATCGTCACTCTCCGGTCTCTTCAGGCGATAACCGCCGCCTCTGAATACTTCTTCACCCAACGCAGCTGATCGTCTAGCAGTGCCGATGCCTGGAGCCTGCGAATCTCGGCAATGCGAAGATACTTCCCATCCTTCACATCCCGGTCACTAAGGTCCTGCTTCTGATAAGCCTCGTAGAGCTCCTGAGCCCCGCGCCGGGCGTTCCACTGCGGCCGAAAGCCGGGCAGCAGTTGCGTGATCTTATCGAAATTCACGCGATAACAGCGAAGGTCGGGTCCACCACCCGGCGCGTATTCGATCCGGCACCCGCCCACCACCTCGGCCACGATTTCTGCCAGCTCCCGGATGCGAAAGTTTTCCTCGGTCCGGCCGACATTGAAGGTTTGATTGTGCACCGCCTCTCGCGGAGCATCCAGCGCCGCGATCACCGCAGCCGTAATGTCGCGGATGTGAACAATGGGCCGCCACGGTGTGCCGTCGCTCTTGATGTAAATACGCCCGGTAGTCACGGCCGATGCAACCAGGTCATTAAGAACGATGTCGAGCCGCAGGCGAGGCGACGCTCCGTAGGCGGTTGCATTGCGCATGAATGTCGGACTGAAATCGTCGCTCGCGAGGGCTGCCACGTCTCGTTCGACAAGCACCTTCGACTCCCCATAGGGTGTCACCGGATTGAGGGACGAAGTCTCATCAAGGAAGTCATCACCGGCGGCACCATAGGTGCTGCAGGAGGAGGCAAATACATAGCGGCTGACCCCAGCAGCTTTGGCGAGCCGCGCCAGCCGGACCGATGCCAGGTGGTTGATGTCATACGTCAGATGCGGATTGAGATTCCCGATGGGATCATTGGACAACGCGGCCAGATGCACCACGGCATCGACCCCCTCCAGATCGGAAAGCTCCAGGTCGCGAAGATCCTTACGCAGCTCGCTGGAGGGCGGTTCACTGGGGCCGAAATCGCAACCCGCGTACAGGTCGGCATCCAGACCCACTATCTGGTGTCCGGCCTCCTTCAGCATAGGCACCGCCACGCATCCGATATAGCCTTTATGGCCCGTCACAAGTATTCTCATGAGATTCCTCACCTCATCAAGCGATGTGGATGATCCACAGTTGGCGCAGGCGGCCGTGCTTTCAGGGGAGCGGAGCCAGCAGCCCCGACTGACTCAGGACTTCGGCGGCGCCGGCAATTGTTTCGAAGGGGAGACCGGAGCGTTCGGCAATATCGAGCAGTGAATGTTCCCCGTCTGACAGATTCAGGGTCCACAATCGAGCATGAATCTGCTGACCAATGGGTTCTCCACCTGTCGACTGATAAAGGTTTCTCTTTCCCAGTTGCGGCTCACAACAGGGGTTCTGATTCAGATAACGCTCATTCTTTTCGAGAATGTTCACCACGGCAGTGCAGACGCGCAGTGAATTGGCGAGCGAGACAGGCTGAATGAATTCCAGATTATCCGCGGAAGTGTGATATTCCGGAAATGTTCCCCACACGCTTCTCATCAGACAGCCCACGGGGAGATTGAAGCCAGGAGAACAATACTGTCGCTCGTCGTAGCCGTACGGAGAGAAATCCAGAATCTCGAAATGTTCCCCGCAATCCCTCAAAGCGCAGGCGACGGCGCGATCGATTTCGGCATTTCCCCTGCGGCTCTTCTTGTAATGGAAACCGCCTCCATCGCCGATGCAGGTGAGAACCAGACCATGCCGGGTCTTCGCCGCCTGTTCCCGATTCTGAGCCAGCCAGGTAATCGCGCCAATTGTGCCGGGGATGAACAGAAACCGGTAGGAATAGCGCAGATCCTGCCCTGCAAGAGACTTTGCCAAAGCCGTCGCAACGGTGAGGCCTGAGAGGTTGTCATTCGCCAGCGATGGATGGCAGGCGTGGCAGGAGATCAGCACCTCTTCCGATGACCGGCCGGGCAGATAGCATTCCCCATAAGTCAGGTGGCCGTCTTCGAGGCTCGAGTCAATACACACTTCGTAGTCGCCATCCGCAAGAGTCAGCAACTGACTGTGAGCCAGACAGAATCCCCAGTCCTCCTGGTAGTAGGACGTCCGGTACGGAATCCAGTCGGGGTGCTCCGGAATGGTATGCAAATGCGGCCGGATCGACTCCAGAGGCAGGATCGCGTGAACTGGACTGCTGTAGCTCATGACGTGCAGACTGGAGTTGCGGAAGTCGACGACCTTCCGCCCGTCAGCATCCTTGATATACGCGTCGCGGATGTTCCACTCTTTGGGTACGGTCCAGTCAAAAACCTCGGTACCGCTGGGAACTTCGAAAATCTCCAGCCGAATGCGGCTCTGAATCGCGGCCAGCGTCTGCCGGATGCCATCGCCCGTAATACTGCGGCATATTGGGTAGAGCTCGGCGGCAAACTGGTGCAGCCAGGCTCCCAACTCCGCAGTCGTTTCGATCTCGGGCTTTTCCACCAGAAGGTTCACGATTCATCCACATGCCGGCGAGGCCGCATCCCCATCAGCTTGCCTGTACCTCAGCGCGTCTGCGTAAGAACGAATGTCCGATCGTCCACGCCTTACTTTGCCGCGATTAGCTCGGTGAGGGGCTGTGCTGCGGTTTTCGCGCCCAGCTGAAACACCGAGGCATAGCGAATCTGCCAATCTTTCCGGCTGCGATCCAGGGGCTCCAATCCCCAGTATCTCCAGGGCCAGTCGCCTCTTACGGAAGGATCACCATCATGAATCTCCTCCAGAAGTTCCGATACCGGCGTCCAGTTGAGATCCCGTGCCACGCGAGTACGCACGGCCAGATCCACGCCCGAGACGAACAAGTATCCACCGCTGCGCACCAGGGGGGCAATCGCCCGGAGACACCGCTCGGCATCCGGGGCATCCATGTGGCACAAAAACTTGTTAGCAACCACGATATCCATGGGACCGAGGACCGAATGGAGCTCAGGATCACCCGCATCGCCCACATGCCACTCGATCCCCTCTCTCACCCAATCCTGCACGCGGACATAGCCGTCTTCGCAGTGGAACATCCTTCTTTCTTCGCTGCAGGTCATTCTCTCGAAGATCGCCGAGCCGATCAGCTGCTGGCTTTCGCGCGGATAGATACCTTCCCGCGCAATCTCAACCACCTCGGATGCTATGTCGACAGCATGAAACACGATCTTCCGGTCAGGCTGGGCGGAGCGCAGCGCGTACATGATCGAATAGGCTTCCGCGCCATTGCTGCACGCCAGGACGGCAACCTTCAGAGTAGAACCCTTCGGCTGTCTCGACGCCAGCGAGCAGAGCAGCTGTAGTTCGGGCCGATTCCGAAAGAAGAAAGTGCCGTGATATTGCCTGCGCTGGGAGCGAAGCAGCACCAGCGAATGAAGGAACCGCCCATAGCTGCGACCCGGACGGCTTGTCCTCAAGAAACCAGGGAGACGTCGCCACAATCGTTCATTCACGCCAAGAAAGGGTCGGCCTAAGCAGCGGCGCAGAAAGGAAACGACCGATTTGTCATCCCGTAGTCTGTTCACACCCGGGCCATCCCGCGATCCACCAGCTTGAAAGAGGACCCGAGCATCTGACTGATCAATCTGTATTGCTCTTCAAGCACTGCACGGCACGCCCCGGTTCTCTCACTGATCTTCATTCCGATCGCAGCGGCGTTCTGTTCGAGCACCAGAACCTTCGCGATGAGTTGCTGTAGGCTCAGATTGTGAATATCGAGACAGTATTCAGAGAGACCCATTTCGCTCATGAGAGCGGCACACTTATGGTGGAACGAGAGGGCAATGGTGGGCTTATTAAGCATTAGCCCCAGAAGAATGTTATGAAAGCGAGTGGCAATAACCAGGTCCGTCTGAGCAATTTGCGCCAGTAGCCCTTCCACGCAATCAACCCTGTCGTCCAATATTCGGCTGTGAAGCTCCGGTGGAAGCCGCTTCACAACAAGGCTTTTGACACTTTCAACGACCGGCCGGTCCGAAAAATCACCGATCAGCAAACGCACGTTATAACCGCTTTCGATCAAAAATGTGATCGCCCCTGTCAACGTCTCGATGTAGCTCTGTCCTCGTTGATCTGATTGGCTTGTACTGTAGCGCTCATTCAGCAGCATCGCCCCGATACCAACAGTCTTCCTCCCATCTCGCCGGAACAACGGTTGGGGCATCTCGGATGCGAGACATTGCGGGAGACTGAACGCAAGGTCGGGATATACACGGTCACTGCTCCGCGTAAAGCCTAGGTTCCGCAGATATTGCAAGCTGGCGACATCTCGATAGGACCGAAAGTTCCCCAAGCCCAAGGCCGCCTTCGCCAAGCCGCGCCCGAGCTGAGTGCGGAGAGGTCCGGCACCAACGCTGACAAACAGCACCTTGCAACCCCGCAACCTGGCGATCGTACACCACTTGAACAAGCCGTAAGGTCCCCAGCCCCTCAACGTATACGCATCGTTGAGCAGTCCGGTCCCCGGAATGATAAATATATCGCCTCTCCGTAATAACTTCAGTGCGTATACCCAGCGAAGTAACTCTAACGGTATTCCGATAAAAACAGTACGCATCCATCGTAGAAACTTCCGCCGCGGGCCTCTTCGATTGCTCACCCACGGATGGATCGGAATCGTCTTTATCTTGTGGAGGGCACGGGTAATGTCCGGACCAGTGCAGATGCAGATCAGTTCTGCGTCTGGAACAAGTCGGCGCAGGTTTCCGATCATCGCCTGGAGAGTGCTCTCATTGCCGAGATTTCCAAGGCCAAAATGACCGAAGAGGAACACCCTGGTTCTCCTCGACTTGTCGCCTCCCCTTCCTCGCTTCTCCGCACCACGAGTTGGGCTGTTCACGTGACTTCCGCTACCTCTCCAGATCATTCGCCCGTTCGGCGTGATCAGCACCGAAACCTGACACTATATGTCTCATATCCGCGCTTCTGATTCTCCGAAGCCGGGACACGCGCCATATGCTTTCCCAGGTAGAGGCAGGACTCTTGATCGATCCGATGAGCTGGCGAGCGGCGGACTTCGCCAACCGTGTACGGCTGAATTCTAAGCCCAGTGCCGCGAAAGTCTCTCGGTGATACGACCAAAACGCCAGGCTTCGTTCGAGGTAGATCCGTCTCCCGAGAAACCGATAATATTGCCCAAGGATTCGCTCTCGAACGGCCTCAAATTCATCCGCGTTCAGAATGTCTGGGCCGTAGGTGTAGAGCAGTCCTAATAGGCTGCGAAAGTGAGCGCCAGCATCGGATGCTATAGCACTCGCAGATTGGGGCCGCGGGGTTGCAAACGTGGCGACCTCATGTACAAATCCCAGATCGGAGGTGCGGAGCAGAGCGAAGCACGCTTCGAAATCCGCGTACATATCGCTTTCCACAAAAAACGGATCACGCGCTCGGACCAGGTCCGCACGGTACATTACCGTGTTTTGCGAGCCAAACAACAGCAACTTGTCCATGAGGAAGCCACGACAGGCGTCCCTGCCAGGAACCACGATCTGCTCTCGAGGCAGCCCGATTAATCTTATCTGTTCCCCCGATTGCTCGTAGGCACTTACTATTCCAACCGTTGGATGTGGCTCGGCAACGGCGACCATGTGTTCGAGACACACAGGTGAAATCCAGTCGTCGGCGAAGACCATCTTACAGTACTTACTGTGAGGGGATATCTTTCGCAGCGCATTGTTGTGGTTGGCGAGCATCGGCAGGAATCGCTCGTTGACACAAACGTGAATACGCGAATCAATTGCAGCATATTTCAGAGCAATCTGTCTGCTGCTGTCGGAGCTGCAATTATCGACAATCGTATATTCCCAGTTGCTGTAGGTCTGATTGCGGACGCTTTCTATACAGGTCGCAAGGTGCTGCTCCTCGTTATAAACGGGGGTTACCACGCTGACGAGGGGCTGTGAATTGTATGCCATCTCTGCTACTCCGGCGTGTAACTAGCTCGCTTCTGCCGCCACCACTCGCCTTCCCGTCGGTCCGACCCACATTCCTTGTTCTGGATCGTACTGTCTTGCCAGTCGCGCAGGGTTGCCTACAATCACGGAATGCGGAGGAAAACTCTTCGTAACCAGCGCATTCGCCGCGACAACGCTGTTACGTCCCAAAACGAGAACCCCCCGACCGCAGACGATTGCGGCCCCGTGGCCGATCCAGCAGCCTTCCTCGATGATGATCTTTCCTCCCTCCGTCAATCCCTGATCCTGAATCAGCCGGTGGGTATCCTCATATGCGTGATTATGATCCATAACAAGGGAGCACGCCGAAAGCATGACACCGCGCTTCAGGTGGATGTTGTTCTTAGCGGATATGACACACTGGGCATTGATTACACAGCTGTCGTCAATTCTGATCTTTATGTCCTCAGGGCCCTCCAGGTCGAAGGTGTTGATCCAGGCGTGATTCCGGATGATCACGTTATTCCCGTAACCAATGCCCGGAGCGATCCGCCTGCTGAGACGCACGGTTCGATGCATGCAAAGATTGCGCCCTTTGTATGCGAACGGATAGGTACAACCCACCCACCAGCTGTGCAGTTTCGTAGCTGCGATCGACAGCAGGTTGAGCGGGTCCTCCGCGGGCATGGTGCTGGAGTTAAGACAGCGATTAGACATTGATGCTGTTCTCGTGAAGATGAGTGGGGTCTATCCTCGCAGAGATGGTCATTCACTGCTTCCGGAAGACGGCGTGAATCGATTCTCCGCCCCCCGCGAGGGGAGCAAGAGCCAGCAGGAGTTTCAGCACGGTAATCCGCGTGAGCCGGCGTCCGGCTCGCCACGGCAGGCTGGCTTCTTTCAGGTAAGCTGCGGGAGTTCTGCGAACCCCCACTGCCCGAAAGAGATCGTCCCACACATACCGCAGGCTGGTGCCCACGGCGGGATTGCGCCGGGTCTCGAGCGAACACGTCGTCAATCCGACCGATTCCGCCAGATGACGGAGCGAAGCCGGCGAATAGTGGAACAGGTGCCGCGGGAGTTCGAGTCCATGCCAGTAGCTGCCGAAGACCCGCGCTTCAGCCGAGTCGATGTTGGGGACGAGGACATAGAAAATACCTCCGGGCCTCAGCCACTGGGCGACCCTGGCAATCACCTTACGCGGCTCATACAGATGCTCGAAGACATCGAAGCACGTAATCACGTCGAAGGAGTTCGGCGCAAACTCAGCTTCAAGAATGTCGCCGTTGAAAACAGTCGCGCCGCTGCGTCGTTTCGCCAGCTTCGCCGATTCCGCCGACATCTCGATTCCGAAGAGCTCCCATCCTTTCCCGCAAAGGCTCTGCAGGAAGGCCCCCGAACTGCATCCGAGATCCAGCAGCGCTCCTGACCGCTTGTACGGCGCCAGTGCCTCGTTGCGCGCGCGCCATCTTCCTGGGGAATTCTCGCCGGCCGCGGCGATGAGCTGATCATATGCGGCGGTGTAATGACGCTGCATCTCCGCCGGCTGCGGCGCGTTCCTGAGCCAGACGAGAGAGCAGGCCAGGCACCGTGCGAGAATATATTCCTCATCCCGGCCATGCAGGCGATCGGGCGCGCGCAGCCACTCCCGCGCGCCGGACTGTCCACAACTCGGGCAGGTTTCACCGGCAGGGGCAGCAAGGGCCGTCTGCTCTACCCGCGCATCCCGATCCATAACCACACTCGATCCTGCACTGCTCTCCATCCCGGTTCTCGCCTCGCATTCTAAACTGTAAAAGCTGACGCTTTCTTACTCTCTCGCTGCCGGATGGTTCGCACGGCCAGTCCCGGACTCATCCAGGTCAGCAGCCACTTGGCGGCATAGTTGACAGAGGGGGTCATCCGCAGAGCCAGCCAGGCGGAGGCGCGAGCCTTGCCATATTGCCCGCGGCTGAGATGACAGTTTACCCACCCGCTGTGAATCGCGCCGAGCTGCCCACGCACCACGTCACGAACCGCGGCCGGCTGATTTTCGGTGAGACGCAGCAGGCGTTCCAGCCTGAGCTGACTATCCTGCAGGAAAAACTCCCGTGTGTTCCATACAGAACTGACGCCGACGTGCCGATCTTCGGCGGGCGAACGGTCAAACCCGGTCAGCGGCCGGTTGACAAAACAGAATGGAGTCGCCATCGCCAGGCGGAACATGAATTCGCTGTCCTGGCTGTACAGCAGGTCGCGATCGAAGCCCCCCGCCTCCCGGATCACCTCTTTGCGCGCCAGCAGCGACGACAGACAAATCACCATGCCTGCGCCGCCCGGCCTCACGAGCAGCCGCAGAGCTTCCCCGTTGACACCGATCTGCCCCACATGCCGATAGCTGGATTCCGCCAGCTCGAACATCGTGCGCGTTTCGGAGTGGTTGAAGAACCGGACATCGGTATAACAGGCTCCGCATTCGGTCCCTACGCGACGCAGCGCATCCAGCTGGCACTCGATCTTCTCCGCCTCCCAGACATCATCGGAATCGAGAAAGGCGATCCAGTCGCCTGTGGCTTCCTCGATTCCGCGGTTGCGCGCAACACTGGCGCCCTGGTTCGGCTGGGTAAAATAGCGGATGCGCTTGCCAAAGGTCTGTTCAAGAACGAGTGCCGTATCGTCGCTCGATCCGTCATCGACGACGACGACTTCCAGATCGCGGATCGTCTGCGCGAGAACACTCTCGACGGCCCGGCGAACTTTCTCGGCCCGGTTGTAGGTTGGGATGACCACCGAGATCCTGTAGTCTTCAGGGCCGGCTTGCGGAGTTGTCATACTGGCTTTCTAAACCTGCGAGTGCGCGTAAACAGGATTGCAGGACTTAGCGTCGACTCCCGACTGCGCTGCCTTGTGCGCTTCAATCGTTTCCCGGTAGACGTCGAGAAGCCTGACTCCGGCTGCCGTCCAGGTAAGACTGGAAATACCGGCGAGAGACGCGGTCCGCAGCCGCTCGAGAAGAGCCCGGTCCTGGTGGAGCATCGCAAAATGCCGGGTCAGGGTCGGCACATCTCCGACTCTGTGCACCAGAGCATCTTCCATGTGTCGGCAAATTGCGCCTGCGGCCTCGGAGACAAGAAGGACGCATCCGCTGCCGCGCGCCTCAGAAGTGACCAACGCGCTTCCTTCTTCAATGCTGGGCAGGACCAAAATGTCACTGTTGCGCATCAGGTCCGGCAGATCACTCCGATGACCGAGTACCCTCACACTGGGGTGAACCAGCATCGATTTCAGGCGTTCCCTGTAAGCCGGTAGAAATTCTCCCGCGATGGAAAACGTGCCCTGCTCCGATGCGGGGGAGGCGATCCACGCCTCAAGCGCATAATGAAGCCCTTTGCGCACGGCGCAGACGCCCGCGAAAAGAACACGGAGCCCGCCGCCCTCGCCCATTTGCGCACCGGGAAAATAGCGCTTCTCGTCAAACCCATATTGATGACGAACCAGCTTGCCTGCCGGATAGCCGCGCTCCAGAAAGGTTCGAACAACGAAATCTGACGGACAGAGGAGGCGATCGGCAAGCTCATATTCCTCCTCTTCCCTTCGCAGTTTGCGCTCGTCGTAGGCATGCTCATGACCGGGGGGCAAAGCGACTCCAAGCCGCTGGCACTCATTCTTGACGAGGAGCATGGCGACGCGGGTGTTGGCATTCGGCCTCTCCAGCACGGTCGGAATAGCCAGCTTTGCTGCAGTCTTCAGAGTCCGCAGTGCACCTGTGGGCCAGGTATGGACGATATCGATCGTCCCTGCCAGCTTTTCGAGCCGCCGAGCCGTGATCCAGTCATGAAGAGCCACAGCGCGCGTGGTTCCGAACAGCCGATAGGGCAGCCGATATCGACCGCGGGCGAGCGTGGGAGCGACTCGCGCAGCTGGCTCAACGGGCCTGCCGATCGAGGCCGCACAAACGACCAGGTCCGCTCCGGCAGCGGCCAGTCCATTTACCTGCTGCCAGGCCGTATAGCAAATGCGATCCGCACCCAGACGCAGCGGAAAGCTATACAGGACCCGAACCGCCTCGGTTTTCATTGCATTCCCCTGACTGCAGCGAACGCCCGGGCCGGTATCGGCAGCGGAGGCGCCAGAACCTCGCCGGCTGGCTTTGCCTTGGCCACGACCGGCACTTTGGCAGTCGCAGCAACAACAGACACACAAGCGAGCAGCGGGAAGAGCAGCATCTGTAGTTGAATCATGTAATTGATCCCGAAGGACGCAACGATGTTCGCAAACAGGGTGGAACCCAGGCACCACAGCAGCCATTCTTCCGACCGGTTTCCCTCTACCCGCTTTCTGGTCCTGCCAATCAGTCCGAGGCTCCGGCTGTAGATCATGATGAAGAGCACCAGAGTGATGAGTCCGCCGGTCAGGGCCACGGCCACGAACTGATTGCAGAGATCCCACATATCGAATCCCCAGCTGCCGTAAAACTTGTAGCCCAGAAACCACCAGTCGCTGAAGTGGCGGATGCAGTTGTCCACCAGCATGTAGCGGTGGTAGCTGGATGATCCGCCCGTGACGTCCACTTTTTCGATCAGCGACCACACCGGGCCGTGCATCACCAGGTGTAACCCGGTCAGAGTGACAACGATGCCCCAGCGGATCAGCCGCATTTTTTTGCGCAGGGGCCAGAACGCCAGCCCGAGAAGCCCGGATGCATAAGCCAGCCAGGAGGTGCTGGCGTGGGAGGCGGCTACCATGGCCGTCGCCCCGATCAGTCCGATCGCCGCTGCTCTCCTGCCGTCCTTCTCTTTCCACAACCAGAGGAACATGGGAATCAGGACTCCCGCGAACGTTCCCCCAAAGAGCGTGCCCAGTGAACCTTCGGCGCGCAGATGGCCGTCACGAATCGCGGGCTCGTTGGCGCCAAATGCTGCGAATACATTGTGGTGAGTGAACTGCTCGCTCATCATGCAGGCGCCCACAATGAGGGAAACCAAGCCGAGGCTCATGACTGTCCTGCGTACGGTGTCGCGGTCGGGAATCAGATAGCGCACCACCAGGTAGCCGAAAAGCGAATCCATCAGGTCGCCGACAAACTTAATGGTGGACTGCAGTTCCATCCACTGCAGAGAGACAACGACGAAGGCCGATATCGTCCACAGGATCGTGACCCGATCCAGTCCGTTGAATCCTCCTGGATATCTTCCTCCCGGGTCCCTGCTGCCAGTGATCGTCCGCCGCACCATGCCGGCGAGGATCAGAATTCGCAGCACCGGGAAATGCAGCGGCCCGATCAGAATGACCTGGGCCCAAGGTATGGTGAAGAAGGCCAGGAAAAACGGGAGGATCACCTTGTTGCGGGGAAGGGTCAGGATCAGCGCGATAGCAATCAACATCCAAACCGCAACCAGAGGGTTTAGAAACGTTTCGGCTGCTCCGCCGCCAAAAAAGAGGTGTTTGGGCTGCATGACTCAGATGCGCGGAAGCCGCGCAATTTGCCTGCGCGACGGTTCGCTAAACAGCAGGAGCACTCGACTCGCTGTTGGCGAAAGCTGAATGGAAGGAATCTACAGGGGAGAACGAGGATGGCGCTGCGGAGTCGCGCAAAACCGGAACTCCGCAGCCGTTGGTGTTCACCAGCTAACTACTGGGCAACCACGCTTCCCGTCAGGTTGGTAACCGGTGCGGGGCCGTTGGAACTTCCAACTTGGTAGGCGCCGATATCCCATTTACCCGACGGCCGAGCCACCGGCTTGACGGCCGGGCCAGTTATTGAGTGCGTGGTGGTGTTGTAAGCGACCCCAGCAGTGGTCGCTCTCTGGCACGCGTTATAAGCGTCGGCATTGATGGAGGAAAGGCCGGAGCAAACCGCGCTGCTCAGATTCGTGCCGGCTCCATCCGTCGGGCAACTCGAAGCCGTGCAGGAACTCGCTGGTTGATAAGGAGCTGGGCCAGCCGAGCTGTAGTTCGAAGATTCGCTCTGACTGAGATCCGTACAACCGCTCCCAGACCCATCATTACAGACCAGAGACGTCCCACCCGAGGGAGCCTCAAGAGGGATATATGATCCGTTAATTACCTGGTTGTTTTGGTCGTACATCGTCCAATACGGACCATTGGAGGGAGTTCCGTCGCACCCACCGTTGGTGCAGTCCACAGTGTTATTGAAGAAGTAGTATTTTCCGTAATTCCCGGTCCCGTGATTTCCGAAGTTGACCAGGTTTCCGCCGGTGGTGTTATAGATGATGTTTCCAAATCCGTAACCAATCCAGCTGGAGTCGGTCCCGCTGTTGCCGTTGAACCACATCTGTACGCCGCCGGGGCAGCCCGTTCCCATGTCCACAACATTGTTGTAGATGAGCTGGCTATTACCGCTGAGAGGCGAGAAAGTAAAGAACCCGTTGCAATGGTCGCCATCTGCCGAAGTGACCGTATTGGAAAGTACGTTGTCGTGAACGACATCACTGGACCCAATCAGTCCCGAGACGACATATTTGATCACGTTGTACTGGATAGAGGACCAATAGGAGTAGAACGCGTTGAAGGTGTTCTTGCTGGAATCCGATCCGTCAATCACGTTGTGATCGGCCATCGAGCCGGGGCCTCCCTGCGAGAAAAACCCCACGTTATCGGAATTCGTGCAGTGGGTCCAGCCATGGAAATATAGCTGCGAGGCTCGGATGTTGGTTGCGCCCTGCACGTACACGCCGTTCTCCTGATTGCACAGCGCTGTGATTTCGACGTTGTCGAACCACCAATACTTGGACCCGCCATCGGCGAGGAAGGCGTTCGCGTTCGTGCTGGAGAAGTTCCAGATTGGCCGGCACCAGGAGGACCCGCAAGCGCTGGAGTTATACCAGTTCTGGTCAACGCCAACGTAGATCTGGCTCCCGGTACCACTGCCGCTCCAGTTCCAGTTCACGCCCAGATCGCTGCCCGACCAGGCATCGCCTCCTCGCATGATGAAGCCCTCACCTGCGGCCGGAGTGACATTGGCGCAGTTGCCAGAGCAGCCCTGCATCCCGGGAATATGAGCGAAGGGACCGTGGGTTCCGTTCACCGTCTCCGAGGTTCCGTCGTATTTGCTGTCCGAGCCGATGGATTTCGAGGCGTAGTAGCAGCTCTTGATCCCAGCGTAGGATGCGACGCCGACCACGTTCCCGTTTGGATCGATGGAATTCCAGTTGGACGGGCAGCTCCCCCCCTGTGCCAAGGCACAGCACGGAAGCACCAAAAGAAGCAAAGAGATGGAAAGCCGCATTCGTTGCTGAATCCGGCGGGGAAGGTTGGAGGTGGCGGCAAAGGTGCTTAGGGGCGACCCAGAGTCGTGGCGGTCGACTGATATACCCGGATTAAATTCGATCAAACTTCGCTCCCGGTCCGGACAACCACACACAGACAGCAATGACGGGAGTATCAATGCCTGTTTGTCATCGGTATCACGGACCTTCTATTTGAGGTCTTTGGCCCAGGACTTTTGCAGTCTCTCGTTGGTTTCGTCTCATGATACCGGCAGGAATATGAGAATCGAGGAAGTTTGGTTACCAACAGATTACGTCAGTACCAAAATTAGGCCTGACGGCAGGGCCATGCCGCCTGAGGGCTCCTGATTGTTCAGATTGGGCTGCGGAATCCTGCCTCGGACCCGAACGTCCCAACAACAGGGGAAGCCGGATACCGTCTAGTCCCAACTCGGTTTACCGTAATCGAGCCCTGAGTCTCTGTCAACTGGGCATGCTCCCGGCCGGGGCCGATTCGCGCTCCAGGAACTCCACCAGCAGCTTCTGCCGGGTGATCGCCCAGGCGATGCGGCGTCCTCCAAATGCTACGGCAGGAACAGGTTGGCGGATTACCAAGGTACCGGCAGATTTGCAAAAACGGAGGTGTCCTTCCAGGTCTTCGACTTCATAGCAGAGGTGATGCAGGCCACCGCCGGCAGCCAGGAAGCGCGAAACCGGCGAATCCGGACCGCCCGGCTCCACCAGTTCAATCAGAGAGTCTTGCGGGTGGGCGCCCTGAAAAAAGGTGACCCGCACCTTCTGGACAGGATCGAAGATGATGTTGCCGTCCCAAGTCGCTCCGAGGGAACGCGCGAACGAATCGGCGCCGTTCTGAATCGAGTTCAGGACAAATCCGACGTGGTGGAGCCTCACTTCTCCCGGAGGAGTCATTTCGGGGGACGCGGCGCTATTCATTCGACCTCAGCAGTCCTGTCACCTTGCCGGTCGGAGCCACAGCGGGCCGGGGTTCGCGGACAGGCTCATTCAGTTTCCAGTGGGTCAGAACCCGGCCGAATACCCGGAAAGCTCTGACTCGTCCCAGAAGCCGTAACTTCGTCATCCGGAACGATGCCAGTTGGGCGTCATTCCATTCCCCCGTATCGGCAAATGCTCTGCCATCACCCTCAGCAGCCAGCACCTGCAGAATATGGCCGGTGAGCAACCAGTGGATTGCCCGACCGCGGAACTTCGGCGCGACGTAGAAATCAAAGAGCTGAACATCATCCGTGCCCAGCGGGAAGTAATACGGTTCGATGGAACCTCCCCGCAGCGTCCACCCATAGCCGGCCACAGATTCCCCGGATTTGACCAGCCAGAGCACCGCTCCCCGGGCGAATCGCTCGCGCATATGGGCGCTGGCGAGCTTCGGGTTCCAGAATGAGGTCACCTGTTCAAAATCGGCGCTGCTGAAATCCGCCAGAGATACAACGCGCTCGATGGAGAAACCAGCGGGGATCCTGACGGGGCGGAGCTTGCCGGGGTCGAGATCGCAGTAGAAGACGACCATATCGCGAGCCAGAACCGCTCGTCTGGCAGCCACACCGGCACGGCGCAGGGTCGCCCGGAATCCGTGGCGTCTCTGGTACTCCACGAGACGCGCGAACATAGCGGAAATGCTCATTCTGACCTTCAGCCTTTATTCGTGCTGCCGCCGACCAGAATTTCCCGCAGGCAGGCACTGCTGACCTGCCTCCGGACTTGCGGATGCGCACCGTTCCCGCGGCGAGTGGCCGACGACACCAGAGCAATCATGTATCGCAGCAAGTGATGGAAGACCATGATGCTCCGGATTCCCAGCACTTCCAGAGGCGAATGATGCTTCTTCCAGTAATGCAGTACCGAGCGCTGCTGTGCGACCGCGAAGTGGACCGGGAAAGGAGCGGTGGTTTTGCCGCGGTCGTGGATGGCCCGGGCGCCGGGGTAGAAGACCACATCCCATCCTGCATTGCGGGCACGTCTGCACCAGTCGACATCGTCGCCGTACATAAACAAACCCTCGTCGAGAAGCCCCACCTGATCGAGCGCTTCGCGGCGAATCATCGAGAAGCAGCCCACGATGACATCGACCGACAGCGTGCGGTCATGCGGGAAATAGAACATGTGCTCGCCGGCGAAGAAGCCGGATCCTTTGAAGATGCCTTCCAGCCGGGAGGCGGAGCAGAAGTTGTTCCAGAGTGTGGGAAACCTGCGGCAGGTGCTCTGCTGGGTCATATCCGGATTGAAGACCCTCGGACCTACATTCCCCACCTTTGGGTTCTCCTCAAGAAAGTCCGCGAGAGCATCGAGGCAGCCGGGGAAGACGATGACGTCGGGATTGACGAGCGCGACATAGCGGCCTGTAGTTTGGCGGATGGCGACATTATTGCCTCGTGAAAATCCCAGGTTCTCGGGGCTTTTGATCAGCCTGACCCACGGAAAGCGGGTCTCGATCATCTCCGAAGTGCCGTCTCCGGAGGCGTTGTCGACGACGAAGACCTCCATGCTGCGCCGCGGCGGAGCGTCGATGAGGCTCTGGAGACAGAGCTCGACGTATTTCTTCGCATTCCAGGCGACGATGACCACGGAAATATCTATGGGATTGGTAGCAGTCGGCATACGATCAGCCTCTTGCGGCTGGCTGTTTGACCAGGGTGCTGCTGGTTGCAGGTTGGGAAGAACGGCGAAGCATGCGCTGTACGCAGGAGCCTGCGCCAACCATCCAGGACGAAACCGCGCTTCCGGAAGCCGTCAGAGGGCTGATCTGTGTGGTGTCCAGGCCCGAAAGCCCCTTCTTGAACTGGTACACACCCGGATTGACTTCCGGATCGATGCCGCCCAGGTCATACCAGGCGACGCCGCGCTCGCGCAGCCAGCCAATCAGGGTCCACTGCAGAAGGTAAGCTCCCTTGGCATTGAGCCCGGCATCGCTGGTTGCGCCGAGCAGGTAGATCGCTGAGTTGCCCAGAGCGGAAGCTACCAGACCGGCCACCAGAGTTCCCTTCTCTCGGCAAAGCAGAACCCGCATCCGCTGAGAGGGAGGAAGAGTCTGCTGGATGCGCTCAAACTCGGCGGCATCCACCGTAGTCTCAAACGTCTTCCGCCTGCGCATCTCGGAATAAATCTGACAGAAGTCACGGTATTCCTCGACCCCATCGCCGGCAACGACCGTGAGGCTATTTCTCTCGGCTCCGCTCAGCTTGTTGCGCCACTTCGGGTCGAGGCGCTTCCGAATCTCCTCGAGTGGCGGGCTCAGATCGAGCACGAAGGTCCGGTAGTTAGTCCCTGAGTCGGAATGCTGCTGTTCAAGTCCAGAGAACGCTGACTGAAACACTGCGGCTCGGGAAGTTCCGGCGAAGGCGTTGGGCACGATGCGCAGGAAAAGCTTTCTCCTCGTCACGTACTCTTCCTGAATGGCTCGGGCCATGCGCCCAGAAACCTCAGCGTCTGCCGGACAGCCGCGCCGCTCCCACAGGGGTCCCCAGCGCAGATAAGCTATACCGAATCTGAGAGGGGTCGGTTGGACAATGCGTAACTGGGCAGCAGCTACGATCTCCCCACCGTGTCTGAGAACGATCCGGCTGAGGCTGCGAGCGCCCCATCGCACCCCGCCGTACGCTGCCGTCTGATAGATATTGGCGTCCTCGAAGAGTTCGATCAGGTGCGACCATTCGCCGTCGCCTATCCGATCGACTTCGACCTGCCAGATGTTTTCTCTCATGCAATCCCGGGGAAATTGGTGTGGGTTCGGTTCGATATCGATGAACTGGCGTTCCGGGCTCAGGCGCCCACGGACTCAAGAACGGCTGTCGCGGTTCCCGCCCGCGCCTCGTCCGCAGCGGCGGATTTGCTGATACGGACGATCGAGCGGTGCCCCGGCAAATAGACTTCGGGAATCTCCCAGACCCACGAAGTCTGGCCTTCCGATGCGCTCTCGATTCGCTGAAAGCCGAGCTTCGCGTAGTGATCCGCCACCATCGCGTTCTTTTTTGACGGTGTGTAAGTCCCGACGATGCGGCGCAGGCCTCGGCTCTGGCAGGCTTCGACGAGGGCATCGAACATGGAAAGTTCCATTTCGCGATTCAGAACGCGGCAGCTCATGAGCCAGAGGTCAATCTCCAGAGCCTCCCCGGCGACGCGCCCGATCAGAACCGTGACCAGGCCGTTGTCTCCAAATCGGTCGGCCAGGCGACCATAGAGGGTGACGTACCCAGGATTCTGAGCAATCTCTTCGACTTCAGCGCTCGTGTAGCGGCGGGTCGTCAGGTTGAACTGATTCGTCTTGTTAATAAGCTGCGTGATCCGCTCGAGATACACAGGCGTGAAGGACGCAATTTCGGCCTTCATCTCCAGCGAGAGGAGATATTCGCCGTAGTCGCGGAACGTCGCCTGCGATGCACTGCGCTGGGCGTTGGAACCGTAATACGCCGAACGCCCGAGATCATCCTGCACCACTCGATGCGTTTCGAAAAAGTACTCGGATTCCAGAATCTCCGCGAACCGAGCGGCGTTTGTGCCGACTTCCGGAGTGGCCACCTCGGGAAGCTGGCTGGCCACCAGCGCACGCTCGGCCGGGTTGTCGTCCACGAAGACCATACTGTCCAGCCCGATGTTGAGCTCTGCGGCGATCTCGCGGATATTGTCGGGCTTGGGATTCCAGTTCGCCTTGAATGCGCTGAAGTCTTCCAGCTTGAGTATGCCGTCCGGGTGATCAAACCCAGCCTTCGCGTTTTCGGGATCATTTTTCGAACAGACGGCCAGGATCACCCCTCGCCGCTGCAGTGCTTTCACATACCGCTGGAAATCGAGAAACGCTTCGCCGACCGGGTGATCGCGCCCGAGGATAAGATTCTGTACTCCGTCATCGCCGATCACCCCGCCCCAGAGAGTGTTGTCGAGGTCCAGGACAAGACACTTTCTGGACTTCCCGAAGACCGCTTTGATGATGCCCGCCACATTGCGCGCGAGAGCCACTGTGGCTGCCGGGGTCACAGCCATGTGGAAGTTGTACCAGTATGTGTGGCCGTGCCAGGCATCCAGACCCATCTGCGCGGAGAGGTAATGAATATCGTTGATCAGAAAATGCTGATGGGTGCGGGCGTAAGCCGCAAATTCAGCATTGAGCCTCATTAAGAAGCTCACTCGCCCGTAAGTCTCTGACCCGTCAAGATTGCCCAGAGGCCGCAGCCGAGGCAGGTCGAAGTTGTTCTGAACGATTACCGCACCAAGCTGGGTGTGAATCTTTTCCCAGATTGTCTGGAATCGGCCGATTTCGCGACAGAGACGCTGTTCCACCTCCTCGCCGGATTCGAGCAGTTCCGGGAACTCTGAGACATTCTGCCACCCGGTGTGCAAAAACACGATGTCCGGATGGAAGCTGGTTAGCTGCGGGTTATCGAACAGAACATCTTCTGCATACCGGTTATATCCGGACTCATAAAACGCCGGCTCGATTCCATGGGCCAGTAAAAACAATTCCAGCATGCTCCGGACTTCCGTGGTCGTCGAGCCGCCGAGGATAGCGATCCTCTTCTGTAAGAGGTTCGGCTGCGCCAGCAGTTCCTTCCTGAGCTGCTGCCGCTTGCGCAGGATACTGGCAGCGGTCGCCGGGAATCTAAGCTCTCGAAGAATTTCTTCTTGCATGTGCAGAGTCTCCGGAGTCAACCCGATGAACCTCCACTGATCCCGGTGTCGACCCCTGTCGTACTCTCAGCCAGGGTTTCCTGTTTGCGTGAAGAGCCCGGCCGTTCAGCAGCAGTTGCCCTCGACACCTGCAATTCGTAACAGGTCCCCAACCGTTGAGCAACCGACAACCTCATCGAGGGAAATCTCCGTGTCGTTCGCGGATTCCGCCAGCACGATCATGCCGACCAGGGCAGTCGAATCCCAGCTCTCGAGTTCCTCAAGCTTTTCCGTGCCGCGCAGCGTGCCTGGCCGCAGCCCAAGCATTCCGTCCATTTCAAGCAGAAATTCTTCGCGAGTCATTGTCTCCGTTCCTCACCAATCTGTTGGTTCGTGCGTTTTGCTGTTGATGCGCGGGCGTTACAGGCAATTCCTCACTGGGGACGAAGCTCAGCCGCCTGAACCGAGCCGGCCTTCCGATGTAGCTGATTGCGGTGGGCGCGAAGCCTCGGCAGCACCTCCAGCTCAAAGAACAAGGCTTCATCGCTCGCCGCGCAGGTGCTGACCCGATCCAGTCGAAACGGGTTTGCGTTCCTCTGGTTGGCTACACTTTCGCTGAGAAACACTGCCTCGTGTCCCGACTGCCGGAGGCACTCCTCGACGGTTCCCGTCACGTCCTTCGATGAGCCATACGGCTGACTGAAGGAGCGTACCCGCCTGCCACAGATGGATTCCAGCTCGGACTTGTTGGTCATGATCTCCGCGACGACCTCACGATGGGAGAGAGAACGGCAATGCGTGTGGCTGTAAGTATGGTTTCCCACTTCGAAGCCGTAGCATCCCAGATTCCGAAGCTGATGACCCGTCAGGTACAGATTTGCTTCTTTCGCGAGTCGACTGTCGTCGATCTCCGCGAGGCGGCAGAGCGCATGGAGAAACAGTTCGCGCTGCTTGAGAGACAATGTGGGGAAAAAGCTCCCGAACACTTCCGTCAAACCACGACATACCACGTCTTCCCGCCCCGGAACTTCTCGGATCGCCGCATTCACCACATCCATGCCAGCGAAATGGGCGACATAGCAGACAAGATTGTCGGGGGCCATCCGGCGATTGTTGACAAATGCAGCGTTGACGAAGAAGACCGCAGGCACCCCATACTTCCGGCACAGCGGAGCCGCAACTTCGGCGATCGACGCGTACGCATCGTCGAAGGTCAGCAGGACCGGACGAAGCGGCAGCCCGCGTCCCCCACAGTCTGTCAGCACATCGTCCAGGCTTACAGGCGTATAGTGCTTCGTCAGGAATTGCAGGGCGCTCTCGAAGGTGCGCGGCGAAACCGTGACTCTGATTCCTGTGGTGAAGGGCGTCGGCTGGGCGGCAATATGATGGAAGACCACGCAGCGCAGCGAGCAGGACCTGTTGAGCAGATGAGCCATCCCAAAACGGCCCGGAATCCGCCCGGAGACGCCCGCCCCTGCCCCGATTGCGACCTCGCGCAGCCGCTTAGAGAACAACGCGCTCTCCTTCGATGAAGGTCCGCTGCCACAGTTCGAGACTGAGCAGAGAGAAGATTTCCTTCGAGAAGTCCCTGCCGCTGGAATTTTCTGCGAGCAGCTTCTCCACTGCATCCCTGCGAAAGTAGCCCCGTTCGCAGGTCTTCGAGTCCAGCAGCACGTCGCGCACCATGTCTTTCAGCTCGGTGCGCATCCAGGAGGCATATGGAACGGGAAAACCGGCTTTCTTTCGGTCCCGAATCTGATGAGGTATCCGCTGCGACAGGGCCTTTTTCAGAATGTATTTCGTATTTCTCCCGTTGACCTTCTGCCGTGGAGGCAAAGATGCCGCAAATTCCAGTACCTTGTGATCGAGGAGAGGAACCCGAAGTTCGATCGAGTTCGCCATCGTCATCTTGTCTGCCTTGATCAGCAGGTCGTCCGGCAACCAGGTCTTCGTGTCGATGTACAGCATCGTGTGCAGCGTGTCTTTTCCCCGCATCCGCGCCTGCAGAATCCGCACCGGCGCCACGCTGTGCTCGCGATTGATGGCGCTCTGGAACTCTGCCGAATAGACGGTGCCCAGTCCGTTGCCGGTGGTCAGATACGGATTCGAGGTGCGGCTGTAGTAGTAGTCCGGAAAACGCTCCGTCATGAGCGGAACATATTTTCTGAATTTCGTCAGGCCGAATCCCGAATCGGCAACGGACATTCCGCCGGCCAGTGCGGAATTCAGCAGCGAACCACCCCGCTTCATCCGCTCGAGCCACAGGAGGTTCCGATAATTGCTGTACCCCGCGAACGCCTCGTCGCCGCCCTCGCCCGAGAGAAGCACCGCAACGTGTTGCCGGGCCAGTTTCGATACGTAGTACAGCGCAATCGCGGGCGGCTCGCAGACCGGCTCTTCCATGTACCAGACATAACTGGGCAGAAACGCGGCGAAATCCTGCGGCGTGATCGTGATCTCGTGATGATCCGTGCCGTACTTCTCTGCGGCCAGCCTGGCATACGGCCGTTCATCGGCCACCTGCCCGGCGCAAAACCCGACCGTGAAGCTGCTGATCCGCTTGTCCGTCTCCCTGGTCGCGAGGCTCAGGACCCCGGTTGAGTCGACCCCACCACTCAGCAGGACGCCCACCGGGACGTCGGCAATCATGTGCAGCCGAACCGTCTCGGCGAGCAAAGCAAGCAGTTCCTCCTCCGCCTGCGCAGCCGATTTCTCCCCGAAGGACTCGGCGAAATTCAGATCCCAATATTGCCGGATCGTGATCTGCCCGTTCTTCACCAGCAGGTAATGCCCCGGAGCGAGTTTGCGAACTCCTTTCAGCAGGGTTTCTTCGCCGGGAACGTACAGAAATGTCAGGAAGCGGTCGATCAGTTCCGGCGCCATCTCCCGGTCGACCGAGGGATCGGCAAGAATTGCTTTGATTTCCGATGCAAAGACCAGAGACTCGCCGGTCAGGGCATAGTAGAGGGGCTTAATGCCGACCCGGTCTCTGGCCAGCAGGAGCGTCTTCGTCCGGCTGTCCCAGATGGCGAATGCAAACATCCCGCGGAGCTTCTGCAGACAATCAGGACCGAATTCTTCATACAGATGAACGATGACTTCCGTGTCAGTTTTTGTTTTGAAGATATGTCCCCGCTTCAGCAGATCGGCGCGGAGCTCCTGATAGTTATAGATCTCGCCATTGAAAACGATCCAGACGGTCCCGTCCTCATTCGACAGCGGCTGGTGGCCGGTACTGAGATCGATGATCGAGAGCCGCCGAAAGCCCAGCCCGACCGGCCCCGCGACATGATAGCCCTCATCATCCGGACCGCGATGGCGAATAGAATCCGCCATCGCCCGGATCACACCAGCGTGAATGGAGGCTGAGGAATCGATTTTCAGGATGCCGCAGATGCCGCACATCGCAGATTCAGTTTCAGGAAGGAAAAGTTACCGGTGAATCGTATGGACCACTGCCAGCCGGCTCAGCGCCAGATCGTTTCTCTGCCCCAGAGACGATTCACCTGCTCGCGCCTGAGGTAGGCAATGGTAGCTCGGTCGCCGGCCTGAGGTATGCGTTGGAGGTATCCGGTCACAAATCCGTAGATAAGTCCGGCCGCGCCCGTGAAATATGGCTTCTGCGCGATGCGCCGAAGACATTTACAGAGCATGAAAAGAGGATGGTAGCCGCAGATATAGTTAGCTCGCCCATATTTCACTGAAGTTCGCCAGTTCCCGTCGGCCGCGCCCGTCTCGCGGTGATGGAGGAGATGCAGGTGAGGGAAGCTCCTCGTTTTCCATCCCAGACTGTTGGCCTTGATTTCATCGAAGGTATCCCACCCGGGTGCCGGGAGCAAACCACCGATTCCCTCCCAGCACTCCCGCCGATAGATCTTGGTTGCGCCCCGGACGTGAAAGGAAGGCGCCTCTTCGAAGGTCTTCGAGCCGTCCGAATCGAAATAGCAGATAACGCCCCCACCCACGCCCAGGCAGGGATCGGCCGCAAATTCGGCGAAACAACTCGCAAAATATTCGGTACCAAAGGTCAGATCGCCATCGAACTTCGCGATGAAGTCCCATTCCCTTACCGTAAGGGCCGCCAAACCGGCGTTGAACGCCTCGACAACGCCACCGCCGGACTTCCGAAAACCACGATCCGGGCGATGGACTGCTGTAATCCAGGAATACCTGGCAGCATAGCTGTCGATGATGGCCCTGGTACCATCTTTCGAGCCATCGTTGACGATAATCCACTGCTTCGGCAGGACGATCTGCCGAACCATGCTTTCGATGGTCGCCGTCAGATGCTCCTCCTCGTCGCGCACGGGAGTGATCACAACGTACCGGGTGGATAGCGGCTCGGTCATCAGGGAAGTTGGGTTCATCGCGCGAGACCTGACGACCTGCGTCGCCGTAGCACGGTCACCAGAAACCAAACGAGGGCGGTCGTCGTCGCCGCCAGAATGCCGAGGTCGGAAAGCAGCCGAAGGGGCGTCTCGTCGTTCTCGTAATACCAGGCGGTGATTGCCTCACCGAGTGTGAAGTGGGACATCCAGATATCTCGGAAATCCGAAGCCATCCGCAGAAGATAGACTCGGGCCGACCGGTGGCCGATATCGATGGCAGCCAGATTGGTGGTGTTCGTGTACAGAACGGCAGCATGGGCAGCGCCGCCAGCCGCAACGCTGACCGAGAAATGCAGGTATCCATCCTTTGCCGTGTAAGGAACGGAACGGCCATTCACCAGAACCGCCTGAACAAGCAGCGGAGTCGATTCTTTCTTCGTCACATGGTAGGCGATGGGCGATCCTGAGCTGTTCCGCAGATCAACGCTGCTCGATGAGGACAACACGTCGTATTCTGAGCCGCTAATACGCCTGACCCGATAGAGACGTGCTGCTATATACCCAAGGCTGTGCCATTCCGTTCGGGGTTCAATCGCGTTGACCTCATCGGCCGTCGGATCGAAGGCGTCGATCCCTCTTGCAAAGAACCCCTGGTGGACATAGAAGAACAGCGGGTTCCCGAGGAATTCATTGACCGCGATCATGGCCCGGGGTTCCTTCATCTCCACCGGGTAACGCAGGATGCTGGGAAAGTCGTAGTAGGCAGTCGTGACCGGGCGCAGATCAAAGAGCGGATCCTGCGGCCGCGTACATCCCATGGGCACATTCGTGGAATTGACCGTCGCCTGGTAGTTGTCCGCTTTCAACTCCCGAAGAATCCGGCACTCGCCGATGCTGTGCGGGAAGACGAACACACGGTCAAAGTGAATGTTCGTCAGCTTCTGGAAGGCATCCATTCTCGCAAGTGCCTGCTCCAGCTTGGGCGCCTGAACCGCGAGCGGCACGCTGTCGAAGCCCTCAAATTCCTTGTGGTCGTGATTATCGCCATGAATCGCAATTGAAAAGCGATCCGGGTTGCCGCGAAAGATGGACGAAACTTCTGGAGTGCTGCGGGCATAATTCCAGGGAATGAATGCGATCGTCGTGTGAAAATTGTGAGCCTTCATCTCCGCAAGTAGTCCGGCGTAATTCAGGTCGCCATAGGGTTCGCGGAGCCACGGGTCGTCGATGGTCAGATTCGCGAAATGCTGCGGCGCGTGCCAGGCCCGATCGCCCGCTGCATACTTCACAAAGAGCAGTGCCGAGGCGTTCGCGGTGAAGGCATCCAGCACATCCGGACCGGGAAGATTCCGATCATTGCGCCTCTCGAAGGTGCTGGCAGTGGCAAAGAAGATCGGTTGCCGGTCCGGCTCTGTTTCAATCAGCGTAGACAGCTCCGCATCACCTTGCCGGATCGTGATGATCTGTTCTACAGGAACACCATCTTCCAGTTGTAGGAAATACGGAGCCTGGCCACGGTATGGCAGCGTGACCCCGCTGAGTTCATCCGTAACACCCGTAATCCGTCCGACCATGTAGTCCAGGCCGTTGCTGCCCGCGAGTCGATCGATCGTTTCCAGCACCCCACCTGACCACTCGCTCAGAAGAGTGGATTTTTCTGCCGTTGTCAGTCCCAGGATAAGCAGTGGAGCAGGAGCATCTTTGCCGCGCTTGAGCGATTCCAGCAAGTGACGTCTGTCGATCGCCTTCAGCGCATGTGCGTCGATCGCGACTGCCACCGTGTCCCTGTCCTTCACGACAGCGAATGCGGAGTCCAGTTCAGTGCGGCTGTCATCGACTACCTTCAGATCGACGCCATAAAACTGACAGGCAAGCTGAAGCTGGCTCTGATCCGCTGCGGAGGTGGCTGCGTTGCGGACGAACACCAGCTTCGCCGCTCTGCCCATAGCGGAACCGGCCAAAAAGATGAGGGTGACACACGCGAGGCGGAGCAGTTGCATGATGGACCTGTGTCGTTTCACCCGACGCGACAATCCTGAAGCGCGGCTTCATAGGCTCGGATCAGGGATTTCTTTTCCTGATTCCAGTTGAGTTCACTCTCGACCTTGCGTCGTCCCGCCGCTCCCATCTTCCTGCGGCATTCAGAGCAGTCGAGCAAAACTGCTATCTTTGCTGCAAAATCAGCAGGGTCATTGGGCCTGGCGTAGGCCCCGGCAGAACCCGCGATGCGCCGACCCTCTTCAAGATCAAACAGGATAATCGGAAGACCGAATGCCATGTATTCCAGAATTTTGATCATGGTCAGCTTGTCGTTCATCGCATTTTTCGGATCAGGAGCGACTCCGAGATCCGACTGCGCAAGATAATCGGCTACTTGGCTGTGCGTCACCTGGCCGGTGAATGTGACGTATTCGGTCAGCCCTTTACTCGCACAAAGGGCTTTCAGAGAGCCGAGTGAGCTGCCATTGCCCACGAGAAGGAAGTGCGTGTCGCGTCTTCCCATCCGGATGACCAGATGTTCAATGGCCTCGAGTAGCAGATCCAGACCATCCTGATCTCCCATGAAGCCCACATAAGTCACCAGATACGCCTTCCCGAACTTCTCACTGGAAGCAGGCCGAGGACGATCGAAGGTAATCAGGTCCGGGCAGTTCCTGACCAGAAACACCCTCTCCGGATCCTTGCCGCCTCGGATCATCGCAATTTCCCGCAGGGATTCACTTGTGGCGAGACAGCTGTGGGCCAGCCGAAAGGAGCACGCCTCGAGAAAGAGCAGGGCGGAATAGATCAATCCTCCTCGCCTGCCAAATTTTGCCTCAAAGAGCTCAGGGCCCAGATCATGCTGGTCAAAAACAAACCGGACACCGAATAACCTGAAAAACCACGCGATCAGAAAGATTGTGTCGGGCGGGTTGCAGGCCTGAAGCACACGGAAGCGGCTGCGCGCGAAGACTTTCAGGGTCAGGTAAAACTCCGCGAGAAGCGCCCAGCTATATTCCAGCAGATAGCCAGCGGCGCCTGAAGCCTCGCGGGCGCGGTGCCGGTAAATCTCAATTCCGTCCAGAAGCTCATAACCTGCTTCGAAGCCCTTGCCCCTGGGGCAGATCACCGAGACCCGATAACCCGCTTCGGTTAACGCTCGGGCCTCCTTCCAGACTCTTCTGTCAAGAGGAACCGGAAGATTTTCCACCACGATACAGACTGCGGTCTTCTCTGGTCTGTTCATCGTGCAAGGGGCGATCCGTGAATAGTGGGAATCATGCGATCCGAGGGACGATGAATTCTTCGCGTCGTTTCTGCGGTTCGGTTCACGATATCGCTGCCGCCAGAACCGTCTCCATTTCCGGTTTCAGCGGGCTCTCGAGAGCGGAGCAGAAGGCGAGGATCTCCTCGGCCACTCTTTCCTGCTGCTCGAGCGTGAGCTGCGGGAACATCGGCAGTGACACGATCTCGGTGGCCACGCGCGACGCGACCGGAAACTCCTCGGGACGATAGTGGAGGAAGCGATAGGCTTTCTGCTGGTGCAGCGGGACCGGGTAGTGGATCCCGGTACCGATGCCCGCGCCCTTCAGGTGATCGATGAGCGCGTCACGATGAGGAGTGCGAACGACATACAGGTGATACACAGCGCGGGACCACTGCGGCTCCCAGGGACAGATAACTGCTGACTTCCCGGTCAGAAGACGGTTATAGCTGCTGGCGCGCTCGCGACGCTGCGCGTTCCACTCGCCGAGATAGGCCAGCTTGGCCTCCAGCAGCCCGGCCTGGATCGCATCCAGCCGGCCGTTGTAGCCTTCGAGGTCGTGATAATACTTCTTCGCCTGGCCGTGATCGCGCAGAACCCGGATTTTCTCTGCAATCTCCGGATCATTGGTCGTAACGGCGCCGCCTTCACCACAGGCACCAAGGTTCTTACCGGGATAGAAGCTGAAGGCCGCGGCGCGTCCCACAGAGCCTGCCTTCATCCAGCGATCGGACTTTGAGGAAAAATACTCCGCACCATGCGCCTGACAGGCGTCCTCGATGACGACCAGACCGAACTCATCCGCCAGCTCCAGAATGGGGTCCATGTCAGCCATCTGGCCGTAAAGATGAACGGGAACGACTGCGGTCACCGGACGTCCGCTACGGCAGCTGATCAGCCTTCCCGCGCTGTTGCGGCGGCATCCGTGCTGCAGATACTCCCGCAGCTTCGCGACAGAAAGGTTGTAGGTCCGCTCGTCGATGTCGACGAATTCCGGCAGCGCCCCCGCCTGCGTGATGGCTTCCGTGGTTGCGATGAACGTGTGCGGCACGGTCACCACCACATCCCCGGCCAGCACACCGCCCGCCATCAGCGCGAAGCGCAAAGCGTCGGTGCCACTGCTGACCGCCACCGCCTCCCCTGCCTCGCAAAAATCGGCGAAGGACCTCTCAAAGGACCCGATGACCGGACCGCCGATAAAACCGCCGGAGTGCAGAGCCATGCGGAACACAGTGATGAGTTCCTCCTCCATCTGCAGATGGGGGGTGACCAGATCAAGAAACGGAATTACATCGACCGCGGCCATTTTCTTCCTCTTTCCTATTTCAAGTAGCGCAGAACGCGGGCAGGGTTACCCGCCACGACGGAGTGAGGGGGAACGTCTTTGGTCACAACACTGCCGGCGCCGACCATGGCGCTTTCACCGATGCTGAGATTGGGGAGAATCGTGGCGCCCGATCCAATCGAAGCGCCTGTCCTCACCCGTGTTGGCGCCACTTTCCAGTCGGCCTCGGTCTGCAGCTTCCCATCGCCGGTCGTAGCCCGCGGGAAACCATCGTTGGTGAACATCACCCCATGGCCGACGAATACATTGTCCTCAATGACTACGCCTTCACAGATAAAGGTATGGCTCGAGATTTTGCAGCGGCGGCCGACCGAGGCGTTCTTCTGGATTTCAACGAAGGCGCCGATCTTGGTTTCGTCGCCGATGGAACATCCATAAAGGTTGATGAATTGCGCAAGCCGGATACCGACCCCGAGCTTCACGTCATCCGCAATGCAGTTCCAGGAATTCACAGATAAACCAGAGCTCCATTCTTGTTCAGAGAATCGGTCGCTGCCTCCAGCATCCTGACTACCCGCAGCCCCGCGCAGCCATCGTTGTGAGGATCTTTGCCGTTATCGATGCAGTCGACGAAGTAGCTCAGTTCCTGGCGAAGTGCCTCCACCTGCTCCAGCTGAGGAGCCCACATATCCCCCGAGCGATAGCTGACCAGAAGCTCGTAGACTCCTTCCCGATTCGTGATGTTCACGCCCTTGTCGTAGATCTTGACCTTCTCGTCAGCCTCCAGGTCGTTCCAGACCAGCATCCGCTTCTCTCCGCCGATCAGGGTGGTGCGGACCTTCACCGGCGAGAGCCAGTTCACGTTGATATGAGCGATCACCTTTTCCGGAAAATACAGCGTCATGAAGGCAATGTCTTCGTGACAGTTCAGATGTTTCTGTCCGGTGGCTACGATCGCTTCCGGGCTGGCATTGATGAGGTAGTCCATGATGGACAGGTCATGCGGGGCGAGGTCCCACAGCACGTTAATGTCGTGCTGAAAGAGGCCGAGATTCACCCGAGTGGAGTCGTAGTAATAGAGCTTGCCCAGGGTCCCTTCCCCGAGCAGGGAAGCGATCTTTTTCACCGCTCCCGTGAAGAGGAAGGTGTGATCGACCATGATTCTGAGGTTTTTGCGCTGCGCCAGCTCAATCAGCTTTTCCCCCTGAGCAGTCGTGCTGGTGAACGGTTTCTCCACGAAGACATGCTTGCCGTTCTCGATAGCGGCCTTCGCCAGTTCGTAATGGGTCCACACCGGAGTGATGACGGCGATCGCATCGATGTCCGGAGATTTCATCAGATCCGAAACATCTGCCGTGACATGGATCCCGGGATACGCCTTCTGGGCCCGCTTCCGCGCCGTCGGACTCAGCTCCGCAATCGCCAGCACCTGCGACCCGTCCAGGCTGGTGAGATTTCTCACCACATTGGGGCCCCAATATCCGAAACCAATAACACCAAAGTTCACGATCAGTTCACCGCGTTCATTGACGCCGTTAAGAATGAACTTCCGGGGGGATCGGCCAGGACTGCCGCAGGCTACGGGGCTGTTCCTGAAGCGAGGGCTTCAAGTCAGTAAGCGCCTTTGATGACTGCTACGGGCGTGCGCAGCAGGATTTTCAGGTCGAGCCAGGGCGACCAGCAGGTGGCATAGCGAAGATCGAGACGAACCATGTCGTCGAACTTCACGCGGCTGCGCCCGGTAACCTGCCACAGACCGGTGATGCCCGGCTTGACCTGCAGCAGCCGCCGGCGATGCCAGGTCTGATAGGCGGCCAGTTCATAAGGGATCGGAGGCCGCGGGCCGACCAGCGACATATCTCCGCGCAGAACGTTGAAAAACTGCGGCAGCTCGTCCAGGCTGGTTTTGCGCAGAAACTTGCCCAGTGGGGTGATCCGCTTGTCGTTGGCAAGCTTGTATACGCCCTCTTTGCTTCCATTCGCCGCAATGCGGTCCGCCTCGCCGGCAATCAGCTTCTTCACGTACTCCCGGTGAACGCTGTGGTCGTTTCCGACGTACATGGACCGGAACTTCAGAAAAGTAAAGTTGCGCCCAAACTGGCCGACACGCTGTTGCCGAAAGAACACGGGGCCTCTGGAGGTGGCCCGCACCGCCGCGGCGATGATCAGAAGAACCGGCAGGAAGGAGAAAATCAATATCAGGCTTCCCACCACATCCATGGCGCGCTTAATGGCCAGCAGGGAACGCTTCCGGTCGGCAGGATGAAGAAGGTCCGGATAGAGAGCCGGATTGCTCGGGCCCTCGGGATTCTCATCATCCCAATCATCAGGAAAGAAGTGGAAGGAGACGCTGAAGCGGCTGAACTGCTCGATCGTCAGTTCACCACGCAGCGTATTGCTGACACGGGTCAGGATCGTGCTCAGCACGGAATTCCGATCGCTGTCCGAAAGGCCGGTAAACACGACACCGATGGTGACCCGCTCCTTGTACCACCCGATGACATCCGTCTCCCGGGTTGCGGCCTGCAGGGCGGTGATCACGCTGTCCAGCGCTCTGTTCCGCCACTCCGATCCGCTGTCTTCTCCGGCTTCGAGCAGCATCAGCAAAAAGGGCTCGCGGGTGCGCTCGGTGCGCTTCCGTTCAATTGCGAGCATGCGCCGGAAGCCCTCTTCGCTGAGCGTAATGCGCTCCACATCGGCACTGGGGGGATCTATGGAGAAACTCGATCTCGTCTTTTCACCTGGAACTCGCACACTCACGGAACATCTCCTTTACGTCTGGGCAATTTTCCTGACGGCAGGATGCAGCAAGGCAGTTCTGACCTCTTCAGCGCCACTCGCTGCGGTGGCCTCGATGCCAGCACGCCGATCGCAGAGGTGAACCGGGGGAGTTGGGTTTCCTAAACGGAGAGACCGGCCATCGGGAAGGGCCGGTCCGTTGATCAGGCCGGCAGCATCTGCGCGCTCAGCCTCTCGCGGATAGCGGTCAGATACTCGGCGAGAGCCGTCTGCCAGGGCCTGAACACATTGAGCCGATTTTCCTTCAGTCTCTTGTTTTCGAGCACGGAGTACAGCGGGCGCGGCACCTTCGCGAGAAATTCCGAAGGTGAGGCCACCTCGACCTGGACCATCATTCCCGCCAGGGAAAAAATCTCTTTTGCGAATTCATACCAGGAGCAACTGCCTTCCGCCGTCGCATGGTAGAGTCCGAACGCCTCGGAGCTGCTGACAACCACGATCTGCCGCGCCAGCTCCGCCGTGGATGTGGGACTGACGAATTCGCTGTCCACCACGCGCACCTTCCCGCGTTCCTGCCCGAGCTTCAGCATCAGATCGACAAAATTGCGGCCGCCCTTGGCCCGGCACGGATTCGTGCCATAAAGGCCCGAGGTACGCAGCACAAAGTGCCGAGGGTTCAGTGTTCTGACGAAGTATTCGCCTGCCAGCTTGGTGTTGCCGTAGACGTTCAGCGGAAGCGGCGCATCGGTCTCCACATAGGGCTGCCCCTTCGTTCCGTCGAAAACATAGTCGGTGCTCACGTGAACCAGCGTGGCGCCGCTGCCCCGCGTAACCTCGGCGAGATTGCGGGCGCCCAGTCCGTTCACCAGCCACGCCCGCTCCGGATCGGCCTCGCATCTCTCCACATGATGCATCGCCGCGGTATTGACAACCACCTCGACTCCGGACCCGCCGAGACAGTTCCGGACCGACTCCAGGCTCGACAGCTCCATATCCTCATGGGTCAGCGGAACCACCGTGTCGCCACGCTCCCGAAATGCTGCTGCGACATCGGCGCCCAGCTGCCCATTGGCTCCTGCTACGGCCACCTTCATATCGCACCCACCATGTTGTGAACTTCGATCTCCTTCTCGATGGCCCGGAAGCACTGGATATTCGCATACGCGGGATTGTCCCAGTCGCGGAACTTATCGACGTTGTCGATGAGATTATCGACAATGGACTTGATGTTCCCGACCGGATGGAAGCTCAGCACATTCGCAGCCTTTTCGGTGCTGACCTTGTAATTGCGAAAATCGTGAATATGCTTGATGTTCAGATTGACCCGAAGATCCATCCGCTCTTGCATTGCAGCTTTCACAAGATCCGCAACCTCGCCGACGGTGTAATTGCCGGAGGCCAGATTGAAAATGCCCGAGATCCGCTCGTTGGCTTCGACAGCGCGAATGTAGGCGGTGGCGGCGTCCTCGATGCTGAGGATCGGCCTCCAGATCGACGGGTTGTTGACCGTGATGGTGTGATCGCGCATCGCGCTCTTGAACATCGTGTTGATGATCAGGTCGAGGCGCATGCGAGGGCTGTATCCGGAGATCGTTCCTTTGCGCAGCGAGATGACGGAGAATTCATCGCTCATCATCTGCATCACAGCCTGCTCGCCCTGCAGCTTCGAAATGCCGTAAGGATAGTTTGAGCTGGCCGGGCGGCTCTCATCGTAGAGTTCGTTCTCGGTATATCCGTATACGGAGCAGGACGAAGCATAAATATACCGCCGGACCTTCGCCAGTTTGGCGATGTAAGCAAGATACGCGGGCGCTGCCGCGTTGAAGATGAAGTTCTTGCTCGGCGAATACTCCGCCATCGGGTCATTGGATAAACCGGCAAGAAAGACAACCTGATCATAGGCAGCCAGATCGTCAACCGTCAGCTGGAAGATGTCTTTGTTGAGAATGCCGACCTGGCGGGGCAGGTGATTACCAAACCAGAAAAGGTCAACGACATCAACTTTGTAGCTCCGTTCCAGCAGTTTCGGGATCAGTACGGAGCCCAGGTAGCCGGCGCCACCGGCAATCAATAATCTCATGGGATTCAACTCCGGAGTGTTGCGCGGTTAGACTGAATACTTAAAATTGTCGGATTCGGGCCTCATGAGCCATTCGGTCAGGCTCTGAGCGTTCTTGTCCTTCTCCGAAACGGAGACATCGGTGAGCGGCCACGCAACTCCGATTTCGGGATCATTCCAGCGAATCCCCGACTCTGCCTTGCTGTTGTAAATTCCGGTGCATTTGTACTGGATTTCGGTGCCGTCGGCGAGAGCGCAGAAACCGCGCGCGAAACCGGCCGGCGCCCAGACCTGGCGACGATTCGAAGCACTCGCTTCAACGCCCACCCACCGGCCCAGAGTCGGTGATCCCTTGCGAATATCCACAGCGACGAGGAAGGCGCTGCCTGCGGTCACGCGCATCAGCTTGCCCATCGGCGGTTCCCACTGAAAGTGCAGGCCTCGCACCACGCCCTTGGCCGAGCGCGAATGGTTGTCCTGAACGAAATGCGTCGGCAGGCCCATTTCCTCAAACTGATCGGCGCGGAAAGTTTCGGAGAAGAATCCCCGGCTATCCTGGAAGATTTCTGGAACGAGTACAACCACCTCGCCCAGACATGTCGATTCAACGTTGATTTTCATGTATGGACTCACTCCCCGGCAGAACAATGATTACAAGGCGGATCGCGCGGAGGGGGCGGAGGTTTCTGGGCGCTTTGCATAGTAGTAATAATCGGAAGAAGAAGAGACTTTGGAACAGTTCATGATCGCGCCGATCAGTTTGTTCCGATCGAGCGCATCGAGGCCCCTCTGCAACTGCCGTTTCTCGGTCGTTCCCTGACGGGCGACCAGGAGGATGCCATCGGCGAGGTGCGCCCAGACGCTCGTATCGGCGAGGGGGAGCACCGGAGGGGAATCGATGATGACCCAGTCGAACCAGGCAGCCAGCTGATCGATCAGCGCCAGCGGCTTTTCTGACTGGAGAAATTCGAGCGGATTCTTCAGTGGATTACCCGCCGGCAGCAACCAGATGTCAGGCCCCTTCAGATGGCAGATGGTAGAAACAAGATTTTCTTTTCCCTGCAGCCACTCGGAGATACCAGATACGCCATTGAGGCCAAACATCTGCGATAAGGATGGCCGCCGAAGATCGCCTTCGAGGAGGAGCACCTTATGCTCGCCTCGCGAGCCCAGGGTGCACGCCAGGTTTGCGGCAGAGAGGCTCTTTCCTTCCTGGGGAACCGTACTGGTAACCAGCAGTTTCTTGACAATCTGGTCGCCGCGCAGGTGGCGAAGACGGACCCCGAGCAGCCGGAATGCTTCCGCGGGCGGAGTTTCCTTGTCGGTCAGACACACCAGCCGGCTCTGCGCGGAAACGGATATCTCGATCTCGCGAAACTGGCTGAAGACTTCCCTGACGGCCTCCAGCCCCGCTCGTTCGCTGGCCGCAGTGCCCTCGATGAAGGTGCCGGTACCGCGAATACCACCGAAGCTGGTAGATTCGCTGGTCGCGATTTCAGTTCCTGGTGTTTGCTCCGGCAGAGACTCCGATTTCCATGTGGCAGTAGCCTGCCGCTCGGCGCGCTCCAGCAGTTCCGTGGCGGTACACTGCAACGACCCATCCGCCCCCCCATGTTCCGCATGCGACCGCTGCAGGGCGTCAAATATATGGCTCATCTTCGCTCGTCCCGAGGGCCACGGCTACATCCAGATCGGCGTCTCCTGCGCGCGGCTTGCGCAGCGCCGCAAAGAGATCCAGAAGGATATTGGCAGCCCTTTGTACGTCCATGTCGCGGTTGTTGGGAGTCTTATCGGAATCTCCCGCACTTACCATGCCAAGGCGAAACTCCCTCGCCACGTCGTCAATGATGTCCGGTGTCACAGTCCGCATTTGTCTTGCGTAGGCAGCAATCAGGGCATTCTCCGCAACTGTGTTGATCAGTCGCGGCAGACCTCCCGATTCCCGATAGAGAGCTGCGATCGCTCCCGCAGAAAAGATGGACTCGTGCTTTGGATCCGCCCCTGCAATCTGCAGACGACGTTCGATGTATGCCCGAGTTTCTTCCTCGTCCAGCGGAGCCAGCTGCGCACGCAGTGCGATCCTCTGCTTTAGCTGCCGTAAGCCCAGCGAGTCCAGCTTCTCGTCCAGTTCCGGCTGTCCCACCAGTACGATCTGCAGCAGCTTGTCGTCCGTGGTCTCCAGATTCGACAGCAGGCGCACTTCCTCCAGGATCTCGTCCGACAAATGATGCGCCTCATCGACGATCAGCACCGTTGTCAGCCTCTTCGATCCGCGCGACACCAGAAACTGGCCCAGATCCAGCAGCAGTTCGCTCTTGTTTCTCCCCGAAGCCGGCAACCCGAAATCCGAAAGGATGTACTGCAGGAACTCCGTCGGCGAGAGCCGGCTGTTGAACAAATACGCGTAGGCAATGTCCTTGCTCTCTTTCAGCAGCTTCAGCAGGCACCGCAGCAGCAGAGTCTTTCCCGTTCCCACTTCGCCCGTAACCACTACGAATCCCTTATGCCAGCGAACGCCGTAGTAGAGTGCCGCCAGGGCCTCGTTATGCCTCCGCGTCGACACAAAACAGCGCGGATCCGGTGTCAGGTCAAATGGATTCCGCGTCAGGTTGAAAAACGCTTTGTACATAGCCGCCTATGCGTGCAGATAGCTGAACGCCGAACCCACCAGAATGATCAACAGTACGGCCGCCGCCATGACCCAGCCGGCAAAGAGCTTCCGCTTTTCGTGCTGTTCGTCCTCGATGCTGATGATCTCTGGCACTTCTGCGATCACCCCCATGGGCAAAAGGTCCTTAATCTGCTGCTCTGTATACAGCCGGTCGTCGAAAAATTCCAGGAGAGCGACCAGAGCAACGGCGAGGCCCAGGCCAGCCCCGATCCCGGCACCACACATCTTCAGACGGTTGGGAAAGTCCGGCTTCAGGGGCAGGCTCGGAGGATCCAGCATGGTGAACCGCTCGCCCTCCTGCATCTGTTCCATGCTGGTTGCCATCTGGGAGTCGCTTTCCTTCTTCAGAAGGTCGTTGTAGTTCGCCTGCGACTGCTCATAGCCGCGGGTAAGCTCAGCCAGCTCCTGAGCACTGCCCGGCACCGCGCTCAGCAGCCCCTCATATTTGGCGATCCTGGTCTTCAGGTTGGCGATCGCCTGCTCTCGGTTCGCAATCTCCATGCGGTTCGAGTCAGCCTGGCTTTGCAGTTGCAGGAGCGCAGCGTTTTGTCCGGGATCGACCAGCTCCTGGGTGGCACTGTCGCCGGCGCTGCTCTCGCTGCTTGCCTTCTTTTTAAGTTCGGCTACCAGTGTGGCGCGCGTTCTCTCGGTTTCTGCGATTTCCTGCCTGACCCGCTGCACGTCGGGATACTGATCCGTGTAACGCGTCCTCAGGTCCGTGAGCTGGGCTCTGAGCTTCTCAAGCTCCTGGTCGAGACCGGCCAGCCCGGTTGGGGCGCCACCAGCCGTATGCAGAGGAGTCTGCAGCGCCCGGTATTGCTGAATGAGCGACTGATAGTACGCCCGCTGCTGCCTTGCGGCATTCAGTGAATCTTCTTCGGTCTGCAGCTGCTCCTGCAGCCCCCGCAGGATTTCAAGATTGCTGGCCTGCTGCGCGGGCAGCTCTCCCTCATGGGCTGCTTCAAAGGCGCGGACCTTCGTTTCCTGATCGGCCAGAGCGATTCGGGCATTCTGCAGCTGGTCCTGGAGGAACCTTGTGGTGCCCTCAGATTCCTGTTGCCGGATCCTGAGGTTCTCATCGATAAAGAGACTGGTCAGTTCCCTGTCCACCTTCTGCGCGAGATGCGGATCACCCGCCGAATAGGAAACCTTGAACGCATTGATAATGGAGTCGTTTCCGGGGTCCCGCACCAGTTCGATGTCGATCGCCTTACGCATGCGGGCAACCTTGTCGTCCAGAGAGGTGGCATGTCCGGTATCCGGGAAAAGATGCAGCCGATTGATGATCAGGAGCAGCCGCGTACGGCTCAGAATCTGCTGCGTGATCGTCTGCAGCCGATCCTGTAGGTTGTCATTCACGTTCGGAATGACATAGTTCTGCGGCATCGTTGGCTGCTGCACCAGAATCAGCGTCGTCGACTTATAGCGCGGAGGCAGCACCCAGCTGGAACCCCAGACAAGAAACCAGCCAGCCAGCAGTACCGCCAGAAAGACGACGTGTCTGCGCCGGATAATATCGAGATAGACCGCGAGGTCAAATTCTTTTGTCGGCTGATCTTCGAGAAGTTCAGGCATGGACTATCTTCCCAGTGGCCGCCGGAGCTGCCACGTCAGGTATACCGTTTCGCTGCTGCTGTCCGGATTGGCGGCTAAGGCCGGAATCCCGCCGTAGCTCTCGTGGATCTTCATATAAGCGAACTGGACCTCCAGCAAAGCGCTCAGACGCCGCTCGATGGTAGCGGTTCCTGCGATGGAGTGGCCCGTCACAAAGCCGGCAGGAATGAATTGCGTCGCATTCCCGTTATTGGCGTAGTTTGCGCCCACGCCGGTTGCCCAGGACCGCGAGATCTGCCACCGCGCCTCGGCGTCGACAATGTCTGAAGTGGAGGCTCCGATCAGTCCTCCGCCTCCGCCCACGGCTCGCGAATAGCTGAGGGAGAAACTGGTGGTCGGTCCCTGCCAGCCCAGACTGGCCACCGCTGAGGGTGTCCACGACCCGTTCGAAGGAAATTGAGGCATCTGCATCTGGTAGTGTTCGGGTCCGGCCGCAACCGAAACGGAGAAGTTCTTATCGAAATAGAAGGTGTAGAAGGCCTCGATCGTATGTGTCAGCAGATCGAAATTCGTATTCAGCAGAGATGACTGCATACGTGAGTACTGATAATTTGCGCCGATATATTGCGATTGGCCGAGACGCCGGTTGAAGAAGCCGGTGCCGCCCAGAGCGCTTCCATCCGACAGTCCTGCAGCCTGCGCCGGATTCAGATAGTGCAGGGTCATATCCTCGAAGGAACCGCCGACCATCACCGTGCGGGAGGTCTGAACCGTCAGTTCCGCGTTCACGGCATTGGTCCTCTGACTCGCAAAGGGGGCAAGAATCCCCTGGGTGGACGGCTGCAGCGATCCCGAGACGCCGTTTGTCCCCACCTGACCGGGCTGACCGTAGAGATTCGAGGTCCTCGTAAAGCCGTACTGGGTCACCAGCGTCACGTGTGGAGTGAAGCGATAACTGTACAGCGCAGTTAGGCTCTGATTCGCGAAATTCAGAATACTGTTGGGATGATAGAACGTATAGCCTGACAAGTAGGCGATCGTCGCCTGTTGCCGTCCGGTACGCTCATCGAAGGAGACGGCGGGATTGATCGAATAGAAGGTCTCGCTGAGAGGAGCCGCTGTGGCACCCGGGTAGAGGTTGTCGACGTACCCTGTGCTGAATCCTGCACCGAGGCTCAGATAATTCGAACGCACCTCGTTACCCGTCTGCGTCGGATACGGCTGGTCGCTGATCGGAGGGGGCGTCTGCATCTGGCTGTCGTCTGCCGAGATAGTCTGGTCCTGGAAGTCCTCCTGCGCCTGCGACCAGGCAGGAATCGCGATCATCACCATGAGACCCAGACACACGCGGATCAGCATGAACCGATGCTCATGGCACCACAATCGTGTCGTGTGGTTGCAGCTTGACGTTCTGGTCGGGATGCTTTCCCTTGATGACTTCCTTGTAGTTGAAGGCGAGGCGAGTCTCCTTCCCGTTCGCGCCCTGACGCAGAATGTAGACCGACTTCTGCTTGGCAAAATCCTGAAACCCGCCTGCCACGGCGATCGCGTCCAGCACCGTCATGGAAGACGTGAGCGGATAAGATCCGGGTTTTAGGACACGCCCCAGAATATTGAACTTCTGGCTGTTGATCTTCATCACCATCACCGTCACTTCCGGCTGCGTGATGTAGGCCCGGAGCCGGGCGGTAATGTCGTCTTCCAACTGCAGCGGCGTCTTGCCCGCCGCCTGCACATCTCCAATCAGAGGCAGCGAGATCTTCCCATCGGAGCGCACCGGAACCGATTCGCTCAGATCCCGTTCCTTCCAGACATTGATGGACAGCTGATCGTCTTCCCCGATCACGAAGGTGTTATCGTGCGGCTTGCCGCCCGGAGAGGTCACCGTTTCTGCCAGGGTTGGCGCGGCTGCTGCAGAGGCTATCGCCGGATCCGCCGATGCCGGCCCCGATTGCGCCAGCGTGCATCCGCAAAGCGCGGCCAAAACAAACGCGATACCGACGTGCCGACTGCGTGTGCTGTTCATAACGAACTCCCGTCCATGCTCGCCGGCCGGAGGCCCTGACATCTCCGTGCGGTGTCAGACCGTCAGCCCGGAGATATCTCTTTTCGTTTCCGCAGCCCAGTGCCCCTGCCCTGGAGCGAAGACCTGGTGATTCGTCCGGTTTTCGCCGGCCGTCGGCGGAACCCAGACCGGTGCCTCTGCCCGCGAAACCGGCTCGACGTCCGAAGCATCAATTTCAACACCCACCGACTGCGCCAGCATGTCCACCGAGAGCACCAGTCGGTACAGGTTCTTTTTCCTGACCAGGATTCCCTCAACGCCCTCCAGCGAGCCCCGCGTCACTCGCACGCGATCGCCGCATTTCAGAAACGGGTGCGGCTCAACCCGGTATTGCCCCTCCACGGTTCTGCGAATCGCCTGAATCTCATTTTCCGGGATAGTCGCGATGCGGTCACCGTGGGTCAGGATCATGTGAATGCCCGGCGTGGTCACCACCTGCAGCCGCCGGTCCAGCCCCCCGCGCACGAAAACATAGCAGGGGAACAGCGGCAGCGAAAGCACCTTCCGCCGGTCCCTCCAGCGCCGTACGGATTCGTACAGCGGCAGAAACACCTCGAAGCCCTTGGCTCCAAGCATGTCCGCGACCACCTTCTCGTGCTGATGCCGCGTATACAGCGCCCACCAGCAGCTCGCCGCATCAGCCGTCTCCGCGCCGTATTCTGGCTTTTGCATTCCCTTAACCTGCATTTCAGCGCCCTGATTCTGCAATATGGACATAGCTTCGCCCTGTGAGCTACATTCAGCTCGTTTGAAACTTGCCTCTAACTGCCTCTCGCGGCCCCTGGGCGCACGCCCGGTTGCCGCGCCTACTGCGAGTCTTTCAGCGGGGAGGTGAACTGTTGAGTGAGTCGTCGTTCGCTAAGCGTTGATTCCCTGGCCGCATCCGCATTTGCCGTCTGGCGAAGAAACCGGGAATGAACAATTCTGGCAGCGATGGAAACCGCGCCAGCCGGGTCAGCACATTGCGACGATCGAACAACCAAACCTCGGCAGAAAACTTCAGCGGCGCTCTCGCCGTGCAATTCAACTGGAAGAAAGAATCTCATCTCGATGGCTGTATTAGGTTCTAAAGGACTGCCCGTGCGCATGAGCACTCCCGAGGTGCTGATGTTCTCAGTCATACCCTCGCGCCATTCACGCTGCCCACGAACGCGGTAGCGAATCACCGTACCGATCTCGTACCGCCTCGCCCGGGTCATTTCCGTTGAGAGGACTCGCGGCGCCCGTCTGGCTTCCATTGGATCTCCTTGTACCCCGGGCTAGGGAACGCCGTTCCCCACAGTGCGAAACTAAGCCTAAGCGACCTCGCCGGGGCCAGCAATGGCCCGACAGTACTATGGTCATGCCCCTGCATGGTGCTATTTGCCATGGCACTGCCGGGTATTACTGACGTGCAGCCGACCTTCCACGTTCCGGTAACAACCACATCCTCTACTTAGGAGCGGGAGTAACTTCCCCGTCCCCCAAATACAGGCACCATCTTCTACGCTGCGCCCGGCACGAATGCAATGAGCCCCTCGGCCGCTGCGCAGGCGTCCCCGGAAGCGCGGTCATCTGCGCGTCGAAACAGGAATTTTGAAAGTAAATTACGAGCCGGCTTCGGTCAGACGGTGATTGACCGCAAACAGCGCCAGTTCCAGCCGGTTGGAAACGCCAAGCTTGTCGAAGATGTTGCTGACGTGATGCTTGACTGTCTGCTCGCTGATCGAGCATCTCTGGGCGATGTCGGGATTCGAGTATCCCGCAACCACCATCGTTACGATCTCCATCTCCCGCGGCGTCAGGCCAAAGTCTTTGGCACGCGGGGCGCCTTCCCCGGGCGAAGAGACACTCCGCAGAGCCCGCACCAGGTCGGAGACGCTTTCCCGGCCGACCCAGAACTGGCCCGCCATCACGCACCGGATGCTGTCGAACAGCCGCTGGCTCGTCGATTCCTTCAGGATCACCCCATAAGCCCCCAGCTTCAGCGCCCGCACGATCTGCGCCTTCTCGATAGAGGCCGTCAGCAGCAGCGTTCGCACGGAAAGGTCCGTGGTCGACAGCTCCCGCAGTACCTCCATCCCGTCCTGCCGCGGCATGGACAGATCCAGCAACAGGATATCCGGCCTCGTCTCCCGCAGCAGGGGAAGCAGTTCCTCCCCATTCGAGGCCTCGCCCACCACTTCGAAGCCAGGTTCCGACTGCAGCAGTTTGCGCAGCCCATCGCGAAAGAGGGCGTGGTCATCCGCAATGACAATACGGACGGAATCCGGGTCGCTGTTGACTGCCGTAACCATCAATAAACCCGCCTGCCTCCTCTGGGCTTCTCTTCGGAAACATCGGATCTGCCCCACATCGCACGTCAGATGTGTGCATCCTGATAACTGTCCGGCATTCCCGGCTCTGTGTCAGTATATCGTCTGTTATCCTGCTTAATTATCTGGTATTTATCGTATTTTCTGGAAAAGCAGGACCGACCGACGACCCGCCTGGGCCGATGGACGATTAATTGGTGCGATTTGAGGTCAAAACATCTTGCCCGGCAGAGAAACCTGCCAGGGGTTCCATTTATCGCTTGACGGGTAAGTCAGCCTCATGATACCACGGTGGGTAGCCGATCCCCCCTTCGCGCCTGCAGCCGCTTATCCCCCCTGCGGCTGTACCCGCCTGCGGCGCTGTTGCTTCACGGGCTAAAGCGGCGTCTGAAACCGTCAGAGAAACGGAAGGATCGCAGCGCATTCGGCTTTCAGATGACTCGGTTTTGCTGGTTTGCCAGAGGTTCCACTGTGGGAGGCGCCAAATGAACCTGGCGTCGTTTCGAACCAAATCTTATCTCCGCTCTCTCCTGCCCTTCGGGAAGGCCCTGTATCGCGAGCAGGCCCTCGCGATCTTCCGGTTCGTCACTTCCCTCGCATTTCTCGTCATCCTGCCTCTGATCGGTCCCCTCGCCGGAGAGCACACCCCCGCCATCGGGCTTATTCTTTTCGGCTACGCCCTCTTCAGCCTCCTCATCCTGGCGCGTGTCTTTCTGGCCCGCCCTCTCTCCTCGGCTTTCCTCCTCCTGGTGCATGCCTCCGATCTCGTCTGGCCTTCGCTGATCTGCCTTTTTACGGGCTGCACCCGAAGTCCGTTCTTTCCCCTCTTCATCTTTGCCCTGCTGGCAGGTCCCTACCGCCGCAAGGCCCTGGAGACCGTGGCCATCGGCTTCTCCGGCGTGCTCATCGTTCTCGGCGAATCGATGGTCGCCTCCCTGCCTTCCTTCGCCTGGCTCCACCTCCTCCCGCAGCCGCTGAACCTCGACCGCTTCGCGGTCAAATCCGCCATTCTCCTCCTCGCCGCTGGCTTCCTGGCCTACACCGCCTGGTGGACCCAGCGCGAACAGCAGGCCTACGCCACCCGCACCATCCTCCAGCGACTTAGCGCCGAGGCCGGCGTTCAGGCGAATCTCCGCGACATCCTTCCCACCGTTCTGGAGATCTTCGAGGCCAGGAAGGTGGTCCTGGTTCTCCGGAACTCCTCCACCTGGCGCGTCTCCGAGTGGGCGACACAGGGCGAGAATGGCGGTATGCCTTCCTTCCGGGATGTTCCCTCTTCCGAGGAAGACCGTTATTTCTGGCCGATACCGATGCCTGGCTGGTCCATCGCTTTTCACCGCCGGGGCAGCAGTTACAACTTTCTTGCGCTCGATAGAGGCGGCTACCGCGCAAAACTCGAAACCACCTCCCTTTGCGGGGAGCGCGTCTGGCATCAGCCCTTCCGCAATCTCCTGACTACCACGCTGCAGTTTGGCAGCGAGTGGACGGGCCGCATTTTCGTGGTCGATCCTGGCTGCGCCGCCGGAGTCGAGTCCTGCCTGCGCCTGCTCCAGCAGATGGCGGATGAAGTCGGCCCCTCTGTCTACAACTTCTATCTGTGGCGCCATACCAGTGTCCGTGTGCGGGCGATTGAGCGGCAGCGGCTGGCCCGCGACCTGCATGATGGGGTTGTCCAGTCTCTGATCGCCACCGAGATGCAACTGGAGCTTCTGCGCCACCAAACGCTTCCCACCCCGGGGAACGTGCAAAGCTCCGACGCGCTTGCCAGCGCTCAGGACATTCTTCGGGTGGAAGTGCGGAGACTGCGCGAGCAGATCGACCGGCTGCGCTCAAGCGCACGGCCACGGCCCGTCGTGCCCCACCTGACGAACATGCTGCAGGACTTCCAAACGGAAACGGGGATTGTCACCCATTTCTCCTGTAACGTTCGCGAAGAGGCCATCCCCCGCCGCGTTTCCCACGATCTGGTCCGCATCATCGAAGAGGCCCTCAGCAACGTGCGCCGCCACAGCGGGGCCCACAAGGTCGACGTGCGCCTCACCTCCCGCGACGATGCCTGGGAGATCGTCATCCAGGACGATGGCCGCGGGTTCGACTTCACCGGCCGCCTGTCGCTCGCCCAGCTCGAAGCAGCCCGCAAGGGCCCCCGCGTCATCCGCGAACGCGTCCACGATTTCAATGGCGAACTCGCCCTCGAGTCCTGGCCCAATCGCGGCGCGCGCCTTGAAATCCGCCTCGCCTCGAATATCTGATTACCCGCGGGCCGGCACCAGCGCTTTGGCCCCGGAGAGTATCGAGGCAATTCTTCACTCCGCGATGTTGCTCGCGCTGCTCCCTTCCCAGGCAGGCATTGCACCGTCACGGACCTGAAAACGGTCGTCGCTGCGCGAGCCGCGGCCCCCGGGACGCGTTGAGATCCCCCGAAAGGATCTTCATTCGAGTCCGTCTCTGATTGCTCATCTAACGACCGCACCCTCTCTGGACTGTGGCGCTGCGATCGACCCTGACCCTGGAGTTCCGCCGAAATGCCGGCCCCCAGTGCCGCCGCGGAGCACCCGCGACATTTCCGGCTCTCCGACAGACGAGTCTCCTGCCGGCTCTGTTACCGCTCAGGTCTCGGCCGTGGTTACTCCAGGCTCTTCATCTTTCGGGTGAGCTCAGCATTCGAGTCCGGCCCCCTTCTGGGGCTGAGGTAACACCTTCGCCGGTTACGAGAAGCCCTCGTCGCGCGAGCCGGTAAGCATCATTCGTAATTCAATTCGGAACGTTTCCACAGGGCGGCAGAGCGCAGTCTTCCCCCATAACCCCTGCCGCGGTGCCAAATTCCGCTCTTCAAAAAAAGAAAGGCCAGCCGCAGCCCGGTCTCCCTCCCGGGTTGATGCCAGCTGGCCTGTGAAGAACGGCTCCGCCGGCCGCGTCCTGCTGGGACGGCCAGCGGCGTATCTGCGCCTTCCGAAACAAATCTACGGAATCGTCACGGTAAAGGTGTTCGACGGAGAGCTTTGGTTCCCCTGCGCATCGACGCTGACAATGTAGTAGTTGTACGTCGTGTTCGTTTGCACAGTGGTGTCTGTGTATGTCGTCGATCCATCCGCAGACGAATTCAGCAGCTGATACGACGACCCTCCGCTGACCTCGCGGTAGATGTCATAGCCCGCCACGGCGTCCGTGGAACTGCTTGGCGCGCCCCAGGTTAGGTCCACCTGGTACGATGTTGCCTGTCCTGTGCCGCTCAGAGTGACGGTTGCTGTCGGCGTTGACGAGGCATTGCTGGTCAGCGTCACCGCCCCGCTCATCGAACCCGTCGACGTCGGATCGAACTGGATGTTCAGAGTGGCTGTCTGACCCGGATTCAGCGTAATCGGAGCAGTCACGCCCGACATGCTGAATCCCGTCCCGGCGATCGACGCTCCACTGATCGTCAGTGCCGCCGTACCGCTCGAAGTTAACACCACCGACTGCGTTGAGGGTGTATTCTCCATGACGTTTCCGAATGCCACGCTTTTGGAGCTGAGCGACAGCGCTGCTGCCGCGGCGTTCAGTTGCAGGGGGAAGCTGGAGGTTGCTCCCGCACCACTCGCTGTGAGCGTCGCTGTCTGCGTGGAGCTCACGGCCGACACCGTCGCCGTAAACCCGGCGCTGCTTGCTCCCGAAGCTACCGTAACCGAGGCCGGGACAGAGACTGCGCTGTTGTTACTGGCCAGCGCGATCACCACTCCGCCACTCGGTGCCGCCCCGGTCAGGGCCACGGTGCAGGCATCCTGTGCTGCTCCCGTCTCTGAGCTACTGCTGCAGGACATTCCGCCCAGACTGGCATTCACCGTCAGGGTTGGCGCGGCCGTCGAGAAGGTAGCCATCTGCATGACCCAGGGCCCCGAAGAGGTGAGAGTGGCCGTGGCGCTGTTGGCACCGGTGCTGGTCACTGTCCTGTCTTCGGCCAGGTCGCTGTCGGGCGACGTGATGACCCGCTTCGTGAAGCCGCTGCCCGCCCCGGATGTCTGCGTGGCCACCATATTCGCCCCGAAGATCAGCTCGTTCGCATTCTTCGTCGTTGCCGAGCCGCTGCTGGCGCTCGAGCTGTTGCCGCTCGCTCCGGCTGTCACATCCAGGCTCGCCACTCCCGAGTACTCCAGAACACGTACGTCCGGATAGGTTGCCGCCTGATTAAACGTCACCGTGACGGTGTTGCTTCCGCCCAGAATGCTCGCAGCGTAGTAGATTGACTGCTCCAGCGCGGTTCCTTTCGTCGGACCGACCGCCAGCTTATAGGTGTTCCCGACACTGTCCTTGACCGACTGTACCGAGGCCGTGGTGTCATTCCACCCCACCACCACGACGTTCATGTCCCCGGCCTTCTCCGAAGAGGAGTAGCTCACGCTCACCGTGGCCGTCGGCGACTGCGGCGTTGCCGCCGCTACCTGCACAAAACTGATCGCCGAGCCCGAAACATATGTGAATCCGTTGGCAAGGCTTCCGCTCAGACCATTCGGATCGGTGACCGTCACCGTTGCTCCACCGGCGGTCCCCGCCGGCGTTGTTGCCTTGATGGTGGTACTGCTGGCAACCGTTACATTGGTCGCCGCGGCGCTGCCAAATTTCACCGTTGCGCCCGATACAAAATTCGTTCCCGTGATGGTCACAGCTGTTCCACCCGCGGTCGAACCGTTATTGGCGCTGACGCTGGTCACGGTCGGAACGGCCGGGACAAACGTGGCCATCTGCATGACCCAGGGACCGGAAGAGGTAAGACTGGCCGTGGCGCTGTTGGCACCGGCGCTGTTGGTTGTCTTGTCTTCGGCCAGATCGCTGTCCGGGGATGTGATGACCCGCTTCGTGAAGCCGCTTCCCACCCCGGATGTCTGGGTGGCCACCATATTCGCCCCAAAGATCAGCTCGTTCGCATTTTTCGTCGTTGCCGAGCCACTGCTGGCGCTGGAACTGTTGCCACTCGCCCCAGCCGTTGCATCCAGGCCGCTCACTCCCGAGTACTCCAGAATACGTACGTCCGGATAGGTTGCTGCCTGATTAAACGTCACCGTGACGGTGTTGCTTCCGCCCAGAATGCTCGCAGCGTAGTAGATCGACTGCTCCAGCGCGGTTCCTTTCGTCGGCCCGACCGCCACCTTATAAGAGTTCCCGGCACTGTCTGTTACCGACTGCACCGAGGCCGTCGTGTCATTCCAGCCGACCACCACGATGTTCATGTCCCCGGCCTTCTCCGACGAGGGGTACGTCACGCTCACGGTTGCCGTCGGCGACTGCGGCGTCGCCGCTGCGACCTGCACAAACGAGGCGGCATGCATCCCTGCCGGCAGACAGCCGATCAAAGCGGGAATGACCACCATCCTCCAGGAAATCTTCCGCGGTAACCACCTGTCTGATTGAGACTTATCTTCATTACGGTCCGAAATGAGGCCACCTGAATAGAGACCACGAGTCGAATTCTCACAGTCCAGGAGATAGGAAAGAATATGGGAGTACATGAAGCGGCACCTCGTACTCGCGCCCTGACACACTCCACCTGTCCATGCGCGCAGGCTTCCTGCGGCATGCCAGTCCCCGGTTAAGAGTCAACGGGAGTGACTACCTGATGGGCGCTCTTTGTATGATTGGGGCTTGCAGTTACGCGCGCAAGTTACCTGGATCACAAAAGTGCAGATTAATCGTTACTTTAGATAGAACAACTCCTGAGCAGGAGAGTAAAAATTCCCACACTGCCCCTCCCGCAGATCGGCAGAAAAAATTACCGATCTACCTGGTAAAATTGATGTTGCTTTATTTCGCAGGTCATTGATAGCAGAGGAAGAGCGCGCATGACCCAAGGAATTACCCTCGATGGATGCAAGACGATTGCCAACCTCAGAACATCATCCCTCGTGAGATGATGGTTACTTTAGTTGACTCATGCCCGGAGGGAAGGCCCGGTTTCCAGGCTCAGAGCGCGCACTGCGACGGCACAGCGATCCGCAGCTGGTGGCATCCACCCGGGAAAATTGCGGTCGTAGCCCTCGAGCACCCCGACTGCAGGCATCGTGCGTCTATACTGGCGTTTCCTCAACGGGAGCAATGGATGCCGGTATCTCGTCGCGATTTCCTGGGTGGTCTGACCGCAGCTGCTGCCGCGGCCTCCCTTCCCGCCATCTCCTCCGCACAAGCTGAACATTCCGTGCCTGCCACTTGTCCCTTTCGCCTCGCCGTCATCAATGACGAAATCTCTCAGGACTTCGACCACGCCTGTTCCGTCGCCGCCCACGATTTCGGCCTCCACTGGATCGAACTGCGCAGCATGTGGAACAGGAACGTCACCGACCTCGACGCCAGCCAGATCGCCGAAGCCCGCGCCATCCTGAAGAAGTACCGCCTCCGCGTCACCGATATCGCCAGCCCCCTATATAAGGTGGACTGGCCCGGCGCCCCCCGAAAAAACGGCGAGCGGCGCGACCAGTTCCACGCGAAGGATGACTTCAGCCAGCAGGGCCCTCTGCTCCGCCACTGCATCGACCTCACCCGCGCCTTCGACACCGACCGCATCCGCTGCTTCGACTTCTGGCGTCTCGAAGATCCCCAGCCTTACCGCCACGCCATCAACGACACCCTGGCTCAGGCCGCTGAAACCTGTGCAAAGCACAGCGTCATCCTCGTCCTCGAAAACGAAATGTCCTGCAATACCGGCAACGCCAAAGAGGCCGCAGCCGTCCTCGCCGCCATCCCCAACAGAAACTTCATGCTGAACTGGGATCCCGGCAACGCCGGCACCTTCCCCGGCGACGTGCCCTGGCCCACCGGCTACGACCTCCTGCCCAAGGACCGCATCGGCCACTGCCACTGCAAGAACGTGAAGCGTGAGCCGGGCGGCAAATATGAGTGGGAACCGGTCGGCATCGGTGTCGTCGACTGGCCGGGCCAGCTTCGCGCCCTGCACCGCGACGGCTATCGCTACGCCGTCAGCCTCGAAACCCACTGGCGCGGCGCCGGGACTCCCGAGGCATCCACCCGCATCAGCATGGCCGACCTGATGAAGGCGCTCGCCGAAGCCGGCCTTCGCTGCTGAGCAGCCAATCCCATCCACGAAAGCGGAGAGCAGATGATTACACGACGGGAATTCGGGAAGACGATGGCGGTGAGTGCGGCGGGGCTGGTCGTCAGTTCCACGGCGAAGAGCTATGCCCAGATCATGGGCGCCAACGATCGCGTGAACTTCGCGGTGATCGGTCTCCACAGCCGCGGCTACGCGCACCTCTCCGCTCTCAAGGCCAACGCCGGCACCTCCCGCCTCGTGGCTGTCGCCGATGTGGAAAGCACCTTTCTCGAGAAATACGCCGCCGCGGCCCAGCAAAGCCTCGGTTACGCGCCCCAGACCGAGCGCGATTTCCGCAAGCTTCTCGAGCGCAGCGATATCGACGCCATCTCCATCGCCACGCCCGACCACTGGCACACGCCCATCGCCATCGACGGCCTCAAGGCCGGCAAGAACGTCTATGTCGAGAAGCCCTGCAGCCACAATCCGGCCGAGGGCGCGCTACTGGTCGCCGCACAGAAAAAGTACGGCAAGCTCGTACAAATGGGCACCCAGCAGCGTTCCTCGCCGCACACCATCGAGATCGTCCAGCGGATCCACAGCGGCGAAATCGGGCGCGCCTATTACGGCATGGCCTGGTATGCGAACACCCGCAAGTCCATCGGCCACGGCCTGGACGTGCCCGTACCCGCCACGCTCGACTGGGACCTCTGGCAGGGCCCCGCGCCGCGCCGCCCCTACAGAAGCAACGTCCAGCCTTACAACTGGCACTGGTTCCGCATCTGGGGCACGGGTGAGGCGCTCAACAACGGCACCCACGAAGTCGATGTCTGCCGCTGGGCCCTCGGCGTCGATTATCCGGAGCGTGTCACCGCATCCGGCGGCCGCTATCAGTTCAAAGACGACTGGCAGTTCTATGACACGCTGGTGACCAGCTTCGAATACCCCGACAAGATGATTTCCTGGGAAGGCCGCAGCTGCTCCGGCATGAAGATTTACCACCGCGACCGCGGCTCGACCATCCTCGGCACCACCGGCACGGTTCTGGTGGACCGCGACGGCTACGAGATCTACGACCTCGACGGCAAAATGACCAGCGAATACCGCGTCAACAAGCAGGCGACCTCATCCGCCGACCTGGTCGGCCGCGACTCGATGACCGACGCTCACTTTGCCAACTTCATCGCCGGCATCACGAAGGGCGAGAAGCTGCACGCACCCATCGAGGTCGGCAATATCTCCGTCACCGTTCTTCAGCTGTCGAACATCGCCTGGGAGGTCCAGCGCGAACTGAAGCTCGACACCACGGACGGCAAGATCCTCGACGACCCCGAAGCCATGAAGGGGTGGGGCCGCGAATATCAGCCCGGCTGGGAGCCGACGATCTGACCGGGACGCACACGGCGGCTGGACACGGCTTCAGGCGCTTGCCGGAACAGAGCCTTTCTTTGAACGGTCCCGGCTCCACGGCTGGCGAAAAGATTGTCTTCTTTGAAGAAGCACGGCTTCAGCCGTGCCGTCAATCCCGCAGAATGAACGCGGCTTGAGCCGCCGAGGGATAGGTTCTCTCCGCTTCTGCGGCATGATTCTGCAAACTGCCTGGCTGTGGCTTCCCACCCGGCGCAATAACAGAGGGGCTTCGGCTCTGAAGAAAGGGCACTCCATGAACTCCCGCATGTCCCGTCGCGATCTTCTCCGCACCGCTGCCATCGCCACTGTGGCCTCGCTCGCTCCCGCCGCTGCCTCCGCTGAGCCCCGCACCGCGCAGGGCGCGCCCTCGCCCGTCCACCTCGGCCTCGCCAGCTATACCTTCCGCAACTTCACCCGTGCCCAGCTCATCGGCTTCATGAAGCAGCTGAACGTCGATCAGCTGAACGCCAAGGATGTGAAGGACCACCTGCCCATGGATCCGTCCGCCGAAGAGCAGGCCGTCGCCGACTACCATGCCGCCGGCATCCACCTGCATGCCGCCGGCGCCATCTACTTCCGCCAGGCCACCGACGACGACATCCGCGGCAAGTTCGAATACGTCAGGCGCGCCGGAATCCCCGTGATCGTCGCCGGCGATCCCTCTCCGCAAACCCTGCCGCGCATCGAGAAATTCGTTCAGCAGTACGATATCCGTCTCGCCATTCACAACCACGGCCCGGAAGACAAGCTCTGGCCCTCGCCCCTCGACATCCTCAAAGACATTCAGGGCATGGACCCGCGCATCGGCTGCTGCATCGATGTCGGCCACACGGTCCGCGCCGGCACCGATGTCGTCGAGGCCATCCATAAGGTTGGCCCGCGCCTCTTCAACATACACATGAAGGATCTGACCGACTTCCACGACATGGAGAGCCAGGTAGCCGTGGGCGACGGCAAAATGCCCATCCGCGCCATCTTCGAATCTCTCATCGCGATCCGATATCCAGGCTTCGTCGACCTCGAATACGAAGTCCACCCCGACGACCCCATGCCCGGCGTCTCCAGGAGCTTCGCCTATATGCGCGGCGTGCTGGCAGGCATGGGCTACGAATCCGCCTGACTGCCTGCCCGCTGTCGCATCGAAAAGCGGTCACACAATGAATATCGAGCAGCGACAGGCGCTCCAGCACCCCATCGACAGAGGCATGTAGCTGGAGCTTACTGAGGAGCAGTATCGAAATGAGCGGGCCTTATCGCCTGCTCTGTGGTTGCTGTCATCACAGGTCGGACAAACAGAGAATCAGCGGTGGAAGCGGCCGACCATCGCTCCCTTGCCGAGGACGTGGCCTTCCATGGCTTTGAGGACGTCTTCACGAGTAGCGTCGGGCCCGAGGGAAAGCTTTGTGTCGAGTGCGTAGATCTGGAAGACGTAGTGGTGATACGGTCCGGCGGCTGGAGCGCCGGGGCCGACAAAGCCCACGCTTCCGTGGCTGTTGATGGCCTGGATCGCACCATCCGGGAGGTGGGGCGAGTGCGGGACGTCAGGCGGAAGAGCTCGGGCAGATCCGGGGATATTGAAGATGAGCCAGTGCAGCACCTCCGCCGGCGTTTTGCGGAGCGCCGTATTGACGTCGTCGATGATGACGGCGAAGCTGACCGTGCCTGGGGGGACGTGCGTCCACTTGAGCGGTGGCGAAATGGGGGTACCGGTGGCGTCCTGCGTGTATTGATTCGGAATGATTCCGCCGTCGTCAAAGGCGGTGGAGGTGATGGTCAGGCCGGGCGTCGCGGGCGTCGCGGGCGCCGCGGCACGCTGGCCCGGGGCCGGAGAAGCAGCAAGAAGGGAAAGAAGAACTGCGCCCGCAACGATCATGCTCATAACTACCTCCTGTCTATTTGCCGGGACGGTAGAAGACACGCCATACCTTGCCGTGCTGGCTGTCGGTGATGTAGAGCGAACCGTCGGGCGCCTGAGCCAGACCATCGGGGCGGGCGGCAGCGTCGCTGGGTGACATCAGTGTCTCTTTGCCCTTGAAGCCGTCGGCAAAGACCTGGAACTTGCCCGAAGGCAGCTCCCCTTTGAACGGCTGGAAGACAACATTGTAGCCAGCCTGAGGCAGGGGAGCGCGATTCCAGGAGCCGTGGAAGGCGATGAAGGCGCCGCCGCGATACTCAGCCGGGAACTGATGGCCGCTGTAGAACATGAGATCCACGGGAGCCCAGTGTGCGGGATAGCTGGCGATGGGCAGCGTGTACTGGCTGCAGCGGCCAACCTTCTTCCCATCGCCGCCGTACTCGGGATTGAGGATCAGCTTTTGCGTTTTGTAGTCGAAGACACAATAGGGCCAGCCGAAGTTCGAGCCGAGAACTGCGCGGTACATGGGCTCAGCCGGTAGGGTGGCGTTGTCTTCGGCGGTGAAGTATTTGGGCCAGAGCGTATCGAGCTGATCGCGGTTGTTCATGACAATGTAGACCGCGCCGTCATGCCAGGCGAGGGCCGGGAACTGACGAAGGCCAGTGGCGAAGTGGACGCCGGTATCCTGGGTTTGGCCAGGCTGATCGGCCTTGAACTGCCAGACGCCGCCGTGCTTCTCAAGGATCGGGCAGGGATCCATGCCGGGGATGCCGGCGATCCGATCATGCGACTGGCAAGCGTTGGAAGGTGCGCCGACGTTGACGTAGAGATGGCCGTTGTTATCGAAAGTAAGGCCCTTGTCGCGATGTTCCCGCTGCTCGGGAAAGCCGGAGACCACGACTTCCGCAGGGCCAGTGGGCTTGAGCTGGCCGGGTGACCACTTGTACCGTTCGACGGTGGTCGGAGTGGCGAAGTAGAGATAGCCATCGTGGAAGGCGATGCCGGTCGTGCTCTTGTCGCCAAACTTCTCAACGACATCGAATTTGCCGTTGCCGGTGGAGTCGTGGAGGGCCGCAATCCCGCCATCCTGCAGCGCCACGAACAGATCGCCGTTGGGCGCGGCAACCGCATGGCGAGCCGCTCCAATGTTGTCGGCGACGACCAGCGCGCAGAACCCAGCAGGCAGATGGATGCCGCCGTTATCGGGATCGCACGCAGGCGAAGCAGCCGCGGCACAGGCAGGCAGCAGGGCAAACGCGACGAGGGTTGAAGCAGCGATGAGTGCGGGAAAACGGCGCGTAATCAAGTGGAAACCCTCCGTTCCCCCTTTATACACAGGGTTTTGCACCGATACAATCAACGGCAGGTAAAACCGAGGAGGATCTCTTCGCGTGAAGGGCAGAATTACAAAGGGTATTGCGGCGTTGACCGCCTGTGTTGGCCTTGCAACGGTGATGGCGGCGCAGACCGGCAAAACGACGAGAGACGGTGTATACACGGAGTCCCAGGCGCAGCAGGGGCACGACCTGTACGTGTCTCAGTGTCTGACGTGCCACCAGGCGAATCTGGAAGGCAAGGAGCAGAATCCGCCCCTGGCAGGCAGCGATTTCACGACCAAGTGGGCGGGACTGACCATGAATTATCTGTTCACGCAGATTCTGACGACCATGCCGGCGACGAAACCCAGGTCGTTGACCCCGGAACATGTGACGGAACTAATAGCGTACATCCTGAGCGCGAACAAATATCCGGCAGGAAAAACGCCACTGCCGCAGACCCTGGAAGGCCTGAAGGCGATTCAGATTGCGACACCGCAGCCCTAGGCAGCATCGACATATAGCCGCGAAAACCGTCCGGAAAAGACATTGACCTCGCGGGGAGCTTCCGTCGATTCAACGACGCCCTTGCTGCGCTGCCGGGTCCGCTGGAGAACGAACTTGCCGGGAACGTTGATGGAGATGTTGCCTGCCAGATCAAGGAAATCAATGCCCGCTTCAATACAGAAGGTCTGCGCTTGCGGGGAGAGAGTCGGAGAGACGATGGCGAATGCAGCGTCCTTCTCGATCGCCTTGAGACGGGCGATCCAGGGTGCGATGTTTTCCAGTTGCCGGGGACTGATTGACTGCTTGATCTCCGCGTAGACTCGAACCTTGTTCGTTCCAGATTCAAGGTCGAAGCGAACGTCGAACGGGCGGCTGTCGACCACATCGCTGACCTGTATCCCCGGAAGCTGCACGAACGGGACTTGGTCCTTTAGTGCCTGGAGGACAGAAGCTTCGATGGCAGCGCCGGAGTTTTGCATGGAGACGATTTTCTCAAATCGGAAAAATAACCAAAAAGGAAAACTTTCCTGTCATGTCTATTTCCTCAATTGGAACAATATCCTCCCAATACCGGCCATCAAATCTGCAAATTATATCCATTATAATCAAATACATAGCCATCAGCTCGCATGCACAGAAGCGTCCCCTTCCGATGGAGTTTTCGCCTATAACCTATGGGGTGGGGTGCCGATCGGCAAAACCAGCGATGAAAGCCGTTCACGTTTATTGAAACTCCGCGGGTATGAATCCGTACTTCAGGACAGAGGACCGAGCGACAAGACGGGCATCGATCTATGCCGCCACTTCGAATCCGCGATTGATCCGCTCATAGTCATATGCCTCATGATCCACGATGGGTGGCGAGTCGAAGTTCTCCGTCAGGGGCGGAGACTGCACCGTCCACTCCAGTCCGGCAGCTCGCCAGGGATTGGGCCCGGCGATCTTCCCATATTTGAGCGACCACAGCAGGTAGAGAATCGGCATCAGGTAGCCGATGGCGAGAACCGACGCGCCGGCACTCGACATGACATTCAGCACCTGGAATTCCGGCGGATAGGCCCAGTAGCGCCGAGGCATGCCGAGGTAGCCCAAAATGAACTGCGGGAAGAAGGTCAGGTTGAAACCGGTAAAGAGGATGACCGCCGCAATTCTGCCCATCGACTCGGGATACATTCGTCCGGTGATCTTGGGCCACCAGAAATGGAGACCGGCCATGAAGGCGCTCACCATACCCCCCACCATGACGTAGTGGAAGTGCGCCACGACGAAGTAGGTCTCGGTCAGGTGAATGTCCATACCAAGGGAAGCCAGGAAAACCCCGGTCAGGCCGCCGATGGTGAACAGACCGATGAAACCGAGTGTGTACAGCATGGGGGTGTCGAAGGAGATCGATCCCTTATACATCGTCGCCGACCAGTTGAAGATCTTGATGGCGGAGGGGACGGCCACCAGCATGGTCATGAAAGAGAAGACCAGCGCCGAGTAGTTGGAGATCCCCATGATGAACATATGATGGGCCCACACAAAGAAGCTGAAGACCCCGATGGCGACCGAAGAAAAAGCGACCGCGGTGTAACCGAAGACGCGCTTGCGGCTGAAGCATGCGACCACTTCGGAGATCACGCCCATCCCGGGCAGGATCATGACATAGACGGCAGGGTGCGAATAGAACCAGAACAGGTGCTGGAAGAGGAGAGGATCGCCGCCTTTGGTTGGATCGAACACGCCAATGCCGGTCAGGCGCTCGAGCACGACCAGCACGAGAGAGATAGCGATGACGGGCGTGGCGAGGACGAAGATGAAGGCAGTGGCGTAATAGGACCAGATGAAGAGGGGGAGCCGAAACCAGGTCATCCCCGGCGCGCGCATACGGTGGATGGTGACGATGAAGTTCAGACCGGTGAGGATCGAGGAGAAGCCGGCGACAAAGATCCCCATGGCGGCGGCGACCACGTTGGTGTTCAGGTAGTGCGTGCTGAGCGGCGTGGTGAAGGTCCAGCCGGTGTCGACACCGCCAAAGACCATCATAGTGAGCTCAATGCAACCCCCGGTGACGAACAGATACCAGCTGAACAGGTTGATCTTCGGAAAGGCGACGTCACGGGCGCCGATCATCAGAGGGATCAGAAAGTTCCCCAGAACCGCGGGGGCCACCGGCACGAGGAAGAAAAAGACCATGATGATACCGTGGGCGGAAAATACCTTGTTGTAGGTGTCGGCGGCCAGCAGATCTCCATTGGGAGTCAGCAGTTCGAGCCGGATAAGCGCTGCCATGGTGCCGCCGACAAGGAAAAAGAAAAACGTCGACCAGAGATAGAGGATGGCAATTCGCTTGTGGTCCAGCGTCAAAAGCCAGGATTTAATGCCATGGTCGCTGTTCAGAAAGTGTTTAGCGGGCAGTGTTTCTGCGACGGGCATTGCAGAAGCCGAAAGGGTCTCCATCAGCGATTGAACCTCCCCTCGGGCGATATTGGCTTACCTCTTTGTCATACCGAGCGGATCCCGACAACAGTTGTGGACGGCACCGGCAGCGGGGTCTCTGCTCCTGTTGGCGGAGCTGCGCGCCGAATCCGGATGCGGAAGATTTCCGGTCCGCGGATGATGTATTCCCAGGCGAGCTGACCGGGGCGCAGATTCTCCATCTGCATGTGCAGAGGCATGGGATCGTGATCGTTCACCAGAATCATCGAATCGTTGACGTTCAGTCTGTCGAAGGTTGCGAAGACCAGCGGATGGCGCTCGGGGCGAGGGACCTGCCGCAGGTCCAGCTCCTGGCCGGATTGGGCAGCGTCCCCGGCGCGTATCACCAGCAGCGAGGAATCCTCATGGGCCTCGAGCCTGTGCGGCACATCGGCCTCGATCGTGACCATCTCCCCCGCGCGCAGGTCGGCAGGGCTCTGGTTCTCGTAAAAGGTGATGTGACCGGAGAGGGCGTACACGGCGACTCTGTCGCTGGTGGAGTGCTCAGGGACGCTCTGGCCGGCACGCAGGTTCAGCAGCACCAGGCGAAAGCCGGGCTGGTTATGAATGACCCTGGGCAAAAAACGGGTCTCGTCGAACTCAATGAGCTGCTGCAGATTGTGTTTTTGCATGGGCTGGGGACCCTGTAGGAAGTACGGGAATCAGCGTATGCCGAACTTTTTCCGGAGTCCGTGACTAAAGTCACTGAGCCAGGCCGGAATCGGAGTCAACATCATGTGGGATCTTCCAGAGATGCAGCTCCAATCCGGGGAATTCTGGCTTCATCCCTGCAACCTCTTGTCATAGCGGTGTTTAGATGGGGTTTTGGCGGAAGCGATGGCGGCGTCACCCGCTCGTGGCCGCGTTGCCGTCTCAGCTCAATCGTGAACTCGGCCGGAAAGAAGGAAATGAATCCACTGGTGTCGATCGGTGCTCCGGCAGAAGCGGCTCGCATCGCCGGCGAGCGCCGCAGCCAGCATCTGGTGACGGCGTTTGTCATCACTGGACTGCTGTTCATGCTGTTGCCGGGCACCTTTCTCGGCGTATGGAACCTGCTGAGCATCTCCCGGGAACATGGGCCGGCTTCGATCTCGCAGGCATGGATTCAGGCGCACGGACAAGCGCAGATCTTCGGCTGGATCGGCTCCTTCATCCTCGGCATTGGTTTCTACTCGCTGACGAAGATGAAGAGTACGAGAGGCTTTCCCGCGCGAGCCGCATGGATTTGCTGGGCACTGTGGACCGCAGGGGTGCTGGCTCGCTGGTTCGGGGGGATCACGGGCGACGCCTGGAAGATCGTTCTGCCCCTCTCGGGCGTGCTGCAACTGGCGGCATTCGTCCTGTTCTTTCTTTCGGTGCGGAGGCATCGGCCGGAAGCTGGCGGCACAAAGCCAGAGGCCTGGGCGCGGCTGGTCGTCGCATCGACGATCGTCTTCATGCTGGCCCTGGCAGTGAACTGCCTTCTGCTGTTCCATCAGGCGTTCTTTGCGAACACTCCGGCGCTGCCCCATGTTCTCGACGAGCAGTTTGTGACCCTCGCGGTATGGGGCGTTCTGGTCCCGACCATCTGGGGGTTCAACGCGCGCTGGCTACCGGTGTTCCTGGGCCTGCCGATACCCTCAGCACGCACGCTCTGGGCAGCATACGATCTCAGCCTGGTCGGAGTTGGCGCCACTTTTGTTTCCTGGCTGCCGGTCGCCGCCGTCGCTTTCTTTGTCTCGACCTGGCTGGCGATCGACGCGCTGCACATCTGGAAACCGGCCGTCAACCCACCGAAAGTGGTGAATGTCGATCCCCGGTTTCCATGGTTTCTACGCTTCGCCTACGTGTGGCTGCTGATATCGAGCGTCCTCGGCATGATTGCCGTAGTCTGGGATTCCTCGGGAGGAATCTGGGGCGGCAGCCGTCACGCTATCACGGTTGGGTTTGTTGCCGGCATGGTCTTTGCTATCGGCCAGCGTGTGCTGCCCGCCTTCTGCGGGATGCGCATTCTCTGGAGCACGCGACTGATGTTCTGGTCGCTGATCCTGCTTTTCACGGGCTGCTTCCTGCGCGTTCTGGCCGAGCCTCTTGCCTATCAGAACATCTGGGCTCCTGCGTGGAAAATCCTGCCAGTATCCGCGATCATCGAACTGAGTGCGGTGACAATCTTCGCGCTGAACATGGCGATGACGCTCTTGCAGCCGCCAGCACATTTGCGAGTTCAGCCGGCAGCAACGGCTCGTGGTTGAGTAGGTGACGACTGTTCGATAGATCCATGTGCGCGGCCTGAACTGATGAGCGAATCACAATATCACGAGATTCTCGGAGAGATTCGGCGCTTCGCCCAAGCGGCTTCGGATCTCGTATCGCTCCAGGAATTCACTGTTGAGCGCATCGCGGAGAGCCTGCCGCGTTACGACTGGGTGGGCTTCTATATGTTGAACGAGAAGGACCCGGGCGTTCTCGTTCTGGGACCCTTCCGCGGCGCGCCGCCGAACACGTGCGGATCCCGGTGACTGAGGGGATCTGCGGCGCTGCGGTGGCACAACGCGACACCATCCTCGTGGATGACGTTCAATCGGACCCGCGATACCTTGCCTGCTGGGTGGAGGCGAAGTCGGAGATTGTCGTGCCTGTTCGCGTGCAGGAAGAAATTATTGGCGAAATCGACGTCGACAGTCATGCGCGAGGTGCCTTCGGACCGACGGACCGCGAGTTTCTGGAGCGATGTGCCGCTATTATCGGCGGGTTCATCGAGGTGCACCGCAAATAGCCTGTAGGAACTTACTGACCCATCTCTGTCCCGGCATATCCGCGTGACGCAGAGCTCACCGTTTCAAGAGCGTTCTCCGCAACCCTGATGCCGCCGAGTTCAGCCGTTTCTGTGATTTCTGTGTGCCGCAGAGGTATGAATGTCTCATTGAAGCTGACCGTCCGTCGTCCAACACTGAGAGCTATGAGGGACTTCGGAAGCCATGCCAATGAGCCTGGAAGAATTCGCCCGATTGAACCAGTTGCCACCTCGATGGCTTCTGCTGCGGCGGGAATGCAATGTCCTCGTCGGGGATCCCCGGTTCTGGTATCGGCCGAATCTTCAGGACCAGGCGAGCAAGCTTGCAACGGAAGCGTCCGAAATCCTTCGCGTGTACTCGAGCGGCCGGAACGTCAATCTCAACCTGAGGGAACAGGACCGAAACAGGACAATTGCCTGAAGTTGCTCGCGAGCGTGCCGTTGTTCACAGGCCTTCCGGGAAGAGCGCTGAATTTTCTCGCCCGGCAGGCAGTTCGAACGCGGCTCCAGCCGGATGAACTTCTGTTTGTTGAGGGGGATATCTGCAAAGGGATGTACGTTGTGGAATCGGGTCTGCTGAAACTCTACAAGGTTTCCCCGGACGGCAGGGAACAGGTGCTGGCAACCTGCGGTCCCGGCTACATCCTGTCGGAGCTGCCGATGATCGATGGCGGCACCCATCCCTTCTGCTGTGCGACGACTGCATGGTCAACCGTGATCTTCATCCCCGGAGCAGTAGTGGAAATTCTCTGTGGCGTTCACGCGGGATGTGCTCGGGAGATGCTTCGTATCATTGCCAGCCGCATGCGCAGCGCGCTCGAGCTGATTGAGGAATTATCATTTTCGACTGTACGAGGCCGCCTCGCCGCATACCTGCTGCGTCTGGCGAGTTGCAATCAGGGGAACGTCAACACCGCCTGCGTGCGATTGCCGGCCAGTCACGAGATCGCAGCACAGATTGGCACAGTCCGGGAGTTGGTGTCTCGCAACCTGAGCCAGTTGCAGGCCGAGGGAGTTATCCGGATCAGCCGGCGAACGATCCATATTCCTGACCTCCGGCTCCTTGCGAAGGAAGCCGTCCGCACATCTCGCTCCCCGCTGGAAGGAGTATGCAACTCCAAACGGAAATCCGATCCGGAAAGTCAGGTCAGCTGCTGTCAGCAGCCAGTGGAAGCCGCACGGCGGCCGAAATCGAGAGCACGCTCTGGCCGGAAGAAGAGTGCGCGGCATGCTGCCCTGGTGAGCCGCTGAGTCTGGAAGCGCAGAGCTATTTCTCCCACTTGGCGGTACATCCGCTTCATTGAGCTGCCACAGAAAACAGGAGCAAGCTCATCCTGAGCAGGGAAATTGAATGGGAAAGGGCCACAGATGATCACCACCAGCCTTGGATTTCCGCGCATTGGGTCACATCGCGAACTGAAATTTGCCGTGGAGCGGTTTTGGCAGGGCACATGGAGTGAGGATCGCCTGCAGGCGCTGGGAGCGAAGTTGCGCCGGCGCCACTGGCGTTTGCAGGCGAAGATCGGGATTCAGCAGATCCCCTCCAACGACTTCTCCTTCTACGACCATGTCCTTGACACAGCCGTCATGGTTGGTGCTGTTCCTGCACGATTCCGCAAGTCGGCAGGTTCGGATCTGGCAAGGTATTTCTCGATGGCGCGAGGCACGCAGTCGGCACACCCCATGCAAATGACCACGTGGTTCGATACGAATTACCACTACATCGTGCCCGAATTTGAAACCGGTATGGATTTCTGCCCCGACAGTCAGAAACCTGTGGCGGAATTCCTGGAGGCACAGGCACTGGGTTTGACCACTCGTCCCGTGCTGCTGGGCCCTGTTTCCTTTGCTCTGCTCGGGAGATGCCGCAGCAGTTCTACAGGGCTGCAGGATATCGTCGAACGTCTCGTGCCGGTCTATGAGGAGGTATTGGGAGACCTCAACGATGCGGGTGCCGAATGGGTTCAGATCGACGAACCGTTTCTCGCTCTGGATATCAATCGATTCGAGCAACGGTTGTTCAGCGATGCTTACGATCGCCTTGTGGCGATCAGCAAGTCACCAAAGATTCTGTTGGCCACCTACTTTTCGGGCCTTGGGTCGAATCTGCAACTGGCTTTTGACCTTTCTGCGCCTGGGCTGCATCTGGATCTTGTGCGCGATCCAGGTCAACTGCAGCCTGCATTGCAGCACATCGCCGCCTGGCAAACGCTTTCCCTCGGCGTCATCGATGGCCGCAACATCTGGCGCGCCAATCTGGATCATGCTGTCGCGCTGGTGCGCGCAGCGAGCGACCGCATCGGTCCCGAGCACATCCAGGTTGCACCATCATGCAGCCTGCTGCACGTCCCTGTGGATCTCGATCAGGAACCAAAGCTCGACTTTGAATCGCGAAGCTGGATGGCCTTTGCGAAGCAGAAGCTCGAGGAAGTGGTATTCGTCGGTCGTGCCTGTACCGGCGAATCTCCCGAGGTCGCGGATCGGCTGGCGGAAAATCGGCGGGTACTGCAAAGCCGTCGGTTGTCCTCACGCATTCTGAATCCAAAGGTAAGAGACAGAGTTGCGGCCGTCGCTTACAGAATGCTGCGTCGTGGAAGCAACTTTGACAGGAGGTGGAAAGGGCAATCTGCAGCGCTGGGGTTGCCGAACCTGTCGACCACCACGATTGGGTCCCTTCCGCAGACGCAGCGGGTGCGGCGCGTTCGCACCGCATTCCGGCGGCGTCGGCTGTCGAAGCAGGCCTACGAGGAATTCCTGCGGGCTGAGATTGAGCGGGGCATACGCTTTCAGGAGAAAGTCGACCTTGATGTTCTGGTTCACGGCGAATTCGAACGTGGCGATATGGTCGAGTACTTTGCCGGCCAACTGGAAGGTTTCCTGCTGACGCGCCACGGCTGGGTCCAGAGCTACGGGTCGCGCTGTGTCAAACCTCCCATCCTGTTTGGCGACGTCGCTCGCACTTCGCCGATGTCGGTCGAATGGTCATCCTACGCACAATCGCTGACCGCGCTACCGGTCAAGGGAATCATCACCGGCCCTGTGACCATGCTCCAGTGGTCATTCGTTCGAGACGATCTGCCGCGCGAACAGTCAGTATGGAGTGACCGGCACCGATGCGCTGATCGTGGGTTAGGCTGTGAGTTCAGAAGGACGCACAGTTCAGAGCCACAAGCGGAAGGGAGCCGGTCATGAAGGAAAAGTTACGATTTTTG
>JAJYVF010000017.1 GCA_021792135.1 Acidobacteriota bacterium | reverse complement strand
TCCTCCTGTTCCTCAATCCGTCCTCCGGCTTCGGAATCCACTCCCGAAACCAAACTACGGATCCAGCTGTTCAGGTGGGGCCAAATCAGATGCGCGAAAGGAGCCAGCTCAGAGTAGCGAAATCAATTTGCAGCCAGCGGAGTGGCGGGTAAAGACAGAAAGCAGCATCGGGCTCCCACTTCTTCAGGTGAGATTGCCCGCTGTTTCGGACTCGGTCAAAAGGGGGCAACGTACAAATCACGTACAAAAATGCCCATCAGATTTGACCTCGGAAGATAAGCTGCTGAAAATAAGCAACTTGATTATGGTGGAGGCGGCGGGAGTCGAAATATGCAGCCCCGCTCATTCTAAATAACTTATTGTGTTTTCAAATCCGCACAATCCGTACAGGACGCCAAAAACGCGGTATCCACACACGTAATACACACGCGGGGTTTTCGTGCGCGCTAATACGAATTGAGAATGTCTTCCCACTCTTCATTTTGGCCGTATGTTTCCGCGAGCCACGAAATAATGCCATCCAACACCTGATGGACATGGTTCATGTTTGCCGCTAGCTGTTGAAAGTTCACAAGGTAGTGCTCGGCCCCACATCCGCGGTATCGAAAAGCAACGCCGTGAGGATCTGCCTCGTGGAATTCATTCACACATCTTCTGACGAACTGAATATCGAAATTCTTCCAATCGCAAGCGGCAAACTTCGGCATCGCATCCTCAACGACCATCTTCCACAGGACGTCGAGATTATGCTCATTCCCTAACTTCTTGACATCTTCGGGACGTGCGTTCTTTTCTTGACTCGCCAGCCATCGCCCCTCCAAGATGATGCTTTTCAGCGAGAGTTCGAGATAATGGCGGAATAGGTAGGTGGCTGCGACGCCTTCGAGGTCTTCGCTGTACTTTCCCGCTGCCAGCCCTTCCACAAGTTCACGGGCCGCCTCATAGAATCCCTCTCGTACCCCAAGCCAAGTGCGCGTGTTGTTCGTCTTGTAAAAAACGGGATTGTAGGGCCACTTCTCGAAAGCAGAATAAGTGTAATCGGCATCCGGGTCCATCGAGAGTTCCTGATTTTCCGTCATTAGTCCCCCTTTGCCGCGCATTATCTCCGGGACGGGGCGGTATGTCCACTTTTTCTGTGGGGCATTCATCCCCAACCGCCTCCCCCAGCACAGGGATATGCTTTGCTCAAATGGGTTCGCTCTATGATTGATGGGCGAACGGAAGTGCACGGCATAGCATCTCGTCAGAGCAATCTATGTGTCTGGATCGCCCATCACTCAGAGCGCGAATTAGTGGAGGCGGCGGAATTCCGCCTGACTTCACCAAGTGATATTTCACACACGTATTCCACACGCGAACTTTCATTCGCGCTAATAACTCACGCCAAATCAAATAGATAGATTGGTGGAGGCGGCGGGAGTCGAACCCGCGTCCGAAATCGATGACAGCAGAGAGACTCCATGCTCAGTCGCGTTCCAAAGTTTCGCGCCCCGCGCTCAGAACGGACAAGAAACGCGGGAAACTAGTCCGATGATCTCGCCGGCGACCCACGGACCGAGGGTCACCAGCCAGCCCGTTGTGCGACGTCCTTCTTCAGCCCACGGGCGAAGCCGAAGAGAACGGCAACTTAATTAATTAAGCTGCGTATGCCAGCTGATTGGTGTTGGCAATTATGGTTTTCCAGGCGATTACGGGTGCCCAGACCCCGGCATGCCTCTTTGCCGCAAGCGATCCCGTCGAAACCGTGACGCCCCCTCTCAGGGGAGAAGATCCCCGTGACTATCCTTATTATCCCACCCTTCAGGAGATTCGCCCAGCAAGCGGAGGATTCTGACGCACGAGCCGCAGTCTGCGGGGAAGGCCTGACCGGGGCAGAACCGGGCCGATATGGGAAAGCTCTTAACAGCCTGTGGTGTAAGTCCCGATGCCCAGGGTGCGCAAATTGCTGGTTTCTGAGGGGCGGAGCGTGGAAGGATTCGGGGATGGGAATGGGGACGCAGCAGTCGCCAGGAGCAGCAGGACGAGATCTGGATCGCGAGCGCGGAGCTAGCGCGCTCGCCGGGCCATCCTTTCTTCGAGCGGCTGAGCGAGCTTCCGGAGAGCGAGCGGTTCGACGCGTTCGTGGAAGGGCTTCACCGGAAGTTCTGCGCGCCCAGGATGGGACGAGCGGGTGTGGTGCGGGAATCTATTTTCGTTCGCTGCCGATTGGCTGCTCCGAAGGCATCGACAGTGAACGCGGCATCGCGTTCACGTCGAAGGCGCTCGACCAGTGGGCTTATCAGAACAAGGTGACGCTGCACTTCATCGCACCGGGACGGCCCATGGAGAACGGCTACATCGAGTCGTTTCACGGCAGGTTTCGCGAGGAGTGCCTGGACGAACACTGGTTCCTGACACTCGACGATGCGCGGGAGACCATTGAAAACTGGCGGATCGATTACAACCGGGTGAGGCCGCACAGCTCGCTCGGATATCTGACCCCGGAGGAATTTGCCATGGGCTATGCAAATGTGGAAAGCAAAAACCGCTTCCCCCATTCGCACAGCCCCGACTGCGGCGGAATCATTCCGCTGCTAGACTCAACCGCGAGCACTCTCACTTACCCGGACTAAACCAAGGGGGCAGCTCAAGTTGAGTTAAAGAGCTACAGGGAAAAGCCGCCTCAGGGGCGGCTTTTCTCTTTATACGCGAAGAGGAACTATGCTTTCAGATCACACCGGCCGGGTCATTGCCGCTGGGCCTCGGCCTGCTGCTGGGCGCGGAGGAAGTCGTCGACGTTGTTGGAGTCGACGATGGAGGAGCCAGTGTCGATGAATGAGGGAATAGGCGAGAAGGGATCGACGTCGTAGTCCCTGGTGAGCGAGGGGAGTGGATAGTGGTGCAGGTTATCGAGCATCTTGACGCCGATGTACGCCATGGTGAAAGGCTTCTGGGCCACGGTGGCGGCGATCACGCCTTCTTTGACCAACTCCAGAGTGGCCTTGTCGACGTCCATCGCGATAATCACGCGGTCCTTTACATTGGAGCGGCGCAGGACTTCACCAACTTCCTTGCCGGCCGAAGCTTCGAGACAGACGAAGGCGTCGATGCGGTCCTTGCCGGTGCGCGTGATGTACTGCTCGGTCTTGTCGAAGGCGACGGTGGACTGGCCATGGATGTCGACGATGTCGACGACATGAATGCCGGGGGATGAGGAGATCGCATCCTCATAACCGGCGAGGCGCTCATCGAGGTTGGGTTGTCCGGCGATGGTGTAGATGACGACATTGCCTTTGCCGCCAAGTTTCTGCGCCAGTTCCTTGCCGCCGAGGCGCCCGGCCTCAAGATTATTGGTGCCGATGAAGTAGAGGCGGCGGCTGTTAGGGGCGTCGGAGTCGACGGTAATGACGGGGATGCCGGCATTGATGGCGTTGTCGATTTCGGGCTGCATGAGTTTGGCGTCGGTGACGGAAACCAGAATGCCGTCCGGCTTGCTGGCAACGACCCGGCGGAACTCCTGGACCTGATCCTGCGGATCGAAGTCCTGCGGCCCGCGCATTTCGGCGTGAACGTCGTATTCGGCGGCGATCTTGTCGAGCCCGGCCTGGGCGGACTGCCAGTAAGCGAGTTTCGTGTTGTCGGCGACGAGGTAGTAGTGTTCAGCGCTGCTGTGACGTTTGCAGCCCGACAGGGACGCGAGGAACGCAACCGCTGCAAATACAAAGACAGATCTAAATGCCAACCGCATACCGCACCTCCTGCGCACTGCGCGCCAGCTGGTGAGTACGACTCGGATTCGGGAGCTGTACATCCGAAGACCCATGGCGGCTCGAATTGTACTCCGGTTGTGCGGAGATGGGTGGGGAAGATTCACGGAGCGGGTTACTGAATGGTGAGAGTTCCGGCACCGAGATCCTGGTTACAACCGCCTCCACTGACGGCGTAGCTTACGGTCAGCGAAGTGCCGCTGGAGGAGAGATTCCCGGCGATGGAGATGGAGGAGCCGTCCGGGGCGGTAAGGCCGGCACTGAAGAGGTTGCCCAGGAAGTGGCTGTTGGTCTCAGTGGGAACCGGGATGGCAGCGGTGGTGAAGCAGGGGGAGCCGGTGAAGACGGCCGATCCGCTGAAGTGGAGGAAGCCGCTGGCGTCGGGCGCCGTGGTTTGCCGGAGGGTGAGGGAGACTCGAAAAGAGTTGTTCTTCGAGGAGGATTTCAACACGCCGGCCCAGGTGCCGGTGAGGGCGGGAATGTGCGAACCCGAAATGGACCCCTGCCCGGTGCAGGCACCGGAGATGGTGTAGGTGCCGTTTCCCAGGCTGCCAAAGATGACCTGGCCGGTGAGCGAGAAAACGGTGGGTGCGGAGGGTGCGGACTGGAGTTTGAGATTGCCCTGGGTGTCGATGGCTCCGGATAGGGGCGAATGGATGTTGGCGAAGGGTCCGCCACAGCAGCTGCCCTGGCAAGACTGGGGAACGGGGATCTGCGCCCAGGGCGTGCCGGAGAGCACGCTGCCGTTCGCGGTGAGATAGATGCCGATGGGGATGGCGACTGCTGGGGGAGTCGCAGCGACCGGCACCGCTCCGAATTCCCAGTTGCCGGCGAGGCTGGCGGCGCCCGGCGGGGTTCCGGAGAAGGCGCTGCCCACGCCGCATCCGGTCACAAAGACGCAGGCGAGGAGCGCGGCGAAGAAGAGGTTTGCAGTCAGGCGATGTTTCGGGGACATGCCGGGGTCCTCCCGAATCACTTTTCTCATGGTAGCGCCAGGGGACCGGCCGTCCAGGCGAGGACGCACTTCCGGCCCGGGATCGCTGATAAGGTCAGCGCTGGCTGGCCTCGCCGGCGGCGACTTTGCGGTTGAATTCCGCGGAGCCGCGGCGGGGGACGCTCAGGGTCTGCCAGTGGCCATGGGCGAAGTGCTTCGCAAGGAGAACGATCTGGCCGGTGTGATGGGCATAGTGGGCCACCTGGCGATTGATGGCCTGCATGACGGAATGGGGTTCGCCGCGGATGGTGACGGTGCGGGAGAGGTCGGCGTCGGCGAGGGGCTGGAGGGCGGAGAAGACGCAGGACCAGCCCGACTCCCACATGGCGAGAAGGTCGGCGCGGGTGGCGGGCGGCTCCTCGAATTCGCTGTCGCGGTTGCGATCGGGCTTTTCGCCGTCGGTGGTGAGGAAGCTGCTCCAGCGGGAGCGCATGTTCCCGGTCATGTGCTTGGCGATGATGGCGATGGAATTAGATTCACCGTCGAGGGTGGTGAAGAGGTCCTGGTCGGAGACCTGGGCGATGGCGCGCTCGGCGAGTTGTTTGTACCAGGCGAAGAGGGCGAGGGAGTCTTCGATATAGGAAGTCGTGAACTGGAGCGCCATGGGGAGAGTGTAGCGGAGAAATACGGGACCGGAGCGCCGGCTCGGTCGCGCCATGAAGCGCGGCGGGGGTGCGCGCTGAACGCGGGAGGGCGGTGCACTATGCTGGACGGCGGGGCTCAATCTGAGGAGAAGGAGACTTTATGGTGTGGGTTTTGTGGCTGATCGCGCTGGTCACCGGCGCGACAAATCCGTTCCAGGCCGGAACGAATGCCGAGCTGAACAAGCAGAGTGGGCTCCCGGTATGGACCGGTTTGATGGTGTATGCCACGGGATTTTGCGGGCTGCTGCTGGTGCAGGCGATCTTCCGTCCCCCTGTCCCGACGGTGGGGAGGATGCGTGAGATTCACTGGTGGGCATGGATGGGCGGGCTGATCAGCATTGCGCCGACGCTGGCGGGGCTGGCGCTGGCGCAGCGGCTGGGGTCGGGGGTGTTTACGGCGCTGAGCATTTCGGCGGCGATCCTGATGTCCGTTGTGATCGATCAGTACGGGCTGATTGGATTCCGGCAGCACGTTGCTTCTCCGGAGCGCATCAGCGGGTGTGCGCTCATGATCCTGGGAGTATGGCTGATTGTGCGCTCCTAGCCGGTGGCCGGGGTGGGCAATGGCGCGGGCTGAACCGCACGGGTGCCGGCCGGAGTTATGCATCCTCCGGAGCGGAATCAGGGACAGAAACCAGGGTTAGCCCGGAGTACAGTCGGATTCCATCAGGGGGTCCGGAGAGATATTGAGGCCTGGAGTTGAGGGCTCCCGCCGCGGACTGGCTGGACTGCCGGGATGCGCAGGGGCGGCGGCTGGATGACGCGAACGGCTTCGTGCGGATGGAGCTGGCTTCAGCGCAGCGGCGGGATATCCCGGCGATTCCGGTGTTGGAGTCGATGATCGGCGGCCTGCTGATCGAGCGGGTGAGCCGGCAGGGGGCTGCATACGTTGAACCGATTTCGGATGTGCTGGTGAAGCGTGCGGCGAAGAAGGCTTCCACGCTCGAGGGGTTTTACGGGATGCTGGTGGGCGAGATCGGGGCAGAGACGGATCGGGTGAAGTTTCTTCGCTCCTGCCGGACGCAGTATTGATTTTCGCGACAGCACGCTGCTGAAATCGTGCCTCTGCGGGAAAGTCGACGGAAGGGAAACCATCCCTCGGCGACCAGAGCCGCGCTCGCTTCTCCAGACTTTGACGGCGCTCGCTAGTCGTGTCCTTTCAAGAACAACAGCTGCTCCCGTTATGCCGACAAATGGCTGAGAGCGCACCCCTGTCGGCGACTCTGCAGATGGGGTGAACGGGGCCGGGGTTGTTGCGTGTTGCGGCGGGTGGGGATGATTCGGGATGAGAAGATGAAGCAGGTATGGGCTTAACGATCAAGCGGCTGCGCCGGTGGATTCTGCTGGCGGCGGGCCTGCTGGTAGCGGTGGTGTTTGGGTTCGTGATTCATGGGCGGTACCGCTTCCGGCATATAGAGAAGGATCTTCCGGGCCGGCTGGGGATCAATATTCAGCAAACGGCGAACGGGTTCAGCTATTCGCAGTCGAGCCAGGGGCACACGCTGTTTACTCTTAAGGCTTCGAAGCTGGTGCAGCTCAAGGCCGGGCATGCCCTGCTGCACGAGGTGGACATCACGATGTACGGCCCGCCGGGCTCGGGACGGGCGGACCGGATTTACGGCAGCAACTTCGACTACGACCAGAACACGGGGGTGGCGACGAGCCAGGGCGAAGTCAATATCGAGATCGCGGGGATGGGGGCGGCGGCTCCGGTGGGGGCGGCAAACGCGCCGGAGGCTGCGGAGAGCAACACCATTCATGTGCGGACCAGCGGCCTGACCTTTGTGCAGAAGACCGGGGACGCAACCACGGCGCAGCCGGTGGAGTTCCAGCTGCCGCGGGCGGCGGGGTCCTCGGTGGGCGCGAATTACAACTCGAAGACGGGTGTGCTGGTGCTGGACTCGCGGGTGAAGATCACGACGAGCAGCAACGGGAAGTCCGCGGTGGTGCAGGCGACGCACGCGACCCTGCTGCGGACGACGATGCAGGCGTTTCTGGTGAACCCCACGATCAACTACCAGACGGAAAGCGGGAGCTCGGATGCGGCGACGGTGTTCTTCCGCAAGGACGGTACGGCGGAGCGGGTCGACGCCCAGGGGCAGGTGCGGTTGCGGACGGATTCCGGGGCGACGGTGAACTCGGATACGGCGCGGATTCTGATGGACGTGAAGAACCAGCCGACGCGGGCTGATCTGGCGGGAGGGGTGGCGTTTGCCTGGGCGCAGGAGAACGACTCGATGCATGGTGTGGCGCAGGAGGGAACGGTTCTGTTTGCGACCGCCGGAGGACAGACCTTGATGCGTCATGCGGAGTTTCGCAGGGATGTTAGCTTCGCGGAGGAGGCGATGGGGCTGCCGAAGGATCCGCGGGGGCGCGCCGAGAAGCAGATGCAGGGGCAGAAGGTGGATGTGGATTTTGGGCCTGCAGCGGACGGTCAGGTGGAGGCGCGGCGGGCGGTTGCGCAGGGGAATCCGGTGGTGACGATGCGGCAGATACCTTCGAAGGCACCCCGCACCACGATGCGCATCAGCGGGGATGAACTGGTGGCAACGCTCGGACCGGGCAATGCGCTGCAGGCTCTGGATGGCACGGGGAATACGCGGGTGCTGGATGAGTCGACGGACGGCGCGCGCGATACGAGCCAGGGGGATGTGCTGCACACGACCTTTATCCAGCAGGCGGCGCCGGTGCAGGCGCAGGCCAGGGGGGTGCAGGGAAGCGGATCGAAAAAGAAGGACCGCCCCGCGGCGCCGAAGATGGAGACGATACTCGAAACCGCGGTGCAGGACGGGCATGTCGTGCTGGCAGAGACCCCGGCAAAGAGGCCCGGGGCGGCCGAGGAACCTGCGACGCTGCGAGGCTGGGCAGGTCATGCGGAGTATCATGCGGCAGACCAGGTGCTGCACCTGAGCGGAGAGCCGCGGATCACCGACGAACAGACGATGCAGATGTCGGCCGAATTGATCGATTATCACCGCGACACGCAGAACGCGGAGGCCAGCGGGAATGTGAAGGTCACCTACACGCAGCAGGCGGGGGAATCGGAAGGGGCGAGGAGGCGGAGAGCAGCGGCTCCGACGATGGGCGGCAACGGGCCGGTGCATGTGATTGCGGAGCGGGCGGCAATGCGCCATGCGACCGGGGAGACATCTTTCTATGGTACGGAGGCGAGCCCGGCGCGGATGTGGCAGGACGCGGATTCGCTGCTGGCGCCGCAGATCGAGCTGGATCAGAAGAAGAGCCTGCTGAAGGCGTGGGGCGAAAATACCGGAGCGACGCCGGTGGTGAGCGCGAGTTTCGTCACTGCCCTGGGGGCGAAGCATGCGCAGTCGGTGATGCGGGTGCGGAGCCGGACGCTGGTGTACTCGGATAAGGAGCGGCGCGGCGATTTTCGCGGGGCGGTCACGGCGGAGGAGGCGGACGGCGCCATTCGCGCCGATGACGCAATGGTGTATCTGAAGCCGGAGAAGGCGAATCCCGGAGTGGCGGGAAGTTCGGCGGACCGGGAGGGGAAGGGGTCAGCAGTACAGAGCAGCAGCGGCAGGGGTGTGCCGGCCGGCAATTCACAGGTGGACAGGATCGTGGCGACGGGGCATGTGGTGTTCACCCAGCCGGGGCGGAAGGGCGAGGGCGAGAAGCTGGTTTACACCGCCGATGATGGGAAATATGTGCTGACGGGAACAGCGGGCGAGCCGCCAAAACTGTGGGATCGCGTGCACGGGACGACAACGGGAACTGCGTTGATTTTCAATAGTCAGAATGATAGCGTCGAAGTGAGTGGAGGGAAGTCGAGCGCGGTGACAGAGACGCGCGCTCCAAGGTAATGCGCAAGCTGGTCACGGACGGAATCAGCAAGTCGTACAAGGGCCGCCAGGTGGTACATGGCGTCAGCGTTCAGGTAACGGAAGGCGAGGTGGTAGGGCTTCTGGGACCGAACGGCGCCGGGAAAACGACAAGCTTCTACATGATCGTCGGGCTGGTGCCGCCGGACGGGGGCCGGATTCTGTCGGACAGCGAGGACATCACGCACGTGCCCATGTATTTGCGGGCGCGGCATTACGGGATCAGTTACCTTCCGCAGGAACCTTCGGTTTTTCGCAAATTAACGGTCGAGGAAAATATTCTCGCGGTGCTGGAAGTGCAGCCGATCGCGCCGGAGATGCGGCGGGCCAGGGCGGAAAAGCTGATCGAACAGCTGAATCTGGGGCATATCCGGAAGACGCGGGGGTATGCGCTGTCGGGCGGTGAGCGGCGGAGGGTGGAAATTGCGCGCAGTCTGTGCATTCAGCCGTCTTTTATTCTGCTGGACGAGCCTTTTTCGGGGATCGATCCCATTGCGGTGCTGGACCTGCAGGAGATCATCTTCGATCTGAAGGCGAGCGGGATTGGCGTGCTGATTACGGACCACAATGTGCGCGAAACGCTGTCGGTCACGGACCGTGCGTACATCATCAACGAAGGGCGGATCTTCCGGCACGGGACGCCGGAGCAACTGGGGAGCGATCCGGAGGTACGAAGAGTTTACCTGGGCGAAAGCTTCTCGCTCGACTGAAGAGCGGCGCAACCCCAGGACTTTCCATGGGATAGAGCGGCAGGGTGGAAAAGCTGCTCAACCAGCAGAAAGCGGATGTACACTTTGAGGCAAATATCCTGCTTTTATAAAGGATTATGGTGCTCCTTCAGCCCAAACTGAGTTTGAAAATCGCACAGCGGCAGATCCTGACCCCGGGGCTGATGCAGATGGTCAGCGTTCTGGCGCTGAACAAGCTGGAGCTGAAGGAGATGATCCAGGCCGAGATTGCCGAGAATCCGGTTCTGGAGGAGATGGAAGAGACGGTTCCGCTGCTGGACGACGTGGCGCGCGAGGAAGAGCAGCGCGACCGGCCTCTGGAGGCGCAGCCCGCGACCGAAGCCGAGGCAAAAGAGAAGGACCCCTTCGAGGAGATCGACTTCGGCAGCTATTTCCAGGATTATCTCGACCCCGGCTTCCGGTCGCCGAACAATTATGAAGAGATCGAGAAGCCGTCGATTGAGAACTTTCTTTCAGCGCCGGCAACGCTGAGCGATCACCTCTTCTGGCAGCTGGGAGCGCTGAACCTTATGCCCGCGGTGCGCGAGGCAGCCGAATACATCATCGGCAATCTGAATGAAGATGGCTATCTGACGGCAACCGATGAGGAACTGCTGGCCGGGTATCTGCACGAGCAGCTGGAGCCGGATACGGGCGAGGGCTCGAAGGATCTTGCGGCGCGGATGGCGGCGCTGCCTGCAGCGATGCGGGAGCGGGCGCAGGGGCATCTGACGGCGGCTCTGGAAGTGGTGCGGCAGCTGGATCCAATCGGCGTGGGCACACGGGACCTGCGGGAGTGCCTGCTGGTGCAGGTGGAGGCACAGCGGAAAGAGTGCGAGCTGATCTTCAGCGGTGGCGCGGGGAAGGCCCAGGGGCCGGCAAGGCCGACGGAGGCTGCGCCTGGCACGGAAGCCGCGGCCGGCGACGGCCGTATGGCGACGATGAACGGAAGCGCAGCAGCGCACGTTCGTTCACCGAACGGGCATGCGGAGAAGACCGGGGATGAGAAGCGGCTGGAGATCTTCGAGCTGGCGAGCCGCATTATCGATAGTCACGTGCTGCTGCTGCAGAAGCGCGATCCGCGGGAGCTCTCCAGGGTGCTGGGGAAGACGGTCGAGGAGACCCAGCGGGCGATCGATTTTATCCGCACGCTCGACCCCCGGCCGGGACAGCGCTACAACCGCACGGAAGCGCGGCTGATCGAGCCGGACGTGGCGTTTGTGAAGCGCGATGACGAATGGGTGGTCGCCATGAACGAGGAGGATCTGCCCACGCTGCGCCTGAACCAGGGATACCGGCGGCTGCTGACCCAGGACGGCGCGGGAAAGGATGTAAAGGATTACGTGAAGGAGCGGTACCGCTCCGCGCTGCAGCTGATGCGGAATATCGAGCAGCGCAAGAACACGATTCTGCGAACGTGCGAGGCGATCGTGCGGCGGCAGAGCGAGTTTCTGGAAAGGGGTGTGGATGCGCTGAAGCCGATGATGATCAAGGAAGTGGCGGAAGAGATCGGCGTGCATCCTTCGACGGTGAGCCGCGCGGTTTCAAGCAAGTACGTGCACACGCCACAGGGAGTCTTCGAGCTGCGGTTCTTCTTCTCGGAGGGCGTGAACGGGCCGGAGGGCGCAGGCACGCCGCTGATGCTTCTGAAGCGCAAGGTGAAGAAGCTGATTGAGGAAGAGGATCCGCGCAAACCGCTGACCGATGATCAGATCGCCACCATGTTGCAGGGGCAGGGAATCGACGTGACGCGGCGGACGGTGGCAAAATATCGCGAGGATATGCGGATTCCCAGCACGCACCAGCGTCGCATCCGGGGCTGAGGCGGTCTCCTGAGGAGCTGAAGAAAGGAGCTTTCCATGCAGGCAGAGTACACAGGAAGGCAACTGGCCGTGACTCCGGCGCTGCGCCGGATCGGGGATGAGGGGATCGAGAGGATCGCCAAAGTCCTGGCGAAGGTGGTGGGTGTTCACATCGTGCTGACTTCGGAGAAGTACCGGAAGACGGCGGATGTAACGGTGAAGATGCGGGCAGGCAAGATTGTGGGGTTCGCTGAATCGAACAACATGGAAGGGGCGCTGCGCGAGGCACTGGCGCGGGCGGAGTCGCAGGCGATCCGGTGGAGGAAGAGGATTCACGCCATCAAGCGGCAGCCTAAGGACGAGAAGCTACCGCACGAGGTGCTTCCGGTGCGCACCCGGCGGCCGAGTCGTACGCGGGTGGTGGAGGCTCCAGAGACCACCGGAGCGGCTGAGGCCGCGGCGAAGACGAACGGGAAGCGTGCGGCGAGCACGGTGGTGCCGGTGACGGTGCACACTTTTCCGGCGAAGCCGCCGATTGCGGAGCCGCACATTGTACGGTCCGCCAATGCCGTGGCACTGCGGCCGATGACCATCGAAGAAGCGGTGAAGGAAGCGGAGTTTCGCGACCGCGATGTGTTTGTCTTCCGGAACCCGGCGGGGACGGTGTGCGTGCTGCATCGGAATCGGGACGGCAAGATGGAGCTGATTGAGGTGCCGTAGGGAAGGAACAGGAATCGGGACCGTCTGCAAGCGGTGCGAGCGCAATGGTGCTCGCGCCGCTTTCGTTTGGGCGCCGCTACAGATACTCGTTCATCATTCTTGCCCAGGTTGGCCAGTCATGGCTGTTCCAGGAATCCCAGATGTAGAGATTGTGGGGGATGCCTTTCCTGCCCAGGATGCCGGCCAGGTTCTGGTTCTGGCTGAGGCAGTGGTCGTCCCAGCCGGTGGCGAGCACATAGTTGTTATCGCGGTAGCGCTCGAAGTACCAGGGATCGGTGAGGTTGGGCAGGTAGTGCGGCGGGATATTGAAGTAGACGTCCTCGTCGTAGTAGCCGTTGAGGAAACTGCTGAGGTCGAAGGCTCCGCTCATGGAGAGGAATCCGGTGAAGCGGTCCGGATGGCGAAGTGCGATGTTCACGGCGTGGTAGCCACCGAAGCTGCAGCCTAAGGACGCGAGACGCGGGTTGGGGTTCTTCTCACGAACGAAGGGCAGGACCTCTTCCATCACCCAGCTTTCGTACTGGGCGTGGCGAGCTATGCGCCAGTGCGGCGGGACGCTGCGGTTGTACCAGCTCTCGGCATCCACCGAATCGAGGCAGTAGAGCTGGATCCGGCCGGCGTCGATCTTGTGCGCGACGGCGGCGACGAGGCCGTGATCCTCGAATTCGTAAAAGCGGCCCTGGGATGTGGGAAAGGCGATGACGGGGAGGCCGCTGTGTCCGAAGACGAGCAGTTCCATGTCGCGGCCGAGGCCGCCGGACCGCCACTTGTGGTATTCGCGGAGCATGATCCGTTGTTACGGTATCGTAAAGCATCAGATGGGACCGGAGCGGAAGCGAGTGCCGCGCATCAGGAATCGGCGAGGAAGAGCAGGGTTGGAGACGCTGGTCCAGGCGGAGGAGCAGACGATTCGGGGACCAGGCGCGGCGACCCATCCGCGGCTGCGGAGGCATAAGGTCGGAGCCGATGGGCGCGAGGTCACTGTTTATCTTCCGCCGGGCTATGAGGAGGATGCGGGGCGTGCGTATCCGCTGCTGATTCTGCAGGATGGGCAGAACCTGTTCGATCCGGAGACGGCCTTCATCCCTGGGCGCACCTGGAGGGTGGCGGAGACGGCGGACGAGGCCATCACGCAGGGCGAGGTCGAGCCCCTGGCGATTGCGGGGGTGGCGAACGCGGGCGAGCGGAGGCTGGCGGAATACACCCCGAGCCGCGACTGGAGGCTGGGCGGAGGGGAGGCGGCACAATACGGCGAGATGCTCATGGGCGAACTGCTGCCTCTGCTGCGGAGGGAATACCGGCTGCGGAGCGGGGCTGCGGAAACGGGACTGGGCGGGTCGTCGCTGGGCGGGTTGTTCTCGCTGTGGATGGGGCTGCGCGAGCCGGGGATTTTCGGAAAACTGGCGGTGCTTTCTCCGTCGGTCTGGTGGAATCACAGCTACATCCTGAGCTATGTCGAGGGGGCTGGGCGGAGGCTGAAGGACCGTCCACGGATTTGGCTGGATGCGGGCGACGCGGAAGGGCGGCGGACGCTGGCGGATGCGGATGCTCTGGATGCGCGGCTGCGGCATCATGGCTGGCGTCAGGGGGTGGATCTGCATTACGAGCGTGTGGTGGGCGGGACGCATGACGAAGGCGCCTGGGCGGAACGGGTAGGGCCGATGCTGCGGTTTCTGTTTCCGGCGAAGCGCGGAGGCGGGGCCGGATGAGCGGCACGCCGATGGATCAGCCTCGCAGGGTGGGCGCGCCGACTCCGCTCCACTGGCGGATTTGCGACGCGGTATACTTACAGTTCAGAGGAAGTTCCGGAAAGAAAGGCCCTGCATGGCCCGTTCTGTCCGCTGGCAGGCCCCGGGGCAGCGGGGTCTTTTTTAGTCCGAAGCAACGGGCCGCGGTTATCCGTGTTCCTACAAGCGGACCCCCCTGGGTTTTCCATGGGCAAATTACTGGATACGATACATTCCCCCGCCGATCTGAGGAATCTCTCGATCGCGCAACTTGAATCGCTGGCTCGGGAGATCCGGGAGCGGCTGATTGTGGCGCTTTCGAAGACGGGCGGGCATCTGGGACCGAACCTGGGCGTAGTGGAACTGACGCTGGCCCTGCACACCGTTTTCGACACTCCCAGGGACAAGTTCGTCTTTGACGTCAGCCACCAGGCCTATGTGCACAAGATGCTGACGGGGCGCTGCGAGCGGCTGGACACGATGCGGCAGCCGGGCGGGCTGAACGGCTTCATGCTGCGCACCGAGAGCGAGCATGACTGCTACGGTGCGGGACATGCGGGAACGGCGCTTTCCGCGGCGCTGGGCATGGCGGTGGCGCGCGATCTGAGCGGCGGCAAGGAGCATGTGGTGGCGCTGGCTGGGGACGCGGCGTTTACCAACGGAATCTCCTTCGAGGCGCTGAACAACATTGCCGATCAGACCCGGCGGCTGATCGTGGTGCTGAACGACAATGAGTGGTCGATCGACCGCAACGTTGGGGCCATTGCCAAATACCTGCATAAGATCGTCACCAATCAGCACCTGAGCCAGCTGCACGACAGCGCTTCGCGGCTGCTGGAGCGCATCGGTGGCAAGGGCGCTCTGAATGTGGTGCGGCGCGCGGAAGAAGCGGCCAAAGGACTGCTGTGGCCGTCATTCCTCTTTGAGGAATTCGGGCTGACGTATTACGGGCCGGTGGATGGGCACAATATCGGGCTGCTGATTGAGACGTTCAAGTTCCTGAAGCAGCAGGAGCGGCCGGTGCTGCTGCATGCGATTACGCAGAAGGGGCTGGGATTTCAGCCGGCGCTCGACAAGCAGAAGAAGTTTCACGGCCTGGGGCCGTACGATCCGGAGACGGGCGATACGAAACCGGCGGGCCAGCGGACATATTCGGAAGTCTTTGCCGAGTCGCTGGTGAAACTGGCCGATGAGAACGACAGGATTGTGGCGATTACGGCGGCGATGCCGAACGGGACGGCACTGGATCTGTTCCGGCCGCATCATCCGAAGAGATATTTCGATGTGGGGATTGCCGAGGAGCATGCGGTGGTCTTCGCGGCGGGAATGGCAACACGGGGATTCAAGCCGTACTGCGCGATTTATTCGACGTTCCTGCAACGGGCCTTCGATCCCATCGTGCATGACGTTTGCCTCCAGAACCTGCCGGTGGTCTTCTGCATGGACCGGGCGGGGCTGAGCGGGGATGACGGGCCGACGCATCATGGGCTTTTCGATATCGCTTACCTGCGCGGAGTGCCCAACATCGTGCAGATGGCCGCGACCGATGAGGAGGAGCTGGCCGACATGATGTACACCGCCATGCTGCACGAGGGGCCGAGTGCGATCCGGTATCCGCGCGGGACGGGGCCGGGGGCGAAGCTGAAGGCGCGTCCGCGGGCGCTGCCGATCGGCAAGGCCGAGGTGGTGCGGGAAGGCGAAGATTTCGCGATCCTCGGGCTGGGATCGCTGCTGCCGATGGCGAAGGAACTGGGGAAGGCACTGGAGCGGCAGGGATGGTCGGCGGCGGTGATCAATCCGCGCTTTGTGAAACCGCTGGACCGGGAGCTGATCGGGCGCTATGCGGCGCAGGCAACGGCGGTGGTCACGTTTGAAGATCATGTGCTGATAGGCGGCTTCGGGAGTGCGGTTCTGGAGGCACTGAGCGAGATGAACATCGAGACCCCGGTGATCCGGATCGGGTGGCCGGACCATTTCATCGAGCACGGCAAGGTGGACGAGCTGCGGGCGCGCTATGGGATCAGCGTGGAGCTGGCGCTGGAGAAGCTGGCGCCTTATCTGAAGCGGACAACCCGGCGGCTCGTGGCACGATAGCCCCTCCTGAATTCCGGCATCAGAAACCGATAGGAACAGGCGCGGATGCTTCCGGGAGCGGCGCACGTCGGCTAACGGAAGAACAGGTCAGCAGGTTGGGCCGCCCCGCTCCGAACGGGAGTAAGGTGGTCCGCATCGCATCATTATGGGATGATGCGAGAAGAGCCACGCGCATTCCGGGATGATGACCGCCTCCTCCACTCAGCCTGCAACGAAAAATGCACGCAGCATCCATGACCGGTGGATCATTGCCATCGGGGTCTTCAAGCTGATGCAGGCGGCGCTGTTTGTGCTGCTGGGGATCGGCGCGCTGAAACTGCTGCACCGGGACCTGCTGGATATCGCGGAACGCTTCATTCTGGCCATGCGCTTCAATCCTGAAAGCCATTTTGTGAACCTGGTGCTGGAGAAGGTGGCGATGATCGACCCGCACCGGCTGAGGCAGATCAGCGCGGCGATTTTCGGGGTTGCGGCGCTGGATGCCATCGAGGGTGCGGGCCTGGTGCTGGAGAAAGCATGGGCGGAATACGTGACCCTGGTCCTGACGGCTTCGTTCCTGCCGTGGGAAGGCTTTGAGATTCTGCGCCACGTAACCTGGATCAAAGTCAGCCTCATCGTCATCAATATTGCTGTGGTGCTGTATCTGTTGTTCTATGTGAAGATGCGGATGCGCGAAAGGCGCGAGCGAGACGCCGGAGGAGCCTGAATGGAGCGGCCGGGCGCGGTGTGGGTTGAGAACTGAGGATGCGGCGAGCCTGCGTGATCGGGTCGGGGCCGAACGGGCTGGCGGCGGCGATTGTGCTGGCGCGGACGGGGCTGGAGGTGGAGGTCTGCGAGGCCGAGACGCAGCCCGGGGGCGCGGCGCGCACCATGGAGCTGACGCTGGCCGGGTTCCGCCACGATTTTGGATCGGCGGTGCACCCAATGGGTGCGGCGTCACCGTTTTTTGAGAGCCTGCCGCTGGCCGATCAGGGGCTGCGGTGGATTCATGGAGTGGCTCCGCTGGCGCACCCTCTGGAGGACGGTACGGCGGTGACGCTGGAGCACAGCCTCAACGATCAGGAGAAGACGCTGGGGGAAGACGGCGCGGCCTGGCGGGGGATGATGGATCCGCTGGCCGAGCACTGGCGGGATTTCATCGAGGATGCGATGGGGCCGGTTGCGCGGATTCCGCGGCGGCCGCTGCTGATGGCGCGCTTCGGGCGGCTGGCGATGCAGCCGGCAACCGGGGTGGCGCGGCGGATGTTCCGGGGGGCGCGGGCTCAGGCGTTGTTTGCGGGGCTGGCAGCGCATTCCTTTCTGAGCCTGGACGAGCCGCTGAGCGCGGCGGTGGGGCTGGTGCTGGCGGCGGCGGCCCATGTAGTGGGCTGGCCCATCCCGCGGGGCGGCTCGCAGGCTATTACCGATGCGCTGATTGCCCATCTTCGCCAACTGGGTGGAGAGGTGTATACCGGACGGCGCATTACATCGATTGCGGAGCTGGATGGCGTGGATGGGCCGATCCTGTGCGACCTGACGCCGCGGCAGCTGCTGGCCGTGGCGGGAGACCGGCTGCAGCAGACCTACCGGAAGGCGATGGAGGGGTACCGGTACGGGCCAGGGGCGTTCAAGATCGACTATGCGCTGACGAGGCCGATTCCCTGGAGGGCGCGGGAGTGCAACCGGTCCATTACGGTGCATGTGGGCGGCACCCTGGAAGAGATCGCGCGCTCGGAGGATGAGGTGAGGCAGGGGCGCGTGCCGGAGCGGCCGTTTGTACTGGTGGCGCAGCCGTCGCTGTTCGATCCAACGCGGGCTCCGGAGGGCCGGCATGTGGCCTGGGTTTACTGCCATGTGCCGAATGGCTCGACGGTGGACATGCGGGACCCGATCGAGGACCAGATCGAGCGGTTCGCGCCGGGATTTCGAGACTGCGTGCTCAACCGGCGGATTTCTCCGCCGGCGGTGCTGGAGCGGATGGACGCGAACCTCGTGGGCGGAGACGTAAATGGTGGCGAACTGTCGATGCGGCAGTTTTTCTTTCGCCCGGCGCTGGGGAACTACTACACGGGGACGCCAAATCTTTATCTTTGTTCGGCCTCGACGCCTCCCGGGGGCGGTGTGCACGGGATGTGCGGCTACCATGCGGCGCGGATGGCGCTGCGGCGGCTGGCGCGGTCGCACAGGCCGACGGCGCTCGTCTGGTAAGCGACATGCCGGGCGTGTTTCAGGGGCCTATTTCGAGTTGCCCAGGATTCCGGCCACGGCGGCGACTGCGCGGTCGCTGAGCTCCTGGCGGATGCCGTTCATCCTGCTCCATGGATCGTGTGGGAGGCGGGACTTCCATTCCTCGAAATTCACCACGGTGAACTGCTTGGGGTCGGTGCGCTGGAGCTCGGTCCAGGCGAGAGGCATGGCCACGCGCGCTCCGGCGCGGGCCCGCGGCGAATACGGGGCGACGGCGGTGGCTCCGCGTTCGTTGCGGAGGTAATCGAGGAAGATACGCCCGGTGCGGGCGGACTTCGCCATGATGGTGAGGTAGAGCCGCGGGTTGGCGCGCTCCATCATGAGGACGAAGTCGTGGGCGAAGTCTTTGACCTCGGGCCATTCGAGGCGGGGCTGGATGGGGGCGACGATGTGCAGTCCTTTGCCGCCGGTGGACTTCACGAAGGTCTCGATGCCGAGCTGCTGGAAGAGACTGCGGATCTCGAAGGCGCTGCCGACGAGGCGGTCCCAGACGAGGCTGGGGTCTGGATCGAGGTCGATGATGAGGCGGTCGGGCTGATCGAGGGAGTTGTTGCGCGAGCCCCAGGGATGGATCTCGAGGACGCCCATCTGGGCGAGGCCAATGAGGCCTTCGACTGTGGAGACGGTGAGATATTCCTCGGGCGGGCCGCCGTTCTTCGGGGTGATGGGAACGCTTCCGACCCCCCGGGGCATGCTCATACCGACGTGCTTCTGGAAGAAGCAGGGCTTACCGCTGCCTTCGGGACAGCGAACGATGCTGAGGGGACGACTGGCGATGTGTGGCAGGAGATGATCGGCGACCGCGGCGTAGTATTCGGCGAGCCGGCGTTTGGTGAGACGGGACTGCTCGTCGAGGATCCTGTCAGGGCTGCTGATGGAGACTCCGGCTACGTCCGCGCGGGCGTAGCGGGATGAGGCAGAGGACGCGCTGCGGTGTGGGACGGAGGGCGGAGCAGGTTTGGCGAGAGCGAATCTTCTGGCGTCCCCGATGGGCGTGACTGTGGCCTGGGACGGTTCGGCAACGGGCTGCTGCTTGTCTGCGGACGGTCCTGGTAAGTCCGGGGCAGATTCGTGTTCGGTGGAGTCGGCGTCCAGATCGGGTGCGAGGGGATCGTCTTCGGTATGCTTTCCGCGGGATGACTTCGGCACGGGCATGGCGTCCTCGCGAGCGACTTCCTTTGGGTCCTTGTCGTCGCGGAAGCCGAGGAAGACTGCCTGGCGTACGCGGTGGTCGCCGGTCCAGTTGGCGAAGCGGGCTTCGGCGACCAGATTGGGTTTGACCCAGATGGCGTCTTTCTTTGCTTCGGCGGGCGGCTGATAGAAGGGAGTCGCAGACTGGCGCAGGGGTTCGAGGCGGCGCGCGAGCTGCTCGCGCATCTTCTGGGTGAATCCGGTGCCGGTTCGGCCTGCGTAGAAGAGTTTGCCGTCCCGATAGTAGCCGAGAAGCAGGGCCCCGAGGCCTTTGCCGCCCTTGTATGGCGTATAGCCGCCGATCACGAATTCCTGCTCGTGGACGCACCTGGATTTGAGCCAGGCGGGCGATCGTTTGGAGCGGTACGGGGCGGTGGCGAGCTTGGAGACGATGCCCTCGGCGCCGAGTTTGCAGGCGTTGCGGAACATTTCGCCGCCATGCGCGCGAGTGTGGCGGGAGTAGCGGAGCGTCCGGTCTTCGCCGCGCTCCTGAATGAGGACTTCGAGGATGTTCTTGCGGCGTTCGAGGCCGAGGTTGCGGATGTTGTGACCGTCCAGATGGAGCAGATCGAATACGTAATAGGTCAGATAGCCAGGTGCGCATTCATCAAGCGAAGCTTGAAGTTCTGCGAAGCTGGCGTGACCCTGGGGGTCGAGGACGACGACTTCACCGTCGAGGATGGCGGCATGGACGGGCAGCTCGGTGATCGCTTCGGCCACGGCAGGCATGCGCTGGGTCCAGTCGAGGCCGTTGCGGGTGAAGAGACGGGCGGTGCGGGATCCGTTCTTTTCGTTGATATGGGCCTGGATGCGATAGCCGTCGAGCTTCAGCTCATGCAGCCACTCCTGCCCCTCGGGTGGTTCGGTGACGGAGATGGCGAGTTCCGGAGGGACGAAACCGGGCATCTTCTCGGGGGGAGCATCTCTTAGCATGGATTCGCGATCAGGGGCGGAATCGGGCGGGTCTGGGTTGGATCTGCGGGCGAGGCGGGAGCGGTTCGGGGTCGGCTTCCCGGCCGCCTGCGCGGCCATTTTTCCCCGGGTTCTGGTGGCACGCGTGGCGGGCGCGCTTCGGGTGGATTTCTCGGGGATGTGGGAGTTCCAGACGTGGTCTTCGGATTCAGCGATCTGCTCCAGGCTGCGGCCAGTGAGGGCGCTGTCGGGAGCTTCGTCGGAGATGGCGGGATCGTCCGGGCCGCGTTCGAATTCGTCGTGCTCCTTGATGAGGAGCCAGCTGGGTTTCCCCTGGCGGGCGAAGTGGCCGGAGCCACGCGGCGCCATGCGGATGAGCGCCCAGTTGCCGTGCAGCTTCTGGCCGTGCAAGGCGAACTTGAGCTGGCCTTTGCGCAGGCCTTCGTCCACGCCGACGTGGGGTTCCCAGGTGCCGTAGTCCCAGACCATCACGGTCCCCCCGCCGTACTGGCCTTTGGGAATGGCGCCTTCGAAGCCCCCGTATTCGATGGGGTGGTCTTCGACTTCGACGGCGAGGCGTTTGTCGGCCGGGTTGTAGCTGGGGCCCCTGGTGACAGCCCAGCTTTTGAGGACACCGCGCCAGCCAAGGCGGAAGTCGTAGTGGAGGCGAGTGGCGGCGTGCTTCTGGACGACGAAGGGCAGGTCGGATTCGGCTGCAGGCGTTTTCTGCGAGGCACCGTGAGGCTCGGCAGTCATGGCGAAGTCGCGCATGGCGTGGTAGCGCGCCAGCTGCCGGTCGACCAGATCGTTGGGAGTCTGGGAGCGGCGGGCGGACTGGGCGGCGCGTTTAGGCATGTGAGGATTCGGATTCAGTAACTTGCCCCTGGGGCTGCCATGCCGCACCAGAGGCGGGGGGATTTTCGCATTCTTTTCGTATTGTGCGACTAGTCAGCGCTCTGTGCGCAGGTATATGGTATGGAGTCGCCGTGCGTCCCCGATCGCACACCGGGAGCCCCCGGACTGGCAACGGTTCGCGGCTTCCGGCCATCAGCACGGCGCAGAGGAGCAGTTCCGCTATGTCAACTTTGTTACACCCGGAAATCACGACCGAGAAAGACTTTCTCCCGTTGAACGGGACGGATCACGTTGAATTCTATGTGGCAAATGCCCGCCAGGCAGCCTACTTCTACCGGCTTGGATTTGGCATGAGGCTGGTAGCATACGCCGGGCCGGAAACAGGCGTACGCGATCGGGCCTCGTATGTGCTGGAGCAGGGGAAGATCCGGTTTGTGCTGACGACGCCGCTGCGTCCCGATGGAGAGATCGCCGAGCATGTGCGCATCCACGGCGATGGCGTGCGCGATGTCGCCCTGTGGGTGGACGATGCGCGACAGGCATGGAAAGAGACGACGAGGCGCGGGGCGCGGAGCGTTCAGGAGCCGTTTGAGATCAAGGACGAATACGGCAGGGTGCGGGTGGCGTCGATTGCCGCCTATGGCGATACGATCCACACGTTCGTGGAGCGCGGCGCATATCGCGGAGCGTTTCTGCCGGGCTTTCGCGCGATGCCGGAGGACCGGCTGGCGCGGCCGACGGGACTCAGATACATCGACCACATGGTGGGCAATGTGGGCTGGAACGAGATGAACCGCTGGGTGGATTTCTACGAGACGACGATGGGCTTTTCGCTCTACCAGCACTTCGACGACAAGGATATTTCGACGGAGTACTCGGCGCTGATGTCGAAGGTGATGGCCAACGGCAACGGGCGGGTGAAGTTCCCCATCAACGAGCCAGCCGAGGGGCGGAAAAAGTCGCAGATCGAGGAATATCTGGAGTTCTACCACGGGCCGGGCGTGCAGCACATCGCGATGGTGACGGACGACATTCTGTACACGGTGGCGAAGCTCGAGGAGCAGGGGGTGGCGTTCCTGACCGTGCCGCACACCTACTACACGGAGATGGAAGGGCGCGTGGGAAAGATCGACGAGCCGGTGGAGGAGCTGGAGAAGCTGGGCATCCTCGTGGATCGCGACGACGAGGGGTACATGCTGCAGATCTTCACCAAGCCTGTGGAGGACCGGCCGACACTGTTCTTCGAGATTATTCAGCGCAAGGGAAGCCGCAGCTTCGGGAAGGGGAACTTCAAGGCTCTTTTCGAGGCCATCGAGAGGGAGCAGGCGGCGCGGGGAAATCTGTAAAGACGGGCGGCGACGGCGCCAGGTAAGAGCCGCCTGTGCGCCCGCCGCTTTGCGGCGAGCTTCCACGAACAGAATGAGCCGGAACCCAGAGCAGACACGTGATCCCCGGAACGATCACGATGGCGAGCACAAAGAGGGCGATGCGGTCGGCCCGCATATCCCGAAACCTCTGGTCCTATTGCAGACGTGGGAACGCAAGGAGCGCGCGAGGCAAGGGTAAGGAGTTCGCAAGGATTGAGGCTGTGGGTTGGGACTGCTGCTGCGCCGATGGTGAGTTGTTGGAACTGCAACCGCCGATCCTTCCACTGCGCGTCAGGATGACACCCGTGCGACAGGCGGGGCGGATCAAGCCCTGTTGCACAGTCGGCATACCTGGCAGTTCACACCGATGGCCCTTCTTCTCAATCTCAGTCGGCGACCATCAACTCGCCGGGCAGGATCGGGCGGGTACGGGGGAGCACTCCGAAGGCGGCAAGCGCACCCATGATGATGAACACAGCCGAGTAGGCGGCCAGCTTGGCAATGTCGGTCACATGAGTTTTGGGCAGGGCCCTCCAGAGGACGAGAAGGACTGTCTGAGCAGCGGTGACGGACCAGACCGCTCCATAGAAGTAGCGGCGCTCCCAGCCTTCACCCTGGGTCGAGCGGCGGACGCGGGGGAGGACCCCGAAGAGCCCCAGGAGCACGATCACGACAAGCAGCGGATTGTAGCCGTGGGCATAGATCTGCTTCAGGCGCCACTGGCCGGTGGCTGCGGCCCAGGCGAGTCCGGCGAAGTTCAGCAGGGCGAAGTTGAGCAGGGCGTTCCAGGCGAAGGTGTAGCAGATGCGGCGGTAGAGGGGGTTGGGACGGTCTTCCGTGAAGCGGAGGATGTACGGAGCGGGCTCGGAACCGGGGAGTTTGCCCAATAAGACGGCAACGCCCGTGGCGACGAGCACGGCTGCGAGCCAGAGAAGATTGAGCGCGCTGCCGCCGCGGGCGAAGAGATCGAAGGTGAGCGGGCCGGGAGCGAGGAAGAAAACCCATATCCAGATGGGCCAGTGGGCAGCGCGGTATTTGCGCGTGTTGCGGGTGCGCATTTTGCGCTGATGGGCGAATTCGACGCGTACGGGGATGGCCATGTTCAGCGGGTGGCGACGGGCTCGCGGGGCCCGACGGCGGAGACGGGGGTGAAGAGGATTTCGAGGTGGTCGCCGGCGAGACGGACCTGCACGTCTTCGAGGGAACGGACGACCCAGTCGGCGTCGGCGAGTGCCTCGATGGAGTGGGAGAAGAGCGTGGCGAGGACCTTGCATCCGGCCGCATGGCCAGCGCTCGCCCCCGAGGCGGAGTCTTCGATGACGAGGCAATCCTCAGGCGCGAGGCCGAGAAGCTCCGCACCTTTGCGGTAGGGCTCGGGATGGGGCTTGCCGTTGGCTACGGTTTCGGCGGCGATGATGTGGGTGGGCACCGGAATGCCGCCATGCTGCATGCGGCTGCGAGCGAGCTTGTCTGTTGCAGAAGTGACAACGGTCCAGTACTTTTCCGGAAGAGATTCAAGTATTGATTTAACTCCGGGCAGCATTTCGAGGCCGACCTTATCGGCAATCTCCACTTCCTCAAGCCACTCCAGTTCTTTCATGTCATCAAGATCGGGGCGGAGCTCGCGGACGGTTTCGATGGCGCGGCGGCCATGGGCCATGCGGATGGTCCGTTCGGGATCAAGGCCGCGGGCGCTCGCCCATCGCTCCCATGTGCGCTCGACCGAACCGATGGAGCTGACGAGGATGCCGTCCATATCGAAGAGAATGCCGCGGGGGTAGAGGGTGACGAGGCCTCCGGCACGGGAAGAATCCATGCTTCCAGAGTAGCAGGGCATGACGGCGGCTCAGAGCGGTGCGGAGACGAGAAACGGCAGATACCAGCGGTGCCTTGCAGGGGAGGGCAACGCGGGACACTTCGCTGTGCAGCTATGCTGGAGTTGTGTTGCCTGCGCGAGATTCCGAGCTGGTGCAGATTGTCAGTGCGGCAACCGCCGACGCGGCGCGCCGTGCGGGTGCGTGGCTGAAGTGCGCGTCGGGCTGTACCCAGTGCTGCATCGGGGTGTTCGCGATTTCGCAGCTGGATGCGATGCGGCTGCGGGAGGGTCTGGCGCGGCTGGAGGGAGATGATCCGAAGAGGGCGGCGGCGGTGCGGACGCGGGCGCGCGAGACGGCGGAGAGGCTGAGGCAGGGTTTCCCGGGCGATGCGGAAACCGGGATTCTCGATGGGGAGTGGCCGGAGTTCGAGGAATTCGCGAACGACGAGACGTGCCCGGCGCTCGACCCGGCGACGGGGCTGTGCGATCTGTATGCGGCGCGGCCGATGACCTGCCGGGTGTTTGGGCCTCCGCTGCGGAGCGGGGAGGGACTGGGCGTTTGCGAGCTGTGCTTCGTGGGCGCGAGCGCCGAGGAGATCGCGGCGTGCGAGGTGCATCTGGAGTGCGATGCGCTGGAGCGCTCGCTGACCGACGAGGCGGAGCGCACAAGCGGCGTTGCGGGAAACACGATTGTGGCGTGGGCGCTGGCTCGTCCCTGATCGCATTCGATTCGCATTGCGCGGCCTGCTCGGATCTTTTCATGGCAAAGAGATCATGAAAGCGGGATACTCGTGAACGGCAGGCGCAACCGCCGCGGCTTGCTCGGGTTCATTGGCTTGAGCGGATCGATGACTTCGGGAAAGCCGGAGGACCGCTGCAGAGAGATTCGAAACTGTTGCAGACTGCAAGGAAAGTCCCACGATGAAAAAGCTGGTCTTGCTGGCCGTGTGTGGCATGCTGCTGAGCCTGCCCTCGGCATTTGCGCAACGGATTGTGGTTGGCGTGGCTCCGCCCCCGGTGGTGGAGGAGCATCCTGGGCGACGGCCTCACCCGGGCTGGGTCTGGATCCCCGGGTATCAGCGCTGGAATGGACGGCGCTATGTCTGGGTACGCGGCCGCTGGATGATGCCGCCGCGGCCACGCGCGGTGTGGATCGCTGGACACTGGCGGCAGACCCGGCGGGGCTGGGTCTGGGTCCCTGGGCACTGGCGTGGATAAGAGGCTGAGGTTTTGCGGTCGCTCCGGTGATACCGGCTGAATCCAGCCTGGCGCAGCGCGGACGGGCAGGATAAGATGCTCCGTCATGGCTCACTATCCTACGCTGCAGATCCAGACGGAGGCGGGCGTTCACACGATCGTGCTGAACCGGCCTGAAAAGCGGAACGCGCTCACACCACAGCTGATGGATGACCTGACGCATGCGCTCGAAGCTGCGGCCGATAACGCGCGCTGCCGGGTGGTGATCCTGACCGGCGCCGGATCGGCCTTCTGCGCGGGGCTGGATCTCGAGCATCTGCGCGCAATGCTGCCTGGCGGCGATCCGAACGAGACGAAGGCTGCGCAGGAACTGAGGGATTACCAGGCGGACGCGGGCCGCATCGCGAATCTTCTGAGGACAATTTACTGCCTGCCCCAGCCGACCATCGCTGCGGTGAACGGTCCGGCCATAGCCGGAGGGATGGGAGTCGCGACACTGTGCGATTTCACGCTGGCGGTTCCGGAGGCGAAGTTCGGATATACCGAGGTGCGGATCGGATTTATTCCGGCGATTGTGTCGGCGTATCTGCGGACTCAGGTGGGCGACAAGCGGAGCCGCGATCTGCTGCTGACGGGAAGGCTGATCGATGCGGCGGAAGCGGAAAGGCTGGGGTTGGTGACGCGCGTGGTGCCCGAGCCGGAGCTGATGGGGGAGGCAAGGGCGCTGGCGGAACGGCTGCTGCGCAACAGTGCCGCGGCGATGGAAGCAACGAAGGGGCTGCTGGGAAAGTTTTCGGATCGGTATCTGAGGGACGATATTGAGGCGGCCATTCTGGCCAGCGTGCGGGCGCGCACCAGCGAGGATTTTCGCGAAGGGGTGAGCGCGTTTCTGGAGAAGCGGGAGCCGCGGTGGCCTTCGGCGCAGTAATGGGCGATGCAGCGCAAATGCGTAATGGCAAACAGCGGAGGCTGTCGCTCTGGGATTACTTTCCGGACACAACCTGCGTCGACAACTTTGTCCGGAGGGGAACGCCGGGTCATAATTGAATTGCGAAATTAATACGGGAGCGATACGCGCATTCCGCTGATGATCGAATGCGGCGAAACACCGCGGCTCGGCAACTGTTTTCTGCAGGAATCTCCATGACTGGCCCTGATGGGTCCTGATCGCACCCGCTCTGAGCGTCGCGCGAACGGCGTGGTGTAACTTTGGCATCGGTGGAATCCACACAACCCGGGAGTCTGGACAGCAACTGGCGGCCCAGTCATAACGTCTGGCTTATCGCTTTCTCGGTGATGCTGGCAACCTTCATGGAGGTGCTGGACACCTCGGTGGCGACCGTGTCGCTGCCGCACATTGCGGGGAATCTTTCCGCGACCACGGATGAATCCACCTGGGTTTTGACCAGCTACCTGATCTCGAATGCGATTGTGCTGCCGTCGTCAGGCTGGCTGAGCAACATGCTGGGACGCAAGCGCTACCAGCTTTACTCGGTGTGCCTGTTTACGCTGGCCTCGATGTGGTGCGGCGCCTCCACCAGCCTGGCCATGCTGGTGGTCGCCCGCGTGGTGCAGGGAGCGGCGGGCGGCGGTCTGCAGCCGGTTTCACAGGCCGTGCTGCTGGAGAGCTTCCCGGTGCACAAGCGCGGCCAGGCGATGGCGATGTACGGGATGGGGATCATCGTATCGCCGCTCGTGGGGCCGCTCCTGGGCGGCTGGATCACGGATAACTACACCTGGCGATGGATTTTCTACATCAACGTACCCGTGGGCATCCTGGCGCTGCTCATGATCCAGACGTTTGTCGAAGACCCGCCGTATATCGGCCGGGCGCGGCAGAAGCGCATCGATTATCCGGGGCTGGGATTTCTGGCGATCGCGCTGACCTGCTTTCAGATTGTTCTCGATAAAGGGCAGGAGGCGGACTGGTTTGGGGCGGTGTGGGTCCGCTGGCTGGTGGCGATTGCAGCCATTTCGATGCTGGCCTTCATCGTGCGGGAGCTGCAAACCGATTCCCCGATCGTGAACCTGCGGATCTTTGCGGACCGGAATCTGGCCACCGGCACGTTTTTGATCGGGCTGCTGGGGATCATTATTTATGGAACCACGACCCTGCTGCCGCTGTTTCTGCAGGATCTGATCGGCTATACCGCATATCAGAGCGGACTTGCGGTATCGCCGCGCGGGATCGGGGCGATTCTGTCGATGGTTATCGCGGGCCAGCTGATCGGGCGTGTGGACGAGCGTCTGCTGATCACCATTGGGGTGATCATCCGCGGCGCTTCGCTCTTTATGCTGGGCGACCTGAATCTCACAATGAGCATGGGCAGCGTGGTATGGCCGAACATCGTCAACGGATTCGCCAACGGATTCCTGTTTGTGCCGCTGACCACCGTGACGATGAAGACGCTGCCAAAGGAACTGATGGGCGCCGGAACGGGGCTTTATAACCTGCTGCGCAACATGGGAGCCAGTTTCGGGATCTCCATGGTGACGACCCTGCTGACGCGCGGAGAGCAGGCACACCAGAACATGCTGGTGGCGAATCTTTGTGCGGTGAATCCCGTCTACTGGACTTCACTGCAGCGTCTGTCGCACTTTCTGGCGATGCAGAGCGGTACAGCTTCGGGCCTCCGCGAGGCGATGGGCGCGCTCTACCGCAATCTTCGCCAGCAGTCGATGCTCTCTTCCTATATCGACGATTTCAGGCTGCTGGGGTATCTGAGCATCCTGTGCCTGCCGTTTCTGGTGTTCTTCAGGAACACGACCGGCAGCCGAGGCAGAAGGACGGATTTTCCCGCACACTGACGGAACAGGACCCGAAGGCCGATGGCTCGCTCGCCTGGCAAGTGCCGTGCAGGCTGCGCGGGCGCGACGCGCTTCCGCCAGGGTGTGATGGATCTGCATCCCCGGGTGGTGGTGATTCCGGCGGGCGCCAACGACATTGCCGGCAACACAGGGCCGGAGACGGTTGGAACAGATCGAGGGGAACTATGCCACGATGGCGGAGGTGGCGAAGGCGCATGGGATCCGCGTTGTCTGCTTTTCGAGGACGCCGATCAACGATTCGAGGCCGCAGGATTTCAACGTGGCTCTGCTGCGTTCGGCGGGGATGATCCAGCAGCTGAACGACTGGCTGAAGAGGTATTGCTCGCAGAACGGGCTGGTGTATTTCGAATACTTCACAGCGATGGTGAACGAGAATGGCCAGCTGAAGGAGAACCTCACGCACGACGGGCTGCATCCGAATGAGGCCGGCTATAAGGTGGTGGCGCCCCCGGCGCAGGTGGCGGGGACGAAGGTTCTGGGCAGCCGGTGGTTCTGCAGCAGTAGATCTGGTTTGCTGCGCGGGTTCTGGATCCCGGCGGTCGCCCGGGACCTCAGGCGAGGTTCTATTTCTGTCCCTGGACCTGGTCCAGGGCGAGGTTCAGCTCGAGCACATTGACGGTCGGCTCGCCGAGGAAGCCGAACTGGCGTCCGCGGATGTGTGCTGTTACGAGGGCGCGGACCGTGCCCTCCGGCAGATGGCGGGCTGCGGCCACCATGGGCACCTGATAGTAAGCGCCTGCGGGGGAAATATCGGGGTCGAGGCCGGAGGCGGAGGTGGTGACCAGGCCGATGGGGACGGGGCCCTTCGTTCCGGGATCCTGCTTGTGCCAGGCGGCTACATCGGCATCGACGCGGTCTACAAGCTTCTTATTGGTGGGGGCAAGATTGGAACCGCCGGAACTGGTGGCATCCCAGCCATTGCCCGCCGCCGAGGGACGGGAATGGAAATAGCGGGGGCTGGTGAATCCCTGGCCGATGAGAGCCGAGCCGACGATCTGGCCGTTGCGCATAATGAGCTGGCCGTCGGCCTTGTCGGGCATCAGCACATGGGCGAGGCCGGTGATGAGCAGCGGATAGCCGATGCCGAGCAGGATGGTCGTCACGATGGTGTAGCGAATGGCGATGTTCAGGGTGCGCATGAGGTTCTCCGCAAAGCTCAGACCAGGTGAAGGCCGTTGACGATGAGGTCGATCAGCTTGATTCCGATGAACGGCACGATGATGCCGCCGATGCCGTAGAGGATGAGGTTGCGCCGCAACAGCGCCTGTGCAGACATGGGCTTGTACTTGACGCCTTTGAGAGCCAGCGGGATCAGCGCGATGATGATGAGCGCGTTGAAGATGACCGCCGACAGAATGGCCGAGTGGGGATTGGCCAGGTGCATGATATTCAGCGCGTTGAGTACGGGGAAGACGCCGGCGAACATGGCGGGAATGATGGCGAAATATTTCGCCACGTCATTGGCGATGGAGAAGGTGGTGAGGGCGCCGCGGGTCATCAGCAGCTGTTTGCCGATTTCCACGATTTCGATGAGCTTGGTCGGATTGGAATCGAGATCGACCATGTTGCCGGCTTCCTTCGCCGCCTGGGTGCCGGTATTCATGGCGACGCCGACGTCGGCCTGAGCGAGCGCGGGCGCGTCGTTGGTGCCGTCGCCGGTCATGGCGACGAGTTTGCCCTTGGCTTGCTCGCGCTTGATCAGGTCCATTTTGTCTTTGGGCCTGGCCTCGGCGAGGAAGTCATCGACACCGGCTTCACGGGCGATAACCGCGGCGGTGAGGGGATTGTCGCCGGTGATCATGATGCTGCGAATGCCCATGGCCCGCAGGCGGGCGAGGCGATCCTTGAGGCCGCCCTTGACGATGTCCTTGAGATAGACAACGCCAAGCGCGGTGGAATTTTCTGAGACAACCAGGGGCGTGCCGCCCATGCGGGCGATTTCCTCGACGCGGTCCGTGACCTGACGTGGCAGGCTCGAGCCCTGCTGCTCGAGATGACGGGCGATGGCGTCGGCGGAGCCTTTGCGGATATGACAACCGGGCAGGTCAACGCCGGACATGCGCGTCTGCGCACTGAAAGGAACAAATTCGCAGCGCATGCCGGTGAGATCACGGCCGCGGAGGTTGTACTTCTCCTTGGCGAGGACGACGATGGAGCGGCCTTCCGGGGTCTCGTCGGAGAGAGAGGCGAGCTGGGCCACGTCGGCGAGCCGCTCCGCGCTGATATTGGGCGCGGGAATGAACTCTGTTGCCTGGCGGTTGCCCAGGGTGATGGTGCCGGTCTTGTCGAGCAGCAGGGTGTTCACGTCGCCCGCGGCTTCAACGGCGCGGCCCGACATGGCGAGCACGTTGTACTGCACCAGGCGATCCATACCGGCAATGCCGATGGCGGAGAGCAGCGCGCCGATGGTGGTGGGGATGAGGCAGACGAGCAGCGACACAAGCACGAAGACCGTCTGGGGCGCGTGGGAGTAAATGGCGTAAGGCTGCAGTGTGGCGACAGCGAGCAGAAAGATGATGGTGAGGCCCGAGAGCAGGATGCTGAGCGCAATTTCGTTGGGAGTCTTCTGGCGCTGGGCGCCTTCTACGAGGGCGATCATGCGATCGAGGAAGGTTTCACCGGGGTTGGAGGTGATGCGGATCCTGATCCAGTCGGAGAGAACTCGCGTGCCCCCGGTTACGGCCGAGCGGTCGCCGCCGGCTTCGCGAATCACCGGGGCGGATTCGCCGGTAATGGCGGATTCATCGACGGATGCGACGCCTTCGATGACCTCGCCATCGCCCGCGATAAACTGGCCGGCTTCGACTTTGATGATGTCGTCGACCCGCAGTTGCGAACTGGAAACCGTCTCTACCGAGCCGTCGCTGCAATAGCGATAAGCAATGGTCTCGCCCTTGGCCTTGCGCAGCGTGTCGGCCTGGGCCTTGCCGCGGCCTTCAGCAATCGCTTCGGCGAAATTGGCGAAGAGGACGGTGAACCACAGCCAGAGCGTGATCTGCAGGTTGAATCCGATGGGCTGGTGGCGCACGGACTCCTCAATGAGCAGAGCCGTGGTGACGATGCTGCCAACCTCGACGACGAACATGACGGGGTTCTTCATCATGAGCCGCGGGTCGAGCTTCCGGAAGGAGTCGACAATCGACTGACGGACAATTGTGGAGTCCCAAAGACTGAGCTTTTTAGCCATGGTGTTTTTCTCCTCGCCTCAGGAAAAGAGGATTCCGTGCTGCAGCAGCAGGTGTTCCAGAATGGGGCCAAGGCTGAGCGCCGGAAAGAAAGTGAGGGCGCCCACGATGAGAATCACGCCGGTGAGCAGAATCGTGAACAGCGGCGTGTGAACGGGAAACGTTCCGGGCGAGGGAGGAACGCCCTTCTTGCGGGCGAGATTGCCCGCGAGCGCAAGCATGGGCACCATCATGAGAAAGCGGCCGATGAGCATCGTGAAGCCAAGGGCGGTGTTGTACCAGCGGGTATTGGCGTTGAGCCCTGCGAAGGCCGAGCCGTTGTTGCCTGCCGCCGATGAGAAGGCGTAGAGGATCTGGGTGAATCCGTGCGGGCCGGGATTGCTGATGCCCCCGAGGCCCATGGGGAGGAGGACGGAGACGGCGGTCAGGGTGAGGATGACGAGTGGGAAGATCAGCACGTAGAGCATGGACATCTGCACGTCATAGGCTTCGATCTTTTTGCCCAGATACTCGGGTGTTCGGCCGACCATGAGGCCGGCGATGAACACCGAGAGCACGACGAAGATGATCATGCCGTACAGTCCGGAGCCGACGCCGCCAAAGATGATTTCGCCAAGCTCAATGTTGAGCAGCGGGATCATGCCCCCCAGGGGCATGAAGGAATCGTGCATTGAGTTGACTGCACCACAGCTGGCGTCGGTGGTGACGGTGGCGAAGAGCGCCGACTGGGAGATACCGAAGCGGGTCTCCTTGCCTTCCATGTTTCCGCCTGCCTGGCTGGAGGAGGCATGCGCGCTGACGCCGTGGAGGCCGGGGTTGGGATGCGACTCGGCCCAGTAGGCGACGGTGAACCCCGCGGCGAAAAGGATGGACATGCAGGCGAAGACCGCCCAGCCATGGCCAGGAGAGCCGGTCATGCGGCCCAGAGTTACGGTCAGCGCGCCACCGATGAGGAAGATCAGGAACATCTCGATGAAGTTGCTGAAGGGTGTAGGGTTCTCAAAGGGATGGGCGCTGTTGGCGTTAAAGAAGCCTCCGCCGTTCGTCCCAAGCTCCTTGATCGCCTCCTGGGAAGCGACCGGCCCCTGAGCGATGGTCTGCGTCTGATGCTCGATCGTATGGGCAACGGTATAGGGGTGGAGGTTCTGGATGACGCCCTGGCTGACCAGGACCAGGGAGAAGAGGATGCAGAGCGGCAGAAGAACGTAAAGGCAGGCGCGTGTCGTATCCACCCAGAAATTGCCGATGGTCTTCGATTCGCGGCGGGCGATGCCGCGCACCAGAGCAACGGCGACCGCAATGCCGGCCGCAGCGCTGAAGAAGTTATGCCATGCGAGACCGGCCATCTGCGTGAAGTAGCTCATGGTGGTCTCGGGCGTGTAGGCCTGCCAGTTGGTATTGGTGGTGAAGGAGGCGGCGGTATTCCAGGCCAGGAACTGCTCCACGCCCGGCAGGTGCTGCGGATTCCAGGGCAGGAAGTACTGCAGCCGCTCGAAGATATAAGTCAAGAGCAGGGAGACGAAGCTGAGGAGCAGCATGGCGACGGTGTATTCGCGCCAGGTCATCTCCTCATCGCTGCGGACGCCGCAGATCCGGTATATGGGCTTTTCGATGAAGCCAAGAAAGCCATATTTGCCGCTGAAGACGTGGGCCATGTAGATGCCGAGCGGGCGCATGAAGGCGAGAAGCGCCAGAAAAAACACGACAAACTGGAGCCATCCATTGGCGGTCATGTCAGAATTTCTCCGGATACAGGAGGGCTGTGACGAGATAGCCGAGCAGAAGCAGAGTAATGATGAGGATGGGATAGGTGATGATGTTCACAGGTTTACCTCAGGTTCTCGCAGCCGGCCACATAGAGCAGCGCCACGGCGAAGAATGCGATGGAGAAAGCAATCATCAGGAGATCTGCCACAGGAAGATCCTCTACCAGCTACCCTGTTTGCCGCCGTACCACCAGACCAGGCCCAGGGTCGTTGTGTTCTGGTGATTGACGGGAGCGGCAGGATTGGCGGTGGTGAAATAGGGGATGTTAGACCAGTCGTGACGGTACTCAAGGAACAGGTCAAAATCGTCCGCGAAATTATATTTGTACGTGCCGGTCACTTCCTTCAACGCCTGGGTGGCATTGCTGAACAGACCGCCGCGGTCGGACAGATATTCGCCGCGTGTGGCCAGAGCCAGATGAGGGGTTAGCTGGTACTGAGCGTAGGCTGCGCCGCCATCCACATGCGCAGGAGCGGAGGAGCGGCCGGGGCCGGCGCTGGCCCACTCCCGCTGAATGACGTAGTCAGCCTCGCCGGCCAGAGTGAGTTTGGGAGTTGTCTGCCAGGTGGCATAGGTGTCGAAGATATGGAGTTTTCCATTGGGAGCCGGATTGACCGGTGCTTCGCATAATCCAGGCTGCAGAGGAATCGCGCAGTTGGTGGCGGGAACCGTGTCAGGGTGTTCCTGGCCGTTGTAATAATTGATGGTCCAGCTGACGGATTTCGCGGGCTGCAGGCCCAGGCCGAACAGTTCGTCCTTATAGCCGTTGACAGGCTCTGTCTGGTTGGCTCCATTTACGATCCAGTAGTTGGCGGTGATCTTATCGCTGAACGGATAACTGGTCCGGATACCCATGTGATAGAACGGCAGGAAGTCGAAGAACCATGAACGCGTGTAGTTCATCTGGTCTTTGGCATAGTTTCCTTCAATCCCCAGCGAACTGGCCCACTTGCCGAAGTCTGTGCGGATGCCATGACCGGCGGGAATGATATACGAACCATATGCCTGGAAGATATTGCGGTAGATCGACGGCCTCGGCTCGTTGGCAGGGTTGCCCTGCAGCGTATCGGTGGCCTGGCCGAACATCAGATCGAGGCGGAAACCGTAGCGGCGCCGAATATCGAGATCGGGATCGAGGTCGAAGATGAAATCTGCCTGATTGAGGCTGAAGGAGTTGCTGAGTACGTCGTAGGCGCGAAGGTCATTGACGCGGCCAACAGGGTTATTGAAGTTGTATTCGTAATAGCCATCGAGATAATAATTGAGGGTTGCGCCACCGGGAAGCGTTCCCGGCAGCAGGGAAGCGGCGCGGGACGGATGCGCCGGGGGCGAACCAGCCAACTGCTGGGTAGGCGATACTGCAGAAGATGAGGACACAGCCGGGGCACTGCTTCGGAGTTCGGCTGTCGCCGAGGCGAGGGCGACCGCGGCCTGCGACTCGTCGCGTCCGGATGCGGGCTGGGGATTTCGTGTGGGATGCAGTTCACGATTCTGCTGTTCGAGAACAGCAACACGGCGCTCCAGATCCTCAACGAGATGCTTCAACTGCTGGACCTCCTCGCTGGTAGCCTCCGATTGTGCGTGAGCCGGCAATGCAGCCAGTGTGATCGCCAGCGGAGCGAGAAGAAAGATGTGAGCGCGTCTCATGAGGCTTCCTGATACACCTCCAGTGAAACGGTCAGGCCGCAAAGCGAGCGTAAGGAACCCATAAGGAATTCGTAAGCGCGGGTGTTGCGCCCAGGAGCGAGACCGTGGCAGCTGGATTAATCGGGGCTTCCTTCAGGAAGGAAGCGATAGCCGACCCATGGCTCCGTCTGGATGTACTCACGGCGCCTCTCGCCCTGCAGCTTTTTGCGCAGTTGGCCAATGAAGACGCGCAGGTACTCCGGCTGTTGGGCGGACTGCGCTCCCCAGACGGCGGTGAGCAGGGCCCGGTGGGTGAGAACCTTGCCGGCATTGCGGGCCAGATGGAGGAGAAGCTCAAATTCCTTGGGGGTCAGATGAACGATGCGGCCGCAGATGGTGACGGTGTGTGCGGCAGGATCGACGACGAAGTCTCCGATTTCGATGGGGGCCTCACCGGGACGCTCCGGGGTCCGGCGCAGGTGGGCGCGCACACGGGCGAGGAGTTCCTGAATACTGAAGGGTTTGGTGACGTAGTCGTCGGCCCCGGCATCGAGAGCTTCCACCTTGGAGCGTTCCTGATCGCGGACAGAGAGCACCAGAATGGGAGTGCGGCTGGCGCGCCGGACGGTGCGGCAAAGATCGATACCGGTCATTCCGGGCATCATCAGATCCGTGATGATGAGGTCGGGCTGCCATTCCTGAATAACGCGCAGCGCCTCCTCAGGATCGTTGGCCGTGCGTACGTCGTAGCGCTGTGCAGAGAGCGAGGCGCGCAGGACGCGGGTGATTTGTGCTTCGTCGTCTACGACGAGAATTCGTTCCGCCATTTTGATCGGTCCCCGGTATGATCGCCTGTCATGGAGAAGCATACAGCCACGGTGCGCAGGATCATGCTGCGATTTGCGCTGCTGACAGCAGCGGCCCTGGTGGTAGTGGTCATCTTCAGGGAGGTTCTGGCTGCGAACCAGACCACCGTTGCGCTGAGCTTCCTGATGCTGGTGCTTGCGACGGCATCGCGATGGCGGCTGATATATTCCGCCTATCTGTCGGTTCTATGTACGCTGCTCTATAACTTCTTCTTTTTGCCGCCCATCGGAAAGCTGACGATTGAGGATCCGCGGAACTGGATCGCACTGGCGGCGTTTCTCTGCTGCAGCATTCTGGTGAGTCATCTCGCAAACAAGGAGCGCGAGCAGGCAGAGCTTTCGGAAGCGCGGCGCGGCGAAGCGGAACGGCTCTACGAGTTCAGCCAGCAACTTCTGCTGCAGGAGGATCTGCCGGGGCTGGCGCGGATCACGCCTTCGGTGGCGGCGTCGGTCTTCGGCTTTCGGGCCGTGGCGCTGTACGTGCGCGATGAGGACGCGACGTATTACTCCGATCCGGGAAACGACCTGCTTTCCACGGCCGAGCTGAAGCTGGCGGCGAGCCAGAACGAAACGGGAATGACGGTGCGGGATAGGTGTCGGGTGATTCCGCTGTCGCTGGGGATGCGGTCGCCGGGGGTTCTGGTGGTGACGGACGAGGGGCACTCGCCGCAGATGTGCGAGGCGATCGGGAGCCTGGTGGCGATTGCGCTGGAACGGGCCGCGGCGCTTGAACGAAGCAGCCATCTGGAGGCTTCGCGCCAGGGCGAAAGGCTCCGCTCGGCTCTGCTCGATTCCATCACGCACGATCTGCGCACGCCGCTGACCGCAATTCGCGCGGCTGCGACGATGCTGGTGAGCGAACCGAATCTGGCGGAGGGCGAGCGGAACGAACTGGCGATGATTCTGGATGAGGAAAGCGCGCGGCTGGACCGCTTGATTGGGCAGGCAGTGGAGATGGCGGAGCTGGACGCGGCGGCGATCCAGATCCGGGCCCGGCCGCAGGACGTGCGGGAGCTGATCGAAACGACGCTGGAGGAGATGCAGCCGGTGCTGCAGGACCGGGCGGTTGAAGTGAAGGTCGCACCAGACCTGCCGCGCACGCCCATGGATCACGCCCTGGTGCACCGGGTGCTGCGGCATCTGGTGGAGAATGCGGCGAAGTATTCCCCGAAAGGAACGCCGATTACCGTCAGCGCGAAGCGCGACGAATACCGGCTGCTCGTGACGGTGGCCGACCAGGGGCCAGGAATCGAGCCGGAGGAGCAGCCGTTTGTCTTTGACAAATTCTTTCGGGGAAAGGGCCAGCGGAGCCAGTCGGCAGGAACAGGCATGGGGCTGGCAATCGCGAAGGCCATCCTGGAGGCACATGGAGGGGGAATCGAGCTGATGAGCCGGAGCGGCGAAGGCTCGCGGTTTACTTTCTGGCTGCCTCTGGTTGTTTCGCGCTGAATGCATTGGCTATGATGTTGACCGCTATGCAAACACGGAGGAAGTTTCTGCGGAATGCGGCGGCGCTGACGCCCGCGGCGTGGATGGCGAGTCGGAACCTTTGGGCGGAAGGACGGATTCCGCTGGGCGTACAACTCTACACGGTTCGTAAGCAGGCGGAGCAGGATTTGCCGAGAGTGCTCGATCAGATCGATCACATCGGATACACGGAAGTGGAGGCTTTCTCCGGCGTTTATGCGGGCCATTCCGCAGCGTCGCTGCGGCAGATGATTCAGGGTGCGGGGCTGCGGGTGCCCAGCGGGCACTTCGACTACAACAAATTCGATTCACAGTTCAATTACGCCAAGGAACTGGGCGTGAACTGGATGGTGATTTCCGTGATTCCACCGTCGCTGTGGGGCTCGCTGGATGGGTTCAGGACAGCGGCAAAGCAGTTCAATGCATGGGGAGCGCGCGCGAAAGAAATGGATATGCGCTTCGCCTTTCACAACCACGATTACGAGTTCCGGCCCCATAGCGGCAAGACCGGCTACGACGTGCTGATCGCCGAAACGGATCCGGAACTGGTGTTTTTCGAGGTGGACTGCTATTGGGCGGCGCAGGCCGGTCACAACCCTGTGGCGCTGATGAAGCGGCTGGGCCATCGCGTGAAGTTGCTGCACCTGAAAGACCGCAAGGCTGGGTTCCCCAATTCGTTTGAGATGAACAGCGATTCGGCGCACTTCGTTCCGGTGGGCAGCGGGAGTATCGACTGGAAGGCGGTGATTGCTGAAGGCCAGAGGCTGGGGGTGGAGCATTATTTCGTGGAGCAGGACCAGACGGCAGGACCGCCGATCGACGCCCTCCGGATGAGCTATCGGTATCTGCGGAGCATTACTTAGGAGTTTGCTGGCGAGCAGGCTCCGGAGAGGTTCAGTATCCCGGGTACCGGATGTGCGGATGGCAGGGGCGGCAGCGGAAGCCGGCAGGAGGGTCAGGATTTGCCGAATCCGATCCTTCGCGGGCGGAATGCCGGTGCGCCTGCCCGTCCGCGACAAATCTCCGGGCGAGCTTATTGATCAAGATAAAATGGGTTTAATGTCCTCCTCTGACGAGCCGGGAGGCGCCCGCGCATGATGCGTCTCTGGCGCCTGCTTATCTATGCACGCCGCTACTGGCTGCAGGTGCTCGCCTCGGTGATCCTGGCGGCAGGCGTGGGTCTGCTGGATGCCTTCCGGGTTCTGCTGATCGGGCCTATATTCGACAATGTTCTGCACCCCGGAGAAGCGACGAGCCGGGCAAGCAGGGCCCAGCTCCTGGGCCGGCTGGGCGAACGCTGGCACCTGCACATCACGCCGCAATTGCTGGTACCGCATTTTCTGCACATTAGGAATGACTGGGGCGTAATCGCCTTTGCCTTTGTAACGGCCACGCTGCTGAAGGGGATCTGTGATTACACAGGCACCTATCTGGCTAACTATTCCGGCTTCGGCATGATCACCGACATGCGGGATGACCTGTACGAGGCAATCCTGCGGCGCTCGGTCTCCTTCTTTCAGAAGCACACGACCGGCTCGCTGCTTTCGGCACTGATCAACGACATCGAGCGAGTTCAGTACGCGACCTCGACGATCCTCTCGGATTTTCTGCAGCAGGTTTGCACGCTGATCTGCATGGTCGCCATCGTGATTGCACTGGGACACAGGCTGGCCTGGGTCCTGCCCATCTTTGCCCTGATCGCTGCCTGGTCGATCGTGCGGATCGGACGCGACGTGCGGCGGACGACGCGCCGCGGCCAGGACAAACTGGCCGACATTCAGAACATCCTGCACGAGACGATCACGGGAAACCGGATCGTGAAGGCCTTCAACATGGAGTTCTGGGAGCTGCTGCGCTTCCGGCAGGCGGCAAGGCGGCTGTTCCACGCTAATCTGCGGTCGGTGCGGGCGCAGGCCATCACCTCGCCGCTGATGGATTTCATCGGCGCGGTGGCGATTGCGGCGCTGCTGTGGGTGGGCCACAACCAGATCGGACACGGAGCGATGCAGGAGGGCACGTTCTTCGCCTTCATCGTGGCGCTGTTCAAGCTGTACGATCCGATCCGGCGCTTCGGGACGTACTACAACAGCTTCCAGCAGGCGGCCGGGGCATCGGCGGCGATCTTCAACTTCATGGATGAACAAGATGAGGTGGTCGAGGCGCGGCATCCGCGTGAACTGAAGGCGTTCCACGAAAGGATCGAGCTGCAGCATGTGAGCTTCCAGTACCGCGAGGATCAGGGCGATTTGCAGGATACGCGCGTGGTGCTGGATGACATCGACCTGACCATCCATCGCGGCGAGGTGGTGGCGCTGGTGGGACCGAGCGGCGCAGGGAAGTCGACGCTGGTGAATCTGATTCCGCGCTTTTTCGACGTGACCGGGGGGCGGATTCTGATCGACGGCTGCGATGTTCGGGACGCCAGCCTGGCTTCGCTGCGGGCGCAGATCGGGAAGGTGACGCAGGAGACGATCCTGTTTAACGATACGGTGCGGAACAATATCGCGTACGGGCAGCCGGATGTCTCCTTTGCGCGGGTGACCGAAGCGGCGAGAGCGGCACTGGCCCACGATTTCATCGAGCGGATGCCCGACCGGTACGACACGGTGATCGGCGAGAAGGGCTTCCGGCTGTCGGGCGGGGAACGGCAGCGGCTGGCGATCGCGCGGGCAATTCTGAAAAATGCACCAGTGCTGATTCTCGACGAGGCCACGTCGGCGCTGGATGCGGAGAGCGAGGCGCTGGTGCAGGCGGCGCTGGGGAATCTGATGGCGGGGCGGACTGTGATTGTGATCGCGCACCGGCTGTCGACGGTGCGGCGGGCGAACCGGATTGCGGTGCTGGAGCAGGGGAAGATCACGGCGGTGGGTTCGCATGAGGAACTGCTGCAGAGCTCGCCGACGTATCAGAAGCTCTACCGGCTGCAGTTTATGAATATGACGGAGTCCAACGACAACCACGCCTCCGGGGCAGCAGAGGAGTCAGTACCGGCCATGGCGGGAAAAGCGGAACAATGAGCCAGGTATTCTCGATGACAGGGTTTGCCCGGGTGACGGGGCGGGTTTCTGAGGCCATGGGGTTTACGCTCAGCCTGAAAAGTGTGAACCACCGCTTTCTGGATCTGCACATGCGCATCCCCTCGGGCGCGGAGACGGTGGAGATGCAGCTGAGGCGCATCCTGAAGGAAAAGCTGCGGCGCGGGCATGTCGAAGTCACGTTGAACATCGAGCGCAGCCAGAAGGCCGATGCCGGATACGACCACGCGCTGGTGGCCGCCTATGTGGAGGCCTTCCGCGCAGCTGCGGCCGAGCACCATCTGAATGCGGAGCCGGACCTGAATTCGGTTTTTCGGCTGCCCGGCGTGCTGATGGCGGAAACGCGCGGCTGCGATGAGGAGATGCAGGCCCTCGAAGAAGCGGTGCTGCGTGAAACAGAGGGCCTGGTGGCCGCGCTGAACAGCATGCGCGCCCAGGAAGGCGCGCTGCTGGCCGATGAACTGCGTGCGGGCATGCAGCGTCTGCGCGGTCTGGTGGACGAAGCGGCGCTGATGAGGGAAAAGGTGCAGGAGGCCTATTTCGAGCGGCTGACCCAGCGGATGAAGACCATGCTGGACGGCGGGTTCGACGCGGACCGTATTCTGCAGGAAGCCGCACTGGTGGCTGAGCGCAGCGACGTCGAGGAAGAAGTGGCGCGGCTGCGCACGCACATCGATCACTTCACGGGCCTGCTCGAGCAGGGCGGGGAAGTAGGCAAGAAGCTGGATTTTCTGCTGCAGGAAATGAACCGCGAGGCCAATACGCTGCTGTCGAAGACCAGCGGCGTGGCCGGGAACGGGACGCGCATCACCGAAGCCGGGCTGGGCATGAAATCGGAGATCGAGAAGGCGCGCGAGCAGGTGCAGAACCTGGAATAGACCATTCGAGCTGAAAGAGGAAAGGCATTTGGCTGGGATTCTGTTCATTATTTCGGCGCCGTCGGGGTCGGGCAAATCGACGATCGTGAATCAGCTGCGGTCTTTGGTTTCGGGACTGGATTTCTCCGTCTCCTGGACGACGCGCGGGCCGCGCGGATCGGAAGTGGATTCGCGGGAATACCACTTCACGACGCGTGAGCGCTTCGAGGAGATGATCCGGAACGGCGAGTTTCTGGAGTATGCCGAGGTCTTCGGGAATTACTACGGTACGGCCCGCTCGACCCTGCAGGACGCCTTTTCGCGCGGGCGCGATCTGCTGCTGGACATCGATGTGCAGGGCGCTTCGCAGGTGCGGGCGAAGGCTCCGGAGGCGGTTTCGATTTTCCTGATGCCCCCCTCGCCGGAGATCCTGGCCTACCGGCTGCGCAACCGCAGCCGGGCGGAGGGGAGCATTCAGGAGGAGATTATCCGGAGGCGTTTAGCCAAAGCTCGGCAGGAGATTGAGAATTACCAGGAATATGGTTATATTCTCGTCAACGATATTCTGGACCGCGCAGTCGAGGAGATGGCCGCAATCGTGGCTGCCGAACGCATCCGCCGCAACGGGAACCCGGAGGGGAACCCGCCGGACCGCGAACGGCTGCTGGGGATTGCGGAGGCGTGCCGTCAGGCCAATTCCCAGAACCGGATCCAACCGGTTCTGAAGGCTTTTGGGGTGTGACGGATATCGCAGCCGGATGATCCTCGGGCGCGCTGTGATGGTTGGTGGAGGACAGGAAATGAGCATCGAGCAGAGTTTCGACAGCAACTTCCGCTATGTGCTGGTAGCGGCCAGGCGGGCGCGGCAACTACAGAACGGGGCGGAGCCGCTGGTGGCCAGCCATTCGCGCAAGGCCTGCCGCGTGGCCCAGGAAGAGATTAATGCGGGCAAGATCGCATACGTGAGGAAGGAAGACGCGCCCGTGCTGCGGCCCGAAGTCGAGGGTGCGGATATTCCGAAGTTCGCCTCGTAACGCTCGAACCTCTCCGGATGCTGCCGCAAGGTGGAGCCGCGCTCGCGGCGCGAAGCTGCGTTCTGAGCAAATGCCCGCTTTTCCACGAATGGCCCACACTGCGATCCATCGTAAAATCACAGGTATGAAAGTAACGGTTGGGGTTTGCGGGGGCATCGCGGCCTACAAGGCTGCGGAACTGGTGCGCACCCTCCAGAAGCAGGCGCTGGACGTGCATGTGGTGATGACCGAGGCCGCCCAGCACTTCGTCCAGCCGCTGACCTTCGCCGCTCTTACCGGACACAAAGTGATTACGGGGCTGTGGGACATGCCCGAGTCGGCGGATGCTGATGCTGCGTCTTCGATTGAGCATATGGATGCGGCGCAGAGCACCGATGCTCTCGTGGTTGCGCCGGCGACTGCCAATGTGCTGGCTAAGTTTGCCCACGGCGTCGCGGATGATTTTCTGAGCACGCTGTATCTGGCGACGACAGCGCCGGTGATTGTCGCGCCGGCGATGAACGTCAATATGTGGCAACATCCGGCGACGCAGGCGAATCTTGAGGTGCTGGCAAATCGGAACGTTCGCGTGGTTGCGCCGGAGAGTGGTTATCTGGCGTGCGGCATGACGGGGGCGGGCCGGCTGGCAGAGACGGAAACGATTTTGGAAGCAGTTCTGAGCGTGCTGCACCATCGGAATGATCTGGCCGGGGAGACGGTTCTGGTCACGGCCGGAGGCACGCGTGAGGCCCTGGATCCGGTTCGCTTCCTCGGAAATCGGTCCAGCGGGAAGATGGGTTACGCGATGGCCGAGGCGGCGCAGCGCCGGGGCGCTCGCGTGATCCTGGTCTCGGCTCCTACCGCACTGCGGGGGCCTGCAAACTGCGAAATGGTTCCGGTGGTCACCACGCAGGACATGCGCGACGCGGTGCTGAGCCGGCTGGATCAGGCGACGATCATCATAAAAGCCGCGGCCGTGGCGGATTATCGGGCGCGGGTTCCCGCAGACCAGAAACTTCGCCGCAGTGGGCCGTTAACGCTGGAACTGGAGCCGACCGAGGACATTCTGGCCGCCGTGGTGGAGCGACGCCGACCGGGGCTGCTGGTGGTTGGTTTTGCGGCAGAGACGGAAGACGTGCTGGCGCACGGCCGCGACAAGCTGCTGCGCAAGGGCGCCGACGCTATCGTACTGAATGATGTATCGCGCGAGGGCGTGGGATTCGATTCCGACCGGAACGCGGTCACCTTCCTCACTCGCGACCGGGCGATCGAATTGCCGGAGATGAACAAGCGGGAGCTGGCCGATCACATTCTGGACGAAACTCTCAGGCTGCGCCGGCCCTTGCAGGTGCTGGCCGAGACTGACGCCGACCTGCCGGTCACATCCGGAGACTGATATTGGCCCCACGGCTTTCACCCGAGGCCCAGCAAGCCGTGCGCGCGCGGATTGTGTACTACCGCGATCTGGGCATCTTTGACTTTTACCGGCGGGGCACGGCGCCGGGTCCATTCGTTCAGGAACCCGATACAGATTCTGTCGCGGTGGAAGCGACCACCGCAGAAATTCCGGAGACTCCGCTGATGCCTTCTGCCCCGACCCTGCCGGTGCTGGCTGAGACTGCCAGGCCGGTTGCCCCCAAAAATCGCGCTGCCGCGCTTCAGGCTATCCGCGAGGAGATGGGTGAGTGTACCCGCTGCGGCCTGGCCGCGGGGAGGCACAACCTTGTCTTTGGCGATGGCGATCCCAACGCGCGGCTGATGTTCGTGGGCGAAGGCCCCGGCGCGGATGAAGATGCGCAGGGCTTGCCCTTTGTGGGCCGGGCAGGACAGTTGCTGAACAACATGATTGCCGCCATGGGGCTGCGCCGGGATCAGGTGTACATCGCGAACATCGTGAAGTGCCGGCCGCCGCAGAACCGCGTGCCCGAGCCGGAGGAGGCGAATACCTGCTCGCCGTTTTTGTTTGGGCAGATCGACGTGATCCGGCCGGAGGTGATTGTGGCGCTGGGCGCAACGGCAGCGACCTACCTGCTGGGCGGCAAGAGCCCGCTGAACGCTCTGCGGGGACGCATTCACCAGGCGCGCGGCTCGAAGCTCATTGTGACCTACCATCCGGCCTACCTGCTGCGCGATCCGCGGCAGAAGAAGGAAGCCTGGGCCGATCTGCAGCTCGCGATGACCGAGCTGGGGCTGAAGCTGCCGCAGCGATAGGCGCGGCTCTGCAGCCGTTCTGGTAGCCTCAGCAAAAGATGCCCGCCTTCTGCGATGTCGCGGTGCCGGTCCCGCTGGACCGCGTCTTCACCTATGCGGTGGGAGATGCCGTTCCGGCGCCGGGCGCGCGGGTGCTGGTGCCTTTCCGGAACGAAAAGCTCGCAGGTGTCGTGGTGCGGGTGCATGACGAGCCGCCGCCCGTGGAAGCGAAGCTCATCCTGGGCGTGCTCGATACTGAGGCGGTGCTTGCGCCGGAGCTGATGGATCTGGGCCGCTGGATCGCGCAATATTACCTGGCGCCGGTGGGCGAGGTGCTGCGCTCCATGCTGCCGCTGATGGGCGAGGTGCGGCGGCGCGTACTGTACCGGATCACCGATGCCGGACGGCAGGCCCTCTTTGCCGGTGCACAGCAGGGCGCGTCGCGGCGATCGAAGCTCTCCCCCGAAGAGCAGGATCGAGAGTACGCGGTGCTGAATGCTCTGGAGGCGGGCGAAGCGGTTCCCGCTGCGCGGCTGAAATCGGCAACCGGCGCATCCGCGGGATTGCTGCATGCGATGCTGCGCAAGAAGTGGATTGCCCGCGAGACGGCGGCCGAGGCGCGGGATGCGCGGCGCACGGTGAGGTATGCGGTTCTCGCTCAGGGCATGCGTTTGCCGAAGCTCAACGAAAATCAGCAGGCGATTCTGGCGGAGCTGGCCGGAGCGGACGGCGAGCTGCCGGTGGCTGAACTGCGGCGGCTTGAAATTCCGGTATCAACGCTGAACACGCTGGTGCGGCGCGAGCTGGTGAGGATCGAAGAGCGGCCGGCGGATTTTCATCTCACGCGCCTGCACGGGCTTGCCGCCGAGCACACGCTGAATGCAGCGCAGCAGGGGGCGCTGGCGACGATTACGCAGGCGGTGGAGTCGCGGGAGTTTCGGCCTTTCCTGCTGCACGGGATCACCGGTTCGGGAAAGACGGCGGTGTACCTGGCGGCGATGCGCAGGGCGCTCGATGCGGGCAGGACGGCGATTCTGCTGGTGCCGGAGATCGGGCTCACGCCGGCCATGGCGGCGCAGCTGCACCATACGTTTGGGGCGGAGGTGGCGCTGCTGCATTCGGCGCTCACGCCGGAAGAGCGCGGTGAACAGTGGCATCGCATTCGCCGGGGCGAAGCGCGGGTGGTGGTGGGGACGCGTTCGGCGATCTTCGCGCCGGTCGCGAATCTGGGCCTGGTGATTGTGGACGAGGAGCACGATTCCAGCTACAAGCAGGAATCGATGCCGCGCTACCATGCGCGCGATGTGGCGGTGATGCGGGCCAAGCTGAGCGGGGCGGCGGTGGTGCTGGGTTCAGCGACGCCGTCGCTGGAGACCTGGCGGAATGCGGAGACGGGGAAGTACCAGAGGATCGAAATGCGGGAGCGCGTGCAGCAGCGGCCCTTGCCGGAGGTGCGGCTGGTGGATATGCGGCGCGAGTTCCAGGAGACAGGACAGGAGCATCTGTTCTCTCGTGCGCTGATCGAAGAGACACAGGCGACGCTGGAACGCGGCGAGCAGGCAATCATCCTGCTGAACCGCCGCGGCTATTCGTTTGTGGTGATCTGCCGGGCATGCGGCGAGAAGATCGAGTGCGAGAACTGCTCGATTGCGCTGACCTACCACAAGCCGCTCACGGCAGAGGACGGGCAGGCTGCGGGACAACGTCTGGAATGTCACTACTGCGGTTACAAAAAGACCGTTCCGAAGCGCTGCCCCAAATGCGACAGCGAATACCTGTACTTTCTGGGCGCCGGATCGCAGCAGGGCGAGGAGCGGCTGCAGGAGATCTTTCCTGGCGCGCGCATCGGCCGCATGGATCGCGATACGGTGCGCGGACGCCATGACATGGAGCGGCTGCTGATGCGGCTGCATTCGGGGGAGATCAATCTGCTGGTGGGTACCCAGATGATCGCGAAGGGGCACGACATTCATGGCGTCACGCTGGTGGGGGTAGTGGGCTGCGATTACGCGCTGGGTTTGCCGGATTTTCGTGCCGCGGAACGCGTCTTTCAGCTAATGACGCAGGTTTCCGGCCGGGCTGGGCGCGGGGAGCGTCCTGGCAAGGTGCTGGTACAGACGTATCATCCGGAGCACTACGCGATCCAGTGCGCCGCACAGCATGATTTTCAGGCGTTCACGGACCGGGAAATGCGCTTCCGGAGGGCGATGCATTATCCGCCCTTCGCGGTGCTGGCGAACGTGATTTTGCAGAGCCCGCGACTGGAAGAAGCAGCAGGATGGGCGGCGACCCTGGGGCGATGGTGCCGCGAGACGCCGCTTGACCGGGTGCGGGTGCTGGGCCCGGCGAGCGCGCCGATTGCGAAGATCAAGCGCATTTACCGCTTTCACCTCGTAATGAAGGCCGAGACGCGGCGCGCGCTGCAGGCGGCCCTGCGAGGGCTGCTGGCATATGCGGAGGCGGCGGGGATCCCGCGCCCCAGTCTCATCGTCGATGTCGATGCCGTGAGCCTGATGTAGCGGTCTGGAAGCGAAGGCCCAGGGAGGCGCGCTGAGGGGGCAGACGGCCGCAGAATCAGTGGATGCTGAACCAGTTCAGCAGCAGGCTGGGCGCGCAGCCCAGGATGACAACCAGAGCGGCGAGCAGCCAGACTCCGATGCGGGTGGGGGGGGCGATCCGGAGCGGCGGCGCATCGGCCGGCCCTTCGGTGACGTAGACCTGCTTCAGCACGCCCAGATAGTAGTAGAGCGAAACGGCGCTCATGGCCACGGCCAGCAGCACCAGCCAGAGCAGGCTCAGATGCGGCTCCGCGTGCAATGCGGCCGCAAAGACAAAGAACTTGCCGAAGAAGCCGGACAGAGGCGGAATTCCGGCAAGGGAGAGCAGGAAAATGAGCAGACAGAACGCCATGCCTGGCGCGCGGCGATTGAGGCCGGCGAGGTCGCGGATGCGGTCAACGCCTTCGGCTTCGAGCGCGCCCAGCACGCCGAATGCGCCCAGAGATGCGAGGGCGTAGGTGATGACGTAATAAAGCAGCGCGCTGAGGCTTTCCGGCGTATGAGCTGCGAAGGCGATCAGCATGTAGCCTGCATGGCCGATGGCTGAATAGGCGAGCAGGCGGCGCAGGCTGGTTTGCGCAATGGCCGCGAGATTGCCCAGCACCATGGAGAGGGCTGCGATGATGGCGATGACCGGGACCCATCCCGGCGTGTAGCCGCGATAGCCGGCGGTTCCTGCCGCGGGCAGAAGCGCCAGCGTCACGACCTGGGCGAAGATGAAGAAGCTGGCGACCTTGGAACTGGAGGCGATGAAGCCTGCGCTCACAGTGGGCGCGCCCTGATAGGCATCGGGCGCCCAGAGGTGGAAGGGCGCAGCCGCCACTTTGAATCCGAAGCCGATCGCGACCATCACGATGGCGATCAGCAGCAGGGGATCGAGCGATGGGCCGCTGACGGCGGCGGCGATGCGGGGCAGTTCGATGGAGCCGGAGAGGCCGTAAAGCAGGCTCATGCCGAAGAGCAGGAATCCCGCCGACATGCCGCCGAAGAGGAAGTATTTGAGGGCGCCCTCCGCGGACTGGCGGCTGTGCTTGTCGAATCCGGTCAGGATGTAGAGCGAGAGCGAGAGAAATTCCAGAGCGACGAAGATCAGCAGCAGATTCTCGGTGGCGATCAGGAACATCATGGCCACGGTGGCGAAGAGGATGAGCGCGATGTATTCGCCGACGTGATCGGTAAAGCGGGTGGCCGTGGAAAGCAGAACGGTGAGAAGCGCCAGCACGAGCAGGACGATGTGCACGACGTGCGTGAGCGGCGTGAGGACGAACATGCCGTCAGGGAGGCTGGCGGTGGCGGAGGAGGCGGCGACCAGAGCAATGGCAGCCAGGCATCCGGCGCAGGCGATGAAGGCGGCGACCGAGAAGCGGCGCGCCAGCGGTGAGGGGCGCAGGAGGGTAAGGTCGAGCGTGAGCAGGAGCAGAGCCGCCACGGTCAGGGCGATCTCCGGCAGGGTGAGGCGGAGGAGTTCGAGATAGCTCACCGCGTTCATCGCCATGCCCCCTTGCGCAGGCCCTCAAAAAGCGGCGAGTTGAGGCTGGGCAGGATGAGGTCCGTCAGCACACGGGGATAGAGACCGACGACCAGCGTGGTGGCGATGAGCAGCAGGGATGCAATCTTTTCCGGCAAGGTGATGGGGGGAAGCGCATGCTCGTGCGAACGGGCAACCGGTTCGCCGAAGAAGGCCATGGTGAGCGCGCGCCAGGTAAAGGCGATGCCCACCAGAATGCCGATGCCAGCAACGATGGCCATCCAGGGCAGCGCACGCCAGGTGCCGACGATCACCTGAAATTCGGCGATGAATCCGCTGAAGCCAGGCAGGCCGATGGAGGCCATCCCGGCGAGGATGAAGGTCACGGCAGCGAAGGGGATATAGTGAGCGAGGCGCATCGGCGAGAGTTCATGCAGCTGACGCGTATGGGTGCGGTCGTAGACCATGCGCCCGACGACGGCGAAGAGCAGGCCGGCGATCACGCCGTGGGAGAACATCTGCAGCACCGCGCCATCGAGGCCGATCCGGGTCAGGGTCATGAGGCCGAGCAGCACGAATCCCATGTGGCTGACGCTCGAGTAGCCGATGACGAATTTGAAATCGCGCTGTACCAGAGCAACGCTGGCTCCGTAGACGATGCCAATGACCGCGAGCACCGCGAAGACATCGCGCCACGAGCCGAGGCCGAGGAAGTGGAAGCCCCAGGGCCCGAGGCCGGCGGGGAAGAGCATCATGGCCACGCGCAGACAGCCGTAGGCACCCAGCTTCATGACCACGCCGGCGAGCAGCATGGAGGCGGCGGTGGGCGCGGCCGCATGGCCGGTGGGCGCCCATGTGTGGAAGGGCCACATGCCGGCGAGGACGGCGAATCCCAGGAAGACCAGGGGGAAGGCCCACATCTGGAAGTGAACCGGGAAGGGATAGCGCGTGAGGGCGTCGAAGCTGAGCGACTTCCCACCGGAAACGCTCCAGGTGGCAGCCATTCCGGCCAGCACCAGAGCGCTGCCGGCGAAGGAATAGAGGGCCAGCTTCATGGCCGCGTATTCGCGCTGCGCTCCGGCCTTTTCGCCGCTGGCGTCGCGCGGAACCGATCCCCAGATGGCGATGAGGAAGTATTTGGGAATGATGGCGATTTCGTAAAAGACGAAGAGGAGAAACAGATCGAAGGCGAGAAAGACGCCGTACACGCCGCCGATCAGCACCAGGAAAAAGGCGAAGAATTCCTGGGTGCGATTCTCGATGTTCCAGGAGAAGAGTATGCCGGCGGTGGCCGCGATGCCGGTAAGCAGCAGCAGGGTGAGGCTGATGCCATCGGCCGCCAGGTGGTACTCGATGCCGAGCTGCGGAATCCAGGGGACGCGAGCGACGGTGAGCAGTTCGCCGGGCTGCCAGTGCAGCGCGGCGGCGATGGTGAGGGCGAGACCCGCCAGGGCGGTCAGCAGGGCCAGGATGCGGGCGGCCTGCTTCGAGGGAGCGAGGCGGGATGCCAGCGCGCCGAGGAACGAGAGGTAGATCGTCCAGGCGAGCATCAGAACCTCACTCCCGCAACCCACTGCATGACGGTTGCGTGCACCATTCCGGTGATCAGCTGCGGATAGAGGCCGATGAGGAACATCAGCGCTATGACGGGCACAAAGGCCAGGCGCTCCGCGGTGGTCAGGTCGGGCAGCAGTTCCCAGCGGGGATTGACCGGCCCGGAGAAGACTTTCTGGATGACCGTGAGCAGGAAGATGGCGGTCATGAGCAGACCGAGCACAGAAATGGACGCAGCCCAGGGCGCCAGTGGAAACGCGCCCTTGAAGATGAGGAATTCACCGGGGAATCCGTTCAGCCCGGGAAGACCGAGCGAGGCGAAGATGGCAATGCCCATGAGGCCCGAGAAGACCGGAACGACGCGGCGGAGGCCGCCGAATTCATCGATGCCACGCCAGCCCTCCGTGCGGCGCTCCAGCAGGGCGATAAACCAGAAGAGCGCGGATGCGGTGAGGGCGTGGCTGAAGATCTGGAGGAGAACGCCGGTGAGGGCCGCAGCTTTTTCAATCTCAGAGCCTGCCAGCTTTGCCGCCACGCAGACGCCGAGAACGCAGTAGCCGAGGTGATTGACGGAGGAGTAAGCGAAGGTGCGCTTCAGGTCCCTTTGTACCCAGGCCGCGAAGGCGGGCAGGACGATGGTGGCGACGGCGAGCCACAGCAGCGGCGTCAGGGCGCGCTGCATTTCCTGGGGGAAGATGGGCAGGAGGATCCGCAGGAAGCCATAGACGCCCATCTTGGACATGGCGCCGGTCAGCAGCATGGTGGTTTCGCTGGAGGCCTCGGAGTAAGCTGCCGGAACCCAGGTGTGGAAGGGGACAACCGCCGTTTTCACGGCGAATCCCAGGAAGGCAGCCCAGAAGAGCAGCATGCCGGTGGTGTCGGCGCTCAGGCCCCAGTGCAGGTTCTGCGCCAGGGCGGTGGTGAGCTGGCCGGAATGCGCCAGCTGGGCCAGCTGAACGAAGTCGAAGCAGCCGGGGGCGTTGGGCTGGCTGGTGGCAAGATAGATGGCCAGGAATGAGAGCAGCAGGGCGATGCTGCCCACCATGGTGTAGAGGAAGAACTGGGTGGCGGCGCGCGCGCGGCCCTGCCCGCCCCAGAGGCGAACGAGGAAGAAGGCGGGGATGAGGCTCAGTTCCCAGAAAATGAACCAGTGGATAAAGTTCAGGGCCGTAAACGTGCCAAAAAGGCCCGCTTCGAGGAAGAGCACCAGAGCAAAGTAGACAGGGCCGTGATTGGAATTGGACCAGGAGGCGGCCAGCGACATCAGCACGACCATCGCCGAGACCGCCAGCATCAGAACGCCGAGACCGTCGACGCCGACGTGATAGGCGATGCCGAGCGAGGGCACCCAGGCGTGCCACTGTTCAAACTGCATTCCCGGCGTGGATGGGTTGAAGCTGTGCCAGATGAAGATCGCCAGGGCCAGAGCCGCTACGGCAACGGCTACCGCCAGAATGCGCGCTGCAGCGCGGGAGCGCGCCAGCAGCAGGACCGCGAAGCCGCCAAAGACTGGAAGCAGGGTGAGGGCGGTGATCATCCTCTGCGCCCCCAGAGCAGCAACACCGCGAGCACCACGAGGGCGGCGGCAATGACCCGCAGGTAATTCTGCACGCGCCCGCTCTGCAGGCTGGAAAAGAGCCGCCCCCCGCGCGCCAGATCGCGGCAGCCCGCATCGAAGCCACCGTTCACGAGGTAGCGGTCCACACCGGCATCGAGCCAGCCAAGGCCGACTGTCAGGAAGGAGACCAGGCGCACCGCGCCGCCCCAGATCCAGCGGTCCAGCCAGGAGGAAAACGCCGAAGCAAAGCGGGTGAGGGCAATGACGGTCAGGCCAAAGAACTCGTCGACGTAGAGCCGGTTCGCGAGGGCATGGAAAATGCCAGGCTGCAGGCGTTGCAGAGCATCGGGATCGGTGCCGCGAAGGATGGGTTCACGGCCATAGAGCCACCAGCCCAGCAGCAGCCCGGCAAAGACCAGCACCGAGGAGGAGAGCATGAGCGGGATCAGACCTGGCTCGTTGAAGCGGGCAAGGTCGAAGGAGTTCGGTGTCCCCGAGAGGAAGGACTGGAACCACGGCCAGGCTGGCGTGCCGACAAACCCCAGCAGGGTGGCGAAGAGGGCCAGGACCACGAGCGGCCCGGTCATGACGCCCGGGCTCTCGTGCGGTTCGGCAGCTGCGTGGACAGGCCCATGGTGCGAACCCACAGGTTCGGAACGGGTCTCCGTTGTGCGGCGTGGTCCAAAGAAGACGTAGAAGACCTGGCGCGTCATGTAGAACGCGGTCAGCAGCGCTCCGATGGCCCCAAGGTAGAACGGCCCGCGTGAGAGGCCCCAGCCGTGGGCCGCGTGGAGAATCTCGTCCTTGCTCCAGAAGCCCGCAAAGAGCGGGAAGCCACAGAGGGCCAGCATGCCGGCGGCATAGGTGAGGAAGGTGACGGGCATGAAGCGCCGCAGGCCGCCCATGTTGCGGATGTCCTGCTCGTCGCTGCAGCCGTGGATCACAGATCCCGCGCCGAGGAAGAGCAGCGCCTTGAAGAAGGCATGGGTGATGAGGTGGAACATGCCCACGGCGACGCTGCCGACGCCCAGACCCAACATCATGTAGCCGAGCTGCGAGACGGTGGAGTAGGCCAGGATGCGCTTGATGTCGTTCTGCGCCACGGCAATGCAGGCCGCGAAAAACGCGGTGATGGCGCCGACCCACGCGACCACCGCCAGCGCGCTGTGGGTCATCAGCGGGTACACACGCGCGACCAGGTAGACGCCCGCGGCGACCATGGTGGCCGCGTGGATCAGAGCGCTGACCGGGGTTGGGCCCTCCATGGCGTCGGGCAGCCAGACGTGCAGAGGAACCTGGCCGGATTTGCCGGCGGCGCCGCAGAAGATCAGCAGTCCAATCGCGGTCGAAACGGCCATGCCGGCGATGGTGACGTGCGCGGCCATCGTGGTTAGAGCGCTCTGCTCGAGACAGCCCGCGCCGTGGTCGTAGAAGAGCAGGGTCCCGCTCTGCGCGTAGAGCCAGACCATGCCGATCAGGAGGCCGAGGTCGCCGATACGGGTGGTGACGAAGGCTTTCTTCGCTGCCGCGGCGGCCGCGGGGCGCTGGAACCAGAAGCCAATCAGGAGATACGAGGTAAGACCCACCACTTCCCAGCACATGAAGAGGAGCAGCAGGCTGTTGGCGATGACCACGCCCAGCATGGCCCCGGCAAAGAGCGAGAGGAAGCAGAAGAAGCGGGTGAAGTTATCATCGTGGGCCATGTAGCCGAGGCTGTAGATGAAGATCAGCAGCCCCACGAGCGTCACCATGACGAGCATGACGGCAGCCAGAGGATCGAGAAGCCAGCCGAGGCTGACCCACTGATTGCCGAACTGCATCCAGCCGAAGTTCACGACCTGGCGCGCGGGCTCTGCGAGCGCCTGCGCGAAGGCCGACAGGGCCAGCACAAACGAGATTCCCATCGATCCAATGGCCAGCGAGGCAGACAGGCGGCGCTGCTCGCGCTTCAGCAGCGCGCTCACGCCGGCGGCGAGCATAGGCAGGACCGGAATCAGCCAGAGACTGCGAACGATCCAGCTCATCCCTTCATCTCCGTGATCTCGCTCACGTCGGAGGTCTGGGCGTGGCGGTAAATAGCAACGATCAGCGCCAGGCCAACGGCCGCTTCGGCCGCCGCGACAGCGATGGAGAAGATAACAAAGACGAAGCCGGTGAGGAACTCAGGATGCGGGCCGAAGCGCCAGAAGGCGATGAAGTTGAGGTTGGCCGCATTCAGCATGAGCTCAATTCCGGCCAGCACCAGGATGGCGCTGCGCCGGGTGAGGGCGCCGGCAAGGCCGACAGAGAAGAGCAGGGAGGAAACGAGCAGACAGCCGGCGAGGGGATTCATCAGGCGCCCAACCCCGGCCTTTCCGCGGACTCAGTCCCCGCAGGATTGCGCCGTTCGCGCACGGCGAGAATGACCGCGCCGATCATAGCCGCGGTGAGCATGAGAGCGATGACTTCGAGCGGCAGCACATAGCGCTGCATCAGAGCAAGGCCGATCTCCCGCATGGCGCTTTCCGGCGGGGGCGTGACCAGGGCGGGATGAGCGATGCCGCTGGTTTCAGTCGCCCAGGCCAGCACGGCGAAGACAGCCAGAGCGATGACGGCTCCGCCGATTCCCGCAGGAGAGAAGGACTTCTCCGCATCAGAATCGCCGCCGCGAGTCAGCAGAATGGCGAAGACGATCAGGATGGCGATGGCGCCGACGTAGACGAGCAGCTGCGCCAGGCCGGCGAATTCGGCATCGAGGTTCAGATAGAGTGCCGCCAGCCCCGCGAAGGCTACGGAGAGCGCCAGCGCGCAGTGCACCAGGCGCCGCAGCGTCATGGCGGCCACGCCTCCGGCCAGGGTCAGGATTGCGAGGATCAGAAAAGGCAGCGTCATCCTCATTCGTGCAGTGCTCTTGGGGAGTTACCCGGCTCACGCGAGCCGTTGAAGTATCTGCAACCGTACCTACCATTTCACAGTCGTTTCCACGCGGCTGTGATCGGAATCACTCAGCGTACCGATACGTTCTCTTTTCGATCTTTCTGCCCCGCTCCAGCACACGCGCCAGCGCGATATAGGGTCCGGCAACCACCAGAGCACAGACCAGCCAGCGTATCACACCACCGAGCGCCGCCGAGCCCGCCACGCCGGCAGGCAAAAATCTCCATACGCCGGCCGAGACAATGACCACGAGCGTCATCGGCAGCATGAACTTCCATGCGAAATTCATCAGCTGGTCCATGCGCAGGCGCGGCAGCGTTCCGCGCACCCAGATGAAGCCCACGATGAGCGCCAGCAGCTTTCCAAAAAACCAGATCCAGGAAGGAATCCACGCGAGGAACGAGAAGGGCGAGGACCATCCGCCGAGGAACAGGGTGATACCCAGGCCGCTGACCGCGAACATCTCCAGGTATTCGGCCAGGAAGAAGAGGGCAAACTTGAAACCGGAGTACTCGATGAAATAGCCTGCGATGATCTCCGATTCGCCCTCGGGCAGATCGAAGGGGCTGCGGTTTGTCTCCGCGGTAGCCGCGATCATGAAGAGGATGAAGCCGGCGAGACCCCAGGGCGTGAAGACGTTCCAGTGGGCGACGGTGCCGGTATAGTGTGCCTGCTCGTCGACGATTCGGGTAGTCGACAGGGTGCCGGAGATCATGATGACCGCGACCGAGGAGAGGATGAGCGGAATCTCGTAGCTGATCATCTGGGCGATGGCCCGCATCGCCCCCAGCAGCGAGTACTTGTTGCGGCTGGACCAGCCGGCCATGAAGACCGCGAGTTCGGTTGCCGCGCCGATGGCGAAGAAGAACAGAACGCCGGCATCGAGATTCACGGCGGTCATGTTGCGGCCAATGGGCAGCACAGCAAAGGCCAGGAAGGCAGTCGCGACCAGCACCAGCGGCGCGAGGTAATGCACGACGTGGTCGGCCGAGCGGGGAACGATGTCTTCCTTGGTCAGCGATTTGACGGCGTCGGCCAGCGGCTGAAAGACGCCCCACGGGCCGACGCGGTTCGGGCCGTAGCGGTTCTGTATGCGGCCCAGGCCCTTGCGTTCAAGCACGGTGGTGACGGCAAAGAGCGCCGGGAAGACGACGATGATGGGGATGATGGTGAGCAGGATGGAGACCAGGGTCTGGAACGGACCCGGCGTATGCAGGACGAGCCAGTACTTCAGCGCTACGAATATCTGATCGGCAGCGAACGCGGGCGCCACGGCGACGCTCATTGCGTGACCACCTTTTTTGCAGGCTCCGATTTGGCGCCGCTGCCGGGAGCGCCGTTCGATGCTGCCGCGGGCGCTGCCGCTGCCTGGGCTGCTTTGGCTGCAGCCGCGGCTGCAGCTGCGGCTGCTTTGGCCTGCGCATCGGCCAGCTCTTTGGCGCGGCGTTCATCGCACTCCCCGGCTTCGGTGGGATGGATCTGCCGGTAATACTCGTTCGATCTGGCCAGCTCCCTTTTCGTCCAGAGCAGGCCGCCGAAGCGGTCCGAGGTGCTCAGCTCAAACTCCGTATCCATGCGGATGGCGTCGAAGGGACAGACTTCGACGCAGATCTGGCAGCTCATGCAGACGGACACATCGATGTTGAAGACGGCTGGATAGAACTGCTGCTTGCCGACGAAATCCGGCTTCCTGTCCTTGCTTTTCTCGATATGGATGCAGCGCGGCGGGCACTCCTTCTCGCAGATCTGGCAGGAGACGCAGCGCAGGCCCCTCTCCGGATCGTCGCCGTCATAGAGGAGAAACGGGAACTGGCGCGTCGCCTCGGGGAGCGAGCGCCGCTCCTCGGGGAACTGCACGGTCACCAGGCGCTCCTTCTCGACATAGCTGCCGAAGAAGTTCCGCGCCGTTTCCATCAAGCCCTGAATGATACCTTCACCCAGCATTTCAGTCCCCAGTTCTCCGTGCCCGCATCCGTCCTGCTTCAGCCAGCCGGTCCGTGCCCTGACTGCGCCACTTCACCGGTCCACCTCTCCCAGCACGATGTCCACGCTGCCGAGGGTGATGACCACATCGGCGATGTTCTGGCCCAGACACATATCTTCCAGCACAGTTAAGTTGATCATGCTCGGCGGCCGTACCCGATACCGGTACGGGATCGTCGATCCGTCGCTGATCAGGAAAAATCCGAGCTCTCCCTTGGGCGACTCGATGCGCCCGTAGGCCTCACCCACCTTCGGGCGCAGGCCGCGCAGCTTCGCTTTGGGGTCCATCACCGGGCCCGCGGGAATATTGCGCAGCGCCTGCTCGAGGATTTTCACCGTCTCGGCCATTTCGAGCAGCCGCATCATGTAGCGGTCGTAGACGTCGCCGTGTTCGCCGAGCGGGACACGGAAATCGAAGCGGTCGTAGATGCCGTATTTATCCACCTTGCGGATGTCGTAATTGACGCCGCTGGCGCGCAGCATGGGGCCGGTGACACCGGCATTGATGGCCAGCTCGCGCGGCAGCACGCCGACGCCCTGGGTGCGGGCCATCAGGATCTCGTTCGAACGCAGCAGGGCCTCGAATTCGCCCAGGAAGCGCGGCAGTGTTGCCACCAGACGGCGGACCTCATCCAGCCACTCCGCCGAGCAATCCACGCGCACGCCGCCGAAGCGCATGTAGTTGCACATCATGCGCGCGCCGGAGAGCGATTCGAAGAGGTCGAGGATCTTTTCGCGTTCGCGAAAGGCGTACATCAGGGGCGTGCCGCTGGCGCCCATATCCTGCAGCAAAAAGCCGATGAGTCCGGCGTGGTTCTGGAAGCGCGTCAGCTCGGCGACGATCACCCGGATGTACTCGGCGCGCTCCGGCACCTGCAGTCCGGCCAGTTTTTCGACCGCCAGCACGTAGCCCCAGTTGTTGGTCATCGAGCAGAGGTAATCGAGGCGGTCCGTATAAGGAATCGCGGCGAGGTACGCGCCGTGCTCGGCGATCTTCTCGTGGTTGCGGTGCAGGTATCCGAAGACCGGCTTGAGCCGCACGACGCGCTCGCCCTCGAGACGGACATCCATGCGGAAGACGCCATGGGTCGAGGGATGGTGCGGGCCCATGGAGACTTCCATGATCTCGCTCGGACCGGCGATGGCCTTCATCTCCGCGACGCTGGTCATGCGTGCACCTCCGCGACCGGCACGCCGTCCGCCGGGGGATGGTAGTCCTTTCGCATCGGGAAATCCGCAAAGCCGTCCCACATCAGAATGCGCCGCAGATCCGGATGACCCACGAAGACGATGCCGTACAGGTCGAAGGCTTCGCGCTCCTGGAATTCGCAGCTGCGCCAGACCGGAGTCAGCGAGGGAAGTTGGGTCTGGCCGGTGCGGTTGGCAGTGCGCATCCGGAGAATGACCGGGCCGTGCTTCTTTTCGATCGAGAAGAGGTGGTAGACGGCTTCGAGATAGCCGGGAACTTTGGTCTTCCGGGTTTCCTCTGCCTCGGTCTCGACGCCATCGACGACTTTCTTCACCCTGATCTTTTCGGTGGTTTCTGTATCGAGCCAGTCCACGCCAGTCACCAGCGAGCAGTAGTCGAGCCGCAGCGCGGGATGGTCGCGAAGGAAGGATGCCACGGCGAACGCGTGCTCGTTGTCCAGCAGCAGCGAGTGCTGCCCGGAAGGACTGCCATTGGGGATCACGGTGACATGGCTGCCGGGGACGCCGGCTTCGATCTGTGCCTTGACTTCCTCCGCATTGAGCAGGTCGCTCATTGCAGCACCTTCAGGGGATTACCGGGCAGGGCGGGAAAGAGCTCGGGATTGGCCGGCGGTTCCAGCCCATGCTCGCCAAATTCCGGCACTTCGAATTCACTGGGGAGATCCGCGCGGAGGTGCCGTGGGCGGTTTTCCCCAGCCAGGGCCTGCTCCTCAATCTTTTTCTGCAGGGTCATGAAGGCGTGAATCAGAGCCTCCGGCCGCGGCGGGCAGCCGGGGATATGCACGTCGACGGGAATGTAGCGGTCGATGCCTTTGAGCACGTTGTAGCCGTCGCGGAAGGGGCCGCCGGAGATGGCGCAGGCGCCCATGGCGATGACGTATTTGGGCTCGGGCATCTGGTTGTACAGACGCACCACCTGCGGGGCCATCTTCTTGGTGACCGTGCCGGAAACGATAATCAGGTCCGCCTGGCGGGGCGAAGGGCGAAAGACCTCGGCGCCGAAGCGGGCCAGATCGTAGCGTGCCATGGTGGTGGCGATCATCTCGATGGCGCAGCAGGCCAGGCCGAAGGTCAGCGGCCAGACGGAGTTCTTCCGGCCCCAGTTGTACAACTCTTCGAGAGTCGTCGTGAAGATTCCGTTCTTGCTCAGCTCAATCTTCAGCTCTTTGAGATCATCTGCCATCCAGCATCCTCACCGCAGTGCACGACCTTCGGTTCTCCCGTCACGTTCAAACCCGTTTTTGATTCCAGTCCGAACCCGCTCCGGCCAGCCTTCCGGAACATTCAGGCCCACGTCAGCACGCCCTTCTGGCAGGCCCAGACGAGGCCCTCGACGAGCAGCAGCAGAAAGACCAGCATGGCGATGGAGGCTCCCGCCGACAATCCGGTAAACGCCACCGCAAACGGCAGCAGGAACACGGCCTCCACGTCGAAAACCAGGAAAACAATCGCATACAGATAATAGGACGCGCCGAACTGAATCCAGGCATCGCCCTTCGACTCGAGGCCGCATTCGTAAGTGGCATTTTTGATGGCGCCCGGCTTCTTCGGCGAAAAGAAGCGCGCCCACAGCCAGGCCATCGCGAGAGGTGCAAAGCCAAAAGCCACCGCGCCGATCAGCAGGGCCACCACGGTCATCCACGGATGCTCGGAAATTCCGCTCATCTGCTCCTTCCAGCTTCTGCGAGGCTACCTGACCGGAAGCCCTCTGCTCCGTGACCTGAATCACACCCCGGACGCGGCTCGCGGGCACCGCGAACCCATACACAACTTGCCAGGATCCAACAGTCCATCCTCGCACAAATGTGTTCCCTGTCACAGCGGGGGGTATGGGCGGCGGGTCAGACTTTTGCTGGTACGGTTTTGCGGCGATTTCGCACTCGGCCGCTGAAAACCCCGGCAAGGAGAGACATGAGCGCCCCAGCAAAGACTGCAATTTTCGATGGAAACGAAGCGGCCGCATCGGTGGCCTACCGCTTTTCCGAAGTCGTCTCGATTTACCCAATTACACCCTCTTCGCCCATGGCCGAGCTGGCCGACCAGTGGAGCGCCGAAGGGCGCCGCAATATCTGGGGCGCGGTGCCTGTTGTGGCCGAACTGCAGAGCGAGGGCGGCGCGGCCGGCGCGATGCACGGAGCCCTGCAGGGCGGAGCTTTCGCCACCACCTTTACCGCGTCGCAGGGCCTGCTGCTGATGATCCCCAACATGTACAAGATCGCCGGCGAACTGACGCCTTCGGTGATGCATGTAACCGCCCGTTCCATCGCCACGCACGCGCTGTCGATCTTCGGCGACCACTCCGACGTGATGGGTTGCCGCCAGACCGGCTACGCCATGCTGGCCTCCAACTCCGTGCAGGAGGCCGCCGACCTTGCCACCGTCGCCCACCTGGCCACCCTCGAGGCCCGGATCCCTTTCATGCACTTCTTCGACGGGTTCCGCACGTCGCATGAAATCAATAAGGTTATCCCCATTTCGGACGACACCATCCGGGCCCTCCTCGACGAGAAAGCCGTCCGCGCCCACCGCGAGCGGGCGCTTTCGCCTGAGCACCCCGTATTACGTGGATCGGCACAGAACCCCGATGTTTTCTTCCAGGCTCGCGAAGCCTGCAATCCCTACTACCTGGCCTGCCCGGTGATCGTGCAGGATGCGATGGACCGCTTCGCCCGGCAAACGGGCCGAAGCTATCGCCTCTTCGACTATTACGGTGCGCCCGATGCCGACCGCGTCATTATCCTGATGGGCTCCGGCGCCGGCGCGGTCGAGGAGACCATCGACGCGCTGAATGCCAAAGGTGAAAAGCTCGGCATGCTGAAGGTCCGCCTCTACCGGCCCTTCGCGGCGGAAGCGTTCCTGACAGCCCTCCCCGACACGGTGCGCAGAATCGCGGTTCTCGACCGCACCAAAGAGCCGGGGTCCGCCGGTGAGCCTCTCTATCAGGATGTGGTGACGGTTGTTTCCGAGGCGCTCACCTCCGGGCGCATCCCGCTGGCGCAGTTCCCGACGATCGTGGGCGGCCGCTACGGCCTCTCGTCCAAGGAATTCACCCCTGCCATGGTCAAGGGCATCTACGACGAGCTGGCGAAGCCGCACCCGAAGAATCACTTCACCATCGGCATCGACGACGATGTGACGCATTCCAGCCTGAAGTGGGACGAGATCTTCTCGACAGAGAGCCCGCGCACAGTGCGCGCGCTGTTCTACGGGCTGGGCTCCGACGGCACGGTGGGCGCGAATAAGAACTCCATCAAAATCATCGGCTCGGAGACACCGAATTATGCCCAGGGCTACTTCGTCTACGATTCCAAGAAATCCGGGTCGCTGACCACCTCTCACCTGCGCTTCGGACCGGAGCCCATCCGCTCCACGTATCTGATTTCGCGGGCCAACTTCATCGCCTGCCACCAGTCCGAGTTCCTCGAGAAGGTCGATGTGCTGGCCGCCGCTGAGCCAGGGGCCGTGTTCCTGCTCAACAGCAGCTGGGGGCCGGATGAGGTCTGGCAGCATCTGCCGCGCACGATTCAGAAGACCATCATCGAGAAGCGCCTGCGGCTGTACGTTATCGACGGGTACACCGTGGCCCGGGAAAACGGCATGGGCACGCGCATCAACACGGTGATGCAGACCTGCTTCTTTGCCATCAGCGGCGTGCTGCCGCGCGAAGAGGCGATCCAGCAGATCAAGAAGGCGATTCAGAAGACCTACGGGAAGCGTGGTGAAGCCGTTGTGCAGCAGAACTTTGCCGCCGTCGACGCGGCTCTGGCTCATCTGCACGAGGTGAAGCCGCCGGACGCGGTGACGGCCACCTTCGATATCCTGCCGGTCATTCCGGCTGCGGCGCCGGCCTTCGTCCACGATGTTCTCGGGGCCATGGCCTCCGGCCACGGCGACCGGCTGCCGGTCAGCGCGCTGCCTCCGGGCGGAACGTTCCCGACAGGCACGGCGAAGTGGGAGAAGCGCAACATCGCCCAGTTCATCCCTGTGTGGGATGAGCAGCTCTGCATCCAGTGCGGCAAATGCGTGATGGTCTGTCCGCATGCCGTCATCCGCGCCAAGGTCTACGATGCAGCGCTGCTGCCGGGTGCGCCGGCGACCTTCAAATCCGCGAAGCCGAAATGGCGCGGCATGGACAGCGAACTGTACACCCTCCAGGTCTCGCCCGAAGACTGCACCGGCTGCCAGCTCTGCGTAGAGGTGTGCCCGGCGAAGAGCAGGACGGATCCGGCCCACAAGGCGCTGAATATGCAGCCTCAGCAGCCGCTGCGGCTGTCGGAACGCGCCAGCTGGGAGTTTTTCGAGAAGCTTCCGACGGTTTCCCGCGAGCGCGTTTCGCATTCGCAGGTCAAGGACGTCCAGCTGCTCGAGCCGCTGTTCGAGTTCTCCGGTGCCTGCCAGGGCTGCGGCGAGACGCCCTACATCAAGCTGCTTACCCAGCTTTTCGGCGACCGGCTGATGATTGCGAATGCCACCGGCTGCTCGTCGATCTATGGCGGCAACCTGCCGACCACGCCGTACTGCCAGAATGAGGAGGGCCGCGGTCCGGCGTGGTCCAACTCGCTCTTCGAGGATAATGCGGAGTTCGGTCTCGGCATGCGCCTGGCCGTGGATCAGCAGAAGTCTTATGCCGAAGGACTGGTGGCGAAGCTTCAGCCCGCGCTGGGCGAAGATCTGGTCCGTGCAATTCTGGACGCCGATCAGTCCACGGAGAAGGGGATTGAGGCGCAGCGCGAGCGTGTGGCGCAGCTGCGCAGCATGCTGTCGGCGATCGACTCCGCCGACGCGCGCAGCCTGAATGCCGTGGCCGACAGCCTTATCCGCAGGAGTATCTGGATCCTCGGCGGGGACGGCTGGGCTTACGACATCGGCTTCGGTGGCCTCGATCACGTGCTGGGCTCCGGCAAGAACGTGAAGGTGCTGGTGCTCGATACCGAGGTTTACTCGAACACCGGCGGGCAGATGTCGAAATCGACTCCACGCGGCGCGGTCGCGAAATTTGCGGCGGGCGGCAAATCGACCAGCAAGAAAGACCTGGCGATGGAGGCGGTGGCGTATGGATCGGTGTACGTCGCCCGGGTGGCGATGGGAGCCAACGACAGCCACACGATCAAAGCTTTCCAGGAAGCCGAGGCATGGGACGGGCCGGCAATCGTCATCGCCTACAGCCACTGCATTGCGCATGGATACGATCTGTCGCAGGGGCTGGAGCATCAGAAGGCGGCCGTTGCCTGCGGGTACTGGCCGCTGATGCGCTACAACCCGGCTGTGCGGGCCGAAGGTAAGAATCCGTTTACGCTCGACTCCCGCGCGCCTTCCATTCCGCTGAAGGACTACATCTACAACGAGACGCGTTACACCATGCTGCTGCGCGCGCATCCTGAGACGGCCGAAGTGCTGCTCCGGGAAGCCACGGACGATGTGGAGCGCACCTGGCGTGTGTACTCCGGCCGGGCGGCGATGCCAGGACGGGCGGAGTCACCCAATATTTCACCGCGCGAAGGCAACGGAAAGGTGGTCACGACGCCGGCGGCGAAGGAGGACTGAGCCGATCAGTTTTTCCCCGGAGTTTCTGAGGGCAGAGGTTCCGGGGTTTTTGACCGTGCCGCAGGGTACGGCTTTCGAGGCCGGCGTGACCACATGGCGCGCCGGCCTCTGTTCTACAATGTCCTGAAGCCGCCAACCTCGCTTCGAAATTCCAGAAGGCCCTGGCGCGCTTCCTTCTGTCATGATCGAACATCCTCTCGCTGAAGCCCTTACCTTCGACGACGTCCTTCTGATTCCGGCCTACAGCGAGGTGGCGCCCGCGCAGGTCAGCACTCAGACTCGCCTTACGAAGCGCATCCCCCTCACGACGCCTCTGCTCAGCGCTGCGATGGATACGGTCACCGAATCCCGCATGGCCATTGCCATGGCCCAGCAGGGCGGCCTGGGCATTGTGCATCGCAATCTCACCATCGAGCAGCAGGCGGGCGAGATCGACAAGGTGAAGCGCTCCGAGAGCGGCATGATCGTCGATCCGGTCACCATGTCACCGGAGCAGCTCATCTCCGATGCGCTCGAGGTGATGCGCCGCTATAAGATCTCCGGCGTGCCGGTCACCCGCAACCGCAAGCTGGTGGGTATCCTGACCAATCGCGACCTGCGCTTCGAGACCCGCACCGACATCCCCATCGGCGAGGTGATGACGAAAGAGAATCTCATCACCGTTCCCGTGGGCACCACCCTCGAGCAGGCTGAGGAAATCCTCCACCAGCATCGAGTTGAAAAGCTGCTGGTCGTCAATGAGGAGTACGAGCTCAAGGGCCTGATTACCGTCAAGGACATCCAGAAAAAGCTCAAGTATCCAAATGCTTCCAAGGATGAACAGGGCCGTCTGCGCGTGGGCGGGGCGATCGGCGCCACGGGCGATTATCTCGAGCGTGCCTGCGAGCTGGTACGCAACCGCTGCGACGTGCTGGCCATCGACTCCGCTCACGGCCACTCCTCGCGCGTGCTGCAGGCGATCCGGGAAGTGAAGAAGCGCTTTCCCGAGGTCGATCTGCTGGCGGGCAACATCGCAACGCACGAGGGCGCCGAGGCGCTCATCGATGCCGGCGCGGACGCCGTCAAGGTCGGCATCGGCCCCGGGTCGATCTGCACTACGCGCATGGTCACTGGCGCGGGTATGCCGCAGATCACCGCCATCAGCGAAGCATACAAGGCCGCATCGAAGCACGGGATCCCGGTGATTGCCGACGGCGGTATCAAGTACTCCGGCGACATCACCAAGGCCATCGCCGCCGGCGCCAGCGTCATCATGATCGGCTCGCTCTTTGCCGGAGTCGATGAGAGCCCCGGCGAGACGATCCTCTACCAGGGGCGTTCCTTCAAGGCCTACCGGGGGATGGGATCGCTCTCAGCGATGGCTCAGGGTGGCGGCGAGCGCTACTTCCAGAGCGCCACCGACCTCCGGGAGACGGAGAACAACGAGAGCGTGGTGAACCGCGAAAGGAACGGCGGCAACCGCCTCGGCAAGTTCGTTCCGGAGGGGATTGAAGGCCGCGTGCCTTATCGCGGAGCCCTTGAGGCCATGGTCTACCAGCTGGTCGGCGGCCTGCGCTCCGGCATGGGCTATATGGGCTGCAACACCATCGAAGAGCTGCAGACCAAAGCGCGTTTTGTGCGCATCTCGCCAGCCGGGCTGCGCGAGAGCCATGTGCACGATGTGATGATCACCCGCGAGGCGCCCAACTACCACGTCGAATAGGGAAAGACACCGGGCCGGGTAACTTGTCACCGAAATACCGCGCTGGTCGTGTCTTCCCGGGTTCCCCGTGGGTCGAACCGGCATCGCATCGCGTTACGATGGTCGATGACCAGCAGAAGACCACGGCCAGTGGAGGGTCCTTTTGGTTGCAGGTGAGGGTGTATCGCAGGACAGAATCGAGTTCTGGATCACCATGGGTCTTCAGGCGACTACCATCAGCGTTTTGGTGTTTGTCTGGATGGCCGCCTGGAAACAGGCCCGTGCGGCTGACAAGCTGGCCCGTGCCACGCGGTTTCAGGCGGATGCCAACCGCAGCATTGCCGCGGCCACCAGGGCGCAGAATCAGCTGGTGCGCATGCAGCTGGAGGAAAGCCTCCGGCCGTTCCTGTATCTGGTATGGGACACCAGCGGCCCCTCGGCACGGCTGAGCCTGCGCAACGAAGGCGGCGGACCTGCGATCGAGTGCTCCTGGCACTACGGCCTCGTCAGCGGCGAATCGCCGCCACCGCAAAAGCTGGATCACGAAGCGATTGCCTCGCATCAGGGAGTTCCGTTTCTGTTCCAGATGCAGAAGGCTCATACCGAGGGCCTCACGGTGCTCTACAAATCGACGACGGGGACGGTCTGCGCCACCGAAATCACCTGGCAGGGGACCCAGTTCCACTGCCGGTACATTCCGAACCTGACAGCCCTGAAGGAACTCGAACTTCCCGCGGCTACGGATGTCAACGGCAGCCGTGCCGGAATCGACGAAGCGCACTTCCGGGCGGATCTGCTCCGCGATTCCTGAGTCTTCCTTCGTAGTCTTTTCCAATGGAGGGATGGGCCTGAAGAAGCGAAGGCCAGGCGAATCGGGGAAGGCTCCTTTCGGGTGGTTGAATATCGGGCAGAGTAGCAGTCGGGGCCGAGGGCAATGCCCGGCCCGCTCTGGCAGGTTTTGACTCCAATGCGCTGCGGCGCAGCTTTTCGAGGACTCTGCTTTTGGCTGGTTGCATGCGGCTGGTGGTGCGCCATGGATTCGAGCCGGCAATCTTTCGGCATTTGAGCGACCAGGCCAGGCAAAGCAGGAGCGGGCTTCCAGCCGGGAAATGTGAGTCTGACCCCCGCCTCGCCTGCCATGGCAGCATCACCGGTGTGCCAATGCCCCTCAGGCCTGCGCCCCGTCATGCCGCACCCAGAGCACCGGGCAGGGCGCACCGGTCGCCAGGGCATGAGCCGCCCCCTGCCGCGCAAAGGAATCCAGGGATCCGTGGGCCTGCCGCGCCACCACCAGCACTTCCACTTTCGCCGCCTCGGCCAGAATCTCTTCCGCTGCCGCTCCGTATTCGACGATCCGAATCGGCTGGAACGCCCGCCGCAGCCCATCGGCCAGTTCGCGCTCCTCCGCGGTCAGCACCGCGTACTTCGGAGCCGTTCCGAAATCCCCCGAGAGCGCCCAGGCCTCTCGCCCCGCCCGCAGGCTGGCCGGCTCTTTGTCGCCCACAAAAATCGAACGCCGGAAGGGCCCGGCTGGCGGAGCATCCCTGCAGCGCGCTCCCACCGTCAGCACCGGGCAGGGTGCGGTCTCCAGCAGGATGCGGGCTGTGTTGCCCAGCGGCCCCGGCTGCGGCCTCCCGCGGCTGTTCACTCCAATCACAATCATCCCGGACCCGTACTGCGCCGCCATTTTCCGAATCGCTTCCGCCGGCTTGCCTGCCGCGATCAGCGTCGCACTCTCTCTCAGGCCTCCCACCCGGAGTTCCCGCCGCATCTCCCGCAGCATCCGCTCGGCGGAATCCTGTACGGACGAGAAGGAACGATCGGCCTTGGCCGTCCGGGTCAGATCGATGACATGAACTGACCGCACTGCCGCGCCCGACTGCAGCGCCAGTTTCTTGACGTACAGCAGCGCCCGCCGCGAAAGCTCGCAGAAATCCGTCGCAAAGAGAATTTCACCTGACTGAGCTAAAGAAGAGGAAGGCACCTGAAGCGATGGCTCTTTCCGGCCATACTCGCAAAGTAGATCAGCCTGTCCATGGTCGCGCGTGATGGCCGCCACCAGGAGCGGTGACCGTGATCACCGAACGCGCGCGTACGGCTGGGCTATGGTTCCACATCTCCGGCGTGCATGGAGACGACCCTGATCCGCAGTGAATTTTCCTGAGTAACCGCCTGCTGTACCAGACCGCCCGGCAGCGACTTCTGCAAGGCCCGCAGTTGCTGCTCGTCAAGTCCCGGGACCACCACCTCGACCTCGAAATCGCGCAGCCGCAGCGGCCGCGAGGCTGGCTGCGCCTGCACTCGCACCAGCAGACCTTCCGCCGGCAAGCCCCGCAGCTGCAGATACTGCGCCACAAGTTGTCCGACGCAGCCGCCCAGAGAGGCCAGCAGCAATTCGGAGGGCGTCATGCCATGATCCGTCGCTCCGTCCTCAGCCGGTTGATCGATGACCAGGCGGTGGTGCCGCGCTTCGACGACGAACCTCACCCCCTCGGTGTGCTGCAGTGTGATATCCAAAACAGATCTCCTGGGACACTACCTGGAATGCAAACCGCTGGCCATTCCAGAATGAGCAAAATTGCCTGTTTCAGCGGTTCAGCCGTTCCCGCACTGCGCCAGGGGGCGCTTTTTCCGGAGCGACCTGCGCCATTTCGCGCAGGTCGCAAGCGGAAGGCGGTTACACTATCTCCGGCCCCGTTTGAATGAAGCCCCACCAGCCCAAAGGGAAATCCTCCGCCAGGCCCTCCAGGCCCGTGGAAATTCCGGCTTCTTCTGTGCCGAACTCGCCTTCCGTCGATTTTTCCGCGCCGGACGCTGGTCTGCTGCGGGCTCTCGTCGACAGTCTCGATGAAGCTGTCGTCTTCTTCACTCCCGATGGCAGCGTGCGCTTCGTCAACTCCGCCGCTGAACGCCTCTATGGCATCGACCCGCAGGGTCCGCCGCTGCGGGCATGGAACCGGACCTATGGCATCTATCTCCCGGATCGCCGCACCTTTTGGCCCGCCGGCGAACTCCCGGCGGCTGTCGCGCTTCGCGGTCAGGCCGACGAAGCGGAGATGTACATCTGTCCTCCCGGCCGCGCCGATGGCTACTGGATCAGTCTGCGCGCTCGCCCCCTCTTCGACGCCGCCGGCGGTATCGCGGGCGCCCTCGTTGCCTGGCGCGATGTCTCCGACGAAAAGCAAACCGCCGAAAGCCAGCGCCGCCTGCTCGCCATCGTCGAGAACACGCCCGATCTTGTCGGCCTCACCGACGCCTCGCTGGAGACCGTATTTATCAACCACGCCGGGCGCGAGCTCCTCGGTTTGGGCGAAGACGAAGATGCCCTGAACTACCCGCTGTTTGAGACCCAATATCCGGACCAGCAGGAGCTCTTCGAATCCGAGATCCTGCCCGCGCTCCTACGCGGCGATCCCTGGATCGGGGAATTCCGCCTGCGCCACGCCCGCAGTCGACAGCCTGTCACCGTCGACATGCGTGCCTTCGGCATTTTCGGGGTCTACGGACAGCTTCTTGGCCTGGCGAGTGTCTGCCGTGACATCACTGCCCGCCGTCAGGCCGAGGAGGCCCGCCAGCGTCTGGCCGCCATCGTGGAGTACTCCCACGACGCCATCATCAGCGAGTCCCTCGACGGCATCATCACTACCTGGAATCGCGGTGCGCAGGCCATGTTCGGCTACACGCCTGAGGAGGTGATCGGCCGTTCCATCACCATCCTTGCCTGGCCTGGCTACGAAGAGGATATGCGGGAGCTCCTTCAGCGCGTTCTCAACGATCAGGCCGTCGAGCACTACGAAACCATGCGCCGCCACAAGGATGGCCATTGCATCATCGTTTCGCTCACCCTTTCACCCGTGCGCGACGACAGAGGAGCCCTGATGGGGATCTCGAAAATCGCGCGCGACATCACCCCGCAGAAGGAGCGTGAGGAGCTCTCCAACCGTCAGGCGCAGCTGCTCGACCAGGCCTACGAGCCGATCCTGGTTCGGGACCACAATGACTGCATCGTCTACTGGAACAAGGGCGCTGAACGCCTCTACGGATGGACCGCCGCCGAAGCCAAAGGCCGTGTCAGCCACCAGCTCCTCGATGCCACCTTCACCCAGCCGCTCGAAGAAATTAACCGCCGTCTCGAAGACGAGGGCCACTGGGAAGGCGAGCTTACCCAGCGCACCCGCTCCGGCCATCGCATCCTCGTCCTCAGCCGCTGGATTCGCGAGCTGGGTGTTGCGCAGTCTCACGTCCTTGAAACCAACATCGATATGTCAGAGCGCCAGCAGCGCCTCGCGCTCGAGGAGCAGAGCCGCCTCGAACGCCGCTTCCGGCAGTTGCTCGAAGCGGCTCCTGACGCCATCGTCGAAGTCGACTCCGACGGCCAGATCGTCCTCGTCAACCGCAGCGCCGAGGAAATGTTCGGCTACAACCGCGACCAGCTCGTCGGCAAGTCCGTCGATGTCCTCGTTCCGGACGCCGTCCGCCCGCACCATCAGGGCCATCGCTCCAATTACCTCGCCCATCCGCGCACGCGTCCCATGGGCAGCGGTCTCGAACTGCGCGCGCGCCGCCGCAATGGCTCCCTCTTTCCGGTGGAAATCAGCCTCAGTCCCATCCACACGGAAAGCGGTCTCCACGTCACCGCCGTCATCCGCGACGTCACCGAGCGCAAGCGCGCCGAGCAGGAGGTTCGCCGGCTCCAGATGCAGTACACCGGCGAGCTGGAGGCGCGGAACCGCGAAATCGAGCGCGCCAACCGGCTCAAGAGCGAGTTCCTTGCCAGCATGAGCCACGAGCTCCGGACGCCGCTGCACACCATCATCGGCTTCGCGGAGCTGCTGGAAGAGGGAAGTGAAGGCCCGCTCAACGACACGCAGAAGCGCTTCCTGACTCACATCCACCGCGATTCCGAGCACCTGCTCGAGCTCATCAACGATGTTCTCGACCTGAGCAAGATCGAGGCTGGCCAGCTCATCCTCAAGCGCGAGCACTATCCTCTCACCCACAGCATCCACGAAGCCCTCGAGGCCATCCGTCCCGGCGCGGCCCTCAAGGGCATTCAGCTCGAAGACCGCGGCCAGGCAAAGTGCGTCATCGACGCCGATCCCCTGCGCGTCCGGGAAATGCTCTACAACCTCCTCAGCAACGCCGTAAAGTTCACGCCCGAGGGGGGAACCGTCTGGATCGAGAGCTTCGAGCAGACCGGTTTCGCGCGCATTACCGTCGGTGACACCGGCATCGGCATCCCATCTGAAGAGCAGGAGAATATCTTCGACAAGTTCTACCAGGTCGGCAACACAACGCGCGGGGTGCGCGAAGGCACCGGCCTCGGCCTCTCCATCACCCGCGAACTGGTCCAGATGCACGGCGGCTGGATCGAACTCGACAGCGCCCCTGGCCGCGGCAGCCGCTTTACCTTTGCGCTTCCCACTGTGCCGCCGGAGCAGTAAGATGCTGCCATATCCTCCCCGAACCCGCATGGAATCTGATCCGAGCCAGCCTTTCTTCGTTCCGAGGCAAGGTAACTGACTATGCACGAGTCCGAAGCCCCGGCGAGCCCCGTCATTCTGATTGCCGACGACCGTCCCAGCAGTCGCGAACTCCTCCGCACCGTGCTGGAACGAGCCGGCTATTCCGTGATGGAGGCCGAAGACGGCCAGCAAGCCCTGGAGCGGGCCCGCAGCAGCCATCCGCATCTGATTCTTCTCGACCTGCAGATGCCCCGCCTCGACGGATTCGGGGTCCTGGAGCAGCTCCGGAGCGACGACTCGCTGCGCACCATCCCCGTCCTCGCCCTCACGGCCAGCGCCATGCGTGGCGACCGGGAAAAAATCCTTGCCGCCGGGTTTACCGATTATCTTGCCAAACCCGCCGGTCCCGAGCTGGTCCGCGAAACCGTCGCCCGACTGCTCGATCAGTCCGGCTCCGCTCCGTAGAGCAGAGAACTGCCCTACCAGGCCTCTGATACACAGAGACGACTCACAGCAGCCCGAACTTCTTCATCTTGTACCGCAGCGCATCCCGGCCAATCCCCAATGCCCGCGCGGCCTGCGACTGGTTTCCCTGGGCCCGCTCGAGCGCCGCCACCACCAGTTGCCGCTCATGCTCGGCAAACGAAACGACCGCCTCAGCGTCCCAGGCACCCGCAGGCACGGCTGCGGTTCCATCTCCCGTCGCGGGTTCCCGCTCCAGTAAGGCGGTGGGCAGATCGGCTACATCGATCTCGTCGCCCTCAACCAGCATGCAGGCGTGCCCCAGCGCGTTTTCCAGTTCCCGCACGTTCCCCGGCCAGTTGTGCCGCTCCAGTACCCGACGCGCCCGTGGCGTCACCCCCCGCACCGGCTTGCCGTACTCCCGCGCAAAGCGATCGACGAAATGCCGGATCAGCAGCGGCAGATCCTCTTTGCGCTCAGCCAGCGACGGTACCTGGATTTCCACCATGGTCAGCCGGTAATAAAGGTCTTCGCGGAACTGCCGATCCGCCACCGCCTGCTTCAGGTTGCGGTGCGTCGCCGCAATCACCCGCACGTTCACCTTGCGAGCCTGCAGCGAGCCCACCCGCTGTACCTCCTGGTTCTGCAGCGCCCGCAGCAGTTTAGCCTGCGTGGCCAGCGGCATGTCGCCGATTTCGTCCAGAAAGAGCGTGCCCTCGCTGGCAGCCTCGAACAGGCCCGGCTTATCCCGGTCCGCCCCGGTGAATGCGCCCTTTACGTGCCCGAACAGCTCGCTCTCAAAGAGCGTTTCCACGACTGCGGAACAGTTCAGCACCACGTACTGGCCCCTGACCCCGCTGCGCACATGCAGCGCCCGCGCCACCAGGTCCTTGCCGGTGCCGGTCGCTCCCTGGATCAATGCCGAGCGATAATGCGGTGCAATCCTCCGGATGCGGGCGAACATCTCCCCCATCCGCGGACCAGTCCCAATCAGCCCTTCGAATTCCTCATCCGTGCCTGCTGCCTTCCGCCGCTGCGCCTCTTCGATCAGCCGGCCCACCCGTTCCCGCAGGACCGGCAGCCGGATCGGCTTTTCGAGGTAGTCCGCCGCCCCCCTGCGAATTGCCTCCACGGCCGTTTCCGTCGTATAGTGCGCCGTCATCAGCACCACGTCCGTTGCCGGCGCAAGCTCCATAATCCGGCTCAGGACGTCCAGGCCGGTCATCTCCGGCATGACCAGATCCGTCAGCACCAGCTGCGGCCGCTTCTGCTGCACCAGCTCCAGGGCCTCGCTGGGCCGCTCCGCAGAGAAGATCGCCACGCCCGGCCGCGCCAGCGCTGTCGACAACAGCTCCAGGCTGCCGGGATTGTCGTCCAGAATGAGGATGCAGGTGTCCATAGATTACGACCCGGCGAATAAATCGTAACAGTTGTCCGGCCGCGGGCGCGCGAAGGGACCACGGCCAGAGGATTCGTTACCAAGGTTTTGAAAATCAGCGGGCCGGAGGCCGCAATTACAAAACTGCGACGTTCCGCCTGCCCTTCCGGTGAAACTATCACAGCAGCATGTACAAGCTTCCCGTCGTCATTCAGGGTGGTATGGGCGCAGGTGTCTCCGCCTGGCGGCTGGCCCAGACCGTCTCACGCCAGGGGCAACTGGGCGTGGTTTCGGGCACCGCGCTCGACGAGATCCTCGTCCGCCGTCTCCAGGACGGCGACCCCGGCGGCCACATCCGCCGCGGCCTCGCTGCCTTCCCCTTCCCGGCCATGGCGGAGCGCATCGCCTGCGAATACTACATTTCCGGCGGCAAAGCGGCATCTGCTTCCTATCGGACCACGCTCGCCCACACGCACGACGAGCCCCGCACCCTCACCGAACTCTGTATCGTGAGCAACTTCGTCGAAGTTTTCCTCGCCCGGGAAGGCCACGCGAATCCGGTGGGCATCAACTACCTCGAGAAGATTCAGATTCCGCATCTGCCCTCAATTTATGGGGCAATGCTCGCCGGAGTCGGTTACATCCTCATGGGCGCGGGCATCCCCCTCCACATCCCTGGTGTGCTGGATGCCCTCGCCGGGCATCAGCCAGCGGACTACGCGCTGCATGTGACCGGCTCACGGGAAGGCGATCTCGGCGCTGGCACCCCGACCATGCACTTCGATCCCCGCGACTACATGGAGCGGGATCTGCCTCCTCTTGGCCGTCCCGCGTTTCTCGCCATCGTCTCCTCCCACACGCTCGCCGCGACCATGCTCCGCAAGGCCAACGGCACGGTGGATGGGCTGGTCATCGAAACCAGGACCGCTGGCGGCCACAACGCTCCGCCCCGGGGACGGCTACAGCTGGACGGGCAGGGCGAACCGGTCTACGGCGAGCGAGATGCCGTCGATCTCGGCAAAATACGCGAGCTGGGTGTGCCCTTCTGGCTTGCCGGCGGTTATGGCTCCGCGGCGAAGATCCGGGAGGCTCTGGCCCAGGGTGCCACTGGGGTGCAGGTCGGGACAGCCTTTGCCTTCAGCCGCGAGTCCTCCCTGCGCGATGATCTGAAGCAGGCGCTGGTGGACAGGGCGCGGCGCGGCGAGGCGGAGGTCTTCACCGACCCGCTCGCCTCCCCCGCCGGATTTCCCTTCAAGGTGGCGCGCCTTGACGGCACTGCCTCCGAGCAAGCCGTCTTTGCCGCGCGTCCGCGTGTCTGCGACTTGGGCTTCCTGCGCGAAATGTACTGGGGCGATGATGGGCGTATTGCCTACCGCTGCCCTGCCGAACCGCTGACCACCTACCTGGCCAAAGGGGGCAGGGCCGAGGATGCGGCCGGCCGCAAGTGCCTCTGCAACGCGCTGATGGCCAACATCGGCCATCAGCAGGTCCGCTGCGGCCGTCATGTCGAGCCGCCTCTGGTTACTGCGGGAAACGACCTTGCGGGAGTCGCCCGCTTTCTGCCGCCTGGCGCAAGCAGCTATGGTGTCGCCGATGTGCTGGCGGCGCTGCTTCCCGTCGTGGCGGAACAGTCGGAAACGCCCGCCGGTCCGTAACCGGGGACAGAGACCCGCGCCAGGCACGCTCCGGCTGGCAGGAAATTGCGCGTTGTTGCGCCAAACCGCGCAGTCCCCTCCTGTCCTTTCGCGCAGCGCGCAGCCAGGCGCAGCCACCGACCGGCCGCTCTTTCCAGAGAAATGATTTTACTTTCAGCCACTTGCGATTTCTCCCGGGTTTGGCATGCCCCGTGCTCTATCCCCTGGCATCACCCCCCAGGAGAGAGCCACATGGAACGCAGCCAGGGATGCCTCGATTGCCCACTCCGCGGTAAGCACGCTTTCTGCAGCATGCAGTCCGCAGCCCTCGAAAAGTTCGATTGCCTCGGAACGCCCGTGCAGTTCAGCAGCGGAGCAGTCATGTTCCGTGAGGGCGACAACTGCGCTTCGGTCCACGTCCTCTGCTCCGGCCGAGTGAAGCTTTCCGCCACCAGCCGCGAAGGCCGCACCCTCATCCTCAAGATCGCACGTGCCGGCGAGGTCCTCGGTCTTTCCGCAGCCCTGGCCAACCAGCCGTACGAAGTTACCGCTGAAACCATGGAGCCCTGCCGGGTGAAAACGATCCGGCGTCAGGCCATCCTCGACTTCTTCGACCGTAACCCTGATGCCGCCCTGCGCGCTGCGCGCACCGTGGCCCAGGAATACAAAGCCGCTTTCAGTGAAGTCCGGCGGCTCGCCCTCCCCGCAACTGCCTCTGGCCGCGTCGCCAACCTGCTGCTCGACTGGAGCCGTGACCAGGCTTCCGAGACCTCTCCTCGTGGCCGCTGTGTCATGCCGCTCACCCACGAAGAGATCGCCTCCATGACCGCCACCACCCGCGAAACCGTCACCCGTGTCCTTGGCCAGATGAAGCGCGACCATGTCATCTCCATCCATGGCGCTGGGTTCACCGTTCTGCAGCCCCAGGCGCTCGAGCGGCTCGCGGTCTGACGAGTCATCCTCCCGGGAAAGACAGAGTTTTTTGTAGTCCTGCAATCCTTTCGAGGCAGCCCCCAAAAAGGCTGCCTCCTGCTTTTTCTGCTCCTGAATCAGTCCTGGTACCAGGGAATATTGATCACCACGATCCGCTGATTGCCCCGCACCAGCAGCAGGAGTTTCAGCAGACTCGATCGCTGATTGTGCAGCAGGCCGTGCCACCAGTGCCGCACCACCAGTTCAGGCACCAGAACCGCAATATGCCGGTTCTCGTTCTTCCGCTCCTCCGACAGGATGTAATCCAGCAGCGGCATCAGCACGGTTCTGTAAGGTGACTGCAGCCGCTCCAGCTTCGGCACGGGCAGTCCCGCCTGCTTCAGCGGTTCGATAATCTTCTCCGTCCACTGCAAAATCGGCTCGTTTCCCCCGTGATTCACATCCGGCGTGTCCACGTGCACGATCTGCAGCTCCGGTGAGATTGACAGGGCAAAGCGCACCGCCTTCTCCCCGATCCGGCTCCATCGATCCATGGGGATGATCACGATCGGAGGATGGATATTTGTTACCCGCAGGGGGTTCGAGGTCGCCGTCTCCCGTGCCACCCTGCGGTAGTGGCGGTTGACCGCTACCATCAGCAGGATGAGGCAGGGAATCAGCAGCGCCGTAACCCACGCTCCCTCCATGAACTTGGTCGCCAGCACCACGACCGTGGTGATCCCCGTGGCGAGCGCGCCGGCGCCGTTGACCAGCATCTTCGCCTTCGCGCCTCGCCGCCGCCAGTGCACCACCATCCCCGCCTGCGAAAGCGTGAAGGCCAGGAACGCCCCAATCGCAAACAGCGGGATGAGCCGATCTGTCACGCCGCCGAACAGGATCAGCAGTGCGCCCGTGAGGAACACCAGCACATAAATTCCCCAGGAATAGAGCAGGCGCCGCCCGCGAAATGTAAACACATGCGGCAGATAGCCCTTCAGCGCAATTGCCCGCGTCAGCCGTGGGAAATCCGCAAAAGCCGTATTTGCGGAGAGCGCCAGAACCAGCAGGATCGAGCCGATGGTCAGATAGTAGAACCACCCCCGTCCCATCACCGCCGCGATCAGCTGCGACAGCACGCTCTCGTAGCCTGGGCCGCCCGGCACCGTCGCGCCGATGTGATAAATCCGGCAAAGCGCTGCAATCCCGGCCAGGAGAAGGATCAGCAGCGCGATGATCACCGTCAGCGAGCGCCGCGCATTTTTGGTTGTCGGGTCGCGGAAGGCCATCACGCCATTGCTCACAGCCTCCACGCCTGTCATCGCCGTGCAGCCGCTCGAGAAGACCTTCAGCAGCAGCCACCAGCTCACCGCCGCAGTTGCCGCCGGCATCCTCGGCGGCATGACTACCGGGGCGGGATGCCCCCCGCTGATCACCGCCTTCATCAGTCCCGCGGCGATCACCGCCAGCAGCGTGCCCAGAAAGAGATACGTCGGGATCAGAAACACCACGCCCGTATCCCGCACCCCGCGCATGTTCACCAGAGTCAGCAGCGCCAGCACCAGCAGACATATCTCAGGCGTGTACGGCTGCAGCGACGGCACGGCGGAAATCAGCGCTCCCACGCCGGCTGAGATCCCCACCGCTGCTGTCAGCACGTAGTCGATCATCAGCGCCGCCGCTGCCAGCAGTCCAGCGCGGTAGCCGAGGTTCTCGCCTGCCACCGTGAACGAGCCGCCCCCGTGCGGGTATGCCTCAATCGTCTGCGAGTAGGAAAAGTACAGGATCACCAGCAGCACGAGAATCGCGGTAGTGATCGGGCCGATGTAGTGAATTCCGCCCACGCTCAGCGGAAGCAGGAGCGTCAGCGCGGCTTCCGGTCCGTACGCCGCCGAGCTGAGCGCATCGAGACCGAACACAGGAATGCCGGCCGCCGGTCCAATGTGCTCGGCGCGCTCTTCCGATGTGGCCAGAGGTCTTCCAAAAAGCAGGTCGGCGATCTGCATTCAGACTGGAATCATCCTGCGAGAGTTTCCGTGCTATTGGCTCAGATGCCGGAGAAAGAAGTGCGCCATAATCCCGTCGGCTTCTTTCGACTCCGGCATCGTCGCGTCGTTCCAGAAAGCATGCGGCAGCCCCTCAAAGACCACCAGCGGCGTATCGTCATCCCCGGCGCGCAGAAACGCCCTTTGCAGAATCGTCGTGCCGCTCAGCAACATATCCCGCTCGCTGCTGATGAACAGAGTCGGCGGCATCCCCCGCAGATCCGCGAACAGTGGCGACAGCACAGGGTCCCGCAGATCGGTCTGGCCCACGTATTCCGAATCGTGCACCCCGGGCTTCGGCGGCGCCAGATAGCCCGATAATCCCTGCAGCGAATACATCGCCCACGAATCTCCATCCCGCGAGAAGTCGCCCATTCCCGAGAAAATCCCCAGCGCTGTCGGCATCGGCAGCCGGAGCTTCTTCAGATCCACCGCAAGCTCGCCCGTCAGAATTGCTCCCGCCGACGTCCCGTAGATCCCGATGTGCTTCGGCTTGTATGTTTTCAGCAACGCCCTGTAGACGGCGACCACATCGTCCAGCCCTGCGGGAAACGGATGCTCCGGCGCCAGCCGGTACAGCACCGCCACCACTTTGATCTTCGTCAGGTTTGCGATGGGGATCGTCTCCGTCAGTGAACCCGAATCGGAATTGAACCCGCCACCGTGGATATTGAGCAGCACCCGGTCCGCGGCCATCCCTTGCACCGGCGTCACAATCCGCACCGGGACCCCGGCAATTCTGCTCTCCTCCACATTCGCCGGATAGATCTCCTTCGCCACCTCGCCGGCGCGCGCCTGCCAGATGTCCGTCTCGTGCCGCCGCTCGTCGAGCGACTGCGGCTTATAAGCGTCGGAAACCGGGCGCGCCAGCATCCTTTTGGCCTCGGGGCTCAGGTCCGGCGGAAGGGGAACCACCCGCGTCACGTGCGCCGTCCCGCTCGGGTCGATGTAGCTGGTGTCCCTGTTCGGAGCCTCCGTGGCGGTCGTCCCCTGTTGTGCAATCCCCGAACTCAGAAACACCAGAATCCCCGCCGCCAGCAGAATCTTCATGCGCTCCTCCACCCTTCTCTCGCAGCCGAGGAAGAATATCAGATGAACGGGGAGGAAACTGCTCTCCGTCGTCATCGCCCCCAGAAGCATAAGGCCCGCTTTCCAGCGGGCCTGCTTCAGAGGCTGTGGGGAGGAGCAACCAGAGGGTGATTGTGGAGGTCCCGCGAATTCTTCATCGCGAGATTCGTACAAGGTGAGACTCGATATCCAGGTAGGAAAGGTACGCCTGCAGTTGCCTCTGTTCTTGCAGATATAGATGCATGTGCGGCGCCAAAGTTGGCCTCATCTTTGCAGGATTTCAAAAAAACCTCCTGGATCGGCCAAACCGCTTATTTTCAGGTAACCCTCCTCAGCGTTTGGCTCTCAAATTGCGCTTCTCGCGGCCGTCCCATCCGAATCGAGCCGCCAGGGGATTCGGTATGGCCGTCGTCCCCCACCCCGCCGTACGTACGGAGATAGCCGAGGAGGAGTCCTGCCGACGTTTTCATCTCCTTTAGCCGGCAGTACCCCGGAGTTGTTCTGGCTCGGGCATCTGAGAGACATTCTTACGGTGTCTCGTCCATCCTACGGATGCTGCACGCGGTACAGCATCACGCCATGAGGTGCCACCGTTGCCTCAATGTGATCGTTGTGGCCCAGGTCCCGCCGCTGCCACAGGTCGCGCACCGGATACCGCCCGAAGGGCATGCCCAGATCCGGCCAGGAGTAGTTCACCTGCTGAGGCGCATCGCCCAGATTGAAGACCGCGATGTAATCGCCTCCGTGCTGGGCTACCGCGGCCATCCACACCACGGTGTCTCCCTTTCGGATCACCTGCCGGTTATTCTCCGAATACTGGTCCACATCCAGCACTTCCGGATTGGTCAGCACCGACTCGGTGAAGGCATCCATCTGGAGCAGGTTCGTGCCGATCATCAGCGGCGAGTGCGCCATCGACCACAGCGTCATCAGCGTCCGCGTCTCATCGTGCGTCAGGTTCGAGCGTCGGGGCTTCCCGTATCCCGGCCGCGGCCCCAGCTCTCCGATGGGCAGCATATCGGCATCCGGCCAGTGTCCCGGCGCGGCATATGGCTCCCACTGCGCCAGCAGGGCAAACTGGTCCTTCAGCGCCTGCGGGAACTCCGGCGCCCCCTCCGGCTTCGACCACACGTCCCATACATCATCGGAAATGCGCCATAGCTGTGCCAGCCGCGTCACCTGGTCGGCATCATCGAGCGGCGTCGGACCCGGCGAAAGGCTCAGCACCATCGGCCGCCCGCTGCGGTCGATGGCCTGCCGGATCATCCGGATCTCATCCTCCTTCCACGGATACGAGATGCAGTCTACCTTCAGGAAATCCACACCCCAGCGCGCGTACAGATCGATCACCGAGTCGTACCAGGCCTGCCCGGCCTTGGTGTTCTTCACGCCGTAGTTATCGGAGTTCCAGCTGCACGTATCCCTGGTATCGGCGGCCTCCGAGGCGCGGTAGTGGGAGTGCGCAATCGGCAAATTCCGCTGCACGGCCTCCCGCGGAATCCCGCGAATGATGTGGATCCCAAACTTCAGCCCCTGCGCATGCACCCAGTCCGCCAGCGGCCGGAATCCCTTGCCGTCCGCGCTCGACGGGAACCGGTTCACCGCCGGCTGGTAGCGTCCGTCCTTCCCGATGGTGTAATCCTGCTGACCGGTCGGCTTCTCCGGTTTCTGCGCAAACCACCCCTCATCGATGACCACGTACTGCCACCCGTAGTGCTGCAGGTGGTACTGGAACCACGTCGTGGTCTTCCGGAACTCGTCTTCGTTGATGGTCAGCCCCCAGGAATCCCAGCTGTTCCATCCCATGGGAGGCGTGACCGCCAGCGAACTTGCCATGTCGCGCGCGGGCCAGCAGGCCACCGCCATCACCGCAAATCCGAACACCACCGGCAAAAAGAACTTCGCTGCACCTTTCCGCATATCCGCCCCTTTAAACGCTATCCACTAACCGCCAGCCGTTTCCCGCCGCCGCTTCCGGCTCCGTTCCTGCGGTATACTCCTCTTTCTATGCGGGTATCAGTAATCCTGCCGGCCGCTGGCCTGGGAACGCGCATGGCGCCCGGCCATACAACGCACGCCGCTCCCAAACAATTTCTCGAACTGGCCGGCACACCCATTCTCATCCGCACGCTGCACGCCTTCGCCGCCGTTCCGGAGATTACCACGTTCATCGTCGCCGTTCGCGCCACCGAGATGGAGCGCGTCACCACCCACATCTCCGAATACGGCTATGCCGACAAAGTCCGCGTCGTCGAAGGCGGCGACTCGCGCCAGGAAAGCGTGCAGAATGCCCTCCGCGCCCTCGACTGCGCCGACGACGACATTGTCCTTGTCCACGATGCGGTCCGCCCGCTCATCGAGCCCGCAGTCATCCGCCGCGTCATCGAAGCCGTCGAGAAGCACTCCGCCGCCATCGTCGGCCTGCCCGCCCTCGACACCATCAAGCAGGTGGAGCGCACCTGCGACGGCGCTCTGGTGACGGCGACCATTCCTCGGGAATACATTGTGCAGGCCCAAACCCCCCAGGGATTCCGCTGCGGCCTGCTCCGCCGCGCCTTCGCGGAAGCCGAAGCCGACGGCTTCATCGGGACGGATGAAGCCAGCGTCGTCGAGCGCGCCGGAATCCAGGTCTTCGTCGTCCCCGGCTCCCCGTCGAACCTCAAGATCACCCAGCCCGGCGACCTTGAGCTGGCGGAGTTTTACCTCGCCCAGCGCGCCAACGCGCATTAAAGTGAATCAACCGGGCGGCGTTCCGTCGGTTCCGGCCTGATATACCCTGAAGTTGCACCACAACCCACTGCCCTCCCACGGACTGCTATGGACATCCGCATCGGCTACGGCTTTGATTCCCACGCCTTCAGGCCCGGCGTGCCGCTCAAGATTGGCGGCCTCCGCATCGAGCACCCCGAAGGCCTTGCTGGCCATTCCGATGGCGACGTGCTCCTGCACGCCATCACCGACGCCCTGCTCGGCGCCGTCTCCGCCGGCGATATCGGCACCTTCTTTCCGCCCGGCGACCCGCGCTGGAAAGATGCCGACTCCTCCATCTTTCTCAACCTGGCCCTCGAGGAGATTCAGAACGCCGGCTACCGCATCGTCAACGTGGACACCACCCTGATCCTCAACGCGCCAAGGATCGCTCCGGTCTCCGGCGAACTGCGCGCCCGCGTCGCCGATCTTCTGGACATCGCCCCATCGAACGTCGGGATTAAGGCCAAGACCCCCGAGGGGCTTGCCGCCGACAGCGTCGCTCAGGCCCACGCCGTCGTTCTCCTCGAACGCATCGAGGCCCCCAACGAGCTGCAAACCATGAGCGCCGTGATGGAGAGCCAGCGGCAGCTCGAAGATGTTGTCCGAGACCTCGTCAGCCAGGTGCACGGCGTCCCCATGAAGCCGCCTTTCGATACCGACGACATCACCTGATTCACGCTGAGACCCGGTGTCCCCCGCGTTCCAGCAACGCTGCCGCCGAGCTGCCCGAGGCGGGTTTGCAGCCGCGCCTCTGTACCCTTCGGTTCACCGCAGGTGACGTTAGTGCACCGCGTTCCCACGATCGAGGGATAAAGTTTGGCCTGCGGTTCCCGATAACATCAAAGGCGAACCTGCCCGGGGGCTTTCCCCGGCAGGCTTTTGAGGGCATGGTTCATGCGTATTCTTCTGGTGCGCGCATGCGGAACCGTCCTGGCGCTCACCTGCTGGGCTGCCTGGGCTGCCCCCACCCCTGCGCCGCTGGACACGGTCGCCGCGGTTCGCTCGCTCACCTGGCAGGCGGCGGCGGAGAGCCGTCCGGTTCACCTCACGGGCATCGTCACCTTCTACGAGCCGCAGCAGCAGAACCTCTTCTTCCAGGATGCAACCGGATCGATTTACATCGAGCCGACGACGCGGTTTCCGGTCGTCGCCGGTTCCCGTGTTGAGGTCTGGGGAACCACCTTTCCCGGCTACAGTAATCAGATCCATCCCGACCGCATCCGCGAGATCTCCCGCGGCCCGCTCCCCGCGGCCCCGCTGGTCTCCTACGATGACGCTGCGAGCCACGAAAACGACTGCCGGTTCGTTGCCCTGCAGGGCATCGTTCGTTCGGCCAGCGTTCAGTCCGTCGACACCGTCCGCGCCTGGCTCCTCCAGATGGATGTGGATGGACGGATCGTCGAAATCGAGATCTCCAGCTTTCCCGGATTCGATCCCTGGCAGCTGCTCGACGCCACCGTCCGCGTCACAGGCAACCTCAGCGGAGATTTCAACCACTCCGAGCAGATCCTCGGCCTGCAGCTCATGGTCAGTGACTCGAGCCAGATGCGGGTCATCGGCATGCCCGCGGTCAATCCGCTCCACATCCCCCTCACCCCGCTCGCGACTCTCCTGCGTTCCGACCAGACGCTGTTCGGCGTGACCCGCGTGCGCACCCAGGGCATTGTCACGCTGTACGACCCCGGCGAAAGGCTGGTCATTCGCGACGGAGACAGCAATCTGCTGGTGCAGACCCGCCAGATGACTCCCCTCGCCATCGGCCAGACCGTCGAGGTAACCGGATTTCCTTCTTCCGCGGATGGCTCGCCCATCCTGAAGACCGCGCAGTTCATGCCCATCGGCGGGACTGAGCACCTTCGCCCGAGCGCCATTTCCTTTGCCGATGCCATGAGCGGCCTCTTCGCGGACCATCTGGTCTCGCTCGATGGTGAACTCATCTCCCAAACCCGGGAAAGAGACCTCGACACGCTGACCGTTCGCTCCGACGGGCAGGATTTTCAGGCGGTCATTCGAAAAACTCCCGGGCAGCCGGACCCCCTTCCGAATTTCCAGCCAGGCTCTCGTCTCCGCGTATCGGGCGTCTGCATGCTGCACTTTCGCGGCTTCTGGCGGTCCGTCGAGAGCTTTCAGATCCACATGCGCTCAGCCCAGGACATCAGCGTTCTCGCATCGGCGCCGTGGTGGACGGTACGCCACATGCTCTACGTCACCACCGCCGTGCTGGTCCTGGCCCTCGTGGCCCTCGGCTGGGGCTTATGGATGAGGCGCCGCCTCCTGGTGCAGGAAAGGCTGACCCGACTGAACGTCGAACTGGAGGCCGCGCGGCTGGCGACTGTCGCCGAGCTCGAGCGGCAGCGCAGTCACATCCTCGAGCTGATCAACAGCTTTGAGTCCCTGCCCGATGTCTTCACCGCCATCCATGTCCACACATCGGAGATGTGGCCCGGCATCCTGAGCTATTCGCATGTTGTCCAGGATCGCAGGCTTGTTCTGCTTGCCTGCTCCCATCCCTCCATGCTCCCTTCCGGGCTTCAGGTCATCGATCCCGGCCACAGCCCGGAGGCCTGCGCCATGGCCCTGCGCTCGCGCAGTCTTGCTGTGGTCCCCGGGCCGCCCGGCATCTGGGCCCGGCCCCTGATCTCCAGCCATGGAGAGATCCTCGGCACCATGACCTTCCAGGCACAGCCAGGCCGCTCCCCCTCGTTCCATCAGGAAGCCTTCGAATTCGCCTGCAATCTCGCCGGCATCGCCATCAACAACCGCCGCCTCTACGAAGAGGCCCTGCACCGCTCCCAGCACGATCAGCTCACCGGGCTGGCCAACCGCGCGCTGCTCGACAGCCGCATCGAAGATGCCATCGAGCGCGCCCGCGCCTCCCATTGCTCGGCCGCCGTGCTCTTCCTCGACCTGGACAAGTTCAAGGTGGTCAACGACACCTGGAGCCATCGCATCGGCGATCTCTACCTCTGCGAAGTCGCGCGCCGCTTCCAGGCCTGCCTGCGCGAAGGCGATACCCTGGGCCGTGTGGGCGGCGACGAGTTCATCGCCGTCATCGGCGGACTCGAGCATGCGAGCCAGGCCACAGCGGTAGCGCGCCGGCTGCTGGCCGCCATGCATACCCCCATTGTTGTCGAGGGCATCGCCCTTTACGGAACCGTCAGTATCGGGATGGCCATTTATCCAGAAATCGCCGCCACTCCCGGCGAGCTGAAGCACGAAGCCGACGCTGCCATGTACGACGCCAAGCATGCCGGCGGCGATCAGATCGCCAGCCGCCACGCCGGCATGTCCTGCGAACTGACGTCCGTCCAGCCTGCCTGATTCCCAGCCCTCAGCCGCCGACCTTCTGCACGGGCAGCGAATCGCCCGCGCTGCTGGCTCGCAGCATCTGCTCGGCATGGCGCAGAGACGTCTCGGTGACTGTCGCCCCGCTGATCATCCGGGCAATCTCCTCAGCCCGTTCCGCAGGGCTCAGCAGCCGCACCGACGTCTGCGTTCGCCGCTGCTTCTCCTGTTTCTCGATCAGGAAATGCTGATCGGCGAAGGCCGCAATCTGCGGCAGATGCGTGACACACAAAACCTGCTGCACGCGCGACAACGCCTGCAGCCTGCGTCCCACCGCTTCGGCCGCTCGTCCCCCGATCCCGATGTCAATCTCATCGAAGACCAGCGTCCGCGGAATCTGCACCCTGCGCGCCCGCGTCCGATTTGCGCCCTCTTCCACGCTGACCTTCAGCGCCAGCAGCACGCGCGACATTTCGCCTCCCGAGGCGATCTCATCCAGCGGTTTCAGCGGCTCGCCGGGATTCGTGGCGAGCCGGCACTCGATCCCATCCCAGCCATGCGGAGCCCACCCGCCGGCATCTTCGTTCGGAGTCACCGCTACCGAGAACCGGGCCTTCATTGCCAGATCGTTGATCTGCGCCTCGGCCAGCTTCTCCAGCTTTTTCGCAGCCCCGGCCCGCTCTGCCGTCAGCGCCCGCGCTGCCCTTCTGTAAGCTTCCGCGGCCTTGTCCACTTCCGCTCGCAGATGACGCAGAATCTCATCCCGATTCTCGATCTCCGCCAGCTTCCGCGCCGCCTCCTCGCCGAATGCGATCACGTCTTCCAGCGTCGCTCCGTATTTCCGTTTCAGCCGGTCCAGCACTGCGAGCCGGTCTTCGATTTCCGCCAGCCGTTCCGGCGACGCATCGATGCGCTCAGCGTAATCGCGCACCGTGCTGCTCACGTCGTCCACCGTGGCCCGGGCCGAAGCGATCTGCTGAGCCGCATCCAGGAACCTCGCATCGTAGCGCGCCAGCTCCTCCAGATGTTTCTGCGCTCCGCGCAGCGCGGCTTCCGCCGAGCCGCTGTCCTCGTAAAGCAGGCTGTTGGCGCTCATGGCGGCCGCGTACAGCTTCTCCGCGTTCACCAGCACCCGCTTCTCCGTCTCCAGCGCCTCATCCTCGCCGGGCTCCGGCTCCGCGCCGCCGATCTCGCGCGCCTGGAAGCTCCACAGATCGGCCAGACGCAGCCGGTCCTGCTCGTCGCGCTCCAGCTCTGCCAGCCGATCCTGAATTGCGCGCCACTGCGCAAATGCGCCCTCCGCGGCTTCCGTCGAGATCCCGCCAAAGCGATCCAGCAATCCGCGCTGCTGCGCCTGATCGAAGCCGCTCAGTGTCTCGCTCTGCGCGTGGATCAACGCCAGCTCCGGGGCCAGCTGGCGCAGTACCGCCACCGTCGCCGGCTGGTTGTTCACGTAAACGCGCCCCTTGCCGCTATCGAGAATCTCCCGTCGCAGGATGATTTCCTCACCCTCCGCATCGATCCCGTTGGCCTCCAGAACCGCTTCCGCGCCCAGTGTGCTCTCGAACACGCACGAGAGAACCGCCCGCTCTGCTCCGTGACGGATCAGCCCCGTCGAGGCCTTCTGTCCCATCAGCAGCGCCAACGCGTCCACCAGGATCGATTTGCCCGCGCCCGTCTCTCCCGTGAGCAGATTCAGCCCTGGTCCGAACCCGGCAATGGCGTGGTCAATGACAGCATAGTTTTCAGCTCGTAATTCGAGCAGCATGGCAGGTACCGTCGTCGCGCGAAAACTCTGAGGCGAAGCATATCAGGGACCGTCCTTCCCGGCATCCCTCAGGCGCGTGCGCTGGATGCAATTGCTTTTGTCGATGCTTCCCCGCCGCCCCTCTCAATCGGCTGGCATAATGTTGGCTATGTACGATCCGATTCGGGTAGGCGTCGTGGGCTTCGGCCTTGCTGGCAGGATTTTTCACACCGCAGTCATTGAAGCAACACCGGGCCTCGATCTGGCCTGCGTCGTAGAACGCAGCGGCGACGATGCCGCTCGTTCATATCCACATGTGAAGCTGGCTCGCTCGGTCGAGGAGATGCTCGGCGATGTCGGCATTCAGCTGGTGGTCATTGCAACCCCCAGCTACTCTCATTTCGAACTGGCCAGACAGTGCCTGCGCGAGCAGCGCCATGTCGTCGTCGACAAGCCCTTCACCCTCCGCTCCGAGGAGGCCGCCGAGCTCATCCGCATGGCTGGTGAACGCAAGCTTCTGCTCAGCGTCTATCAGAATCGCCGATGGGACGGCGGTTCCCAGACCCTCCGGCAGGTCGTCTCCTCCGGCGAACTGGGCCGCATTGTCAGTTTTGAATCACACTTCGACCGCTTCCGCTCGGAACCGCGCCGCGATGTCTGGCGGGAGAGCGGCGGGCCGGGCGGAGGCGCACTCTACGACCTTGGTCCCCACCTCATCGATGAAGCTCTGACTCTCTTCGGCACACCGGAAACCATCACCGCCAGCGTGCGCGTCGAGCGCGAGGACGCGGTTGTCGATGATGCATGGGATATCTTCCTCGAGTTCAAGGTGAACTACTCGCCTGTCACCGCCCTCCTGCGTTCCACCCTCACCGCCTGTACGTCCGGACCGCGCTACGTCGTCCACGGCACGCGCGGCAGCTATACCAAGTGGGGCATCGACCCCCAGGAAGATCAGCTCAAGTCCGGAATGACCTATGCTTCGCCCGGCATCGGCGAGGAGCCGGAGAGCGCATGGGGCGAGCTTCGGGTCTGCGATGGGACTGTGCGGCGCGTGCCCACCGTTCGCGGCGACTACCGCGGCTATTACGCCAACATCCGCGATACGCTCCTCGGCAAAGCTGAACTGGCGGTCAAACCCGAACAGGCCTGGCGTACGGTTCGCCTCATTGAGCTCGCTCGCGAAAGCTCGAGTCAGGGCCGCCGTCTGCGGGTCGACTTCAGCCGCCAGCCATGAGCCTTACTCGATCGCGGGTTCTATGCTGGTCCTGGAGATAGTGCCCCCTGAGCAGGAGGGGCTCACGGGAGGCCTGCGCGAGCGCGTCGGCAAAGCGGTCGCCGAAATCCGGTTGCGCGGGATGCCCGCTGCCTTTACCGAAATCGCGATAAGCTTCGCGGGCTATGCCGGCGTGAGGTTCCGTGGCTGGTTCGATCCGCACCCCAGCTTCTCGCATGAGCTCGTCCAGCCGCGGGCTGGCGATGGGATTTCTGTCTGAATCGATTGCCGCCGCCGCCTCGACGTAGTTCACTGCGGAGATACGGCAGGAATCCCCGGTTTCCGTCGCCGCCGCCATACGCTCCGCCTCGGGCTCGGCCCGCAGAATGGCGATCACTGCTGACGCATCGACGATCAATGGGCAAGGCCCTTCGTGTCGCACAACATTTCGCCATGATCGACAGTGAGGGCCTCTTTCGGCAGATGGGCGGCGCAGTCGGCGCCGAACCGGAGCAGGCGGCTGGCCATCCCGGTTCTGCTGCGTTTTCTCACCCGTCCCAGTCGTTCGCGCACGGCTTCGGTTACGGCTGCCGTCATGCTTTCCCCACGTGATCTGCGCCAGTTCCCCAGCCATGGCGCAGGCTTCGCTGTTTTTGATGTTCAGGCTCATGGTCCCGTCTCTCTGTCCGAGATCCCCCGTTGCATCCCCGCCGTCCCTGTGATAAGAACTAAGTATTCAAGTTTGCTCCTAAAGAGCGAGCCTGAATTTCATGCAGAGTGGCTGAGGGACGGGCCCTGTGACGCCACGACAACCGGCCTGAGCAATTCGGGACATCGGTGTCAACTCTCGCCCACCGTGAGGTGGGGTACATGAGATTCGGGGTGCAGGCTGTATCGCATCTCGCGCAATTCCTGGCCGTACCGGCAGTACCGCAAGACCCGACGTCACGCGCGCCCGTATATTTGCCCGATGCCCCTCTCGAATCGAGGGCTGGATGGCTGCTGCATATGAATTGCGATGCCGGGAATGCGGGAAGCGCTGCGAGAACGCCCCGCTTTCCATCTGCGAAGAATGCTTCTCCCCGCTCGAAGTGGTCTGCGACCTGGATGCCGCGCGACCCGCTTTCACCCGCGAAGCCATTGCCGCGGGCCCGTCGAGCATGTGGCGCTATCAGGCGCTGTTGCCCGTCCCCGACGACTACGTCCCCGCGACGCCTGCCGGATGGACACCGCTGCTGAAAGCACCGCGCCTCGCCCGCAACATTGGCGCGCGCAATCTCTGGATCAAGAACGACGCCGTCTGCCTGCCCACGCTGAGCTTCAAAGATCGCGTCGTCTCCGTCGCCCTGGCCAACGCCCAGGCCTTCGGCTTTGACACCGTCGGCTGCTCCTCCACCGGCAATCTCGCCAACGCCGTGGCCGCGCAGGCAGCCCGCCTCGGCCTGAAGACCTACATCCTGGTCCCCGCCGACCTCGAGCCCGCGAAGATCCTCAATACCCAGGTCTACGGTGCGAATCTGGTCCGCATCGACGGCAACTACGACCACGTCAATCGCCTCTGCTCGCAGATCGCCGAGCGCTACAGCTGGGGCTTTGTGAACGTGAACCTGCGTCCCTACTATGCCGAAGGCTCCAAAACCGTGGGCTTTGAGATTGCCGAGCAGCTCGGCTGGCGTCTGCCCGACAACGTCGTGGTCCCCATGGCCGGCGGTTCGCTCATCACCAAAATCCGCAAGGCCTTCAAAGAACTCATCGCCCTCGGCCTCGTCGAAGACAAGCCTGTCCGCTTTTTCGGAGCCCAGGCCACCGGCTGCTCGCCGATCACCACTGCCGTCAAGACCGGCGCCGACCACATCGAGCCGCAGCGCCCTGCGACTATCGCCCGCTCGCTCGCCATCGGCAATCCGGCCGACGGGGTCTACGCCGCGCGCGCCATCCGCGAGAGCGGCGGCTGGGCTGAAGATGTCTCCGACGTCGAGATCGTCTCCGCCATCCAGGAGCTGGCCGAAACCGAAGGCATCTTCACCGAAACTGCCGGCGGTGTCACCACTGCCGTCACCGCGCGCCTCTACGCCCACGGCCGCATCCATCCCGATGAGCTGACCGTCACCTGCATCACCGGCAACGGTCTCAAAACCACTGACGCGCTCACCGGAGCCTACGAGCAGCAAGCCGCCATTCGCCCGCGCCTGGGCGATTTCGAAAACTTCATCGCCGAGCAGTCTGAAGAAGACGAGCTGGTCCTGGGAGGTTCCTTTGTCCGTTAGAGTCCTGTTGCCCAACGCATTTCAGAAACACACCAACGGCGCGCGCGAGATCCAGTCCAGCGCCGCGAATCTCCCCCAGCTGATCGCCGAAATCGAGGCTACCTTCCCCGCGCTGCGCTCGCACCTCCGCGACGACTCCGGCCAGGTGCGCCGCTTCATCAACTTCTACGTCAACGAGGAAGATATCCGCTTCCTCGGCAACGAGAGGTACGCCTTCAGGGATGGGGACGAAGTCCTCGTCATCCCCTCGATCGCCGGTGGGTCCTTCACCGAAGTGCTCGCATCACGCTGCGCTCCGATGAGCGATGGCGCGAAGCGCGTTCGCCCCTACTGCCAGGACTGCTCCTGCTGTTCCTATTGCGGACAGGAAGACTGCTGCTGCGGCGGCTAGATCCGCTCGCGGTGCCCCATCCTGCCGCTGTTGGCAGGGTGGGGTCACAGAGTCGCGGCACCCTGCTCTTTGGAGCACCCCAGTTGCTTGCTCTGCGCAGCCAGTTCAGCGGGCGCCGTCATTGACGAGCCCGCGAACTCCCGCCGCATCTGCGAGAGAGCAGGGAAGTCGTAGTGCGTGCACAGCGTCATCTCCCACGCATCGCCGGTGCGGCGGTTGATGGCGTAACGGTGCAGCGTCTCGTCCGGTCCCGGCGTTGTGCTCTCGCGAATGACGATGAAGCTCGAATAGCCGGGGATGAACGCCGAACTGAGATCCATGCTGTTGAATTCGATGTGCGTATCGCTCAGGTCGATGTGATCGTGGTGCGCCACCAGCCGCGCGATCTGCCGCGCCTGTCCGGCGCTGATCCGATGCCGGACAACCCTCCTCGACTGACCGGCGGATGTTCCCGTTGCGGACAGACTCAGGCTGAGCAGCAAAACCATACCGACAATACAGCGCATATACACAGTTTGACGGTCCTCACCCCGAGGGGCAACTCGCCGCCGCCGCCCTCGCCTCCCGCCGGCGCACGCGTAGAATGGGCGAGTGACCCGCCAGCCATGGTTCAGCGAGGAGGCGCTGCGGTTTCTCCGCGGCCTGAAGCGGAATAATCGCCGCGAGTGGTTCCAGGCGCGCCGCGAGATCTATGAGCGTGAGCTGAAAGCCCCCATGCTGGCGCTGATCGACCGGATCACAGCAGGCATGGCCGCCTACGCTCCGGCCCACGTCCGCCCCGCGGCCAGGTGTCTCTTTCGCATCTACCGCGATACCCGCTTCTCCGCCGACAAGACGCCCTACAAGACACACCTCGGCGCCTGGTGGTCGCGCCGCGGCCTCGAGAAAACCTCCGGCGGAGGCTTCTATTTCCACATCGGCGCTACAGAACTTGTCATCGCCGTCGGTGTCTATATGCCTGGGAAAGAGCAGCTGCTCGCCATCCGCCGACACCTGCTCGAGCATCACGCAAAATGGCAGCAGCTGATCGAGGACAAAAAGCTGCTGCGGGCTTTCGCGCTGCACGATCCCATGGCTCTGGCGCGCGCGCCCAGGGGCTTTCCAGCGGAGCACCCGGCGATCGAGTGGATCAAATGGCGGCAGTGGGGCGTCACCGCTCACCTGCCGGCGGAGACCGCCCTTAAGGAGAACCTTCACGCCGAAATCGAAAGGCGATTCCGGCTTGCCACACCGCTCGTGGATTTTCTCAACACGCCGCTTGTGCCAGAGCCGCGCGCACCCCAGGCATGGGCTGCCAGCATGCTGCGCAGGTGACAGCAGTAATCCCCTGCCCGTCGCATCTCCAAAATCTTCCCCAAAGACCCCACCAAAACCGGCGTTTTCCAGAGAAAAACCAGGGAAACCCGCAAAAAACCTGTGGAAACGCGCTTTTTGCCATTGACAATTGCTTCCGAAAGACGCAAGGTAAACGGCGGCAGGTTCTTTCCGACCCGCGTCAATACTGGCTTTGACGCGTATTGTAGCGGAATGGAAGGCGTAGCTGGAAGGCGCATGCCGGCGCGTTCGCCGGATGGCCTGAAAGAGAAATCAAGGAGGAATACTCGATGGCAGGAACAATGACCAAAACAGCTCTGGTGCGGCAAATGGCAGAGAAGCTTGAGCTGACCAACAAGCAGTCTGCGGCGTTTCTGGATCTTCTCGCGGAAACCGCGGTCAAGGAGACGAAGAAGAACGGCGTGTTCGTGATTCCCGGCCTCGGTCGCCTGGTGAAGGCCGAGCGCAAGGCTCGTATCGGCCGCAATCCGCAGACCGGCGAGCAGATCAAGATCAAGGCGAAGACCGTGGTGAAGTTCCGCGTCGCCAAGTCCGCGAAAGATTCCATCGCGCCCACAAGGAAGTAGGCAACTCCTCGCCATGCGGAAGGGAAGCGGCCTGGTTCCGCTTCCTTTTTTTGCTTTTCCGGCTCCTGTAGCATCAATCCGTGGCCCTGCTCCGGATCGACGATCTGACGGTTTCCTTCGGTTCTGTGGCTGCCGTCCGCGGTCTCTCTCTCGAGATCGCCGAAGGCGAATCGCTGGGGCTGGTTGGCGAATCAGGCTCGGGCAAATCGGTTACCTCTCTGGCAATCCTGCGGCTCCTGGAAGAAAGTGCCACCGTTACGGGCCGCATTGAATTTGAGGGCCGCGATCTGCTGGCTCTTGCCCCCGAAGCCATGCGCAGTCTGCGCGGCCGCGCGATCGCCATGATCTTCCAGGAACCAATGACCGCGCTCAACCCCGTTATGCCCGTCGGCGAACAGATCGCCGAGGCCGTGCGCGAGCATCAGCGCGGGCTCTCCCGCCGCCAGGTGCGCGAGCAGGTGCTGGACGCCATGACGGCGGTTGCTCTGCCCGATCCCGCGCATCGCTGCGGCGACTACCCCCACCAGTTTTCCGGAGGCCAGCGGCAGCGCGTCCTCATCGCCATGGCCATTGCCAATCGCCCCCGTCTGCTGATCGCCGACGAGCCCACCACTGCGCTGGACGTCACCGTGCAGGCCCAGATCCTCGACCTGCTCCGGAACCTGCGCGAGCGCTTCGGACTGACGATGCTCTTCATCTCCCACGATCTGGCCGTGGTCTCCCAGGTCGCCGACCGAGTCGCCGTCATGCGCCACGGCCTCCTGCTCGAGGAAGCGTCCCGCCAGGCAATCTTTCGTGAGCCCCTGCACCCCTACACGCGCAGCCTGCTGGGAGCGGTGCCCACCATGCGCACAGAACTCGATCGTCCGCTGGCTACCCTCCAGGGGATTGAGCGCGGGCAGTCCGATCCCGGGTTCACCGCCGACATGCTCTCCCTCCCACTGCGGGAGGTTTCGCCCGGGCACCGGGCCCGGCTCAAATAGCCGCTCCGCTGCGGTGCGTCATCCGGTCGTGATGTAGAGTGGAAGACGGTCCCCTCATCGGCATGCGTGCTCTGCTCATCTCTGATATTCACGCCAATCTGCAGGCCCTTCAGGCGGTTCTGGCTGCGGCCCCGGAGCATGATGTTGTGTGGAATCTGGGGGACATCGTCGGATACGGCGGCAATCCCAACGAAGTGATCGACGAATCGCGGCGGCTGGGCACAGTCTTCGTCCGCGGCAATCACGATCGGGCCTGCAGCGGCCTGGCGGGGATCGAAGAGTTCAACCCCATCGCCCAGCGGGCCGCTCGCTGGACCGAATGCGTCCTGACCGGCGAACATCGCGACTGGCTCCAGCACCTGGCCGCCGGTCCCATTATGCCCGACGGCCCCCAGGTGAGCTGCGTCCACGGCTCTCCCATCGACGAGGACGAGTACATCCTTACCCTGCGCGACGCGTGGGACTCGCTCCAGCACCCCTGCTCGTGCATCACCTTCTTCGGCCATACCCACGTGCAGGGCGGTTTTGCCACCAACGGCGAGGAGTGGTTCCGGCTCACGCCGCAGTACCAGGCTCCGCCCCGCCGCCTGGGCATCCGCTCCACCGACCACGGCGCCGTGCCCGAGCAGTTCGAGCTGGAGCTGCGCGAGGGAGCCCGCTATCTGCTCAATCCCGGCTCCGTCGGTCAGCCGCGCGATGGCGACTGGCGGGCGGCCTTTGCCATTTACGACGATGCCCGCGGGGTGCTTACCTGGCATCGCGTTCCCTATGATGTCCGCGGCGCACAGCAGCAGATCCTGCGTGCCGGGCTGCCTGACCGGCTCGCTTCGCGCCTGCGCGAGGGCCGCTGAAGCCCCTCATCTTCAAAAGAGAACCCCATCCCGCCGAAGCGGAATGGGGTGGAGAGAAAAGGGTGAAGTTTAGCGGCCGCCGCGGGAGCCGCCGAAACCCCCACCGTGGAATCCACCGAACCCACCGCCATGGAAGCCGCCGAATCCGCCACCACTGCGGAAACCGGCGCCGCTGCGGATGGCGCCGCCTCCGAAGCCGCCGCGAGGCAGGTTAATCGGTCCGTGCGGACCCGGCCCCTGGCCGCCGTAATAGCCGCCGCCGTATGGATATCCGAATCCGCCAAATCCATACCCGCCCCAGCCGAGACCCATGTAGCCCATGGGGTAGAATCCCCAGCCGAACGGGCTCATGAACGCGTACGGTCCCATGAACGTGTAGTCATACATCCATGGATCCCAGTACCACCCTGGAGCGTAGCCTGGGCCGTATTCGCTCGCCATCTGCTGGTTGGCTTCGGCGAGGTAATCGGATCGCAGGCTGCTCCAGCGGTAGAGCCCTCCCTGGTCGTATTCGGCAACATCGAAATTCGCCGGCTTCATGGTTGCGCCTTCGGCGACGTTCAGCTCGTGATGCGCCTTAATGGTCTCCCATCGGCCATTGGGCTTCTGCACGGCCGCCTCGCCGCTGAAGACCAGGACCTGGCCGTTGTTGGCATTGAATTCGTACAGCCCTGTCTTCAGCAGCTGTACGGGAACATTGTTCTCAACGACGTGGATATCGTTTTCCTTGAACAGCTGGTCCACCTCGACTGAGGCACGACCCTGCTCCACGTTCACAATGGTGTTGGCCAGGTCCGGTGAAACCATCCTGACGGCGCTGTTGTGGCCCAGGCGAAGGAACACGCCAGGGGTAAGCAGCACCTCGGCCCGGCCGTTGGTCGTGGCGATCACCTGACCGGGATCGACTACGGCGGATCCGACTGAGTTCTTCGCCAGGAACTGGCCATCAATGGTGGCTGAGCCCTGGAAGTAGTTGAGCGTTCCTGGAACGGCGGAGTTCGCCGGCTCCGCGTTCTGGGTATCCAGGGCGAAAAGGGCCGGTGTCCACAGAGCCGCCAGGGCTGCGATGTAGAGTTTTCTGAGCCGTGGCATATACCTTTTAATCACTCCCAGTTGTGTAAACCCAACCCCTGGGGAAAAGACTCGGTCTGCCGAGACTTCGCGACCTCCCCGGGAGCGCAGTGGCCACTCGCCCACGGCGCGCGACCGCCGCTCTCAGCAACTCACCGGGTGAGGATTTGCGAAGTTAAACCGCCGAAGCCGCCGCGACGGTCTCCGCACGCCGGAAATACCGGCGCGCCCAGCCCACGTCGTGCAGGATCTGCGCCTTCAGCGCCTCGGCGGAAGGAAACCGCCGCTCCTCGCGGATCCGGGCCAGGAAGCAAAGCTCCAGTTCCGTGCTTTCCGTCAGCTCCGCCCCGGGAGGCCCGTCCAGCAGGTGCGATTCGATGGCAAACCCGGCATCCTCAAACGTGGGCCGCACCCCGACGTTGGTCACCGCGTTCAGCGGCCCCGGATTGTCGCCGATCCGGACTCGCGTTGCGTACACCCCGTTCGCCGGCAGCAATTCGGCATAAGGAGCAAGATTGATCGTCGGCGCCGTCAGCTGCGCCCCCATGCCGCGCCCCCGCCTCGGGGTCGAAAGGATGGAAAAAGCCCGTCCCAGCAGAATCCGCGCCATTCCCATCTGCCCGGCGGCGACACGCCGCCGCACCTCGCTGCTGGAGACCGCGATGCCCCGCGCCCTCAGCGAACCATGCGAAACCACGGTAAACCCAAGCTCCTCACCCAGCAGCCTCAGCTCCGCGATCCCCGCCACGGCATTGTGGCCGAAGCGGAATGTGTCGCCCTCATGGACCTCTTCCACGCGCAGCACCCGGCGCAGAACGTCTTCGGCAAACTGCCGCGCCGAGAGCCACGAAAACTCCCGCGTGAAGGGAACCACAACCGCAGCATCGAGACCGGTCTCCGCCAGCAGCCGCAGCCGCTGCGGCATGGGTGTAATCAGCTTCGGAGCCCGCTCCGGGTGCAGCAATGCTACCGGATGCGGCTCAAACGTGACGGCGACGGCGCGCGCGCTCATCCTCCGTGCCCGCGCCCGCTCCAGCACGCGAGCGATGATCTCCTGGTGCCCTCGGTGCACGCCGTCGAAGTTGCCGATGGCGGCAACCGTCGGCGGCCAGTCCCCGGGCAGTTCGTCGATGGATCGGAAGATCTGCATTGCCTATAGCTCAAACGGGATCCGCAGCCCGTCGTACCCCAGCCGCACATGCGGGGGAAATGTCGCCTCCATCGCCGCATGATCCACTTCGTGCGACATATGCGTGAAGAACGCTCGCCGCGGTCCAACCCGCTCCACCCAGCCCAGGGCCTCGTCGATGGTGGCATGGCTCGGGTGGGGCTGCGGCCGCAGGGCATCGAGGATCAGCACGTCCAGCCCCGCGAGCAGGGGCAGGCTCGACTCCGGGATGGTGCTCATATCCGTCAGGTAGGCCGCCGCGCCGAAACGAAACCCGGCCACCGCCATCTCGCCATGCATCAGCGGGATCCGCTGAAAGCACGCCCCCATCAACGCCGCCGTCTGCTCGCCTTCCAGGCTGCGCAGCTCGACCCGTGCCCGCGTCGGATAAGTCGAGTCCGCGGAAAACGTGTAGTCGAAGACCCGCCGCAGAATGCCCGCTGTCGCCTCGTCGGCGTAGAGGGGCAGAGAGGCCGGCTTGTGCTGGAAGCTGAGCGGCCGCAGATCGTCCATGCCCAGAATGTGGTCGGCATGCGAATGCGTATAGAACACCGCATCGACCCGATGGATCTTTTCCCGCAGCGCCTGCTCGCGGAAATCCGGTCCGGTGTCGATCACCACCGTATGTTTCGCCGCGTTATCCTCCGCACGCCATTCCACTGCAATCGAGGGCCGCGTGCGGCGGTTCCGCGGATCGGCAGAGGTGCAGACGGCGCAGCGGCACCCGAGCGTGGGAACGCCCATCGAGGTGCCGCTGCCAAGAAAGAGGATTTCCGCTCTCATCCGGTCGAGGGCTTATTTCTTTCCGTCGGCGGAGCGGTGCGCCGACTGGGCGATGGCATTCGTGATCTCGAGGAACATCATGCGCAGCTCGAACAGCACGTTCTGCAGAGTCGCTTCTTCCTTCTGCGTCAGGTTGCCCTTCGTTTTCTCCTGCAGCAGGGCCAGCATGTCGATGCTCTGCCGCGCCCCCAGAATATCGATCCGCGCCTTCTGCCCCGGTTCGGTGCCCGCGCCCATCGCGATCATCGCCGAAACGTAGAAGGACTGAATGATGTGTTCGAACGAAATGGCGGCGGTCGCTCCCATGCCGGGATTTGTCTGGCGCAGCATGTCGTCGATCTGCCGCGACGATTCCTGGTACGCCGCGTCCTGCTCCGCCGTTTCGTGCGCGGAAAACTGCGGCATCTCCTCTTCCTCGAGCGGCTTCTCTTCCTCAGCCCGGACGTCAAGCCCTTCCGGCGAGGGCATGGTCACGACCTTCTCCGATGCAGCCGGCGTACTCGCTTTGTCTTCCTCGGCCACCGGCGATTCTGTATCGCGCAGTTCGCCCTCTATCGTGAACTTGCGCCGGTCCGTTACCGTAAAACTGGGCTGCTTTTCATTCATATAAAGCGGTTCTCCGGGGATCAGGAATGAGTGATCTTCGGAGGCTCGGCCAGCGGTGCTGCCGTGCCTCCGTCAAAGGTCAGAGGCTGCCTTCCGCTCGTTTCGAGCGCCTCAATTCGGGCGATGCCGAGCGCCAGGGTCATCGCAAAACCAGGCAGATGAATGTCCGCCACGCTGGTGAGCTCGCCCACCACGGCATCGTCGGCGCGCAGTTCGATCTTTTCGCCTGTGGCGAGCCGGGGCACGCTGCCCGCCAGTTCAAACTGCCGCAGTGCCCGGTGTACGGTGGCTCGCGACCGGATACGCTCCACAATCTCCTGGCCGATGTAGCAGCCCTTGGTAAAGCTCAGAGCCCGATGCAGGTTTGCCTCCTGCGGCAGATGCTTATCGCTGAAATCGACGCCGAACTGCCCAACGCCCTCGAGCACCCGCAGGTCTGCAAGGGCGGCTGCGCCGCACGGCGTTGCTCCGGCTGCGGTCAGCGCGTTCCACAGGGTCAGAACCTGGTCCGCCGCCACATGGATCTCCAGCCGCGGCACCGCCGGGCTGTACCCCGGGGCCAGGGTCGCCTCGATTCCGGCGACCTGGGCGGTGCGGAATGTGCCCGGTTCCGGCACCGCGGCACCCAGCTTTCCCAGAATTGCCACTGCCAGCGGGCCGGCAATTCCCAATGCTGTCCTGGACGCGTCTAACTCATCAAGCTTCACGTCGTCCATAATGATGAAGCGGCGCAGATGCGCCAGGAGGCGTTCAGACTGAGAGCGGTCGGTTTCGAGCAGCATGGAGTCGTCGTAACAGTAAACATCGGCGTCACCCTGGATCCTTCCCTGCGGATTCAGCACCAGGGTGTAAGCCACCTGACCGGCGGTCAGGCCCTTCACCGTCTGCGTGATCATGCCGTTCAGCCAGCGGATGCGATCCTTACCCGCAGCGCGAAGAAAGGTTCGGTACCCCAGATCGAAAACCCCCGCCCCATACAGCAGGGCCTCCAGTTCGGAGGCTTTTTCTGAAAAGCGGAGCGGCGTCCGTGCTCCGCGGTGCATCGTCAGTTCGAAAGCGGAAGGGCTGGCGGCTGAAAGCAGAACTGCCAGAGGCGTTTCGGCCAGAGCGGCGTCGGGGATCTGGAACGTCTGACTCATACGAAACTCTTAAGAAAATTATAGTCTCGCGGTTGCGAGGCTCCGCGCCGGAAGGGCAGAAGGACACCCGAATGCACGATAAGAAAGAGCTCAGGTTCACCGCCCTGCTGCTGCTGGCGGTGCTTTCTGCCTCGGCGCAGACCACACCCAATCCGCCGAAACCGACCCAGCCGCCGCCATCCGCCCAGCAGGCCCAGACGAAGCCGGACACGCACATCACCCCCGAGCAGGCCAAAGAGCTCTTTGCCTCGGTCGACCAGATCCTGCAGTTCGCCTCCGACGACACGAAGCTGCCCATTAAACACGAAGTCAAGCGCCGTCTTACCACCCGCGCCGAAGTCGAAAAGTACCTCCTCAAAAAGATGAACGACGACAAGGACGCGAGGCGCATGGAGCGCTCGGAGATTGTGCTGAAGAAATTCGGCCTGATCGACGCCGACTTCCAGCTCCGCCCGTTCCTGGTGAAGCTCCTCGACGAGCAGATCGCCGGCTACTACGACAGCAAGACCAAGACCGTGAACCTGCTGGACTGGATTGCTCCGGACGCGCAGAAGCCGGTCCTTGCCCACGAGCTTACCCACGCCCTTCAGGACCAGCGCGTCAATCTGGACAAATGGGAGAACCAGACCAGCGACGACATCTCGCATAGTTACGCTCAGGACCGCAAACATGTCGCCACCGACGAGGACGACACCGCCCGCGAGGCCGTTCTGGAAGGTCAGGCCATGGCCGTCTTCGTCGATTACAGCCTCGCCCCGAAGCACCTCACCCTGCGCTCCGCGCCGCAGCTTGTACAGGACCTGACCGACAACATGACCGACGACAGCGATTCCCCGGTGCTGGCCCGCGCCCCTCTGCTGCTCCAGGAATCGCTGCTCTTTCCTTACAAGGACGGACTGAAGTTCGAAGCCGCATTGATCGAGGACTCGAAGTCGCCTGCCGGAGCCTTTGCCGCCGTGCTCGACCGGCCGCCGGACTCCAGCTACGAAATCATGAACCCCCGAGCCTATGAACGCAAAGTGAAAGTCCCGCTGCTGAACATGCCCGACATCCACCCGGTCATCGATGCCCAGTACAACCCCTACGACATCGGCGTGATGGGCGAGCTGGACGTGCGCATCCTGTCCGAGCTGTTCGGCGGAACGGACATCGCCGACGAACTGACCCCCCAGTGGGACGGCGGCATCTACTACGCGGCTCAGAAGAAGAACGCGCCCGACAAGGACTCGACCGCCTCGGTAGCGCTGTTCTACCTCTCGCAGTGGAAATCCGAGGACGCGGCCGCGGCTTTCGTCAAAATGTACGCCGAAGAACTGGGCAGGCAGTATTCCCAGATCAGGCGCGATCCAAACGCCGAGACAACCCCGGATGAGCAGATCTATCAGACCAATGAAGGACCCGTGCTCATGGTGACCAGCGGCAGGGATGTCTTCATCAGCGAGAGCTTCGACCTGATCACGGCGCGCAAGCTGCAGCTGCTGATGCTGGGAGCCCAGCAGCAGAGCGGGAATCAGGTGGCCATGAACCGCAGTCCGGTACCCGCATCGGATCTTACCGGCGGCATGGTTCGCTTCATGGCCGGCTGCGGCATCATGAAGGTTGCGCTTCCGCACCACTGATGGCCATTTATACTAAATCCTTGCTTTGATCTACAGCTGAGCATTCGGGGAGCGGGCCGCAGCCGTGCTCTCCGAATGCGCGCAGCGCAGCAGGAGCCTTCTTGCAACAGGCGGAGATCGGAATAATCGGAGGCAGCGGGCTCTATTCCATGCCCGGCCTTACCGGCGCGCACGAAGAGCGTATCAGCACTCCCTTCGGCGATCCCAGCGATGCTCTGGTGCTGGGCGAACTCGAAGGCCGCGGGGTGGCGTTTCTTGCGCGCCACGGCCGCGGCCACCGCTTGCTGCCCTCGGAGCTCAACTTCCGCGCCAACATCTATGCCATGAAGAAGCTCGGCGTGGAGCGCATTATTTCGGTCTCCGCCGTCGGCTCGCTGAAGGATGAGCATCGCCCCGGTGATTTGGTCATCCCCGATCAGTTCATCGACCGCACGTTCCTTCGCCAGTCGACCTTTTTCGGCAATGGCATCGTAGCGCACGTCGCTTTCGGCGATCCGGTGTGCGCCGCTGTTGGAAGGGTTATCGCGGAAGCCTGCAAATCCGAGGGCGTGAGCAGCAGTTCCGGCGGCACCTATGTATGCATGGAGGGACCGCAGTTTTCTACCCGCGCCGAGTCGAACCTTTACCGCAGCTGGGGCGCCGATGTCATCGGCATGACGAATCTGCAGGAGGCCAGGCTCGCCCGCGAAGCCGAAATCTGCTATGCCACAGCCGCCATGGTCACCGACTACGACTGCTGGCATCCCGGCCACGACAGCGTGACTGTGGAACAGATCGTTGCCGTGCTCAACCAGAACGCCGCCAATGCCGGCCGGGTGATCAAAGCCACGGTCGCCGCCATGCCGCGCGATCGGACCTGTGCCTGCGGCTCGGCGCTGCAGTACGCCATCATCACCGCTCCTGAAGCCATTCCCGCAGCCACCCGCGAGCGTCTCGACCTGCTGGTGGGAAAATACCTGAACCGCAAATAGAAAATCGAGGAACTCAGCCTGATGGCCATTCTTGTTGTCGGCAGTGTCGCGTTCGATGCAATTGAGACTCCTTCGGGGCGAAGGGACCGCTGCCTGGGCGGCGCCGCCACCTACTTCTCGCTGGCGGCCAGCCACTTTACCGATGTCCGCGTCATCGGCGTGGTAGGCGAGGATTTTGGAGCCGATGAAGAGGCTGTGCTCACGCGCCGCGGCATCGATACCCGCGGCATCGAACATGTCCCCGGCAAGAGTTTCTTCTGGTCCGGCTCCTACATGAAGAACCTGAATGAGGCGCAGACGCTGAACACGGAGCTGAATGTCTTCCAGAGCTTCTCGCCGAAGATTCCCGCCGAATATCGGGACAGCGAGTATCTCTTCCTCGCCAACATCGATCCGGTTCTCCAGCAGGACGTCCGTCGCAAGATGCCGAAGGTGAAGATGGTCTGCGGCGACACGATGAATTACTGGATCAACGGCCACGGCGAAAACCTGGCGCGCGTGCTCAGGACCCTCGACGGTCTGCTCATCAACGACACCGAAGCGAAGCTGCTCGCGAAGCAGAACAACCTGGTGCGCGCGGCACGGAACATTCTCGACATGGGGCCGAAGTCTCTGGTCGTGAAGCACGGCGAATACGGCGCGACCGCATTCTTCGGCGAATCGGCGTTTGACGGCGAAGCCTGCTCCACGCCCTTCCGTGCTCCGGCCCTGCCGCTGGCCGAAGTCGTCGATCCTACCGGAGCCGGCGATTCCTTCGCCGGAGGCTTCTTCGGCTACATTGCCTCGCAGCCTGTGCTCACGCCCGCTGCTTTCCGTCGCGCGATGTTCTATGGTTCGGTCATGGGCTCGTTTGCCGTCGAGCGCTTCGGCACCGAACGCCTGCAGCATCTCAGGAAGGAAGAAATCGAGGATCGCTTTGCGCTCTTCCGTCAGCTCTCGCACCTCGATTAAGAGGGCGAGCGCCGGTCGAAAACCCGCATTGGCAGCGCCGGGATCCGCACGGCCCCTGCGCCACGAAACGATCTTTGCCGGCATGGTCGCGGCGCTGCTGTCGGTCCTCGCCTTCGGCTATTGCTTTCCTCGCGACATGCTTCTCCTCTACGGAGACGCTGTCGCTCACCTCCACATTGCCCGCCGCATCATCGATTCGCTCAACCCCGGCATCCGCCAGATCGGCTCCGTCTGGCTGCCTTTCCCGCACCTCCTCATGATGCCTTTTGCCGCCCGCATGTCCTGGTGGCAGAACGGCATCGCCGGAGCCATCCCGTCGATGGCCTGCTACGTCCTCAGCGTGGCCGGCCTGTGGCGCCTGGCGCGCCACTGGCTGCGCCCCGCCGGAGCCGTCGTGGCGACGATGTTCTTCGCTCTCAACCCCGGCCTGCTCTACATGCAGACCACCGCCATGACGGAGCCGCTCTTTCTCTGCCAGATGATCTGGAGCGCGCTCTTCCTCACTGTGTACCTTCGCGCCGTCGGCGCAGGGAGCTACCGGCTGGGCGGCCGCGCCCTGACCGCCTGCGGCATCATCCTCGTCACCGCCATCTATACCCGCTACGACGGCTGGATCTTCGCCTGCCTTATCTGGCTCATTGCCCTGCGCAGCCTCTGGAGAGCCCGCGCATGGCATTCCCGCGCCGGCGGCGCTTTCGTCCTCTTCACCGCCATGATCGCCACTGCGCCCGTCCTCTGGTTCGCCTGGAATGCGCGTCAGTACGGCGACTGGCTCGACTTCATGCGCGGGCCCTACTCGGCCGAAGCCATTGAGATCCGCACCGCGACGCCCGGCGCCCCGATGTATCCGGGGTGGCACAGCATGCGCGTCGCGGGCCTCTACTTCCTCAAGACCGCAGAGCTCGGCGCAGCTCCGGCGCGCTGGGCGGATCTGCTCCTGGTGCTGGTCATCGGCGGCACCGCAGCTGCGATTCTCAAGTGGCGCAGGCGCTGCATCCTGCCATTCCTCCTGCTCTGGCTGCCGCTGCCGTTCTATGCATATTCCATGGCGTACGGCTCGGTGCCGATCTTCATCCCGCTCTGGTGGCCGCACTCCTTCTACAACACGCGCTACGGCATGGAAATGCTGCCGGTGTTTGCGCTTTCGCTGGGATTCCTGGCGGCGCGGCTGCTCACCCGCTCTGAGCATCGCTGGCCCCGTCATGCTCCCCTGGTGCTCCTCGCCGCTATGGTGCTCATCATGGTCGACTCCATCGCGCTGATGCGTACCACGCCCCTGGTGCTGCAGGAAGCCATCGCAAACTCGCGCACGCGGATTCCTTTCGAGCAGGCCTATGCCCGCGCCCTCGAACAACTGCCGCCGCGCGGGGAAATCCTCGTCTGGACCTCCGACCACATCGGCGCCTTCCAGCGCGCCGGCATTCCCCTGCGCCGTACCATCAACGAGACCGATTACTACCAGTGGAAAGCCGCGCTGGCCCATCCGGCGCAGTCCGCGGTCTTCGTCATCACCACCGACCGCGACGCGGTCGCCCAGGCAGTCGCCGCCCATCCCGAGGGGCTGAAGCTACTGCAGATCGTCTGCTCCACCGGTCAACCCTGTGTGCGCTTTTATCGATCAGACCTTGCCCCGCGGGGTGATAGGATCAGCCCCAAGTGATCCTCACATCCGTGCAAACCGGCCGCATCGTGGAGCCGATCCACATCGGGCAGAGGGGCCTGTGCCCGCCGGAGGACGAATAATGCGTTTCGCCAAAGCCCACGCCTGCGGCAATGACTTCCTCATCGTCGAAGGGCCCGCGAATCCCGAACTGGCAAAAAAGCTCTGCGATCGCCATACCGGCATCGGCGCGGATGGCGTGGAGTTCCTCGAGGGGAGTACCATCCGCCTGGTCAACGCCGACGGCTCCATCGCGGAAATCTCCGGCAACGGCACGCGCTGCGTGGCCGCCAGGATCGCCCATATCCGCAACGCTTCTCCCGGCGAAGTCATCACTCTCCAAACCGACGCAGGTCCCCGCGCCTGCCGCATCGTCAGCGCCGAAGGAGCTCGCTTTCAGATCGCTGCCGGCATGGGCGTGCCGGGTGTCCACCCCGCCCAGGTGACGCTGGCCGACAGGACCGTCGTCTACGGCATCCAGGTTTCCACCGGCAATCCCCATTTCGTCATCGTCGTCAATGATGAAAACTTCCGCGCCCACAACCGCAGCTGGGGTGAGCTGGGCCGCGAACTCTGCGCGCACAGGCAGTTTCCCCATCAGACCAATGTCGAGTTTGTTCACCTGACCAGCGCGGACCAGATCAACATCCGCATCTACGAGCGCGGTGTCGGTCCAACGGCCTCCTCCGGTACCGGAACCTGCGCCTGTGCCGCAGCCGCCATCGCCCACTGCGGAGGCAGATCGCCGCTGACGGTGCACGCACCCGGCGGCGCGCAGCGCGTCGAGTGGAACGGCCCCGGCACAGAGATGATCCTCACCGGCCCCGCGGAGCTGATCGCTTCCGGCGAGGTTCTGCTTGGCTAATCCCGTCCTGAAACCGCCAGCCATTGCGCCTGGCTGCGGCATCGCTGTCGTTGCCCCGGCCAGCAGCGCCAAAGCGGAGCGCATTTCCCGAGGCATCGAAGTGCTGCGCGGTCTCGGGTACGATGCCGTCGCTGCGGAACACGCATACGGCAGGCATCCACCGTATTTTTCCGGCACGACGGAGGAGCGACTGGCCGACCTGCATGGCGCCTTTACCGACCCGCACGTCGCAGCCCTGATTTGTACCCGCGGCGGTTACGGATCGAATTATCTCCTCCCCGGACTCGACCTCGACCGGATCCGCGCCCATCCAAAGCCGTTCTTCGCCTACAGCGACCACACCGCGGTGCAGACCTGGGTGCTGGATCAGACCGGTCTCGTCGCCTTCCATGGGCCGATGGCCGCAGCCGATTTCTCGCAGGAAAGCGGGGTCGACCTGGCAAGTTTTCGGACCGCGCTCAGCGGTGGCCTGGTTGAGGCTGGTGCCGCTCAGGGAATGCGCATCCTGCGCCCGGGGCGGGCGCGGGGCATCATGTACGGCGGCTGCCTCAGCATTCTCACCGCGTCGCTGGGCACGCCTTACGCGCCGCATACCGAAGGCAAGCTGCTCTTTCTCGAAGACATTGGCGCCAAACCCTACCAGATCGACCGCATGCTGCGGCAGTTGATTCTTGCCGGCAAATTCAGGGGCGTCCGCGGCTTCGTCTTCGGAGAAATGCTCCACTGCGTCTCGCCCGGAGCCGACCCAAATCTCATCGAAGAAGTCATCCTGCGCGTGCTGGAAGGCCTCGACGTCCCCATTGCCGTCGGCCTCCGCTCCGGCCATGTCTCTGGCGGCAACGTCACCCTCCCGATGGGAATCGAAGCCGAATTGATCCTCGAAGACGGCCAGCCGCTCCTGCGCTATCTCGAACCGGCGGTTTCCTGACCCATGCAGCCCAGCAGGCGCATTCATCTCATCGGAATCTGCGGCACCGCGATGGCCTCCCTCGCCGGCATGCTGCAGCTCAAAGGGCATCGCGTCTCAGGATCCGACCAGGCTGCTTATCCGCCCATGTCGGACCAGCTTCGGAGGCTGGCGATTCCCATCGCCGAACCGTTCGCCGAATCCAACCTGCAGCCCGCGCCCGACCTGGTCATCGTGGGCAACGCCATCTCCCGCGGCAATGCCGAGCTGGAGTACGTCCTCGACCAGCGCATACCGTTTACCTCGCTGGCCCGCATCGTCCACGACGAATTTGTTGCGGGCCACGAATCGCTGGTCGTCGCCGGGACGCACGGCAAGACCACGACCACCAGCCTGCTGGCATGGATCTACGAGGTTGCCTCGCGCCAGAATCCGGAGCTTGCGCCGTCGTTCCTCATCGGCGGCGTCGCGGAAAACTTCGGAACCAGCTTTCAGCTCCGCCAGGGGCGTCCCTTCATCATCGAGGGCGACGAATACGACACGGCCTTCTTCGACAAGGGCCCGAAGTTCATGCACTACTTTCCTGACGCGATTATCCTCACTCACGTCGAGTTCGATCACGCCGACATTTATCGCGACCTCGACGCGGTGAAGACCGCCTTCAAGCGCCTCGTGAACCTCGTTCCCCGCCGCGGTCGCATCGTCGCCTTCGACGCTGCTGAGAACGTCTCCGAATGCGTGAGCCGCGCAATGTGCGCCGTCGAACGTTATGGATTCAGCGCGAACTCCGCCTGGCGCGCCGTGGATTTCCGCGTCGAAGACGGAATCAGCCGCTGGCAGGTGCTGCGCAACGGGGAAGCCTGGGCGCAGCTTTCCCTGCCCATGCCCGGCGAACACAACGCGCTGAACGCCACGGCTGCTGCTGCCCTCGCTGCCGGTCAGGGCGTCCCGCTGGAGCCGATCATCGAGGCGCTCGCCACCTTCCGCAGTGTGCGGCGCCGTCTCGAAGTCCGCGCCGAGGTCGATGGCATCACCATCATCGACGACTTCGCCCATCACCCGACGGCGATCCGCGAAACCCTGCGTGCCCTGCGCACCGCCTATGCCGGGCGCCGCCTCTGGGCCGTTCTCGAACCGCGATCCAATACCCTTCGCCGCAATGTCTTCGAACGCGAACTGGTCGACAGCCTTTCCCTCGCTGACCGGGTCATCGTGGCGGGTGTCTTTCACTCGGAAAAGGTCCCTGAACTCGAGCGTCTCCATCCGGAAAATGTCGTGGCGGCGCTGCGAAGCGGCGGGCATGACGCATCGTTGTTTGAAAATACCGATGCCATTGTTACCAGTCTGGCGCCCAGGCTTGCGTCGGGCGACGTCGTCGCCATCCTCTCCAACGGCGGATTCGATGGCATCTATGAGAAACTGCCCGCTGCCCTCAGGAACCGCTGCCAGGAAGCGTGAGCGATGTTCGCCGCTGCTGTCCTCTTCTCCACATGGATCCTTCTCGGCATTCCCGCGGCGATCATTGCCTTCCCCTGGACGCTGCTGACCCGGGATATCACGCTGCTCTACGGCTGGGCCATGGGCATCATTCGCGTGGGCCTGCGCCTGGCTGGAATCCGGGTGGAGGCTCACTGGGAGTCACCGCTCGATCCCGCGCAGCACTACATCTTCTTCTCGAATCACGTTTCGAACCTCGACCCGCCGGTCCTGTTCCCGCTGCTGCCGGGGCGCGCCGCGGCGTTTCTCAAACGCTCCCTCATGAGCATTCCGGTCCTGGGCTACGGCATGCGGCTGGGCGACTTCATCCCCGTGGACCGCGACGGCCGGATCGAGAGCGCCGTGGAGAGCGTGCAGACCGCGGCGCGGGTTCTGGCTTCAGGCGTCCACGTGCTCTCCTTTGTGGAGGGCACGCGTTCCCGCGATGGCCGATTGCAGCCCTTCAAGAAAGGCCCGTTCTACCTGGCCGTGGACACCGGAGCACCGGTGGTCCCGGTCTCCATCAGCGGCACCGAGAGCATGATGCGGAAGGGAAGTCTGCGGATCTTTCCGAGCACCGCACATGTCGTCTTTCACGCACCTCTGCTGCCGGCCAGTTACGCCACACGCGAAGATCTGATGGACGCAGCGCGCGCCGCGATTGCCTCCGGCCTGCCGGAATGGATGCGGGCCTGAGCTATTTCAGCACCGCGTTATAACCATCGGCCATCAGCCGGGCGCGCATCGCGTTGGCCTCGGCGCGGGTGGTAAACGGCCCGATCTGGACGTGCAGCAGCTGGTCCTGCGGGTCGCTGTGCACCGCTGCGCTGAATCCATGCTTCTGCAGCGCCGTTACCAGGATGGACGCAGCCTGCGGAGCGCGTACCGCTGCGACCTGCACCATGTAGCTGTTGGCCGGCGCCGGCTGCACCATGGCCGCTCTCTGCAGGGTCGGAGCCGGAGTCGCGGACTGCATGACCGCGCGTGTTACCGGCGGAGGCGCCGGAGTTGCGGTCTGCATCGCAGGTCGAGGTGCCGGGGCTGCCGCCGAAGCACCTGCACCCAGCTCAGCCACCGCCGCCGCCGGTTTTGAAACGGGGCCTGGTGCTGCGGCAGGCAGACTGGAGGGGGCAGAGCCGTCCGTTGCAGCCGCTTCGGCAGGCGTTGTGCTGCCGGCGAGTGCAGTGGTTTGCGGCGAAGCCGGTTCGACAGCGCTCAGAGTCTCATCCGCCGAGGGTTTGGCCAGGCGGCTTTGCTCGATTGCACCCGTGTCCGTGGGCGGTGCCGCGGCTATCATGCGCGCCGTGCTTCCGCGCCCTACCGAGTAGCCCAGCCCGAAGAAGACGCCGCAGATCAGGATGAGACCGAAGAAGATGCCCAGGATCGAGCGCGTTCCCAGGGTGATCTCCGTTTCCGGCGAATCCGCGTTCCGCGCCATCTTTCTTCGGCCGATGGTCTGCTTCTCCTCTTCGTCTGCTTCGTCGTAGATATACTTCATCGTCCGCGCCCCTTCCCCTTAAACCCAGTTATTTGGAATCCGGCGGCGTGGAGGGCTCCTTCGGCCTGACAGCCTGTCCCAGCAACGAGATAAGTTCCACCGGCAGAGGAAATACGACAGTTGTGTTCTTTTCCACCCCAATATCGGTCAGCGTCTGCAGGTAACGAAGCTGCAGAGTTATGGGCTGGCGGGCCAGAAGATCGGCTGCTTCGACGAGTTTCTGCGCCGCCAGGTATTCGCCTTCGGAATTGATGATCTTGGACCGCTTCTCCCGTTCGGCCTCGGCCTGCCTGGCCATGGCGCGCAGCATCGTTTCGGGCAGATCCACCTGCTTGACCTCGACGCTCACCACCTTGACGCCCCACGGCTCCGTCCGCTGGTCGATGATCGTCTGAATCCGCTGGTTCAGAGCATCGCGGTGCGAGAGCAGTCCGTCCAGTTCCACCTCGCCCAGTACCGAACGCAGCGTCGTCTGCGCGAACTGCGAGGTCTGGTAGATGTAATTGGAGACCTCAATGACCGCCCTGGCTGGATCCAGGACCCGCATTGTGATGACGGCATTGACCTTAATCGTCACGTTATCCTTGGTGATCACGTCCTGGGGAGGGACTTCCATCACCTCCTGACGGAGCGAGACCCGCACCATCTGATCCAGCGGCCGGAATACGAGGATAATTCCCGGGCCCTTCGGCACCGGCAAAGCACGACCAAGGCGGAAGATCACGCCGCGCTCGTACTCCCGCAGGATCTTGATGGAGTTCAGAAGATAAAGGACGATGACGGCGATTACGATCAGGACCGGAATTTGCATGCCAGGGAACCCCTTACGCCCGGCTGCGATTGTACCGCAGTCGATTCCCCGAAACCCTCGCAAAATCAGGCTGAAACGTGATCGCGTACCACTTCCACCAACAGCGTCAGGCCATGCACGGCACGGACCCGCACATGATCCCCAGCCGCAATCGGTGTATCCGACTCGGCCAGCCACAGCTCGCCGTGAACCAGGATCTGCCCCTGTGGAGCGATCTCCTGCTGCGCGACGCCGATCGCCCCCACCAGAGCCTCGGGGCCGATCATCACCTTATTCCGTCGCGCTCGCCAGGCAATGCGCACCAGGAACGTGGTAATCAGGCCGAATGCCAGCCCCGTGGCCACGGCAGTCGCCACCTGCACGCGCATCTCCGGAATCGGTCCGGCGACGAGCGTCAGCGTGCCCAGAATCAGGGCTGCTGTGCCGGCGATCGCCAGAATGCCGTGACTCGGAAACTTCGCCTCCAGCACCATCAGGATCAGCGCCCCCACAATCAGTGCCAGAGCCGTATACCGCACCGGCAACAGATTCAGCGAAAAGAGCGCCAGCAGCACCAGCAGCGTCCCCAGAGCGCCGGGGATAATCGTTCCCGGCGTATTGAATTCCAGGTAGATCAGCAGCGCTCCGGACAGCAGGATCAGCACTGCCAGGTTCGGGTCCATCAGCCGGTCCATGATCTGCTCGCGGATGGTCGGATCGACATCCACCAACGTTGCGCCGCGCGTGTGCAGCACATCGGTCGATCCGCTGAAGCGCTTCACGGTGCGCCCGTCGATCTCGTCCAGCAGCGTGCTCTCATTGGGGGCCACTACGTCGATCAGGTGCAACTGCAGTGCCTCGTTCGCCGTGTACGACTTCGAATGCCTGACGGCCTCCTGCGCCGCATCTACATCCCGCCCGCGCACCGACACATACGACCGCAGGAACGCCAGCGCATCGTTCAGGATCTTCTCCTTCATGGTGTCGCTGATGCTGCCCATCTCCACCACGGGATGGGCAGCGCCTGCTTCGGTCCCCGGCGCCATCGCCGCGAGATCCGCCGACTCCATGATGAAGAAGCCTGCCGATCCCGCCCGCGCGCCGGCCGGCGCCACATATACGATCACCGGCACCGGTGACTGCAGAATGTTGCCCACCATGGCCCGCATGGAATCCAGAAGCCCACCCGGCGTGTTCAGCTCGACCAGCAGAGCCGCCGCATGGATGTGGGCGGCTTCATCGACGCCCCGTTTCAGGTAGTCCGCGCTGATAGGCTGAATGGTGTCGTCCAGATGCAGCACAACGACTCTGGGCGTTTGCGCGGACGCCCCGTATGCGGGCAAAATCCCGGCACAGAACAGCGCCAACATGACGAACAGGACCGTCGCAAACCTGCTTCCCGCCGACCCGCACTTGCCTGGCCCTTTCATCTTTCGCCTCATTCGTTCCGAGGGTGACTGCTGTCCTGCGGCATCTCCTGCCCGCGCTTCTCCAGGGCCAGCTTCATCCCCTGAGCATTCGGATTCGCCGGATCCACCTTGAGCGCATCGCTGACTTCGGCCGCCGCTGCTCCCAGCTGGTTTGCTTCCAGATCCAGCCGCGCCATTACCAGATAGGCCGGCACATTGGGCTGAATCTGAATCGACGCCCGCGCCTCCTGCCGCGCAGCCTGCGGATCGCCGTCGCGTTCATGCACTGCTGCCAGGCCTGCGTGCGCCAAAGCCGATCCGGAATCGGCAGCCAACGCATCACGATACTCCCGTTCCGCCTCCAGTACCAGACCCCGCTGGAAGAACTGATCCCCGTCCTTCACCAGGGCAGCCGCGCGTTTGTCCGGCGGCATGGTGGCCAGTCGCATCTGCTGCACCTGCTCCATCTCGAAAGCTGCCTGCCGGAACCCCGCTTCGCTGTAGCCGCGCTTGATTCGCTCCAGTGGTCCCTGCGCATCCGGAACCGCCTGCCCCGGATCCGGATCTACCCCGGCCGGCGCAGGATCCTTCAGCTGCGCCTCAAAGGTCTGGGCCTCCTGATCCTGCGGCCGCAGCCTCAGCGTCTCCTCGATCTCCTGCAGCGCACCGGCCCGATCGTGCCGGTGCGCCAGCGCCACCGCCAGGTTGAAGTGATAATCCGGATCCCGCGGATCGGCGGCAATTGCCTGCCGGAAAAGAGCGGAGCCATCCTGGCCCCGGCGGCTGACCGCGACCCCCTGGTTGTTCACGACCTCCGGCAGAGGCAGACGCGTGCTCACAAAGGCAAAAGCATCTTCGGCTTCGCGATAATTACCGATATAAAAGAAGGCCAGGCCGCGATAAAAGTCGGCCTCCAGCGCATTCGGGTCCCGGCGCGAGAGCCGTCCCAGGGTTGTCGCCGCCTGCTCGTAATCCTGGTTTGCGAAGTACGCGCGTCCCAGCGCCAGCCGCGCCGGAGCAAACTCCGGAGCCAGCCTGACCGCCTCTCGCAGCAACTGTACCTGCCGAGCTGGAGCCTCTGCCACCACTCCCTGCATGTAATCCTGGTAAGCCTCCATGGGCAGGTTGCGGTCCGCGGCGACAAAGGTCTGCTTCTCGACCGCATACGCGGGGTCAATCTGTTGCGTCACCTGCCAGGCCAGGCTGTTGATCATATCCGGCAGCCGTGCCGCGTCGCCCTTCTGCTGGATTGGAGGTCCCAGCCGCAGCGCGGAAACGTCCAGAATCTCCGCGGTTGCCGTGATCTGATTGGCGCCAAGCGTGTAATTGCCGAAGATCACATAGTCCGCGTCCAGCGTCTGCGCAATGCGGATCGCCGTTGCCCGCGACGGCTCCAGGTTCAGCGGCAGCCCCAGCCGGTCAAAGGCGTACAGCCGGTCGCCGCGGCTGATGGTCAGGAACCCGGCCGAGTTGAGACGACGGTTCAGGATGTCCGGGAAGGCTCCGCCCATCCAGTCCAGCCCCGCCACGCCGGTCTTGTTCTCAAAGGGCAGCGCCAGCAACAGGCGGCCATGGACCTGTGCCGGCTCGGCAGGCTTGGTGTCCGCCGGTTCCTGGGCACACGCCGCGCCGGCCAGCAGAAGGCATGCGAGAAGAACGCGAAATCGACGAAAAGCCTGCACGACACCCTGATTATATGTCGCTGCGTGGGTGCCTCCGGGCGCGGGAGCCTGATAGAAAGCACCGTTTGCAGCGCCGGAATGCCGCCCCGCGCGCCGGCGATGCCGCAATGTGCAGCCGGGAGGGAAATCTCAGAGTTCGTATCAGCCGCAGCCGGGCTATTTACCGACCAGACGGCGCGAGATGACTCGCAGCGCCGTCACCCAAAATGCAACGCGCTCTACCTGACGCTCATCGACAAACCGGCGCCCCCCGTGATCTTCCGGCGCGCATCGCGGCTTGAGCGCTCCCCTGGACCGTCCGCAGACAATAGACTGAGGTTAAGCCGATGAGAACCCTGTACCCCCGATTTCTGCGTTCCGCCACCGCCGTCAGCCAGTTTCCCCCTGCCTCGGCGCCGGAAATTGCCTTCCTGGGGCGTTCGAATGTCGGCAAGTCCAGCCTGATCAATGCCCTTCTCGGCTCCAAACACGCCCACGTCTCGTCCACGCCGGGGCGAACCCGCGCCATCAACTTCTTTGCTCTCTCCGACGCGCCAGAGCGCCAGAATCCCAGGATGCTGTTCGCCGATCTGCCTGGGTATGGATACGCCAAAGTCTCCAGATCGATAACCGCGGAGTGGCCGAAGTTCATTGAGCCCTACCTGAGTGAGCGCACCGTGCTGGCCCTGTGCATTTGCCTGGTGGACAGCACGATTCCTCCCAGGACCAGCGATGCGCAGCTGATCGAGTTCCTCACGGCGGCGGGCCGGAATTTCCTTGTCGTCGGTACCAAGGCGGATCGCCTCTCGGGCAATGGACGGGCGAAGGCGCTGTCAACCCTGCGGGATGCCTTCGGACCAGAGAGGCTGATTCTTTGTTCCGCAAAGACGCGGGCGGGCATGAAAGAGCTGTGGCAGGCCATTCACGAAGCCGCCGAGGAATTCGGAAACAAAACGGCGAGCGCAGGAGAGCGATAAGCTGCGTCGGATGAATAGGCCTTGCGATGGCTTCGAAATAAGAACGCGTACCTCGCGGCCAACTTGCCCCTCGATTCACCGCGTTGCAAATGCCCGTCCCGGGTTGGCGGCTGGTGACCACCGGCTTTTCCCTGTGCGAAAGGTCTTTGACTGCCGGGGAGCCAGGATTTATAACTTGCTTTCCGGTACATGAAAACCGGCCCGGCGCGAGGGCGTGGCGGGAGCAGTCCCGCGGTCGTGTTCGCGTTCACCATCGTCTGCACTGGGATGTTCGGGAAGGCGGTGAAAATCCGCCACTGCCCCGCAACTGTAAGCGCGTGTTCCTGCGTCAGGTGCTTTGAGGCGCAGGAAAATGTCCGGCCACAGCGCCACTGGAGCTGCAGCTTCGGGAAGGCGGCCGTGCATTCAGCGCAAGTCAGGAGACCGGTCTCGTGTGCCGAGCCCGCCGGCAGGTGGGCTCCCTTGCCGCGTTCCGAGGGGAACGGAGGATTTATGAGGCTTTTTTCGCGGCGCTCCGGCCGCCTGCTGTCCCCATTTCGCTCTGCCGCCTTTCTTCGGATTTCCACTCTCTTCCTCCTGCTCGTTCCTGCCTCCCTGCACGCCGTCAGCGTTTCGGGAACTGTCACCGATCCGCTCGGGTATCCCATCGCCAATGCCATCGTCGCGCTGGTTCACAACGGCAAGGTGCTGGTGAACGGGCGTACCGGAGTCGATGGCGGCTACACCCTGGTCAGCGCCGCTTCGGGCCGCTTTTACGTCCTGGCATCCGGAATCTCCTTTCGCCAGCTTGCCACCCAAAGCTTCTATGCCAACACCCTCGACACCGTCACCCAGAACATCGTTCTCGAGCCGGAATGGGTGCGCCAGTCGGTCGTAGTTACCGCCACGGGCCTGCCGCAGCCCCAGGCCCAGGTCAGCGGACAGGTGAGTTCGCTCGACCCGATGCAGTTTGAGAATCACAGCCAGATGATCGATCCGCTCCGGCAGATACCCGGCGTTTTTGTCGTGCAGACCGGCCAGCAAGGTGGCGAGACTTCTCTGTTTATCCGCGGCGGCAACTCCACCGCGAACCGTGTGGTGCTGGATGGCGTGCCCATCGAGGACATCGGCGGCCAGTTCGATTTCGGCAACCTGGCCACGACGGGCCTCAGCGACGTGGAGGTCTATCGCGGACCCAATACCGTCCTCTACGGTGCGGACGCCTCCGCCGGAGTCGTCGCGCTGACCACCCCGCGGGGCAGCACGCAATTTCCCTCTTTCTTCTATGAGGGCGATGCCGGCAGCTTTGGAACGTATCGCAACCAGGTGCAGATGGGCGGTATGAAGCGCAAGCTCGACTACTACGGCGGGTTTTCGAGCTTCCAGACCCGCAATTCGATTCCCAACGATGCCTACCATGACGATACTTCGGTGGCGAACGTGGGCTGGAGCTGGTCGGCGCGGACCGAGATCCGGGTGACGGTGCGCAACAGCGATTCCGCGACAGGCCTGCCCGCAGGGCAGAGCGGCTATGACTTCTACGGCCTGGCCAACGACGGCAAGCAGCTCGACCAGGATACCTACGGATCGGGCACCATCGCCCACAACTTCCGCGATAACTGGCACGGGACGGTGCGCTATGGCCTGGTGCGCAAGCGGGAAGAATCCGAGCAGTGGTATCCGGCGGGCACCCTGATCGCGGGCAATTACTACGGCAACAACGTAACCGTCCGCGGCGCAAACGGATTTACCTCCACCGGCCAGGCGCTCATGAACTATGGCCCGGCCGCGTTCACGATTTATCCGTGGAAGCTCTACCTCGACTCGAATCGCGATGACCTCTACGCGCAGACCGATTACGTGCATGGGCCGCATCTCAACATCCTCGCCGCGTTTCGCTTCGACGATGAGCGTGGCATGAGTGGCGAGCCTGTTTACCTTTACCGCCAGGGTCTGGAGCGGGGGAACTACGATTATCAGGCGCAGCTTGGGGGCGAGTTTAAGAACCGCCTCTTCTATACGGCTGCCGGAGGCGTGGAGAAGAACGGGCTCTTCGGCACCGTAGGCTCGCCGCACATCGGGGCTTCGTATTACGTGGTGCGGCCCGGCCGCGGTGCGTTTCACGGCACCAAAGTCAATTTCAATTTCTCGCGCGGGTATCAGGAGCCCACGCTATACCAGCAGTTCGGCTCGCTCTACAGCTTCCTGCAATCGAACGGCGGGCAGGCGGCCGTGCTGCGGTATGGCGTTACGCCCATCGGGGCGGAGCTCTCGCGCACCTACGACGGAGGTGTGGAGCAGAGCCTCTTCAGCGAAAAAGTAACGCTGCGCGCTACGTATTTCCACAACGAATTCGGCAACCAGATTGAGGCGGTGCCCGCCGCAATAGTTCCGCAGCTCCTGCCCGGTCTGACTGCGGCCCAGCAACAGCAGCTCCAGGCCTTCCTGAATAACAGCCAGGCGTATGAGCTGGACCTGAACTCGATGGCATTCCGCGCCCAGGGCGCGGACTCCGAGGTCGACTACGGCATGGGGCGGAACGTCTTCGTACGCGCCGGGTACACCTACCTGGATTCGGTGGTGCAGCGCTCGTTCTCTTCCGATGCGCTGGGCCCCAGCATCAATCCACACTATCCGGGCATCCCCATCGGGAACTATTCGCCGCTCGTGGGAGCGCATCCCTTCCGGCGGCCTCCGCATACCGCATTCTCCAGCGTGATGTACACCGGCCGGCGCTGGACCGCCGTCTTCCAGGGAGCTTATGCGAGCCGCAGCGACGACTCCACCTATCTCGGTGGCATCGATGTCAAGGGCGGCAATACCCTGCTGCTGCCGAACCACAACCTCGACTACAGCTATACGAAACTGGATCTCGGCGGCACCTACCAGTGGAAGTCCTGGGCGTCCCTCTACGCGCAGCTGGACAACCTGACCAGCAACAAGAATATCGGGCCCATCGGGTATCCCTCGCTGCCCCTTACCTTCCGAACCGGAATGAGATTCACCTGGAAGCTTGGGCAGTGAGGCACAGCCGCTCCGTCGAAACCCGGGTCGGCACTTCGGACGTAAGAAAATCGTTTCATCAGCTTTTGACCTGCCGCGGAAAATGCACCGTTGGTCCGGGTGTATACTCCGCGGCATAAGGAGGAGCTATGACGATTGGGGAAAAAATGCTGCCTCAGTTCGATGAGGAATTTGCCGCAACCCGGAAATTTCTGGCTCTGGTCCCGGATGACAGGCTGATGTGGAAGCCCCACGAGAAGTCGATGGAACTGGGACGTCTCGCCTGGCATCTGGCGGATTTTCCTGAGTGGGTGGTCATGACATTGATGCAGGATTCCTTCGGGATGACCGGAGAGGACGCCGCCAAAAGCGCCGAGGAATGGAAGGGAAAGAAACGGGCCGATTTGCTGAAACGCTTCGACAATGGTCTTGGCAAAGCGCGGTCTGCCCTGACCGGCATCAGCGATGCGGGCATGGCGAAGCGCTGGAAGATGGAGTGGGGCGGGCAGACCATCATCGACGACCGGCGGGAGGATGTGTACCGCAAGTGGGTGATCAGCCACATGGTGCATCACCGCGCCCAGCTTGGCGTGTATTTCCGGCTGCTGGGCGTCGCGATTCCCGGCTGCTACGGGCCCTCGGCGGACGAAATGACGGCGGAGCCCGCGGCCGCCGACTGAGCAGAGCAGGGAAGTGGCCGCTCGTCAGGCGGTCGCGACCGGGGTCTGGATAGAGGCCGGCTACTGCCGGCGTGCCGGACGAACCACTTCCTGAGCGTGGACCGCCCCGTTCGGTGGGACCGGGGGCGGCTCCGGGGTCTGGCCCTTCGGCACGATTCCGAGCTTCTGGCGCAGCTGCGTATCGATCTTCGCAAAGGTCTCGCGATTGTCCTTGAGGAACTGACGGACGTTTTCCCGGCCCTGGCCGATGCGCTCGCCGCTGTAGCTGAACCAGGCGCCGCTTTTCTCCACGATATTGTTGGCCACCGCCAGATCGAGAACATCGCCCTCGCGTGAGATGCCCTCGCCATAGAGGATGTCAAACTCCGCCTCACGGAAGGGCGCGGCTACCTTGTTCTTGACGATCTTCACCTTGGTGCGGGACCCGACTACCGTGTCGCCCTCCTTGACGGCGGCGATGCGGCGGATATCGATGCGGACCGAGGAGTAGAACTTCAGCGCCCGGCCGCCGGTGGTGGTTTCCGGGTTGCCGAACATGACGCCGATTTTCTCACGTATCTGGTTGATGAAGATCAGGCAAGTTCTTGATTTCGATACGGTTCCTGTCAGCTTCCGCAGCGCCTGCGACATCAGCCGCGCCTGCAGACCGACGTGGGAATCGCCCATCTCGCCGTCCAGTTCCGCTTTGGGAACCAGGGCGGCGACGGAGTCGACGACCAGAACGTCAATGGCGCCGGAGCGGACCAGCGCCTCCGTGATCTCCAGTGCCTGTTCGCCGTAGTCCGGCTGCGAAACCAGCAGGTTGTCGACGTCGACGCCCAGCTTTTTGGCGTACTGCGGATCGAGGGCATGTTCGGCATCGACAAACGCCGCCATCCCGCCGTTCTTCTGCGCCTCGGCAATGATCTGCAGCGTGATGGTGGTTTTCCCTGACGATTCCGGGCCGAAGACCTCGATGACGCGCCCGCGCGGAACGCCTCCGACGCCCAGGGCGGCGTCGAAGGAGATGGAACCGGTGGAGATGGTCGAGATGGGAACCACAGCCTCACGGCTGCCGAGCCGCATGATGGATCCCTTGCCAAACTGCTTCTCAATCTGCGAAAGCGCCAGTTCCACGGCGCGCTGACGATCATCTGCCACGTTGCTGCTCCATTCCGGCGCGGCCGCGGTTATGCCGCGCAATGCACTTGCTCAACCCGATTTGCCCCGAGTCTACCATCGGCACCGGAAGCCGATCTGCGCCGCGATGGCGGAATTCTTCCGCTGGTAACGGAGGGGTCGTCGTCAGTGTACAGGGAAACTTCGGTACCGTTTTTCCTCAGCCAGGTTGCTCGTGTAGACCGGATGGAGACAGCGGCCAGGAGACCACGAGAATGGTTCGTGGCAGGAACAGGAAATGATCGCGGTGTGACCGGCGATACAGCGATGTGCTCCGGGAAAACCTACCCTGTAGCGTCGCCTGGAGGCACGCATGGCGACCGTCGCAGGACCTTCGGTCACCGTTGTTGCCGCGGATGCGGGCGCGCTGCCGCCGCCACGCAGCGGTGTGAAAGCGGCTGCGGTTCCGGAAGAAAACCCCTGGATTGTGGCCATCTCCGTCATGCTGGCCACGTTCATGGAGGTCCTGGACACCTCCATCGCCTCGGTAGCGCTCCCCTACATTGCCGGATCGCTGGCGGCCTCGAACTCCGAAGCGACCTGGGTGCTCACCAGCTACCTCATTGCCAATGCGGTCGTGCTCCCGGCGAGCAACTGGTTCGCCCTGCGCTTCGGGCGCAAGCGCTTCCTGATTACCTGCGTCACCCTGTTTACCGCTTCCTCCTTCATGTGTGGCGCAGCTCCGTCGCTGGCCATTCTTCTGCTGGCGCGGGTGGTGCAGGGGGCGGGCGGTGGCGCTCTTCAGCCGCTCTCCCAGGCCATCCTGCTGGAGAGCTTTCCTCCTAAAAAGCGTGGTGCGGCGATGGCCCTGTTCGGCTTCGGCGTGGTCGTGGCGCCGGTCGTGGGACCGACCTTCGGCGGCTGGCTTACCGATACCCTGAGCTGGCGCTACGCCTTCTATATCAACATTCCCGTCGGAATCCTGGCAGTCTTCATGATCAGCCGGTTTGTGCACGACCCGCCGTACATCCGCGATGCCAGGCCCGGAGCCTTCGACAACCTGGGCTTCGGCCTGCTCTGCCTGTGGACCGGTTGCCTGCAGGTGATCCTCGACAAGGGGCAGGAGGATGACTGGTTCAGCGCCCCCTGGATTCGCTGGGCGACCCTGGTCCTGGCGGTTTCGCTGTCCTGGTTCCTGTGGCATTCCTGGCGCACACGCAAGCCTCTGGTGGACCTGCATATCCTGGCGCAGAATCGAAACTTTGCCGTCGGCTGCCTGCTCATTTTCATGCTGGGATTTGCGATCTACGTCACCGTCGCGATGATGCCGCTTTTTTACCAGGAGGTTCTGGGCTATACCGCGCTCACAGCCGGTCTGATTGTCGCTCCGCGCGGGATTGGCTCGATGATCGGGCTGCCCCTGGTCGGCTACATCACCCACCGGGTGGATAACCGATGGCTGCTGATGTGCGGGTTCGCGGCATTCGGCACGTTCACCATCCTCTTCGCGAGGCTCAATCTGGATATCGGGCCCACGACGATGCTCATCCCGATTGTGCTGACGGGATTCGGGCTGAGTTTTCTCTTCGTCCCTATCGGCTACATGACCACGGCCACGGTGAGCAACGAGCAGATGGGCAATGCCACAGGGATTTTCAATCTGCTGCGCAATATCGGCGGATCCGTGGGCATTTCGATGGCCACCACGGAGCTGGTGCGGCGGGCCAGTTTTCATCAGACGCGGATAGCGGGCGCAGTGCCGGTGACCGGCACGTGGTTTCAGCAGCATGTCGCCTCGATGGGCGCCTGGCTCGGATATCACCTCGGACATTCCGCAGGCCAGCCGGCCGCCCTGGGAGCCATGTATCTCCAGCTGCAGCGGCAGGCACTGCTCTGGGCCTTTATCGATGTTTTCCGCTGGATCGCGCTGGTGACCTTTGCCGCTGGCGCGATGGCGTGGCTGTTCCAGCACGTTCGCCATGAAGAAGACGGCGGTGTAAGGCTGGAGTGAGGGCTGAACCCTCAGCGCAGCACAGTCCAATGGCAGATTCCGACAGGTTACCGGAGCAACCGGAGCTGCCGGAACAGGCAGGCCATCTGTGGCAGGTCCAGTTCTTCCGCGCGGGATTGGGGGTTGACCCCGCTCGCTTCGAACGCAGAGATCACCCTTTGCGCGTCTTCTCCGGCGGTGCGCAGATTCTTCCCCAGCATCTTGCGTTTCTGCGCGAACGAAATCCGCAGGAACGCCAGGAAGTCCTCCGGCGCAACTTTCAGCTCGTCGAAGCGCGGAGCGAAGGTCAGACGCAGCACCGTGGAGTGCACCTGCGGCGGCGGCGAAAAGGCTCCGGGCGGCAGTGTGAGCAGCTTTTCGATCCGGGCGTACATCCGCGTGGTCGCCGAGAGCAGGCCGTAGTCCCGCGTGCCCGGGCTGGCGGCGATGCGATCCGCCACCTCGCGCTGCACCATGATGACGGCGCGCTCGATCGAGGCGTGGAAGCGGAAGAGCCGCAGCAGGATATCCGAGGTGATGTAGTAGGGAAGATTCCCAACGACCAGCAGCTTCTCCTGGCTTGCGGCGCGGAGGGCGGCAAAATCGGTTTCGAGGATGTCCTTCTGCAGGATTTCGACACCGGGCTGGCCGGCGAAGTCGGCCTGCAGCCGCGGTGCGAGTTCGCGGTCGAGCTCGATGGCGATCAGGCGCTGCGCGCGGCGGGCAAGGATCGCGGTGATCGCGCCTCGTCCCGGCCCGATTTCGACCACGGTGCGATGGGAAACATCGCCGAGAGCATCGGCGATGGCGGCCTGCGCCGTGGCGCTGACGAGAAAATTCTGTCCGAGTTTGGGTCGCCTGGTTCGCTGCGGCATCTGCTTTGATTGTGCCGCCTGCGCAGCCTGAACGGCGAGCCTCCGCTGCCGGGTTTAGACTCAGCGGGGAAAAACGGGTTTAGACTCAGCTTTTCCGGATCAGTGCGTCCCGGGAAATACGGAGTCCTCGAATGCATATTGCTTTTGCGGCATCGGAGTGCGCACCCTGGGCCACCACAGGCGGTCTGGGCGAAGTCGTCGGCGCACTGCCGCGCGAGATTGCGAAGCTCGGCCACCAGGTGTCCCTGTACCTGCCTTACTACCGGCAGGTGCGGGAGCGAATGCCTGCGAAGAGCGAGAAGAGACACGCGGTTCGCAGCATTACCATTCCGTTCCTGTTCTATAACCGCTTCGCGGCCATCGTGGACGGCGGAATGCATGACGGCGTGCAGACCTGGTTTGTCGACTGTCCGGAGCTTTTCGACCGCGAATGGCTGTACGGGCCGGTGGGCAGCGAATACCAGGACAACTGGGAGCGCTTTGCTCTGCTCTGCCGGGCCGCGATCGAGGCCTCCAAGCAGCTGGGCGTGCCCCATGTCTTTCACGTGCACGACTGGCAAACCGCCCTGCTGCCGGTGTATCTGCGTACCCTGTATTTCTTCGATCCCGCATTGCGAAAATGCGGAGCGGTGCTGACCATTCATAACGCCGGGTATCAGGGGGTCTTTCCGGCACCCACGCTCGATCGGCTGCTCTTTCCCCGGGACCTCTTCACGGCGGAACGTCTGGAGTACTACGACAAGTTCAGCTTCCTGAAGGGCGGCATCGTCTACTCCGATGCGCTCACTACCGTGAGCCGCCGCTATGCCGAGGAGATTCAGACGCCGGAATTCGGCCGGGGCCTGGAGGGGATTCTGCGCCGCCGCGCAGGCGATCTGCACGGCATTCTGAACGGCGTCGACTACGCGAAGTGGAACCCGGCCACCGATGGCAACATCGCGGCGCATTATACGGCGGAGAACCTGGCAGGCAAGGCCGATTGCCGGCGCGATCTGCTGCACGCCTTCGGAGCCGGTCCGGTCAATGACACCACTGCGGTGCTGGGGATGGTGACGCGGATGGCAACGCAGAAGGGCATCGATCTGATCGAAAGAGTCGCGGATGCGCTGCTGCAGGAAGATACGGTGCTGGTGGTGATGGGCTCCGGCGAGAGCTATTACGAGAACTTCTTTCGCGAACTCGCATCGCGTTCCGGCGGCCGCGTGCTGGTGAAGATCGGCTACGACGATGCGCTGGCGCATAAGGTGGAAGCAGGCGCCGATATCTTCCTCATGCCCTCACGCTATGAGCCCAGCGGGCTGAACCAGTTCTACAGTATGCGCTACGGCACACCGCCAATTGTGAGGTCAACCGGCGGCCTCGAAGACACGGTTGAGGAGTGGAACCCGGAGACGGGCACCGGAACCGGTTTTAAGTTTCACGAATACAAGCCGGAGGATTTGCGGGCCGCGATCCAGCGGGCGCTGGGCGCTTTCCGTTACAAGGACACCTGGGCGACCCTGATGCGGAACGGGATGCTGCAGGATTTTTCCTGGCCTCGATCTGCCGCGGAGTATGTGGGAGTCTACGAGGAAGTGGCCCGGCGACGGAGCTGAAAATCCCCGGGAGTGAACAGAGGCTGGGGATATCCAGTCCTCGGGCCGCAATGAAAGGGAGCCCGCGGGGAATCTCCCGCGGGCTCCGCGATTGACCTCGGCAGTCAGGTTAAGCGGGTCGGCGCAGCCGCTCGTTCTCTTTGTATGCGTCGATCTTCTCGTTGGCGCGGTCTTTCGCGTTATCCACGCCGCGAGAGATGTTTTCGCGCGATTCGGCGGCACTGCGCTCCCGCTCAGCTTCAGCGGTTTCGGCGGTCTGGTGGGCTGCATCTTTCACGTTGCCCCACGTCTGCTGCGCGGCGCCCTTCACCTGGTCGGCCACGCCCTGGTTTGCGAGGCGGTCGTTTCCAATGGCTTCTCCGGTTCCCTGTTTCACCTTACCGGCGATCTCGTTAGCCTTTCCTTTCACCTGATCCGAATTCATAAGTATGTTCTCCTGTGCTGCCGGGTGAGCCCGGCAGACTTCTTGTTCTACGGGAGCGCAGTTCACACCGCGCTTCGTCGTCCGCTGATGAGCTGGATGACCAGAACCACGAGCGCCAGGATCAGCAGAATGTGGACGTACCAGGCGACCACGTGGAAGCCGATCAACCCGACCAGCCATGCGATCAGCAGGATCACAAACAATGTCCAAAGCATGCGGCCTCTCTCTCCTTTCCCGAGGATTCTCTGCCCAAACGTTTGTATAGGGTGCGCCTGAGCCCTTTAGGGTTGCCGTTGGTTTACAAAGGAGTGAGAGGATGAGGGTTTGAGACTCACGATTCAGGGCGAGCCCGGCTCGTTCAGCCATGAAGCCGCATTAAAAGCCGTACCCGGGGCAACCATCGTGCCCTGTGCGCTTTCGGCGGAAGTCTTTGCAGCGGTGACCGATGGCGCGGCCGACGGGGCGGTCATCCCCATCGAGAATTCGCTCGCAGGCTCGGTCCTCGAGCACTACGATCTTCTGCTTGCGCACGATGTCGCCATCGAGAGCGAATGGCTGCTGCGCATCCGGCACAACCTGATCGGCGTTCCCGGAGCAGGCCTGAAAACCGTCCGGCAGGTTTATTCGCATCCGGTGGCGCTGGCGCAGTGCCGCCGCTTTTTTGCCGAGCACCCGGAGATCGAAGCTGCCCCTTTTTACGACACGGCCGGCAGCGTGAAGCAACTGATGGAACTGCGCGACCCGGGCATTGGCGGAATCGCCAGCGCTCAGGCCGCCGCGCACTATGGCGGCCAGATCCTGCTGGCCGGCATCGAGGACAATCCGGAGAACTTTACGCGCTTTTTCCTGATCCGCCGCCGGGAGCGGGTTCAGCCCGAGCCCCATCCTGACAAGGTCAGTCTGGCCTTCACCGTGGAAAATCGGGCGGGAACGCTGGTCGACGCGCTCCAGGTGTTTGCGGAACTGGGGACGAATCTGACCCGTATTGAATCTCGACCGGTTCCGGGGCGGCCATGGGAGTACGTCTTCTATACCGATTATCAGCTTGCGGATCCGCAGGCAGCGGACAAGGCCCTCGAACTCCTGCCCCGCCACTGCTCGATGGTCCGGGAGCTGGGGCGTTACCGCGCCGCCCGTCCCGGCGGCTGAAAGCTCCTCCGGACCGGATTCATGATGGAAGATCCCATTTTTCAACCGATGAATCCGATTTGCCGATAGAGAGCACCAGGGGGAATCTGGCCGTCTTTAGAGGTGTCGGCATCCCGCACGGCGGAAGGGCCTTCCTTCAGAAAGGTCCAAAAGGGAAAAGAACCAGCCGGGAGAGCCGCGGGACATGGTACTTTTTCACATCTGCTGAATCCAATGGGTAATTATCTGATATAAGGACACTCAATGGCTAGCGATTTCATTAGCGTCATTCACCCCGGGGATACCCGCCAGCGCGAAGGCAGTGGTGACCGCGTTCTGCCCATTCTGCCCGTTCGGGATACGGTTCTCTTTCCGCATGCGGTGCTGCCGCTGACCGTGGGCCGCGAAAGCTCGATCCAGCTGATCAACTCGCTGGGCGAGGAGAAGAGCATTGTGGTCGTGGCGCAGCGCGACGCACGCGTCGACGCGCCTCAACCCCAGGATCTCCATGCATTTGGCACCCTCGCGACGGTGCACAAAGTCGTGAAAATGCCGAATCAGAGCCTCTTTGTCTTCACCGAAGGCACGGAGCGGGTCCGGCTGGGCGAGTTCTCGAAGATCGAACCCTTCATGCTGGCTTCGGTCGAGACCATTCCGGAGGTTCCGGCACCGAAAAACCCCTCCCTGGAAGCCCTGCAGCGCAACGTCGTCACCCAGTTTCAGCAGATCGTATCGGCCTCGCCCACGCTGTCGGACGAGCTGCAGACCATCGCCATGAACATCGACGAGCCCGGACGCCTCGTTGACTTCATCGCTTCCTCCCTGCCGTTCCTCGCAACCAGCGACAAGCAGGAGCTGCTGGAGACTCCCGAGGTCGCGGCGCGGCTGGAGCGCATCAACAAACACCTCGCCAAGGAGCTCGAGGTACAGCAGCTGCGCAACAAGATCCAGTCCGAAGTGCAGGATCAGGTGCAGCAGTCGCAGCGCGATTACTACCTCCGCGAGCAGCTCAAGGCCATCCAGAAGGAACTCGGCGAAATGGACGAGGGCCAGAAGGATATCGAGGATCTGAAACAGAAGATCGAAGCGGCCGGCATGCCGGAGGAGACGAAGAAGGAGGCTCTGAAGGAGCTGAACCGTCTCTCGCGCATGTCGCCGATGGCAGCCGACTACTCGCTGACCCGCAACTACATCGAGTGGCTGGCGGTGCTGCCGTGGTCGAAGTCCTCCGGCACAACGGACGTGGACATCACCAAGGCGAAGGAGATCCTCGACGAGGATCACTACGACCTGAAGAAGGTCAAGGAGCGCATCCTGGACTATCTCTCCGTCCGCCGTCTCAAGGCCGACATGAAGGGACCGATCCTCTGCTTCGTGGGACCTCCGGGCGTGGGTAAGACCTCGCTGGGCCGCAGCATTGCGCGCGCGCTCAGCCGCGAGTTCCGCCGGATTTCTCTGGGCGGCATGCACGACGAGGCCGAGCTGCGCGGACACCGCCGTACCTACATCGGCGCGCTGCCAGGGCAGATTATCCAGAACCTGCGCCGCGCCGGGGCCAACGACCCGGTATTCATGCTCGACGAGGTCGACAAGCTGGGCCGCGATTTCCGCGGCGATCCGGCATCGGCTCTGCTCGAGATCCTCGATCCGGAGCAGAACTACACCTTCCGCGATAACTACCTCGATCAGCCCTTTGACCTGTCGAAGGTGCTCTTTATTTGCACCGCCAACGTGCTGGATACGGTGCCGGAGCCGCTGCGCGACCGCATGGAGATCATCGAACTGCAGGGCTATACCGAGGAGGAGAAGAAGCACATCGCCTTCCGCTACCTGATTCCCCGGCAGATCAGAGAGAACGGCGTCCAGCCGGAGAACATCGAGTTTCCCGAGGATTCCGTCAATTACATCGTGCGCCACTACACGCGCGAAGCGGGCGTCCGCAAACTGGAGCAACAGATCGGGACGCTGTGCCGGAAACAGGCGCGCCGCATCGCCGAAGGCAGGACGGAGAAGCTGGTCGTCACCAAAGAGGTCATACAGGAGTTTCTGGGTGGCATCAAGGTGCGGGTCGATACGGAGATCGCCGAGCGCACGAAGCGCGCAGGCGTATCCGTGGGCCTGGCCTGGACACCGGCTGGCGGCGACGTTCTCTTCATCGAAGCCAATCGCATGAAGGGCAAGGGAGGCTTCACCATGACCGGTCAGATCGGCGAGGTGATGCAGGAGTCCATGCAGGCGGCGCTGACCTGGGTTCGTTCCAACGCGCGGGCGCTGGGTCTCGACGAGGACGTGATGAAGGATACCGATATCCACATCCACGTGCCCTCGGGCGCCATCCCCAAGGACGGCCCCTCAGCCGGTGTGACCATGGCTACCTCCCTGGTTTCGCTGCTCACCGATACACCGGTCCGTCCGCTGACGGCCATGACCGGCGAGATCACGCTGAGCGGCAATGTGCTCCCCGTGGGCGGTATCAAGGAGAAGTTCCTTGCGGCCAAGCGCGCGGGCGTCAAGGATGTCGTCCTGCCGGCAGAAAACCGGCTGAATGTGGAAGAGGACCTGATGCCCGAGCAGGTGGAGGGGGTTACCCTCCACTACGCCAGCCGGATCGAGGACGTTCTCGCCGTAGCGCTTCCGCGCTCGACGGCGGAAGAGCGCCACGATCAGGCGATCCGGGAGGAAGTGCTCCATGCCAGCGCTTAGCCTGTAGGGCTGAGCGTACAGAGGCGCCGGACAAAGGCCCGGCGCTTTTCTGTGTGCGCCCGGCATGGGCGCACACTGACGGGTGCAAGTCCCGTCACAGGCGGGTCACAGCGGGTGAAGCGAAGCGCAACTGCATGAGGGTGCCCGCATCCTGAAACCGAGAGCACAGGGCCAGAGC
>JAJYVF010000063.1 GCA_021792135.1 Acidobacteriota bacterium | reverse complement strand
CAGGTCTGCACCAATCCTCAGGGTACCGTGGGCTGCCAGAATGTAGTGGGCGATGCGCCGCTGAATGCGAACCTCAATGCGCAGATCGCCAAGTACAAGAGCGACCTCGACCCCCTGCGCTTCTATCCCATCGTCTCCTTCGGCCTGGCGTATAACTTCCCTATCCGCTGAACACAGGCTGTGAATAATAGCCGCGCGGCTGATCGAGGGACTGGGCGGCAAGACACGGTGGCGGTGGAGCATGCCAACCCCTTCAGGAAAGTTGATCCATTTTAAAAGATGCGAATAGTAAGCGAAATTTATTTGTACGCCGCTTTATAAAGGTGCGTATACTAGGCCCATGCAGATTGCAATTCCAACGGCCCTGACATTCATCCGCTCAAAACACGGTTTAAGTCAGGAAAAACTGGCCCGAACACTGGGTGTTTCGTTCGTGTCAATCAATCGATGGGAACGCGGTGCGAGCAAACCGAGTCCGGCACAGTCCGCAAAGATTCTCCAGCTCTATGCCTCTGCCGTCTCTGGAGGGGAGCTTACATCTCTGGGCCAAATGACCACATTCGCATCGCACGGAGCGCGGAGATTGCGGTCTCTTCCACTTTTAGATCCGAAGATCGAAGTCAGCCTAGCCGAAGAACCGCTGCCGCCTCTTTTAGACAGACTGACGCATGGTAACTTCTATGGCCATCCCGAACTATTAACAGAAATTCTGCTTCGTCATCGGGAACCGGCGGACTCGACGAATCGCCCTCCATCGGAGGGCATGTCCGCTGGCAAAAACACCTATACGTATGACGCTCACACGTACCATACCAAAGTGCCGCCGCAGGGCATTGCCGAACTGTTAAAGCACTATCTGCCGTCCGGGGGACTAGTGCTTGACATATTCGCAGGGAGTGGGATGACGGGCGTTGCTTCTGTTTCCAATGGGTACGACTGCATTCTAAACGAATTGTCGCCGGCTGCTTGTTTCATTGCCAACAGATTTGTCGCAAATGTCGATCCTCTCCTTTTTGAGGCCGCTGTTGAGAGGATCCTGGAAGAGAATGACACATTAAGAAAGATGCTCTACACGACATCATGCCGGGAATGCGGCCGGGACACTGAAGTGCTTTATACCGTATGGTCGTACAAGGTGCTTTGCTCGAAATGTGATTATGAGTTCCTGCTGTGGGACGTTTGCAGAAGCTATGGCGCGACAGTAAAGGAACATAAAATTCTGTCGGAAATCGATTGTCCCCACTGTCACACCCGCCTCAACAAATCACGGCTTAAGAGAACAATCAGCGTGCCCGTGCTGGTTGGCTATAAATGCTGCAGGTCTGTACAATGCGAGGCGGCCCTAAATCAAAACGATCTGGAGAAGATATTGTCCCTTGAGACAGCGGCTCCGCTCGCATCCAGCTTTATACCGGACTTTCCTCTTCCAAACGGTGTTAATTTACGGCAGCCTGCCAAACACGGGCTGGACCGTATCGACCGATTTTATACGCCTCGTAACCTAACGGCCATGAGCCATCTATGGAAAACGATTCATCGCGTAGAGAATCCCGAAATCGCGGCGCAATTAGGTTTTGTTTTCACATCGCTTTATCAAAGGGTAACCCGCCTCTCAGAATTCCGCTTTTGGGGAGGAAGCGGGAACACTGCGCGCTTCAATGTTCCCTTCATCTCTAACGAAGCAAATGTGTTTGTAACATTTGCACGAAAGGCACGCAGTATTCAAGACCATCTTGAGACGACAGCCGGATGCTTTACCGGAAAGTGCTCGGTGATACAGAACTCGGCAACCTCCCTCGATTATCTGCCTGACAACTCTGTTGACATCATCTTTACTGACCCCCCGTTCGGTTCGTATATCAATTACAGCGAGATGAACATTCTTTGGGAAACTTGGCTCAATAGATTCACCGAAACTAAGGATGAGGCAATTATTAATCGTGTGCAGGGTAAAGGAACGAAAGAATACTCCGCACTGATGCTGAAGTCGCTGCGCGAAGCATATCGAGTGTTGCGCCCTGGTCGATGGATGCTCTTGGTCTTTATGAATAATTCCAGTGAAATCTGGAGGGTTTTGAATAAGGCAATCGCTGATGCCGGGTTTCGAATAGTGAAAGCAGATATCTTTGATAAGCAGCACGGAACATTCAAACAGTTTGTGAGTGAGAACACACCGGGGTGCGATTTGGTTCTGCACTGTTTAAAGCCGGATGTCGAAGTTAGTGTTACTGTACCGCCCTTTCAAGCAAAGATGCAGCTCGATGCATATCTTAAAGAAATGGGGGCAGATCGGCTGACAACTGAATTTCTGCATGTGAACCGTGAAGCGGAACTTGATGTTCGCAGACTTTACAGTGAATGGGTAGCGCGGTGCGTTACGACACATCACCCGATTATGGATTTTACAGAATTTAAAAGGGCGGTCGAAGAGTGGGCAGGAAATTAGCTCAAGTGGCTTTTGGCAGACCTTGTTTCGCTTTTTTTTGATGGAGCTTTGCTTCAATCGCCGACCATAGCTCATCAGAGGTCAGCGTCACTCTCTCGACCGAGAATATGTCCGCGCTTTCCGGAATTCTGTAGACAATGTAGAATTGCTTCCCTCCTGATGTCCATCGGAACATTGAGGCCGGCAGCGGACCCTCTCTAGCAACGGAGATTGGATATCCTGCAATATTTCTATTCGATCCGGTGGCCTTGCCGGTATCTTTCCACCAGTATTCTGACGGATCGTATTCCCGCGGCGGGGATTCTTCCCAGTAGATGAACTCCCCGGTGCTCACAGGCACCATAAATGACAGCACATTCCACTCGTATCTTCTGACAATCTGCTCGTTATAGTACTTGAGGACAAGCGATCCCAGGGCAGTTGCGTCCATGTTAACGATCGTATTACCTGTTGTGAGTAGTTCATCCACTTTGGGGCGGGCTACGATGAAGTCCATCGTTTCTCCCAGAAAATCCTTGGCGGAGGGGCGTATCCGCGTTGCTCTTATTCGTTCGCATTTGACCGAATAATTGACTCGCTTCTCTCCGATCATCACATATAAGTCAGGATTTGGACGATTATCCCGTTTCCCGGTCCAAACCCCTCCTTTGACCTCTGCGAGTATCTGCTCCCAAGCCGTTCCGAACAGTTCTGTTGCGAAAGGTAAGGCAAAGAGGATGGTCAATTCGTGCTGTGCTTTCAGTATCTGCGCGTCTGTCAGATATTTGGACATGCCAAAAGGCTAACGGAGCGACCTCCCGGGAGCAAGTGCTGGAGGAGGTTACCTGGTGCACTCGCCCAAACAGATCAAAGTCAGGCCCCATCGAACCGCGTCCGCGCGCCGCGCCAATAGAGCATGAGGCCGAGTAGGATGGAGACGGCGGTACCCGCCACCAGCTTGAGCTCAAAGGCGAGCTTGCTGCCGGAGCCGCCGGGCGGGACAAGCGAAACCAGAATCCCAATCAGCACAACCAGGAATCCCAGGCCGCCGCAGATCCACACGCCCGCAATCCCGCCGGGGATAAGGACGGCTTGCGGATTCGTTTTGCGGTCCGGGCGCCGCGCCAGCTTGATGACTGCGGCGAACATATAGAGGAAGGGAATGAAGTAGAGGATGATGGCGGCGTCGATGAGAAACTGGTAGGCGCCCAGGGTGGTCTCGTTGATCTGGCTGATGAGCAGGATGGCGCCGGAGAGGACGGCCTGGACGAGGATGGAAACATAAGGCGTCTTCCAGCGGGGATGGATTTTGCCGAAGGCCGAGGGCAGATAGCGGTCGATGCCGACGGCGAAGGGAACGCGCGCGATGCCGGCGACGGTCGAGCCCACGCCGCCGGCGTTGCCGGCGGTGACCAGAACGGCCGCGAGAATGCCGAGGAAGCCGAGGCGCAGGGCCACCGAGCCGATGGTGATGGCGTGAAAGACGCCGGCCTGGGGGTCAATGGCTGCGGCGGGCGCCAGCGCCAGCACGGCGAAGGTTCCGGCGATGTACATGAGAGCGATGAGCGCGCCGGCGCCGAAGACAGCGCGAGGCAGGGTGCGGCGCGGGTCGCGGACCTCCTCGCTCATGGCCGCGACCAATTCCAGGCCGGTGAAGGCGAAGGCGATCTGGGACCAGAAGTTGACGGTGTTCCAGTCCCACGTGGGCAGCATATCGTGAAGGGTGAAGTGCGTCACCGAGCCGTGGCGCAAGGTCACGACTGCGGCCACGCCGGTGAGGATGAGCAGCGGCGCGTAGGTGCCCACGCCGCCCGCGTTCTGGAGCCACTTGCCGACGTTGAGGCCGACGATGTTGAGCACCACCGCGGCCACCAGCAGGGCCAGCGAGACCCAGAGCTGAAAGGCCCGGTCCTGGGCAAGCGCAGCGCCGCGCCCGGCCACGATATAAGCCGACATCGACGCGCTGGCCAAAAGCAGGCCGGGAAAGTAGAAGACGGTGTAGATCCAGTAGGTCCAGCCGGCGATGAAGCCGTGAAAGGGGCCGAAGGCGTCGCGCGCCCAGGCGTAGAGGCCGCCCTCCTCAGGAAAGCGTGACGACAGCTCGTTGATGACCAGCGCGCCGGGGACAAAAAAGAACACAGCGGCAATGACCCAGAGGCTGATGGACGATGGGCCGTTATGGCCGGCCGCGGCGATCCAGCGCGGGCCGAGGACGGTGGCGATGTTGAACAGCAGCACATCCCAGAAGCCCATGGTCTTGCGCAAGCCGGATTGGGCGCCGGGCGCGCCAGGCGCGGAGGTGGTCATAGACCCACCCCGGAGCCGGGAAAAAACTCTGCCTGCATTCGGAAATCATAACCGACAAGGTGGAACGGAGTTGCGAGCGCGGCGCATTCTCCAATCTCCACCGGCGCTGTGCTATGGTTTTTGTTATCGATTCAATTCACCAAGGAGGAGCGAAGATGCGAAAGATGCGATTCGCGGTTGCGATGCTGCTGGGGGCAGCGTTGTTGCTGGCCGGCGCGCTTGCGGCGGCGGCTCAGTCGAAGTGGGAAGTGAAGAAGACGGTGCACATCGGGGGAGCTGGCGGGTGGGACTATGCGCTCGTCGATGCGCAGACGCATCGGCTGTTTGTAACCCGCACCACCCACACGGATGTGATTGACACGGTAACTGGAAAAGTCGTGGGCGACATTCCGGGCCAGATACGGTCGCATGGCACGGCCCTGGTGCCGGCGCTGAACCGGGGTTTTATCACCGACGGCGGCGGCAGCGGAGGGATTATCGTTTTCAATCTGACGACCTATAAAGTGATCGGCCGGCTGGCCACCATGCCCGATTCCGACGGCATTATCTACGACAAGGCGATGAATCGCATCGTGGCCGTTTCCGGCGACGGCGCAACGCTGATGGTCTTCAACCCCAATATCGATCCCAAGAACGGCCAGGTGGAGAAGATCGCCCTGGGCGGAAAGCCGGAGTTTTTGGCCGCCGGCGACAACGGGAAGGTGTATGTAAACCTGGTAGACAAGAGCCTGCTGGCGGTGGTGGATTTGAGGACTCGGAGGGTGATCGCGCGCTGGCCCACGGCGCCCGGCGGGCATCCGACGGGATTGGCGCTGGACGCGAAGACGCACACACTTTTCATCGGCTGCCGCAATCCGCAAAAGCTGATCGTGATGGACGCGGATAACGGCAAGATTCTGGCGGCGCTGCCCATCGGGGCGGTGAACGACGCTGTCACGCTCGACGGGGCGCAGGCCTTCGCGAGCTGTTTCGACGGGACGCTGACCGTGGTAGGTAAAGAGGGCGGAAAGTATGCGGTGGAACAGGTAGTGAGGACGCACAGAGGCGCACGGACCATGGCGGTTGATCCCGCCACGAATACCATCTATATGCCCGCGGCGGAGTTCGAGCCGGAGGCGCCCGGAGTTCCCATGCGGTGGCCGCGCATGAAGCCGGGCAGCTTCATGATCGTGGAGGTTGGACGGGCAGCGGCGGAGTAAGGGGCCTCGACTCAAATTCGGGCTGCCGGCAGGGCGTTGCGGGCTGCCTATGCGCGCTCGGCGAGCGGTTCGGCCTGTTCCTTGGCCTCTGCGGGTGCTTGCGTGGTGGGATCAATGGTTTCCAAGCCCTCTTTTTTGGCCGCTTCCAGAAGCGAAGGCGAGGCAGAAACGAAGGTAATGCTTGTGCCCGGAAACATGTCGCCTGCGGCGAGCGCGGAGCCCAGTTGCACGGCCGCGGGCCAGCGCAGGGTGGTGCGGTCCAGCAGTTGGCGCGCGATCTCCAGGACAGCGGGGTTGAGCGGCTGCTGGACCATGCGGGCCGACTCCTGGCGCAGCGAGCCGAGCGCCGACGTCGCATCATCCGGGGCAAGGTCTCCCGCGCGCTCGCGCTGACGTATGGAGGCGTAGACCTCGAGGGGTGAGGCGGACGAGATCAGCTTGCGATGATCCTCGACGGCCTCCAAAAGGCGGATGAGCGCATCGGTGCCCGGCTCCTGCACAAAGAGCTTGGCGAAAGCCGTGGTCTCAATGAAGTAAGAGTTCACTCATCACCCCGTTCTTCCTCGACGGTTTTGGCGATGGTCTCGCCTTGCATCGACACGGGATGGAATCGCTGTGCCTCTTCAGGAATGCCGGCCTCGGCACGGTTGAGACGGATCGTGGTGGTGGGATAGGTGGGGGTTTTGGGGTTGGCGATCTTACTGGTAAGCACCACGCCGCGTTGGATGGCCTCAGCCAATACGGATTGGCGGGTCTCCGGATGTTGATTCCAGCGGTAGGCTTTACGGGGCAGGAACGAGTCGCGGAACCATTTGAGAGCGATAAAGGCGTGACCGCCGCGCTCGGCTTCTGCCAGCGCAGTGCACAGCTCTTTCACGCGGGTGTCCATGTCGGCGGGCAAAACGGCTTCCTGCGCGTCGTCTTCCTCATAGGCCGTGCGCGGTGGAATCGGCGTGCGCTGGGTGCGGGCGGGACGCGAAGACGGTTCTCCGTCACTCACACGCTCGAAGTAGATGCGCACTTCGTCTTCTTCCGGCGACCATGTGTCGGCTGAGGCGTTACGGCGCTTGCTGCGCCCGTTCTCGCTGCATAGTTCCACGATGGCCCGATACCCTGGAGGCGCGAGAAATTGCAGCGCCCGAGCCAAGCCTGGATCCTGAGAGTATGCCAGTTCATTTAACGCTTCTTCAATAACTTCTTCTGCGTCCGGGATGGTCAGGTTACCGCCATCGAGGTTGCCATGTATAGGTCTAGCCGGTCTCATCTCTTTCTCTCCATAGGCCGTTTCATCTTATGCAATTCATGGTGCGTCTTCCTTGTAGCCGGTCTCGGGGCCGGGCTGAGGAGATGCCCGGCGCACTG
>JAJYVF010000041.1 GCA_021792135.1 Acidobacteriota bacterium | reverse complement strand
CGGCTGGCGACCGTTGCCCGCCTTGGCATAATGCGGCTCGATCGGCGCCTCCAGTTCCTTCCAGGGAACGATGCTCTCCATGGTCTCCAGAAACAACTCCCGCCTGCTCTTCCGCCCATGCTTCTCAGAGCTTCCCTGTGAGGCCAATGTTCTCTGTCGCATCGTGCTCCCTATCCACTTACAACTTTATGCAGGCTGGCTGCGAATTTGGATCTTGTGCAGAGGTTCCTTAACTGGGCGCGGTGTCACATTCGGATACAGCGGCGCAAGGTGTACTTTCGCTCGTAACTCGCGAAAGAGAAATGCATACGCTCCTCTGGTTCCATCATTTCGTCGTTCAGTGACGACTGGATGAGGCCCGTGCTCGCGCGCCGGTTCGGAGGAGAACGGGCAGTCCTGAAGAAGTGGCCGCCTGCAACCATGGCTCTCACCAAGCTTTCCGATAGCCTCTTGCGCAGTGTCCGGGATTGGCGAGGCAGCATCGACATATAGCTGAAGCAGGAGCCAGGAACAAGCGAGAGCAACGAGGGCCCGGAAGCAGGTTTTGGATTTTTCGTAGCGAGTGGCCAGACGGCGGAACTGTTTGAGCCGGCTGAAGCAGTGCTCGATGCGGTTGCGTTGTTTGTAGAGCTGTTCATTGTGGCTTCGCTGCTTCTTGCGGCATCTTCGGGAAGGGATCACGGCCTCGGCTTTCATCCCTTCCACATGAGCCAGGATGCTGTCGGTGTCGTAGCCCTTGTCGGCGATCACTGCTCCAGCCCGGCGCTTTCCCAGCAGTTCCACGGCCTGGGTGCAGTCGTTGATCTGCCCGGCGGTGATGCGAGAGTCGATCGGCTGGCCGTCCTGATTGGCCAGCAGGTGAATCTTGGTCGTCAGACCTCCTCGGGAACGCCCCAGAGCCTTGTCTGCGCCCCCTTTTTGCGGCCTGTGGCCGCCTGCTGATGAGCGCGCACGATGGTCGAATCGATCATCAGATACTGATTCTTTCGGTCTTTAACCAACTCCGCGAAGATACGTTCTCACACCCCGGAATGAGCCCAGCGCACGAAGCGCTTGTGCACGCTCGTGTACTTGCCGTAGCGCTCCGGCAGATCGTGCCAGCGGGCCCCGGAACGGAGAACCCACAGTACTCCGTTCACCACCCAGGCCCGCTGTTTCCCGGCGGTCGCAAATTAAACCACAGCCGCCGGGGTTGCGGGGAAGCGGGAAACGCCCGAGCGTTTTCCGAGGCGCCCCGCGCCGTCTTTTCCATTAGCCCGCTTGCCAAACAAAGACACTCGCTGAGCCTGCCGGAGGGTGCCGTAAACACCCCATAATCGATGGGGCTTTAGCCCCCGAGGGATGCATTTTACGAACTTTCGACTTCCGCCACAGGATGCTAAGCCCGCCCCGCCTGCAGATCGGCTTCGTGCGCGAGGCGCAGCCCGTGCCGCGTCGCCGAGTACTGAGCCCCGGCCAGCAGCAGCAGACCGGTGAGGAACGCCCAGATCATCAGCCCAACCGAGACTTCAAACGGCCCGTACACCGAGCGCAGATCGAGGTGCGGCAGCACCGCAATGTAGACCAGCCGCCCGAAATCCCAGGTCAGCCCGGTCACAATCGCCGCCGGCAGCACCGCCCACACCGGCAGTTTCCGGTGCGGAAGAATCCAGTAGACGGAGAAGAACATGCCCACGCTCAGAAACCCGATGGCGATCTCCAGAAAGCTCTCATGGATGAACCGGTAGACGATGTTCTGCGTGTGATGGAAGAACACGAAGGTCAGGATTCCGGTCTGCGCTGTCGCCACGCCCACCACGAAGATCGCCAGCAGCCCGATGCCGAAGGCCAGAGTCAGCGAAACGATCTGGTTCATCAGGTAGGAGCGGTTCTTCTTCACGTCCCACACCCGGTTCAGCGCCACTTCCAGCGGCAGGAAGACGCCCGTGGACGAAATCAGCAACGTCACCAGCGAAGCCAGCTGCACGCTGCCTCGCGGATTCGCCAGCAGGCTCATGTTCCGAACCACGAAGTCCTGGTTGGAGGGCAGCAGATCGTGCAGCATGTTTCCGATCTCCGCCGCCATGGCCGCCGAATGGAAGACACGCCGTGCGACCGTATACATCATCACGATGAACGGGAACAGCGAAAGAATCGCATTCGCGGCCACGCTGAAGGCATAGGTGTGAACCTCGGTCTGTCCCAGATAGCGCGCCAAAGACATCAGGATCGGCAGCATGCCGCGCTCCGCCGGTCGCGCCGGAGGACGAGGCGCAGCCGCCGGCATGGGTTCTTCTGTTGTAACCACGAGGGGAGTCCTGCGCAAATGCTAGCAGACCTGCGGGACTCCGCCTGACCGCCCCTCTCCCGCACTTAGCACGAAAGTATGGTGAACTTAGGTAACGTCCATAAATTACTGCGCCTTTCCGCAAATTTTTGCTTGATTTCAAAGACATTTCCTGCCATAACAGGAGCACGATTTGCATGTGCGGAATCGGAAGGCCAGTAACAAGATGTATAGTTGTCTCCGCGATCGCCCGGTAACATCCTGAGCTGCCCAAACCGCCTGGAGGGCGGACAAGGCAGCTTTTGGTGTCTCTGGGCTCCGTTACATTCGTAACGGAGCCCGCCACAGATCGGACCCTCGCTGAGGTGCAAACGGACGAAGACGCAACCATTTTTGAAGGAGTTCCAGTGAAAGAACATGGTGTGGTGAAGTGGTTCAATGGAGCCAAAGGATATGGGTTCATTCAGCGGCAGAGCGGCGAGGATGTCTTCGTTCACTTCTCCGCGATCCAGGATTCGGGCTACCGGACGCTGAACGAAGGCGAAGCGGTCGAGTTCGAGTGCCAACAGGGCCCCAAGGGCCTCAGCGCGGCTAACGTTGTACGCAACAGCGCCTGAAACCCGGCAGGGGGTGGCGGCTTCTCTCCGGAAGCCGCCGTAATCCCCGCCTTACTACCCTCATCTCCCCAGATCGGGTCGGCTCAGTGAAGCTCTGTACCGGCTTTACCCTTCCGCTCCAGATTTCCGATCGACCACAGGGCCGCCTCGGCGAGGACCGGGTCCTCGTCGCCAGCCCATTTCCGGAGCAGCGGCAGGAACCGCTGCTGACCGCTGTTGCCCATGGCGATCGCGATGTTCCGCCGGAAGCCGGAGAGTTTGGCCCGCCGCACCGGCGAGCCGTTGAACCACCGCCCAAAGGTGTCCTCGTCCATCTCCGCCAGCCACTCCAGCGCGGGATTGACGAGTTCCGCACGCGGAGCCAGTTCCGGATCCCTGGCAATCGGAGCGCGCCGGTTCCACGGGCAGACGTCCTGGCAGATATCGCAGCCGAAGATCTGCCGGCCCATGCCCTCCCTGAGATTTTCGGGGATGCTGCCGCGCTTCTCGATCGTCAGGTAAGAAATGCAGCGGCTCGCATCCATCTGCCGAGGAGCAATCAGCGCCTGCGTGGGGCAGGCGTCGATGCACCGCCTGCACGATCCGCAGCGATCGGCAGCCAAGGTCGCCTGCGGGTCTGGTTCGACCTCCAGTGAGGTAACGATCACGCCCAGAAAAAGCCACGATCCCAGGCGCTCGTTCAGCAGGCAGGTGTTCTTGCCCACCCAGCCCAGCCCGGCATAGCGGGCATAGACCCGCTCGACCACCGGGCCGGTATCGACAAAGCAGCGCGACTCAAAGGGGCCCAGCGCCGCAGCCATCCGGTCCCGCAGTCGCTCCAGCCGGCACCGCAGCACCTTGTGGTAATCCGACGGGCGCTCTCGGCTCCCCGTCCAGGCGTAGCGGGCGATCCAGCCGCTTCCCTCCGGCGCCGGCTCCACTGAGCGCGGAGCGGCCCGGTTGTAATTGACGGCGCAGACCGTCACCGACCGAGCCCAGGGAAAGGCCACGCGGACCGAGGACCGCAGCCAGCGTCCTCCGTCATCCTGGCGCTTCAGATACTCCATCTCACCGGCGCGTCCGGCTTCGAGCCAGCCGGCAAATCGCTCTCGTTCCTGCCGGTCCTCTTCGGACCCCGACGCAGGAAGCGGCGCGATGCCGGCTGCGGCGAAGCCTTCGTCCAGGGCGGCGGCCCGGAGCAGTTCGTGGATGACATCGGGCGACATGCAACACGGGCCGGAACGGTCTTCGGCCCTCTAAATTCAGACTAATGCATCGTTCAGGGCCCGGAGATCAGCGTTGCGGTTCAGCCGCTTCTCCTCTACCATCAAGCAGAGGTGGCGGATCAAGCCGTCACACACGGACGACGGCGAACGATGCGCATTCTCATTACCGGAGCAGCGGGTTTCCTGGGTTCCCACCTCGCTGACTCGCTGCTGGCCGAAGGATACTCGGTTGTCGGTGTTGACAATCTCTCCACGGGCTCTCTGAACAACCTCCGACATCTGGATCGCGAACCCCGATTTACCTTCGAGGAGCGCGACATCTGCCTCCCCTTCGATTTGGGACGGGTGGATTACGTTTTCAACTTCGCCTCCCCCGCCAGTCCGGTTGATTATGCCCGGCTCGGCATCGAGACCCTCATGGTCGGCTCCGCCGGCACCCGGAATGCGCTGGAGATCGCCAAACGCCGCGGCGCGAAGTTCCTCCACGCCTCCACTTCGGAGTGCTACGGAGATCCCCTCGTGCACCCCCAGAGGGAGGACTACTGGGGCCATGTGAACCCCGTCGGGCCGCGCTCCGTCTACGACGAGGCCAAGCGATTTTCCGAAGCGCTGGTGATGGCTTACCTCCGCTATCACAACGTCGATACGCGCCTGGTTCGCATCTTCAACACCTACGGTCCGCGCCTGCAGAAGAACGACGGCCGCGTCATTTCGAATTTCATGATGCAGGCTCTGAAGGGCGATGAGCTCAGCGTTTACGGCGAAGGCAATCAGACACGGAGCTTTTGCTATGTTTCCGACGAGATCGAGGGCATCCTCCGCCTCGCCCGCAGCGATGAACATCTGCCGGTGAACATCGGGAATCCCGTGGAGTGGACCATCCTGGAATGCGCCAGGGCTGTTCTCCGCGTGACAGGTTCCGCCAGCCGCATCGCCTTCCATCCGCTGCCGGTGGACGACCCGGCGCAGCGCAAGCCCGACATTACGAAGGCGAAAAGGCTCCTCGAATGGGAGCCCAAAATCGATCTCGAGACCGGCCTGCGCCTCAGCCTCGACTACTTCCGGTCCTGCCTGGGAGCAGAAACCGGCGAAGTCCGGGCCGCAATCTCCTGATTTCCGGTGGATCGATGTCCCTGGAGTAACGGTGGGAACACCAGGCAGCCATTTCCGGATTGATCTGCGGCTGGAGTCGCCCGTATACTTGTGGCCAGCGGATCCCGGCCGGCGATCTGCCGGATAAGCCGCGGCGAGGTGTGTCTTCCGCAGTCAGACTCTTTCGCTGCCCCCCGAAGTCCCGCCATCCGATGTCTCGGCCTGGCGCGCAGTGGCCCGCGTGCTGCGAAGTACGGCGGGCGGCACGATAGACACTCTCTCCTCCGTTCTTCTCCCTGCCGATTGCCGCGTTTGCGGATCAGTTCTTCCCGGATTCAGCCTTCTTCCTGTTTGCTCCTTCTGCTGGAATCAGTTACCCCGTCAGCCGGAAAACCTGTGCTGGCGCTGCGGCGAGGCCCTGGATTTTCCTGGGGCGCCTGAAGATCTCCTTTGTCGAACCTGCCGCGCCGTCCCCCCTCCCTTTGCAAAGGCCGTTGCCTGGGGCGTTTATCGCGACCAGCTGCGCCAGCTCCTGCACCTTCTGAAATACGACGGGATGCAGCCGATTGCCCAGCGGCTGGGTCTGCTGCTGGCCGAAGCGGTTCTGATGGTGCAGGGTTTGCCCGACGATCTGCTGGTCGTGCCGGTCCCGCTCTTTGGGCGAAAGCGCCGCCAGCGGGGCTTCAATCAGTCTGAACTGCTGGCGCGCAGCGCCAGCGCCACCCTTTCCCGCCGGAGAGCCCATTTGCGGGTTCAACTGGCCACCGGTGTGATCGAGCGCCAGCGCTCCACAGAGAGTCAGGCGGGTCTGAGCCCGCATCGGCGCCGCGTGAACGTTCGCGGCGCTTTTTTTGTCCCCGAACCGGGGCGGGTGAACGGGCGAAACGTACTGCTGATCGACGACATTTACACCACCGGCGCAACGGCGCGGGCCTGTTCGCAGGTGTTGCGTAGAGCCGGAGCAGGGTCGGTCTGGGTGGCCGCAGTGGCGCGGGCGCAGAAGGAATTCATCCCTCGGCCGAAACTGTCTGGTTTCGAGGCCATTGCCAATCATGAGGTTCCGATGGAGCAGGATATTGCGCTCTGGGAGGAAGGCTGTCCGGCATTGACCGGCGGCATGGCACGATAACCGCCTGGGCCCCGCGGCTCGGGCGACCGAGAGGAGGAAATATGTCGCTGGGGAAGGCAGGTGTTCACGCTCGCAGGCAGACGGCGGGAAAAACGCAGTCCGCCGGCCAGACCGCGGCGGAAATCTGCGCGGAGGACGGCCTGCGTCTGGTGACCAGAACCCACGCCATGCAAACCCCGGTTCTGGTGCTCAATGCATCGTATGAGCCCATCAATATCTGCGGAGCCCGCCGCGCCCTGGTGCTGGTGCTGAAAGGCGTTGCCCGCACGGAAGAGGAGCAGGGAACGGAACTGCATTCGGCGCGTGTGCGCATGGCCATGCCCTCCGTCATCCGGCTGCTGGAATACCGCAGGATCCCTCACCAGACGCGCGCCCTCTCGCGCAAGAACATCCTGCTGCGCGATCGCAACACCTGCCAGTACTGCGGAGTCGTCCTGCCTTCGGCCGAGCTGACCCTGGACCATGTTGTGCCGCGTTCGCGCGGAGGCCTTTCCACCTGGGAAAATCTCGTGGCCGCCTGCCACTCCTGCAACCGGCGCAAGGGAAATCACCTGCTGCCGGAAATCGATCATATGAAGCTGCTGCGCGAGCCGCGTCCGTTTACGCTGCACACCAGCCGCCACATCATGCGCATGATCGGCCACTCGGACCAGAAGTGGCGCAAGTACCTGTACTACTAGCTCTGAGCAGAAGCAGCACCTTCTGATGCGAGTTTGAGATCCAGCCTGGGTCTACGCCCGGGGTATCGGCGTCGGCCTGTCCCGATCGTCACGAAGACAGAATGATTTTTCTATCGTATGCGGCTCACGAATGTTCGCCAGGCTGTAATGAACCATCCCAAGTCTTCTGCTTATGCGCAGGATCCGGAGCTGCACGCGTCCGGGCTTGAGTTCATAGCGAAAGGAAGCGCGAGCCAAAACGTATGCCGCTGTGGCGGGTAGCGCTGTAACGAAGGTATAGATCTGCTCAACACCCGGCTGCACAAAGGTGTCGTACGGCAGAATCCGGAACTCACCTCGCCTGAGCGAGCCGCTGTCCTGCTGAACGCGAGCGCGGTCGGGGTCGTCGCGGCGACCCGGATCATGAGTGTGCGGAAAGCTGAGTCGCCCATAAGCATCGCTGCCGGTGTCGTCGATGATTCTGATTGTGTCGTTCTGATTCAGATAGCGCAGCCGTACCCTGAGATCGGAGACAACCAGGGCAGATGTGCCCTGGTTTTGGATGGAGACAGCGACTTCGATCAGCACGCCGGATTCCGAGGATCCCAGGGTTCGCAGAGAGATGTTCATCTGCGACGGCGGAAGCAATCCTCGCTCCAGAACGAATCTGCTCCAAACCCAGAATCCCCCGATCAGGATCGCGGTAATCCTGAGGGCACTCTCCGCGACCTGAAGCCATGGGTAGACGGAAGCGGCCTGCATCGCGCAATGGTACCCCACGGGTGCAGTACGCCCAAAGAAAGATTTGGCAAGGGGAACCAGAAACATCGCTCGAACGGTGGGAGCACCCGGCGTCGTCAGAACGTGGGGCTGCGGAAGAGGAAGAAGAGCTCGATCAGCAGGATGAGAACCACCGTGGCTTCCAGGAAGAACGCGCGGCTCTGATTGAACTGCTCGATCATGTAGCGGTAAAGCTCTTCCGCGGTTCTGAGCTTCTGCGCAACCAGATCCTTGTAGTCCGGCACGCCGACCTTGGCTGCGGCCAGTTTATAGAGCCGGGCTGCGAACATATCGCTCAGGAACTTGATCGCATTGTCAGCGCGCTCCGTCAGCTCGGCAACGTCGAGCAGGACGGTGTGCAGCCGGGTGGCGGACCGGGCCATACGCCAGCGCACCAGAGTCCCGGCTCTCTGCGCGAGGGACTCGTAGACCGTGTCCAGAACCCCGGTCAGCAGTTCGTCGTAATGGCGGAATTCCAGTAACTGGGAGTTGGCGTACTCGAGCAGCTGGATCGCGGTTTCGGCCCCTGCGGTGCTGTCGTAAAGGAATGCGGCGTTCCAGCCGATGACCGCCATGTCGTTCCGGTAATAGGAGGCCTGGGAGTGCAGGACCTCGGCCGTTTCAGCCTCCGACAAAGGCAGCTCGTCCCCGCGAACGATCTGGGCAATCCGGCCTCCGTGATCGCGGTTGAGATCGACGGCAGTGGGCTCTCCGACAACTTCGCGAACATGGAAGATGAAGTAGTCCTCGCTGAGCCATCGGGAATAGGGTTTGATGATGGCCGCAGGCGCGCGTTCGAGCTTCTTGCGGACGATGGGCTCGGCCAGCGAGGCAAAATCGATGTCCCAGACCCAGCGGCTGGCCAGGTGGACGAGACTCTCCCAGTCGCCGGAGAAAGACAACTGAAAGATCAGACTCGTCACGCCATAGTCGTAGTACTTGATCTCGCCGGTGAGGCGCTCGCCGCTGTCGAGGAGCAGCGGCTCGATGGCTTCCGCCACAGGCGGTCTCTGGTAGCGGACGTAGGAGGGAGCCAGGTGCCGGGTACCGGGCTGCTGCAGGGTGCGCGCCCCGATTGCCTGGCGCAACTCGTCGAGGCGAATCTCCTCGCAGACATCGAACTGAATCAGAACCAGGACGGAGCCGCTGAGCGAGGACACAGGGGGAGAACGACGGATGGCCGATTCGGTCTGAGACATCGCCTGAATCCAGTCGAGCGTGGCGTTGATGAACGCCATCATACTTCGGATGGCAGGAGGCAGCCGTCCTGGGATTCATGAGCTGAAAAGGGCCGCTGATCCCGCTTTGGCCCGCAGACCTCTCAGGCATCATGCGGATGATGGCCACATGATGGAGCCTGGGCTCCATCATGCAGAGGGGGCTTAACGGCGGGAACCTGCGGGGTTGGTGTGAGGTCTTCTATTCCCAGCGGCGAAAGATGAGAGAGCCGTTGGTGCCGCCAAAGCCAAAGGAATTCGACAGGGCGATGTGCATCGGTCCCTTCTGCGGCTGGTTGGGGACGTAGTTCAGCACACATTCCGGATCGGGACTGTCGAGGTTGATGGTGGGCGGAGCGGTCTGGTTGACGAGCGCGAGGATGGTGATCCCCGCTTCGAGTCCGCCGGCGCCGCCGAGCAGATGGCCGGTCATGGATTTCGTCGAGCTGACCTTCAGCTTTCCGCTCGTGGCATGCTCGCCGAAGAGCGCCTGCAATGCCTTGGACTCGACGACGTCGCCGAGCGGTGTCGAGGTGGCGTGGGCGTTGACGTAGTCCACCTGGTGCGGTTCAAGCCTGGCGCTCCTGAGGGCATTGCGCATGGCACGGACGCAGCCATTGCCATCGTCGGGCATACCGGTAATGTGATGGGCGTCGGCGCTCATACCATAGCCGATGATTTCAGCGAGGAGCTTTGCGCCGCGGGCCTGGGCGTGTTCCAGTTCCTCCAGGATCAGGATGCCGGCGCCTTCGCCGACGACGAAGCCGTCGCGGTCGTGGTCGAAGGGGCGGCAGGCGTGGGCAGGATCGTCGTTGCGCGTGGAAAGCGCGCGCATGGCAGCGAATCCGCCAACGCCCATCGGAGTGATGGCCGCTTCCGAGCCGCCGGCGATCATCACGTCCGCATCGCCGCGTTCGATGATGCGGTAGGCGTCGCCAATAGAGTGGGCGCTGGTGGTGCAGGCCGTGGCCGTGGCTTCGTTCGGGCCTTTCGCGCCGTAGCGGATGCTGACCTGGCCGGCGGCCAGATTGATGATGGCGGCGGGAATGAAAAAAGGCGAGATTTTGCGCGGGCCGCCCTGCAGGTAGTTGCTGTGCTCACGCTCGATGATGTCAAACCCGCCGATGCCGGAACCGATGAAGACGCCGACGCGCTCCTCGTTCTCCGGGGTGATCTTCAGCCCGGAACTCCCGATCGCCTCATGGGTAGCGGCGAGAGCCAGATGAATGAAGCGCCCCATCTTGCGCGCTTCCTTCCTGTCGATGAACTGGAGCGGATCGAAGTTCTTCACCTCAGCGGCGAAGGTGACGGAGAAGCCGGTGGTATCGAAGCCGGTAATGGTATCAATGCCGCTCCGGCCGGCGAGCAGGTTGTTCCAGACCTCGGGTGCGGTATTGCCGACGGCGGATACCAGGCCGAGGCCGGTGACAACGACGCGTCTCTGCAAAGCTACTTGCCGCCTTTCGCGTTCTTCTCGATGTAATCCATGGCGTCCTTGACGGTCTTGATCTTTTCAGCATCCTCGTCGGGAATTTCGAGATCGAAGGCTTCTTCGAACTGCATCACCAGCTCGACGACGTCGAGCGAATCGGCGCCCAGATCCTCCTGGAAGGAAGCGGCGGGGGTGACTTCGGCCTCGTCCACCTGAAGCTGCTCAACGATAATCTGCTTTACTTTTTCTTCCACACCTGCTGCCATGCGTTTCTCCTGTGTACCGCTTTGAGGTTGATGCACTGAACCGGAGGGCGGGATGCGGCGCCGGATCCGTGGGCGAGGAGCGAGGGTACAACTGGGACACACCTCACCCCAGCTCCGAAATTCCAAGTCTACTGGCGGGTCCGGATAGTGTAAAGCGGTCCGAGGGACAGGCGTATAGTCAGGCCATGATTCCCGCGGTTGGCATGGGCATGGTGGTCGGGCTGGCAGTGGGGGCTACGGTGGCGTGGCTGGCAGCGGGAGCGCGAGCGGCGGGCGAGCGCGAACGAGCCAGGGGTGTGGCGGCGGAGCTGGCCGAGCGGCTTCAGGCGCTCGAATCAGCCCGCGAACGCGAGGCGGCACAGCGGGAACAGATCGCCCGGCTGGAGATGGCCGCTTCGCAACTGAACGCGCAGATCGCGGAGATGCGCAGTGCGCTGGAGCGCGCGCATGCAGGAACCGAACAGGGCCGGCGTGATGCGGAGGCCGCACGCATTGAGGCTGCCGGGCTGCGCACCGCGATCGAGAAGGAGCAGAGCGGGGCTGCCGAGAAGATCGCGCTGCTGCAGCAGGCCCGCGAGGAGCTGTCCAGCCAGTTCAAGGCGCTCGCCAATGACATCCTTGAGCAGAAGTCGAAGACCTTCACCGAACAGAACCAGGCGAATCTGACCAGTCTTCTGATGCCGCTGCGGGAGAAATTCGGTGAGTTTCAGCAGAAGGTGGAAAGCCTGGAGAAGGACGGAGTTGCCGGGCGCACCGAACTGAAGACCCAGATCGAGCAGCTCCGTTCGCTGAACGAACGCCTGTCGCAGGATGCCGAGAACCTGGTGACAGCGCTGAAGGGCTCCTCGAAGGCGCAGGGAGACTGGGGTGAGCTGGTTCTCGAAAAGCTGCTGGAATCCGCCGGGCTGCGCAGGAACGTGGAGTACCGGGTGCAGAGTACGTTCAGCCGCGAAGACGGCGGCAATGCGCGGCTGGACGTGATCCTCGACCTGCCGGAGGACCGGCATCTGGTGATCGACTCGAAGGTATCGCTGAACAGCTACACCGAGTACTGCAACAGCGAGGACGAGGAGACGCGCAAACAGGCACTGAAGCAGCATCTGGCCTCGATGCGCAACCACCTGAAAGGGCTTTCTGCGCGCGAATACCAGGACCTGTACGGACTGAAGTCGCTCGATTTCGTGCTGATGTTCGTGCCCATTGAGCCGGCATTCATGCTGGGGATCGCGAATGACAGCCGGCTCTGGCGGGATGCGTACGACAAGCAGGTGCTGCTGGTGAGCCCCAGCAGCCTGCTCTCCGTGGTACGGACGGTGGCACAGATCTGGCGCCAGGAGAGGCAGACGCGCAATGTGGAGGAGATTGCGAAGCGGGGGCGGATCCTCTACGACAAGTTCAGCAGCTTCACCGAGGATCTGCTGAAGATCGGGAGAAAGCTCGGCGACGCCCGCGAAGCCTATGACAGCGCCTTCAACAAGTTGGCCAGGGCTGACGGCAATCTTGTCTCGCAGGCGGAGAAACTGGTGAAGCTGGGGATCAAGCCCAACAAGACATTGCCTCCGGCGCTGATCGAACAGGCAGTCGAAGCCGACGAGCCGCTGGCGCTGGCCGCCGTGGCCGACGTGGCCGACGACAGCCAGACAGAGAGCTGATCCGGAGAAGTTGCCCCCCGGGACTACTCCTGCTCCACCGGCTCCGGTTCGGCAGGAGCGCGGAAGTGCTTTGGCCTGCCTGGAGGTGCAGGTGGACTGGGCGGGGAGACGGCAAGAGAAGCGCTATCGCCCTTCCGCAGTTCGAGGTTGCCGTGGTCGGTATCCAGTTCCAGGCGCACGCCGCCCTGGCCGATGGTCCCGTTCAGCATCTGTCGATCGCCCTGAGTCGACATCTTCAGCGGAAAATCGGTGCGGACTGCCTCATCGGTGCTGGTGCTGCCGGTGACGGTGAAGCTGGCATTCTCGGGTAGGGTGACGATGACGTCGCCGGTGTGGGCGGTGATCTGCAGGTTGCCGAGCGGCGCCACGGCAACGAGGTTGACGTCGCCATTGCTGTCCTCGATCTGGGCATCACCGGCGATCTGAGTCAGGTCGATGTCCTTGGATTTCGCGGCGACGCGGATCGGACCGGAGGCCTGGCTGATGCTGAGGTCGCTCTTGTCGAGGGTGAGCGAGCCGATGAGGTGAGGGATGTCGAGGGTGGTCATGCTGGAGTGGTAATGGATGTCCGAGGCGATCTGCTCGAGGTGGATATCGCCGAAGAAGTCGCCGTTGATGGTCACCGTGCCCCGGATCTGGGAGAGCGTGACATCATCACCGTGGCCATCCACCAGCACCCGGCCCTGCACATTGTGGGCGGCGAAATCGCCATGATTCATGTGGCCCTGGGCATCGCCGCCGATATCCTCGAGCTTCACTTCGCCGCCGTTATCGCTTACCTCCATGCCGCCCTTCAGACCATCGGCGGTGACATCGCCATGGCCGGCGGTGACGGTGGCAAAGGATGCCGCCGGAAGCTCCACGGTGAGATCGACGCGGGCTCCGTCGCGCTGCGGCACCGTCACGACTGCGCCCTGTGCGGAGGTTTCCACTGCGGGTTTCAGTTCAGCAAAAACCTTCTGCGCCTCGCGGTCGGAATCGCGATGGACCATTTCATGCGCCCGGACGTGCATGCGTCCGTCGTCCGATGTGGTGATGGTAAGGTCGCCGCGGGGATTGCTGATGCTGACGCTGGGCCTGGCCGTTTCGAGGGCCTGATCGATCTGCACGTCGTTGTCGTGCTCGGGACCCATCCAGCTGAAGAACTGGTCATCATCTCCGGAGAACTGCCAGTGACCAATATAGCGGCCCGCATGGGCAGCGATGCCCAGGACCACGAGGAGGACGACCAGCCAGAAGATGCCCCCAAAGGGGCGACGGCCAGCCCAGGGTCTGTGCCAGTCCAGGAAGTGTTCTGCCAGGAGCAGGCCTCCCAGAGCGATCAGCAGCACCGGCCACCAGTGGGCGTACCATCCCCAGAACGTGACGGGATCGAGCTGTCCGATCTCCATCAGAAGAGCAAGGATGCCGACGGCAAGCAGAACGATGGGGCCAACGAAGGAAGGTCGGCGGGAACCCCGCCAGTACTGGCGGTAATACTCCTTCTGCGCTTGCGCCTGAGCTCTCCACTGCTGGCGCTGGGCGCGGGTTTCGGCCCGCATCTGCCTGGCCTGCCAGCGGGCATCCGGAGGGGTATAGGGAGGAGGGGCAGCCATGGCTTATCTCCTTTCCTCGTCCGGGATGGGCACGATGGCTGTGGTGGCGGGCGGCGGGGGAGGAGTTGCGGCACCCGCCTGCGGCTGATAACTCGGATAGTCCGGCCACGCTCCCGGCGGGGGTGCGCTCTGCGCAAGGATCGCACTTTCGGCGAGCTTCAGCACGCCCCAGGCGATGATGTACAGGGGCCAGCTCATCGAGTAGTGGATCCCGGTGTACTCGTCCAGAATGGCGGTGACGCCGAAGATCAGGAGCATGACAGGCCCGCGCATGCGGCGCAGAAACAGATACTGGTTCATTGCCCACCTCCTGCCGGCGGCTGCGTCTGGCCCGAACCCTGAGCAGGAGTGGACGGGTGCGGAGCACGAAGATGGAAGCGCGCTCCGCCGCCGCGAACCAGCAGCCAGATCGCAATGGCCACGATAATCCAGGGCCAGCTGTGACCGATCCAGGAGAAGCTCAGGAAGCCCAGCGTATTGAAGAGAAAGAGCATACCCAGCAGGATGAGCAGAATGGCTCCCAGCGGCTCGCGGCGGGCGCGATCCAGTTCCAGGTTCGGCGGAATCGGTGGAACGGGGGGCGGCGGTCCCCAGACCGGCGGGGCATAGCCGGGTGGCGGAGGCGGAGGCGCATAGCCTGCCGGGGGATTTTCGGCGCCAGGTACAAAGCCCGATGCGATGGGGCCAGGACTGGGACCATAACCGGGCGTGAAGGGAGGGCCTGCCTGAGCTTCGGCGACGATGCGCTGGCGCAGTTGCTCCCCCCACTGGCCCGCCTGCTGGCCCCAGTCATGGGCCTGGCTGCGCATCTGCTCGGCCCAGGCGGCGGAGGAGGGCGGAGGGGTCGTGCTTCCGGCTGGGGGGACGGGCGGATTGACCGGGTGGGGTCCTGTATGTCCGGCAATGGCGCTTCCCAGTTCGTTAAGGCCGAAGGGGTCAGGCAACGGCAGGCCATCGCGGCGCGCTTTGGCCGTCTGATGGGCGTCGAAAACCTGATAAACGATCCAGAAGGCGACGAGAATGCCGAAGATACCGTTGCCATGGCTGCTGAGGCTCACCAGCACCACGAAGACCAGCACATGCACGATGGCCTTGATGTACTGGCCGTTGTACATGGCGCCCACGCCGGGGATGAAGCCGAGGAGGGTGGCCAGACCGGGATTGGCGCCCGCCGGGGGCGCGACTCCGGGAGGATACGGACGGGGGGAACCGGGCACTCGCGCGGCCAGACACTCCTGGCAGAAGATACTGCCCTGATCGTTGCGGACGCACTCCATACACAGAGGCTTGCCACAATTCTGACACCAGGCGGATGCCGCCGCCTCGGGATGATTGACGCAGTTCATGCCAGGCTCCTTCCCTCGTTCTGAGCGGCTTGCCTCAGCCCGGCTCTGCAGGGACCCAGGGAGATTGAAATCCGACTCATTGCTGAATTGAGTGTTGTTGTGTTGAGTTGGTCGTTCGTGGTGACGGCGCACATCACAGGGGTGGCAGCCTGTGCCCGGAGTACGGAGTCCGGATCGGTTGCCTTCGACTGCCCGTTCTTCGGGGTTGGCGACTGTTTATTTTGCTGCTGCGCGGCGGGGGCTTCGACGTCGCGCCGCAGCTCGCGCATGCGCGATTCCAGCTGATAGACGAAGCGCAGGTTGTCGTAATAGTGGACCATCTGGCCCCAGGTCCCGTAGACCTGGCGCGAGAGCGTGCTGCCGATGACCGAGGGGCGCAGATCAGCGAGACGCAGGCTGGTAATCTTGACGCCCACCAGGTTCAGCGTAAGGGCGATGGAGAAGAAGGCCATCGCGACGGTCATCATAAGGCGGGCTTCGTGAAAACTCCGCCGCAGGGGTAGGGCCGCGACCACGGGGACGCTGCCCTGCGCGCCGGCGGCGACCGGAATCGCGATACCCCCGGCACCCACGGTCCGGTCGAGGATCCTGCCCAGCAGGTCGGCGGGAACCTCGGGTTCGGTGTGCAGATAGCCGAGCCACTGGCGGCCCTGTTCGGCGTGGGACAGCAGATCGGCACAGTTCGCGCAGCCGCTGCTGTGCGCACGGAAGATCGCCGCATCCACCGCGGGCAGGAGCCCGTCGAGAGCATCGACCAGCAACGCCTCCCATTCCTCGCAGCGGAGTCCTTCCGGCTTCTGTCCGAATTTGCCCTGCTCCGCCATACCTACACCATCTGTCCTTTATTACGTTCCAGTAAACGAGCCAGTTCCGCCCGGCCGCGGCTGATGCGGGACTTCACCGTGCCTTCAGGGATGTGCAGAACCTGGGCGATCTCCTTGTAATCCAGGTCCTGCAAATCACGCAGAATAACCGCTTCACGCAGTTCAGGGGAAATCTTGGTGAGCGCCTCCTGCACCATCTTCTCGATTTCCCGCTGCACCGCGCGGTCATGCTGGCTGGGGCCGTGGTCGGCGAGGCGCAGAGCCATCGGCAATTCTTCGCCGTCGCCTTCCCATCCTGCGTCCATGGAATCCGTCGCGCGCTGTCCCCGGGAGCGGCGGAAGTGGTCCACGAGGAGGTTGCGGGTCATGGTGGTGATCCAGGTCTGGAAGCTTCCGCGGGCCAGATCGAAGGAGGCGAGATTGCCATAGACCTTGAGGAAGACCTCCTGGGTGAGGTCTTCGGCATCGCTGGCGGATCCGGTGAAGCGGAAGCAGAGGCCGTACACCCGTCTGTGATGCGCTTTCACCAGCTCGGTCCAGGCAAAAGAGTCGCCCTTGAGGCACCGCTCCACCAGGACCTGCCAATCGCCTTCCACAGGTTTCTCCAGGACACGTTCCCCGGACTGCTCTTTGCGCCGCCAGCGATCGGCCGGGCCCGAGGTGGCCGGCGCACGGTAGTGGCCGGCGGGCGCGGGCACCGAAGAGCGGTCGAATGGCCGCTCCAGCGGGAAGCCCAGCATGCCCAGGTTCCACGGAATTGTGCCGGCGGCGCTCATGGGCAATCATACGCAGGCCGGGGGCCAGGAGTTCCGGAAAGTGAAGCTTTTGCATGAGACTGCATGGATCGGCTGGGGTGGACTGGATTGGCAGTCGGCGGCGGCTGGAAAAAATTGTGGGTCTTCCTGGGGCGATGTTTTGTTTTCTGCGCTTTAGACCGGGCAAGTGTTTCGCAGGAAATCAGTTGCAGGGCAGCCGAGGTTGCGGGAGTTTCGGCCGTAGTTGCCGCAGACACGGCCGAGATGGGCGGAAGTGACAGAAAGGATGTCACTTCGATGTCGGTCGAGCTTGCGGCAAGCTCGGCCGAGGTTGCAGGGGTCTCGGCCGAGATTGCGGCAGGGTCGGCTGAGGTTGCGGCAAAGCCGGGTATGCATGGCTCGCGCTGGCCAGGGGCAAGGAGCGAGAGGTCTTCCCCGGGCGGAGCGGGTGCGGCGCTGGCGTGGTCCTGCGGGGCGGCTTACCGATCATGGGGCATGAAAAAACCGCCCTCGCCGGGCGGTTTTTTCGTTTTCCTTTCTATATTTAGAATACCAAACCGGGAGAATTAGTCGGCCAAATATCTTTGCGTGGACTGGCGGGTAAGTGGCGTGGAATCAGCAGGAGTTACTTTGGTGCGGAGGGTTGGGGGTTGACAGGAAAAACGCCGAAGCGGGTGATCCGGCCGGTGATGGTCTAGCTGGTCAACGAACGCACCTTTTTATCGAGTAGCAGTCGGGGATCATTCGGCTCAAACTTAAGCAGGCTCTCCATACGTTGGCGCAGCTTGTAATCGCAGGGAAATAGGGATAGGAATTCGCTAACAAGTGTGCGGAGTATTGTATAGGCTGTAATGTTCGATTCCACCACCGCACGCAGCCGCTCTACTTCGCTGGCAGGTATTTTGGCAAAATGCTCCAAAGTAATCGCGAGGTCAATTATGCGCATTGAGACATCGTTGTAGGAGGTGTCTGCCTCGATTTGGCGATAGGTCTCAGCAAGTTCACGGAGCCCGATGCAGAAGGATATCTTTTTGATCATTCCGATCAGCATCCCCTCTATGAAGTTAACGAGGAACATGTTTGAGGCGTATGCAACGTCGTCTGGGCTCTTGCTGGTGAATACGGGATTGCGTTCCAAAAAATCGCGTAACGCTCGCGATACGTCTTCGTAACCATTTTCCATGGACAGCATGAAGTCCTTCATCATGCGCAGTCCAAGGGCGCAGGTCTCATACACAAGCTCTCTTTTCTGGTCGGCTCTGAGTTCAAGGGGAAAGTTCCTTACGACCTGTCCCATAATGTCCAACAATTGAAACCCCGTAGCGACGGCTATTTGGTGGCTCCCATTTGGCTTGTTTGGCTCCCTTGAAACTTCAGCCACCTCGTCCTTCTGCGTGTCACGGGCTAGGCGGTTTGCGCTGTGGTTTGTTCCGGGGGCGATCAATGTGGGATGCCGCGAACACAGAGAATTAGAAAACGCCAAGTCGCGCGTGAGATCAATGGGAGCCGTCTCCGCTAGGACGCCCCTCGCTTTTGCAAGAATTTGCTCTATCAATTGCCGGTCTTTCGACAGATATAAATAGAAAATCAATGTCTGGGTTTTGTCGTCATCATAAGCGCCATCCACCATTTCTATTAACTGCCGCTTCAGATCTTCCGCTTCGTATGCATTGGAGATTCCCTCCTGAAAGTACAGGGCAAGCAAGAAATAGTAAGCATACTTGTAGATAAACTTGACTTCGCCTTGTTCTATCTGGAGTATCTTCGCTTCGACGAACTGCTCGATCCATTGGCTGACCCTCTCGGACAACGCATATTCTCTTGAATATAGATCTGCCGCTTCGTGTAGTTCGGACTCGCGAATGAACGGGGTTCTCGCTTGGTGCATCGCGAATGCGATGCGGGAGAGAAATGTCAGCTTGGCGCCTACCCGTTTCTGTCCGAAGTGGCCAAGACGCGTCGTAAGCAACTGTTCATAGATGTGCCCGAATGATCCATAATTAGTCGTGCTGCCCGCGGAATCTCTCGCTTGCAGCACTGACAAGACAAAGAATGGATATGAGGGTACGATTCCGGTACTGATTAGGGTATCGAGCACATGTTCGGCCGCGTTGCTCCTTTCAGTGAGCTCCAACTCATCGAGCTGGAACTCCTTTCCGAGTGAAATCCAGTTTGAAACAAGGCGTCCCCGCAGGACATATCCTAATTCCTTCATTTCACAAAATGCGAAATCGGCGAGGTCATCATTCTTTGCAAGTTGGCCCAATTCGTAAATGCTTGCCGCTGCGTCAGCAAAAACCAACACACGACTACCGTATTTCAGGAGAGCGCTGAGTACCGCTTCCTTCGCAGCAAAGTTAAGCGAAAATTGCTGCCAATCGTCGATTATGCAAATGCGGTCGTTATTAAGTAGCTGCGAAAACCTTGAATACAGCTTATCGCTATATTGTCGCTTGAAGTTCCTTGTGATCACGCCTACCACTGATTCGTATGTGGTTCCCTTAAAATCGGAACCACTTATCAAGACCGGTACAATTTTCTTCTGTTCAAGCAGATCTTTATAGAGAACTTTGGCCAAGGAGGTCCGTCCCGATTTCGTTGGTCCCGATATCCGGAGCTTTGGGTTGTCTACGACAAATTGGAGAACTTTATGCCCGCGCACGATTTGAGGGGTGCGCGCAGATGGGCTGTTCTCGATCGCCCTGAGGTCAGGGTAAACGAACAGATCAGATAGCTTTAGCTCGGTCTTTTCAGTGTGGGTAAACGGTGTGCCAATGTCGTCGAGTTCTTGCCGGAACTCTGGGTTGTTCAAGAATTGATGCTCAAGGAGATTTTGGTTCCGCGTGAAGATTCTGCTCGTGGGTGGCTGGGCCTCGTAGAGCGACCCTTTCCACAAGAAATGATTTACTTGGTACGTGCTGTTCGGCGGATCCAAGATGATCAGATTGAACCCATTCTCCGAACTTTGAGGATCGTAGAATGCCGCGCCTTCGACGTAATTGGTTTGCGCGCCGTCAGACAGTATTTTTCCGTAGCTGTCTCCCTTGTGTTCGTGGCCGGTGAGGATGATGTCGGACGAGGTTTCGATTTCCCTTCGAAGGAGACGGGCGTTGTTTGGCTCTATCCAAGCAAATGGGTGGTGCATGAGAGTAACTACAAGATCGGTGTCGCCTTCGATGGGAAGGATAGCTTGAGGCGGGAAGAATAGCTGACCCGGGACTTCGTGTCTCCGGGAGACCCATGCTGTATTCAGGGCGCGGAAAAGGACCTTGGATTTTGCGGCAGAAAAGGATCTTTGCCAATAGAGGCGGCTTGTGTTTTCTAGGCGTGGATCTATTAGGGCTTGAAAATTGAAATATTCCGTCTGAGGACGTACCAATTCGGCCGCGGTGTTCCCGTGGACAGCCAGCGCCTCAATTGCCGCTCCGACGCTTGCCATCGCAGCGTCTCGAAGGTCGCCGGCTATATCGAAGTCACAGTCGTGATTGCCGGGGATGACAACTGTCCCGACCAAGCCCGGGTTGCCCAGATTTCGGAGACCCTCTTCCAACTCCCCGATGAATGTGGTCGCGATCTCGTATTCTTTTTGCTTTCCTGCGTAAGCAATATCCCCGGTGAGGACGAGGTATAGCTCGGAGCATGACGCCGCGAGCGTCTTTATAGCAGCAACTACCAATCCGGCGTTGGCCAAGGCCGGGTTGGCCTTCTTTTCGCTGGTATGAATATCTCCGATTTGGAGTATCGCGATCATTAGTCTCCCCTGATAGGGCAACATACATCCGCGATGGTTAAATTCCCAGTGTTTTCTATGGTTCTGCTAAATAGCAATGGCGGGACTGAAGTTGAAGTGTCTGCATAGAGAAGGATTGGCGCGGAGCGCGGCTCGCTGGACGCGCAGTCCTATTGGACGGGGAGGTGGAGTTCGGAGCCGGAGGGGGGGTCGAGGGGGCGGCGGGTGAATTCTCTTTCGAGGCGCTCGTTGATGCCGGCCTGGGCGAATTCGGCGGCTACTCTTATGCCGTTCATGATGGCGCGCTCGTTCGAGGAGCCGTGGCCGATGATGCAGACTCCGCGGACGCCTAACAGCGGGGCTCCGCCGTATTCGCTGGGATCAAGGCGGCTGCGGAAGGCGTTGAAGGCGCGGCGGGAGAGCAGGGCTCCTACCTGGGCGGTGACGGTCTGGGTGAGGGAGCGCTTGAGCATCTCGCGCACCAGGCGACTGAGGCCTTCGGAGGTTTTGAGGGCGACGTTGCCAACGAATCCGTCGCAGACGATGACGTCGCAGTTACCGTTGTAGATGTCGCGGCCTTCGACGTTGCCCACGAAATCGATGGACAGCTTTTTGAGCAGGGCCGTGGCTTCGCGGGTGAGGTCGTTTCCCTTGCCCTCTTCTTCGCCGACTGACAGGATGCCGACGCGGGGGCGGGGAATGCGGAGAACGTTGCGGGCATAGAGTTCGCCCATGACGGCGAACTGCTCGAGGTTCTGGGGCTTGCAGTCGACGTTGGCGCCGACATCGAGAAGGATGGAGGGCGAGCCGGAGAGGGTGGGGACGACGATGGCCAGAGCGGGACGGTCGACGCCGGGGAGCGCCCCGAGGACCATTTTTGCGGTGGCCATGCCGGCGCCGGTGTTGCCGGCGGTGAAGAAGCCGGCGGCGCGCTTCTCCTTGACCAGCTTCAGCCCGACGCGCATGGAGCTGTTGCGCTTGGTGCGGACCGCGTGGGCAGCCTTTTCGTCCATGGTGATGAACTCTTCGGCATGGACGATGTCGATGGGCAGACGGGCGCCGTCGAGCGCGTGGGAGAGGTGCTGGCGGAGGGTGGGCTCCGACCCCACCAAGTGCACACGAACCCGAAGCGTACGGCAGGCAAGAATCGCGCCCCGGATTTCGGGTTCAGGAGCTTTGTCCGAGCCCATGGCGTCGAGAGCGATGTCGGTGAGCATCGGGTGAGGAACTAGCTGGCTTCCTTCACTTCCAGAACTTCGCGTCCCTTATAGGTGCCGCATTTGGGACAGGCATGATGCGGCAACTTACGCTCGTGACAATTGGGGCATTCGGAGAGGGAGGCGGCCGAGATGGCGTCGTGGGCACGACGGATGGACGTGCGCCGTTTGGAGTGACGCCGCTTTGGGTTGGGCATTTTGAAATTCCTTTCGCTCCCGGAGGCGGCCGCGCCGCAGCTTGCGGGCGGGGCGGGTTCCGGGCAAGAACCTTAATGATTTCCCGGACCGAGCCGGCTGCGCAGGTCTGAGAGCGCCGACCACCGCGGATCGGCCGAAGGCGCGTCGCAGGTGCAGGATTCGGTGTTCAGATTAAGGCCGCAGCGTGGGCAGAGTCCTTTACAGTCCTGGCGGCAAAGGGTACGCGCGGGGAGGGAGAGAAGCACCTGCTCCCGCAGGACGTCTTCGAGCACCAGACCTTCTTCCTGATAATAACCGATTTCGGTTTCAGGCGCGCCCAGGGCGCGTTCGGCGGGGCCGGCATCGACGCCGAGTGGGCGGAAAATGAGATCGAATTCGCCGCCGAGGGGATTGCGGACGGGTTCGAGGCAGCGGGCACAGGGAACTTCGAAAACGCCGCTCCATTTGGAGCGGGCGCGGATGTCGGGGATAACTTCGCGGGGTCCGCGATGCTCGCGGAGGAGTTCGGCCTGGCCCTCGACGTGGAGATCGCCGATCTGGGTGGCTTCGCCACCGTAGTCAATGGCGCCCGGTGGGATGCTGAGGTCGAAACGGACAGGCTCGCGTTCCAGATCGAGCAGCGTGATCAGCATAAGGGCTCCTTATATGGCGGGGGATAGCTTCAGGGTACGAGGGGAAATGGGCGCGGGTCAACCGGGAGAGCCGGAACTCCTGCGTGGCTTACCGCGGCGGCTGGCTGGGCAGCCCGCTTGCCGGCGGAGGCTGCTCTTTCGGGGGATGTTCAGTTGTATTCCCAGCGGCGGGCAAACCAGCGGGCGAGAAGAAAGAGCGCAAGGCCGGAGGCGACCAGGACGGCGACCGGGCCTGTGAGATGGCCGATGGGCTCGTCGCGCCAGAAGACTCTGGTATAGCCGTCGATAGCCCAGGAGTTGAAGGTGAAGAGGCCGGCTTTCTTCATGGCGTCGGGCATGAGGAAGCGGGGGAACATGCTGCCTCCGATAGCCGACATGGTGAGGATGATGAGGGTGGAGAAAGCGGCGAGTTGGGCGCGGGTGTGGGTGACGCTGGCCAGCAGGATGCCGAAGGCGGCGACGGCCAGGGAGGTGGCCGCGGTCATCACGATGAATCCGGGGATGTGGTCGAAAAAGTCGAGATGAAAGACCGCCGCGGCCCAGAGAAACATGATGACGAGCTGGAGGAAGGCGAGCAGCGCGGTGTAGAGCAGTTTGCCGGCGAGCAGGGTGGTCATGGTGACGCGGGCGGAGAGCAGGCGGTCGAGGGCTCCCGATTCGGCCTCGTCGAGCAGGCTGCCGGCGGCTGCGCTGGCGGTGAACAGGAGAAACATGACGCCGACGGCGGCTGCGTAGTAGGAGATCATCGGGCTGCGCTTCTTTTCGCCGACGACATCGTGCATTTCGATGGAGACGAGGCCCCGGGCGAGGCTGTTATTCGCTGCGGCGGACTGCGGCTGCTCCTGGCTCTGGAGGTCGCGGAGATAGGAGAGACTGGACTGGATGCGCTGGCGCTGTTCGGGCGTGAGGACGCCGATGTACTGGTCGAAATACTTCCAGCCGGCGGAAGCCATGGTGGCGGGCAGCGCGATCATGACGGTTTTCTGCAGCATGCCGGAAACGACCTGGGCAGCAACAGGATCGGAGCTGTCATAGAGGATCTGAAATTGGGCTCTCCCGGCCTGGGGGCCGAAGGCGAATGGATGTGCGCCAAAGCCGGAGGAGATGACGAGAGCGGCGGGCGCGTTTCCGCCGCGGACGGCTGCTTCGGCGGAGGCGGAGGTGTAGGCGGCTGGGGCCGGATTCTCTTTCGTGGACTGGGGATGAGTGCGGACGTCGAGGGACGGCTCGCGCAGCAGGCCACGGACCAGAGCGCGGGAAGCGTCGGAGTGGTCCTCATCGACGAGGAGGACGGTGACGCGCGGTGTGGAGGAGCCGCGCATGCCGCCGAAAACGAATCCGAAGATGGTGAAGAAGGCGACGGGCAGGATGAAGGCCAGCAGGAAGGCGACGCGGTCGCGGCGCAGGGCAAGGAATCCGTTGCGGATGATGGTCGCAATCAGGCGCGCCGTCATGAACGGAGTTCTTTTCCGGTGAGGTGCAGGAATACGGATTCGAGGTTGGGCCGGCGGAGGCTGACATCGGCGATGTCGAGGCCGTCGCGCGCGGCTGATTCGAGGAGAACGGCGATCTCGGAGGGCTTCTCGACGGTGCAGAGAATTGCTGAGTCCTGCGCGCTGGCATTGTGGGCGGCAGCCCACGCGGCGAGGCCGTCGTGCTGCGCGGCGAAGTGCATGATGACAGAGCTGCGGGTTCCGAAGGCCCTGGCGACAAGGGTTTCTTTGGAGCCAAGGGCGATGATGCGACCGTGGTCGATGATGGCGATGGTGTCGCAGAGGCGCTCAGCCTCTTCCATGTAATGGGTGGTGTAGATGATAGTGGTGCCGCGGGCGCGCAGGGCTTCGACCATTTCGAAGATGCGGTTGCGAGACTGAGGATCGACGCCGACGGTGGGCTCATCGAGCAGAACGAGGCGAGGACGATGGATGAGGCCGCAGGCCATGTTGAGGCGGCGCTTCATGCCTCCCGAGAGCGAGCGGACGGTGGAGCGGGCGCGGTCTTCGAGCGCGGCCCAGTCGAGGCACCAGGCGATGGCTTCGTCGAGCACATCTCCGCGCAGGCCCTGGCAGCGGCCAAAGGCCCGGAGGTTCTCGCGGCAGGTGAGGAGAGGGTAAAGGGCAAGCTCCTGCGGGACCCAGCCGATCTCGGCGCGAGCCGCAGTGGAACCGACGGCGTGCCCGAAGATATGGATGGCGCCGGAGTCGGGACGGACGCGGCCCATGATGCTGCGGATGACGGTGGACTTTCCGGCGCCGTTGGGGCCGAGAAGGCCGAAGCAGGCGCCGGTCGGGATCTCGAGCGAGATGCCATTGACGGCCGCAACTGTGCCGAAGGATTTGCGGATCTCCTCAACGGAGAGCGGCGCCGGGTTAGCGGAGATGGTCGGCATACGAGAAGAACGAGCCTCGCGCAGCATGAACCAGGATCAGCGGCGCGGAGATACATGCGTGCGGCGCCGCCGGATCCGGGTGAAGAAGAGCGAAGGCTCATGCATGGATCAGCTCGGAGGAGGTTAACTGCATGTCTTCTTCGAGGGGGAGTTTTGATTTTCGTCCGGCGGACTGCAGTTCGCCGTGGTAACAGCGGACGGCTTCTTCGGGGCCGATTTCCCCGTCCGCCAGGGCGCGAAGCATGCGGATAAAGGCCAGCGGGTCCTCGGCATTCTTGATTTTGCGTCCGAAGAGGGCGAGACGGGCTCCGTATTTGCGGGCCTCCGCCAGCAGGCGGAAGGCATCGTGGGTGGTGCCGCTCTTGCCGCCCATGACGCCGACGACCAGAGACGGATCGTAGGCGACGAGCTCCTCGAGCGGACCGGGGCCGAAGTAGGGAATCTTGAGGAAGAGCGGGCGGCCGCTCGATGGGATTCCAGCGAGGGCGCGGACGATCGAATCGTGGACAAAGTCGGGGATTTCCGACGGGGTGAGGCCGCAGTCGCGGACATTCGGGGCAAAGACCTCAAGAAAGTAGCGGAAGCCGCGTCGCTCGGCATCGGCGCGAAATTCGCGGAAGGCGGTGAGCGAGCGCCAGTCGGCTTCGAGGTCGTTGTTGAAGGTCATGGAGTAGAGGCCGAGATTCACGACCGGCGGCTGGTCGCGAGGAGCGGTCAGACTCCCGAACTGGGCTTCCTCGATCCAGGCACTCGCGAAGGGCCGGGAAGGAGAATCACAGTAGCGCGCGCCGCGCAGGAACCAGATATCGCTGGCGTCGTTGATGCGGACAGCAGGGGTGATGTGGGTACCTTCAAAGAGGCGCTCGCGGTGCGCGAGGACCTCCATCGACGACACGGAGGCGAGCAGGATGTCGATCAGGCCCTGGTGGACCACCTGGCGAATCTGGTCGAGGAACATGGGAACGGTGCACCAGGAACGAGCGGGCGCATTGCCGGCGTCCGCGGCGCTGCTGACTCCGAAGCTGGGAATGCCCCAGGCCATGTCGGCGTCCCGGGCGTCGGCAAGGATAAAGGTGTTTCGCTCGGAGGCGGTGCGAATCAGTTCCAGTTTGTTCAGAAGATACTGCATCTTTGCTTTTCCTGAAGGTGGGTGCTTCGTCCTGAGTGCGGGCATTGACGCGGTGATTGCGCTGGAGGTTTCCGCGGTCCACGCCATGATACTGCCTGGGACCGACGAAGAACCAGCACGGGATGCTGAACCTAGCCGTCAGGGAAGACGGGACCGGCGGGCGATGGATTTTCGGGCAGAAGAGCCCAGCCTGACAGGCAGGCAACTCACGGGGAGCCTGGAAGAGGCCGGATCGGATCAGTACGGCCGCAGATTCGCCTTCGTCGGTTTTGCGGCGGCGCCCGGTTTCAAATCCATGCCTCGCGTAAGAAGAAATGCCCGGAACAGCCCCGCAACACCGGACGGTCCAGGGCCGCGCGGATAGACCATGGAGAAGACGCGAGACAGTTGGAGCCCTTTGACACGCGCGACTTTCAGGGTGCCCAGGGCAAGCTGATTTCTGACTGCCCAGCGAGAGATGAAGGTGGCTCCAAGCCCCGCCTCGACTGCGTTCAGGATCCCCTCCGTCGAGTCAAACTCCATTCGGGTGTTGAGGTCCTTCTTCCTGATTCCCGCCCGGGCCAGGGCCTGCTCGACAACGCGCCGCGATCCGGAGCCGAATTCCCTCATCAGCAGCGGAGCCCTCTTGAGCGCCGATACCTCGATCTCATGATCCGCCCACTCGTGGCCAGCAGGAACGACGAGGACCATGTGATCTTCCATGAAAGGCTCGATATGAAAGTCCTTCCGGCGCACGGGACCCTCGATGAGGGCCAGCTGGATCCGCCGATGCAGTAGCCTGCCGATCATTTCGTCGCTGTTGCCGCAGACTGCGGTGAAGGTTACGCGCGGGTGCTCGCGGAGGAACCGCGCCACCAGATTGGGGAGGATGTACTGGCCGATGGTCTGCGATGCGCCAACAGCGAGCTGCCCGATGTCCCTGCCCGATGCATCATTCACGGCCGCGATGGCCTCGTCTGTGATGGCCTTGAGCTTCTCCGCATAGGGAAGGAGCGCTTCACCGGCAGGCGTCAGGGTAATCTGGCCGCCGCTGCGGTCGAAGAGGGGCACGCCGCATTCCTCTTCCAGCGTCCTGATCTGTTGGGTCACGGCTGGCTGGGTGAGCAACAACTCTTCCGCGGCGCGGCTGAAATTGAGGTGATGCGCCACCGTGCGAAATATCCTGAGGCGAAAGTTTTCCATCTCGTTCTCCGAACCGGAAAGCTGAGGGTATCCCAAATCGCCCGCCTGCGGGGGCAGCGGCAGTCTGGACGCGTGCGCGATCCGGCCCTCGATGCCTGCCTCCACCCTTACGGAGCTTATAGCGGATAACGATTTCTGTTTGGACACCGGGATGGGCGGGCTTTCAGACTTGCAGGTGGACCCAGTGTTTCCCCTTACCATTCGGTTGCCAATTCTCACGTAATCGCGCATCTGCCGCGGACTAAACAGGAAGCAGGACGTATGGATCCGATTGAACTCGAGAATCTGGACCTCGGGCACCTTTTGCATTGCCCTGCATGCGCTCAGGAGGTCCTGGTAAATCTCTACACGCGGCGACTACGGGACGAGCTCAGGAAAGCCGTACAGGGGCGAAGTTTCGTGCCGTCCTTCAGCCTGAGTTGCTCCCGCATTCCGGTGAACTTCGACCAGAAAGGTGCAAAGTAACCTGCCCTTCTGGTGTTGCACCCTGGCAACGATGCCAGCGGAAACACACACGAACGACCTTACCCAGACCCCTCATGCCAGAGAGTACTGACAATGGCCGGCCCTGACCCGTTCGATCCTCAAGGTTCCGGCCGCAACGAGACATCAGGATCGAGCCCTGACGGCGGGGCGGAGCAGGCTTCTGCGGGGGACCGGCAGGCGCTCCGGCAGTGGATTTTCGTGGCTGGTTTGCTTGTGCTTGCGCTGATTTTGTCATATCTGATTGTCTTTCGCATCGATCCGGCCGCGGCGGATCTCCACCATCCGGCGCACGGGGCGTGGTTCGCAATGGCTCCGCAAGGGGATGTGCCATGACTGCGCGCGTGGAGCCGACGCCGGCAGCGCAGAGGCTGATTCGCGCGCATACCTTCGCCGCCTTCGCCGGTCTGGTCCTGTCCGCGGTGTTCGGCCTGCTGGTGTCCGTCAAGTTCCATGCGCCGTCTTTTCTCGGCGATCAGGCCTGGGACACATGGGGCAGGCTGCGCTATGACCACACGCAGGGCATCCTCTACGCGTGGCTCGGCAACGCGTTCATTGCGTTTCTCTATTACGCGGCGCCGATTCTCGCCCACCGGAATTTCACCAGCGAGCGCCTGGGATGGGTGATCTTCTGGGTCTGGAATGCAGTCGCGGTTTTGGGAGGCTGGAGCCTGGTGCTGGCCGGCATCAGTCAGCCTCTGGAATGGGCGGAGTTCCCGCTGGGCATTGCAGCGGTCATTGAGCTATCGCTTCTGCTGCTCATCGTGCAGTTCGCATTGCCCTTCTGGAAAGGAGGGGCGGCAAAGCTGTACGTGGCGGGCTGGTATCTGCTGGGCGGGATCACGTTCACCGCGCTTGCGTATCCGATCGGCAATATTCTGCCCAATGTTCTGCCGGGCGCGATGGGCGCGGCCTTCAGCGGTCTGTGGATTCACGATGCCGTTGGGGTCTTCGTCACGCCCCTGGCCACGGCCATCGCGTACTTTGTGATCCCCGCGGTCACGCGGAAGCCGATCTACAGCCATTTCTACTCGATGATCGGCTTCTGGCTGCTGTTCCTGGTCTATCCGCTGAACGGTCTCCATCACTACATCTATTCATCGCTGCCGATGGGCGCGCAGCACGCGTCGGAAGTGGCCTCGATCTACCAGGGCATCGACGTCATCATTGTGGTCGCCAATCTTCTGCTCTCGATCGGCCTGGCCGGGGAAGGCAACATCCTGCGGGATATCCCGCTGCGCTTTGTCTGGACGAGCGTGGTGCTGTATCTGGTGGTGAGCATTCAGGGATCGGTTCAGGCGGTGATGGCTTTCAACAGCTTTATCCACTTCACCGATTTTGTGATCGGCCACTCCCATCTGGCGATGATCGGATTTGCCTCCTTCGCCGCCATGGGGGGAGTCGCGCACGTGTGGCAACGCCTGCCCGGTGTGCGCTCCAGCCGGCGGCTGCTGGCCTGGTCGTACTGGCTTCTGGTGATCGGCCTGCTGCTGATGGTTCTCGACCTTACGAGCGCGGGTCTGACGCAGGCCGCTCTGTGGCAGCAGCACCTGCCCTGGATCGATTCGGTGCGCGCCTCGCGCCCGTACTGGATTTTCCGCACCGCCGATGGCTGTCTATTGCTGCTGGGCTTTGTCGCTTTCGGAGCCAGTTTTCTGACCGGGAAACGCCATGAGGCCACGGAGGCTCCGCGGGCGGCTGCCGTGTCCGCTGCCCATGCTGCCGACGGGGGTTCCTCTGCGGATCGATGGATCGCGACCGCCTGGAGCGCCACCTTCGGGGCCGGATTGCTCTTCTTTGTCGCCTCGTTCACGACACTTGGAGCGATTCCGGCCCTTCGCCTTCACGAAGCGATAGCGCGTACGACGCCGCCGCATGCCGTGCTGCAACTCAGTCCCGCGGAACAACGCGGGATGCTGCTCTACGCCCGCGACGGCTGCGCTTACTGCCATACGGAGCAGGTGCGTTTCACTCCGGCCGATGAATGGCGGTTCGGGCGCCCAACCCAGGCATGGGAAACGCAGGGCGAATATCCGCAGATGTGGGGCACACGACGCATCGGCCCCGATCTGGCGCGCGAGTCGGGCAGGCGCAGCCAGGACTGGCAGCTGGTTCACCTCTACAACCCGCGATATACGGTGCCCGATTCGGTGATGCCGGGCTACGGCTGGATGTTTGTCGGCGATCCGGATCGGCCCACCCGCGATGCGCTCGACCTGGTTGCGTACCTGAACACGCTGGGGCGCGCGGAAGAGATGATTCATCCGGATCCCCGGCCCGAAACTGTGGAACCGGTGTTCGCGCCCGGGACGCGCGCTGCTGCTGCTGCTGCGGATCTCGCTGCCGGTAAGGCGGTGTTCGCGGCCAACTGCTCAGGGTGCCACGGCACGGCCGGGCGTGGCCGGTCGCCCGGCGGCCGGGCGCTGCGGCCGGTGGCCTTCGATCTGGCTGACTTTCGCCTGCCTCCCGACACGGTTCTGCACGCTCTGGCTAACGGTGTACCGGGAACCGCGATGCCGGCGTGGAACGACCTGCCGACGTCCCAGTTCGACGATGTGGCGGAATACGCCCTGTCGCTTGCGAAGATCCCGGGACTGCGGCCCAGCGAACAATGGGCTCCGATGCCGATCCTGGTGCTCGCCGGCAAGCGGGTCTTCGAAGCGCACTGCATCCGCTGCCACGGCAATGACGGCGCCGGAGACGGCCCCGATGCCGGGCAGGTTGCGCGCCCTCCGGCAAACTTCCATCAGATTGAGGTCTCCTTTGCGGGAGCCGCGTACGTGATCCGCAACGGGGTTCCGGGCAGCGGCATGCCTCCCTGGCCCCTGCTGACCCGCGGAGAGATTCAGGCCGTCACGGCGTATATGCAATCGCTTTACCAGGGCACCGAAATCACTCCCGCCAGAACCCCTTCGGGGAACGACAGTGAGGAGGAGAGAACGCGTTGATTGCCTGGATCATCGGTCTGATCACTCTCATCCTGCTGCTCTTCATCGGCTGGAGAAGCGCTTCTAAATCCTTTCGCGAACGCTGCGAAGAACCCAAGTTCCTCTTTCTCGAGAGCCTGGGGATTCCTCCGCCGGTCGATCGACATTCGCCCCAACGCTTCTTTACTCAGGAGAATAATGATGACCCCAATCACTCGTAGATCGTTTGTTTCCCATGCCGCCGCCACGGTTGCCACGTTCGGCGCGCTCAGTCAGGCTGCTCCGGAGGCCCAGGGCCAGCTGGTGTGGAAAAGCTCGCAGTGGAACATCGCCGACTTCCGCAAACTCATCGGGGATCCGGCGCGCATTAAACAGATCTATGACGTTGTAGGCATTGGCAATGGAAAGTTTCTGAATAACATCAAGAATTCCCTGAACGGGCTGAGCTTCGGCTTCGGCATACCGGAGCAGCAGATGAAAGTCGCGGCCGGGCTGCACGGACCCGCGAACATGGTCAACTATGACGATTACATCTGGGAGAAGTATCGGGTGGGAGAATGGCTCAGCGTCACCGACCCGACCACCGGCAAACCGGCCGTGCGCAACATCTTCTACCCGGAAAAGACGGCAGCGTCGCAGGATCCCAACGACGAGCATTCCCCGGACCAGGATACGAGCGTTCAGAGGCTGCAGGCTCGCGGAGTTCAATTCCTGAGCTGCCACACGGCCCTCGAGGAGCAGGCCCGCGCGCTGGTCCGCCGCGACAAGCTGACCCAGACTCCGGAAGCAATCGTCCGGGACATGCTGGCTCATGCTCTGCCCGGCGTTCTGGTCGTTGCCTCGATGGTGGCGGCCATCGCCCTTCTGCAGGCCGAAGGCCACTACACCTATATCACGGCTTAGTCCATGAAAGGTACAGATGTTATGACGAACTTCCTTCGGATCATTCCGGCCCTGCTGCTCACAGCGTGCGCCGGCGCGTGCTCAGCTCAGACAATGCCTCCGTGGAGCCATGGAGCGAATGATCCCGCCGGCCAGACGGGGTACACATTCCATGTCAGCGATGTCGATAACGTGCCGGATCTGCATGGCAACCCCATGAATGCGCGGCTGGTGCTCTTCATCGGCGGGAACCAGTTCTTTGTCCTCCCGCAGCTCATCGGCGCATTCGAGCAGCAGCATCCCGAACTCAAGGGACAGATCTTCTGCGAGACACTGCCTCCCGGCATCCTGCGCAGGCAGATCGCCGCGGGGGGTGCCATCACCCTGGGCAACCTGACTGTGCAGGTTCGACCCGATGTTTATGAAGCAGGAGCGCGGGTTCTGCACCAGATGGAACAGAGCGGCGAGGTCCGGAACGTGGTCGAGTACGAAACCAACGATCTCGAGATCATGGTTCGCGCAGGGAATCCAAAGCACATTCGCTCGCTGAAGGACCTTGGACGTCCCGACGTAATGTTGTCCATGCCCAACCCTCAGTGGGAAGGCGTCGCCCACCAGATTGAGGCGTCGCTTCGCAAAGCCGGCGGCGTGCCGCTCGAACAGCAGGTCTACGGGGAGAAAGTCCGGACGGGAAAAACCATCCTTACGGAGATCCATCACCGGCAAACGCCGATCCGCATCATGAACGGGACCGTCGACGCGGGTGTGACGTGGGCCTCCGAAGTTCGCTTTCAGGAAAAGGTCGGCAATCCGATCGAGGGCGTCGCGATTCCTGCAGCGCAAAACACAACTGCCATCTACGCGGCCGGCATTATGAAGGATGCACCGCATGCGGATGCCGCGGCGGAGTGGCTGGCCTTCCTCCGGACGCCGGCCGCTCAGGCGATCTACCGCCAGTTCGGGTTCCGACCTGTTTCACGGTAAATTCGAGGGCCCCAATGAAGAAAATCGAAGTGAAGCACCACATCTCATTCCTGCTGTCTCTGGCCGGTATTGTTCTCTTCACCGGGCTGGCGGGCTGCAGCAGCCAACCCGTTCACGCAGCCTCCTCCCCTGATCGCGCGCAGGGAAGTGCCGCGAAGGAACCGCCTCCGCTCGCCGTTCAGGGGAAGCTCATCTTTGATCGCACGCCGAAATATGCTCATGAATATGTCGGCAACCAGCTCGCCTGCAGCGACTGCCATGCGGGGAGCGGAACCGTGGCCCATGCCGCGCCCATGATCGACCTGGCCGGCCTGTTCCCGATGTTCAACAAACGGGCCGGCCATGTGATTTCGCTCGCCAACCGCATCCAGGAATGCTTCACGCGCAGCGAAGCCGGGACGCCTCCGCCGGAGAACAGCCCTACCGTGCAGGCGCTCGTTGCCTATATCGACTGGCTCTCAAGGGATGGCGTGAAGGGAGAGCCCTGGCCGGGGCGGGGTCTGAAGCAGGTTGCGGTCCTTACCGGGAATCCTGTGGCCGGCAAAGCGGTCTACGGTGCGCAATGCGCCGAATGCCATGGCGCCAATGGCGCGGGTATGCCACCGATTCTTCCCGCTGTGTGGGGAGACAACTCGTTCAACGACGGAGCGGGAATGAACAAGCCGGCCAAGATGGCAGCCTATGTGCATTCCAACATGCCGCAGAACCACCCCGGCTCATTGTCGCTGCAGCAAACCTGGGACGTGGTTGCTTACATCCTCAGCAAGCCTCGGCCGAAATTCAACCGGGCTTACCGGAACTACTGAGCCTCTGGCGGACGCGCGGGAGGCAGGGGCCCGCGCTCCGATCATCGCCGCTGCCGACAAGGGGGTCATCGGATTCTCAGCGGGCGGCAGATCGCCGACGCTTTCCCGGAGCCTGCCGATTCGTCCCCGCAGATGACCGAATCCCCCCGTTTCGCTCAGGGCACCGCTGCTTTTGCTCTTCTCGCCGGGGGAGAACCCCTCACGGCGACTCGGCCGCAACTCAGACGATTGCTGGCTATGGCCGCGCCTCGTCCGGAAACGCCAGCCTGATCGGCGGGACCAGCCTGCACGGCTGCTTCGATACCTCTGCCGCTACCGTGCTGACGGGGCCAGGGCCATGCTGCGATCGCTGGCCTCTCTGAAGCTGTTTACTTCGGCTTCCCCGATAGCGCCAGCGGCGACATCTTATCCCCTGACAGCAGCCTTCCATGCTCTGCATATTGTCTCGGGACCTCCGGAATCGCGGAGTCCGCGATGTACCGTCAGCCTGCTAAGAAAGAGCCGCGAAGGTAAAGCTGGTGGGCCCAAGTATTGATATTTTGAACTATTTAGCCGAGAACCTGCCGAAAGCCCACGCGCTGGCGGTAGAGATTGACAAGATCGGTGCTTTGGGCTCCACAAACGCCCTGTGGATTTTAAGGTGGAACCAAGCCCGAAACGTGCCAAACTGCCCGAATCACATTCGAACGTGGAATCCCCAATGGTTAACGGTGGCAAATCCATTGCTTCCAGCGACATCTCCCATGAACTCCCAGGTGCCGCCAGAGAGGAGCAGCCAGCTGTCGCGAACCCTACAGCAAAACTGGCGGCCATGTCCCCAATGGAACCTCTGCGCAGGTTCCTGATTTGACAGCGACGAAGCGCACCCGCAGTTGAGCGCCGATTTTCTGGCCTTACTTGTTCGGAAAACCCGCTGTTTGGGCCTTGCTTCGCGCCCATGCAGGCCGCTTTCCGGCCCGCAGAGACACTACGCCCCTTGCG
>JAJYVF010000062.1 GCA_021792135.1 Acidobacteriota bacterium | reverse complement strand
CCTGCCACGGCCCCAGCTTCGGCCGCCGCACCGGCTTCTGACGCTGGTAGCCCGGCGGCGCCGAATACGCCAGCATCTTCGTCACCGTCTTGCGGGCCAGGCCAAACTCCCGCGCCACCGCCCGCCGTACTCGCGCATACAGCTCCACCGTCTTCATGCCTCCGGTATCCTACAGAAAACACGACTCCTCTGCGCTCCGAACCGGCTTCGGAACCACAAAGAAAAACCTGCTTGCCCGTGAATCGACTGCCTGGCGGGGTGGACTACTTTTACTCCGCCACGAACCGGCGCTCACGCGCCGCTTCGTGGTCTATTTTTGCTCCGCCGCGTACAAATGCAGGCGCCACTGGTTTTCAGAGCCATTCTCGGGCTTCTCATGGATCTCGCCATCCCGGCGTCGCTGGGCGCGTTCGTGATGGCGGGCATGAGGCTGCGCTCGGAAGGGGGAATGAACTTTGAGGCCAGTGGCGGCTTTCTGAAGTGGCTGTTGTGGGGCTATTTCCTGCTGAGCCTTCCGGGAGTGAGCCGCTGGCTGGTTCAGGAGTCCGTTCCGGGAGCACAGCAACTCATCATCGCGGGGGCGACTGGAGCGCCGTATACGGCCGGAATTGAACGGGTCACCAACGATTTCGTCAGCGACGTACTGATCGGACATATCGTCCCAGTGGTCGCGGCTTCGCTCGTCTTCAAAGCAGTTCTCGACATGAGTCAGGGCTACAACCCTCTGGCTTCGATCATCGCGGCCTTGTTTCTTCTAGGCGTTCAGGGGTTTTACAACCTCGCGACCGGAAGCTGGATGCAGACCGGTGACGCCTATGGAATGACTGACATGCTGATGAGCATGTTCGGGTATGCCGCCAACCGGATCAGCCCCATCGTCGGGGGCCTTGCACTTTCAGCGGCCATTCTCAATCACGTTCGACATCGGCCGTGGGGCGCGCTCGCGGCGAGTGGCCTTGCCTTTCTGAGCGTCAGCGGGATCTGGGCGCTGGTGACGCATTTTGCGGGGGTGAGCCTGTGAAGCGCCATGCGCTGGAGCTTGTCGGCGCGATCCTGCTGTGTCTCGCGGCGTCCTTCTCCTATGCGGCACGGGCTCCAATTTCGTCGCCCCTTATCGGAACGGGATCTGTGGCGCTGTCGAGCCCGGATGACTGGCCTCCGGATTTTCTCGCAATTCCCATGCTCCACGTCAGGAAGCCGCAATTCCCCAATCTCTGTGTCGGCCATTGCACGAGGGAGGATTACCTGCAATGAACTACCGGCTGCTATTGCAATCCGCTGTGTTCGTCCTCGAAGGGCTGTTGCTTGTCCTCCTGTTTTCCGCTGCGCTCCATTTTGAGGTCGCGCGGCTTGTGTTCGGGATTGCTGTGGCTGTGCTTTGTCTGATTGGCGAGATCTTTTGTACGCGCCGGAGCAAAAATAGACCACGTTACGCCGCGGGAGCGGTGCAACGTGGCGGAGTAAAAGTAACCCACCGCCACATTCTGGGTTCACGGACAACGAGGGGCTCCGGAGGTAACGAACCAGGTTCGCAGCCGGGTTCGGCGCCGACGAGGAGGTGTCTTTTCCGTGGAACACCGGACGAGAAGTTCGCCCGCCCGGCCAGGGGCAACGACAAGGGCAAGGTGGAGAACCTGGTCGGCACCGCGCGGCGCAACTTCATGGTGCCGCTGCCGCGGGCGGCAAGCTGGGAGGCTCTGAACGAGCAGCTGGCGCGTGACTGTCTTGCCCGCCGCGCAGAGCGCCTGCGCGGTCACAAGGAGACCATCGGCGAACGATGCGATCGCGGCATACTGGCTCATGGCAGTCTGCAGGCGTTCGACCCGCTCCTCTTTCCAGCCGACTCGCAGCGCCAGAGCAACAGCGAACAGGGCCGCAAGACCAGCTCCGCAGAACTCCTGGGACCAGACTGCGAGTGTATTGGCCCGCCCCTGAATACGGTGATGGTCGATGACAATCACATCGACACCCAACCGGTGCGCGAGCTGAACCTCTCTCTGCGCGTTGATGCCGTTGTCGACCGTGATCAGTAGGTCGGTGCCGCTCAGGGAGAATTTATGCACGGCGCACGAACTGAGACCATATCCCTCGTCGCGGTGCGGCAGATACGCCCGCGCTGGAACGCCGAGGCTGGCCAGAATCAAGCACAGAATATAAGTTCCGAGGATCCCGTCGCAGTCGTAGTCGCCAAGGATCGCGATCCGTTGCCTATTGCGGACGGCGGCCAGCACGCGGTCGACGGCGCCGATTATCCCCGCAACTGACTCCGGCTCGGGAAGATCGTTCCAGGACGGAGGCTAAATGAAGGAATCGATGTCCTCGATCCCGCGGGCGATGAGGACATCGAGCAGTGGCTGGCACAGAAACATAGCCCCTCCCCGAACCCAGCATCGGGCTGCCAATAGTTGTTAAATTAAGAATGAAGATTACGCGACGCGCAGATGGTCGCCGCGGTAGACCTCGGCGCCAGGTACGGGAATCTGATTTTGAACGGCGTTCTTGATGACCTCATTGCTGGGTGAGTCGTCCTGAACCGCTGCCACGAGCAAACGCCTCATCTCCTCGGGGACGCTCTCGATTAATCTCTCCCATAAGGGCCTCTCGATGCGCACCGTAACAGTCCGATACAGCATGGGCACCTGCGTCTCATCGGTGAACCGCACGGAATCCTGGCTGTTCTTCTGGATCCGCAGGGTGAACTCTCTGCCTTCCATCTTCCGGAGTTCGCGGCTCTTGAGGTAATACATCACCATGTATTTCGTCTGAGTCGCTTTGCGCTCGCTGCTGCGCGCGCGTTCCTGCAAACGGTTTGCTTCGCTCCGGCAGTACTGGACGCACGCCTCCATCATGCGGAGGAAGCGCCCAAGCCGGTCCGCCTTTTCGCTGTACGCCTCGCAGAACTGCTGGAATCGCTCTATCAGCTCTGCCGAAGCCTCACCGCGGCACTCGATCTCCTCTTCGATTTCATCGAGGAGAGTGTCGAGTTCGCAATCAATCTCGAACAATGAATGCTCTTGTGCTATCGATGCCACGATAACCTCCTTCTGAGTGAAATGCCCAAGCCGTTATAACCCGCAACTGACGAGAGCACTTTACGAATTCTGCTCGACTGTTTTTGAGATTCAGAGTCACAAGGTTGTGTCCTGCATCACGCCGGTAGTAACCTGACAATCGGATGCACCGGCTCTTCACTTCCGCGTTCGCGCTCGCACTGCTGCTCAGTACGCAGATGGCGGGGAGTATGTGCACCCTACGCTGTTATCTGTGTCAAACAGACTCATCCGCGAATGATGCTTTGATCTCAAACATGAAGGGAATGGAGCATTGTGACGGCGCTCAGGGTCCTGGAGCGGAGCGAATCTCCATTCAGGGCAACTGCAGCCATCGAATCTGCGCGCATAACGATTTTGTGTTTCTGCCATTCCATCCGGACCAGCGTGCCGGGCAGGTTGCCGGCGTTTCTGTTCCCCAGTTCGAACGCTCTGCCTATTTCGACTTTGGCTCTGTGCTCAGTGGGCTCTCCCTGCCCCAATTGCGATGTTTGGGCGCTCAAACACCTTCCAGACTTGAATCCTTCCTGAATATCCGCGTTTAGCGGCCGCGGTCCGAGGCATTTCTGCCATCGTTCGAATCTGTCTGCCGCTTGTCCTGACAGCCTGATGTGTCGCTTCGTTGCAGGTCGTTGGTTGATGAATGGCGATCTATCCCGCTATGGTGCAGAACGCATGATTCTTCGCCCTGCCGCTTTTCAGAGAACCTATGAGTAGAGTCAAAAGTAGAGTCGGCTTGCGCCGACTTTCCATAAGCCGTCGCCGATTTGTACAGGGGCTCGCTTCAGGAGCTGCTGTCTCCCTGCTCGGCCTGAAGACCGCGCCGCTCCTTGCCGCGAGCACCACAGGCAGTCAGCCTGTCGAACTATCGGGCAGCCACTTCGATCTCACCATCGATACGTTGCCAGTCAACTTTACGGGGCATCGGGCCATCGCGACGGCCGTCAACGGCTCCGTGCCTGGGCCGACCCTGCGCTGGCGCGAAGGCGACACGGTCACAATTCGCGTCACTAACCGGATGAAGATATCCACCTCGATTCACTGGCACGGTATTCGCTTACCGGCAGACATGGACGGCGTTCCCGGCTTGAGTTACGCGGGTATCGGGCCCGGCGAGACGTTCGTCTATCGCTTCCCGGTTCTGCAGAACGGAACGTATTGGTATCACAGCCACACCCGGTTCCAGGAACAGACGGGTCTGCTGGGGGCGCTCATCATCGATCCACGCAGCAAAGATCCGATCCAGTTCGATCGGGAATACGTCGTTCTGCTCACCGATTGGACGGATACGAATCCAGAGATCATCTTCAGCAACCTAAAAGAGGACAGCGAGTATTACAACTTCCATCGCAGGACGGCCGGCACATTGTTTTCCGACTTTCGAAGGAAAGGGCTTCGAGCAACCATCTCAGACCGCCTGATGTGGGGAAGAATGAACATGTCCCCGACGGACATCTCTGACGTATCGGGCTATAAGTTCCTTCTCAACGGAAACCCGCCAGAGGCGAACTGGACCGCGCTGTTCCAGCCGGGCGAGCGGGTTCGGTTGCGCTTCATCAACGGGGCTTCCGACACCTTCTTCGACGTCCGTATTCCTGGCTTGCCGATGACGGTGGTTGCCGCAGACGGCAACGAAGTCGAACCGGTTACTGTTGACGAATTCCGTATGGGCGTTGCCGAGGTTTACGACGTGATCGTGCAGCCTCAGGAAGACGCTGCGTACACGATCTTTGCGCAGTCGGAAGATCGGACGGGCTTTGCCCGAGGGACCCTCGCTAAGAAAGCAGGCATGACGGGCGCGATACCCCCAATGGATCCCCGGCCCATGCGCACAATGACCGACATGGGCATGGCAGGTATGGCTGGCATGAAGATGGCCGGGATCGATGGAATGACTAAACAAGATATGGCGGGTATGAATATGGGGCATGCGAGCCATAACACGCCGCCCCCGAAGTCGCCAGAACCTGCAAAGAGTGCCGCCATGGCCGAGATGTCCGACATGAAGATGACGGAGAGTCCAGGCACCACTCCATTTCCGCAGTCCTGGACACACACGGCACGAGCGATGCCGCCGCGGGGCGCTCGCGAGCCACAGGAATTGGTTCCGTCCAACCCTGTGCATCTCCATCCTGGGCCGCAGGTGGACATGGTCTCCATGCATGTGACAGAGCGGCTCAACGAACCGGGCGATGGATTGACGGGCAACGGACGGCGCGTGCTGACGTACGCCTACCTTCGCGCGCGCTACCGAGGTGTAGACGGCCGCCCGCCGGTGAAGGAAATCGAGCTGCACCTGACCGGCAACATGGAGCGTTTCATTTGGGGGTTCAACGGCGAGAAATTCTCAGACGCGAATCCGATCGAGCTGAAGCTCGGGGACCGAGTCCGCTTCGTGCTGATCAACGACACCATGATGGGGCATCCCATCCATCTGCATGGCTTGTGGAGCGAGTTGGAGAACGGGCATGGAGAGTTCAATCCTTACAAGCACACGGTGATCGTCAAGCCCTCGGAGAGGGTCAGTTACCTGGTCAGCGCAGACACGCCGGGACGCTGGGCCTACCACTGCCATTTGCTGTATCACATGGAAGCGGGCATGTTCCGAACGGTGGTGGTGTCATGACCCCGAAACCGAATCGTTTCGCTCGCCGCGGAGTCGGGATGCCACTCGTCATTGCACTCCTTTCATGGCTCATGCAATTCCCTGCAAGTGCGCAGACGACAAATGACAGTTCCGGAAAGCGGGTTCCTGCGAGCGGCCTCGGGCTACCGGTGATGGACAACGGCGTTTTTGCGCACGTTCTTTTTGATCAGATGGAGGGCCGCACAAATGGACCTAACAATGAATTTCGCTGGGATGGAGAAGGCTGGGTTGGAACGGATATGAATCGCCTCTGGCTGAAATCGGAGGGGTTCGCAGAAAACGACGCCGTTCGCGATGGAATCCAGGAGGCGCTTTACGACCGTCCGATCCCCCACATGAGGTATTTCGACGTGCAGGCGGGCGTAAGAGAAGACCTCGATTCCGGGCCGCGGCGAACCTGGGGAGCGGTTGGGATTGAAGGGTTGGCGCCCTACTTCTTCGAGTTTGAGCCGACATTTTACTTTCGCGGTGGAGGGAACGTCGCAGGCCGCATCAATGGGTCGTACGACCTGCTGATCACACAGCGCCTCATCGCTCAGCCTCAGGTCGAGATGAATTTCTACAACAAAGATGATCGCAAGCGAGGCATTGGCTCTGGACTGTCGGAGATCGATACCGGTCTCCGCCTGCGATATGAGTTCAGCAGACAATTCGCGCCATACATCGGTTATGCCTACAACGGTCAAGTCGGCAACGCGGCGGATTATGCCCGGCAGTCGGGAGAGATTGCGCACGATTCACGCTTCGTCTTTGGCCTTCGTGTTTGGTATTGAGGAGAGATGATTCCATTCCAAAGATGGTCACGATCTTCGGCGCTTTCACGGAGCATTCGGATGTGCGCGCACCGTGCAGACGGGGCGAATGCCGCCGGTCAGCGCGCTTTTGGGCAGACTGAATCGGCTGATTTGAAGGTCAATTAAGAATCGAGGCTTCTCATGGGTAAATTCCTTTTCAGTCTCTTGGCCGGAGCTGTTGCTGTTCTCGTGGGCGGATTTCTCTTTTGTACGCGCCGGAGCAAAAATAGACCACGTTACGCCGCGGGAGCGGTGCAACGTGGCGGAGTAAAAGTAACCCACCGCCACATTCTGGGTTCACGGACAACGAGGGCCTCCGGAGGTAACGAACCAGGTTCGCAGCCGGGTTCGGCGCCGACGAGGAGGTGTCTTTTCCGTGGAACACCGGAGGTATGTAGACGGTGGAACTGTATGCGCGTGTGCGGCGGGCAGTTCTGGTCGAGGGCCGGAGCCGGCGTGCGGTAGCCCGCGAGTTTGGGCTGGCGCGGAAAACGATCAACAAGATGCTGGAGTATTCGTTGCCGCCGGGATGCCGGCGGCAGAAGCCGATCCGGCGGCCCAGGCTGGGGCCATGGCAGGGCGTGATCGACGCCATTCCGGAAGAGGACAAGCAGCGGCCGAAGAAGCAGCGGCACACAGCCACGCGCATTTTTGAGCGGCTGCGGGCCGAGCACAGTTATACCGGCGGCTACACCATCGTGAAGGACTATGTGCGCCAGGGGAAGTTTTCCAGCCAGGAGATGGTCATCCCGCTTGCGCACGCACCGGGCGAGGTGCAAGCGGACTTCGGCGAAGCACAAGTGGTGATCGCCGGGGTGGAGCAGAAGGCGCACTTCATGGCCTTCGATCTGCCCCACTCCGACGACTGCTATGTGCAAGCCTTTCCCGCCGAGACAACGGAAACCTTTTTTGAAGGCCATGTGCGCGCCTTCGCGTACTGGGGCACCGTGCCTGCGCGCATTGTGTATGACAACACCAAGCTGGCGGTAGCGCG
>JAJYVF010000016.1 GCA_021792135.1 Acidobacteriota bacterium | reverse complement strand
GTGGACCGTATAGGGCGTCTCGTTTTTCCACTTGCCCTTTGTCTGACCGGCCGCCAGCTTCGCCGAATCCATCACCCTGCGCGCCTGATTGGCCAGGAATGCGGCGTCGTCCCCGGACATCAAACCGCTCTGTGCTGCAGCCCATGACAGGCGATCGCCCGCCAGTGCGCTGATCCCCGTCGCCGTCATCGCCGCCAGAAAGCGTCGTCTGTTGGAATAGACCATTGGTTCTGACTCCATCACCTGCCCTAACGGTCTGGATAACCCTGCCGCAGCGAATCTTTGAGGTCATACATTTGCATCCCGACCGCTGCCCTGGCACAACTGGTGCGACAGGTTGACACGTTGATAGCCTGTTCAGTATAACGCCGTTACGCTCGACGGCGAGACAACTTCCCTCAGCTATCCGAATTTCACCTCCCGAGGGCGCTCAGGCGAGGCTGTGACGCAATGAACCGTAGAGAGATGATCACACCGGCTGCCCGGCCAGACGGCTTTGATCGCAATTCCGTCAGCGGCCTTCACACGAGTGCCCCGCAGGCCATGGTGGCAATCAGATCTGCAGAATGTGCCTGCTGCCACGCGGCGCTGAGATGCGGCACAGTACAGTATGCGATGATGCCAGGGAAAAGGATAAGAGAGATGAAGCTGAACGGCAGCCAGTGATTCTCCCAGGCCCAGATGCGGTTGGCCTTCATCGGCAGCGGGAAGATGCCATTCACACTCCGGCGAGGGAGGCGAGGGCAATTCTGGAGCTGACGTTCACGGGGGGGTGCTTGCCCCAGACAGGCGTTTTCCATTCTCGATGGACATCAGGGCTGCACGCATAAATCCGAGGGTATGCGCCATGCCCGCGTGCCATGGGGCGGCGCAGGTCATCTGCGGTGTATGGTCGGGAATGAGAACTCCAGCAAAGCCATTGCGATCGAGGATCGAGAGGATGCGCAACATATCCACGTCGCCATCGTCGATGAAGGTCTCACTATACCGTGGAACCTTGCCACGGACGTTGCGGAAATGAACATAAGCGAGACGGTTCTGGCGGCTGTACTGGTCGACCGTGCTGTAGATATCGCCCCCGCTCATTTCGGAGAGCGTTCCCAGACAGAATTCAAGGCGATTGCGCGGGCTGGGATTCACTTCGATCAGCCTTTGATACATCTGCGGCTGATAGACGAGGCGGGGCTGCTGTCGCATCGTGGGCAGCGGCGGATCATCGGGATGTGCCGCGAGGGTCACACCGGCTTCCTCCGCAACGGGAAGCACCTCATTGAGAAAGGCCTCCAGCCTTCTCCAGAGTTCCTCGTGCGAGATAGAAGGCAGCGTGCCGGTCGGAGCCTGCTGATCATAGATCATGTTCCAAACCATCCCGTTGGGGATTGGCGTATCGACCGGCCCATCGAGGCCGACAGAAAGCGCGCCTCCTCGTGCGAAAGGTCCACGGACGCGTCCGCAAACTCCCGCGAGGCTGAAATTGTAGCCAAGGATCGGGATGCCCGCCGCGCCCATGCGCCGGATGATGGTCTTGACGTTTTCGATGTGGGCGCTGCGCAGCTGGCCATCGAGCAGGATGTCGTGCCAGTGAGCGGGGTCGAGGTTTTCGATGGCCTCGAGTTGCAGGCCGGAAGCCTCGACTTCCGCTCTTAAGCGGGAAAGCTCCTCCACAGTCCACAAATGCTGCGGATCACCCGCGATACCCCACACACCGTCTTTGCCCCCGGTTGGCTGGTTGTTCGTGGGGTTCGATTCGCCACCTTTGAAATAGTCAACCAGATGGGCAATGACATGGGTGCAGCCTGCCTGAACCGCAAAGGCGTAGTTATCGCGATTCAGCATGTGACGATATAAGCCGAGACCAAGCTTCATCGATGTATCAGCCAATTTTAGGAATGCTCACGCCGTAGTCGACGCGGAGAATCTGACCTGTGATCTCCGCTGCCATGTCGGAGCATAGAAAGGTGAACGCAGCGGCGACGGCTTTCGGGCAATTTCGTTTGCCCATGGGCGCCACCCGCAGGACGAACTCGCGATACTCCTGATCCGCCTCAAACACCCTGAGAGAACTGCCGGCCGCCACGTTGCCGGGGGCAATAGCACTCACGCGGATGCCCGCCGGGGCAAATTCCAGAGCGAGGCACCGGGTCAGGTGTTCGAGCGCCGCTTTCGCCGTGGCATAAGCGGGGATCCGGGTGTGGGGAATCTGTGCCACGTAAGAGGAAGTAAAGATCAGGTGGCCTGCGATCTCGCGGGCCGTCCATTGGTGGATAACCGCATGGGCGAGGAGCTCTGGGCCAGGTAGTTGAAGCGAAAGATACGCTCAAACTCCGCCGTCGAGGTCTCGATGAAAGGATGGAGTCCGCAGCCTCCAGCATGGCCGAGCACGGTATCCAGTCTGGGAAACCGATTCATCACCTCATTGACGGCGGACTCCACTTCAGCCGAGATGGTCACATCCACCGGAAGGTAGAGATATCGGGATGAATCGATGTTCCAGTTCCGGAGAATGGACTCGGCTTCAGTGCCGGATCGGACATCGGTGAGAACGAGGAAAGCACCGGCTCCGCTGAGTCTGCGAACCAGATGCTCGGCAATGGCACCGAGCGATCCGGTGACTAGAATCGCCTTTCGCGGGAGGTCTATGCGTGTCATTGCGAGTATCTCGTGCATGAGGTGGTGCCCTGGCTTAGCTCTTCACATGATCCCGTATTCGCGAAATGCGGCGACGGCGCTCAACCCGGCGTCGAGGGCTTTCCTGAGGAGTTTCTCCCCGCGGGCTTTCTCCAGGGCCTTGCTGAAGACTTCCTTCTCCGCATCTTGAGGGATGACGCAGACCCCATCGATATCGCCGAACACCAGATCACCCGGGCGGATGCGCACTTTGTCGATTTTAATGGGTACCCGGAAGTCGTGGACTTTGTAGCGAGGCGCGGAATCCTGGCCGTACGCCCCGTATCCAAACGTCGGGAACTTCATGCGCGTGAGGCCGCGCGTATCCCGGTAATATCCGTCGAGAACGGCTCCCCGGGCTCCGAGTTTTGCGGCCCGTGTCGCCATCATCTCTCCCCAGTTTGCGTTGCGAGGAGCGGCGCCGGTGCAGATATAAATTTCATTTCTCCTGAGATCATCAAGAGCTTCGAGCATCAGCCCGAAAGGCCGGCTCATGAGTGGGTTGGCGGGATTCTCCGATGTTTCCTGAAAGACGCTTCCGCAAAGGACGGGCATTGCCCGGCCGATCAGGACTGTATCGCCGGTGATGGGCCGAATCTGAGGCGGAAGAAACTGGTCGAAAAGATGAAGCGTGTCCATAATGTCGCCGACCACGCAGGTGAACAGTTCACGTTCCGCCATCGCGAAGAGTTCTTCATCGGAGTTCCAGTCAACCATTCGTTCTCCCGCTTTCGCGAGCTTCGGGGTGGAGACAGGGGAAGAGAATCAGGCACCCGAAGTGTCACATACATTAATTAATTGCCTACTGTATACATATTTGTCAATGCGCGAAAACGCGTAAAGTGTGATCGCATCATTTGCGACAGCAGAAATGCCAACCTCGTCCACATTCCGCGCTGCCCCGGGTCACGGAAATCACAAATCAGGCAGGAACGTGCGTAGCACCAGCGGCGCGGCATAATCCGGCAGTCGGCATTACATCTGCACTGCCGCGCGAGGCAGTGCAGATGTTGTTATCGAGCGGAGCGCCCGCGGTGCGGAGGAACAGGGTCAGCGCCCTCCAGTGACGCAGCATATATTGGATAGCCTTGCCCGGCCCGGAGTTCGGCGCCGTTCTGCGACTGTCTGACTGCGCCTGCATCCAGCCGTGCAGCCTGTCCATCACAGGACGGCTGCGCTGCTGATGGAAGCGCAGCCGCTCCTTCCACTGTGAACCTGTCCCTGCCGCACATCGCTGACTTTCCCGACGAGGGCGAAATCGCTCTCGGGCAAATGTATCCGGTCGGTTGCGTGGCCATCGCCACGCTTGCAAGCAGGAGGAGGCCGTACCTCGAACAGGTCCTCAGCCTGTTGCTGATCACGGTCTGTCACGAGGGAAGCTCAGGTGTCCAACTTGTGAGCGATTGCACGATACAGCTCTTCCGGCGAGACCGAATCACGGTTTCCAGCCAGATCGGAGCCTGGCGGAGCAACCACCCAGACCGCATTCAGGTGCTCGGAGATGCACATGCAAAGTGCCTGTTTATACTCCACATAACGAAGGGTGCTGAGCCACACGTACCAGCCCAGGATTGCCGCATCCACGGCACTATTCGCCGGGTCCGGGACATCCGGCAGTGTGCTGACCCTGGACTGGTTCTCGAAAATGGCAATACTGGTGAAGGGCTTGGGCCTGTTGCGCAAGCCGAAGCGAGCCACCAGAATCTGAGGGCGCGCGCGGCGGAGCGCCTCGGACGCGGCCCACTGCGCGAACGAATTTGGAAAAATGAGCGCGCCGTTGCCGCTGAGATACAGATCCACGACGAAATTCCTCAGGCGCTCGTCACCGAGCGAATCCGGCCACGAATGCGACCAACTTCTGCGCTTCAGGGCAACGAGGGTCTCGGAAGCAATGTGCGTGTCTCTCGGAACGGTATTGAGAGCAGCGAGGAATTCCTGTCGAAACGGATTCAGCCGCTCATAACTGAGGCCTGAAGTGAGGCGCTGCGTATCGGAGGGGCCGGCGCCATCCGGCCAGGTTCCCGCGTCGATCCACCACGCATCCCCCGGATCCCCCCCAGTCTGTCCGGCCGCGAGAGCGCCAATTCCGGAGTGCGCCTGAAGCAGATCGCAGAGCTGATGCGCATCGCCCCGGACCGGCAGCAGGCGTCCTGTCGCCTTCCAGGGCGTCCATGCGGTAAGCGCATCCATCGGAAGACTGGCCGGATATATCGTGACAATCACCCGGCCGCGTCTCGGCTCCGGAATCGCGGCACACGGTTGTGACTCAACCGTCGCGAAGATCTGCTTAACTGCACTGCGCCACTCGGCGTATTCGGATGAGCGGGCCAGGTGGGCGGAATTCTCCATGGTGTTGGCCGTCTCGGAGAAATTCCAGCGCTCGACACCCATCTCGTCCTCAATCCTGCGCAGAGGAGCCATCAGGGCGTTGAATTCGGCCGTGCTGAGGCTCTCCACACCGCAGAGGAATCTCCGGAGCGTTCCCTGTTCGAAGGGAAAGAGCATCTCCCACTCATCCAGTTGCTGGTTGACGCTGGGCCGCAAAGTGAGCGGCAGCCGCGCCACGGTCCTTCTCCACCGGGCGAGTTCGGCCTCGTCGCCCTGCCCCCTGCTGCCGGAACCCATCACATCCGTATCTCCGCAAGAGCCTGACCCTGCATCGGGGGCAACTCCAGCCCCCAAAGAGAAGCTATCGTGGGACAAACATCGACATGTTGCACTGGACGGTCCACCACCTGACCCGCGCGCGCGCCGGCTCCGAGGCACATCATCCAGGTCAGCCGGGTGGAGTCATTATTGAACCTGTGATTGAAGAAGCCGTTGGTAGGGGATCCATCGAGATCGCGACCAAATTCCGGCAGGACAAACAGTGTGGTTCGTCCCCGATAATCGGGATTTTTCTGCACCTCGTCCCAGAGTTCGTACACCAGACTGTCCATGATCCGGATGCCCGCCAGATGCAGCGAATAAGAACCGAAGTGTGCGACCTCGACATCGGAGAAGCTCATTACCAGCAGAGAGGGCGAAAAGCGGCGCATAATCTCCTTCGCCACCAGAAAGGTGAACTCGTCGCCGGTCACCGGAGAGCCACCGTGGACCAGATCCCCGATCGCTCGCACGACCGTGGCTTCCGTCGTCTGGTTCAGGATCGCATCGTCACCTTCCACCGACCAGCCGAGCCCTTCAAAATTGCTGGCTTCCAGCATCGACGCCAGTTCGGGCCCCATCGCACTCCGATCGCCGGTGTGATCCGCGCGGCCGTGGGCTGCGGCGTTCACCACGGCATCGATGAGCATCTGCTTGGGGAAGACCACATTTGCACCATACCGCGGTCCGTAGGCAGGATCCGAACTCGCCCCGATGCGGTTCGTGAGCGCCTTATTGCTGGAAATGAACCAGACGTCATCCTGCGGCAGACGCAGGAACCGGCGGGTGAATTCGAAGATCGTCGGGCTTGCAGGAGGGACCCTTCCCCAATCATCCACTCGCTGCCAGTTGCCCGTGATGATGCTCGATGTGGTGTTGAAGTGTGAGGTCACGCCCTCGTTTCGGGTGTTGACGAAGAAAGTGCTTTGGCGGAAAAGTTCTCCCCAGAGATGCGGTATGTTTGCGATACCACTCTCGGCAAATGTTTCCGCGCGGCGTATGCCACCGACGGCGAGAACAATCGTCCTGGGACTGCCTGAGCGATCGGCACGCGGGGCGCTGCTTCCGCGGCATATACCTGACTCAGCGACCGCAAATGCCGCCAGGGACTGCAGGAAACGTCGCCTTGCCGTATTCATGGCACAGATCCGCCTCTCGGAACGACATGCTACCCCCCCACGAAATGACAAGGTGTGATCCCGATCACAAAGTCGCCGGTATCGATCTGCCGTCATGCAGGACGCACAAAAAGCGCACCTCCGCCCCCTATGGTCGGAGATGCCGGAGAGAGGCCTCAGACGGCACGAACCTGGCGATGGATGAGGGAGACAGGCCCGCGAAAAACAGCGACAGGGTGCTCCGCGAGAAAGCACCCTGTGATCCCGGCCCGAACTGGCTCTTCGCCTGTTACCGGCTGAGCGGAGCGGCGAAAAAAGGCTAAACGGTAAAGGACGATCCGCAACCGCAGGTGCTCTTGACGGTGGGATTGTCGAACTTGAAGCCCGCAGCTTCAAGGGTCTCGACGTAGTCCACGACGCAGCCGTTGAGGTACATCAGCGAGGTGGCATCCACGAAGACCTTGAGGCCGTTGAAGTCGAAGATCTTGTCCATCATGCCCGACTGGTTCTCGAAGGACATGGAGTACTGGAAGCCGGAGCAGCCGCCGCCCACGACGCCAATGCGCAGGCCGGCGGGCAGCGGATCCTGAGTCGCCATGATTTCGCGCACCTTATTCACCGCATTGTCGGTGAGCCGGACAGGCGTGGTCTTCGTCGGGGGCGTTTCGGGGGTTGTGGCTGGAACGGTGCTGGTCGCCATGATTGGGAATCTCCTGAGGGAAAACGTCTCTGCCACTAGAGTGTAACGCAGTGAGCCGGCAGATATCCGCAGATTTGATGTCGACCGACCGCCCGAAGTCGCAGGTTAAGCTCGAAATGGTACCGAAAGCAGGGGCAGGCGAAGAGTGAGAACCAGAGGGGCCTAAGGCGTTGATTCTCATGGCGCGCCCGGAGAGATTCGAACTCCCGACCTGATGCTCCGGAGGCATCCGCTCTATCCAGCTGAGCTACGGGCGCGTGTACCCAGAATACTACGAGGCAACGGGGAGGGACGGCGCGGCCGCTCGAACTGCGGCAATGTGAGCCGGCCCGGTGCGGCAGCATCCGCCGACCGCCTGCGCTCCGGCGGCGTACCATTCGCGGGCAAGCTCGGAAAAGGCAGCAATGTCGGAGCGGCCCTCCCAGGCGCGGGTGCGGGGATTCCAGGTTTCGCCGGAATTGGGGTAAACGATGACGGGCTTCTGCCCGCCGGCTCCGCGCCGCGCTTCGGCTATGAGCGTCGTGATCAGCCCAGGCGGGGTGCAGTTGATGCCGATGGCGACGATCTGCGGAGAGGAGGACAGAACGGCGGCACATTCGGCGAGCGGTTCACCATGAGCGACCCGCAGAGCATCGCGGCAGGTGAAGGAGAGCCAGGCGGACAGATCCGGAGTGCGGGCGAGGGCGAGCAGGATCGCGCGAGCCTCCTCGATGGAAGGAATCGTTTCGAAGGCGATCAGGTCGGCGGCCGTGTCGGCCAGCACCGCGATGCGCTCGGCGTGGAAGGCGACCAGCGGCTCGAAGCCGATGTCGTAGCGGCCATGGTATTCGGCACCGTTGTGGAGGGCGGCGCCCCACGGGCCCAGCGATGCGGCGATCCAGGTGCGGCGGGGACTCTCGTGGGTGTACTCTTCCCTCACCTGCTGGGCGATCCGCACAGACTGGCGCAGCGCCCGCTCGGCCTCGATCGGATCACGGCCCAGTTCGCGGTAACCGTGGGCGGAGACCTGGTAGCTGGCGGTGGCGATGCAGTCGGCTCCGGCGCGCAGATAGTCAAGCTGCACGGCAGCGATCGCGTTAGGGGCGCTGTCGAGGACGTGCGCCGACCAGAGGGGGCCGGAGATGTCGCAGCCGCGACGCTCCAGCTCAGTAGCCAGGGCTCCGTCGAGAACGCGAAGGGCCGAGAAGTCGAGCTGGTCGCGCGGGGTCATGGCGAGGATGTCAATTCGGGCATTTTGCAGCGAAGCAGGTCCATCGAAGCCATTCCGGGCTGGCTGCAGTGCCTGGTTAGCCGGAAAGATATGATGCTCCCCCCTGTCGCGGCTCTGCGAGCCTCGTTCCTTTGATACACTCAGAGGGATAGCTGGTGCAAAAGGGGGGACGGATCCAGGACGCTCCCTGTGCTGGCTTCTGCAACGCGATCGGGGAGTGGCTCAGCCTGGTAGAGCACCTGGTTCGGGACCAGGGGGTCGGAGGTTCAAATCCTCTCTCCCCGACCATCTTTAGAATCAATCGTTTACAAGAAATTATCCCGTGCTGAAAAGTCTCGCACAGGGGGTCAATTTTTACAACTAATTTTAGCCCTTCCGCCGCTCTTTGGTGTTGTTCAAAAACCGTAGCAGCTTGCGTTCCACCGACCGCACGTCTTTCAGCTCACATTCCCAAATTGTGAGCACCTTCCACCCGGCGGCTTTCAGGGCGGCAAGGTGGCGCGTGTCCCGCTCCTGGTTGCGCCGCAACTTCGGTGACCAATAGCCCTCATTCGTTCTCGGTTGGTGCGCGATGCGGCAAGAGTGAGCGTGCCAGAAACAGCCATGAACGAAGATGACTTTGCGCCGCGACACGAAAACGATGTCCGGTTTGCCCGGCAGCTCCGGCCTGTGGAGCCGATAGCGAAAGCCTTGCTGGAAGAGCAGGCGTCTCACGATAAGCTCGGGCGTGGTGTTCTTGCCCGTTATGCGCCGCATATTTTCGCTGCGGGAGAGCCGTTTCGCTGTTGGCTTTTTCTCGGTCTTTTTCATGGGTGGCATAATGAATCGGGATTCTCAGTTCGAGTCGAATACCGCTGCAATGTGAATTCCGTCATGCCCTGAGTGATTTGTACTCCGGCGCGGACTCACGGTTTGCGCTTCGGAATGGAGCCTGATGGCAGAACGGAAGAAAGCCGCCCGAAAGCCCAAGGACGCTACACCTCGCTTTGGTATCGGTGAGTGGTTCGGAAACCGATTGAATGAGCTTACCCCCACCGAGCGCCAGTACTTCGGTGCCGAGCAACTCAAGAAGAAACGGGAGCGTGACCCGCAACCGTGCCCGTTCAAATCCTCGCAGGGAAACGCAATCTGCACGAAGCCCGGCGGAGTCTGTTCACTGCGGCTCTACACGTACCACCAGCACGAAGGAACGGGCCGGGCTGCTGCTGATATTGTCGCAGGCACACAGGGCGGACTACGTGCTACCTGCCCCTATCGCTTCCGCGAAAACCTGGACATCTTCCGCTGGGTGGGCGGCCAGCTTCTCGGGGACGATAATCCGCGTCTTGTCGGGGAGGTCGGCTTCCTGGAGGCGGGGGCGACAACCGACAACGAAGGCGGGGATGACGTTGGCCGGTTTGACATGATTCTCGTAAGCAACAAGACAGCTCCCGGAGCGCCGATGGAATGGTGCGCCGTAGAGATTCAAGCTGTGTACTTTTCAGGTGACGCGATGCTCGGGGAATTCACGGCGTATGCGGACACCAGTGTGGACTGGATCATTTTCCCGGCAGGAAGGCGCAGGCCCGATTACCGCAGTAGTGGACCCAAGCGCCTGATGCCGCAACTGCAAATCAAGATTCCTACCCTTCGGCGCTGGGGCAAGAAGATGGTCGTCGTGGTGGACCGTGCTTTCTTCGATTCCATTGGAGAGATGGACCGCGTAACGGATATTTCAAATGCTGATATTGCGTGGTTCATTGTGCGCTTCGATGAGGTCCCCGGAGAGAAACACTCACGCATGGTGCTTGATGAAGTCCGGCTCACTACGCTGGAGCGGTCGGTTGAAGGACTGACCGGCGGTAAGCCTGTGCCCAAGCAGGAATTTGAGCGCCGCATCGCAGGCAAGCTGAAGGACGCACCAACACGCACCGAAGCCGACGCGACAGGAGCAGAGATACCGGAGGAAGTGCCGGACCAGGACTAGACTGCTGCCGCGAAGTCGAACAACTCACCCGGAATTGCGTCAGCAATGGAATCTTCCGCGTCGGGTGCTTCCATCGCTGCCAATACAGCCTTTGCCACTTGGTAGCCCAGCAGGGGTGGCACGGCATTGCCCACTTGCTTGTATTGATCCGTCCTGCTGCCCTGAAACACAAACGAGTCGGGGAAAGACTGTAGCCTCGCAGCCTCGCGCACTGTGATGGCGCGGTTTTGGACAGGGTGAATATAAGCACCCCAATGCACGTCGCACTTCGTCAGAATCGTGCAGGCCAAATCCGTTTTGCGGGGCCGTCCGTAGCGCTTCGTATGGTCGCTTCTCTTTGCCCGGCGCATTCCTTGCGGGAGCAGCGCAAACGGAAGGTCTCTCCACGATCCGCCCGGCGGAATGTGCTTCATGCGCTCTTCGTTCACACGCGCCAAATGGGGGGCCTCGTGATTCGTGACTTGCCGCTCCCTGCCGCGTAGCATCCGCTGGTACTCGTTCTTAGGAGCGCTCGCATAAGCCGGATTGCTACTCGTGCCGCCGTTGGCTACCTGGGGTAGGTCCGAAATTGCATCCCAAATCGTTACAAACTCCGCAAGGCCTGGTCCGTGGGTCGGGCTGGGGAAAAGAATGGGATGGTCGGTCCTAGTAGCGATGAAGAAGATGCGCCGCCGCTCTTGCGGAACACCGAATTCTTCAGCCTTCAGCACCTTCATCCGGACACGGTATCCGAGCTTGTCCATCCCGCGTTCAATCTCGCGCACTATCGCCCCACCGGAAATCGAAGTGATTCCGGTGACGTTTTCCATCACGAGCCACTTTGGCCGCAAGCCGTCCACAATTCGCAGGTATTCGCGGAACAAGCCTGCGCGTGGGTCATCGGCTCCGCGCTGATGGTTGTAAACGGAATAGCCTTGGCACGGCGGGCCGCCGATAAGCACGTCCACATCTCCGCGTTTCAAGCCCGTGGTGCGGAGCAACTGCGAGGCCGTGACTTCCTGGATAGGGCCGGGAATGAATTTCGCCTCATGGTGCGTTGCTGCAAATGTTGCGCCCGCCGTTGCGTCGAAGTCCTGCCCCGCGAGCACGTGAAAGCCTGCGTGCCTGAATCCTTCGGACAGTCCGCCCGCGCCGCAAAACAGGTCTATGGCGGTGAGATTTCTAGGAGCGGTCATGTATGCTCCTTATCGTCAGCTTCAGCGGAAGCTGCACGTGCTCTTCCCGGTACTTCGCAATGAATTCCACGATGGCCTGCCGACCGAGCCACGCCAGCGAGACATGGTGCCGGTCCTTGAGCGAGAGTAGCTCTGTCAGCTCTGAATCCGTAAGCGAAACAGATAGCCGATTTTTCGGGCTTCCGGTTTTGGGCTGAGCCGCCATGCACTTCCTAGTATGGCACGCATGGGGGCAGTTTGCAGCATTTTGATGCAATCTGCTGCATGTTGCAGCAAGACCGAAAGAGCACGCCGGGATTGTACCGAAGAATCAATCGTTTAGGACATTAACCGCTTCCCAATACGGCAGTGGGGGCGCTCAGTTGTACCGCGATTTGGTTCCTCGTTTTCCACTTGCCCTCTCAACCGGCCTACTCCGCTGGCCTGCTCGCCTCCCGCAGACATGACTTTCGTCAGCCCCAAAATTCGCGAATGGTGACTGCGCTCACATTTCAAGCGAATATCTCTCGTCTATTCTCCCGGCAAAACCCAAAGCATACAGCAATCAGGTCAGCGGCCCTGGCATCGCCATTTCCTCGGACCTGCCTTGCGGCGGTTAGCACCGTGGAGGCTGCTTCGTGAAACCGATTTGTGCGTCTTGCGGACGCAAGTGGAGGAGGCAAGAGCCGGGGGCAGGGGTTTTATTGACAACGATCACAGATGAACCCGGGGACGGTCTCGACTTAAGCCCCGGATGTCCGCGAATCGTGACCGGCCACTTATGCGGGCGTTGCGTTGAGGCCAAGGGCGAGAGCGGACTGTTGAAACTCATCCCAGCGTCTGATGACCAGTCCATCACGGTATTCGCTACCAAAGAAGGCCCTAGCAATCACGGCGTTCTGGAGGTCGGCTTGCGAGGGACTCTCAGGTATCCAGTGAAAGCAGTGCTCATACCAATCGAGGGTTGCGGGCGAGACGCAAACGAAGTATTTGCGGTGTTTGATGAAGTCCGCGAAACCAGCCATGAAATTCCTCCCCAGGGGGTCAAATTGCGGGAGAAATTTTGCAAAGGACTGATTCTAAAGGGGAGTGGCTCAGCCTGGTAGAGCACCTGGTTCGGGACCAGGGGGTCGGAGGTTCAAATCCTCTCTCCCCGACCATCTAATCCCGCAAAATCAATGAATTAGCATACTTCCCTTCCCCTGCTGCAGGGGAATTTGGGTTCATTTGGCCTTTCCAGGCGAAGACTGCTTTGCGTGCCTCCGCGGGAACTGACTCGATGCAGAACGCGCGCGTCGTCTGTTCGGTCTCATGCCCCAGCAGCACCCGCGCCGTTCCCGTATGCCCATGGCATCCGCGGGGAAAGGAAAATGGCCGCCGGTGCGCAGCTCGTGGTAGCCTACACCCACTTTACCGGCCCGCCGCCGGGGACCGGATCCCGACCGCATTGCGAGCCGCAGGAGACGGTTCCATGGCAGCAACTCTGGACTTCACGAAGCCTGACGCCAATCTTTCCGGGAGCGCCCGCGAAAAATCGGTGGCCCCACCTCCCCGCAACATCGCCGTCGATGCCTATCGCGGACTTGTGATGCTGCTCATGATGGGCGAGGTGATGCAGTTTGCCGCGGTGTCCCGGGCCTATCCGGGGAGCCTGTTCTGGCATGTGCTCGCCTTCAACCAGACGCATGTACCATGGGCCGGGATGAGCCTGCATGACACCATCCAGCCAGGGTTCACATTCCTTGTCGGGGTGGCGCTGCCTTATTCCATTGCGAGCAGAATCCGGAAGGGCGAAAGCCTCGCGCATCAGGTTGCGCATGCCATCTGGCGGAGCTTTGTGCTGGTGATCCTGGGGATCTTTCTGCGCTCGCTGGACAGCACGCAAACCTACTTCACCTTTGAGGACACGCTGACCCAGATCGGCCTGGGCTATAGTTTCGCCTTCCTGCTGGCGCACGCCCGCCCGCGCTGGCAGTGGACCGCCCTGGGCACGCTCCTCTTTGGATATTGGCTGGCGTGGGCAATGTACCCGGCACCCGGCGCGAACTTCAACTATGCGGCAGTCGGGGTACCGGCCGGGTGGACGCACAACTTCACAGGCTTCGCGTCGCACTGGAACATGAACAGCAACCTGGGGCAGGCGTTCGACGTGTGGTTCCTGAACCTGTTTCCGCGCACGTCTCCGTTTGTGTTCAACTCGGGCGGTTACCTGACGCTGAGCTTCATCCCCACCCTGGGGACGATGCTGCTGGGAATCCGCGCTGGAGAATGGTTCCGGTCCGCGGCTCCCCGGATCCCGATTCGTAAGTTCCTGGCAGCCGGTGCGCTGCTCATGGCGGCCGGCCTGCTTCTGCACTGGACGGGCATCTGCCCAATTGTGAAACGAATCTGGACGCCCGCCTGGACCCTGTTCAGCGGCGGAGTCTGTTTTTGTTTCCTGGCAGCCTTCTCCTGGCTGATTGACGTGAAGGGATATCGCCGCTGGTCGTTTCCGCTGGTGGTCGTCGGCATGAACTCCATCGCTGCGTACATGATTGCGCATTTATGGGAGGAGTTCCTGATCCGCAACCTCCACATCAATTTCGGATACCGGATCTTCCGTGTCTTCGGAACGGGACTTGAGCCATTGGTGACTGGGGCGACCGTCATGGTCCTGTACTGGCTCTCCCTCCACTGGATGTATCGCAAACGACTGTTCCTGCGGATCTGAGCTGGATGGCATGGCTGGCTCGCATGCAGCCCCCGGCCGGAGGTTCATATCTTCTCTTCGCGACCATCGGGAATCGCCGAACTCCCAGCCCAGTCTGTCTTCAGAGATGGCGGGGACCGGGGGCCGGTTCGCTGCAGAGAACATTGCGCTCGTGCGCCGTCCGGAGCGGCCGGGGCATTTCCCGCTGAAGCAGCCGCCGCATCCCGGTAATCAGCCAGAGGATGACTTTCAGCCAGCCAGGCATCACATTTGCCTTGTCGCATGTGTTGCGCGTGTTTTATAGTCGCCTTAACGCATATGTCAGGAAGGGAGCGGGAATGGGCGAGGGTCTGCTGGATTCGGTGAAGGCGAAATATGGAGCAGTTGCGACGAGCGCGCTGTCAGGCGAGCACGACGGAGTCCGGGCGGTTGCGGAGGCTTTTGGGTACACGGCGGAGGAACTCACATCGATTCCCGCGCAGGCCAATATGGGGCTCTCCTGCGGGAATCCGACGGCGACGGCTCATCTGAAAGCGGGCGAGGTGGTCGTCGATCTCGGCTGCGGCGGCGGTCTCGATGTCTTTTTGGCAGCCAGGAAGGTTGGGCTGAGCGGCCGCGTGATCGGGATCGACATGACGCCGGAGATGATCGCGCGTGCGCGCGCCAACGCGGAGGCTGGCGGCTACGCCAACGTGGAGTTTCACCAGACGACCATTGACCGGTTGCCGCTGCCCGACGCTTCCGTCGACTGCGTGATCAGCAACTGCGTTCTGAACCTTGCGCCGGACAAACCCGCGGTCTTCCGCGAGATCCTCCGCGTGCTCCGGCCTGGTGGCCGACTCGCCGTCAGCGATATCGCGCTCAAAGCAGATCTGCCGGAGGAAGTGACCTCCAGCCTGGCCGCGTACGTCGGGTGCATTGCCGGCGCGATCCGGATCGAGGATTACCGCACCGGCCTGCTCCGCGCAGGTTTTGCGCATGTGGAGATCGTCGACAGCGGGACGGACCTCAATGCCTACAGCAAAGCGGAAAATCAGGCATGCTGCTGCTCCGCTGGCATGCAGGGATCGGCGGCGGCCCCCGCGGCGCAGAGCTGCTGCGGCACTCCGCCAGAGCAGCCATTCCATGAGGATCTCAGGACGCTGCTGCGTCACTACGATGTCAATGCGGCCGCAGCCAGCGTGAAGGTTTATGCGGTCAAACCGGCAGCGAGGTCCGGCTGCGGACCGGGCTGCTGTGGCTGATGCCCCGGAGGCCATGAACCATGGGCCTGGGTTGAGGGCTCCTGTTCGCGGCATCACGATGATCGGGTTCGGGATGGCTGGGCTCCCGGCATGCCTTACTTCGGTAATGTGCGCTCGAAGTTTGTGCTTGCCTTCCGAATTTCGCCGACCTGATTCTGGAAGTGACGATACGTCAGAGAGAAGAGCCCTGCGAGCCCTCCCGCCAGCAGGGCTTTTCTCATGCGCCGATCCGCAAATTACCGTTGACACCAGACAACATGCCCGGAATGAGGAAGACCTGCAACCTGGTGCAATGAATCAGAGCGACCGACCTTCGGGAGCGACGATAACCGGGACAACTGGCGGACCTTAATCAGAACAACCCTCCCTGCCGTCGCGGCATCGGCAGCCCGAAGTGTTCGTAGGCGAGGCGGGTGGCGCAGCGACCGCGGGGGGTGCGGTCGAGGAAGCCGATCTGGATGAGGAAGGGCTCGTAGACTTCTTCGAGCGCGTCTTCTTCTTCGGCTAAAGTCGCGGCTAAGGTGCCTAAGCCGACGGGGCCTCCGTCGTACTTTTCAATGATGGTGAGTAACAGCCGGCGGTCCAGCTCATCGAAGCCGTGAGCGTCGACTTCGAGCATGTGGAGGGCCTGGCAGGCGGTTTCGCGATCGATGTGGCCGGGGCCACGGACCTGGGCGTAGTCGCGGACTCTCCTCAGCAGGCGGTTGGCGATGCGCGGCGTGCCGCGGGAGCGCATGGCGATTTCGGCCGCTCCGTCCTGGTCGATGGCGATGCCGAGGACCTCGGCGGAGCGCGTGACGATGACGCGAAGGTCGTCATCGGTGTAGAACTCGAGGCGCAGCAGGATGCCGAAGCGCGATCGCAGAGGGGAGCTGAGAAGGCCGGGGCGGGTGGTGGCGGCGACGAAGGTGAAGGGCTTGATGTCCATCACATGCGTGCGCGCGGCCGGGCCCTGGCCGATGATGATGTCGAGCTTGTAGTCCTCGAGCGCGGTGTAGAGCTTCTCTTCGAGGACGGGCTGGAGGCGGTGAATCTCGTCGAGGAAGAGGACCTGGCGCTCGCGCAGGTTGGTGAGGATGGCGGTGAGGTCGCCCTGGATTTGCAGGGCGGGGCCCGAGGTTTGCTGGTAGCCGACATCGAGCTCGTTTGCGATGATGGTGGCGAGGGTGGTCTTGCCGAGACCCGGGGGCCCGAAGAGAAGGACGTGGTCGAGAGCTTCCTGGCGGGAGCGAGCGGCTTCGAGGGCGATTTCGAGCTGGTTTTTGACCTTCTGCTGGCCGATGAACTCGCGCAGGCGGCGGGGCCGGAGCTTCAGTTCAAACGAGTTCTCGTCTTCGGCTCTGGCGGCGCTGACCAGGCGCTCGGCGTCGTCGCGGGTGCGGGGCATTTGATTCGGAGTCTAATTAGTTGCGGGCGCGGAAGCAAAAGACCCGAAGATTACCTGCGATCAGCGGTTCACCGCCGACGACCGTTCCCAGGACGAAGCTTCGGGTACGAATCGGCCGGCTGTGGGACAAGGATATGGTGCGGCTGAATCGGGCCGTTGTCATGTTTCTCGGAATTGGCGGCTCAGGCGAGCCGGCACCGGACTAAGCCTCAATCAGCGCCTGAGGGCGCGGTGGCCAATGTCCCGGCGGTAGATCATGCCTTCAAAGTGAATGCGCCCGATGGCCTCGTAGGCGGAGGCCAGGGCGGCTCTGAGGTCGGGGCCGGTGGCGGTGACGCCGAGCACGCGGCCTCCGCTGGTGCGGTACTGGCCGTCGTCGAGCGTAGTGCCGGCATGGAAGATCTGCACGTTGGGAACTTCGGCGGCGGCTTCGAGGCCGGTGATGAGGCGGCCCGCGGTGTAGTTGCCGGGGTAACCCTCGGAGGCGGCGACGACGCAGGCCGAGGCACCGGGTTTCCAGCGGAATTCGGTGTCGCTGAGGCGGCCTTCCACGCACGCTTCAAGGGCTTCGAGCAGGTCGCTGTCGAGGCGGACGAGGATGGCCTGGGTTTCCGGGTCGCCGAAGCGGGCATTGAACTCAAGGACCATGGGGCCCCTGGCGGTCATCATGAGGCCGCAGTAGAGCACGCCGACGAACGGAGTCTCCTCGGCGGCCATGCCATCGATGGCGGGCTGCGCAATGTGATGGAGGATCCAGTCGCGCATTTTGGGGTCGAGCATGGAGTCGGTGGAGTAGACGCCCATGCCCCCGGTGTTGGGGCCAGTATCGCCTTCGCCGAGGCGCTTGTGGTCCTGGGCGGGAACCAGCGGCGTGGCGTGCTTGCCGTCGCTGAGAACCAGAAAGGAGAGCTCCTCGCCAGCAAGGTGCTCCTCGACGATGACGCTGGTTTCAGCAAAGCCGAGGAGCTGCCCGCTGAAGAGGCCGGCGATGGCCTGCTCGGCATCCTGCCTGCGCTCGCAGATGACGACACCCTTGCCAGCGGCAAGGCCGTCGGCTTTGACGACGACCGGGCAGTGGAAGAGGTCGAGGGCGCTGAGTGCCTCCTGGCGCGAACTGCAGACAGCGTAGTTGGGCGCGGGAATGTGGTGACGCTGCATGAAGCGCCGGGCCCACGCCTTGCTGGTTTCGAGCATGGCGGCTTCGCGGGTGGGGCCGAAAACGGGCAGGCCGCGGCGCTTCATCTCGTCGACCAGACCCAGGGCAAGGGGAACTTCGGGGCCCACGACGGTGAGGTCGGGTTGCTCCTCGTTGACGACGCGCAGCAGATCGCCGAGATCCTTCTGGCTGGCGGGAACGCAGCGGGCCGCGGAGGCGATGCCGCCGTTGCCGGGGGCGCAGACAAGATCCCTGACGCGGGAAGAGCGGCGGATGGCCGCACAAAGGGCGTGCTCGCGGCCGCCGCCACCGATGACCAGGACTTTCATGCTTTTGGCTGTTTGCTCCAGTCCAGAGCCTATCGCAGGCGGCGAGGAAGCGCCAACTCAGTGGGTGGCCGTCCAGGCTTGCCAGAATACGACGGCCAGCATGAAGAGGAGATAGATGCGGAGAGCCCACAGAAGAAGCAACTCGGCTCCGCGCAGGCGGCGGCGCGGAACGGGGGCGTTTTTCTCCACCACGAGCTGATCGCGCTCGAGCGTGGAGAGGATCCAGGATGCTTCGGCAGGACCGGCAACGTGCTCGTGCCGGTGGTGCTCGTGGGGCAGTTTCAGATCGGTCATCGCGCCCCCAGCCAGGCAAAGGCGCCCGGCGCTACGACACTGACTCCATAGAGAACGCCGGCGGCGGTGAGCAAAACGACAACGGCCGCGGCCAGCGCGTTGGCCCAGCGCGGGCTGGGGACTTCGCCCATGATTTCCTTGTCATTCACGAGCAGATAGAGGAAGAAGAGCGCCGGGGGCATGGCGAGCACGGCAACAACATTGACGACGAGGACAACGAAGACCAGAGGCAGTCCCGGGATGAGCACGATGCCGGCGGCAGCGGCAGCGCAGAGAAAAAGGACGGAATAGAAGGACTTCCCTTCCCCAATGGGGAGGTTGAGGCTGTGCGGCCGGCGGGCGACTTCGCCGAAGGCATAGGCCGACGAGGTGGAGATAGTGATGGAGGCGACGATGCCGGCCTCCACCATGCCGAGGGCGAAGAGGGCCGCGCCGAAGCGGCCGATGATCGGCTCGAGAGCCTGAGCGAACTGAGCGGCCTCGTAGTTTGCGGTGCTCATCTGGTGGGCGAAGAGCGGAGCCGTCGCGAGGATCGCACCGAGCGCCGCCGCGGCTGCAAGAGCCGCGCCGAGCAGCGTATCGATGCGGCCAAAATGAATGTCTCGGGTGGTGAGCCCCTTGTCCACAGTAGCGCTCTGCTGGAAGAAGAGCATCCACGGGGTAACGGTGGCTCCGATGTCGGACAGGATAATGAGGACCGTGTCCTTGCTGAGAGGCGGCAGCGGCTTCCAGGTGACAAGGGCATGGCCGACGGCGCTCCAGCTGGGGTGGGCCATGAGCGCCACGGGAATAAAGATGAGGTTGAAAGCAGCAGCGGCGAGGGTGACACGCTCCCAGGTCCAGTAGCGGTGGCTGAGCAGGGCGAAGTAGAGGATGGCCAGCGCGATGAGGACCGCCGCCCAGGGCGGAATGCCGAAGAAACCCAGGCCGGCGCGGATGGCGATGAACTCGGTGATCAGCGTCAGGAAGTTGCCGATGGTGAGGTCGATCATCGAGAACCATCCCCAGAACGGGCCGAAGCGCTCGAAGATCAGCTCGGCATGGCCGCGATGGGTGGCGGCGCCAAGGCGGACGGTCATCTCCTGCACAACCAGAGCCATGGCAAAGGTGAGGATGACGAATGGGACGAAGAAACCCACGCCGAATTTCGCTCCGGTGGCGGCGTAGGAGAGCATGCTGGGGCCGTCGTTCTCGCCCAGCATGACGAGAATGCCTGGACCGATCAGCAGCCAGAGAAGCCAGACGCGCGAGCTGAAGCCGCGGCGATGGCGGGCAGCCGAAACCCGGGCACGATCGAAGGCGCGGTCGAGGTCCTCATGCGTGACGAGGACATCGCCCGGCGTCGCGACGCTCCTTTCCTGTCCGGGTTGCACACTCGCGTTCAAATTGGAACCCCGGGGCTTTCGTTCTCGTTCGCCTCTGTACGGCTTTTCCCGCCTGGTGAAATCCGGCGGCGGCTTGTCCTGAGTGTATCCGGCGGGTCCGCACCTGTAAACCGTAGTTAACGCCAGGATGTTAAGAATAATTCATGAGGGACGTCGGGAGCCCGATGCCTCTGAATCGGAAATGGCTCTACAATACGAAGCGGTGACGATGCACCTGGTCCTTCTGTTTCCGCCTCTTCTCCGGCGCTTCCGGCGTGGCCGTCCCGACCGTGGACGACGTCCTTCCGCCTGACCGTCCGCCCGATTCCCGCTCCGCCTGCCTGGTGGGAGCGAGTCCTTGCGCCCCTTACCTACGAAAGGATTTGCCATGAATACCTTCGGCAGCCAGTCCGAGCTGAAAGCCGGCGGCATGAGTTATGAGATTTTCCGGCTGAGCGCGCTGGAGAAGGGTGGTCTGCCTCTGAGCCGGCTTCCCTACAGCCTGCGCATCCTGCTGGAAAACCTGCTGCGCTATGAAGACGGCAAGAGCGTCACCGCCGAGGACATTGAGTTCCTCGCAAAATGGGATCCCAGAGCCGAGCCTTCGCGGGAAATTTCGTGGATGCCGGCGCGCGTGCTGATGCAGGACTTCACCGGCGTTCCGGCGATTGTCGATCTGGCGGCCATGCGCGATGCCATGAAGCAGCTCGGCGGAGATCCGCAGAAGATCAATCCGCTCCAGCCGGCGGAACTGGTGATCGATCACTCGGTGCAGGTGGATGAATTCGGAACGAGCAATGCGTACAGCGTGAACGCGGCGCTCGAGTTCCAGCGGAACCGGGAGCGCTACGCGTTTCTCAAATGGGGACAGACAGCCTTCCGCAACTTCTCTGCTGTGCCGCCAGGGATGGGCATTTGCCACCAGGTCAACCTCGAACATCTCGCACGCGTAGTGTTCACGACTTCCGGCCCGAAGCTGCGGGCGTACTTTGACACCCTGGTGGGCACCGATTCGCACACCACCATGATCAACGGCCTGGGCGTCCTGGGCTGGGGCGTGGGCGGCATCGAGGCCGAGGCGGCGATGCTGGGTCAGCCCGTGTCGATGCTGGTGCCGCAGGTGGTCGGATTCAGGCTGACCGGCAGGCTGCGCGAGGGCGCGACAGCGACGGATCTGGTTCTGACCGTGACGGAAATGCTGCGCAAGCTGGGCGTCGTGGGCAAGTTTGTGGAGTTCTACGGCCCGGGTGTTGCCGAATTGCCGCTGGCGGATCGCGCAACGATCGGCAACATGGCTCCGGAATACGGCGCAACCTGCGGGATCTTCCCTGTGGATGCCGAGACGCTTCGTTATCTGCGGCTCACCGGGCGCAGCGAAGAACAGATCGCCCTGGTCGAGGCATATTTCCGCGAGCAGGGGCTCTTCCATACAGCCGAATCCACCGAGGCTGAGTATTCGCAGACCATCGCGCTCGATCTGGCGCAGGTCGAGCCCAGCATTGCGGGACCGAAAAGGCCGCAGGACCGCGTGCTGCTGCGCGAGGCAGGCGCGAGCTTCAGGAAGCAGCTCCCGTCCCTGCTGGGCCCGAATGCCGGCAAGCTCGGCGAGCGGCAGGCGCAGCGCTGGGAAGGCGAAGGCGGTCATAGGTCTTCGAACGGCAATGTGCAGTCGACCCAGGCTGTCGCTGAACCCTCCGGCAACGGCCACATCGCCCACACCGTGAAAGAGCGCTTCGGCGTTGATGTGGAGCCGTACCTCGATCACGGCTCAATTGTGATTGCCGCCATCACGAGCTGCACGAATACCTCGAACCCTTCGGTTATGGTCGCAGCTGGATTGCTCGCGAAAAAGGCCGTCGAGAAAGGATTGACGGTTCCGCCGTGGGTGAAGACCTCGCTGGCTCCGGGGTCGCGCGTGGTGACGGATTACTACGAGAAGTCGGGGCTGCTGCCGTGGCTCGACAAGCTGCGCTTCAATGTGGTGGGGTACGGCTGCACCACCTGCATTGGGAACTCCGGACCGCTGCCCTCGGACATTTCCAGGACCATCGAGGAGCATGGGCTGGTAGCCGTCTCGGTGCTCAGCGGAAATCGCAATTTCGAAGGCCGCATCAACTCCGATGTGCGGGCGAATTATCTGATGTCGCCTCCGCTCGTTGTAGCCTATGCGCTGGCCGGGCGGATCGACCACGACTTTGAAAACGAGCCGATCGGCAAGGATCGTGCCGGGAAGGCCGTCTACCTGCGCGACATCTGGCCTTCGCAAAAAGAGGTGTCGGAGGTGATGGCTTCGGCAATCACGTCAGACAGCTTCCGCAAGGAATATGCGACGGTGACAGAAGGCGATGCCAATTGGCAGAAGCTGAGCTTCCCCACCGGCAATGTCTACCAGTGGGAGCGCGATTCGACGTACATTCGCAAGGCCCCGTATTTTGACGGCATGCCGGCGCGGCCTGCGCCGGTGGAGGAGATCCGGAGCGCGCGGGTGCTGGCGGTCCTGGGCGACAGCGTGACGACGGATCACATTTCACCAGCCGGCTCGATCAAGCTGAACTCGCCCGCGGGCAAATACCTCACAGAGCACGGCGTAAAAGCGGCCGACTTCAATTCCTACGGATCGCGCCGCGGCAATCATGAGGTGATGGTGCGCGGCACCTTCGCCAACGTGCGCCTGCGGAACAAGCTTGCGCCGGGCACGGAGGGCGGCGTCACCCGCCTGCTGCCGGAAGGCGAGCAGATGAGCATCTACGACGCCTCGGTGCAATATGCCGGGCGAAATGTACCGCTCATCATCCTTGCAGGGAAAGAATACGGCTCAGGCTCATCGCGCGACTGGGCGGCGAAAGGCCCGCGGCTGCTCGGCGTCCGAGCCGTCATTGCAGAGAGCTTCGAGCGCATCCACCGTTCGAACCTGGTGGGCATGGGGATTCTGCCCCTGCAGTTCGAGGCAGGAAAGAATGCCGAATCGCTGGGGCTGACCGGCGAGGAAACCTATGACTTCATCGGCCTCCAGGAGCGGCTGGATACGAGATTTGCCAACGGCCGGACACTGGCGGTTCGGGCAACCGACGCTGCCGGCAAAGCGAAGACCTTCGAAGCTCGGATCCGCATCGATACTCCGCAGGAAATTCTCTATTTCGAGCACGGCGGCATCCTGCAGTACGTGCTGCGGCAGCTCGCGGCGCAGAAATAGATCCGGCGCAAACAGGAGCGGCCACCCCAGGGTGGCCGCTCCTGTCTTGGCGTGCCGCGAAGATTATGCTGCCAGCTTCCCGTGTGTCCGGTGTTCGGCCATGCGACGCGCTGCGAGCGGCAGCCCGAAGGCAATCCCCGTAACAAGAAGGGTCGACAGCAGATCATTGCGGTAAAAGGGAATCGCCGCGGCATAGCATGCGTCCAGCCCCGCCATCGTGTGGGGATACAACGTCCCGCCCGCCCATACCGCGAAGTCCGTCACAATGAAGAACGACGTGGCCGACAGAACCGGCGCCGCGATCAGTCGCGCCACCGTCACCTGCTTTCGCAGCAGCATCCATCCCAGCACGACGATCGCGGCATACCATGCCCAGGTCACGAGATAGGCGCCGGTGTGGAATGGGTAACCGTAGGAGAAAACGGTGAGGTAATAGTCGGTCGCCATCAGCGCCGCGACCGGAAGAATCATTTCGCGCAGGGGACGGCGCGCTCCGAAAAAGAGCAGGCCTGCACCAACAGCAGTGAAATTCAGCCACGGATGCGGCACGATCCGACTCAGGACAGCAACAACCACCAGCAGATATGCGCCCATCATTCCCTCGGCAAACCGAAATCAGTCTTTTTCCATTCTGCGGATGCAATGCCCGACGGTCAAGCGACCGTTGCAGCAGCATGAGAGCCCAGGTTTGACGGCAGCAAATCAGTGCTGCTCCCGTCCGCCCATAAACATGCCTTCCATGGCGCGCGCAGGCCCGACGTAGACCCAGCCGCTGAGGGGGGAGCCGTGCGGCGGATCCGCAGCCTCTGCGGCCAGAGGAGTATAGCCGAAGCGGAGATCCTGGAACTCGACGGTATGCCAGGCAGGCAGAGGCAGAAGATTCGAACCGGGCGCCGGCACAGGCCCATCGTCGGTGGTCAGAGGCCACTGCGACCAGTCCAGATACACCCGTCCCAGATACGACTGCCTGGCGGCGGCCACGGCCGGGGTAACACGAGGCTTGTAGATGATGTCGTTCGCCCCCGTGTCGACCTCGTCGCTGAGGGTTTGAACGGCTGCCGTCTGGTAGTAGTCGCGAGTTTCCATGAGGGCGTGCCAGCGGAAGGGATCCAGCATGTGAGGCTCGGCGGCGACGCGCAGCAGAGGCTCGCGGGTGTAGCTGCCGGTTCTGACCAACTCCATGGCGTGCAGATGCTCGGCATTCCGGAGGCCCCACCAGAGGAGAACGAAGGTGAGGGCGGCAATGGCCCAGCCACGGCCGCGGAAGGGCTTTTTGCGGGCGCCGATTTCGCCTTCGGCGAGCCCGAGAATCCAGGGGATCACCAGGGCGCTGAGGAGAACCAGAAACATCCAGGGATCGAAGATGAAGACGATGCTCCAGGCATACCAGTGCGGATCAAAGGGAAAGAACGGGCGGAGTCCGTAGTTGTTGGTGTAGTCGAGGAGGAGGTGGCTGAGCTGGGCGATCATGGCAAAAAGCCAGATGAGCCCCCATCGGGGAGGAATGGCAGGATCTTTTTTGCGCAGCCGGTGCACCAGCCAGACGAAACCGGTGGTGACCAGGCCGACAACTGGGGCGGCCCAGATCGTATGGGTGATGCCGCGATGGTGCTGAAAGACAGAGACAGGCCCGCGAAAGCCCCACAGCATATCGAGATCCGGAGCTTCCGCGGCGAGGGTCATGGCCAGGGTGGCATAAGCGGTCTTCCGGTTGAAGCCAGAGCGTCCAAGGCAGGCCCCGGTGAGAAAGTGCGTGACGGGTTCCATATTCCTCTTGGTCTGGAAGTTACATTCTGCTGACAAGGCCGCGCAACCACGATCGGCAGAGGGGGAGCGGATGGCCGCTCTCCCCTGCCACACCACCCGGCATGCGGGTCCGCAGCGGGCGGTTCAGGAAGTTGAGGTCAACCGAGACGGGGTACACCCAGCCTGTCCGCCCATGCCGGATTCAGAACCGCGTTCAGGAGCATCCCGCTGCTGCGCCACCAGCGGCGGGTGTTGGCCGCCACTTGCGCAGCAACATCAGAGCAAGCTCCCAGAGCCAGCAGTTCCCGATAAACAGTGTCGCTGCTTCGAGACTGCGCCCGCCCGCGCGACGGGTGAGTTTCCGCACCCGCTGCCTGAACGCGGCCATCGGCTTGCTGGCTACCCGGCGTTGGATCTTGCCGCCGGGCGCCACCCAGAAGCTGCAGCCCAGGAACCTGCGCTGCCACTCGCTCCTGCACACCACTCCATCCTTCGGGACTTGCACCCGTCAGAGTGCGCCCATGCCGGGCGCACATGCAAAAGGGGCGCGATGATTCGCGCCCCTCATTTGTTCTGCAGTTAGCTGATGGGCTGTCCGCCGGCGGTCAGCTGCTGCAACTGCTGCTGGTCGTACTGCTTCACGCCGTCGGGCAGCGGAGCATAGTTCAACGTTCCGGCGACCGTCTGCCCATCGGTGATGATGTACTCGATGAACTGCTTCAGTGCGGTACGTTTGGCCTTATCCGGGCCGTCCCTGGGAATGATCAGGAAGGTCAGTCCGGAGATCGGATAAGCGGTGCCCGCAGTCGCCGGCGGATTCACGATCGGCGTACGCGGATCCTGGGCCAGCTGCGCGCTGAAAGCGGCGATGGCATCCGTGGTCCCCTGGGCGGTGGGCTGCACGTACTGCCCTGCTGCGTTTTTGATCGCAGCCGTAGGCAGGTGGTTCTGCTGCGCATAGGTCAGCTCCACGTAGCCGATGGCTCCCGGCGCGTTGCGGATATTCCCCGTCACGCCTTCGCTGCCCTTGCCGCCGATTCCTGTCGGCCAGCTCACAGCCGTCCCCGCGCCCACCTTGCTCTTCCATTCCGGACTAACGGTTGAGAGGTAGGTGGTAAAGATGGCGGTCGTACCACTGCCGTCGGAGCGGTGGGAAACAACGACATCCACCTTCGGCAGCTTGATGCCCGGGTTGTCCTTCGCCAGCAGGGGATCTCTCCAGCTCTTGATCTTGCCCAGGAAGATGCCGGCCAGCGCTTCGGGCGAGAGCCGCAGCGGCTGCGTCAGGCCAGGCAGATTGTAGGTGATGCACACCGGCCCTGCGCTCTCGGGAATCTGTACAACCGGCTGCATCCCAGCCAGTTGCTGATCGTTGAGCGCGGCATCGGAAGCGCCAAAATCCACAGTCTTCGCCTTCACCTGCTGGATGCCGCCTCCCGAACCGATCGACTGATAGTTGATCTGCACGTTCGGATGGGCCTGCGAGTAGCCCTGAATCCAGCGGGTCATTACGGGGTACACAAAGGTGCTGCCCGCTCCCGAAATTGCCACGGTGCTCGGCCCGGACGCCGACTTGCACGCGCTCAGGCTGCCCATCAATGTGACCGCAACCAGCGCGGCCCATCCTCTCTTCGACATGAAATCCTCCCCTCCCGGATGAAGCGGTGCTTCTCGTCAGCTAAGGATGCACCGCCAGGCAGGAATGTACACGGGACGTGTTACATTCCGGAGAATTTGGCAACGCCAGCACGCGGCCGCGCCGTCCTGCGAACAGAACCGGACATTCAGGAGGTGATCCACGGATGGCCAGTTCATCAGCAACCGGAAGTCCGTTGCGTTGCCCTGCCGCTAAGAACATGGAGAGAAGAGACTTGCAGCGTCTTGCGCGATCGGCCCATCCGCCCCGAGTTGCTTTTTTTTCCCTGCACGGGACAATACAGAGAGAACCGTGCGTCGCTTTTTGTCATCCCTGCCGGTCAGGGGCTTGCCGCCGCTGATTGTGGTCGCTTTGCTTGTCGCGGCTCGTGGAGGGGCTCAGGACCACCCCATGGCCAGCGCCTCGGGTTACTCCGTTCGTGGAACCGTCGTCAGCTCCGCCACTGGGCAGGCGGTTGCGCGTGCGATGGTCGACCTCAACGGTCGCTATGCCATGCTCACGGGTGGGGATGGCCAGTTTTCCTTCGATCATCTCCCTGCCGGGACCTACCTGGTGACAGTGCGCCGGCCCGGCTTCATCGGTCTTGGCACCAGTTCCAGGGGATTCCAGGCGCGCGGCGCCTTCCCCGCACGGCCCGGGCCGGCTCGCCGCGTTCTGGTGGGCGCGGATATGCCCAACCTCACCTTCCGGATCACGCCGGAGGCCGCGATTGCCGGAACCGTGACCCTTTCCACCGCCGATCCCGCCGACGGCATTCAGGTGTCGATCTTCCGAGAACAGATGGAGAGCGGTCACCGGCACTGGGCTCTGGGGGGGACGACCCAAACCAACAGCCAGGGCGCGTTTCGGTTTTCCGGTTTGCCTCCGGGCAGCTACATGGTCGCGACGCAGCCGACGCTGGACCAGCCGGGGATGTCGAGCCCGATCTCTGGGGCAGTCTGGGGTTATCCGGGCCTCTATTATCCCGGAGTGACGGATCCCGATTCAGCAGGGGTGCTGACCCTTGCGCCCGGCCAGCAGGCCGAGGCAGATATCACCCTCACCAGGCAGCAGTTCTTCCCGGTCACGGCACTGGTGCGTAACTCCGATCCCGGGCTGTCTGCCAGCGTCCAGATTCTCGACAGGGGCGGCCGACCGGCATTTCTGCCTGCGCAATTCGATAACCGCGCTCAGATGGTGCACACGCACGTGCCCAGCGGCACATGGAACCTGGATATGCACGCTTACGCGCGCACTCAGTTCTGGGGACGCAGGCAGTTCCAGGTTTCCGGGGGTCCGGCCAGCCTCGTCATCGATTTGGTTCCGGTTTCGCAAATCCCTGTCATGGTTCACCGCGAATTCAGCAGCCCGGCCGGCGGCGGGCAGGGCGCCCCTGATGCCGGTCCGGGCCTGAACCTCTTCCTCGTCTCTGCAGATATGTTCGGCATGGGAGGGTTCGGCATGGCACAGTCCCGTGCCGGAGGTCCTTCGTGGGAGATCGACGTGAACGAGCCAGGCAGATACTGGGTCGTCGCGGATGCCTATTCGCCCGCCTATGTGAGTTCCATCACCTCGGCAGGCCTGGACCTGGCCAGCAATCCCCTCACCGTAGCTCCGGGCGGCTCGCCTGGGCCGATCGAGGTCACACTGCGCGATGACTCCGGAACGATTGCCGGGCAGCTCCACCTGCGAGGCCTGCCCGGAACCGCCTTGAGTGTCGGGGAGCAGCGCCAGGTCTGGGTATACGCCATTCCCCTCTTCGCTACCTCGGAACAGGCACCGAGCACCGTTGTGGGCGATACTGGCCAGTTCACGTTCTCCGGCCTGGCGCCCGGCTCCTGGCATGTGGTGGCCTGCGATTCGCCCCAGCAGATCGATATTCATTCGCCGGATGCGATGGCGGTCTGGGATGGTAAGGGTCAAACCACTACCGTCGACCCTGGGGGAACGGCGAGCGTGCAGCTCGATGTGATTCACATGGAGGCGGTACAGTGACGCGCCTGCTCGCGATTGCTGTGTTGCTCGCCCCCTGTTGGCCGCAGGCAGGAGCCCAGGCGCCCGTACCCCGTCCTGTCATCCTGAAAGCAGGCAGCAGCGCATGGACCATCTCCGGCGTCGTGCTCAGTGCAGGCGGTGCTCCGCTGGACCGCGCCAGTGTCACGCTTTCCCGCGCCGACGCCGAGGACACCCAGATCGCCCAGACGACCACCGGCGAGTCCGGCGCATTCCGCTTCAGCAACCTGCCGGCCGGCAAGTACCGCCTCGATGCCTCCCGGCGCGGATACATCGCCTCCGCCTATCAGGAGCATGCCGGCGGCTATTTCACCGGCGTCGTCACCGGCCCCGGACTCGACACGCAGGAATTGCAGCTGCACCTTCTGCCCGAAGCTGTCATCGGCGGCACCATCACCGACGATTCCGGTGAGCCCGTGGGTGGCGCCCAGGTCACCCTCTACCGGGATGACCGGCACACCGGCCAACACAAGGTCGTCCGCAGCACCATGGCCGTAACCGACGATACCGGAGCCTATGAATTTGCCCGCCTCAAGCCTGCGACCTATTACGTGGCGGTGTCGGCAAGCCCGTGGTACGCGGTCCATCCGCAGCTCCCGCCAGGCGGCCCTGGTGGTGCTTCCTCCCCCGGGGCGCAGTCGCCCCTCGATGTGGCATACCCCCTGACTTTCTATGCCAATGCCACCGATTCCGATTCCGCCACCCCGATTCCGCTCAGCGCGGGGGATCATCAGCAGATCAACATCTCGCTGCATGCTGTTCCCGCTGTTCATGTTCGCGTTCGCCTTCCTGTTCCGGACAACCCCGGCAGAGGCTTCACCATACCCCAGCTGTCACGGGAGGTATTTGGCACCCAGGAATTCGTTCCCCTCGGCGGTCTCTCTACCGTCGGCAGCAGCGGTTCGATGGTCGCGGATCTCGGCGGCGTCGCCCCGGGCAAATATGTGCTCCGTCAGATCGGCTCCGGCAGCGACCAGGCCGACGTCAGTATCGATGTCACCGGCAATCAGACCCTGGAGGATCCTTCCACCTCCCCTGCTGGCGTCGATCTGACAGGTAAGGTGGAGATGGCCAACGGATCGCCGCTGCCGGAGCATACGACTCTCACCCTGGTTTCTGTCAGCGCCGGACGGAACCTCGGCAGGCTCAGCTCCGTGGCCGCCGACGGAACCTTCTCCCTGCCCGCTGTCCCGCCCGGCGTTTGGGATGTGCGGGTGGAGGCGTCGGAACCCCCGCTCGCGGTCTGGCAGATGGCCGCATCCGGCGCCGAGGCAAACGGAAGCAGACTCACCATTGGGAATGATCCCGTCCTGCTGGCGGCGACGCTTGTCAGCGGCTCGGCGACGGTGAGCGGCTATGTCCGGCGCAACGGAACGGGCTTTGGCGGTGCGCTGGTATTGCTGGTTCCCACGGATCCGAAGAGCAGCCAGGATCTGTACCGCGTCGATCAGAGCAATTCCGACGGCAGCTTTCAGCTCTCTCGCGTCTTTCCTGGAAACTATACCCTGGTTGCGATTGATGGCGGCTGGGGGCTGGACTGGGCCAGTCGCGACGTTCTTGCACCCTGGCTGGCCCACGGACTGAATGTACAGGTCCTGTCACACCCTGCCGTTGACCTGCCGCAGCCCGTCGAGGTCCAGGCCCGCTGAGTGGCCCTCAGGCTTCCATGCGCAGCACGATTTTCCCGATGTGACGGCTCGACTCCATCCGGCGATGAGCCTCGGCGGCCTCACTCATTGGATACACGCTGTCGACGATCGGCCTGATTCTTCCCGTAGCGATCAGCGGCCACAGGTGCCGCTCCAGACCATCCCGAAGCCGCGTCTTCTCTTCCACCGGCCGCGAGCGAAGCGTGGAGCCCGTGATGGTAAGACGCTTCGCCATCAGTTTGCGGATGTCCAGCGTCACCTCCGCGCCATGCGCGGTCGCGATATGGATCAGGCGCCCGTCCGGGGCCAACAGCTCAAGATGTCTTGCGAAATAATCTCCTGCGACCATATCCAGAATCACGTCGACTCCCCCGGGCGACCACCTTCTTGCGGCGGCGGCCCAGTCTTCTTCGTGGTAGTTCCAGGCCTCTTCGCAGCCAAGCTCCCGCAGGAAGCCGCGCTTCTCGGCTGTGCCCGCCGTCGCCACGACGTGGGCTCCGAATGCGCGAGCGGCCTGAATCGCCATGGTTCCGATTCCGCTGGTCCCTCCCTGCATCAGGAACCGCTCCCCGGGGAACAATCGCTGCGGATCGAAGAGATTGGCCCAGACCGTGAAGGCTGCTTCCGGCAGCGCCGCCGCCTCTTGCACCGAGACTCCGGCCGGGACGGGCAGGCAGCATCCACCATGAGCAACACAGTACTCGGCATACCCGCCGCCCGGAACCAGAGCACAGACCGCGTCGCCCACTCGCCAGCGCGGGTCGGCGTCGGCACCGCGTTCGACGATCTCGCCGGCAACTTCCAGTCCGAATACCGTCGAAGCCCCGGCGGGCGGCGGATAACGGCCTTCGCGCTGCATAATGTCGGCCCGATTCAGCCCCGCCGCGGCAACCCGGATCAGCACCTCACCGGGCCGAAGCTGCGGCTTCTCGGCATCCGCGATATCCAGAACCTCGGGACCGCCGATATGGTCAGGAGAAATGATTCGCATGCCTCAAGCATAGAAGCCCCGGCGGCCAGGAGAAAGAAACCTGCCTTGCTCTCGATCAACGCGGCTCCGGCAGGCGAGATTCACGTCTGAACGGCCTTCCTCCGGGAACTTCCGGAAGGAGCGCGGCTGTCACTGAGTCGCCAGCGCCCATTCCTGTCTGGCCCGCCCCATCAGCGCCGGCTTATCCTCCGGCAGAATCCACCGCTCGGCGACAAGCTCATCCAACGCCAGGGCATAGCGGCCGAGATACTCCGCTTCGTCTTTATATCGTTCCGCGATGGAGGGCCGGGGGTCACCACGCCGTTCCCGCGCGGCCTTCGTTTTTGCGAAGGGGATATACGACCCCAGGAACGGCACACGCTGGCTGGGCGCGCCAATGGATGGATCGCGCAGATTCCATCCCGTATAGGTGGCAAGCGGGACGGTGATTTCTGGCAAGCGCACACCATCGCGTTCATTGCCGTCGGCATCGACCTGAGGAACCAGCACCGGGAACGGCGCGCCCACCTTCGGCGGTTGCAGGGTCAGGATCCCTGTTTCCTGCCAGTGCGGTCCGAAGTCGAGATGCCATGCCGCGTTGGCCTCGGTCGGACGATTCACCCCGGGAATTGCCGGGAAGGCCCACTTCGCCAGCGGCACCAGCGTCCCGTCTGACAGACGCGGATAGCTGCTCGGCGGCGGCAGCGTTCCGCTCCGCACCCACGCATCCATGTTGGCGATCATCGCCCGCCAGAAATACCGGACCGGCAATGGAGACATCAGCTGCTGCCCATCCAGATCGCCCGTCCCCCTGGCGGGGGGAAAGGGTCCGGAGAAATGCTGGAGGCCGGTGAAGTGATAGACGCGGACATCCGCCCCTGTCGTCATGTCGCGCTTACCGTCCGCCGTTGCGGTGATCAGCCCCGCGACCCTTCCCCAGTACTCAAATGACGTACAGGAAAGAAAGATCTTTGGTACGACATCTTCGGCCCTGGCCTTGTCCAGCAATCCCGCTCGCCTGCCGGTGACCGGATCCGTCTCCGGCTCGTCCGTGAACGGAAAGATATCTGTTGGGAAATCCACCGAGGAAGTTGGCTCTGCATCGCGCGACGGCTGTGCGAACCGGTAATTGAAGCTTCCTCGCCCTGCTCCGGCCACATGGGCCAGCACGCCGTCCAGTGCTATGCGTCCGTCCTCGTCGGCGTTGAAACCCTGGTAGAGAAAGTCACGGAGAAAGCGTCCATCCTGCGAGATGCCCTGGCCGTAAACACGCTGCACAGGCGTCAGGGTATGAGGATCGTGCTTCGCCCACGAAGCAAAGTCCCGAACGGCCGCAAAACCCAGCCCCGCCACCACCGGATCCTGCACCACGTAGACGTACTCATAAATCCTGCCCGGCTGAAAGCCGCCATCCAGGTGAATATGCCAATCGTCGGGAACGAGCTTCCCATCGGCCAGCGTTGCAAATTGCCAGCGGTCCCGCGGAATCAGCACCCGTGGCGCGTTCCTCGAGTCCCGCACCGTCAGCGTATTGCGCGGATCGCTCCTGTCACTGACCGGATATTCTCTTCCGCCAATGCGGCCGACGATCAGATGCCCCAGGGGAACGACCTCCTGCTGCCGCGGCAGCATGAAATCGCCTCGCAATAATCCGTGAATCGTCTGACCGTGTTCCCTCGCAATCGGTGCGTAGAGCTTCAGCGCATTCTCCCCTGCGGCGTCCCACTGCCAGCCCAGCGAGACGACTGTGAACCCCTCGCGCAGCAGCCACCCATCGCCCGCGCTCGCTGACAGGTCTGTGCCGCCGCCATCCACGATCCTGACGATGCTCGCGTGGCCGCGGTTGGGAATCTCCAGCAGCATGGACCCATTGCCCTTCCGCTCCTCCTTTGGCCGGATGGCTGCGAAATCAGCCGAGAAGGCAACCTCGCCGTTCTGAAGATTCACTGCGTTGGCGAGGTCCACAATGCGCTGGTTATGCGGGTCGGCAACCGCGACGGAGAAATAGATCTTCCCTGTGATGCGCTCGTAGCTTCCCGCTGCCCCGAACGACCGGCCACCGAGCACATCCTGTCGCGATGTGACCTCAACGCGGACGACCCGCGCATCCAGCCGCGGGATGCACGATCCGGCCAGCAGAAGCAGCAGGGAAAAGCGGAAGAGCTTCATCGCGGAAGAATAGCAGGCAAATCCATCTCACCCGGAAGCGTACCTGCCGCGAACGATGAATCAGCCCCGGGCACGATGAATTTCAGAAGAAGAACGAAGAAGAAGACCCTCAGGCTCTTACTCGACCGTCACTGATTTTGCCAGATTCCGGGGCTGATCCACGTCGCAGCCCCGGCGCACCGCAATGTGATAAGCCAATAGCTGCAGTGGAATCACATCGAGCACGGACAGCAGCAGTTCCGGGGCGCTGGGAACGTACAGCACATGGTCTACCAGCTGCCGGATCTGTTCGTCGCCCCGCGTGGCCACGGCGATCACTCTGCCCGAACGCGCCGTAACCTCCTGGATATTCGAGAGCGTCTTTTCGTACCGCAGCACGGAATCACGATTCCCCTCTTCTTTCGTGGCCAGCACCACCACCGGCAGGCTCTCGTCGATCAGTGCATTGGGGCCGTGCTTCATTTCACCGGCCGGATAGCCTTCTGCGTGGATGTACGAGATCTCCTTGAGCTTCAGCGCACCTTCGAGGGCAATGGGGTAGTGAATGCCGCGCCCGAGAAAAAGAAAGTCGCGGGCTCCCGCGTAGCTGCGCGCCAGGGGCTCGCACTCGCTGTCACAGGTGCGCAGAATCTCCTCCACCTTCCCGGGCAGAAAGTTCAGTTCATTCAGAAGTGCGCGGCTCTCGTCGGTGGAAAGCTTCTCCCGGACCTGCGCCAGATGGACGGCGAACAGAAACAGCGCCACCAGCTGCGATGTGAAAGCCTTCGTGGAAGCCACACCGATCTCCGGGCCGGCATGGGTGTAAATCGTTCCGTGCGCTTCACGCGTGACCATCGAGCCCACCACATTGCATACGGCGACCGTGGGCGCTCCCTTCGCGATCATCTCGCGCTGAGCAGCCAGAGTATCGGCCGTTTCGCCGGACTGCGTAATCAGCAGCCCGATGGTCTTTGTATCCACAATCGGATCGCGATAGCGGAATTCGCTGGCATAATCCACCTCCACGGGCATGCGCGCCAGCCGCTCAATCATGAACTTGCCCGCGGTTGCAGCATGCCAGCTGGTACCGCAGGCTGCGATATGAATGTTGCGCGCGTCCCGGATCGTCTCCTCGGAGATCTTCATCTCCCCGAGAAAGACCTTGCCGGTATCCAGGGAGATCCGCCCCAGAGTCGTGTCGCGGATAGCCTGCGGCTGCTCGAAGATTTCCTTGAGCATGAAATGCTTGTAGCCGCCCTTTTCCGCCTGAATCGGGTCCCACTGGACATGCTGCAGGGGCCGCTCGATCGGCCGCCCCTCGAAATCCGTCACCTTCACGCCCGCACAGGTCAGAATGGCCATATCTCCGTCGCCCAGAAAGTAGAGGTCGCGGGTATGGTGCAGAATACCCGGCACGTCGGAAGCGACGAAATACTCTCCTTCGCCCACCCCGACAATTACCGGAGGCCCGTTGCGCGCAGCGACAATCTTGTCGGGATCGTCGGCAGAGATCACGCTGATCGCAAACGCACCTGTCAGCCTCCGAACCGCGCGGCGCACCGCCTCCTCGAGGGAAATCGGCTGAGACCCATCCGCCGCGGACGCCAGCTCCTGTTCGATCAGGTGAGCAATGATTTCTGTATCGGTCTCTGTTGCAAATCGGTGTCCGCGTTCGATCAGCTCGAGCTTGAGGGTCAGGTAGTTCTCAACGATGCCGTTATGCACCACCACAAGCCGTCCGGTGCAGTCACGGTGGGGATGGGCGTTCTCCTCTGTCGGCCTGCCATGCGTGGCCCAGCGCGTATGCCCGATTCCGAAAGTTCCCTGGATGGGCCGATCGCGAATCACCTCTTCCAGCCGGCGCAGCTTGCCGGGCGCGCGCCGCAGCTGAAGACCGTCGCCATGGCCGCCAACGGCAATTCCCGCCGAATCGTAGCCGCGATATTCGAGCCGGCGCAGCCCTTCGATGATGACGGAAACCGCTTCTTTCCTGTTGCCGACGTAGCCGACGATCCCGCACATGGTCTGTTCAGAATAGCCTGGCTCGCTCCAGAGCCCGCACCAGAATCAGCAGCCATCCGCAGCAGCCCCAGCTCCGTCATCCCAGGCTGGAGACCGCCTCCGCATCGGAACGGGCGTTTTCAGCCGAGCACCTCGACGCGCCGGCAGATCGGGCCGCTGGCAGAGAACGCACGCTCAGCACCGGACAGGGAGTCCTGCGCACGATTTCGTAAGCATGCGACCAGAGCGGCCCGCTGTACAGCGCACGCCGTGGTTTGAGTCCGAGAACGATCAGATCCACGCTGTTCTCTCTCGCAAAGCCCACGACGCACGACGCGGGGTTCCCGCTCAGGACGTGATACCGAATCGTGGCAGCTTCCTCGCCGGCTCGCAGGGCCTCAATCGTCTCCTTCAGATCCTTCATCGGCCCCTTGCAGTTCCCGCCGGAAGACGAACAGACATGCACAACATCCACCTGGGCATGCCAGTCGCGGATGGCAGTCAGCACATACGGCAGAGCAGCCAGCGACTCGGGGGAGAGGTCGGTGGAATAGAGGACACGACGCAACTGCGGGCGAAATCCTGCGCCCGGAGAACAGGGGCCAACCGTCAGCACCGGGCATCGCACATAGTGAAAGATCTCCTGGGCCACGGAGCCCAGGAGCAGCCTCGGAATCCCGGCACGCCCATGGGTCCCCAGCACCAGCAGATCAATCGCATGACTCTCGATAAACTTACGCGTAACCTCCGAGACTTCTCCCTCGAGAACCCAGCGCCGGAATTCGATTCCGTCGAGCCGGTGGCCGGTCCTGAGAGTGGCAAGAAGCTGCTCGAAGTCCCGACTCGCTATCTCATCGACCGTCGGAATCATCTCCGGGGCGTAAACAAACTGCGACGGACGCACAAAATGCACAAAGTGCAGTGTCGCACCGAAATGACGTGCAATCGCCAGGCTGTGCTGCAGCGCCCGTTCCGAAGAGGGGGAAAAGTCCGTCGCCATCGCCACATTGCGGATCGCTAAAGACGAAACTGCTTCGCTGTCCATCTTCGGTCCCCTTTCCCGACCGAGACTTCAACCCGGAACCCGGCGCACACCCCGACAACCCTTACGGGGCAGGAGCTTTCTTTCCCCTCTTGCGAGTCTCTCGGGACGCGCGATCGGGATGCTCGCGCTTATGTCGCGCAACGGCTTTGGCGATCTCCTCTGCAGAAAGGTGGCTGTGACCCTCAGAATGCAGCACATCGCTCGCCACTGGATTTGGTTTTTCCGGAATTACCATAGACCCTCCCTGATGGATGGATCCTGGTCAGCGGGTCACTGCGAAGGCGCTGGTCGAATCGGAACCGGATCAAGTCCCCGGTCTCGCTACGGCCGGCCAATCGGAATCGGCTCGGTTGGCCATAGCGGATGCGCACGATGCAGCGTTGACCGCCTTCAGTATAACCCCGTTCCTCAGGAAGACCCCGGCAAATTCAGCCGCATGCCGGCGGCGCGGCACTGCCCTTTGGGTGAGGTCACCCTTGCGCAATCCGAAATGACTTTGGTGTCACCAGATCACGCTTTCGTGATTGCGGTCACAGCTTTCGCTCGCTGACGGATCAAAACTGAGTCCGACCGGGACACACCACCCGTCCCGGTCGCCTCGCTTTGCATCTCTCTCCTCTCGTTGCCTGCGAAGCGTTGACTCCCAGCGCCCGTGAATAACTGCAATCAGCCGGGCGCACAGAGGGGGCTTTTATGCCATACCCATCCTTACGGGATTCACTCCGATCCGTTGGTCTGACTCTGCGCAGGTGCCTGGCAGTCGGGCTTCCGGCAGCCTCCATGCTGCTGGCCGCTTACGCAGCGGCACCTGCGGCACAGGGTGCCTCCCGCAGTACTCCGGACCCTTCCCCAAACCGGGGCCCCCAAAGCATTCAGGAAGAGCTGCGGCTGGCCGGCGATTATATGGCCGGCCGGGGCGTTGCCAAAGATGCTGCTCAGGCCGCGTACTGGTACAAGAAGGCTGCGGATCAGGGCGATCCGGCGGCGCAGAACCAGCTGGGATATCTGTACGTCTGGGGAATCGGCGTCGACCAGGATGCTGCACAGGCTGCGAAGTGGTTCACGCGTGCCAGCAGCCAGGGCTGGGAACCGGCCAAGGCGAACCTGGCGGTTCTGTATCTGAGAGGCCTTGGAGTCAGGCGGGATACCAGTCTGGCTTTCGACCTGTTGAACCAGCTGGCCGCGAAGAAGAATGCACGCGCCGAAGACTATCTGGGCGCCATGTATTTCAGCGGATACGGCGTCGAGCAGAATCGGGCAACCGCGGAGAAGTGGTTCCGGCTGGCGGCAAAGGGGCACAATCCCGAGGGCGAGTATGCGATGGGGGCGCTCTATTCGGATACGCCGGATCACGAGCACAATTACCGGAAAGCGGCCAGGTTCCTGAGAGAATCGGCGCGGGCAGGGTTTGTTCCGGCGATGTCCTCGCTGGGCATCCTGCTGGTGAACCATCCCGAGATTCCCCGCAAAGGAGCCGATGAGCCGATCGTGATGCTGACCCGTGCGGCGCAGGCCGGAACCTGGGAATCGTCCGCCTCTCTGGGGGTGCTGGCACGCGCCGGTCACGGAAGGAGCCGGGATCTGGCAGAAGCCTTTCGGTGGTTTACGATTGCCATCCGGCAGGGAGGATCCGAGGCGGACGAGCGTATGCACCGGGATCTGGTCCGTTGCCGGCAGGCGCTCAGCGCCGATCAGCAGAATGAGGAAGAGCAGGCTGCGAATGCCTGGCTGACGCAGCACCCGCATGCGGATCTGTTCGTCTTTGACAACCCCGTCCATTCGCAGTTCCCCACCGCGGAGATCCTGGCGATCGAGCAGAGGGGGATGGAATGACCGAGCCCTCTCCGGCAGCGGCTGACAGGCGGCTGGTACGGAGAGGAGGGCTTTCGCGGAGACGGCATGTGCTTCCGGTGAGCCGGACGGAGTTCTCACAGAGAGGGCTGTGGTAACCCGGGGTGGTTTTGACGGTGGCGGGAATTTTTGGGGTAGGGGTGGGGCAAGCCGTAGAAAGCCGCCGGCGTCGACAAGCTCGTTGTTAGTCCAAACGACCCGTACTGATCGAACGAGTCCACGAGCACCGTCATCGTGAAGATGATGGCCGCGGGCTGGCTTACCAGTAGCTCCGCTGACTTCGTCTGCGCGCCGAAACCTGCAGCCGTTACCCGGCCCCGTTCGAAGTGGTGCTCACCGGGCTGGTTGGTGCGGCGTCCGGTATAAACAAAGTCCTTCGCTGTTATCCCGTTCGCCGATGGCCGCCGGGTCGCATCCGCCCGGGGCAGCTTACGCCTGGAAGCCCGATCGTCCGCGCGGCGCTGAGCTCATCCCCGGCTGCAGGCTTCTGACCCGCCACCGCCGCCCCAAACGTGTAAGATTCTCCTGCCTCCGAAGATCGGCCTTCCGTTGTTCACAACCTTCGGCGGGCGGAGGATGGGATGAGAAGAATCTCGCTGATCGTGCTGGTTCTTGCCGCTCTCAACTGTTATGCCGCGGACCAGAAGCTCTCGGTGCACTGGGAAGAACTCACCGGCCCCGATTTCATTACCGCCATTCATCAGGCTCAGGGGGTTTGCCTGCTGCCTTTCGGGATCCTCGAAAAGCATGGCCCGCACCTGCCCATCGGCACCGATCTCATCAATGTCCGCTGGGTTTCCGAACGCGCCGCCGAACAGAGCTACGCCATCGTCTTTCCGGCCTACTACTTCGGCCAGATTGCCGAAGCCCGCCACCAGCCCGGCACCATCTCCTACAGCATGCACATGCAGCTCGACCTGCTCCAGGAAACCACCGACGAGATGGCCCGCAACGGCTGCAAAAAGATCATCATCGTCAACGGCCACGGCGGCAACGTCCACCTGCTGCCCTTCTTCGCCCAGGCGCAGCTGGAGACCTACCACGATTACGTCGTCTATATCTACTGGCCGGAGACCGAAGATCTGCCCGGCCGGCCTCCGCTGCACTCCAGTAACGATCAGCACGCCGGCGAGTCCGAGACCTCGCACACCCTTATCTCCCGCCCCGATCTGGTACACATGGACCGCGCTAATGAGGAGTCCGGCGCCGACCTCCACCGCCAGAACCTGCCGTCCGGAACCTACACCGGCATCTGGTGGTACGCACGCTTCCCCAACCACTATTCCGGCAACGGCGCATTTGCCACCAGGGCTCTCGGCGAATTCGACATGAAAGCCTGGACGGACGGAATCGTCAACGTCATCCGCGCCGTCAAAGCCGACAACGTCAGCCTGCAGCTGCAAAACCAGTTCTATCAGGAATCGAAGGACCCTCTGGCCACGAAGCAGTGAGGCGGCAGCAGGGCGCCGCCGCCTCAGCCCCGCATCTTCGCCTTAATAACCCAGCGACTGGACCGCCGGCGCGATCGCCCGGTCCAGTTGTTCGAGATCGCTCCCGTCCGCCTGGATCCCGTCAAACAGATGCCACTCTTCGGTGAAGCTCAGCGACTCGCCAGGCCAGACCGTCTGCCGCGGTCCCATCAGTTCCACTTCCATAAACGCGCCCTCGACGTAGACCTCGGTGTTGACACCATAGTCGGGATACACGGCCCGATTCTCATGTCGAAAGCTTTTCACGAAAAGCGTGTTGTTCGCCAGGTGCGCGCACCAGTTCTCCTTGTTGCGCAGCCCGATCTTCTGTGAATTCCCCCGCGCCGGATCCGCGCGCAGCAGAATGTATTTCTGCCCCAGCGTGAACCGCGGATCCTGGAGGTCGGTGAACGCGCAGACAACAAGCGGCTGCGTCATCGGTGCATACTCGTCGTGCGTCCGAAACGGCACCCGCGGCACAATCCCCACTCCGCTGCGCACGATCGAGATTGCCCACGTCGCAACATCGATGGGCCACAGGTTGTGGCTGGTGATCTTCTGCTCAACGACGACCTTTGTGCCCGCGGGAGCCAGCGTCACCCGGATGGCCTTCTCCATGGCTGCGCCGTCCGCCGGTTTGTGCAGCACGATGCTCAGATCCCCATCCGCCCTGTGTTCCACGGGGTCGTTATCCGGCGCATAGGTCGCCGGAAACAGCTCCGGCCATACCCACAGCCGGTGCCCGCCGTAAGGCTTCCAGGTTCCCAGCGCCGTTTTTACGGAACTCTCGGGAAAGCTCCCCAGTACGTTTTCGCCTCCCGCCCTGCCGTAGTAGAGAATGCGCGGCCCTACTCTGGTAGGTACGATCAGCTCGACCGAGCCGTTCGAGAGCCTCACACAATCCGGCAGCCCCATATAAGTAACCGTATTCATACTCATGCCAGCTATACCATCTTTCCGTAGGTTAATAAGTCGCCCGGTTGGCTGTTATACAGCCGTCCATCCGCCATCGATCAGTATTGTATGCCCGGTAATCAGCGAAGCTGCCGGCGAAGCAAGAAACACCACCGCCCCGGTTACCTCCGAGGGTTCCCCGATCCGGTGCAGCGCGGCAATCTTCCGCACCGTCTCGGCGTGAAACTCCGGATCGGAAAGCACCGGCTCTGTCCCCGGCGTGTGAATGAACGTCGGAGCCACCGCGTTCACGTTGATATTGTATGGGCCCCATTCCACCGCCAGGCACTTCGTCAGATGCGCGATGCCGGCCTTCGTCATGCAGTACACGCTCTCCGTCGGCAGCGCCACGAATCCCGCCTGCGAACTCATGTTGATGATCCGCCCGCCTCCCTGCCGCTTCATCACCTTGCCCGCCTCCTGGCAGGCGAAGAATGTCCCCTTCAGATTGATCCGCAGCGTGCGGTCGAAATCCTCTTCCACCACATCCAGCGCCAGGTTGCTCGGAGCGATCCCCGTGTTGTTCACCAGAATGTCCAGCCGCCCGAAGTGCTCCACGGCCTGCGCCGTCGCGCTGCGAATCTGCCCCAGATCCGCCATGTCCATCTGCAGCGGCAGCACAGGCCGCCCCAGCGCCTCCATTTCCGCCCGCGCCCCTGCATCCTGTGAAACATCCCGCAGCCCCAGTGCCACGGAGGCCCCTGCTTCTGCCAGCGCAACCGCGATGGCCCGCCCCAGACCCCGCGCCGCACCCGTAACCAGTGCTACCTGCCCTTCCAGGCTGAACGACGGCAAACTCCCCATACCCCTCCACTCCGCCTCCGGGCATCACCCGAAGCACGTTCGATTCACAATGCTGTAGAACAGATCCGTCCCGGAACGCAGAACGCCTCGGCCCCCACCCGATGTGCCGAACACAAAACTATATACTCCCGAACGGGAAACCAGCCTCATGCCCGCCACAGCACGGACGGGCAAAGTTGCTCCCACCCGCGCGGAGCGCGATTTCCCCCCCGAGTTATCCTGCTCTTTGGCATGCCGGAAGAAAAGATCCTCATCGCCCCCGACGATCGCGTCTTCGTGCTTACCGGCGCGGGCGTCAGCGCCGAGAGCGGCCTCAAAACCTTCCGCGACCAGGGCGGCCTCTGGGAGGGCTATCGCGTCGAGGAAGTCGCCACTCCCGAAGCCTGGCAGGAAGATGCCGAGCGCGTCTGGCGCTTCTACAGCATGCGCCGCCGCGATGCCCGCAAAGCCGAACCGAATCCCGCGCATCGTGCCCTGGCCGAACTGGAAGCAAGCATCGGCGACCGCTTCTTCCTGTGCACGCAGAATGTCGACAACCTCCACGAGCGCGCCGGATCCCGTCGCCTCGTTCACATGCACGGCGAACTCTTCGTTTCCCGCTGCGAATTCTCCGCCGTCGTGCCGGGCCCTGGAGACTGCACCCGCGAACCCTTTGCCGACGATGCCCTCTACGAGACCGGGGAGGCCATCCGCCGATGCGCCTGCGGCGGCCGCATCCGCCCGCACATCGTCTGGTTCGGCGAAATTCCCCTGGAAATGGACCGCATCCAGCGCGAGATCGACCGCTGCACCGCGATGCTCGTCGTCGGCACTTCGGGCGCGGTCTATCCTGCGGCCAACTTCGTGCGCTGGGCCGGGCCGCGCGTGCGCAAATACTACATCGGCCCCGAGCCACCCATGAATGCCGCCGCCTTCACCCGCGTGATCCTCGGCAAGGCTGGCGAAGCCCTGCCCGGCCTGCTCCAGGTCGCCGGCTGAGTTCCCCTGGGCCGCAGGTCCGGACTCCGCTCATTCCGCGTGGCTCATCGCGCCGTTCATTCGCTCAAACATCTCTTGATATTTCCCCTGCTCGGCGGCGTAGCGCAGCGGATATACCCGCTTCACGCAGATCTCCTTCGCCTCCGGCTGAGTACGCAGGATCTCCATCACCTCATCGATGAAATCCCGAAGCGGCATCGCCCTCGGATCCTCGGTCTGGTGCGCTCCCATCAGCTCCGTCTGCACGTAAGGCGGAATCACCTCCAGCACCTCCACAGAACTTCCGCGCAGCTGATACCGCAGCGACTGCGTCCACGAATGGATCGCCGCTTTCGTCGCGCAGTACGTCGGCGTCTGCGCCATGGGCACAAACGCCAGCCCCGAAGAAACCGTCATCACCGTTGCCCGCCTCTGCTTTTTCAGCATCGGCAGCAGCGCCAGCGTCAGCTGCAGCGGCGCAATCAGATTCGTCGCCACCGTAGCCTCAATCGCGCTCAAATCCTCCGCACCTTCCCGCAGATTCTCCGGCTTCATGATTCCGGCGTTGTTAACCAGCACATTCAGGCTGGGATACTGCTCCACCATGCTTCTCGCGAATGCCCTCGGCGACGCCGGGTCCTGCACATCCACCATCGCGGATTGCATCCCCGGATTTGCCGCCGTCACCGACTCGAGCAGCCCCTTCCGCCGCCCGGCAAGGATCACCTGATTGCCGAGACCATGAAAGGCTTCCGCCAGTCCCCGCCCGATCCCCGAACCGCCGCCGGTGATCAGAATCGTATTGCCGGTCATTTCCATCGATACGCTTCTCCCTTCCCCAGCAGCATAGATGCAACCGCTCTGTGGGTATTCTGGTCATCTCATCCAGAGTGAAAGGCCGATACCGGCCTCGCCGTTTGCCAATCCTCCCCTAACCCCGGTAGCGTAGAGAGTTTTCGCGCGCAAGCCTCCCGCCGACTCCGCGCTCCTCGCGCTTCTCTGCGGAGGCGGCTTTCCAGGAGAAGGAGACGATGGCTCATAAAGAGCTTCAATATCAGTCAGGCTTTGGCAACGAATTCGCCACGGAGGCCGTCCCTGGCGCGCTGCCCCAGGGTCAGAACGCGCCGCAGAAATCCCCCCTCGGCCTCTACACCGAGCAGTTGAGCGGCACCGCCTTTACCGCGCCCCGTGCCGTCAATCGCCGCACCTGGACCTATCGCATTCGTCCCTCGGTTACGCACAAGCCCTTTTCGGAGATCCCCTCCGGCCTCCTGCGCAGCGGCCCCTTCACCGAACTCCCCACGCCGCCCAACCAGATGCGCTGGAATCCCCTGCCCATGCCCGACCAGCCCACCGATTTCATTGACGGCATCGTCACCATGGGGGGCAGCGGCGATCCCGCCCTGCAGATCGGCGTCGGCATTCACCTCTACGCCGCGAACGTGCCCATGCGCGATCGCTTCTTCTACAACGCCGACGGCGAAATGCTCATCGTCCCCCAGGAGCGCGCCCTCCGCATCCACACCGAACTCGGCATCCTCGCCGTCGCCCCAGGCGAAATCTGCGTCATTCCCCGCGGCATCAAAATCCGTGTCGATCTCGACGGACCCGCGCGCGGCTATATCTGCGAAAACTACGGCCTCAGCTTCCGCCTCCCGGACCTCGGCCCTATCGGAGCCAATGGTCTCGCCAATCCCCGCGACTTCCTCGCCCCCGTCGCCGCCTGGGAAGACCGCGAAGGCGACTTCCGCATCATCGGAAAATTCCTCGGCCGCCTCTGGCAAGCCGAAATCGGCCATTCCCCTCTCGACGTCGTCGCGTGGCATGGCAACTACACGCCCTGCAAGTACGACCTCGCCCGCTACAACTGCATCAACTCCGTCAGCTTCGATCACCCCGATCCGTCCATCTACTCGGTCATAACCTCGCCTTCCGCCATTCCCGGCACGGCCAACGTCGACTTCGTCATCTTCCCGCCCCGCTGGCTCGTCGCCGAGCACACCTTCCGCCCGCCCTGGTTTCACCGCAACATGATGAACGAGTTCATGGGCCTGGTCTTCGGCGCCTACGACGCCAAAGCCGAAGGCTTTCTCCCCGGCGGCGCCAGCCTGCACAACTGCATGTCCGGCCACGGCCCCGATGCCGAAACCTGGGAGCGCGCCAGCCATGCCGAACTGAAGCCCGTCAGGCTCGACAACACCCTGGCCTTCATGTTCGAAACCGGTCTGCCCGTCCGCCCCACAAAATTCGCCCTCGAAACCAAAATCCTCCAGCATGAATACTTCGAGTGCTGGCAGGGCCTCAAAAAGCATTTCCACCCGCCGCAGCCGGAGAAGCCGTGACCACCACAACCTCCCTCATCCCATCCCAGCACCCATGAGCGCCTCCGCAGCACTCCTCACGCGCCTCATCGACTACGCCGGCCTCTTCCCGCCCGCCGCGCTCGATATGGAAACCGCCGTGCGCCATTACCAGAGCTGCCTCGCCGGCGACACGGCATGGCTGCTCCGGAATTTCGTGGTCCCCGCCCGCCGCCTCAGCGAATTTGTCTCAGCCTTCGAGCGCATCTGCGGTGGCCGGCAGGAAAATCCGTGGACCCTCAGCGTTGTCTGCGCGGACAAACTCGCTGACGACAGCCGCATCATCGAGAAGTTCCCGGAAGGCGCCGTCTCTCTCGCCTCCCTCGAAACCAAAGCCACCAACGCCCGCACTGCCGAAGCCGCCCTCGCCGCCCTGCCCTCGGATCGCATCTGCTATGTCGAGTTCCCGCCCGATCGCGCCGGAGAAGTCCTCCCCGTTCTTATGACCCGCCAGGCGCGGGCCAAGCTCCGCACCGGCGGCTTGATGCCGCAGTCCATCCCTTCCGTCGAATCCGTGGCGCACTTCCTGCTCGCCTGCGCCCAGGCACGCATCCCCTTCAAGGCAACCGCCGGCATGCACTTCCCCCTGCGCGGCGAACACCCGCTCGATTCCGATTCCAGCGCACGCGTCACGCACGGCTTCCTCAATGTCTTCCTCGCCGCGGCCCTCGCCTGGTACGGCGCCCAACAGCGGGCCATCGTGGCCACCCTTTCCGAACAGAACCCCGCCGCCTTCCAGCTCGATGACGACCTCCTCAGCTGGCACGGCAACACCCTCACCGCCGATCAACTGGAATACGTCCGCCGCAACTTCGCCATCAGCTTCGGCTCCTGCTCGTTCACCCAGCCCGTCAAAGGTCTCAGGCAAATGGGATGGATCTGACGCAAAGCTGGCTCGACGCAGCCAACGACCCCGCCACCGATTTCCCCCTGGCCAATTTGCCCTTTGGAGTCGTCGCCCCCGAGGCGCGCATCGGCCTCGCCATCGGCGATCAGATCCTCGACCTCCGCGCCTGCGCCGGCGCTCGCCTGCTCGACAATCTTCCCGCGCCCATCCTGCGCGCCTGCCATTCCACGCAGCTCAACGAACTTGCCGCCCTCGGCCGCAACGCAGCCACGCTACTCCGCCGCCGCGCCGCTGAACTGCTGATGAATCCGCTGCACCGCTCCCAGGTCCAGCCGCTCCTCATCCCCCAAAGCAGCGCCTGCATGCTGCCGCCGTTCCACATCGGCGACTACACCGACTTCTACGCTTCGATCCACCACGCCACCAACATCGGCAGCCTCTTCCGCCCCGACCATCCCCTGCTCTCGAACTACAAATACGTCCCCATCGGCTATCACGGCCGCGCCTCGTCCATCGTCGTCAGCGGCACTGCAGTCCGCCGACCCTGCGGCCAGACCAAAGCCCCCGATGCACCCGCGCCATCCTTCGGCCCCACCCGCGCCCTCGACTACGAACTCGAAATGGGCTTCTACATCGGCACCGGCAACGAACTCGGCGACTCCATCCCCATCGACCGCGCCCAGGACCACATCTTCGGCCTCTGCCTCCTCAACGACTGGTCCGCCCGCGACATTCAGTCCTGGGAATACCAGCCCCTCGGCCCCTTTCTCGCCAAGAGCTTCGCCACCACCATCTCACCCTGGGTCGTCACCCTCGATGCCCTCGCGCCCTACCGCGTCCCGGCCTTCAGCCGTCCCGCAGGCGATCCCGCTCCGCTGCCGTATCTCCACTCTGCCGAAGACCAGGCGCGGGGCGGCATCGGCCTCCAGGTCGAAGTCTCACTCACCACCGCGAGGATGCGCGAAGACCGCCAGTCCCCCGCCCGCCTCAGCCGCGGCGATCTCCGCGATTTGTACTGGACGCTGGCACAAATGCTCACCCATCACGCCAGCAACGGCTGCAATCTCCGGCCCGGCGACCTGTTGGCCACCGGAACCATCTCCGGCCCCACTCCCGATTCCCTCGGCTCCCTGCTCGAAAAGACACGCCGCGGAGCGCAGCCCCTCACCCTCCCCAATGGCGAAGAACGAAAATTCCTGGAGGACGGCGACGAGGTGATCCTCCGCGCCTGGTGCGAGCGCGAGGGTCATCCACGGATCGGCTTCGGCGAATGTCGCGGCATCATCCTCTCCGCCCAGCCCTGAACGCCACTCCGGCCGCTCACCGGAAAAACCCCAGGTACCACCGCACCACCGGCCCGCCCGCAAACACCGCGTAGATCGCCGCCCCGCATAAAAACGCCCCCAGCGGCAACCGTGCCGTCCGCGAATTGCGTTGCCCCCGCGAAGCCGCCACCCAGACCACTCCCCAAACCGCCGCCGCCATCACACCCACGAACAGCGTCAGCAGCGTCAGCCACGGGCCCAGCCAGGCCGCGATCATCGCCAGCAGCTTCGCGTCCCCGAGCCCCATGCCCTGCACTCCCCGCAGAGCGAAATAGATCCGCCGTATCCCCAGCAGCAGCAGCGCCGCCGCGCCCGCCCATCCCAGTGCAACCAACACCCCATAGATCAGCTCCACCGGACCCCGGCGCAGCCCCACTCCCTCGGCGTGCACCACCCCCGAATAGATCACCCCCAGCAGAATTCCCGGCAGCGTGAACACATCCGGCAGCCGCATCGTTTCGGCGTCCATCACCGCCAGCCCCAGCAGCAGGAAGCACAGCACCGCCATCCCCACCCCCGCCACCGTCAGCCCGAACCGCAGCCAGCACAGCAGAAACAGCGCCGCCGTCATCAACTCGACCGCCGGATACCGCCACGGAATGCGCCACCCGCACCGCCGGCAGCGCCCCCGCAGCAGTGCCCAGCTGACCAGCGGCACATTGTCCACCGGCCGAATTCCCACGCCGCATCGCGGGCACCGCGAACCCGGCTGCACCACCGACTGCCGCCGGGGCAGACGCGCGACGCACACGTTCAGGAAGCTCCCGAACGCCAGCCCAAACAGCACTGCGAAGACCCCGACAAGAACTGAAACCAGGCTCAAATCAGCCAGAGTCGTGCTCCTCCTTTCGCCCTGCCAGCATACTCGGCCCTGCCGTGTTCCCGTTGTAGAGTAAAGACATGCCTGCCCAACCGGACGCAGAATCCTCCAACGAGGAAACTTCCCGCGCCGCAGAGCTCTTCGCCGAGGCCGTCGCCATCATGGCCCGCCTTCGCGCCCCCGGCGGCTGTCCCTGGGACCGCGAACAGACTTTCTCCAGCATCCGCAAGTACACCCTGGAAGAGACCTGGGAGGTCCTCGACGCCATCGAGCGCGAGCACTGGTCCGATCTGGCCGACGAACTCGGCGATCTCCTCCTCCAGGTCCTCTTTTACGCTGAAATGGCCGCCGAAGCCGGTCGCTTCACCATCGCCGAGGTCCTCGCCAACCTCAACCGCAAGCTCGTCCGCCGCCATCCCCACGTCTTCGGCGAGGAAGCCTCCGCCGCTGCCGGGAATCGCGCCGAGGATCTCGCAACCGACGATATCGACACGCCCCAGGTGCTGCGCAACTGGGAACAGATCAAGCGGTTAGAAGGAAAACATCGTCCAGCAGGTGAAGGTCGCCTGGACGCTGTTTCCCGCTCCATGCCCGCCCTCCTTGAGGCCGGCAAGATCGGCTCCCGGGCTGCCAAAGCCGGCTTCGACTGGCCCGATGCCACCGGCGTCCTCGCCAAGCTCCGCGAAGAGACCGCCGAGCTCGAATCGGAAATCCATTCAGCCCAGAACATAGCAGCCACGGAAGAGCTTGGAGATCTGCTGTTTACCGCAGCAAACCTCGCCCGTCACATGAAAGCCGATCCGGAGCTTGCCCTGCGCGACGCCAATGCGAAATTCCGCCGCCGCTTCGCGGCCATGGAGGCCGCCAGCTCCCGACCCCTCGAAGAGCTTTCCCCCGAAGAGCTCGAAGAGCTCTGGTCCCGCGCAAAGGCCTCCGCATGATCCGCGCAACCTTCCAGGCCCCGGACGGCACACCCATCCTCCTGCGCGCCTGTCAGGGCTTCGCTGAACTCGACGCCTGCGTCGACCTCCAGATCGAGACCTGGGGCTACTCCGATGGCGATGTCATCCCTCGCCGCCTCTTTACCGTAGCCCAGCGCATCGGAGGCCAGGTCTTCGGCGCCTTCGATCCTGAATCCCGCCTCATCGGCTTCGCCATGGCCATCCCCGGAATCAAGCCGTCCAAAGAGCCCGGCCAGCCGCCCATGGCCTACCTTCACTCCCACATGCTGGCCGTTACCCCGGGTTACCGCAATGCCGGTATCGGCCGCCGCCTCAAGCTCTGCCAGCGCGAAGACGCGCTCAGCCGGGGGATTTCTCTCATGGAATGGACCTTCGATCCCCTCGAGATCAAGAACTCCTTCCTCAATATCCACAGGCTGGGCGTCATCGTCCGCTCGTATACACCGGATTTTTATGGTGTATCCTCATCTCGTCTGCAGGGTGGCCTGCCCACGGACCGTCTGCATGCCGAGTGGTGGATGGAATCCGGCCGGGTTCAGGCCCTCCTCCATGGGGCTCCATACAGTCCGCCGCAAGCTCAGGAGACAATCGTGGTACCGAAGGCTCTCACCGAATGGAAAGCGTCGGTCACAGGTGTCTCCCGCGCGCGCGCCGTCCAGCTTGAAATTCGAACCCGCTTCCTGGATGCTTTCTCGCGCTGCCTGGCCGTCACGGGGTTCCACTTAGACCCAGAAGGTAACGGCGTCTTCGAGCTCGCTCCGTTGTCCCAACCCGAACCGGGAACTATATGAGAATCGACGCGATCTTCCTGCGTGAGCTTCGCCTTCCCCTTGTACAACCCTTTCAAACCAGCTTCGGCACGACCACCGAGCGCCGCATCCTCCTCGTCGAGATCCGCGGCGAAGGTTTCACCGGCTGGGGCGAGTGTGTCGCCGGCGAGCATCCGTATTTCTCCGAAGAGACCATCGACACCGCCTGGCTTGTAATCCAGCAGGAGCTCGCCCCTGCCCTTGCCGCCGCCGATCCGGCCCACGCGGGCAAATGCCCACAGATTTTCCGCCAGGTTCGCGGCCATCGCATGGCCAAAGCCGCCCTCGAAAACGCCGTCTGGGATCTCGAAGCCCAGATGAAAGGCATTCCTCTCGCCTCGCTCCTCGGTGGTACTCGCGAGACCATCGACTGCGGCGTCTCCATCGGCATCCAGCCCTCTCTCGAAAAGCAGCTCGCCGAAGTGGAGAAGGAACTCGCCGCCGGCTATCAGCGCATCAAGCTCAAGTGCAAACCCGGCTGGGATGTCCACGTCTTTGAAGCCGTCCGCAACCGCTGGCCCGACATCCTCCTGAGCTGCGACGCCAACTCCGCCTACCGCCTCAACGACTCCGACCACATCGTCACCTTCGATGAGTTCAATCTGCTCATGATCGAGCAGCCGCTCTGGTCCGACGACTTCTACTTCCATTCCATGCTCCAGAAGCGTCTCGAAACGCCCGTCTGCCTCGACGAGTCCATCCGCAACCGCCGCGACGCTCTGGCCGCCATTGAAATGGAGTCCTGCCGCATCATCAACATCAAATGCGGACGTGTCGGCGGCTTCAGCGAAGCTATCGCCGTCCACAACGCCGCCCAGGAACGCGGTGTCCCCGTCTGGTGCGGAGGCATGCTCGAATCCGGCATCGGCCGGGCTCACAACATCGCCCTTTCCTCCCTCGACAACTTCTCTCTCCCCGGCGACGTCTCCGCCTCAAAGCGTTACTGGAAAGAAGACATCATCGAGCCCGAGGTCGAAGTCTCTCCCCAGGGCGTGATCACCGTCCCGCAGACGCCGGGCCGCGGCTTCGAAGTCCGTACCGGTCTGGTCGAGAAGCTCACCATCCGCAGAGAAGAGATCCGCGCCCTCGCCATCGCATAGCTGTCTCCGCCAGGCATCCTTCGAAGCGCGCCCCTCGGGTCGTGTCCTTCGATGCCGCATCCGGCAACCCTCGTCACCGCCGTTTCCTTCTCCGGCCAGATTCCTCGCAGATGTCGAACCCGCCACCCGGCGCGCGCGTGTCCCTTTTGCACTCAACCCGCTTCCGCCTTTACCTTTCATAGAGACGCTATGAATGCCTTCCGCCTACCTGTGTGCGTGCTCTCGATTCTGCTCGTTGCAGCCATCAGCCCGGCGCAGACAGCTCCCGATCCTGCGCCCCAGGCAACGCCTAAGCCGGAAGCCCGCAGACCCGAGAGGCGCGTGGAAACCAGGCGCGAGCTGGCCCGCAATCACGAGCCCGTGCCTCTCAGCGCCTATAACGATCAACCCAGGCTTGCCATCATCCTCGTCATCGATCAGTTTCGCGCCGACTACCTCGAGCGCTGGCGCGCCGACTTCAAAAACCGCGGCTTCGATCTCTTCCTCGAGCACGGCGCCTACTTCCCCGACTGTTACTACGACTACGCCAACCTCAAGACCGCGCCCGGCCACGCCGCCATTGGCACCGGCGCCTACACCGACGGCAACGGCATCTCCAGCAACGAATGGTGGGACCTCCGCCGCAACCAGCAGCGCCCCGTCACGTCGGTCGAAGACGAGCGTTACAAGCTCGTCGGCCTGCCCGCTTCCAGCATCCCCGCCGACATGCCCGGAGCCGCCGCCAACGCCGCCAAATACGTGACCGGCAGCTCCCCCCGCAATCTCCTCGCTTCGACCGTGGGCGATGAACTGCGCCTCGCCACTGAGGGCCAGGCGAAAGTCTTCGGCATCTCCCTCAAGGATCGCGCCGCCATCCTCCCTGCTGGTGCCGCCGCCAATGGAGCCTTCTGGATCGATCCCGCCTCCGGCTACTGGGTTACTTCCAGCTTTTACATGAAGCAGCTTCCAGACTGGGCCAACGCTTTCAACACTGGCCCTGCTATTTCCCAGGCTGAACAGGAAGCCGGTCTCATACCACCCCCCGCCTCTGTCAGCCCCAACAGCACCACTGCCCCTGCCAGCCCAACCCCGCCCACCGCCTCTGCAGCCCCAACCCCGCCCACCGCCCCTGCAGCCCCAACCACCGCACCGGCTTCTCCGCCCCAAACCACCACCGCCACCCCGCCCACCGCCACCCCCTCAACCGCTCCTGCGCCCCAGGCCACCGGTGCCACGCCCGCCGCTCCGAGCACTCCCCCCACCAACGTCACCAACTTCTTCGAGCAGGTTGGCCGGACGCCCGCCGCGAACGACTACGAACTGAACTTCGCCGAAGCTCTCATCCAGGGTGAACAGCTCGGCCAGGGCAATGTCACCGACATGCTCACCATCAGCCTCTCGGCCAATGACATCCTCGGCCACCAGGTGGGACCCGATTCGCCCCAGGAAGAGCAGATGGTCGACAGCCTCGACACCCAGCTCGACGCCTTCTTCACCTGGCTCGACAACAACATCCCCGGCGGCCTCGGCAATGTGTGGATCGCCCTCACCGCCGACCATGGCGTTGCGCCTGTTCCCGCCACCGCCGCGCAGTATGGCCTCAACGCCGCCACCATCGACGTCGACAAGCTCATCGCCGCGCTCAACTACGCCATCAACATGAAGTTTTCCCCCGGCGAAAAGCTGCAGTACATCCTGCCCCATCAGGAGCTCCCCTACCTCTCCCTCAATGAGCCCCAGTTCATGAAAGCGGGCATCAACGAGCAGGAAGCCGAGCAGGCTGTCCAGCAGGCCCTGCCTGCTGCGGTCGCCTCGCTCGGCCCGCGCACTCCCGAACCTCCTCCCAGCGACTCACCCGTCGCCAGCTCCGGCCAGCCGGCCCTCCAGCCCTCCGACACCCGCCTGCCTCCGCGTCCCGTCCTCTTCCGCAGCTACACACGGCAGCAGCTCGCTGACGGCCCATACCCGCCCACCCCCTGGGGGGAAATGCTGGCCCACAGCTACTCCCGCAACGGCGGCTGGTACATCATGGTCATCCCCGCTGCATTTCAGATGGGCCTCACCCGCGGGACGAACCACTTCACCCCCTGGTCCTACGACCGCCACGTCCCTCTCGGCCTCTACGGAGCGCCTTTCGCCCCCGGGATCTACCATGGCCGCGTTGAGCCCGTCGATATCGCCGCTACCTTTGCCTCTCTCCTCGGCATCAACCAGCCTTCCGCTTCCGTAGGACACATCCTCACCCAGGCTCTCAAACCCGCGGCCGAAGTCACCTACCCCCGCATCGTTCCGCCGCGCGTCCACCATCCGCCTGCTGCAGAGCATAAAGCGCGAGAGACCCATGTTCCCCCCACTCCCGGAACAACGGCCCCGGCACAGCCACCCACGACACTCCAATGAAACCCGATATGCACGTTCAGTTCGCCGGCATTGAGCTGGTCAATCCTGTCATCGCCGCCAGCGGAACCTTCGGTTACGGCGTCGAATTCGAGGAAGTCGTCTCCCTCGCCCGCATCGGCGGCTTCGTTACCAAGGGCCTCTCGCGCGAGCCCATGTCCGGCAACCAGGCGCCGCGGCTCATCGAAACCTCCGCCGGCATGATCAACGCCATCGGCCTGCAGAACATCGGCGTGGAGCGCTACATCAAGGAAAAGCTCCCGCCCATGCGCCACTACCCCACCTGTGCCGTCATTGCCAACGTCTTCGGCTATCAGATCGACGACTATGTCGCCGTCATCGCCGGTCTCAACGACGCCCAAGGCATCGCTGCGTACGAGCTCAACGCCTCCTGTCCCAATACCCGCCACGGCGGCATGATCTTCGGCTCCGATGCGCGACTCCTCACCGAACTCGTCACCGCCGCCAAAGCGAAGGCCTCCCGCCCTCTCATCGTGAAGCTCTCACCCAACGTCACCTCCATCGCCGCCATGGCGCACGCCGCCGAAGACGCCGGCGCCGACGCCCTCTCTCTCGTCAACACTTTCCTCGCCCTTGCCATCGATGTGGAATCCCGCCGTCCCCGCCTCCACAACATCACCGGGGGACTCTCCGGTCCCGCCATTCGCCCCATCGCCGTCCGCATGGTCTGGGAAGCCGCCAAAGCCGTCAAAATTCCCATCATCGGACTCGGCGGCATCACCACCCCCGAGGATGCCGTCGAATTCCTCCTCGCCGGAGCGGTCGCCGTTCAGATCGGCACCGCCAGCTACGCCGATCCCCGCGCCACCGAGCACATCGCCCAGGGGCTCGAACAGTGGTGCGCCCGCCATCACGTCGCGCGTGTGGCCGAGCTCACCGGCGCGCTCACCCTCACTCCGCCCGTTTCCCCTGCCTCCTGATCGCGCCTGCGCAGACAGCGCGCGGAGGACTCCCCGTCGAGGGCATGGAGGCTGCCGCGCGCCCTGTCGCATTCGGCCATGGAATCACGTGCTTTCTCCGATGGCCCGCGCGCGCCATCGGCCATCTGTCCTCGCAACCGATTATTTACGGCAGTTTCATTCATCAGTAATACCGGCTAAGTAACGATGGTTCCGCGCAGTCTTTTCCTTCGCGCACATCGTCCGATTCCACCCTCCCGGAGGAAATCCCTTATGCCGCAGAAACCAAAAACCGGCTTCGCCTTCCGCTGCGGAGCCGCCGCTCTGGCCACCATGCAGATCTTCGGCGCGACTCCCTATGCCGCATTGGCCCAGAACCGCGTCGACAGCGCCACCACGACTCCCATCAGGCACGTCATCATCATCATTGGCGAGAACCGTTCCTTCGACCACCTCTTCGGCACCTATATCCCGCGCCGCGGCCAGCATGTCCGCAACCTGCTCTCCCAGGGGATCGTGACCGAAGACGGCATGCCCGGTCCCAGCTACTCCGTCTCCGCGCAGTATCAGGCTACGGATATGGATACGTACTCCAACCACCCGCAGAACAAATCCCTCTACACCCACATTCCCCCGCTACTCACCGGCGGCGCTCCAACCGCCGCCAGTGACACCGCACCGCCCCCCTTCCAGACCCTTTCCGTCGCCCAGGAAGCGGATCACGGCCTCGCCGGCGGCTACGACCAGTACCTGCTCACCGGCGCGACCGGCCTGCCCAAAGGCTCCGTCGATACGCGCCTGGCCAACGTCAACAGCCTCAGCGAAGGCGTCTATCCGCTCACTCCCTCGATCCCCTATGACGCCTATACCTCCAGCCCCGTGCACCGTTTCTTCCAGATGTGGCAGCAGACCGACTGCAGCGCGTATTACGCCACCGAGTGGAACCCCAGCGGCTGCCAGAACGATCTCTTTCCCTGGGTAGAAGTTACCGTGGGCGCCGGCAGCAACGGCAAAATGCAGCCCAAAGGCTTCAGCGATCTCTCCACCGGCGAAGGCTCCACCTCCATGGGCTTCTATAACATGGCGGAGGGTGACGCGCCTTACCTGAAGCAGCTCGCCGACCAATACACCATCAGCGATAACTACCATCAGGCCGTGATGGGCGGTACCGGCGCCAATCATATCTTCCTCGGCTACGGTGACGCTCTCTTCTACAGCGACGGCCGCGGTCATGCCGCCACGCCGCCTGCCAACGAGATCGAAAATCCCAATCCCCAGCCCGGAACCAATAACTACTACACTCAGGACGGATACTCCGGCGGCAGCTATGTCGAATGCTCGTACAGTTCCCAGCCCGGCGTCGCTCCTGTCCTCGACTATCTCCGCTCTCTCGACCGCCCCATCGATTCCAGGTGCCAGCCGGGCCACTATTACCTTGTGAATAACTACAATCCCGGCTATCTCGCCAACGGTGCCCCGGGGATCACCACCAGTCCCTACACCATCCCGCCCAGCTCCGTCCGCGGCATCGCCGACGAGCTCCTCGACCGTGGCATCTCCTTCCGCTGGTACGGCGAGGACTGGGACTTCAATGTTAAGGATCCCTCTTACAGGAACCCTTACGATCAGTACTGCAACATCTGCAATTTCCTCTCGTACTCCACCCGCATCATGACCAGCCCGGCGCTGCGCTCCGAGCACATCGCCGGCGAGGAGCAGCTCTTCGACGACCTGAGCAGCGGCAGCCTCCCCGCCGTTTCCTGGGTCAAGCCCAGCGGTTTCAACGACGGTCATCCCGCGTCTTCCAAGCTCGATCTCTTCGAAGGCTTTGTGAAGAAGGTCGTTGACCACCTGCAGGCCAATCCCAGCCTCTGGGCCACCACCGCGGTCTTCATTACCGTGGATGAGGGTGGCGGCTACTACGACTCCGGATACATCCAGCCGCTCGACTTCTTCGGCGACGGCACCCGCATTCCGCTCATCGTCGTCAGCCCCTACTCGCGCGGCGGACGCGTCGTCCACAACTACGCCGACCACGTTTCCACGCTCAAGTTCATCGAGCGCAACTGGGGCCTGACTCCGATCACCAGCCGCAGCCGCGACAATCTGCCCAACCCGGTTGCCACCAGAAGGAATCCCTACGTCCCCATCAACACGCCCGCCATCGACGACCTCATGAGCGCCTTCGATTTCAGCCATCACCCTGGCATGGACCGTGATGGCGGTCCCGGCCGCCACTGAGGCTCACCTTCCCCGCAGCCAATCGGGGCAGATCTCGCCTGGTCTGCCCCTCATCTTCTGCAATGTTGCCTTTTCCGGTTCTACTGCGGTGGCGGATTGGAAATTCCCGCAGGATTCCGGGGCGGCGCTGGCTGTTCATTCTGTGCAGGCGCTTCCGGCTGGCTGTTCGACTGCGTCGGAGCCTGCTGCTGCACGCCGATCGCCTTGCCCGAAACCACCAGCTCCACGCGCCGGTTTTCCGCCCGTCCTGCCGCCGTCGCGTTATCTCCCGCCGGGTCGGATTCCCCGTATCCCTGCGACGTGATGCTTTCCGGCTGCACTCCCTGAGAGATCAGAAATCCCCGCACCGCATCAGCTGTTCACCTCCGCCGTTCCCTTGCCCCGCGGCAGCAGGCTCGTTCCCCGGAACCCGATCCGCGTCCAGCCCCCGCGGTGAAAGTAATTGATGGCCCCAATTTTCCGCCCCACCACCGTGATCTTGTAAATCGGAGTCCCGTTCTTCGTCCAGCCCTGCGGCTGCTGCTGGTTTTGCGGCCAGCGGTTTGTTTCCGTGGGATTCATTTCCTGCGCGCACAGCAGGCCGCACGCGCCCAGCGCCAACAAGCTGAAGAGAAATGCCCGTTTCATGATTTCGGAAATCTCCTGTTTTCCCGGCAGTGCAACCGCCCCCTGTTGCGATGCGGCCTTCCGCGGCAGAAGATGGCGCCTCGGCCCCGCGCCGGACCTCTCTTACGGCATCTCTCCTGCGCAGCGGAGCCTGCCGGAACAGCTCCCTGTTCGCGCGAATCCAGCCTGCATCTCCCGCGAGTTACCATGAAATCCCGATGCCTGTAGCCGTCATGATCCTCGATCTCCGCATCGAACATGCTCACTCCCTCAAGGACCGCCGCCAGGTTGTCCGCAGCCTCAAAGAAAAGCTGGCCCACGGCTTCAACATCTCCATCGCCGAAATGGACGAGGCCGTCACCTGGCAGTCCGCGACCCTGGGCATCGCCGCAATCTCCGCCAGCCGCGATTACCTCAGCGGCCTCATGCTCCAGGTGGAGGAAGCCGCGGTCCGCATCGCCGGCGGCCTCGGAGCCGAGCTCACCGCCTCCTGGGAGTTCCTCGAATCCCCCGCCGAGCCATAGACATCTCTGCGCCTTTCCATGCCCGGGTAGGCCGGATTCGCTCCACCCGCCTCATCGCTGCAAGGTCGTAACATTGCCCCCGGCCCGCCCCAATGACAAACTGATCCCTGATGATCCAGGCCGGTTCGCCCACGAAATCCGCGGAGCCTATCCTCGCCGTCTCGCAGCTCTCGAAGCAGTACGGCTCCGTCACCGCCGTCGATCAGGTTTCCTTCGCCGTCGCCGCGCACGAAATCCTCGGCCTCCTCGGCCCCAACGGCGCGGGCAAAACCACCACCATCAACATGATCCTCGGCGTCCTCGAGCCCACCTCCGGCGCCATCCTCATCGACGGCTTCGACCTCGCCCGCCGCCGCCGTCAGGCTCTCGGCCGAACCAACTTCGCTGCCGTCTACGCACCTCTCCCGGGCAACCTCACCGTTGCGCAGAACCTTCGCGTCTTCGGGCTCCTCTACGCGATTCCCGGGCTGCGCGGCCGCATCGAAACCGTCCTCGCCGAATTCGATCTCCTCCGCTTTCGCAACACCAAATGCGGCGTCCTTTCCTCCGGCGAGCAGACCCGCGTCGCCCTTGCCAAGGCCATGCTCAACCAGCCCCGCCTGCTGCTCCTCGACGAACCTACCGCTTCCCTCGATCCCGCCACCGCCCGCGAAATCCGCGCCGAAATCCGCCACTTCGCCGACCGCACCGATGTCGGCGTCCTCTGGACCTCCCACAATATGGTCGAGGTCACCGAAGTCTGCCACCGCGTCCTCTTTCTTTCCCACGGTCGCATCCTGCTCGAAGGCGACCCGCGCACCCTGCCCGCCGGCCAGGGCCGCGACACCCTCGAGGACCTCTTTGTCGCCGTCGCCCGCGAGCCCCTCACCATCCGCACGGATCGGGAGGACTGATGCCTCCTTCTCTGCGCCGGGTCGCTGCTCTGCTCCTCCGCCAGTTTTATCTGCTGCGCAGCAGCCCCACCCGCATCGTGCCGCTCTTCTCGTGGGTCGCCATCGACATCATCCTCTGGGGATTCATCACCCGCTACCTCAACTCCGTCTCCCACGCCCGCTTCAGCTTCGTTCCCGCCATGCTCGGAGCCGTGCTTCTCTGGGATTTCATGGCCCGGGTCATGCAGGGCATTACCACGGCCTTCCTTGAAGACGTCTGGTCCCGCAACTTCCTCAACCTCTTCGCCTCGCCTCTCTCCGTTTCCGAGTACCTCGGCGGCCTCATCCTTTCCAGTATCGGCACCAGCACCATTGGCCTCGCCGTCATGGTGCTCCTCGCCACCGTGGTCTTCGGGCTCTCGTTCTTCGTCTACGGAGTCACCCTGGCAGCCTTCGTCCTGGTTCTCTTTTTGTTCGGAATCTCCCTCGGCATCTTCGGCAGCGCCCTGGTCCTGCGCTTCGGGCCCGCCGCGGAGTGGTTCATCTGGCCCATCCCCGCTTTCATTTCCCCGCTCGCCTGCGTCTTCTATCCCCTCTCCACCCTGCCCGTCTGGATGCAGTGGCTCTCCCGCCTCATTCCTCCCAGCTACGTCTTCGAGGGCATGCGCCACGTCCTGGCTCATCGCGGAGTAGCCACGGCGCAGCTCGCCATCGGCAGCGCTCTGGCCCTCGGTTATCTGCTGCTCATGGCCCGCGCCTTTACCAGCGTCTACCGCCACGCCGTCCGCACCGGCCTCATTGCCCGCTACAGCGCCGAAAGTCTCACCTGAGCGGCCACCAATCGCGCCCCGCCGGCCCGAACACCGGAAATGCTGTGCAAACGTGGGAGATGGCTGAATCCGCGCGTCCTTTCCGGCTTGCCTCTCACAGGTCGTATTGCGTCCGCGGATCCATCCACAGCCTCGCCCCGGTACAGGAAAACCATGCTGCGGATTTCCCCCTGGTAAGCTCCGCCCTGATAATCAAATCAGAGTGACTCGTTCAGCCCCAGTCAAAAGCAAAAGCCTCGCGCCAGAAGCGGGCATCGCCCGCCACGCGGGAGTCCCGCCCAAAGCGGGCCTGCCCCAACGGCAGGTTGCCATCGTCGGCCGGCCCAACGTCGGCAAATCCACCCTCTTCAACCGCCTCACCGGCACCCGCCGCTCCATCGTCGGCGACGAACCCGGCATCACCCGCGACCGCATTTACGGCGAAGTCGCCTGGAGAGGCCGCACCGCCCGCCTCATCGACACCGGCGGCATCATCCCCGATGACCAGGCACTCATTCCCGCCGAAATCTTCCGCCAGGCCCGCTTCGCCCTCGACCAGGCCGACGCCATCATCATGGTCGTCGATGGCCGCACCGAACTGGCCGCCCCCGACCTCGACCTCGCCCGTCTGCTCCTCCGCACCGGCAAACCCCTCTTCCTCGCCGTCAATAAAATCGACACCGAATCCATGGACGCCGCCGCCGAAAACTTCCGCCGCCTCGGCATCCCGAACCTGGTCCCCGTCTCCGCCGAACACGGCCACAACATCGGCGACCTCCTCGATGAGGTGTTCGCTGTTCTGCCTGCCGCAACCCCATCCGAAACCGCGGAGGCCCAGGAGACCCCCGGCTCGGACGAGGAGTTGGAAGAGCCAGCCCCCCGAACGGCCAGTTCGCGAGTCCACGGCGAATTCCAGCAGCACGAGACGAAAGTCGCCATCATCGGCCGCCCCAACGTGGGCAAGTCCACCCTTCTCAACGCCCTCACCGGCACCAGCCGCGCCATCGTTTCCCCTGTGGCCGGAACCACCCGTGACGCCGTCGACGAGCTGATCGAGTATCAGGGCCACCAGCTCCGCATCGTCGACACCGCCGGCATCCGCCGCAAGGGCAAGACCCACCTCATGGCCGAGAAGCTCTCCGTGATCATGGCTCGCCGCCACCTCGAAGCCGCCGACCTCGCCCTCCTCGTCGTCGACGCCACTGAGGGAGTCACGGCCTCCGACGCCACCATCGGCGGCTACGCCCACGAGAGCGGCCGCTCCGTCATCATCGTGGTCAATAAATGGGACCTGGTGACCACCGGCCGCACTGACGGCAAGCCGCCTGCCGACCGCGCCATCTTTGAACGCCAGCTCCGCGCCACGCTCAAGTACCTCAGCTACGCGCCCGTCCTCTTCATTTCCGCCACCGAGGGCCGCAATATCCCCCGCGTCCTCAACACCCTCCTCCGCGTCGCTGCCGAACGCCGCAAGCGCGTCTCCACCGGCCAGATGAACCGCTTCCTCGAAAAGATTGACTTCCAGCGCGCCGGCGTCCCCATGGCCAAACGCCTCCGCATCTACTACATGACCCAGGCCGCCGTAGCTCCGCCCACCTTCGTGCTCTTCACCGACCGGGACGTGAAGCTGCATTTCTCATTCGAGCGCTTCCTCGAAAACCAGATCCGCGCCGCCTTCGGCTTCGAGGGCTCCCCCATCTGGTTCAAGGTCCGCCCCCGCAACAAACCTGCCGCCGGTTAGCCCGGGCGGGAGGCGTCGCCGGAGCCATTCCCGCCTCGCGAATTAGCAACGTTTTGCTCCGCCCCGATCTCCAAATGTTTAGGAACGCCTGAAATCCGAGCAAGGAGGATGGATGTCCAGAACACGGACGAAACCCACTGAGTCGGCTGAAAAGCGCAGCTTTTCCTTAGGCCCGCAACCCGCTCGCGGAGGACTCACACGCGCTGACCTCCGAAACCCGAGGCCGCTGCTCGAATACAGCCGGCCTCCAGGAGACAGCCGCAAATGGTGCGGCTCTTACTTCGGAGGCGAGACGATCGCGGGCCGGAAAGCTTCCACGGCGTGCGCCCCGGCATGACGCTGACGCCGCGGCGATTCCCGCGGACGAATCGCTGCGCCAGTCCTGCCGCGACCCGCGCAGCTGTGGAAGCAATGCGAAGCAGGCCGGAGCCTGCTCGCAACGTCCCCTGGCCCAGTGATGGGAGCACGAAGTTCGTCGGACCCCAAACCAGCGGACTGTTCGGGAACGGACAGTCCGCTCTGTCCCGCCGGTTTCTCTGAACTTTCCTCGCTTCCCAGGCGTATATCCCTGCAACGAAGGCTGTGCAGCGCCGAAGCCCAAATTCCTGAAGCGAGCTTTGATCGTGCCGAATCCAATCAGACGATCGCCATGAACAAAGGGCGATTGGAGCGCCTGTGGCTCCTGTATCCTGAAGACATTATTCCTGTTCGATTTTTTCTGATCTGGTCAGTCTCTGACCATGGTGCGAGGTCCTCCTCTTGAAGAAGTGCGCACTCATCCCTCCTGTTCTGCTGTCCGTTCTGCTGGCTGCCGGCGGCACGGGCTGCAATAATGCAAAGCCGGAACAGACGCCCCCCGCGGCCGCCCAGGCGCTTCCTGTCCAGACGATCACCGTCGCCGACGTTCCCGTTCCGCAGTCCGACGAATACGTCGCCACCGTCAAGTCGCGCCGCTCGGCGACCATCAATCCGCAGGTCGATGGCAACCTCACGCAGATCCTGGTCCACTCCGGTGACCGCGTCTCTGCGGGCCAGCTCATGATGGTCATCGACCCCGCCAAGCAGGAAGCCACCGTCGCATCGCAGGAGGCGACCAACCAGCAGCTGCTCGCGGTTTATAAGTACAACCAGCTCCAGATCGATCGCCAGCGCAGGCTCTACGCCGACGGCATTATCAGCAAGGATGCCCTCGACCAGTCCGAACAGGCCTACTCCAGTGCCAAAGCCAGCTATGAGGCCGGCATCGCCACGCTGAAAACCCAACAGCAACAGCTCGCCTACTACCGCATCATGGCTCCCTTCGACGGCGTCGTCGGCGACATCCCCGTGCACCTCGGCGACTATGTCTCCTCCAGCACCCTGCTCACTACCGTGGATGAAAACAGGGACCTCGAAGCCTACATCTACATCCCCACGGAGCGCGCCGCGGAGGTCCGCACCGGCCTCGGCGTCCAGGTCCTGGACAGCAACGGCAAGCCCATCGAGAACTCCTCCATCGACTTTGTTTCACCCCAGGTGGACAACCAGCTCCAGGGCATCCTGGCCAAGGCTCCTGTGCGTTCCAGCGTCCTGCGCACCGGGCAGCTCGTTAAAGCCCGCGTCATCTGGGGGACGACCCCGCGGCCCATCGTGCCGGTTCTCGCCGTCACCCGCCTCGGCGGCCAGGCCTTTGTTTATGTCGCAAAGAGCGCCGGAACCGGTCACTTCGTGGCCCGCCAGCAGGCCATCTCCCTGGGCGATACAGTCGGCAACAACTATGCGGTTCTCGGAGGTCTCGCCAGCGGCGAAAAAGTCATCGTCTCCGGCACGCAGTTCCTCATGGATGGCATGCCGGTCATGCCGCTGCCCGCCGCCCCGCCCGGAACCCCACCGGCCGCAGCGGCCACCGGGGCCGCGCTTTAAGCTGCTTCTTCAGGAACGCACTGCCAGAGAGAAACTGAGAGGCTCACTTGGTTGACTTTTTCATTCACCGCCCGGTATTTGCCACCGTCTGCGCCCTGCTGATTATTCTGGCCGGCGCGGTGGTGATCCCCTCGCTGCCCATCTCTCTCTACCCGCAGCTCGCGCCCCCTCAGGTTGTGGTCACCAGCGACTACATCGGAGCCAACTCCAGCCAGGTCGAATCTGCCGTCACCCTCCCGCTCGAGGAAGCCATCAACGGCGTCCCCGGCATGCGCTACATCCAGTCCACCAGCGGCAACGACGGCACCAGCGAGATCACCACTACCTTCAACACCGGCTATCCCCTCGATATCGCCGCCGTTGACGTGCAGAACCGCGTCTCCTCCGCCTCCGGCCTCCTGCCCGCCGAGGTCAACCAGACCGGCATCACCGTCAGCAAGGCCAACAGCAATTTCGTCTTCGGCGCCGGCATCTACGCCGAGCACGGAGAGTACAGCAATCTCTTCATGAGCAATTACCTCAACGTCTACATCAAGGACGCCATTAAGCGCGTCAAGGGCGTTGGGGATGTTCAGGTCTTCGGCGAAGGCCAGTACGCCATGCGCATCTGGCTCGACCCGGTGAAGCTCGCCGCGCGCCAGCTCACCGCATCTGATGTTATCTCGGCCCTGCAGCAGCAAAACATCGAAGTTCCTGCCGGCCAGCTGGGCGCACCCCCCTCGAATCCGAAACAGGCTTTCCAGATTTCTGTTAACGTCGTCGGCCGCCTCACCACCCCCGAGCAGTTCGACAACATCATCGTCAAGAACACGCCCAACGGCATCGTGCAGATCAGGGACGTCGGCCATGCCGAACTCGGTGCCGACAGTTATGCCAGCACGCTCACCTTCAATGGCATTCCCGCCGTCGGCTTCGGCGTGATGCAGCTCAGCGATGCCAATGCTCTCCAGGTGGACCGCGACGCCCAGGCCGAGCTCGCCCGTCTTGCCAAATCCTTTCCGCCGGGCATGAAGTACGCCGTCGCCTTCGATACCACCACCATCGTCGGTGCCTCCATTCATGAGGTCGTCAAGACCCTCATCGAAGCCATCATCATCGTCATCCTGGTCATCTTCTTCTTCCTCCAGGACTGGCGCGCCACCCTCATCCCCGCCATCACCATCCCCGTTTCGCTCGTCGGCACTTTCGCCTTCATCCGGATCTTCGGCTTCTCCATCAATTCGCTCACGCTCTTCGGTATCACCCTCGCCACCGGCCTCGTCGTCGATGACGCCATCGTCGTCATCGAAAACGTGCAGCGTCATATCGCTGAAGGCGACCGCGAGCCGCACCACGCCACCTCGGCTGCCATGCGCGAAGTCACCGGCGCCGTCATCGCTACCTCCCTGGTCCTCATTGCTGTCTTCGTTCCTGTCTCCTTCTTCCCCGGAACCACCGGCATCCTCTACCGCCAGTTCTCGCTGACCATCGCCTTTTCCATCGCGATTTCCGCGTTCAATGCCCTGACCCTCTCGCCCTCGCTGTCCGCCCTCTTCCTGCGCCGCGACGAAGGCAAGCATTATCTCCTGCATTTCGCCGAGCGGGCCATCAAAGCCCTCGGCCGCGGATACGCCCGCACCATCCACGGCGTCCTCCGCATCCGCTGGGTCATGCTCCTGCTCTTTTTCGTTGGCCTCTTCGGCGCGTATTGGGAATACACCCACGTGCCCACTGCCTTCGTCCCCGCAGAGGACCAGGGCTTTCTGATGGTCCTCATCCAGGCCCCGCAGGGTGCTTCGCTCGCCTATACCACGCACATTGAGGCCGAAGTCAGTGCCCTCCTCGGCAAGGACAAGGATGTCGCCGGCGCCTTCGCCGTCGGCGGCTTCAGCTTCAGCGGTAACGCGCCCAATTACGGGATGATGTTCTGCTCCCTCGCTCCTTACGATCAGCGCCGCGGTCCCCAGCATTCCGCCGAAGCCATCGTTACGCGTCTCCAGCGCGAGTTCTTCATGATCCCTGGCGCGCTCATCATTCCCATGCAGCCCCCCGCCATCTCCGGCATCGGCGCTTTCGGCGGCTTCCAGTTCGAGCTCGAGGATCGCGCCAACAACACCCTCACTGACCTCGATCGCACCGCTCACCTCATCGTTGCCAGGGCCAGCCAGAATAAAGACCTCACCGGCATGTACACCAGCTTTACCTCCAACGATCCCCAGGTGCTCGTGCGCATCGACCGCGTCAAGGCCCAGGCGCTCGGCGTTCCCTTCAGTCAGATCTCCGACGCCCTCCAGGTCTACATGGGCTCCGAGTACGTCAACAACTTCGACTTCAATAACCGCAGCTACCGTGTCTACGTACAGGCCGCAGAGCCGTTCCGCGAGAACGCCTCCGACATCCGCCAGTATTACGTCCGCTCCAGCAGCGGCCAGATGATCCCGCTCGACAACCTCGTCGCCATCGAGAACACCTCAGGCCCGCAGGTCATCAGCCACTACAATCTCTTCCGCTCCGCGGAAATCGACGGCTCCGCTGCGCCGGGCGTCAGCACCAGCGTCGCCCTCCACACCATGGAAGACATCTCCGACCACACCATGATGCACGGCATGGCCTATGAGTGGACCGGCCTGGCCCTCGAGGAAATCGAGTCCGCCGGCAAAATCTTCGCCATCTTCGGCCTCGGCATCCTGGTCGTCTATCTCACGCTGGCAGCTTTGTACGAGAGCTTCGCGCTGCCCTTCATCATCCTGCTCGCCGTTCCCACCGCCGTCCTCGGCGCCCTGGCCGCCCAGTCCTGGCGCGGATTCGCCAACGACATCTATTGCCAGATCGGCCTCGTCATGCTCATCGGCCTCGCGGCCAAGAACTCCATCCTCATCGTCGAGTTCGCCGAGCAGCTCCGCCGCCAGGGCCGCTCCATCGTCGATGCCGCCATCGAAGCCGCCGAGCTTCGCCTGCGCCCGATCCTGATGACCTCCTTCGCCTTCATCCTCGGCGTGATTCCTCTGGCCATCGCTACCGGAGCCGGCTCCGCCGGCCGCCGCTCCGTCGGTACCACCATCATCGGCGGCATGCTCGTCTCCACCGTGCTGAACCTCTTCTTCATCCCGGTGCTCTACGTCATGCTCCAGACGCTCCTCGGTTCCTTCAGCCGCAAACGTCCCGTGCCTCACGCGGTTTCCGCGGATTAGGGCGCCCCAGGTTTCACACCCTGCCGCCCGTTTCCCGCCGCTCCCCCAACCCCTTCTCACTGGGGGTTCCAGCGTATCGAAAACGCTCAGATTCCTGGCGCAGCCCCTAAGGCAAACAGAATCTGCCGAATCCGTTCATCCGGCGCTTCCAGGCGGCCCCCTCCCCCGGCGGCCTGTGATCCCCGTCACTTCTCCTCGCACCGAACGGCGTCACACTCAGCCCGATCGGAGGGACGATCTTCCCGCTCTGTCGGCTCATACCGCTGCCACCGCAGAGCGCCGGTTCACCTGATCTCTCGCCCCGCCGAAACTCACCCCTCTCGGCACTGCCATCGAGGAGGCTGTTATGCGACGCCGCAGTGCAACAATGCGCATCGGCTTCGCCCCATCCGGGCGCAAGCCTGTCGTCCATTTCCCTGCCCGTGTCAGGGCGTACGCGACAGCCCTTCTCCTGCTGTTCCTTGCCGCGCCCTCCTTCGTCTCCGCCCAGCGACGGCCTTTCTGGCCCTCATCGCATCGCGAAGCTGTTCCCGAGGCCGCGCCTGGATCGGAGAACCCCAAAATCGTCGAGGCCATGGGCTTTGGTTATGACTATCTTGTCGGTCACAGAGTCGCCAAAGATCCCGTCCAGGCTGCCTATTGGTACAAAAAGGCGGCTGACATGGGGAACGCCGACGCCCAGAATATACTCGGCTATCTGTATCTGCACGGAATCGGCGTGCCGCAGGATCAGGCTCAGGCCGCAAGATGGTTTACTCGTGGCACGGGCGGAGGCTCGCATGGGGCCAAAATGAATCTGGCGATCCTGTACCTCAAGGGCATCGGGGTGCAACGCGATCCGAAGCTCGGAGCCGAGCTCCTCAACCAGCTTGCCGAAAAGGAGGACGCCCGTGCCGAGGCTCTGTTGGGTACCCTCTATGTCGATGGCCTGGGGGTTCCCGAGGATAAATCCCTGGCGGAGATGTGGTTTGCCAAATCCGCCAAAAAGAAGTGCCCCGAGGGTCAGTATGCCATGGGCAAGCTTCTTTCCTTCGCGTCCTGGCACGAGCACCACTTCATCAAGGCCGCGAAGCTGCTCCGCAATGCTGCGCGCTCCGGCTTCGTTCCTGCCATCTCGGCCCTGGGAATCCTTCTCACTCACCATCCCGAGATTGCGCAGAAACGACCGGACGAAGCCATTACCATGCTCCAGCGCGCGGCCGAAGCCGGAAGCTGGGAATCCTCAGCAGCCCTCGGCACTCTCGCCCGCGATGGAACCTCCGGGCGTCAGGATATGGGCGAGGCCTTCCGCTGGTTCACCATTGCCTCCAGGCAGGGCGGAGCCACAGCCGAGAAGCAAACCCAGGCCAGCCTGGCTTACTGCCGGAAGGTCCTTTCCCCCGATCAGCAGGAACGCCAGCAACAGATCGCCGATGTGTGGCTGGCACAGCATCCGGGCCGCAACCTCTACGTCAGCGACAACGGCCACAACGTTCCCACCGGCGATCCCCTTCCGGAACTGGCTGAATAAAACCTGCTTTCAATCCTGTGGCGCCGTTCGCGCCATCTGCTTCAGCGCAGCGCGGACTGCCGGCGCGAAGCCAGCGCCACGGTTCGACGCTGCTCAGGCGGCTGCGGCGCCGGCGGTTCGCCCGGGAACGCTTCGTTCGGCGCATCCGCAATCGCGGCCTTCATGAAGTCTGTCCAGATCGGCAACGCCACCCGCGCCCCGGTCTCCCTGTCGCCCAGCGACTCCCGATCGTCATAGCCTGCCCAGACGCCCGTCGTCACCGATGGCGAGAAGCCCATGAACCATGCGTCGGTGAAATTGTTGGTGGTGCCCGTCTTCCCACCCAGCGGATGGTGCAGCGCGGCCAGGGCCGCACCGGTTCCCTCGCTCGTCACAGCCTGCAGGAAGACCATCATGGTTCGCGCGGTCTTCTGCGAGATCACTTCGCTCACCTGCGGCGCTGGCTCGTGCAACGGAACGCCGTCGGCGCTGACCACCCGCCGAATAAACCGCGGAGCGATCCGGATCCCGTCGTTGGGAAAGACCGAGTACGCCGCCGTCTGCTGTTCCAGCGTCACTTCCGCGGAACCGAGAGCGATCGGCAAATAAGGCGGAATTTCGCCCGTAATCCCGAAGGCGTGCGCCGTCGCAATCACTTTGTGGATCCCCACCCGGCTGGCCAGCTCGATGGCCGGAATGTTGCGCGAATCGGCAAAGGCCTCCAGCAGCGAAATCCGCCCCTTGAATTTTCCGTCGTAGTTGTGCGGCGTCCAGGAACCGAACGAGATCGGGTGGTCGAGAATCGTATCCTGCGGCGTGAGCCCGTCTTCCACAGCCGCGGTGTAGACGTACGCCTTGAACGAAGACCCTGTCTGCCGCTCCGCCTGCGTCGCCCGGTCGAACTGCGACAGGTTGAAGTCGCGCCCGCCCACCAGCGCCAGCACGTTGCCGGTGGCGTTGTCCATCGCAAACAGCGCCCCCTCGACTCCGGTATCCTCCTCGAGCGTCCCGTGGAGCATCCCGCTCGAATCCTGCCCCGTAATCCGGACGTAAATGATATCGCCGATGTGCAGAAACTCTTCAGCCGTCCGGTACCCCGTCCAGCTCCAGTCCTGGGCGCTGAGCAGAAGCTGCCGGCTCCCGATCCCGGCCGTTACCTGGTACGGCAGGATCCCCGTCACCAGAGCATGAAGATACGTCCCCGGCGCCGGCGGAATCGTCCAGTCGGGATGCCGGAAGCTGTCCATATCCACGCCTCCCGCGATGACGTTCAGCAGCCTCCCGCGCCAGCCATGCCGGCGCTCGTAGGCCGCGAGGCCGTTCAGAACCGCCTGGTTGGCGGCATGCTCCAGATCCAGATCGAGCGTCGTGTAAACCTTCAGCCCCGCGGCGTGCACCTCTTCCGTCCCAAACCGGCGTTCCAGCTCACGCCGCACCTCCTCCACAAACCACGGTGCGATGGAGTTGGGCGGCGCCTCGATGTGCAGCCCCAGAGGCGCTGAGCGCGCTGTTTCCGCCTGAGCGGCCGTGATCTTCCCATCCTCCAGCATCGAGTCGATGACGAAATTGCGGCGCCGGAAGGCGCGCTCGGGGTTCAGAATCGGAGAAAACTCGACCGGCCCCTTGGGCAGCCCGGCCAGCAGAGCGGCCTCCGGCAGCGTCAGTTCGCTGGCAGGCTTCGAGAAGTAATACTCAGCCCCCGCCTCGAAACCATACGCGCCGCTGCCCAGATAAATCTGGTTGGCATACAGCGTGAAAATCTGCTGCTTCGTAAACGCGTGCTCGATCTGGATCGAAAGAAAAATCTCCTGCAGCTTCCGCGACGTCGTCCGCTCGTTGGAAAGGAACAGATTCCGCGCCAGCTGCATGGTCAGCGTTGAAGCGCCCTGGACCCTCCCCTTCGACACCAGGTCATGCCACGCGGCTCCGGCCACCCGGAAGAGGTTCACCCCCCAGTGGCTCTCGAAATCCCGGTCTTCCGTGGAGATCACAGCCTGCCGCAGCACCGGCGCGAAGTCGCTGTAGCCCACCACAACCCGGCGCTGCAGCGCAAAAGACCCGAAGCTTCGCCCATGAATGTCGTACAGCTCCGTTGTGGTGCTCGGCCGGTAGTGTTCCAGCTCCGCGATCTGCGGCAGGTTCACGGAGTAGACCAGCATCAGCCCCGCAAGCGATCCGGCGGCTGCGGCCAGCAGGATGAGAAATGCCAGCGCTACGCTGCCCGCAATCTTCCGGCGTCCGGCCCCGGGCCGGAACCCCGTCGGCTCTGGCTCTCTTTCCCAGGAGGATGGAGTGATCAGATTCAATGCGCGAGGCTATTGTAACGGCTGCCGGTGGAGCCGCGACGCACCGGAAACACCAGCAGCCCATTGAGGGCCGGAATTCCCCCCGCCCCGGGATCAGGCGCTCTTCTGACTCAGAATGGCGAGGGCCTTGTTGAGCTGATCGTCCTGGTGCTGCGCCGGTGCCGCCTGCGGCACCAGATTGTCGGGCTGGCTCTCCGCTACAGGGATGTTGGGAGTCACCGCCTGATCCTCGATCTTGATGCCCGATGGCGACTCGTACTTGGCCACCGTCAGCAGCAGCGCCGCCCCGTCGGGCAGCAGGAACGTCTTCTGCTCCGTGCCTTCGCCGAAGGTGCGCCCGCCCACCAGGTCGCCGCGGTGATTGTCCAGCACCGCCGCCGCCACCAGCTCCGCCGCCCCGGCGGTGCCATGGTTGACCAGGATCACCAGCGGTGCCGCGGTCACGAACTTCGAGGAATCGGCCGTGAAAATCTGTGCCGGAACCGTCTGCCCCTGCAGCGAAGCGATGGTGCCCGATTGGAGAAACGCGTTCGCCAGCCGGATGCCCTGCTGCGGATCCCCCTCGGCTGTATCCCGCAGGTCGAGCACCACCTTCTTGTTCCCCTCTTTCGGCATCTGCCGCAGCCGTGCGACCGCCTCGTCCACCCGCTCACGGGTCAGGATGACCGGCTTCAGGTACAGGACTGAATTCCCGTCATACTCCTGCTCGCCCAGGGCCGGCGGCGTCACCATGGTCCGGGTCAGCGTAATGTCGTCCGGCTCCGGTTTTCGCGGCCGCACCAGCTCGAAGCTCACCGGGGTATCCGGCTTCCCCTCCAGCAGCAGCCGAATCATCGCCGGGGACATGTCCCGCGTCGACTTGCCGCCAATCGCGTCGATCAGGTCGCCGTCCTGGATATGGGCCTTGTCCGCCGGGCTGCCGGGGATCACCGCCACCACGCTCCCGTACCCGTAGCGCTTGGAAACTTCCATCCCCACCTGCGCCTGGCCTTCATGCTGATGCGCCAGATAGGTCGCATATTCCGACTTCGTCAGATAGCTCGAATCCGCGTCCAGCGACTCCAGCAGCCCGTGCAGCGCGCCCGTGGTTACAGCCTCGATATTGGGATCCGTGACGTAGTCGGTCTGGATCTTGTGCAGAACCTCCTCATACACGCCCATCTGCCGGTAAGCGCCGTCGCTCTGGCTGGCGTTCACGCCCGCCGGGCCGAAGCCCCCGAGCAGAACTACGAGGATGATGACAATGGAGATGCCGAGGATAGTGTGCCGGAAAGCTCTGGACATAACGGTTTAGACGGAAGACGACCTGCCTGGTACTCCCTATGATACCTTAGATGATCTTCGGCGCCGGAGGTTATTCATCAGGCCGGGGAGCAGCGCCGCCAGGGGCCTCCACGACCCGAAAACGGTCCGGCGATGCCATAAAAGCCGGAAATCAGGATGAACTTCAGCCCCTGAAGGCATTTCAGGAGCGCATCGCGAAACCACTCCGGGCACGGGTGCCGGGCCAGCGAATCCCAGCTTGCTTCGTACGGACCCTCAGAGCTGACCGGGGCGGCAGCGGCCCGCCCCAGCGAAAGCGCGGACGCTGCCAGCGCAGCCTTCACCAGATCGCGGCGGTTCAGTGACATGGATCTTCTACTCGTAACGCAGAGCTTCGATCGGGTCCAGGGTAGCCGCCTTCCATGCCGGGTATATGCCAAACACCAGCCCGATCATGCCGGAGACAACAAAGGCGATGATCGTCCACGTCGTCGACATGCTGGCCGGGAAGGAAAACCCGTAGCGGATAGCAAGTGTGATGACCGTCCCCAGCAGAATCCCGACAATACCGCCCAGAGCGCACAGTGTCATCGCTTCCACCGTGAACTGGATCAGAACATTCCTCTTCGTTGCGCCAATCGCCTTCCGCACGCCGATCTCGCGCGTGCGCTCCGTCACCGACACCAGCATGATGTTCATCACGCCCACCCCGCCCACCATCAGTCCCACGCTCGACACCGCGAACATGAAGATCACCAGCCCCTCGGTGATCTGCGACCAGAAAGAAAGGATGTAGTCGGGACCGAAGATCGAGAAGTCGTCGTTCTTCTCCGTGCGCACCCGCCGCCGCTCGCGCAGCAGCATCCGCACCTCTTCGGTCACGATCGATTTGTTCTCCGGCTTGTCGTATTTGATCTGGATGATGGTGTCTTCAATTTCCGGATGGATCTTGTGAAACGTGCTCATCGGGAAGATGGCGACATTGTCGTTCGGATTGTCTCCGCCGCCGAACAGCTGCTTGTATTTGTCGAGCACCCCGATCACCGTAAAAACGTCGCCCCCGATGATCACCTGCTTCCCGATCGGATTCTCCGTGCCGAAGAGCTTCTGCGCCGTATCGTGCCCGAGGACGGTCACATCGGCTGCCCGAAACTCTTCGTCTTCCGTAAACGGCCGCCCCGCGGAGAAGCTCAGGTTGCTCACGGCGGCAAAGGTGGGAAGGCTCCCGTTCAGAATCGTGTTCTGGATCTTCTTGTCCTTGTAGCGGACCGCGACGTAGCCCACACCCAGCTCCCAGTTGTTGTACTGCCGCCCTGCATCCACCGCCACCACATGCGGCAGCTTCGCGATGGCTGCCGCGTCATCCAGGGTCAGCTGCTTGCGCGCCAGCATCTCCGCCGTCGGACGGATCCCGATGAAGTTCCAGCGAAACACCCAGAGAACGTTGGTTCCGAACTGGCTCGCTATCTCCGCGACCCGGTTGTTGACCCCGTTGATCAGCGACGAAATCGAAATAACCGTGGCTACGCCGATCACGATGCCCAGAATCGTAAGCCCCGAGCGCAGCTTGTTCACCCGCAGGGTTTCCATCGCCATGCGGATCGATTCGCGGGAATCGTTGACGGCCATCTGCTATAACTCCGCCCGAAGGGCCACGATCGGGTCCAGGCTGGCTGCCTTATGCGCCGGATATACGCCGAAAAAAATCCCCACACTGGTGGCCACGAACAGCCCCAGAAACACCGCCCATACCGCAATGGCGGACGGAAACCCCACCACCAGAGTCACAGCTTTCGCCACCGTAATGCCGCCCACGACCCCGAAGAATCCTCCCATCAGCGCCATGGTGGCCGACTCGATCAGAAACTGCAGCATCACATCGCGCCGTTTGGCCCCCAGCGCCTTGCGGATGCCGATCTCCCGCGTCCGTTCCGTGACCGACACCAGCATGATGTTCATGATCACCACCCCGCCCACCACCAGCGAGATCGCCGCAATCCCGATGATGATTCCCGCGAACATGCCGGTGATCTGCTTGAACAGGCTGATAAAGGTGTCGTTGGTCTGGATCGCGAAATCGTCCTCCTCGCCCGGCCGGTCGTGCCGCCGTGCGCGCATCAGCGCCCGAACCTGATCCTCAAGGTTATCCAGAGCCCCCGCTGCCATCCCGGCTTTGGCTGAGATATCCAGGCTCTCGTGCTCCCCATGCGTGTGCAGGTAGGTGCTCAGCGGCATCACCACGTAGTTGTCTTCGCTCTGCCCGAAGACCGCGCCCTTCCGCTCCCCCACCCCCACAATCGTGTAGACTTCGCCATCCACCCGGATCTCCTGCCCGATCGGATCGATATTCGGCAGCAGGTTATCCACGATGTCGTAGCCGACGACGATGTCGTGCGTGGCCAGCCGGTCATCCATGGGCGTGAGCGCCCGCCCCTCGGCGATGTTCTCGTCGTTGATGTCGAACATGCTGGAGGTCCAGCCGGAGATCTGGGTATTGTCCGAGGACTGCTTCCCGCTGACGACTTTGCCCGTCGAGCCGAGCGACGCCCCCAGCGCCAGGCACCGCGTGCAGGTCCGCTGCAGATAGAAGTAATCGTCGTAGACGATGTTCTTGCGCTTTGTTTCCTTGAGATATTCGTCGCCGCTGAAGATTACCGCGTTCATGCGCGTGACCGTCAGCGTATCCGAGCCGTGGTTCGCGATCTTCCGCACCACGAACATCTTCGCCCCGTTGGAAAGCGTGATCACCGCGATCACCGATGCGACGCCGATCACCACCCCGATGATGGTGAGCACCGTCCGCATCTTGTTCGCCCAGAGCGACTGCAGCGCGACTTTGATGGCTTCGCCGAATTGCATCGATGGAAGACGGCCCGGTCATCCCGAAACGGCATGCGGCGATGGTACAAGGGGCTCCCTCCAGTCTACGCACATTTCGGCGCCCCCGTTCCCTTTTCCCGCCGCCCTCAGGCCGCCACGGCCGCGTACTGCGCCTTATACCACTCCACCGTGCGCCGCAGCCCTTCCTCAAAGCTCACGCCCGGATCGTACCCGAAGGCCTCCCGCGCTGCCGAAATATCCGCCTCCGATGTCTCAATGTCCCCCTTGCGCGCCTCCGCATAGATCGGCGGCTCGTGGAAATCGAGCAGCTCCGCCAGGATCCGGAACGTCTCGTTCAGCGAATGTCGCTCCCCGCACGCCACATTGAACACCCGCCCGGCCACCTTCTCCGCCGCCGCCTCGAGCGCCTGCAGATTGGCCGCAACGGCGTTCTCGATGTAGGTGAAGTCCCGGCTGTGCTCCCCGCTCCCAAAGATCGTGGGCCGCTCCCCCCGCATCATCTGGAAAATGAACTTCGCCATCACCGCGCTGTACGGCGAATTCGGCACCTGCCGTGGCCCGAATATATTGAAGTAGCGCAGGCTGACCGTCTCGATCCCATAAATCTGCCAGTAGCTCTTCATGTAGAACTCGCCCGTCAGCTTCTGCACCGGATACGGCGCAATCGGCATCGGAACCATGCTCTCCCGCCGCGGAAACCCCGGCTGATTCCCGTACGCCGACGACGACGCCGCATAGACAATCCGCTTCACCCCGGCCAGCCGCGCGCCTTCCAGCAGGTTAAAAGTGCCGTCGATGTTGGCCGTGTGACTGGTCCGCGGATCGGCCAGCGAGCGGAAAACCGATGGCCGCGCCGCCTCGTGCAGGATGAAATCCACCCCCTCGCACGCCCGGATCGTCGCCTCCGGATCGCGCAGATCGCAGGGAACAAATTCGAATTTCCCGTAAAGGTGCTCGAGGTTCTCGCGCTTGCCGGTTTCAAAGTTGTCGAGCCCGCGCACCGTCTCGCCGCGCTCAATGAGGGCCTGGGTGATCCAGGAGCCGATAAACCCGGCACAGCCGGTAACCAGATATCGAGCCATACAGAGCCTATCCTACCCGAGAAGCTCTCCCCACCCCGCGAAGCATGGTCCTCTGGGGCATACTAATGACACATGGAAACGCTAGCGCCCTTTCGACTTGCGCCCTGGTTTCGCCCCCGCCCCTGGGGCTTTCACGACCTCTCCCCCTGGTTCGACTTCAGGACCGAAGGCGAACCCATCGGAGAAGTCTGGCTCACCGGCGAAATGTGCACCGCCGATACCGGCCCGCTGAAGGGCCTGCGCCTCGATGAGATTACCCGCCAGTACCACGCCCCGCTCCTCGGCCTGGAGCTCGCCGCACAGGACTTCCCCCTGCTCATCAAGCTGCTCTTTCCAAAGGAAAAACTCAGCGTCCAGGTTCACCCGGACGACGCCCTCGCGCAGCAATACGGCGAACCCCGCGGCAAGACCGAGTGCTGGTACACCCTCGACGCCCAACCCGGTGCCCAGGTCGCCCTCGGCCTCCGTCCCGGCGTCATCGCCGAACAGGTCCGCGCCGCCCTCCACGACCACTCCCTCGAATCCCTCCTCGAAATGATCCCCGTCGCCAAAGGCGACATGCTCTTCGTCGATGCCGGTACCGTACATGCCATGGCTCCTGGCGTCGTGATGCTCGAAACCCAGCAGACCAGCGACCTCACCTACCGCCTCTACGACTACGGCAGCCCGCGCGAACTGCACATCGAAAAATCCTTCGCCGCCATGCGCCTGAAAACGCGAGCCGGCAAGGTCCCTCCCCGCCCGGTGGACGGCCACAGCATCCTCATCGACGAGCGCTACTTCCGCATCGAGCGCTGGCCCGTCCGCCCCGCCACCCTGCCTTCGCTCCTGGCCCCCGTGCCCACCCTTCAGCTGCTCTTTGTCCTCCAGGGAGCCCTGCGCATTTCCGGCGATGGCTTTGAACCCTTCTCCCTCGAACGCAACCAGATCGCTGTCATCCCCGCCGCTGCCAGGCGCTGGACCCTGGTCGCCGACGCTTCCTCCGAGCTGATCCGCATCTTACCCGCGGAGGGTTGAATGAACCGAAGCTGGCCTTCAGGCAAAGCATGACCATGCCCATCGACTTTCGTCCCGTCATCCTGGCCGGAGGCAGCGGCACCCGCTTCTGGCCCAGAAGCCGCCGCGCCCGCGCCAAACAGGTGCTGGCTCTCGACGGCGAGCGCACCATGATCCAGCAAACCATGGACCGCCTCACCTCCCCCGGCCAGCCCGCCCCGCTCGCCACCCCCGAGCACGTCTGGGTCATCACCAACACGCGCCTCTCCCCAGCCGTCTGCACCCAGCTCGACTGCGTCCCCGCAAGACAGGTGATCTGCGAGCCGGCCGCCCGCAACACCGCCCCCGCGGCTGGTCTGGCCGCCTTCCTCATCGAGCGAACCGCCCCCGAGGCCGTGCTCGGCATCTTCCCCGCCGACCATGTGATCACCGACGAAGACGCCTTCGCCGCCACCATCCGCGCTGCCGCCGCGCTGGCCGCTGCCGGCGACAACATGGTCGTCCTCGGCATCGAGCCCACCCGCCCCGAAACCGGCTATGGCTACATCGAAACCGGATCCAGCTACGCCGAGGGCATCCTGCGGGTGCGCCGCTTCACCGAAAAACCCAGCCTCAAGCGCGCCGAGGAATTCCTGGCCGCGGGCAATTACTTCTGGAACAGCGGCATCTTTGTCTGGAGCGCCCGCACCCTGGCCAACGCCGTCCGCGAGCTCATGCCCGACACCGCACCGCTGCTGGAGGAAATTGCCGCCGCCTGGGAGACGCCTCAGTTTGAGAAGGCCTTTGCCGAGCTCTATCCCAAGTGCGAGAACATCAGCGTCGATTACGCTGTGCTGGAACCACGTTCGGCCCGCGGCGAGCATCATTCCAGCCTCTATTGCCTGCCCGCGCGCTTTGGCTGGAACGACCTCGGCTCCTGGGCGGCGCTCCACGAATTCCAGCTCGAGCGCGGGGCTGCCGATGAAGACGCCAATGTCGTCGAAAGCGCCGGCACGCTGGTGATGAACGCCGCCGGCAACTACGTCTTCTGCCCTGAGCGCTTCGTCGCGCTCGTCGGCGTGAACGATCTGGTGGTAGTCGAGACGCCGGACGCTCTGCTCATCACCACCCGCCACCACTCCCAGGACGTCGGCAAGGTAGTGAAGGAACTGCTCGCGCGCGGGCACGACGAACTGGTCTAGGAGGCTGTGGCGAGGTTCGCCCTCGCACCCTGAAGGAGAAAATGAGTAAGAAATCTCCGGTTAAGTTTGGAACGGACGGCTGGCGCGGCATCATCGCCGACGATTTCACCTTCGAGAATGTCCGCGCCGCCGCCGCGGCCATCGCCTCCTATGTTCTCCGCGAAGAAGACCCCGCCCGCGGCGTCTGCATCGGCTACGACACCCGCTTCGGCTCCCCCGCCTTTGCCGCCGCGGCCGCCGAGGTCATCGCCGCTGCCGGCATTCCCGTCCGCCTGGCGGATCGCATCACGCCCACGCCGGCCCTTTCCTGGGCCGTCAAGCATACGGGCGCGGCCGGCGGCGTCATGATCACCTCCAGCCACAACCCCCCCCATTGGAACGGCGTGAAGTACAAGGCGTCCTACGGAGGATCCGGCAGCCCCTCCATCATGGCGGAAATCGAAAGCCTCCTCGGCCAGCCGCTCCCCGCCGGCAAACCGGCCGCCATTGAAAAGGTCGATTTCCTCCCGCCCTACATCGAAGCCATCCAGCGCTTCGTCGATCTCGATGCCATCGCCCAATCGGGCTTCCGCTTCGCCATCGACTGCATGTACGGAGCCGGTGCCGGCATCCTCGCAGGCATCTTCTCCCACATCGGCGTCGATTACGTCGAGATTCGCGCCAGCCACGATCCCCTCTTCGGCGGAGTCAACCCCGAGCCCATCGAGCCCCACATCCGCGCCTGCCAGGACATCGTCGTCGAACGCGGCTGCCACGCCGGCCTCGTCACCGACGGCGACGCCGACCGCATCGGAGCCGTCGACGAGCACGGCAACTTCGTCGACCCCCACAAGATCTACTCCGTCATCCTCCAGTGGCTTCTCGAACGCCGCCAGTGGCCCGGCGACGTCACCCGCGCCTTTAACACCACCTCCATGCTCGACCGCATCGCCGCCCGCTACGGCCGCCGTCTCCACGAGCACGGCATCGGCTTCAAATTCGTCTGCGATCTCATGCTCACCGAGGACATCCTCATCGGCGGCGAAGAATCCGGCGGCATCGGCATCCGCCGTCATCTGCCCGAGCGCGACGGCCTGCTCAATTCCCTGCTCCTCGCCAACGTCATGGCCGACGAGAAGAAGACCCTCGGCCAGCTCGTCGACCGCCTGCAGCGCGAATACGGCGAGCACCACTACGGACGCATCGACCTCCACATCCCCGACGCGCGGAAGGACGCCGCCATCGCCCGCGCCAGGAGAGGCGTACACGATTTTGCCGGTATGCGCGTCGAAAAAGTCGAAACCCTCGACGGCATCAAGTTCTGGCTCGACAACCCCGAAGCCCGATCCAAACCCAATGCCGCCAGAACCTGGCTGCTGCTGCGCGCCTCCGGCACCGAGCCGCTGCTCCGCATCTACTCCGAATCCTGCTCGAAGCAGTCCGTCACCACCCTTCTCGAAGCCGCACGCGAATTTGCGATGGAAGACTGACCGGCCAGCTAAACGGGTCGCTCCGAAATAAGCTGCCTGAAAATGTCATCCTTTGTGTCTCTGAGGCAGTGCTGTGTCTCTGCGGCACTGCCTCGGCAGGCCGTGCCCCCAGCCCCTTACCTCCGTAACGCCGCCCCGCCGATTCTCCTTGCCTCCCCGCTCCAGCCCCGCTACCCTGAGATCATTGAGCAGTCGTGTATCGAGCCCGCCTACGTGCGGGCTCTTTTGTTGCACGCTCCGGCCCAGGCCGGACAGCGTGACGATCTTTGAGATTCCCGCAGCCTCCAGACACGCAGGACGGCGATGCCCTGATACCCTCCGGAAGCCCGCAGGCACGGACGAGAGTGCCGCAATCTCAGCCGGGATGACCGCAGCCTCGGCCGAGATCCAGCCCGGCACGGCCGCGATGGCCGCAGCCTCGGCCGTCCCGGATCTGACTTCTTTTCAGTCAACTGCGTTCATCGCGGCCGAGGTTGACGCAAACCCGGCCGGGACTGGGGCAAGCTCGGCCACGCTCCATCTGACTTGTTTTGCGTCACACAGGAGCCCCTCACCCGGCTGAGCCCCGCTAAGTTGTTGCAACGAAATCACGGGCGATTTTGCTCTTGGAAAAAAAATCCCGCGGGCTGCTCTTCTCCTGCCCGCTTCTCCCCTTTCCCATCATCCGGCAATCCCCGCTGCCCCGACCTTGATCAGAGTAATCAGCGCCCACCATCCCCATACCACCGCGGCCGCCTGGCCGCGCCTGATCCTGCCTGCGATGGAGCAGCCGATGGTAAGCAGGATGAGCGCCCAGATGGTGAAAATATCGATCGAGGTGCCCAGCGTGATCAACCACCGGGGCAGGTCGGTGGGCAGGAAGTAGCCAATGTTCGTCCCCACGAAATTCTTCAGATCGAACGAGTCCCTATCGACACCGGCATAGATCGTGATGATTCCCAGCAGCCCCTGGATCGCCCACGGCAGCGTTCCGTAAATCCACACTGCAAACATCTGGCCGAACTTCGCCCGGCCCCCGAAGCCGAAATTGACGCTGGCCAGCAGAATGGCCGCGGCCACGACGGCAACGATCAGGCCGATCAGCGGCGTCGCCCAGAAGATCCCCTGCGTCGCCTTCACGCTCACCGCCCGGATATGCGCCTGCTGTTCAGCCGGCATCTGCTCCATGCGCTGCTGGGCTGCGGCGCTCTGCTGGCGCAGCATATTGTCGTAGGTCTTGTCCCAGCCGATCTTCTGCTGAATCGCCACCCCCAGGGCCAGGGTCACCACGGCGGCAAGCAGCCAGGGCAGCCACCAGCTGGCGCTGCGCAGGATGTCGGTGAACGTCCTGGAGGGAGCGACAAAGGTGTCGACCACGCGCTGCACCTGGCTGAGCGGCTCGGCGGGCGCTCCGGGCTGAACGGCGGCTTCAGACATAAGTACCTCCTGGATAGCTGGCTGCGGCTCGTTGGGCGGGAGAGTTTCCGGAATTGTACTCCCCGCTCCGGCCGCGGGAAGTGAAAAGCCCTCAGCCCGCCCCATCGCCCTCGTCCAGGTCCTCGGCGATCCACTCGGATTTTTCGGCGGGAACCCGGATTGCTACTTCTTCCGCCCATAGGGGTCACGGTACTCTGGAACTGCTCCTAACGATTCTTCGCGGTCTCTGGAATGCGTATTCGGTCCCTGTTTGTCGTTGTGGTCGCCCTCGCGGCGGCTCTTCCCCCGGCTGCTCTGGCTGCGGCCCGGAACGGAACGGAAGCGGCGGTTCGCCATCCTCATCGCGCCGCGCACCGCCGCATCCATCGGGTTGTGCGTCGTCGCGCCGCGTCCCCGGCCAGGGTGGTCCGGACCAGCGCCGCCGCTCGCTCCCGCCGCGTGCGCTACCTTCCCCCGCTCCGCGGATCCTATGAATCCCTTCTCCGCCAGAATCAGCGCGACGCCGCCGAAGGTCTGGTGCGGATTGAGAACGACGCCCAGCTCGAGCAGCTCGAAGCGGACCGCGAACTGCTGCCGCTGCCGGCGAGCTTTGCGCTCCGCGTGAATCCTGACCTGCCCGCGAACCGGCGCTTTTGCCGCCCCTGGACGGCGCGCTTCCTGGCGGATCTGGCTCGTGTCCACTACGCGCGCTTCCATCGGCCGTTGCAGATCAACTCCGCCGTGCGCACCGTCGCCTTCCAGCGTGCGCTGCTTGCGATCAACGGCAACGCCGCGCCGGCCGACGGCGATGTGGCCTCCCCGCACCTGACCGGAGCCGCCATCGACATCGGCAAGCACGGCCTGACCTTCTCCGAGCTGGCCTGGATGCGCGCCTGGCTGCTGCCCCTGCAGACCGCCGGCAAGATCGATGTCGAGGAGGAGTTCTACCAGTCCTGCTTCCACATCACCGTCTATCGAACCTATGTGCCGCCGGCGCCTCCGCGGCTGGTTGCGGGCCGCCGGCATACGAGCACCACGCTGCTGGCTGCGCGAATCCGCTGATCTGATTCCGTTCCCTTCCGCATCCCGCCCAACCCCCGTTTGACAAGCCCGCCTGCCGGGCGGAGTCTGGAACACGCCATGGAAATGCAGCTCTCCAAGCTGGTGCACCACAGGATCGTTGTGCTTGGGCCGCAACTGCTCGATCAGGAACAGCTCGAACCCGTCACCCTGCTGGGCGTGGAGGAAACCGGAATCTGGATCGACAGCGAACAGGCCGCGAACCGCATCGCCGATAAGCTGCGCCTGAAGCCTGCGGGGCCTGCGGCCATCTTTATCCCTTTCGCCCAGATCACCTCCATCCTTGCCAGCATCGACGAAGCGAGGGCCGGGGAATCGCGCGCGATCTAGCCGAGTCCTTCAGCGAGCGGCGTCCGCCGGCGATGCGCGCGGAAGGCCTCAGCCATCCGATGGCGCTCCGGCCATTGCCATTGCCCCGGATGCTGGCAGCACTTTCGGGAGATGGGCCCAAAGTACAGGGCCTGCTGGTCCCCCCAAAGACCTGAGACGCCAGGAAAAGAGATAGCGCCGGAGTTCAGTCTCCCCGGCGCCACAGACTATCTCCAGAAGAGCGTGCTCAATAAACGGCTACACGGTACATATAGCCGTTCCGCCACAAAACGACCGTGCGGGGCGGACCATACCAGTAGACCGGCGGCGGTGGGGCTACCACGTAGTATCGCAGTGGCGGCGGTGCATAGGTTACGACGGGCGGCGGCGCATACATCATCACCGGCTGCGGAGCGGACGTATAGGAAGGCTGCTCCTGTTCCTCGTCCGGAGGCGGCACAGCCTGGGCTATGGGCTCCTGTTCCGGAACAGGCGGGGGAGAGTTGTATTCGCTGGGAGCAGGCCGCCGGTACAGCCCGGAGGGCTCCTGCGGCAGCGGTTGCGTTTCGGGGATGCCGAGGTCGTCCATGATCTTGAGGGTCAGACGGGTTTCACCCTTCAGAGTCGGACGGGGCCCGCGGCGTGGCAGGTTGAGCAGGTCGATGGGCCAGAGGATGGGAATCATCCAGGTGACCGTATCGCGGACAGCATGGCCTTTGCCAAGGATTCGGCCATACTTGTCGACGTTATAGCCGGGTACGCCGACGACTTTGGCATCGATGGGGACGATGGTGTCCGGTTCGATCACCATACGGTCGAACTTGAGTTCCATCCACCCCTTTCCGACCAGGTGGCCAGGGTCCTTGAAGTCCTCGAAGCGGCCTTCAAGGTAACTGTCGTACGGCAGCAGGGAGCGCCCGTATTGCTCGCTGTAGCTGACTTTGCAGAGGATCGGATCGCCGACGGCTGCGGTTTTGGAGTTGAGTTTAGGCTCTGAGACGGTACATCCGATCAGAGAACCCGCTGGGATCAACTGCTCGGCGGCATAACAGCTTAAGGGCCCGGCGAGCAGAAGAGAGAAGAGGGCAAGAGAAGCGCTCTTCATAGGGGCACGCCTCCTGTGACACAGGTTCTTTAGTTAAACCCGCAATCCCGGCATTTGTAGCGCGGTCTTTCGGCGCCGGTGAGATCTGCCGGAAAACCGCGGAGGTCGTGGGCCCCTCTCGACTGGGTACCCATGATGGCGCGGGCCCGTGGGCGCCGTCAAGACCATTGGAGGATGGCAGCCGAGCCGGGGACTGGAGTCGCGGCGCATTTCCGGCGCTCTTGCGGAGAATGGGATAACCCGGAGTCCTCGCCTTTGGGGCGACGAGGGCAGCCGGCTCGCAGGAGCGTTTACTTCGGGTGACTCATTGCCTCCACTCTGGCCTTGTACATGGATTCGAACTCGGCGCGGGACATCTTCAGTTTGTCGGGATGTGCGTAGACCCACTTCTTAAAGCCGGCGAACTTTTCGGCATTCCAGCCGCCCTCGAACTGCGCTCCGTTCTTTCCTTCCTGGTTGAGCTCGAAATTATAGGCATCCATGAGGCTTTCAAACTCGGCGGAGCTGATGGCGTCCTCGGCCAGGATGGCCGGCACGAAGATCACCCCCTCGCGGTTCGCGATCACCAGATCGCCGGGCACCACCACCGCCCGGCCGATGCGGATAGAGCAGTTGATGCAGGTCAGCTCCTCCTGCTGCCAGTAAGAAGGATCGTAGCCCTTATAGAAGCCGTTGAAGTCCGGGATCTCGCGGTTTTCCGCCTCGTCCCGGATGCCGCCGTAGAACACGAAACCGTTATGGGTGTGGGCAGCAATCCCGTTTCCAAGGTTCGAGCCGATCAGGGTACCGTCGACGATTTTGCCGTAGCCGTCGGCGACGTAGACATCGCCCTGCGTCAGCTCTTCGATAGGCCAGCTGTTGTTGTTGTCCCAGGGAATGCGGCCCTCGGCCTTGCCTTCAGCGGCTTCGGCCTTGGCGACATCGGGGCGGGATGGCATGTACTGAGCCGTCAGCGCGCGACCGCTGAAAGGCTTGTCGATATGGAGAGCCTGCCAGTTCCCTTCAAACTGGTTCCGGTAGCCGTGTTCGCGAAGATAGTCCCAGATATCTTCCGTGGAAACATCAAGGGCGCGCTTCAGCAGGTCATCGGGAATCTTCGGGCGCCCATCGGGAAAGCGATCGCCGTGCCAGTCGGCGGTATAGAACATGATCTGCGCTTTGGTCTGCTTCACCTGTCCGGCGGCAAAACCTGCAGCCAGGGCGAGGACGAGGACGGCAATCGACTTTTTCATGACCCTCTCTGCGCGATCCGCTGTGCGGGACCCGCCTGGTTGATGCGGAAGAGATTATACATAGCAGCAACGCCGCCGGACCTCGATGTGCGGGATGCCGATCCGCGGCCGGCGTCCTTCCGGGGGACGCGACTTTCAAGCCGGGAACAGGAAAGGGAGAGTACAATCGCTCACAAGTTATTCCCCCGCCGGCGGGGTCCCCAATCGAACTGCTCCGAACGCAGGCCCGCCGCGGAGATGGAGAGGTCGGCCCTGACCATGAAAAGACACTGCTCCCGCAGAGATTTTATTGGCGCCATGGGAATGGCCGCCGGCGCATATCTTGCCGGTCCGGCTCTCCTGTCGGCGCAGCGCACACATGACACCCGGGTGGCCATCGGTCTCTGCCCTGAGTATGACCGCAGAGTGACCGAGGTACTGTCGACGATGTTCGATCAGCTCGGCGGCCTCAACAGCCTGGTGCATGGGAAGACCGTCGCCATCAAGCTGAACATGACCGGCCCGGCCAACGACCGGCTGAACGGCATGCCGGTGGAGATGACCCACTGGGTCCACCCGCAGGTGATTGGCTCCCTGGTCTCGCTGCTCGGCCAGGCCGGCGCGCAGCGCGTTCGCCTGCTGGAGAGCGCGCCCATCGGCACCAAACCCCTCCAGGACTTCATGATTTCCGCAGGCTGGAAGCCGCAGGAATTCGAAAATGCCGCTCGCCATGTGGAATTTGAGAACACCAATTACCTGGGCAGCGGCAAGACCTATGCGCGCTTCATGGTACCCGGCGGCGGCCTCATGTATCGCGGCTACGACCTCAACCACTCCTACCGCGACTGCGATGTCTTCATCTCGCTGGCCAAGCTCAAGGAGCACAGGACCGCGGGCGTGACCCTTTCCATGAAGAACTGCTTCGGGATCACCCCCTGCACCATCTACAGCCAGAACGCGCCCGAGGACGAACCGTCGATCGTGCCCACCGGCTATCGCAGCCCGATGCACTCCGGCTCGCGCGTCCCCCCGAAGAGCGCCCCGCAGCCCGTGGATGTGAACTGGTCGAAGGATCCCGGCTATCGTGTGCCGCGCATCGTCACGGATCTGGTGGCCTCGAGGCCGGTTCATCTGGCGGTCATCGACGGCATTTACACCATGGACGGCGGCGAGTTGCCCAACCAGGGCGGCGGCACGCTGCATTATCCCATTCACCCGGGCGTCCTGATCGCCGGCAGAAACTGCGTCTCGACTGACGCCGTCGCCGTAGCCGTCATGGGTTTCGATCCCATGGCGGACCGCGGTACGCCTCCCTTCGAAACCTGCGACAGCACGCTGCGCCTGGCCGAGCACAAGGGGGTAGGCACGCCCGACCTGAACCGAATCGAGGTCATGGGTGCGCCGATCGCAAAGGCCCGCTACCGCTTCCCGCCGCTCTCGAAGTTGATGGCCTGAGAGTCTCGACCCGGGAATCTGCTTTGCTAAGGAGCCAGCTTGTTGCTGGCTCCTGTTGTCTACGCTCAACCGCAGGAACGCAGGAGCATTCGCGCCGGCGGTGTTCATCTTTACTTCGTCGCTCCATCCCGCAAGAACGTTCACTGATTCGGGTAGAATTGGCGTTTCCATTCAGCACCCGGTTGCATGGAAAGCAAAGGGAGGCTCGAAGAGTGTCTGTTCAACGGCGTGGATTTCTGAAGACCTTTGCGGGAGCAGGCATGCTGGCCCTTGCTCCACGCTTTGCGGCAGCGGAAGAGCAAATTGCTCGCAGTACGCGGGGCATGCCTCAGCCGCGGATCAGGGATATCAGCGTAATTGAGTGCGAGCCCGATGGAGTACGGCTGACGGTGGTGAAGATCACCACCGATCAGGACGGGCTGCACGGCTATGGCTGCGCTACCTTCACACAGCGAGCCGATCTGGTCAGGCCTGCCGTCGAGAAGTATCTCAAACCTTTTCTGCTGGGCAGGACGACCGACCGCATCGAGGATATCTGGCAGTCCTGTTACGACAGCTCCTACTGGCGCAATGGCCCGGTGCTGAACAATGCCATCAGCGGCATTGACGAAGCTCTGTGGGACATCAAGGGCCGACAGGCCGGAATGCCGGTTTATCAGCTGGCTGGCGGCAAGTGCCGCGAAGCCGTCGATACTTACGCGCACGCCAGCGGGTCCGACTTCGAGGAGGTTGTCGACAATGCAAGGCAGTATATGGCCCAGGGCTTCCGCAACGTCCGCGTGCAGGTGGGGATTCCGGGCATGGCAGGCTATGGGTCGTCGCACCAGGAGACAAACAGCTTCAAGCCGCTCCACAACAGCCCGCTCTATGAACCAGAATATGATTTCCGCCGCTCGCTGAAGCTGCTCGATATCTGCCGCCGCGAGCTGGGCGACGAAGTACAGCTGCTGCACGACATGCACGAGCGCTTCACGCCGAATGAAGCGGTCCAGTTCTGCAAGCAGGCCGAGCAGTACCACATGTTTTTCCTCGAGGATCCGCTGTCGCCCGAGGATCTGGGCTATTTCCGGCAGATCCGCGAGAACTGCGCGACCCCTATCGCCATGGGAGAGCTCTTCAACAGCCCGCATGAATGGCAGCCGCTGATCGAAGAGCAGCTCATCGACTATATCCGCGTCCATCTGTCGCAGGCGGGCGGCTTCAGCCCCTCGCGCAAGATTGCCATCCTCGCCGAGCAGTTCGGCGTCAGAACGGCGTGGCATGGTCCCGGAGATCTCTCTCCCGTGGGACATATGGCCAATGTCACGCTGGATATCGTGAGCTATAACTTCGGAATCCAGGAATATACCCCATTCAATGAGCGGACGCAGGCCATCTTCCACGGTTGCCCGGTGATGAAGGACGGCTATCTGTGGGTGAATGAAAATCCCGGCTGGGGTATTGAGATCGACGAGAAGGAAGCGGCGAAGGCGCCGTTCATCCCCAGCCCGCTGAACGGTGGATGGGGCGAGATCCGGCGTCTCGATGGCACGGTCATTAAACAGTAGTCACAGGCGGGTGCCGGAGGATGTTCAGGCCTGCTGCTTCAGAAGCAGCGAGGCCTGCAGCATGGCGCGGGCATAACCAATGTCGAAGACCATGCCGGTGTATCCGCCTCCCTGCGGATACTGGTTCTGGATGCCGACTTCCCTGTCCGCATCGAGCGCGCGCTCGTGCTCCGGATAGATTTCGCGCGTGTATCCCACGCGGACCAGCTCCCGCATCACCGCCAGCATGTTCACATCGCCTTCGTCGATGAAGCCTTCGACATAATCGACGTAGGGCCTGAAGACCGTGGGATTGCGGTAATGCATGTGATTGATGCGGTCGCGTGTGCCGAAATAGCGGCAGACCTCGACCGGATCGGCGCCCGTCTCGCGCGTAACGCCGCAGTCGAAGGTGATGCCGTTGGCGGGACTGTCGACGATGGAAATCAGATGCTTCCAGCCATCGACGGTGGCCATGATCTGCTGCGAGCCGCGGCTGAGCGGCACCGGCGGATCGTTGGGGTGAAGGGCAAGACGAACGTTCGCCCGCTCCGCGGTTGGGATGACAGCTTTCAGAAAGTAAGTAATGTTCGCCCACATGTCGTCGAGGGTGTGAGTGCCTTCATCCGGCAGCGGCGGGAGACTCTTAATCCGGTCGTAGTTCATGCCTGTGAGGCCGGCGCCGCCTCGGCCGATCTCGCCGAAATAGCCCTCGATGGCTCGATGCGCATAGAAGTTGTACTCGACCACCGGAATGCCCACCTTACCGGCGGCCTCGATCGACTGCTTTACTTTCTCGATCTCCTGATCGCGTCCGGGGCGGCCATACACGGTGTTGGGAAAGCCGTCGATCATCAGATTGCCGAGGACCATACCGTGGGCCCTCAGCTGGTCCACCATGGGCTGAAGCTCCTCCGCAGTCCAGGGCATGCGCGGACCGCCGCCGAGAACATGCGTGACACCGAGCTGCTTCACGCGGCGGATCTGCGGCCTCAGATCGGTGCCAGGACGAGCGTCGATGGGAGCCGCGATTCTAGGCGTGTCCGGCCCTTCCTGGGGCATACCGTGGCCCAGCCACCACGGGCGTCCCCCGGGATTAGGATCGGGATTTTGCGCTTCAATCTGCTGTTCCGTTTCAGGGCCGCGGACCTGCGCAGCGATCCCCTTCCCCAGCGCCGGCAGCAGCGCGCTCGATGCCGCTCCCCGGATGAGACTTCTTCTCGAAAATCCTGCACTCATGATCTGTCTTCCCCAAACTCCCCGAGTTGACGCACAAAAGACGTGCGCGCGAAGCAACCAGGCTAGTCCTGGCAACTCGGAGGTGTCAAGTTCGGCGAACCCAGACTGGAAGAGGGCTTAGTACGTCGTAAGTGAGCCACCGGCACTTAGCAGAGGACAGCATCACTCACCTAAGTTCAGGACAATCAGCCGTAATCGAGCGGCGGATTACGAAGACGGCTATCCGTAGATAAATTCATGCGGCTGAAGGAGGCTGCCAACGCGCGGGGGCAACTCGTTCAGCGGTCCCATCCATTCCAGCTCTTCCTGGATATCTTTGTGCAGCTGGTATTTCTTCCGGATCGACGCGATACCGGGTCCGATGACCTCAATTTTCGAGAGATCGAACTGGCCGAGACCCGCCTGCCCGCAGTAGTTCAGATAGCCAATCCAGTCGGGATTGATGCCCATGGCTTCGATGCCGACGCGGTCCGCCGCGATGAAATCCGTCGACGCGATGGCGATCCGGGAATCCACCGGGGTGCCGGAGGAAGGTCCGTTTCCTTCCATTCCTTCATAACCGTCGATGAGGGCGACGCCCCAGTTCGTCCGCAGCTTCTGGGCCGTGATGAGCATGTTGTAATGGGTCTGGCGCAGGCCCACGTGGTATTTGCGCTTGTCGCTCCACGTGGTTTGGCCGGGGATGCTGTGGAGAGGCGAGCCCAGCACCATATTCTTTACCGAGAGCGTCGCCACCACGGTGTTGTGCGTCTTGAGCATCGCGCTGCTGATGACATAGGCGTCGGGATCGAGAACGCGCGCCGCCAGCCGGACCGGGGTGATGTGCAGGTCGTAGTCGAGGAGAGGAATCGTTTCGTATTTCCCCTCCCGGTTCAGATCGACTAAGGAGATCTTCTGCGAACGGCGCTCGGTGGGGAGCTGGGTGTACCTGAAATTCTCGAAGCCCTCCAGCGTATCGCCCGCCGACGATTCGGCGATGACCACCGGGCCATGAAAACGCGGCTCCAGATAATCGAGGATGCCGTTGAGAGCGTCGACGTGGGTGGCCGCGAGCTGCCGGGTCGTCGACACATTGTTGGGCTTGATGACCACGTATTTCCTGTGGCGCAGGCCGGCCTTGATCTGGTCGTCGATCGCCTCCAGCGCGTCGTGGACATTCTTCCGGCGATCTTCGCCGTGCACCAGGGAGACGCGTGCCGGTCCTGCGGACGCCTGGGCTTCGGTCAAACTGTGGCTCACAGCCGGCTGCGCCTTCAGCAGCCGGGACTGCAGCAGCAGCCCGCTTCCTGCAAGCTGCACAAAGCCTCTGCGCGATACGCTCATGGGTCACCCGCCTTTCGGTGCAGCGCCGCTTGCAGCGCGGGCGCGGCAGTGCCTGATGGCACCCATAACGTATAGGTCCGGCGGGGACGGCGGTGATGTGACCGCGGTCACAGGAAAAATCGCACACATCCCGTTGCATCCCAGTCCACGCGGCCGTGAGGGTAATCTGATAGTGCCGCTATTCCAGTACGCAGAGGTAGCTATGAAATACAACACCCTCGGGCCTACCGGCCTGCTCGTGTCCGAACTGTGCCTGGGCACGATGACCTTCGCCGCGGGCGAAGGGATGTGGAAACCGATTGCCGGAGTCGATCAGAAACTTGCCGAGGGCCTTCTCCGGCGCTCGATCGACGCCGGGGTCAATTTTGTCGACACAGCGGATGTGTACACGAGCGGCGAGTCGGAAAAGACGCTCGCCCAGGCTATTGCCAATCTCGGCATTGCTCGTAAGAATCTCGTGATTGCCACAAAGGTTTTCGGCCGCACCGGCCCTGGCCGCAACGACGTAGGCGCCTCGCGCGGCCACATCATGGATGCCGTCGAGGCTTCGCTCAAGCGGCTGAGAACGGACTATATCGACCTTTACCAGATCCACGCGTCGGACTCCGTCACGCCGATCGAGGAGACGCTGCGCGCACTCGACACCCTCGTCTCGCAGGGCAAGGTTCGTTACATTGGCTGCTCCAACTGGTACGCCTGGCAGATCATGAAAGCCATCGGCATCTCCGAGGCGAAGAATCTGGCGAAGGTCGACACGCTGCAGGCTTATTACTCAATTGCCGGCCGCGATCTGGAACGCGAGATTGTGCCACTGCTGAAGGACCAGGGAACGGGTCTGCTGGTCTGGAGTCCCCTGGCGGGCGGTCTGCTTTCGGGCAAGTTTTCCCGCGAGAACCAGAGGCCGGAGGACTCGCGGCGCTCCGCCTTTGATTTCCCGCTGGTGGATAAGGAACGCACCTGGCGCATCCTCGACGTGCTCCGGCCCATCGCCCAGGAGCACCGGACCAACGTGGCTGCCGTGGCTCTGGCGTGGATTCTGGCCAAACCCTTTGTCACGTCCGTGATCATCGGCGCGAAGCGGCTCGATCAGCTGGAGCAGAATCTTGCCGCCGCCGATCTGCGGCTCGGCGAGGAAGAAACGAAGAGGCTCGATGAAGTGAGCGCGCTGCCGCCGGAATATCCGGGCTGGATGGTTCCCTTCCAGAACATCAATCGGCTGGCGGATGTGCCGCGGTTCTGAGGATTGTCCTGGGACGCTCAGAGCGACTCGCTCCGGACAGCGTCAGGCAGCCGGCCCCCGTGGGCCGGTTGCCTCAGGATTCCCTTCTGCCCAGCCATTCTCCCGTGGCGGCCTGCATCGACAGCGCGATGCGATTGCCCACGCCCACCTTGCGCATGAGCCGCGCCACGTAGGATTTGACGGTCTGCTCGCGAATGCTCAGCGCCTCGGCGATTTCGCGATTGGAGCGGGCCAGCACCAGCTGCCGCAGCACCTGCTCTTCGCGCTCGGTCAGGCGGAGATGATGCAGCGGAGGGTGCGAAGGCGAGCCGCCCAGCGTGCGGTCTACAAAGAGCGAAAGCACCCGCCGCGGAGCCCAGATAGAACCGCTGAAGACGACGTCGACCGCCTGCAGCACCTGCTCCGGCGAGGCTGTTTCCTCCAGCCACCCGCGGGCGCCCGCAGCAATCATTTCCGTGATGCGATCCTCGTCGGCTCCCGAGCCAATCACGATGGTCCTGAGGCCCGGCTGACGTGTCCGCAGCCGGTTGAGCAGCGCCAGGGTCAAACCCTGGTCCCGCATGGCATAGGCGATCACGTCGAACGAACCGCTGCCCAGGACCTCAGTCAGGTCGGTGGGAATGACCGCGAGATCGGGCCGTGCGGCGAAGATTTCCCGCAGCCCCGTTACCCGCAAGGGCTCGAAGTCCAGCAGTCCGATCCGATTTGCTCCTTTGGCCCGTTCCATCGTTTCCATTGGCACCTACAGTTTGGGCAGCACGATCCCCTGTTGTTTCTGGTATTTTCCGCGCCTGTCGGCATAGCTGATCTGGCACGGTTCATCCGACTGGAAGAACACAATCTGGCACAGGCCTTCGTTGGCGTACACACGCGCAGGCAGAGGAGTGGTGTTCGAGATCTCCAGCGTCACAAACCCCTCCCATTCAGGCTCGAACGGCGTTACGTTCACGATGATGCCGCACCGTGCGTAGGTGGATTTCCCCACACAAATCGTCAAAACATCCCGTGGAATCCGAAAATACTCCACAGAACGCGCCAAAGCAAAGCTATTCGGAGGAATCAGCACCGATTCCGCCCGCACCTCGACAAAAGAGCGCTCGTCGAAGCGTTTGGGATCGACGATAGCGCTGTTGACGTTGGTGAAAATGCGGAACTCGTCGGAAACCCGCAGATCGTAGCCATAGGAGGAGAGCCCATAGGACACCACGCCCTCCCGCACCTGCTTTTCGCTGAACGGCTCAATCATGCCTTTCAGGGCCTGTTCGCGGATCCAGCGGTCGCTCTTGATCGACAATGAACCTCCTCACCGTCCGGGTTGTCACCCCGGCGCCTTCGTGTGCTCTCTGATCATCCGGCCCGCGCACGCCCCGCGAAAGAGTCCCCGGGGGCATGCCGGATTCCGATTCAGATGGAAATTGCATCTTACGGGAGGGTCCCGCGCATTGACAATGCTCCAGAACATTTCTACGATCAGCTCTGAATCGGACCATCTGCCGAAAGGGGAAGACCTTGATAAAACAGGACATCATTCACCAGGTGATTGAGCGAACCGGTCTGCAGCGGAACAAGGCCGAAGCCGCGGTGGATACCGTATTCGAGAGCCTGAAGCGCGCCCTCGCCGAGGGCCAGCGCATCGAGCTGCGCGGCTTCGGGGTCTTTAATGTGCGTCCACGCAAGACCGGCATCGGCCGCAACCCGAGGACGGGCGCCGAGGTCAGCATCACCCCCGGCAAAGCCGTCCGCTTCAAGCCCGGCAAGGAGCTGCACCTGCCCGAAGGGCAATAATTTCTGCGGGGAAACCGCTGTGCGTGGGTAAACTGGTGCGGTCCGGATACGGCAGAAGATGGGCCAGCCCAGTTTGGAGGTGCGCCCCCGGCCCGCCGGGAGCGTCAGAAAGCGCGGCGTCCACCCCGCCACCGCCTCTCGCTTCGAGCAGGCGGGCATTGCTGTCTCCCTTCTGGTTCTCAGCGTCCTGACTACGGTGAGCACCGGCGCGGTGCTCATGGACAACTTCCGCCGCGGGGTACCGCCCTTCTCCTCGGACGCGGGCCTCTTCCCTCTCGCCTGGATCGTTCGCCACCCGGACCGGGTGTCCGGGGGGTGGCCGTTTTCCCTCACGCTCCTCGGCATCCTCACCGCGCACGAGATCGGCCACTACTACGCCTGCCGCCGCCACCGCGTCCGCTCCTCGCTGCCCTGGGTGCTGCCCGCTCCTACTCTGATCGGGACCTTCGGCGCTTTCATCCGGCTGCGTTCGCGGGTGCCCTCGCGCACGGCTCTGCTGGACATCGGCATCTCCGGACCGCTCGCCGGCATGGTGGCTGCTGTGCCGGCGCTGATTGCCGGACTGCTCCTCTCACAATCGGTCGCAGGCTTTCGGTCATCCACAAGTATCAGCGTCAGCGTGCCCCTGGGACTTTCCCTCGCGCACAGCCTGCTGCGCCACTTCCATCCGTCCCTGCCGCCGCTCGACGCTTCCCTGAACCCCCATCCGGTGCTGGTGGCCGCCTGGATCGGCCTGTTTATCACCTCGGTCAACCTCATCCCCGCCGGACAGCTCGACGGCGGACACATCCTCTACGCCCTCTCGCCGCGGCTGCACCGCTGGGCTACGGACGCGATTACCTTCCTGCTGTTCTTCGCCGGAACCATGCTCTGGATCGGCTGGCTGGTCTGGGGGTGCTTCCTGCTGGTCTCGAACCTGCGCCACCCGCGCGTGCCCGCCGATCCACCCCTCGTGGGCTGGCGGCCCTGGCTGGCGCTGGCCGGATTCGCGCTCTTCCTGCTGACCTTCACCCCGCAGCCTTTTGCGGCGGGGAGTCTGATGCATTACCTGCACTGATATGGGTACGACGGCAGGCGATGCCAACTCGGGTTCAGCCCGATTTCAAATGCAACTGCCCTGACCAGGGACAGCCTTCGCCGCCTCCGATTCACGCTCGCTCAAAGGCCGGAACCCGATGGCGCCGGCGTTCTGCCCCCGCTGCACCTCCCGCAGAGAGGGATCCCCACCGCCCCACCCGTCGAACCCTCACTCCTCGCGCAGAACCTCCAGGGGTTTCTGCCCGAGGATGTGAAAGCTGGCGATCCATCCGGTGGCGACGGCCAGCACGGCGGTCCCCCCAACCGCAATGAGCGATCCGGGGATATCGCGGTGAAAAGCCACATCCATCCTGTGCAGCAGGATGCGCGTCAGAACATTGGCAAAGGCCACACCCACGCCGCCCGCCAGCAGGCCCAGCACCAGAAACTCCACACTAAACACCGCCGCTATGCGGGGACGTGTTGCGCCCAGGGTCTTCAGCACCACAACCTCCCGGATCCGGCGGAAGCGGGTGCTTGCAACGCTCGATGCCAGGATGATGAGACCGGAGAGGATCGAAAATGCCGCCAGGAAGCGGATCACGATCGTGATCTGATTCACCACCCCCTGGATGGGTTCCAGAATGTCGGCAATGTTGATCACCGTCACCGTCGGATACGCGGCAAACAGGACCCGCTCGATATCCGGAATCGCATCCGGCCTCGCGTGAACGTCCCCGTACCAGATCGTTGGCTGATCGGCGAGCAGCGCGGGCGGCAGGATGAATTCGCTGCGGGCAAAGGCGTGTTCGCCGACAATCCTGTAAATCGCCGCAACCTTAACCGGGATCTGCTTCTCTCCGGCAACGAAAGTGACTTGCGATCCCGGCTTCAGATGCAGCCGCTTCGCCACACGTTCCACCACTGCAAGGTCGGCAGGCGCGGGCGCTCCCTGCCCTGCATGCACACCCTCCGGGCTGCTCCACCACTTCCCTTCTGCAACTTTGGTTCCCACCGGAGGCTCCTCCGACCAGGTCACCGAAACCGAGCGCAGAAGCCTCTTCGGATAGTTCCTCACCCGCAGCTGATCCACCGGCGTGCCGTCAATCGAGGCAATACGCGCCGAGACAATAGGCACCGTCTCCAGAGCGTGGACCACGCCGGGCTGCTTCTCCAGCAGCGCCCGAATACCGGGTAGCTCATCCACGCTCATATCGATGAGAAATACGTTCGGCGTCTCCGGCTTCACATCCTGATGCAGCGCGCCGATGATCGACCGCTGCATGAGAAACACACTGAGGATCAGCATCACGCCCGCGCCCAGCGCCGCCAGCACGGCTGCCGACTGGTTCCCGGGCCGATATAAATTGGCGAGCCCGTGGCGCAGCGCGGAAGGCAGCTGCAGGCGGGTCCGCGACAGAAACGCCCGCAGCCCCCGCAGCGCAACGTACGACAGACCCAGGATGAGGATCAGCAGAGCGGCCAGGCACGCCGCAAACCACTTGCCGACCAGAACCGAATCCGAGAGGGCCGCCGCGATGCCACCCAGCCCCGCGACAATCGCGGCGATGGCGCCCAGTTGCAGCTTCTGCTCCCGCAGCCACCCGCGCCAGCCGCCCGTCTCGCCCGTCTCCACCATCTTGCGCAGCACCAGATTCGGCCGCACCCTGCGTACGTCCAGCAGTGGCGGCAGACAGAACAGCACCGTGGTCAGCACCCCCGTCCCCAGCGCAGCCAGCGCCGGGTTCAGCGGCAGACCAATGTCCGGACGCAGCGGAAGAAGCTTTCCCAGCGCCGCAGGCAGCGCATACTCCACCCCCAGGCCAAGCCCAATGCCGATCAGCGCACCCGCGATGCCAAGAAACAGCGTCTGTAACAAATAGATACGCAGAATGTCCGCCGAGCGGGCGCCGATGGACTTCATGATGGCCAGAATCTCGATCCGCTGCTGCAGGTGGGCGCGCATCGCCATCGCTACGCCAATCGCCCCCAGCACCATCGCCACCAGACAGATCAGGCTCAGCAGCCCCGTGGCGCGATCCACTCCTTCCGTGAGTGTCGGGCTGGTTTCTCTGAAGTCCGTCACCTGCGCATCCGGCAGGATCTTCTCGATCTGCGCGCGCACATCGGCCACCGTCTGCTTGTTGTCGATGGCGAAAAGATAGCGCTCGGTGGCGCGGCTTCCGGGTTGCAGAAGCCCGCTTGCCTCCATCGCGCGGTGCGTCATCATCACACGCGGACCCAGGCCCACGCCCGCCGTCATCCGATCCGGCTCGCGTTCGATCACCGCGGCGATGCGGAACCAGCGCTCGCCCAGCTTCAGCTCGGCTCCCACGTTCGTCCGCAGCCGCACCAGCAGGTTGTCGTCCACCACCACCGTCGAGTCATTCAGCGCATCGCGCAGAGTACCGCCCGGCGACAGCAGCACAGAGCCATAGAAGGGGTACTTTGACGGGTCGACGGCCTTCAGCGTGACCAGCAGCGGCACCGGGTCACCCTTGACCATGGCCATCGAAACCGTCTCCGTCACCACCGTCGAGCGCACGCCCTGGCGCCTGAGGGCGTCCAGCTGCTGCAACTCCTGCGCCGTGGCCTGACGGAACATGCGCGCCGACAGATCCCCTGCCATGATGCTCCGCGCCTGCAGCAGCAGCGCGTGCTGGAAGGACTGGCTGAAGCCGCGCACCCCGGTGAGCGCCGCCACCCCAACTGCGACCGAGAGCAGTACGAAGAGAAATTTGGCTCGGCCTGCGCGCAGTTCCCGCCACGCAACCCGCCATGCCGTGGACCAGGGCAGCGCCGGCTTGCTTCCTGCCGCACTCATCCCCCCGGAGGCCGTCGCTCCTTTCTCCCCCCTTCCGTCCCCGTCGTGCGGACCGTCGCCCCGCATCGTCATCGCGCGCCCTCCGCAACCGCGGCTTCCCTGGTCGAGCGCAATTCATCCGCCACCACCAGCCCGTCGCGCAGATGGATGCGCCGGTCGGCATGCTCCGCGATCTGCGGATCGTGCGTCACCATCACCAGCGTGGTCTGCGATTCACGCTGCCGCTCCGTCAGCAGTTCCAGCACGTGCTGCCCATTCTTCGAATCAAGATTCCCCGTCGGCTCATCCGCCAGCACAATGGGCGGCTCCATCACAAAGGCCCGCGCCAGCGCCACGCGCTGCTGCTCGCCTCCGGACAGCTGCACGGGATAATGGTGCAGGCGATCGCCAAGGCCGACCGTCTCCAGCAGCCCCTGCGCCTTCCTTCTTGCGTCGCCCCGTGCATTCAGCTCCCACGGCAGCATGACATTTTCCAGTGCCGTGAGCGTCGGAATCAGCTGATACGACTGGAAGACAAACCCGATCCGGCTGCCCCGCACCTCCGCCAGCTTGTTCTCTTCGAGCCGGCTGATGGCGATGCCGTCCACCATCACCTCGCCTTCGCTAGGAGAATCCAGCCCCGCCAGCAGCCCCAGCAGCGTGCTCTTTCCGCTCCCGCTGGCCCCCATGATGGCGGCGAACTGCCCGCGCGGTATGGTGAGGTCGATCCCCCGCAGGATCTCGATCCTCCTCGCCCCGTTTCGTATGGACTTCTTCAGCCCCCGCACTTCGATCATCCGCTCTCCCCACCTCTCAGCCATTGCTAGACTGAATTTGTGCCGCGCCGATTTGCGATTGTGGCCGCCGTGCTTTTCTGGCTGCCCCCGGTCTGTTACCCTGCCTCCGCCCCCCCCGTTCCCGTCATCGACTGCTTCGGCGACAGCATCACGGCCGGCTATGGCGTGGCGCCCGGCCACAGCTATCCCGACGATCTGCAATCCGCCCTCGACAGCCGCGGCTACCATTACCGCGTCGTAAACTCCGGGATCAGCGGCAATACTACGAAAGACGGAGTCGAGCGGCTGAAAGACGTCCTCCGCCTGCATCCGGCCGTGGCTATCGTGGAATTCGGCGGCAACGACGGCCTGCGCGGCATCCCCATCGATGTGACCCGCCGCAACCTGGGCATCATCGTCTCCACGCTGCTGCGCTCCGGCAGCAGGGTCCTGCTCGCCGGCATCACCCTGCCCCCGAATTACGGCGCCGACTATATTCACCAGTTTGATGACATGTACCGGCTCGTCGCGGCGAAATATCGTGTCCCCCTGCTGCCGATGCTGTACGACGGCGTCTACAACGTCCCCGGCGCCATTCAGCAGGACGGAATTCACCCCACCGCAACGGGCGCCGAGCTCATCGCCCGCAATTTCCTGCCTCTGCTCCTCCCCATGCTGCACAAAAACTAAGAAATCGGGAAACTCTCTTTCCCGGCTTGGGTTTGTTCCCTTCAAAGCGAATGGCAGAAGCAGGATCGCAGCAAGTCATTCGCAGCCAGGAGACCCACGTCATGAAGCTCTCGTTGCTGGCAACTGCCCTGCTTGCCCTTTCCAGCACCGTCGCCCTCAGCCAAACCGCGGCTGCCATTCACCAGCGCAAGGTGAATCAGCAGCAGCGCATCGCCCAGGGTGTAAGAAGCGGCCAGCTCACCGCGCATGAGACCCGCAACCTCGAAAACCGCGAAGTTTCCATCAATCGCCAGGAACGCAGGATGCGCCGGGCCAACAACGGCCACCTGACCCGCGCCGATCGTGCCGCTCTGACCCGCCGCCAGAATCGCGTCTCGCGCTCCATCTACCGCGACAAGCACAACGCCGCGGTGAGATAACCGCTTACCGCGCCATGAGCAGCCGTTGCCCCGCATCCGGTGGCGGCTGCTTCCCTTCCAGCGCTCACAGCAATACCACAAACGGCTGGAACAGCGTACCCGCGATACGCCTCCCGATTGCCGCCACCTCCCGCTGCCCCTCGAAGATCTTCACCAGCGGCGCTCCGGAGTACTCCGGCAGATTGACCTGCATTCCCCTGCGAATGCGGCCCAGCGTAACCTCGTCTGCGGTGACGGCAGGCATCTCGGGCAGCAGCGTCCGCGGTTGCGGCATACGGGCCTCCAGCTCACCGCCCCGGGCCAGCGCCTCAACCTCTTCGAGCGTCAGCGCCCGGTCCAGCGTGAAAGGCCCGGCCGCTGTGCGCCGCAGGCTGGCCAGGTGCGCTCCGCATCCCAGCGCCCGGCCGAGTTCATGAGCAATCGACCGCACATAGCCGCCTGCGGAAATCCGCGCCCTGAAGCGCGCCAGGTCACCATCGAGCGCTTCGATGGTGAACTCGTCCACCAGGATCGGCACCGGCTTCAGTTCCGGCGTTTTGCCCTGCCGTGCCAGCTTGTAGGCGGGCTTCCCCTGCACTTTCTTCGCCGAGAACGGCGGAGGTATCTGTTCGATCCTGCCCACGAACCGCAGTGCGGCGGCCTGCACGGTCTCAAGCGCCGGCGTCGCCGCGCCCGCTGCCCCCACCGGCTGCCCCTCGGCATCCCATGTATCCGTGGCAAACCCGAAGCGGATCGTCCCGGTATAGGCCTTCCCGGCGGCACTGAAGAACTGTGCCAGCCGCGTGTACCGGCCCAGCAGCAGCGGCAGCACCCCCGTAGCCATTGGATCGAGCGTGCCCAGGTGGCCCACCGACTGCTCTCCCGTGGCGCGGCGCACCCTCGCCACGACGTCGTGCGAGGTCATGCCGCCCGGCTTGTCGAGGACCAGGAGCCCGTTCACAACTGCGCGTGCACCCGCTCGCGGATGAGCGACAGGAATTCGGCGCGGGTGTTCTGCTTCTGAAAAACGCCCAGCATCGCCGAGGTGACCGTGGAGGAGTTCTGCTTCTCCACCCCACGCATCATCATGCACAGATGGCGTGCTTCCACCACCACCCCCACGCCCTGAGGACGGATTGCCTCCTGAATGGCCTCCGCGATCTGCCGCGTCAGGCGCTCCTGAACCTGCAGCCGCCGCGCAAACACCTCCACCAGGCGCGGCACCTTGCTCAGCCCAATCACCTTGCCGTCAGGGATATACGCCACGTGTACCTTGCCGAAAAAGGGCAGCATGTGGTGCTCGCACAGCGAGAACATCTCGATGTCCTTCACGATCACCATCTCATCGTAGGCAACCTCGAACATCGCGCCGCGCAGGATCGCCGTCGGATCCTCCCGGTAGCCCTTGGTGAGGAACTCAAGCGCCTTCTCCATGCGCTCCGGCGTCCGCGCCAGCCCGTCGCGCGTGGGATCGGCATCGTAGCGGCGGATGATCTCCCGATAGATATCCTGCGTCGACAGGTGCTCGAGGCCGGTCCTGCCGATGATCTCTGCGTCCAGCTTTTCTCTTGTCGGCATCTCTGCCGCATGCGCCGTTGCTCTTGCCATGCGTTGAACCCTTTACGTTCTGCCTGTTGGATGTTGCCTTGAAGGCCAAGGCACTTCCCGGCTGCTGGCTTCGAAAAAGTTGTTCGAGGTTTCCTCGATGCGCACCCCCACCACCTCAGCCTGCGTGAGGGCACCGCGCAGCCGCCCCTCGATCTCCACGCACAGGTTCTCGGTCGTCGGAACCCTCTGCCGGAAACAGGGCAGCGTATTCAGATTGGTATGGTCGAAGGGCTCGATCACTTCCCTCTCCACGCACGCATCCAGATCGGCGAGGTTGCACACCATACCCGTCCCGGCATCGATTTCGCCCCGAACCAGTACTTCCACGGTGTAGTTGTGCCCGTGGCCATGGGGGTTGGCGCACTTGCCATAAACCAACTGATTCTCCGCCTCGGTAAAAGACTCAGCATGGAGCCGGTGCGACGCACTCAGCCTGTAACGGCGTCCCAGACAGGCCTTCATGCTTCACCGTAGTAGTCGGCAAACAGGTCCGGCATCTCATAGACGCGCACCCGGTGCAGGCGGGCTCCCGGAATCTTGCCGTCGAGACGGCGCCAGATGGCGACTGCGATGTTCTCCGTTGTCGGAACCACCCTGCCGAACTCCGCGACTTCGAGGTTCAGGTGCCGGTGGTCGTAGACCGCGATCACTTCCCTTTCCATGGTCTCCTTCAGCCGCTTCAGGTCCACAACGAAGCCCGTCACCGCATCGACCTCGCCCGCAACCGTCACTTCCAGCGTGTAATTGTGACCGTGGCCGTTACGGTTCGCGCATTTGCCGAAGACCCGCGCATTCTCTTCAGCGCTCCAGGCGTCGTTCCAGTAGTAGTGCGAAGCGGAAAACTCCGCCTTTCGGGTCAGCAGAATCATGGTCCTCTTCAAGTCCTGAGCCGGTGCTCCGTCCGGATTTCCCGGCCCTTCCAGACTACCTGCTTCACCACCCGGTGGCGAAACCAGCTCTGCCACAGCATCACCGCGTAAAGAGGGATGCCCAAAGGTGCCAGAACATAGTCGCGCAAGGGGAAGTTCGATTTCGCCACCCGGCTGTAGAAGCCCCACAGCGCCCGCAGCCACACCAGCGCCAGCGCGGCAATAGCGATCGGTGGCCCCACCACGCCCCCAGCCGCGTGCTCCGGCCGGTACATCTCCCAGGCAAGGAACCAGGTCAGCAGCGGTATCCCCACCAGCACCGCCAGCTGCAGCAGTCGCATCCCGGCCAGAGCCGGAGCGTTTCCGAACAGCAGCGCCAGGTTCTTGGTCCAGCCCTGCCACATCGCCCCAAAGCTGCGGTACATGCGCGCCGAAACCGCCTCCGGAGCATACCGGAAGCGCAGCCCGAGGTGGCGGCGCTTGGCCATCGAGGCCAGTTCCACATCCTCCAGAATCGCGCCCTTCACCACCTCGTGGCCGCCCAGTTTCTCGTAGACATCACGCCGCACCAGAAGAAACTGCCCATTGGCGGCTGCCACCCGCCGGGCTGGATCGTTAACCCTGGCCGGCGTGTAGGTCGCCGCCAGATCGCCGAAAACCAGCGGCATCACCGCGCGCTGCAGAATCCCGCTCACCAGCTGCCGCGGCGAGTAGGAAAGCATCCCGGCCTTGTGGCGATCGGCTTCAATCATTGCCAGGCGCAGATGGCCGGGCTGGTGAATCGTATCGGCGTCCGTGAAAAGCAGCCACTCCCCGCCTCCGGCCTTGGCCCCCGTCCAGGCGGCGTTGGCCTTCCCCGTCCAGCCCTTCGGCAGCGCCGGAGCATCGAGAACCGTCACGCCCGCAAAACCTGCCGCAATCTCCCGCGTCCGGTCCGTCGAGTTGTCGTTGACCACCAGGATCTCCCAGTCCATCCCGAGTCTCCATCCGTCCTCCTGCTGGCCCACCAGCGAACCCAGGCAGTCGCCCAGGCAATCCTCCTCGTTGCGGGCCGGGACAATGACGGAAAGAGTAAGGAGCGGGCCGGTATCGTACACAGAAATGGAAGCTCTTTCACTATTATAAGAGTGTGATCCGTTGCGCCTCTCTTTGCCTTGCCCTGCTTCTCTTCCTTCCCGGTACGGGGTGCAACCGCGGCGGCCATCCTGCGCAGGTGGGCGAAATAGCGCCCAATATCACCATCCATGACGGGGCGCAGAGCGTCAGCCTTCGCCAATACCGGGGCAGAATCGTCATCCTGAATTTCTGGGCAAGCTGGTGTCCCCCCTGCCTCGAAGAATTCCCCTCCCTGATGCAGCTCCAGCGGCAGATGCCCAACATCGTGGTGCTGGCCGTCAGCTTCGATACCGACGCCTCCGCCTACCGGCAATATCTGCTGGACAACCACATCGTGGGAATCACGACGGCCGTCGATCCATCGCAGAAATCCAATCTCGCCTTCAATACCACCCGGCCGCCGGAAACCTACCTCATCGACCGGCGCGGCATCATCCGCCGAAAGTTCATCGGCCCGCAGGACTGGACGAGCCCGGAGATCCTGAATTACCTCAGGAATATGTGACCCCCGCAACCATTCCGGCATCCGCGTCCCTTGCGCCCTGCCTGCCTCCGCCGCACCGGCCTGCGTTCGTAATGTGCCATCTACCCTTCGGTTACCCCGCCCGGCGCACCGGCCTGATAAAGGAAGCGGGATTGGCGGAAAATAGGACTATGCACGATCCAGTCATGATCGATGTCCCGGGAGCGATCGGGGAAATTAAGGCGGGTCGCATGATCGTCGTGGTCGACGACGAGGACCGCGAAAACGAGGGTGACCTGACCCTGGCCGCCGAGCACGTCACCCCGGAAGCCATCAACTTTATGGCGCGTTACGGACGAGGGCTGATCTGCCTCACCCTGACCGAAGAACGCGCCGACTACCTGCGGCTCGGGCCCATGACCCAGGAGAACTCCTCGCGCTTCGGAACGGCCTTTACTGAGACCATTGAGGCCCGCGAGGGCGTCACCACCGGCATCTCCGCCTATGACCGTGCGCACACCATCTGCGTCGCCATCGACCCCCGCTCCACAGCCCATGATCTCGCCCGTCCCGGCCACGTGTTTCCCCTCCGCGCGCGCAAGGGTGGCGTCCTGGTGCGCGCCGGCCAAACCGAGGCATCCGTGGACCTGGCGCGCCTGGCCGGCCTGATTCCCGCCGGCGTCATCTGCGAGGTGATGAAGGACGACGGCACCATGGCGCGGGTCCCGGACCTCATCGAGTTCTGCAGAGAACATGGGCTGAAGATGCTGACCGTGGCGGAGCTGATCCGTTACCGGCTCCAGCACGAGCGCTACGTCGTGCGGGTCGCCGAAAGCACCATGCCCACCGAGTGGGGCAACTTCCGGATGATCGCCTACGAAAGCGAGGTCCATGGCGGGGAAAGTCACATCGCCCTCGTGCGCGGGGACGTCCGCCAGGACGTCCCTGCCTCCGATCCGGACCCCGTCCTCGTGCGGGTGCATTCGCATTGCCTGGCGGGGGATGTCTTCGGCACCACCCTCTGCGATTGCTACCGCACCATGCAGGAGTCGCTCCGCATGATTGCCGACGCCGGCCGCGGAGCGCTCGTCTATCTCCACAACGCCAGCCGCGGCTTTGAGGTGGATCGCGCGGCCGAGCCGAACCGGATCGTCTTCCACCGCGAAGCCCGCGCACGCGAGCGCCACGAAGAACGTCATCAGCGCATCCTGCGCGAGGTGGGGCTTGGCGGACAGATTCTCGCCGACCTCGGAATTCACCGCATCCGGCTGCTCAGCAACACCCCGACCCATGTGCCCGCCCTCGAGGGCTTCAGCGTCCAGATCGTGGAGCAGGTCGGCATCCCGCCCCTCAGCGGCAGCCAAGCGGCTCCCGAACCGTCCACGCCCGCGCCTGCGCATCAGCGCGGGTAACCCTGGCTCTGCTACCGGACCGCCCGCCCCTCGCCGGAGCGGCGGCACAGCTGCGCCCCTTCCTCTCGGCAGATGACGCGCAGGGCTGGGAAAATCTCAGTTCCCGGGGGTTGCAGACTTCGTCTGCAGCTTATCCAGAGCCGCCTGGAATGCGTCCCGATGCCGCCCCTCGTCCTGGCGGATCTCCTGGAAGCGAGCCGCTGCGGCCGAATCGCCCGCTGCCGTCGCCTGGGTGGCGAAATCCGGATACATGTGATCGAACTCCCAGCTTTCACCCTTGATCGCATCGCGCAGATTGTCTTCATCGGAGCCGACCAGACCCGCAAGCCGCGCCTCTTCGGCAAAGTGCTCGAAACGCTCCGTGCGCGCGTTCTTCTCAAACAGATCGGCCAGCTCCTTGTGGCCGCTCTTCCGCGCATGCTCCGCGAACAGCGTGTATTTGGCGTAAGCAAACGCCTCTCCGTGCATGGCGCTGGAGAGGTTCTGGGCCGTCTGAGCGTTCAGCGGAGCGTCGTTTTCGGCCGTCATTCGGCCGATGACGAAAAAAGTAAGAGCGGCAAGAGGCAGGATCAGCAGGACAAACTTGCTTTTCATGGTGTCCTCCGTGAGCAGACAGGAAACCCATGCGAGCCCCTGGAAGGGCTCCGCGCCGCCTGCTCGTGGCGTGCAGGATCACACAAATCCGCCGGGTACACTGTGATTCGTGTCACAGAAGTGAGCCGCCGTTCACTCCCGTCGCACAGAGCCGGGAAGTCCGATCAGGCGGTCAGCGCCTCGGGCAACGGCAGATTCGGGAGCAGCGCCCTCGACTGCAGCTCGGCCCGCAGCTGATCGACATTGCGGAACTGGATGGCTTGCAGCCCTACTTCTTCCGCGGCCCGAATATTCTCGGGCTTGTCGTCCAGAAACAAGGCCTCTTCGGGGCAAACGCCCAGCTGCTCGCACGTCCAGGTGTAGATCGCCGGATCGGGCTTGGCGATCCCCAGTTCGCACGACCACGTGTGATGCGTGAAGTGCCCCAGCCACGCGAACTCCTGCCGCATGTAGCTCAGCAGCTCGGCTCCCATATTGGAAAGAATGGCCGTGGCCAGGCCCGCGTCCTGCAGAGCCGCGGCCCAGGCCAGCATCCGCTCGTTGATCGAGGCCCACATGATGACATCGCTTTCGATCAGTGCCTCGATCTGCCGCGGCGTAAAGGAGATTCCCGCGTCACGGGCAAACTGCGCCCAGTAGCTCGCACCGGTGAGATTGCCGAGGTCGTACTCGTGCCGGTGCACCCAGTAGAAGCGCTCGAAAGCATCCGGCGCCAGACCGGTGATCGCGACGAGGTCGCGGTGCGCAACGGGATCCTGTGGGTTGCTCAGGACCATACCGTAGTCGAAGATAACGGCGCGAATCGGCACGTGAAGATCCCCCTCCATCCATTATCGGAGACCAGGGCGTCCGGTGTCGCTGGTGCCCGCGCGGATTTCGGGAATTTTCCCGGGAGCGGGCTTGCGGGGCCGGACGGATGGCGTTACCATTGTCGTATACGACGCGTCGTATACGACATATTGCCCGGCGGAGATCCCCTTCATGAACACTGTCAGCGAAATGCGGCTCTGGTCGCTGTACCTGTGGGACGCCATGCTGCTGATCTGGATTGTGGGCATGTTCCTGACCCGGCGAACTCTGCGCCGGCAGACCCTCAGTTCCCGCTTCTGGCAGGCCGGCGTGATTGGCCTCGGTATATGGCTGCTGTTCGGCACAGCTACCGGGTATCCGTGGCTCGACGGAACCCTGGTGCCGGTGACGCCCGCCGTAGCGATCTCCGGTTTCGCCGCTCTGGCCGCGGGCCTGGCTTTTGCTGTCTGGGCGCGGCTGACCCTGGGGGGCAACTGGAGCGGGACCGTCACCGTCAAGGAGGGGCATACCCTCGTACGGCGAGGCCCCTATCGCATCGTGCGCCACCCCATCTATACCGGAATTCTCCTTGGGCTGGCGGGATCGGCGCTTACCCGCGGGTTCTTGCACAGCTTCATCGCGATCCCGGTCTGCGCCTTCGGCTTCTGGCTGAAGCTGTGCACCGAGGAGCAGTTCATGTTCGACCAGTTCGGCGAAGAGTATTTGCGCTATCGCAGGGAAGTCCGGGCCCTGGTTCCCTATGTCTTCTGACACACTGCGCACCCGCGGACACGCACACGCCGATGACGAACCCCTGCGCGCTCTCGCCCGGCGCTTCGAGGCCCAGCTCAACGGAATCCGTCGCATTCTGCAGCGGCAACTGGAGGCCGAATACGCGAAGGGCGAAATCACCGGACCGCAGCGGCTGGTGATGGAGGCTCTCATCCGGTCGCAGGGGATGAGCCTGAAAGAGCTCAGCGCGGCCGTAAGCCTGGCGCACAGCACCGTCTCGGGCATCGTGGACCGCCTGCAGAAGCGCGGTCTGGTGGAACGGCATACGCTCAGGGAAGATCGGCGCGTGACCCAGGTGCGCGTCTCCGGCGCGGTGCGCGACTTTATGCGGAGACGCGTGCCCGAGATGACGCTCCACCCTCTCGTGGATGCCCTCCGCCGCGCATCTCCCGAGGAGCGCAGGGCGGCGCGTATCGGTCTGGATACGCTGGAGAAGCTGCTGGATGGCAGATAACGTGCGGTTTTCCGCGAGGACCCAGTGGGATCTGGCAGAGACCCCGCTGGCCCAGGCGTTGCGCCGGCGGCGCGCCGCCGGCAGGCCCATATTCGATCTGACGGCTTCCAATCCCACGCATTGCGGGTTCGAATACGATGCGGCCGGGATCCTCGCTGCCCTCGCCGATGAGCGCGCCCTTCGCTACGATCCCGAGCCCCGCGGCATTCTCCAGGCACGGCAGGCCGTCTGCGAATACTACGCAGCCCGCGGCGCGCCCGTCTCACCCGACCGGGTTCTCCTTGCCACCAGCACCAGCGAGGCCTATAGCTGGCTCTTTCGGCTCCTCTGCGATGCAGGTGACGAAGTGCTCATCGCACAGCCCAGCTATCCCCTCTTCGACTTTCTCGCGCAGATCGAGGATGTGCGCCTGGTTCCCTGGCCGCTCCTTTATGACCACGCATGGCAGATTGATTTTGAGGCCCTGCGCCGGCGAATTTCCCGGCGCACCCGTGCCATTGCTCTGGTCCATCCCAATAATCCCACCGGCCACTTCACCCCTGACGGCGAACGGCGTGAGCTTGAGCGGATTTGCGCAGAACACGGCCTGGCGCTGATTGTCGACGAGGTCTTTCTCGATTTCCCCTTTGCGGGACACGAGGCGAGGAGCTTCGCTGCAGCCCTGCCCCCGCTCCCCGGCTCCGCTGAACCTGCGCCGCCGCGGCCTCCCACCCTCACCTTTGTCCTGAGCGGCATCAGTAAGATCGCCGCTCTCCCCCAGATGAAAGCCGCGTGGATCGCAGCCTTCGGCCCCGAACCGGAGCTCTCCGCTGCCCTGGCTCGCCTGGAAGTGGTCGCCGACACCTTTCTCTCCATGAATGCTCCCGTGCAGTGGGCCCTGCCGGCCTGGCTGGCGCAGTGCCACGGCCTGCAGACACAGATTCGCAACCGCACTGCCGCGAATCTGCGCACTCTCGATCGGGTCCTTCGCCCCCATCCGGCCCTCACCCGCCTCGCAGTGGAGGCTGGATGGTATGCCATCCTCCGGGTTCCGGCCCTCGAAGCGGATGAGGATCTTGCCCTCCGCCTGGTCGAACGCGGGGTTTCCGTGCACCCCGGATATTTCTTTGGCTTCGCGGCCAGCGGCTGGCTGGTCCTCAGCCTGCTGGCGCCGGAGACGGATTTTCGCCTCGGAGTGGAGACGATCTGCGCCGTGCTGCAACCGGATCAGCCCGGCTGAACCGGGTCGGGATGCGGATATGCCGCGCCTCAACTCTCCCCATCCGGGTCCTCTGCAAGCTGCGGAATTCGCGCCCGAGCTGCCTCATCCGCCGGAGCGGCTCTTCCCGTTCCTCCCGGCGAACCTGCCCCGTCCCATCCAGTTGCTGCGGATGCCCCTGGCCGCACACCCGGCGTTTGCAGGAGCCGGCTCCACTCCCTCGACGCCATCCCGGCGGGTTGCCCAACTCCGCCAGGCTGCCGTTTCCTGGCCGGCTTCCGCAGGCCTCCGCCCATCGTTTATGTCTTCTGATCGGGCAGGATGCAAAGGGTCGTCGGACCAGGGTTGCAGCGCTCAGCACACTGGCGCGGCACCGTGCCTGGTTGTGTCCCTTCAATGTGCGGCGGGATGCAGCAGACGCTGCGGTCCCGGCCGGCATTCTTGGCGCTGTAAAGCGCCACATCGGCAGCGGCGATGAGCTGTGACGTGGACCGCCGGTGGCCTTCTGCCACGATCGCGCCGATGCTGAGCGTCACGCTGATGGACGTATTGCCCACCCGCATCGGCTCGCGGGTGACCGCCAGGCGAATGGCCTCCACCCGCCTGCGCAGTTGCCGGGAGTGAAACTGCGGCAGCGCAATACAGAATTCGTCCCCTCCAAATCGCCCGGCGAAATCGCAGCTGCGGACCGCATGCCTGAGCCGCCGCGACGTCTCCTGCAGAACGACGTCGCCCGCAGGATGCCCCAGCGTATCGTTGATCGATTTGAAGTGATCCACATCCACCAGCAGCAGGCCGGTTTCCAGCTGCGAGCGTTCGGCACGCTCGAGTTCCACCTCCAGCAGATCGAGGAAAGCTGTACGATTCCAGAGCCCGGTGAGGGCGTCTCGGGTAGCCTGCACTCGAAGCTGCTCCCGCGCATGGATGAGCTCATTCTGAAACCGCAGCATCCGGCTTGCCGCCGTCAGCCGTGCCTCCAGTTCCCCGGGGTCCACGGGTTTGGTCAGATAGCCATCCGCTCCCGAAGCCAGGGCCTGCGCGATATCTTCCCTTTCTCCGCGGCTGGAGATGATCAGCAGATAGTGATAGCAATAGCGTGAAGATTCGCGCAGCCTTCGACACAACTCGATCCCGTCCATGCCCGGCATCATCCAGTCGGTGATGACGATCTCAGGACTGCGGTCTCCGGCCAGAATCTCCCACGCTTCCCCGCCGTCAGCGGCCAGGATGGTGGAATAGCCCCAGTCCTTCAGCAGGTGGTCCAGTAGATTTCGGCTTACCGGGTCATCCTCCACAAGGAGCACCCGTGGACGTCGCCCCTCTTCGACTCCAGGGGCAATCGAAACGACCTGCTTCTCTGCTTCGCTGGCATAAGGAGCAGGCGGGAGTGGAATCGGAGGCTGCTGCCCGATACTCATCTGCAGGATCCCAGCCCTCTCCTGCTCGTCGTCCTCTCCGCGAATTCGCGGACCGGCAGCCGTTTGGAGACAGCTTGGGCTCCCCGTACGTCCCGCCCCGGAGTCATACGCCCGCAAACAGACGCGGCACAGCCGGCGAGGCGCAGGGCCGGTTGAAAATGCCCACTCCCGTCGGCCTCTTCCGCCATCATCGCGAATCCGCAGGCATGACTCCCGCCCCAATCATCGAGAAGCTTATTGCGGAGGGAACTGGCCCAGCTCGTCACCATTGGTCACCCCTCGGAAATCAACCCGCTCTGCGGAACCGTACGCCCGGCAGAGATTACGGAAAGGTAGCGACTGCGTCTATGGGGGAGGGCTCCCGCACTCGCCTTTCCCTGCAGCCGAACGCCAGCATCGTACCGGCAATATGTCCAGCGCAGCCCGACGGGCGTACGGTTCCATCGCGCAACATTGGGGAAAAACCGGAGCTGCGGATCCGACTGGCGATCTGTCGGATCCTCGTTAAACGAAGTATCCCTGTCCTGACGTCCCGAGTCAAGAAGAGAACGCACGCCCGGCGTCGGTCCATGATGCCGCGTGGCGTATCGGCGATGCACGAGGAACCGTCGCGCCTCGGCGCAGAATGAACCGGCGAAGGCCCTCCGCGCCGAGGATTGCGGTTTCATGTCCGCGGAATCATCGGACCGATGCCTATTCTTCGCCTGGCAACACTCCCGTCCGGATGGAACCCCGGCCGCCCTGGCGGCCCTGCTCCGCCGCGGCCATGCTTGCCCGCTGGGCCGTTTCACCCGAGAAGAATTTCGTCCACGGGCCCGATTTCATATCCCGCAGAATCGGGGCCTGCCACGAGTATTCCGGGTGGGCCGCCAGAAACGGCTTCGCCAGAAAGTCCTCGCCGCACGGATGCCCGGCGCGGGCAACGATGGTCATGTGCGCGGCCAGCTCGCTGTCGGTCACTTTGCCCTGCACCGCTCCGCCCGGATAGTACGGGCCCCAGTCCCAGATGGGAACGCCGGCCCTGGCCGTGTCCACGTGCCCGCACAGCGTTCGCTGATCCGCATTCACCTGATGCGTCCAGGTATCTTCGTGATCGGCGAGAAACTGCTCCGCGAGTTCAACGTCAATGCGCCCCTTGTACTCCTTCATCAGCTCGTCCCAGCGAATGCGGCGCGCGTTCGGAGAACTGGCCAGGTCCTTCGAGCTGTAGCCCTCCGTCTCATCCTTGATCACCGCCGGATCGCGCGGGAAATTCGAGCTCGCAAAGTAGCCGTCCTTCTTGCGCCACACCGGCGTATGCCTGAGACCCAGCTCGAGGTAGGCGATTTCTCCCGTCTTGCGATCGCCGATGAGCCAGTCGTTGGCGTAGCCCCCGTTATCGCCGCGGATCATGCTGGCGACGTATTCGTCGATGCTGCTGGCGTACTGCAGCGCGCGCCGCGAGCGAACGAACTCCGGAACCCCGTTCGGATTCCAGCCCTCGAAGCCGCTCATCGTCGTCTCCGTCACCATGATGCCGGCGTCGTTGATCCCAAAGTCGTCATTGCTGGTGATCATCCCCGGCACGCCGTCCTGCAGGATGCGGTGCCCTTCTGCGGGCTCGATATCGAACATGATGGTCCACCGTGAGCCCTCGGCATACGACGACCAGTTATTGTGGGCAATCACGATTTGCCCGCCCTTCGTGTAGCTGCCTGTCGCGATGAACGCACTGCACCGGCCCGGCGCATGAATGACGGGCGCATTCTCCGCGTGCTGCTTCTTGTTCAGCCACGGCACGTAATATTCCGAAAGCTCCATCGTCCCGTTTTCGGCCACGATATCCCAGACGTCCACGTGGACCCCGCGCGCCTGCGCCCCCTCGGCAATCCCCTTCAGCTCCGCCCGGTATTCAGCATCGATATGAGGCCAGAACATGTTCTTCGCCGCGTCCCGGAAGAACTGCCAGTCGCGGTGGGTCGAGTGAAGATCCTCGACCTCGAAGACGTGAATGGCATCGGCGATCTCCGGCCCCAGCAGATAGCCGTGCTGAAAGCCGACCTGCTCCGGCGACCCCTGCAGGTGAACATAGGTCCAGCCACCGCGCTGAAAGCTATAGGCGCCCGCCAGACGCGGATCTTGCCCATGCGCTCCCCCGGCCTGACCCCAGACCATGCTGCCTGCCAGGACCCATGCCGCCCCCATCAGATGCCGAAGCGCAACCCGCATTCCGCCCTCCCCGCTTTTCGAATAAGGAGACAATACCACGCTGCTCCCCCCAGCCGGCGCAGTCGCTCCCGCCTCTCGCCGCCAGGCCCCGCAGCAGCCCCTCCCGGCCCGCCCGCTATTTCCTTTCCGTCTCCTGCAGAAATTCAACCATGTAATTCTTCCAGGCGGCGGCGTGCGTGTGTGTGCCGTGGCCGTACGTCTGTTCGGAAATGGGCAGAAGAACGAATCTCCCGTGACGCATCCGCGTCACCAGCTTCTGAGCGATCCCCAGCTCCGGCGGATTGATGAAATCGTCGGCGGAGTTGATCCACAGCACCGGCGCCGTAATGCCCGACAGTTTCGGCTCGGGATTGTAGTTGCGCGACGCGTCGAAGTAATAAAGGAAGTCGTCGGCGTCCGTGTGCGCGATCATCCGGTCGAGCGTCTTGTTCACCCAGCTCTCGGCCTGCGTCCGCGTCGGGAAATCCTGCTGCATGTGGAGCGGTGCCGATCCCGCAATGATCAGCAGATCGTTGGCGCCCCGCAGCCCCTCCACCGGTTCCGCGCTGTAGTTGCCGTTTTCCCAGGCCGGATCGTCCCGGATCATCTGCATCGCCATATACCGCCACATCCGGTTCCGGCCGGCAATCTCCACCGGCAGGCAGGCGAGGGGCATCAGCGCATCGGAAAAATGCGCGTACGTCTCGCCCCACAGAAAGGTCTGCATGCAGCCCATCGACGTCCCGAGGATCAGCCGCAGATGATCCACGTGCAACCCCTCCGTCAGCATCGTGTGCTGCGAACGCACCATGTCGTCGTAATCGTAGTGGGGAAAGCGCATCCGCATCCCGTCCGACGGCTTCGAGGATTCGCCGTGGCCGATATCGTCGGGAAGGATGATGAAGTACTTCGTGATATCCAGCGGCTGCCCCGGACCGAAAAGCACCTCGGAGAAGACCGGGTTCAGCAGAGAATGTGCGTTGCCCCCGGTTCCGTGCAGGAGCAGAACGGCATTGTCGGTGTGCCCGGCAGCATCGCGGTGCGGCTGCCCCAGCACCAGGTAATGGAGCCGCAAATCGGGCAGAACTTCGCCCGTGTCGAAACGAAAATTCCGGATCGTGTACATGCCGTCCCGGACGGGCCAGTGCATGGGCGGGTAGGTTTGGGCGCCCGCCCCGGCAATCGAGGCGAGCAAGACAGGGAGCAGACAGCACAGGAGTCGTGGCATGGAGAATCTCCCGGGACAACGATCCATCTTAATGAGGTCGCCCCACCTCTAAACAGAAGGCTCCTCCCTTTCGGCACGCCCCCCGATCGTTAAGTGGCGGGATGCCGCGGACATAGATTGGTGTATGCTCGTTCGCAACTTCCGGGGTCGAGGTCCGCGCCGCCATGAAACCCCTGTCGCCGGTCGATGCTGTTGTCCCGGCCTTCAGCCGTATCCCCACCGTCCTGACCCCACCGGCCCAGCCGGGGACGTTCCGCTTCGGATTCTTCCTGAAGATGGCTGCCGTTGGCGCGTTCACCAATCCTGGTTTCTATGGATCCACCCTGGCCTGCGCCGGGCTGGGGCTGAGTTTCACGATGCTGGCGCTCACCGGGCGCATCTGGCATTCGGAGTGGATGGCTGCGCCGGCAGCGGGGGCGCTCCTGCTGACGGCGTCTGTGATGGCCGCGGTGGCCGCCCTGGCGCTTTCGCTCCTGCTGGCCTGGCTGTGGTGCCGGCTGCGCTTTACGCTCTTCGATCTGGTCGTCGGCCGGCGAGGGCAGGTGGCCGCGGCATGGTCGGCTTACGGCGCCCAGTCCTGGCGCTATCTGGGCCTGATGGTGCTGGTCACCCTGGCGCTCCTGCTGCTGGCGGCTTCCACGGCCGGGCCGCTGTTCCTGCGCTTCATCGCCGCCATCCGGGGCATGACACTCCAGCAGATCAATGCCAGTCCCGCGGTGGTCTTCGCGCACATCCTGCCCGTTTACGGGATTCTCTTCGTCCTCGAAGGGACGGCAACCTTTGCCGATGCCATCGCCCAGGACTTCCTGCTGCCGCCGATGGCGCTGGATGACGCTCCCCTGCAGTCGGCTTTTGGTCACCTGTTCCGTCTGCTGCGCGACCGGTTCTGGAGCGTCGTGGGCTACCTGCTCCTGCGCTTCGCGCTGGAGATCGGGCTGACCTGCGCCGGGATGCTCGCCGTGCTGCTGCTTCTCGGCGCTGCCGCCGCTGCCGCTGCCGGCCTTGGATTCATCCTGTACGGCGCGCTGTGGCACCTCGGCGGCGCCGCGGCGCTCGCTTTCATCCTGTATTGCGCGGCTGCCGCCACGCTCCTGCTGGGCCTCTGGCTGCTGGCCATGATCGCCGCCTGTGGGGTCCTGGCCATCTTCAGACAGTGCTATGCCATCTATTTCTATGGTTCGTATTATCAGGAGCTTGGGAACCGTCTTGAGCCTCCGGAACAGACCGCGGCCGCTCCTCTGGCGCCCGTGGTTCCTCCCCTGCTGCCGCAGCCGCCGCCGGTCTGGTGAGGCGCGACCTTTTAGCTGCGTCAAATTCTCCCCTTTCCTTTCAGGGGCATTTGGAGTCATGATGTAGGGCACTTAGTCCTCCGTGGCGGGAGGCGTTATGATTCGCTGGTCTCCCCAGGCATGGCGAATTGCTCTCGCGGCGGCCCTGGCCGCCTTCGTGGGAATCCCTGCGCTTGCCCTCCCTGCCCAGCTTCCTTCCGCATCCTCTGCTTCCGCGGAGAAGCCGCTCTCGCCGGAGGTCCGCGGCGATCTCCTCATGGCCCGCCAGCAATATATCGCCGCCATCGAAGCCTACCAGGAAGCCCCAGGGTCGGCCGTCATCTGGAACAAGATCGGCCTCGCCTACCATCACATGTTCGCGATGAATGTGGCGAAACGTGATTATGAACGCGCACTGCGTCTCCGGCCCAAATTCCCTGAAGCCCTGAATAACCTGGGCGCGGTCTTCTATGCAAAGAAGAATTATCGCAAGGCGGTGAAGCTCTACCGCAAGGCCATCAAGCTCAATCCCGGATCGGCGGCCATCTTCAGCAACCTCGGAACAGCTTATTTCGCCGAGCACAAGCCGGAGCAGGGCATCGAGGCCTATCGGACCGCCTTCATGCTGGACCCCAGAGTCTTTACCGCCGACTCGCTGCAGCTGGTGAGCGAGGATCTGCCCGCCAGCGAGCGCGCCCAGCAGGATTTCTGCCTCGCCAAACTCTTTGCGCAGACAGGCCATATCGACGTGGCTCTCGACTATCTGCGCAAGGCGCTGAACGAAGGCTTCGTTGACAGGAAGAAGCTGATGGAGGATCGGACCCTCGCTTCCCTGCGCGCCAGCCCCGGCTTTGCCCAGCTGATGAGCGAGCAGAAGCTGCGCTGAGCCGGCGCGGGATTCCCGCCTTCAGGGACTCTTCATTTTCCCATTGTTATCCTGCTTGGGTATGGCTCTGTTCGGCCTTTCGGCGAAGACCGCGGTCTGCTCTTGCGCCGTGTTCCTGTTCCTCTGCGCCGCCCGCGCGGATGCACTGCCGGATGCCCCGGCTCCAGCCACGGCGCCGGCTGCCCAACCGGCCTCCGCCGCCACCGCCTTCACCCTGCAGCAGGCGATTGCGGCGGCTGTGCGCAACGACCCGCTCTTTGCCACGGCGGTAGCGAATCGAGGATCGGCGCGGCTCGATGCTTCGATTGCGCGCGGCGCGCTGCTGCCAAACGCAACCGCCAGCGGGATCTACGTCTATACCCAGCCCAGCGGCTTCGTCAGCAAAGACGCTCCTCCCGGCCTGCAGATCCTGCCGGCCTTCGTGGCCAACGACTCCATTCATGAATACTGGGCGCAGATTCTCGTCAACCAGAGCATCAGCGCCGTCAATGTGGCCAATTATCGCCGCGCGCGCTCCCTCTCCGAACAGGCCGGCGCCGATCTGGAATCGGCGCGGCGCGACCTGGTGGCCCGCGTCGTCGCTGCTTATTTCGGCGTCGTCGATACCGCGGAAAAGGAGCGGGTGGCGAAAAGCGCGCTCGATGAATCTGCCGGTTTCCTGAAGCTTACCCAGGAACTGCAGGCCGGGCGGGAAGTCGCCCGCGCGGATGTGGTCAAGGCTCAGCTCGAATATCAGCAGCGCCAGCGAGCCTGGGCTGATGCGCAACTGGCCGCCGAAAGGGCCCGCCTCGATCTGGGCGTGCTGCTCTTCCCCGATCCGCGGACCCCCTACAGGCTGGCGGACGAAAATCAGGCCCCGGCTCCCCTCCCGGACCGCTCGGCTGTGGCAGCAACTGCTTCGCACAATAATCCGGACCTGCGCAGTGCGCTGGCCGCTCTGCACGCAGCCCATCGCGCCGTCCAGGCCTCGGAGGCGGCATTTTTCCCGAGCATCGGGCTGAACTACACCTACGGCATCAATGCTCCCGAGCTGGCCGTGAATGGCCGTGGTGGTCTCCGGAACCTGGCGTACTCCGCTTCGGTCTCGATCGACTTTCCCATCTGGGACTGGTTTGCCACCGCCGACCGCCTGCGGCAGAACCAGATGAAGCAAAAGGCCGCGCAGGCAAACCTGACCACCACCCAGCGGCAGCTGATCGCGCAGCTCAATGAGTATTACAGCGAAGCCCGCGTGGCCAGCGATCAGCTCCAGTCGCTGCGGATCAGCGTGGACACCGCGCGCGAAAGCCTGCGCCTCACCCGCCTCCGCTACCAGGCGGGAGAGGCCCTTGCTCTTGAGGTGGTCGACGCTGAAACCGCACTGGCCCAGGCCGAAACGGCGCTGGCCGATGGCAGGCTGCGCAGCCGCGTGGCTCGCGCCAACCTGCAGACTCTTACCGGAGTGCTCTGAACGATGAATGCCCTGTTCCTCCTCCGCGCGCGCCTCCTGAGGATGGCTGTGCCCGCATTGCTGCCCGCCCTGCTCGCCCCCTGGCTTGCCGGCTGCTCGAAGAATGAACAGCCTCCGCAGACCGCGGTGGAGGTTCAGGCGGCGGCCGTGCGCTTTGCGCCCCTCACCCAGCACGTGAGAGCCGACGCGGTGCTCGCGCCGCTCGCCCAGGCGGCCATCTCGCCCAGGATCGCCGCGCCGGTGAAGAAGCTCTTCGTGCAGCGGGGCTCGCGCGTAAAAGCCGGCCAGTTGCTGGCGCTGCTGGACAACAGCGACCTCGAGGCTGCCGTGGTGGACAATCGCGGCGCCTTCGATGCTGCCAGCGCCGCCTATGAGACGGCGGTACAGGCACAGGTCCCGGAGGATTACCGCAAAGCTGAACTCGATGTGGCTCAGGCACACGCCACTCTCGACCTGAACCGGAAGATCGTCGCCAGCCGGAAGAATCTCTTTGCGCAGGGAGCGATCTCCGGCCGGGATCTCGACACCTCGGAGGCCGCCCTGGTGCAGGCGCAGGCCGCTTATGACACCGCCGCCCAGCATCTGGCCGGGATGAAAAAGGTGAGCCGCGCTGCCGCTCTGAAGGCCGCTCAGGGGCAGCTCGAATCGGCCCGCGGCAAATACGAGGGCGCCGAAGCCCAGTTCGGTTACTCGCAGATTCGCAGCCCCATCCGCGGCGTGGTGACGGACCGCCCCCTCTTCGCCGGTGAAACCGCCGCACCCGGGACACCCCTGATCACCGTCATGGATACCTCGGCGCTGATCGCCAAAATCCATTTGTCGCAGTCGCAGACACAAATGCTCCGGCAGGGCGGCGCCGCTGCCGTGGACATCCCCGGCATACCTCATCCCGTTCCCGGCAAAATCACCCTGATCAGCCCGGCGCTCGACCCCGGCAGCACCACCGTCGAGGTGTGGGTCCGCCTTGAAAATCCAAAGGGCCAGCTGCGGGCCGGAACCGCCGTGCACGTGAACCTGGCCGGACGGACGGTGCCCCAGGCTCTGGTGGTTCCGTCCGAATCGATCGTGCTGTCGGATGCCGGAAACAAGACCGTGATGGTGGTGGGCAGCGACAACATCGCCCATCAGGTGCCGGTGGAAACCGGCATCTCCGGTGACGGCGAAACCCAGATTCTCAGCGGAGTCTCCGCCGGCCAGCAGGTGATCGCCGTGGGAGCCTACGGGCTCGACGACGGCACCCGCGTGAAGGTGGTGAAGTCCATCGAGGGAACCGGGCAGGCCGCCGCCGAGGATGGGAAGTGAGCAACCTCACCGCAGCGCGCCCTGCGTCTTCCGAAGCGTACCAGCGGCCCTTCTGGCTGCCGCGCTGGTCGCGCAGCATCTTCTTCTTCGCCATTGTCCTTGCCATTGCCGGAGCTTTCCTGGCGCTCCGCATCCCGATTGCTGTTTTCCCGCAGACCGATTTCCCCCGCGTGGTGATCGGGGTGGACAACGGCGTAACCCCCATCGAACAGATGGAAGTCACCATCACCCGGCCCATCGAAGACGCCGTGAACAGCGTGCCCGGACTGGCCGATGTGCAGTCCATCACCAGCCGCGGATCGGCGGAGATCGACCTGTTCTTCGACTGGAACGTCGACATGTTCCAGACCCTGGAGATGGTCAATGCCGCTGTCGCCCGCGTGCAGCAGACACTCCCGGCGACAGCGCAGATCGCCACCAATAAGCTCACCTTCGCCAGCTTCCCCGTCCTCGGGTACGCCCTTACCTCCAATACCGTCTCCCAGACGCGGCTCTGGGAGCTGGCCACCTATGATCTGAAGCCGCCCATGAATCGCCTGCCCGGCGTCAGCACCGTGGTGGTGCAGGGCGGCGAGGTGCCCGAGTACCACATCGTCCCCAACATGGCGAAGATGCTGGCCGCCGGCCTCACCATCAACGACCTGGTGAACGCCATCCAGCAGACCAATCTGGTGCAGTCTCCGGGGCTCTATAACGCCAACCACCAGCTGATCCTGGCGCTGGTCGGCGACCAGGCGCACAATCTCGAACAGCTCGCGCAGATTTCCGTCAGGGCCACCGCCGCCGGGGTGCCGGTGCATCTGCGCGACCTGGCCCAGGTGCTTCCCGGCGTCGAACCGGTGTACACCGCCGTGACCTCCAACGGGAAGCCTGCCGTTCTGCTGAACATCTCCCGGCAGCCGGACAGCAACACCGTGGCGGTGGTCAACGAGGAAAACGCCGAACTTGCGAAGCTGCGGAAGACCCTTCCGCCCGGGGTCGATATCGCACCCTTTTACGACCAGTCTCACCTGGTGCGCAACAGCATCGCCAGCGTCCGCGACGCCATCCTCATCGGACTGGTCCTGGCGGCCCTCATCCTCGTTCTGTTCCTGCGCGACTGGATGTCCTCCGTGGTCGCCGGCCTCGTCATTCCCGTAACCATCATGGTTACCTTTATCGCGCTCTGGGCGCTGGGCCAGAGCTTCAACCTGATGACCCTGGGCGGACTGGCCGCCGCCGTGGGCCTGGTCATCGACGACGCCATCGTCGTCGTCGAAAACATCGTCCTGCACCGGGAAAGCGGCGAATCCCGCGTGGAGGCGGTTCGCAAGGCGCTCCACGAAATTACTCCGCCCCTCATCGGCTCCACCATCACCCCCATCGTCGTCTTTCTGCCGCTCATCTCCGTCACCGGCGTGACCGGCACCTTCTTCCGTGCCCTGGCTCTCACCATGACCGTGGCGCTGCTGACCTCCCTCGCTCTCGCCCTCACATGGACGCCCGCCCTCAGCCTCGCTCTGCTGCGCGGCAGACATTTCGAGCATCGTGTTGAGAAGCTGGAGGCCGAATCGGTCCATCACCGCGGGCTGATGGCGCCGGTCCTCCGCATTCATGAGCGGATCCTGCGCACGGCTCTGGCCCGGCCCCTGTGGCTGGCCGCTGCCTGTCTGGTCCTCGTCGTCGGAACCTATTTCGCCTACAAGGCGCTCGGCTCCGACCTGCTGCCGGAGATGGACGAAGGCGCCTTCGTGCTGGACTACATCATGCCCCCCGGCAGCTCGCTCGCCGATACCAACCGCGTGCTCGAACATGTGAACCGCATCCTCCATCGGATCCCCGAAGTCACCACCACCTCCCGCCGCACCGGTCTGCAGCTGGGTCTCGCTGCCGTCACCGAATCCAACACCGGCGACTTCACCGTCATGCTGACCAGCCACCGCAGCCGCGGCATTGAAGCCGTCATGGAGGACGCTCGCGAGCGGATCCACGCCGCCGAGCCGGAACTGGATATCGAGTTCACCCAGACGCTGCAGGACATGATCGGAGACCTCTCCAACGCGCCCGAGCCGATCCAGATCAAGCTCTTCTCGCCGGATCAGAATCTGCTGAACCAGCTCGGACCACGCGTCGGCGATGCAATCTCCAGGGTGCCGGGGGTCGTCGATGTCGAGAACGGAATCGACAACACGGTCAGCGGTCCCGCCACCACCTTCCAGGTCGATCCCGGCCTGGCAGCCCGGCTCGGCTTCACCGCCTCGGAAGTCGCCGCCGACGCCACCTCCATCCTCGATGGCGTGCCTGCCACCGAGCCGCTGATCGACAACGGCCGCCCCTACACCGTCCGCGTCCGCCTGGACGATTCCCACCGCTCCAGCCTCGACGCCATTGAGAACACCGTCTTCCTCAGCTCAACCGGGAAAATGGCGACCCTCGGCGCTCTGGCGCACATCCAGGAGCTGCCTCCGCAAAACGAGATTCTCCGCGAAAACCTGCAGAACCTGATCACCGTGACCGGGCGGCTCGAGGGCTCCGATCTGGGCGGAGCCGTTCACCGCGTACAGCAGACCATTGCCGGGCTGCATCTGCCTTCCAGCATTCGCGTGCAGTACGGCGGCACCTACCAGACCCAGCAGCAGTCGTTCGCCGAACTCGTGCAGGTCCTGCTGCTCGCTCTGGTGCTGGTCTTCGGCGTCTTGCTGACGGAATTCCGCAGCATTTCCGCGCCCCTCTCGGTGCTGGTGTCCTCGGTCCTGTCCACGGCGGGCGTCATTTTCGCCCTGCTCATCACCGGCACAACCTTCAACGTGGCCTCGTTCATGGGGCTGATTATGGTCATCGGCATCGTGGCCAAAAACGGCATCCTCCTGCTCGACGCGGATCAGCGTTTCCGCGCCGCGGGCATGAATGCGCGGGACGCCATGCTGCAGGCCGCGCACCGCCGGCTGCGTCCCATCGTCATGACGGCGCTGGCCGCCATCAGCGGCATGCTGCCGCTGGCCTTTGCGCTGGGCGCGGGCTCCCAGATGCTCCAGCCCCTGGCCATCGCGGTCATCGGAGGTCTGCTCATCTCCATGGGCCTGTCGCTCATCGTTACCCCCGCGGTCTACTATTTCCTTGCCCGCGAGTAGACCCCTGCCGGCCGCCGAAGAGCGCGCCACGCCCTCGAACCACGGCGCCCCGCCCCCAACCATCTATAGTGGAAGTCGAAAGACTACATGGGAGACAAAGCCCTGGCCTGCGACGACCTCAGAGACTGGATCCAGATCCTCGACAAAGCCGGCGAACTGAAACGGATCCGCGCAGAAGTAGACCCGATTCTCGAGATGGCCGAAATCACCGACCGCGCCAGTAAGCTGCGCGGCGCCCCCGGCCACGCTCCGGGCCGGATCCCTGCAACCGCCGGCGGCCCCGCGCTGCTCTTCGAAAACGTCAAAGGCTACCCCGGCGCCCGCGTCCTCATGAACCAGTTCGGCAGCGAACGCCGCATGCGCCTCGCCCTCGGCGTCGATTCCCTCGACGAGATCGCCGGACGCATCCGCGCCCTGCTCGAAGTCAAATCCCCCGAGGGCCTCCTCGAAAAGCTGAAGATGCTCCCCAAACTCGCCGACATGGGCCGCCTCTTCCCCAAAACCATCCCCGCCAAAGACGCCCCCTGCAAGCAGGTCATCCTGCGCGACAATTTCAGCCTCCTCGACTTCCCCGTTCTCCAGTGCTGGCCCCTCGACGGCGGCCGCTTCATCACCCTGCCCTGCGTCGTCACCCGCGATCCCCGCACCGGCAAACGCAACATGGGCATGTACCGCATGCAGGTCTACGACGGCCAGACCACCGGCATGCACTGGCAGCGCCAGAAAAACGCCGCCGAGCATCTCCGCGATCGCCTCCGCGCCGCCGCCGGCGACGCCCCCGCCCGCGTCCGCGCCATGGCCGAAACCGCCGGAGCCACCGCGCACATCGGCAACGTCCTCGATCCCGGCTCCCCCGCAGCCCGCCTCGAAGTCGCCGTCGCCATCGGCACCGACCCCGCCACCACCTTCTCCGCCATCGTCCCCGCTCCCCCCGAAGTCGAGGAGTTCCTCATCTCCGGCTTCCTCCGCCAGCAGCCGCTCGAGCTGGTGAGGTGCGAAACCGTCGACCTCGAAGTCCCCGCCCACGCCGAGATCGTCCTCGAAGGCTACGTCCGCCTCGACGAGCTGCGCAGCGAAGGCCCCTTCGGCGACCACACCGGCTTCTACACCATGGAAGAGGACTACCCCGTCTTCCACATCGCCTGCATCACCCACCGCCAGGACCCCATCTACTCCGCCACCATCGTCGGCAAGCCGCCCATGGAGGACGCCTGGATGGGCAAGGCCGTGGAGCGCATCTTCCTGCCCCTCTTCCGCCTCACCCTGCCCGAGATCGTCGACATCAACCTGCCCCCGGAGGCGGTCTTCCACAACCTCATGATCGTCTCCATCCGCAAGAGCTACGCCGGCCACGCCCGCAGGGTCATGAACGGCATCTGGGCCATGGGCCAGGCCATGTTCACCAAGTGCATCATCGTCGTCGACGAAGACTGCGACGTGCAGGACCTCGCCGAGGTCACCCTCCGCGTCGCCAACAACATCGACCCCGAGCGCGATATCCAGTTCACCCTCGGCCCCATCGACTCCCTCGACCACTCCTCCCGCCTGCCCAACTACGGCAGCAAAATGGGCATCGACGCCACCCGCAAATGGGCCGCCGAGGGCTTCACCCGCCCCTGGCCCGCCGAAATCGCCATGGATCCCGCCACCAAATCCCGCGTCGATGCCCTCTGGAGATCCCTTGGGATTGAAGAGTGACACGCCCCAGCGATGCATAAGCCGATGCCCGCTGAGCGATGTCGTTCTATAAGCCCCGCCCGTCAGGAGCAGTCACCCGCGCTGGTGAGCGCGCACACCGGCTGCCTGAGCTGTGTCGGGGCGTGAACAACGCGGTCGTGGACATGATTCTCCTGGTGTTGACGGCTGTTCGGAGCACATCTCTAACTGCGAGTTTTCCAGTTAGAATCGGTTCATGAGCGAAGTCAGCAAGACCGATCTGGATGCCCTTGAGACCCGGCTTCTGGAGCGCATCGAGAAGACGGAAACCACCCTCTTGCGAGAGTTTCGCAAATGGGCCGTCAGCTTCGAGTCACGCTTTCGCGCTGTGAGATGCTGATTGGTGGTTTCAACGAGCGGATGATCTCGCTGGAGGAAAGGGTCAGCAACCTCGAGCAGAAGGACTGACCAGCTCCTTTAGCCGCGCCCGGACCTTCTCCGGTTGTCGCGGATCTCGCACTCCCGGAGAACAATCACTTCAAGGCCGTGAAAGCGCAGGAACGTAACGGGCTGGGTGCCCCATGTCTGTCCGCAGTCGCCAGACGTGGGATTGGCCCGTTCTTGTACTCTCTGCGTCCTCTGTGGTGAGTCTGTGCCGTCTCGTGAACGAATTCCCGTTAAGCCCCGAACTGCCGCAGATGATGATCGAGGTGCTTGTACATGAGAATTGCCCACTGCTCCGGGCTGAGGCGGCCGAAGAAGGGATGGGGGTGAGAGGAACAGCATGCCGCCCCCTGCAGGGTGAAGCGATCGATCGCGGCGATCAGTCGCGCACGCTCGCCGTCGAAGTCGCCTTGCGCAGCCTCCGGCGAGAAGAGTTCCCGCGCCGACGGCGCATTGCGCCGCATGGGCGTGTCATCGCGAAAGACCAGTGGCTTGATCAGCAGGCCGAGGACATTGGCGGGAAACGACGCGCGCCGGGGGGTGATGGTGCCCATGGCCATCTCCAGCCCGGCGGTGCAGTGCGCCAGCGTCTCGGCGACGTTCATCCTGCCCCACTGCCGCTGACTCTCGGGCTGGAGGCGCAGGAGGCGCTGTTTCACATCATCGGCTATCCCGGGAACAAAGAGATTTCTCATCCTGCCCGCTCGCCCTCCTGAACAGGCCCCAGGGGCTGGTTCAACAGCTTTGTATCATGCGCGGAGCAGGAGATTGTTTTTTCTCTTGCGCCGGTCTTCACAGCCGGGGCCCGAGCAAGCCGCAAACCAGTCCATTGGCTCTGCCCGGAATGGGCCAGATGTGGGTTTGCAGCCATCGACGCCACCCACAAAGGAACGACAGAGGGATTCAGCCGCCCCCGGGGCGCCGAAATCGCCATGGACGCCACCAACAAATCCAGCGTCGACGCCCTTTCTAAGAAACTCGGGATCGAATCACCAGCAGCCACGCGCAGTTTCGATCACCGAGCACCTCCTTCTCGAACCTCTCAGGCACGGTAGCCCCCCAAGCGGGACCTCGATGAGCGCATCGGCCTGGAGGCGTTAATTGATCTTGCGCGATCTGGAGCATGCGTACACGGAGGGGAAAAAGACTACTGCTTCCCAGCCCCGCAATTCACTCCTGCCGAAGGGCCAGCATAGGGTCAATTCTTGCTGCACGTCGGGCTGGAAGCCAACAACTGAGGGCGGCAGTCAATGTAACCAAGCCGATTTCAATCCACAGACCACTGGAGTCTCCGGACTGGAACCCAGGGAGCATCGCACGCAGAGTCCGCATAGAAGCCAGCGTGATTGCGAGCCCGGAAACCAGCCCAATGATCGCTGTGACAAACCCCTGACGAAAGATCAGTACTTCGACATTGCTGCGAGTGGCTCCGAGCGCCATGCGAATCCCGATTTCCTGTGTCCGACGCGAGGTAACGTACGTTGCCACACCATAAACGCCGGCGGCAGCCATGACAAGGGCAAGGCACCCGGTTAGGGCCAGTAGGAACATTATGAACCGCCGGTCCGCAAGGGAGTCGTCAATGAGGGATTGCATCGTCGCGCTCAGGAAGATCGGCTGATTCGGATCGATGCTAGCGATGGTCTGACGGACCGCCTTTTGGATATCGATCTCGGGCCGAGAGCTTCTTACCACAAGAAATACGGCTTTGTGCAACGCACCTGCGGAAAGATAGACGGTTGCTTGTTGCTGCGGCCCGTCCATCGACCGATGCCGGCTGCTCGATACCACACCGACAACGCGCTTCCAGTTATTCGGATTTTCCGGAGAGCAAAAGACGCAGACGGGCTTGCCGACTGCGCTCTCGCCTGGCCAGAGACTTTTTGCAACAGCGTCGCTCACAACAGCAGCGCCGTTGGAGTCATTCATGTCTTCTTCATTCAGCCATCTTCCCTGCAGTAATCGAATCCCCATTGTTTGGAGGTAGCCAGCGCTCACATCATCGATCTCCGCAGTGATCTGGCCGCTTTGCTGCGATCCGCCCGCGTTTCTGCCTACCAGACCGCCAGTGTTCTCTCCGCTAAACGGAAGAGCATCGTTAGTGCCTGCACTCTCGATGCCAGGAAGCGCGCGAACCGAATCCAAAGCGCTGCGGTAGAACTTTTCCCATTCTTCAGGAGTCTGGTACCGCACACGGTCCGGAAGGATTATGAATGCGGTGACGCGCTTGGCGTCGAAACCGGGATCGGTCCGGAGCAGGGCGGCAAAATTTGCCAGCAGTTGCCCTCCGACCACAACAAGGGCTAACGCCAATGCGACTTCGATTGCAACCAAAGCGCCACGAACTCGATTGCTTACGACAATTCCACTGTGCGAGCGAAGGTCCTGATTCGCATTGGCTCGCGTCCAACCTGCTCTGAAGGCGGGAATCATCCCAAATAGAAGACCATTGGCTAGTGCAACAACTAGGGAGAAAACGAGAATTCCCAAGTCTGCGTGTGCTGCGTTCAGACGAGGAACACTGACCGGCGCAATGCCTCGCAAAGCTCTCCAGGCAACAACCGTGAGAGCGTAGCCCCCCAATCCCCCGAGAGCCGCCAGAACACAACTCTCCGTCAGCAGTTGGCGAACAATACGTGACCGGCTCGCCCCCAGCGCCATACGAACCGTAATCTCTCGCTGCCGCGCCAGCCCGCGCGCCAGCAAGAGGTTCGCAACATTCGCACAGCCGATGAGAAGAAACATGACGGCTGCCGCCATAAGGATCCACAGAGCATCCTTTACATTTCCCAGCATCCGGTCGCGTAGTAGTCCCATGCGTAAGATGTGGTCTCGATTCGTCGCGGGCAATTCACGGCTGAGATCGGTGCTGATAGTTGCGAGGTCTTGCTGAGCCTCGCTTAACGTGACGCCTGGCCGTAATCTGGCTACAACGCCGACGGCCGCGTATGGCGCTTGAGGCTTGCCGCTGCGATAAGGTGCCCAGAAGTCAACATAGGGAGAAGGAGTGTGAACTGCTGCGCGATGCAAAGGGAAATCAAATCCACGAGGCATGACGCCAAGAATGAGACAGTTTTGGCCGTCAATCGTGACGCTGTGTCCAACAATCGACGGGTCTGCGTTGAAACGTCGAACCCAAAGCCCATAGCTAAGGATCATCTCGTTAGCATGGCCGGGCTGATCTTCGTCAGGCAGAATGTTGCGCCCGAGCATTGGCGAGGCACCCAGAGTGGGAAAGAGATTCGCGGTTACGCGCAAGCCGTAGAGGGCTTCGGGAGGCGTAGGGCCGTTGCTCGCAAGATTGAACATTTCGTTGCGGTAAACAGCAACCGAAGCAAGGGTGCGGGTTCGTCGAGCAATCTCCTGCGCATCGCTCCAGAGGGCCCAGTCGGAATGCGACGGCTCAAACTTGGGGAACTCCGTTCTGATCTGCACAAGTTCAGAGGGGTGGGCATACGGCAAAGGCGCAAGTAGCACCGCTCTGACCGCCGTGAAGACCACAGCGGTCGCTCCCACGCTCAATGCGATCGACACCAGGGCAATTCCCGTAACAGCGGGAGTTCGCCATAACATTCGAAGAGCATGCTGAAGATCGCGCACGGCTGACATGCCTCCTGAGCCTCGATGGACAGATTGTATCGGCTGATCAAAGCCGATGGCTAGCAGAGTTCATGGGCATGTGCAGGCCGAAGCGGGAGTAGTTTAGCTGATGTTTTCTGCCGTGATGCTAAATCGCCAATGCACTCACCGACGGCTGATCCGCAGCAAAAGCGCCCCGGATCACCTCAGTTCCTGAACCCCCCTTTGGATGGCTCGCTTCGCCCCTGACTCGCCGACCTGCTGCCTCGCTGACCCGCTGACCTGCCATCCGCTTCCAGCGATCCCCTGTTTTCTTGTCAAGCTTTTCGCCCAGTTACCGAAGTTCATCTTCCCTGCTATCTTCCACTTATAGCCAATCTTATTTGGCCGACTTTCAGTCCCCACCTGATATCCTGAATATAGATAGGAAATAAAGAAAGCCTGGGATTCTGTCCCAGGCTTTTTCCATGGCACCAGGAAGGGGATACGGCCTCACACGTTGCGGAGCAGCAGGAAGGTGGCTGTTGTTGTATCACGGCATGACTTCAGTCATGCCGAAAAAGCTTCAAAAAACATTCGGGCTTGAGCCCCTGTGGCGTCTCGCAGTAGCCCGCCTCCGCATCTCGAACCCGCCTGGAATTCCCCCTGCCATGAACTCGATCCACAGGACGAATGCATTGCAGTAACGAACTCGGAGGCCGGTGAACGCCTGCACCGGATCCATCCGCTCGCCTCTAACCGCTCAACGGACCGCTCCTTACCGGAGGAACTGCATGGCTCCCGAATGCCGCTATACCCTGCCCAATGGCCGGAAATGCCGTGGCCTCGCCGTACATAACCAGCCCTTCTGCCGCCATCACGGCCCGAAATTCTCCGGACCGCCGCCCCTCCCCCGCCGCGAACGCTACTCCCGCCTCAGCCGCTGGGCCCGTCTCAGCCGCCAGCTTCCCTGGCTCGCCCCTTCCGAGATCCCCAGCGAGTTCCAGAACATCCTCCTCAGCCTCCTCGAGAACGGCATCTCCGACCGCGAAGCCGGACGCCTCCTCCGCGGACTCCTCCTCCGCCTCGCCGCCTCCCTGCGTGCTGACCGCACCCAAAAGCAGTGGGACCTCGAAAACGTCGAGCCCGAGCTCTTTGTCTCGCTCCTCTCCACCCTCCTCGGCGATACCCTCCCGCCCGAGATGCCGCAATCCTGGCCGGGCCTGCCGCAATCTCGGCCGCAGCCCCTGCAATCTCAGCCGAGCCTGCGGCACTCTCAGCTGAGCTGCAAATGATCCGCTTTCAGTCATCTGCGTCCATCCCGGCCGAGTCTGCGGCAAACAGGGCCCAGCCTGCTGCAATCCCGGCCGGCCCGCAGATGCCCTGTTTTCAGTCATCCGCAGCGCTGCCGGAACCTGCCCTCTCGCAACCCGCTGAAAACAGATCACCGGCTTTTCCCGCACCTCATGTTTTTTCCGCCGGCGCCGCCTCCAATACAAAACCCGTCATGGCGGCAGAATGATATATAAGAGGAGACCTATCCCACTCAGGACAGAAGTGACGCGTGCTCCCCTTCCTAAGCCGTCGCATTCCAGAGCTCGCGCTTCTGCTCACGGCTCTCCTCCTGCCCGCCCTTGCGGCGGGCGCCCAGAATGCAGCGGAAATTCCCGGCCAGACGGTCTGGTCCGCCCCTTATACCTGGTCGGCATTCGGGGAGTATTCAGGGGACTCCAGCCACATCCTCCTGGGGTACTCGGACAAGCGAATCCTGCTCGCCCTGGGCGGCGGCTTCTCCATGCGGCTGCACCAGGACCGCTTCGGCGAGCTGGACTGGTCCCCGGAGGTCCGCCCGCTCATGCTGGAAAGCGACCCCGTGATGACCCAGACCACTCTGCTGGTCTCCGACGGGCAGAGTCCGCAGGTGGATAACCTGCGGCGCGGAATTCCGGTTCTCGACCCTGTCAACCCGGTCGCGGCATGGCAGGTCCAGCTGCAGGGCGGCCCCGTCGTTAACGTCGTGGAAACCGCCAAATATGCGCGGCGATGGACCTACGCGGGCGGGTTCAGCCCGCTGGGGTTTCGCTGGATCTTCCTGCCCCACTCCCGCGTGCAGCCCCTGGCCGGCCTGAATGCGGGCTTTGCCGTCTCGCCCCGCGACATCCCCATGTTCGACACCTCCGCCTTCAACTTCACCTTCTCCTTCGGGGGCGGCTTTCAGCTCTGGCGGAATCCAACCCATGCCACGCGCATCGAGTACCGCTTCCATCATCTCTCGAACGCCGGCATCGGCTCCCTCGACCCGGGCATCGACTCGCAGCTGATCCAGCTCAGCTATGTGTGGGGATGGCGCTGAACCGGTCCCCTCGATCGCCGGGAGCCGCTCCTTGCACGGGCCTCAATCATGGCCGCGTTACTTCTCTTCCGGATCGGCGCCCAGCATTTCCTCGAGCGTCTGGAACTCCTTCTTGATGAAAGCGATTGCCGACTGATCGCCCTGGAAATAGGCCCTCTTCATGTAACCCTTGCCGGGGTTCACCGCTCCCTGGGTGCTACGCGTCTTGATGTCCGCCCGGCCCAGACCGAGGTACTGGTGATGGAGATCGTACCTGCCGCTGCGCTGCGACAAATCGAAGCTCGCTTCCTTCGACTTGCCGATCACCTTGCGCGTAAAGTACTCCGTCACCGCCTCCGTGATCTGCGGCGACATGTACATCCAGAACTGCGGATGCGTGAGGAAGTGCAGCATCTCATGAATCACCGTGCTGGCATTGGCATGTTGCCGGTTGATGTACATCTCCCGGTCGTACTTATTGCCCGTTTTGGGCGCGGTGAAGCCGCACACTGCGCACGCGCTTCCCAGTTTCTGGCTGCCGCCTATATTGAAGTTCGTCATGAATGGCTGCTGGTCCATGAACTTCACATAGATCCCGACGTTCGTTCCCGTGATCATGCTCTGGCAGAAACCCTTCACTGAAGAATTCATATTGAACTGATCGGCGTACCGCCTGCTGATTTCACGGAACGCCGTGACTGCGAGCTGATCCTCCTGGGGGGTATTGGGCATAGTTCCTCCTGCGCTGTATGAGCGCTTTTGAGTGTTTTCCCGGCAACTCTTCCTTTGTGAAGTGGAGCCTCAGTACTCCGCGGCACGCGGGTTGACAATCTGCATTGGCCCGTCGACCACGGTACCATGTGCCTCCCGTCGTCGGCCAGGCCGCATCCGCAGCCCACCATCGTAACCAGAAGGCGGAGCTTTCCACTTCGGGCTGCGGCGCGAACGCGTCTAAACTGGTAACGGATGGCTCATCTTCAGGACCAGCTCGACGAGATCACCGCGCAGACACGCACACTCGTGCAGCCCGAACGGCTCGCGATCGCCGAACGCGCCGTCGAGGAACTGTTTGCCGGCGGGATTGAAAACCGCATGCTCCAGGCAGGGTCGATCGCGCCGCAGTTCGCTCTGCCCGACTTCTCCGGAAAGACCGTCCGTTCGGCTGACCTGCTGGCCCTGGGACCGCTGGTGGTGAACTTCTTCCGCGGGCGGTGGTGCCCCTATTGCGTGACCGAACTGGAAGCCTGGCGCGATCTGTATCCCGCGCTGCGCGAGCGCGGAGCCCTGGTTGTGGGCATTTCACCCCAGACCCAGCGCCAGAGCGACTTTACCGCCGGGCAGCATGCGATTCCCTTCCCTCTGCTGGCCGACGCCGGATGCGAGGTTGCGGAGAAATTCGGGCTGGTATGGACCGTTCCGCCTTACCTGCGAAATTACTACCGCGGCATTCTGCTGAACATCCCCTTCATCAACGGCGATGAAAGCTGGAAACTGCCTCTGCCTGCAACCTACGTCGTAGATGGCAGCGGGAGAATCCTTTACGCCGAAGCGCACGCCGATTTCCGGGTTCGGCCCGAACCGGAAGAGGTGCTGCGCAGTCTGCCGGCCTTCGCCCGCTCCGAATGAACCTCGGCGTCTGAAAATTTTCTGAACCGCCGCCGTCCTGCTGCCGTATCGCTTGGTAATGCCCTCCCGAAAGGGCAAAACAGGAGCGCTCGATATGCAAATCGTGGAACGGGTAATCGTCAAAGCCGCCCCAGCAACCATCTGGCAGTTGCTCGCCGACGTCGAACGCTGGCCCACATGGACGCCGACGGTCCTCCACGTGCAGCCGCTGACGCCCGATGGGCTCAGGATCGGAGCGCGGTATCGCGTGACCCAGCCGAAGCTTCGCCCGGGCGTTTACGAGGTCACCGAATGTGCGCCCCACGAGGTCTTGACCTGGGTGCAGAAAGCTCCGGGCGCTACGATGATTGCGGATCATCGCCTCAGTGGCAATCGATCGGAAACAGAGGTTGAACTCTCCTTCGCGACCGAGGGCCCGCTGGGGGCGATTCTCGGCCAGTTCTACTCGAAGCGGATTGCGGATTATGTCCGCACCGAGGCCCGCAGCCTGAAGGCGCGCTGCGAATCGCTGGCCGCAGCGGCCACTGCGTAAGGCTGGTTTCGCACCCCGGGTCTTCCGCCTGGGGACCGCTCGCGCCGCGAACAGGTGCGGCAATCCACCTGTCAGGAGTCCCGCTGTCCTTCAGGAAACTCCTTCAGCAAGGAACGGTTCTCGCCCCGGGGCTTCAATACTCCCGCTCGTACGGCACATACTTCGGCTCCCAGACATTCGCCGCGATTGCATCCGCGACCTGATCCTCCCTGAGATCGGACAGGCCCTCCACAATGGCCTGCCGGGCCACGGCCGCGGCAATCACCCGGCTCAGTTCCCGCGACTTTGCCATCGGAGGCAGCAGATTGCCGTTCCGGTCCTGTTCGACGGGGGAAAGTCCTGCCAGCGCCTTCGCCGCCGTCATGATCATCGCGTCCGAAACGCGCTTTGCCTGGCAGGCGACGATACCCAGCGCCAGCCCCGGGAAGACATAGGAGTTATTCGTCTGATCGATGCAGATTTCGCGGCCATCGAATTTCACCGGCTCGAAGGGGCTTCCCGTTCCGACCAGCGCCTTGCCCTCGGTCCACTTCAGCAGGTCCTCCGGAGTGGCTTCGCTCTTTGAGGTGGGATTGGAGAGCGGGAAGATGATCGGCCGCTCGGCATTTTTCGCCATCGCCCGCACGGCTTCCTCGGTGAACATGCCCCCCTTGCCGGCGACGCCGATCAGCACAGTGATCTTTCCGTTGCGCACCACCTCTTCGAGGCCGATGTGGTTCACGTCCGTCACCTGCCAGCCGTCGACATTGCCGCGCGGCCGGACAAACTCGCGCTGCTCCTCGTGGATGCCCTCACAGCCCTCGATCAGCAACCCGGGGCGGCCAATGGGAAAAATGCGCCCGCGGGCCTCCTGCTCGCTGAGCCCGTCATCCTGGAGGGCTCTGATCAGCAGGTTGGCGATGCCGATGCCGGCCGAACCGAAGCCGAGGATCGCGATCCGCTGATCGCGCAGTCGTGTGCCCGCCGACTTCACCGCCGCCAGCAGCGTTGCCAGCAGCACGGCCGCCGTTCCCTGAATATCGTCGTTGAAGGTGCAGAGCTGGTCGCGGTAGCGCTTCAGGAGGCGGGCGGCGTTGGCTCCGGCAAAGTCTTCCCACTGCAGCAGGATATGGGGCCAGCGGCGCTCCACCGCAGAGACGAAGCTCGCGATGAACTCGTCATACTCCTTCCCGCGCACGCGCTTATGCCGCCACCCGATGTAGATGGGATCGGCGAGCCGCTCCTCGTTGTCGGTGCCCACGTCGAGCAGCAGCGGCAGGCAGTATTCGTGATGGATGCCGCCCAGGGCGGTGTACAGCGCCATCTTGCCGATGGGAATCCCCATGCCGCCTGCGCCCTGGTCGCCGAGGCCGAGGATGCGCTCGCCGTCGCTGACCACAATACATTTCACGTTGTCGTAGCGCTGATGAGAAAGGATCTTCTCCATGCGGTCCTTGTTGGGATAGCTCAGGAAGAGTCCACGCGGCTTGCGCCAGATTTCGCTGAAGCGCTGGCATCCTTCGCCGACGGTGGGCGTGTAGACGATCGGCATCATCTCCCGGATATACGAGGTCACCAGAGCGTAGAAGAGGGTTTCGTTGGTGTCCTGCAGATCGCGCATGAAGGTGTACTTCTCAAAAGGGGTCTTCATCTGATCGAAGACCTTCTTGCGGCGGGCGATCTGTTCCTCGATGGTGCCCACGTGCGGGGGAAGGAGACCGTGCAGATCAAAGGCGTCGCGCTCTGCTTCTGTGAATGCGGTGCCTTTGTTCAGGCGGGGGTGGTTCAGCAGGGTAAAACCATAAAGTCTGGTGCGGATCACCGGCTCCGCCATGGGCGCCTCCAGCAGAAAAGATGCAGTGCCGGGGAACCTCCGGACGAAAGGAGGATCCCGGCAAACCCTGCAGTTTACTCCTGTCGATCGAGCATGCCGGCACGGAACCGCCCGCCGGCGGTTACCGAAGTCCTTCCGCGTGGGGGAGAACAGACTCCGCCAAACCAGTCAGGCGCGGAACCTTGTCCCGCTCGCCCGGCCGGCCGGTCCTTTGCGGAGCGATTCTGCTTCTCTGGTCCAGCGCCAGCCTGACGTTTTCGTTCCTCATCTCCGTGCTATGATCCTGGGTTGCTCGCGCCGCTCATCCGCGCCCCATCTCCTCCGTAACGGAGCCGTTCCTATGCCCTCCCGCCCGCTTCTCGCGACGCGTTTGCGCGCGTCTGCCGTTCTTTTTGTGTCCGCCCTGCTCGCCATCTCCCTCGCCGCCGCACAGGATCCTGCAGACGCGGTTAGGCATCCCCACGATGCCCACGGCATTCGCGTCGCCAGCATGGATCCCGCCGTCAAACCCGGCGACAATTTCTACCTCTATGCCAACGGGGGATGGATCGCCCGCACCCCAATCCCCGCCGACCGCGCCGGCATCGGCGTCTTCACCTCCCTGGATGATCGCAGCAATAAAAACGTCGCCGCCATCATCCAGGAAGCCGCCAAATCCAATGCTCCCGCCGGTTCGAACGCCCGCAAAATCGCCGACCTCTACAACGCCTTCATGGACGAGTCGCGCATCGATGCTCTCGGTATCCAGCCGCTCCAGCCGCATCTGGCCGCCATTGCCGCGATTCACAACCGCCACGACCTCGCCGTCGCCCTCGGCGGCACGCTGCGCGCCGACGTCGACATGCTGAACAACGCCATCTTCTCCACGCCCAACCTCTTCGGCCTCTGGGTCGCGCCCGGCTTCAGCGACTCCACGCATTACATGCCTTACCTCCTCCAGGGCGGTCTCGAGATGCCCAGCGAGGGCTACTACCTCGATGAGACGGGGCGCATGAAGGAGATCCGCGCGAAGTACCTGACCCATGTCGCGGCTATGCTTCGCTCCGCCGGCCTCAACGATGCCGAGGCCCGCGCCGCCCGCGTTGTCGCTCTTGAGCATGCCATCGCCGAGACCCACGTTTCGCTTGCAGATATCGAGGACATCGCCAGAGCCAACAATCTCTGGCATCGCGCCGACTTCGCGGCCAAAGCTCCGGGCCTCGACTGGGATGCCTATTTTGAAGCAGCCGGCCTCGGCAGTCAGCAGGAGTTCATGGTGTGGACGCCCACCGCGCTCACAGGCGAGTCCGCGCTCGTTGCCTCCACGCCGGTCGACACCTGGAAGGACTGGCTCGCCTACCACCTCGTCGAGGATTACGCCTCTGTCCTCGGCCGCCCCGTCGCCGACGAGCAGTTCTCCTTCTTCGGCACGGTCATGTCCGGTGTCAAGGAGCAGCGCCCGCGCTGGCAGCGCGCCGTCGCTCGGGTCAATTCCGATCTCGGCGATGCCGTCGGCCAGATCTACGCGCAGAAGTACTTCTCGCCGGAGGCGAAGGCACAGGCAGAGGCGATGGTCGCCAACCTTGTCACCGCCTATCACAAGCGCCTCGCTGCGCTCACCTGGCTCGCGCCCTCTACGCGCGCCGAAGCCCAGGCCAAGCTGGATTCGCTCTATATCGGCATCGGCTATCCGGAGACCTGGAACGACTACTCCAGTTACGAAGTTCGCCCCAGCGACGCCTTCGGCAACTCCTGGCGCGCTGGTCTGTGGAAATACCACTACTGGCTCGCGCGCATCGGGCAGCCCGTCGATCGCCACGCGTGGACGATGGAGCCACAAACCGTCAACGCGGTGAACCTGCCGCTGCAGAACGCGCTCAGCTTCCCCGCCGCCATCCTGCAGCCGCCCTTCTTCGATCCTAAAGCGCCCGCCGCCGCCAACTACGGAGCCATCGGCGCCATCATCGGCCACGAGATCAGCCACACGTTCGACGCCGAGGGCAGCGCCTTCGACTCGAGGGGCCGCGTTCGCAACTGGTGGACGCCTGCCGACCACGCGCACTTCGAGCAGCAGGCCGAGAAGCTGGAGATGCAATACGACACCTACGAAATCGCCGGCGTGCACGTCAACGGCAAACAGACCATCGACGAGAACATTGCGGACCTCGGCGGCATTGCCGCGGCCTGGGACGCCTTTCACGCCTCGCTGCACGGCAAAGCGGCGCCCGTGCAGGAGGGTTTCACCGGCGATCAGCAGTTCTACATCGCCTACGGGCAGGACTGGGGCTCGAAGGCCCGCGAAGCCACACTCCGCCGCCAGGTTCTCACGGATTCACACTCACCCCCGCAGTTCCGCGCCTACACGGTCCGCAACGCCGACGCCTGGTACAAGGCCTTCGACGTCCAGCCCGGCCAGACGCTCTACCTGCCTCCCGACCAGCGGATCCGCATCTGGTAGGATCGGCAGAGGGGGAGCGGATGGCCGCTCTCCCCTGCCACACCACCCGGCATGCGGGTCCGCAGCGGGCGGTTCAGGAAGTTGAGGTCAACCGAGACGGGGTATACCCAGCCTGTCCGCCCATGCCGGATTCAGAACCGC
>JAJYVF010000061.1:343-7742 GCA_021792135.1 Acidobacteriota bacterium | reverse complement strand
CCCAGACCATTTCGATGGACCAAATCCGCCGACCAGATCCTGGCCTCAATCGCCCGCTTCGCCACCGCAACCCTCGCCGCTCACGCTCCCGGCATTTATGCGGGAAATCAATGACTCAGGAGACTAGTCCCAGCGAGACTCCGGCCACTGCTCCGGATACCACGCCGCACCCACCATCAGGGGAGGCTTGTCCGGATAACTCGTGGCCTGCGCGTGAACCCGCATGCAGGCCATGCACACGAAGACCAGCAGCAGCCCGATGAAAACGTTTCCAGCGACACGCCGCCACAGCCTCATCTTTGCTTCTCTCCTCCTCGATTTCCTCGAATCCGGACCCAGCCCCGTTGCGGAACAAACCTCAACCCGCCGTCATCTGCGCCTTCGCCGGGAGACAAACCCGCGCCGCCAGCACCACCAGCGCGATCCACAGCAGATCCGCCCCCAGCAGGTGCATCATCTGCATCCAGGCCGGTGCCAGCAGAGTCACATCCATCGCCCCAAGACAGTACTGCGCGCCCAGCAGCGCCACCAGGGCGACCGCCAGCCTGCGATCGTCCCGCTTCCGCAGCCCCCGCGCTGCCAGCCAGCAGATGAACGCTCCCGCCACCAGACTCAGCGCCGGATGCACCCAGCGAATCCGCAGCAGCCACGAGCTGCCCGCCGAGAAATCCTGCGCGATCGCGCCCCACAGATTGTGTGCCGGGTATAGCGTGTCGCCCAGCGCCGCCAGCGAACCGGTCACGCCCACCACCACCGTGGCCGCAAGGCCCGTCAGAGCCAGCCACTTCGCCCGCACCTCAATGCTGCCCCGCATTGCGCCCTCGCGCCGCGAAAGGAAGTGCGCCGTCATGGCCAGCGCCGCCAGCAGCAGCAGCGTGTTGGTCAGATGCAGTCCCAGATAAAAGGCCCGCGAGGGCGACTGGTTATGGGCCACCAGCCCCAGCTCCACCAGCAGGGCCCCGAGCAGTGCCTCATTGAAGATCAGCACGAGGACCGCAACCGCCCAGGCCCGCGCCAGGTGCCGGCGCGGAGCCGCGGCGAAGGTCCAGAAGAACAACGCCAGCACGCAGATCAGGTCGATCCCGCTCGTGGCCCGGTGCGCCAGCTCGATCAGCGTGGCCACCGCCGGATGGTGCTGCACCACCGTCCCGTTGCACAGCGGCCAGTGCTCGCCGCAGCCTGCGCCGCTGCCCGTCGCGCGCACCGCCGCTCCCCACACAATCACCGCCACGTTGTATGCCAGCACTCCCCAGGCGAAGCGCCGCAGCCCGGCTGGAAGCTCAGTCACTCTCGGAATGGCGGCGGGAATAGAGGCGGGGATACTCACAACAGGCTCTGCAGTCCGATTTTACCGCCCCCGGGCACAACTCTTTGCTCCCCCGGCGAATCCTCAGAAATATGAAAAAACAACCGTGGGTCCATACAATTTTGGCTGCGGCTCTGGCACTGGCACCGGGGTGCGTACTCGCACAATCGCAGACCGATCAGGGGCCTCCCGCCCAGCAGGATATGCACCATGCCGGGCGTGATATGCAGAATGCGGGCCGCGACACAGGCCGGGCGGCCAGGAATACGGGGCACGCCGCCAAAAAGGGCGCAAAAAAGGCCTGGCGCTCCACCAAGCGCGGGACGAAGAAGGCGTGGCACAAAACAAAGAACACAGCGAAGGGCGCGGCCCGCGGTGCAAAGCAGGGCGCGAAGCAACCCGATTAGCTCACCGCGTGTGCCCGCCGGATGGGCTCCCCGGCTCGGATCGCTTTGACGCTGAAGGGCCGGCCCGGCCCCGTGTTATCCGGCCGCCAGTTCCCTGGCGCGCTGCGATGCGCGCATGACGGCTTTGATGAGCGTCACGCGCAGGCCGCCCTCTTCCAGCTCGAGAATTCCGTCGATCGTGCAACCGGCCGGCGTGGTCACGGCATCTTTCAGCAGCGCCGGATGGTATCCCGTCTCCAGAACCATCCTGGCCGCTCCAAAGGTCGTCTGCGCCGCCAGCAGCGTCGCGATATCCCTGGGCAGCCCCACCTTGACGCCCGCCTCCGCCAGCGACTCGATGATGATGTAGATGAACGCCGGCCCGCTGGCTGAGAGACCCGTGACCGCGTCCATGTGCTTCTCGTCCACCACCACCGTCCGCCCCACGGCCGAAAAGAGCGTCTCCGCGATCGCCATATGGCGAGGAGCAACAAAGCGCCCCCGGCATAGGGCGGAGATCCCCGCTCCCAGCATCGAGGGCGTATTCGGCATCGCCCGTATCACCGGAACTTCCTCGATGGCCGCGCGCTCGATCGCCTCCGTGCGCACCGACGCTGCAAACGAGATCAGCAGCTTCTCTGCGGTCAGCGCCGGACGGATCTCCTCCACCAGCCCCGGCACCTGGTACGGCTTCACGCCCAGCAGCAGCACATCGGCCTTGCCGGCGATATCGAGATTGTTAGTGGAGACCTCGATGCCCCACTGTGTCGAAAGCACCGCCGCGCGTTCCGCATGAGCCACGGTGGCAAACAAATGCTCCGGCGCCAGAATCTGCTGCTTCAGAAAAGCCTGCAGCAGGATCCCGCCCATCTTGCCCGCGCCCAGAACAGCCACGCGCAGCTGCGAAAGATCAGCCTCGGCGCTCTGCCGCGCCGAGAGGTCGGAATTGGTATCAGCCATAGTCTCTATTGTGCGGCCTGCGGGACCGTGCCGCCTGCAGGATTTTGCGCCGCGATCCACACATCCACGCGCGCCTCCAGCACGTCCAGCGGCAGTGCGCCGGAATCCACTACCTCATCGTCGAAGGCCCGCAGGTCAAACTTCGGCCCCAGGGCCTTCTGCGCGCGGCTGCGCAACTCCAGGATCTTCAGTTCGCCAATCTTGTACCCCAGTGCCTGCGCCGGCCATGCAATATAGCGGTCCACTTCGGCATTCACCGTCGCATCGTCCAGACCGGAGTGCGCGTGGAAGTAGTCCACCATCTGCTGCCGGCTCCAGTGCTGCGCGTGCACGCCCGTGTCCACCACCAGCCGGATGGCGCGAAGGTTGTCCGCCTCCAGCCGCCCGAAATCCGAGTAGGGATCCTGATAGAACCCCGCATCCTTCCCCAGCTGCTCAGCATACAGACCCCAGCCCTCCGTGTAGGCCGTGTAGTGCAGATACCTCCGAAACTGCGGCAGCCCCGTCAGCTCCTGCGCAATCGAAATCTGCAGATGATGCCCCGGCAGCCCCTCGTGATACGCAATCGACTCCACGTCCGCCAGCGACTTCTGCGCGTAATCGTAGGTGTTCACGAACACCGTCCCCGGCCGCGATCCATCCGGCGTGCCCTGCTCGTAATAGGCCGGCGCCTGGTCCTTCTCCATATACTCCGGCACCGCCTCCACGGTCAGCGGAACCTTCGGCAGCCTTCCGAAAAGCTCCGGCAGCTTCGGCCGCATCCGGTCCAGATCCGCCCGGTACGCATCCAGCAGCGCCTCGCGGCTCGTCGGGTGCAGCTTCGGATTCGCGGCCATCGCCGCCCGCAGGGCAGCGATACTCGGATATCCCAGCTTCTTCGCAATCGCCAGCATTGCGGCTTCGTTCTGCGCCACCTGCTCCACTCCGATCTGGTGGATCTGCGCCGGCGTCAGGTCTGTGGTCGTGCTCTGCTTCACGCGGAAGGCATAGTAAGCATCGCCATCCGGCAGCGCCCACACGCCCGGATCGGTGCGCCCTGCGGGAATATATTCCGCCTGAAGAAACTTCCCAAACCGCTGGTACGCCGGATACACCTGCTTCGTGATCGCTGCGATCACCTCATCATGAATCTGCGCCTGCTCCGTCGCCGGAATCGACGCTGGAAACTTCTTCAGCGGCCGCGCAAAGGGGCTGTCCTCCGGCTTCTGCGCCAGCAGCGTATTCACCTGCACCAGCACCTTCTCCAGCAGATACTTCGGCGGCACGCGATGGTCGTCGATGCCCGTCAGCATGTTGTCGGTGATCTGCCGGAAGGCCGTCGGAACCTTGTTCAGCCGTGCAGTGTAATCGTCGTAATCCTTCTCGGTGCTGAAGCTCAGCCTCGGGACAAGCTGCGGCAGCTCCAGCTGCAGCCCGCTGAACTGGTTCACCGGCATCTCCCAGGGTTTGAATGCCGATTCTTCCTGATCGTCGATCAGCTGCCGCACCATCAGGTCCTTGCTCAGAACCTCCTGGTCCCTCATCCCCGCCGTGTCGATCTGCCCCAGCTTCGCCAGGTAGTCGCGCTCCCGCGCCAACCGGTCGTTGTAGGCCTCCACCGAGTAGTCCGTCAGCTGATCGTTCCAGCGCTTGTCGCCGATGATCGAGGCAAATTCCGGCGAATGACTGAGCCGGTCCTCCCAGATTTCCGCAAACAGGTCGTAGAGCGCCTTGCGGTTCGACGCAATCCGGACTGCGTCGGGCTGACTCGTCGGCTCCTGAGGAAATGCGGACACGGCGCAGAAGGCCAGAACCACCGGGACGAAAACAATGCGAAGCTTCATGTCAGGCGAGGAATGCTCGTCCTCAGAATACAGTCAGCCGCGGCCCGCTGCCGAATGCGGCCCCTGCCGGCCTGCTCCGGTCCCCCGCGTTGCGGAAAAATCGCCGGTGGATCAGTCAGGGCTCCCCGCGGACGCGGTGTCGGCGTCGAGCAGGCGATAGAGCGTCGACCGGCTGATACCCAGCATCCGCGCCGCCCTGACCTTGTTGCCTCCCGCCCGCGCCAGCACCCGCGCGGTGTGCCGCAGAATCGCCCGGTCCAGATTCGCATCCTCGGCTGAAAGCTCGGCCGCCCGCGGCTCAGACATCGGCCCGCCTCCATCGAGAGGCGGGATATCGATCGGCCGCACCCATGGCTCGGCGCATTCCAGCGCCGCCGCGCTCACCGCCGACTCCAGCTCCCGCACATTCCCGGGCCACCCATATCCGATCAGAACTTCCATCGCGCCCGGAGCAAAGCCCCGCAGCCTCTTTCCGTACCGCTCGCCCCATCGCCGCAGCGACAACTCCGCCAGCAGGGGAATATCCTCACGCCGCTCCCGCAGCGGCGGCAGCGCAAAGCGGATGGCGGTCAGATGGCTCGCAAGATCCGCACGAAACCCTCCCCCCGCCGCCAGCCTCCGCAGCGGCTGCGCGGAGCCGGCCACCAGCTGCACCGGGCCGGTCACCGCGTGCACCCTCATCCGCTCACGCGCTACCCACCCCAGAAACTTCCGGAGCTGCCGCTGCCTTTCTCCCGAAAGCTCGTCCACCCGGGCCAGATACACCAGCCCGCCGCGATTCTCTTTCCACAGCAGCTCGGCGCGCTCGAGAAATTCGACCGCCGCGTAGGGCGCGAACGGCCCTCCCGCCGCCGGCCCCAGCCGATGCAGCGTCCGCGCAGCCAGCAGCTTGCCGGTTCCCGCTTCGCCTTCGACGGTCGCCAGGCGGAAATGGGCGGCGGTGCCCTGCATGCGCGCGAACAGGTGTTGCATGGCCGGGCTCCGCCCCGCCATCAGCCCCAGCCCCCACCACTCCGCCAGCCCTCGCTCGCTGCCCGGCGCCACGACCCGCCCCGCATGATCCCTGCCCGGATTTTCCCTGCCCACCTGCGTCAGATACACCGTGTCAGCCTGTCCTGCTGACACCCTTATCGGCGGAAAAAGCGTCGCGATCAGTCGCAGGAGAGGCAGGGCCGCTCCCGCGCCGGCATCGGCCCGCCGCGCCCGTTCGGCCCCGGCCACGGATCTCCCGTCTCATGCGGCGGGAAGCCGCTGCCCGCCCTGCGCCCAAAACAGAAATGGTGCCCGCAATCGGAGCACCATTCTCTGCAACTCCCGGGAATCCGGGCCTCTCAATGGGTCATCATCGCCGGATTCTTGGCCAGCACGCGGTCCACCACGCTCTCGATGTCCTGGAGGAAGAAGCCCGTAGGCTCCGCTACCGCCACGTCCGGCATCTGCCCCAACCCCTTGGCCAGCGCATTCCACCGGGCCAGCATCGACTGCGGAGGCAGCACGATCAGCTTCCGCTCCGATTCCGGCTCCGGCACGATGAAGTACGCCGTCCAGGTCAGGAGGACGAGCGTAGCGACAATCTGCTCGACGCCGTTGGCCGCCGAAGCCATTCCGGGGAACCGTACCGAGACCGCCGTGAACACCAGTTCCGTGGAGGCCTGGACGCCAAAGCCCAGAGCGACGCCGAAGAGGCGGCTGCGGAAGGAACGTCCCAGAGCGTGGATGGTGAGAGCCAGAAAAGCCAGCATACAGAGTTCCATCACGCTCACGCAGCGCATCATCTGCAGGCATACCGGCCCCAGCCGGTCACCATTCGGCGCAGCAGCCGCGGCCGGCAGAGCCACCGCGCCCACCGCCACCAGGATCGATACGATGCTGATCCACCGGAAGGCCAGCAGCCCCAGGCGCCGCAAGCCGGGCACCGGCTCCATGACGCGCTTGAACACCTCCTGCACGACGAAGAAAATGACCACCGCGCAGGCAGCGTACGAAATCCAGTAACTATAAAAAAAGATGGTGTAACGAAGCGTGCCGCATTCGGGGAGCCCACCCCGGCAAAAGACCCAGTTCAGAACCGCGCACGACAGCCCGTGCAACGCGAAGTATGTCGCGACCGCCGGAAAACGACGTGCCGAACCCGATTTAAAGAAGGCGATGGCGGCCAGAAGTACCAGGAGAGGCTCCAGCCGGATGAGAACGTCTTGCAGGTGAGCCATTGATTGTCCTCAGAACCCCGAGGATACCCCAACTGACCTGCCGCCTCAATATCAATTCGCGGCCTGACGCGGAAAACCGATGCAACTTTTGTGCTAGGCTGCGGGTCCGACAGTTATCCCGCGGCGTTTACTTGCCCTTGCCGGTGCAGGAACTCGGACCGCAGGTGGGAATCGGCGTAGCGGCAACGACGGCCTGGTGGCTGGCAACCATGGCGCCGGAGTGAGGCGTTAGAACCGCGGCGGAAGCGCCGGCAACGAAGACTCCGAGAACAAGAGCGCGAACGGCGAATTTCATGATCTTTATCTCCCAGGCAATATCTGAGGGTCGTGGCTGTTACTGAAGATCTCGACTAAAGTCACCAGCAGAGAGTTACTTCCCGTGACCGGTGCAGGAACTCGGACCGCAGGTGGGAATCGGCGTAGCGGCAACGACGGCCTGGTGGCTGGCAACCATGGCGCCGGAGTGAGGCGTAAGAACTGCGGCGGATGCGCCGACAACGAAGACTCCGAGAACAAGAGCGCGAACGGCGAATTTCATGATCTTTATCTCCTCAATGAATGCTGAAAACTGCTCTGCTGGCTGGCCCGTTACTTCCCGTGACCGGTGCAGGAACTCGGACCGCAGGTGGGAATCGGCGTAGCGGCAACGACGGCCTGGTGGCTGGCAACCATGGCGCCGGAGTGAGGCGTAAGAACTGCGGCGGATGCGCCGAC
>JAJYVF010000061.1:0-243 GCA_021792135.1 Acidobacteriota bacterium | reverse complement strand
AACGAAGACTCCGAGAACAAGAGCGCGAACGGCGAATTTCATGATCTTTATCTCCCAGGCAATATCTGAGGGTCGTGGCTGTTACTGAAGATCTCGACTAAAGTCACCAGCAGAGAGTTACTTCCCGTGACCGGTGCAGGAACTCGGACCGCAGGTGGGAATCGGCGTAGCGGCAACGACGGCCTGGTGGCTGGCAACCATGGCGCCGGAGTGAGGCGTAAGAACTGCGGCGGATGCGCCGAC
>JAJYVF010000015.1 GCA_021792135.1 Acidobacteriota bacterium | reverse complement strand
TGTCCGGCGGCTCGGGATAACTCGTCCAGGTACGCGCCCAGCCGTCGCTGCCGCGCCTCGACCACTCCGGAAGAAGTTCTCACCAGGCCAGGTTACTGCCCACTTGATCGAAGAGCCAGGAAATTCCGCCAACAGGAATCACACTTATAACATAGTAGTACTAGCAATATGAGCGAAAAGTCGGGAATCCGTCCCCTCTCCGCCAGCGTTCCTGAGTCAATCCTTCGTTCAGATCAGCTTCGGATCTCGCCCTTCACCCACGCCGAAGCGATCTCCAGTTCTGTAGCGTTCCATCGGAAGAGAATCAGGTCCGCATCCGCGCCTCGTGTCAGGACGCCCCGGCTGCCGATAATCCGGCCTGGATTCCGGGTGGCGAAACGGACGGCGTCGGCGAGGGTAAATCCCGGGAGCTGGGAGACTCGGGCAACGCCGTCTCTCAGCGGACGAGCGGCACCGGCCAGATACGGAGTTCCCGCGAGGCTGAGGCGTCCGTCGGCGCTCAGCTCCACCCGTCCGCCAACTGGCGAGTCACAGGTTCCCGCCGGCATTCCCGCCAGAGCCACGGCATCGGAGATGAGGATCGACCGCTCCGGCCCCTTGGCCCGCAGCATCGCCCGCAGAGTATCTGCCGGAAGATGGTGCCCGTCGGCAATGAAGGTGGCCGAAAGACGATCATCGGCCAGCTGCGCCCAGATCAGGTTGGGATGGCGCAGGAGCCGTTCCGCCGTACCGTTGCCGAGGTGCGTCGAGAGCGTTGCTCCAGCCGCCGCCGCCGCGTGGATGCGGTCAGGATCGGCATTCGTATGACCGATCGCGACGGCCACTCCCTGGCGGCTGAGGGCCGCGATGTACTCGAGAGCGCCTTCCCAATGTGGTGACAGGGTCACCATGCCGACAAGGTTGTCCGAAGCCGCCTGCCAGCGGGCGAACTCGGCGAGATCGGGAGGCCGAACATGTTCGCGAGCATGAGCGCCGCGCGGCCCGTCATCAAGAGACAGAGACGGACCTTCGACATGGACGAAGGGAATGGCGTGCGCGGCGGCGGGGCTGATTGCGCGCGCTCCGGCAATGGCTCTGAGCGCCCGAACGATCTTCTCCTCGGGCGCGGTGATGATGGTGGGCAGATACGTCGTGACGCCGGTGGCGGCCAGCCGCTCCGTCAGCGTGATCACCACGTCCGGATCGATCGTGTCGCCGTTCAGATCGCATCCGCCATAGCCGTTCACCTGCAGGTCGATGAGACCTGGGGCGAGCCAGAGATCGTCGACCATACCACCCTGGGTCACCGAGCTGATGCGGCCATCTTCGACGCTGATGGTCAGCGGTTGTCCCGTCGACGGATCGCGGCCTGTTACCGTGGGACGATTCATTGCGGGCTTGCGGTGTTCTGCGGAGGCAGGCCCAGCTCCTCTGGCCTGGGCAGCCGGTGCGTCTGGTCGAAGGCCTGGGTGGCTTCGCCAAACTGCTCGCCGCGGCGGATCCAGAGCTCAATGTTCATGTCATAGTGGGGGAGAATCGTGTCCAGGAAGTACGGGCGATTCTCCCGTAGCCATGCCTGCCGATACAGGTCCCGGAGCAGCCCGAACTGATCACGCATGTCTTCGCACTGCCCGTTGATGCCGTGGATGATTTCGAGTAGGCGCCGCACATCGCGGCGGTCCGCGGGATTATTCTCCTCGCTCAGAGCGAGGGCGTACTCCTGCTCGATTTCCTGAGCGGCCTGAAATTTGTATCCGATGAAGTCGAGACGGCGAGCGCCAAGTTCCATGGCATCCAGCGCATCCCGCTCGCGGAGAGGCCCAGCGGCGCGGGCCTGATGAATCAGGATGATGGCCTGCTCCGCGTGCATTCGCAGTTCATGCGCTGCGGCCAGCACCTTCGGCGCGGCCTGCTGTCCCGCCTTGCTCCATGGGTCGAGCCAGAAGAGAATTTCGCTGCCGCCCGGCAGGCCGGCATTCCTGAGCGCCTGGTGGGCAGCCATCAGCTCGATCTCCGCCTGGTTGATTTTGCCGGTCAGATCGCCGTGAAAGACCTGGCCGTAGCTCTGCTGGAACTGGGGAATGCTGCTGGTTCCCGGCTGCCATGCTGCGGCGGCGCTGAAGAGCACTCCATACCAGTCTTCGTTGAAGAGACCTTCGCCGTTGTTGGCGTCCCAGATCGTGTTCAGCTCGCCGGTCGAGCCTGCCTGCTGGCCCTGGGCAACAAACTCCTGGATATTGCGGAGCGCGACGTTGTCGTCGGGATAGACGACACGCATGTCATTGACGCTGGGCGCAACCCAGGTCTCCATACCCGCGTCGGTGTAGGGCTTCAGCCACGGACCGTAGCCGTTGGGCTGAACCTGGTAGTCCCAGGCAACGGCGATCATATCTTTGGGCAGCGTCCTCACCAGAGCCGGATCGTGCATGGCGACGTCGCCCCAGAAGAGAAGCCGCTTGTGCAGAGGCGCGAGGGCGTCGTGAATCTGTTTCACAAAATCGATATAGACCTTGCCGAGGCCCTCCTGCTGGACCAGCGACTTGGTTTGCCCCGTGCCCAGACCGAAGGTTTCATCCGCTCCGATGTGCACGAAGGGTCCGGGAAACATCGAGGCGATCTCCGTGAACCATTGCTGAATCAGCTGGAGCGAACCGGGCTGTCCAGGAGCCAGAACACTGCCGTGTGGCGTCTCGGCGAGACTGGAATAGATTTCGTTCTGCAGAGCAAGGTGCAGGTGTCCGAAAGCCTCCTGCTCCGGGACGATGGTGACGTGATACTGCTGCGCGTACTGCACCAGCTGCTCGACGTCGGCGCGTGACATCGCTCCGTCGGGGGGCGCCATCAGCGGATTGCTCGCGTACTGGAGGGTTGTTTCAAAATACGGCGAATAGATGTTCAGCTTGTACTCGGAGAAGAGGCGAACCTGATGTTCCTGGAAGTCCAGTGTGGGGACCGGCCCTCGGGATAAGTCATCGTCCATCCCGCGGTACTTCATGGCTGGCCAGTCGCGGATGGTTGCTTCCTGCAGAGCACGATGGCCCGCATCGCCGACGATGAGTTGCTTGATGGTCTGCGCGCCGTAGAAGATACCCGCGGCGGTATCCGCGATATCGCAGAGGGTGTGGCCGTCGGGAACCAGAGCATAGCCCTCGTCGTGCATTGCCGGCACGAACTTCAGATGCGCATGGGCGAGGAGTTGCCGAGCGCGCGGCGAATCCAGGCGGAGCATCTCGATACGCACAGTTGCGGTCCCGCCGAAGTCCGAACGCACGCCGCGCCTCGTCAGGGTGTCCACGAGGTCCCGGGCTGCAAAGACGTCTTCCGGATGCGCTGCATCCGCCTGAACGCTGACGCTGTCGTCGAGCGGGATGACGTCTCCGGGATGCAGTTCGCGCGGCTGAGGCACGATCGCCGGTGAGGAACTGGCGAGAGCGGTCTGCGGAAGGAGAAAGCAGAGAGCACACACGACGAGGGCTGCGAGAACTGCATTGCGGAGCCGCTCGCGCACGGTTGGTGTCCGGGCCAGGAGAATCACCGGCCAGTATAAACGGTGCGGAAGGCTGCATCTGGGCTCACTTCTGGGCGGTCAGCGATAATTCCAGTCGTCCAGGCGGCTGAGGTTGAGGTTGCCGTCGAGCACGCCCAGAGTCACGATGGCAAAGGTGAAGACGGTGGTGCCGGGCTCCAGATGGCCGCCGAAGGCTTTGTCGTCGTTCGCGAGCGTGATGTGCGGATGCACGCGGCCATCCATGACCAGGCCGCTCATGCCGATGATATCGGCGGGCGCGGTGGGATTCTTCACGAACACATCTTTGGGTGGCAGGTTGCGATTGCCCACCTGGTGAACCTGATAATTGCGCACCGATCCGACGGCGGAGAGGATGACGGCGTTGCGAATCTTCTGCTCGCGGATCTCTCGCTGGAGTCCGGCCAGCAGATCGGTGTCGTATTTGAAGCGCAGGATCACGATGCGCTGCAGATGCGCGGTGATGGCATAGACATCGGGAACCAGGGGATTGTTGAGCCGGGTATCGTCGGCAGGGTTGGCAGCATGGTGGACGACTTCGCGGCGGGTCTCCTGCGCGGGAAGCGCGAACGATGAGACGAGCAGGGCGACAACAATCAACCGGGTCATCAGAACTCCTCCGGATTTGAATCAGCGCGGGCGCTGGAGTTTAGGATAATCAGCAAAGTCTGCTCCGGGAGATTCTTCCGAGATGACGGCTGCAGTGATTCGCAGGACAGGATGGGCAGGGATTGCCCTCGTGCTGGTTGCGGCGATGTGGGCGAGACCGGCCTCGGGCGCGGTGCATGTGTGGGAGAAGCAGGAGGTGACGCTGACCTCCTCCCGCTCGTATGCCAACCCTTACACGGACATGGTGGTGTGGGTGGACCTGACGGGGCCGGACTTCAGTAAACGTGTGTACGGTTTCTGGGACGGAGGCCACACCTTCCGGGTGCGGCTGGTGGCAACCGAACCCGGCGACTGGCACTGGACCAGCGGATCGAGTCCCCGGGATGCGGGCCTGGACAGCCGGCATGGATCGTTCCACGCAGTCGCGTGGAGCGAAGCCGAGAAGCAGGAGAACCCTCTGCGGCGGGGTTTCCTGCGTGCCTCAAAGAATGGGCATGCGCTGGAGCTGGCGGATGGCACTCCTTTCCTGCTGGTGGGGGACACATGGTGGGCGGCGGGAACCAGCCGCTTTCGCTGGTATGACGACGACCGGCAGCGGCCGATCGGGCCTGACGCGGGATTCAAGGACTACGTTCGTTACAGAAAGGCGCAGGGCTACAACTGGATCAACATGATCGCCGCATTCCCCAACTGGGAAACCGATGGCCAGCCGTGGCACGTGGTGATGAAGGACGGGACGACGGTGCGCTCTGCGTGGCTTGAGTTCGGGACGGGCAGCGCCAAGAACATGGATAACGAAGGCGGGCGGCCGTTCCTGTTTCCGGGCGGGGTGCCCGGCTACGAGAGCATGTTCCCGGACGTGAACCGCATCAACCCCGCCTACTTCGACGCCATCGACCGCCGGATCGACTATCTCAACCAGCAGGGGTTTGTCGTCTTCATCGAGGTTTCGCGGCGCGATGCGAGCCTGTGCTGGAAGAGGTACTACTCCTGGCCCGATTCCTATGCGCGTTTCATCGAGTATGTCTGGTCGCGCTGGCAGGCGAACAACGTCGTGCTGAGCCCGATTCACCTGGACATCATCAGCGAGAGCGTGGGGCCGAAGGACTACGATCAGGCGATCGGCGAAGTGCTGCACAGGTATGGCCCGCCGCCCTTCGGCACGCTGCTCTCAGCGAACGCCAACCCTTCGACGCTGGAGAACTGGGGGCAGCCGAGCTGGGTCACGCTGCAACAGACCGGCAACGAGCGCGAGCACAACAGCTACTGGTATCTCACAGAGATCTTTCACGCCGTCAACCCGCCGGAGCCGGCGATTAACGGCGAGCCGTACTATTCGGGCTACAAAGATGCGCGCGGCCTGGGCGGCTCGGGGTACAAACATGGCGCGCCGGGCGGGACAGAGGAGGACGCGCGCTTTGTGCGGTCCTCCATGTATGGCAGTTTTCTCTCCGGGGGCCTGGGCGGCTATGTCTACGGGGCCGAAGGCATCTGGGGAGCGGATATCGAACCGGCGGCCCCGGTGAAGATGTGGGACGCCTTCCGGTGGATTTCCGGCGCGGAGGTGAAATACCTGCGGGAATTCGCCCTTTCCATCGGCAGACGCTACGAGGATCTGCAGCCGAATGCGGATCTCGTCTCGCCGGACAAGAACTACGACCTGAAGTCCTACGACGGCTGGGCGTACTGCGCCCGCACGCCGGAGAAGGATATCTTTCTGGCCTATTTCGAGAAGGGCGCGCCCCAGGAGCAGATTCGCGGCGCGAGACTGAGCACCGCGTATCGCGCCCGGTGGTTCAACCCGCGCAACGGAAGCTGGCAGGATGCGGGCGGGCTGCAATCGGGAGTGACAGGTGTTATCCAGCTGCCCAATGCCCCGACGGACGACGACTGGGGGCTACAGCTCATCGCCGAAAGCTCAGCCGCGCAGTGAGGATGTGCGTCGGCTGAGTCTCGTGCGTCACGCAATGGTGATGGCGGCGACTTCGTAGTCCTGCACACCGGGAATCGTAAAGCGCAGCGCCTGGCCCTCCATGTGGAAGGGCACTGTATTGCCGGCCCGCAAAAGTTCGACCGAGCGGACGCGGACGCCCTCCGGCAGCTTCATCGCGACAGACTGCGGCCCGATTGGAATGGTCGAATGCAGCCAGCCGTGGTGCGCGCTGGGGTTGGTGTAGTTCAGCAGGTGCACGGCATAGCCAGGCTCCGTCTCCCAGGCAAACATTTCCACCAGGCCGCTGCCCCGTACATCGACGATGCGCTGGTCGCGCGTGATCCAGCGCAGCGTATTGTCCAGAAGCCGCAGCAGGTCGCCATGGCCGGTGAGCCAGTACGTGCGCTCGATATCGCCAGGAAAATAGGCGATGCGGCTGGAGCCGATTTCGCGCAGCGCGACGGCGGGCTCATCCGTGTGCTCGACCGGCGGCCAGGCGAGTTCCGGCGGGTAGTGCACGAAACCGGGGACGACGGTGAGCAGAGGATCGGCGACGGGTTTGAGCGGCACTCGGTTCTGCGAGCCCGGAATCCAGTCTGTGTTCTCATAGCCGTTCAGAATGGGGTGACGGCGCTCGATGCGCGCATAGTACGCATTGCCGTTGGTACCGATGACGCCTCCGGCTTTGCTGATGCCCAGCAGGTCGGCCAGTCCGAAGTCCGCCCGCGGCTGAAGATTTTCGTCATAGAGGCTGGTTTCGAAGCTCGCCATGATCGATCCGCCGGCATGCACGTAATCGCGAACCTGCTGGCACTGGCGATCGCCGAACATAGCGATGTTGGGCAGCAGCAGCGCGGTATAGCGGCTGAGATGCTTCGGCTCGAGGCGGTCTTCATGGATGAAGTCGAAGGCATAGCGTCCCTGGAGCAGCAATTCGTAGACACCGCTCGTGGTTTCGCGCATGTAGGTATGGCCGTGAACGGGCGGAGGATCGGGGCGGGAGCCGAGACCGGGAGCGGTTTCCGGTCCTGGCTTAGGGCCGGGATAGAGCAGCTGGGTGCTCTGGCCCATAACGACGCCGATGTTGGCCAGCGAGCGGCGCGTGCGGAAGTGCGCATCGTGCTCTGCCATCCAGTGAAAGTAGTCCGCACCGGTCTTTTGCCAGCGGCGGTCGACCTCGAAGCCTTCATATCCACCGACGAAATGATCGTAGGGAAGCACCCCGCCCGCCAGCGACTCGTTGAACCACATGCGCGTCTCGCCGGGCGATTTGGAGCCGTTGCGCCAGACGACGCTCCCGGTGGAATAGGCAGCCGTGACGTTGCCGGCGGCCTTGCCGTCGAGGATCGAGGTGCAGACGCGCGCCTGGAGCGTGCAGCCCCAGATGGCCGGATCCCCGTAGGTGCGCCCCTGGTTGTCGGCCTGGAACCATGCTGCCGTCTTGCCGAGCCGGTCGAGATTCGGCCCGGCATGCACGTTGCCGCCGAGATTCGCAAAGAAGAAGCTGTCGGACTTCTTCTCTTTCGCGATGGAGTCCCAGCTATGCCAGAGCTGAAAGACGCGGTCGTTGAAGACGCGCCAGTATGCGGGCGTGCCCGGGGGCGGCAGCTTGCGGCAGATGGCGCAATAGCACCTGGGGAGGCTGCCGACCGGCGGCCATCCGTTGGTGTAGAAGCAGTCGACGTCGTAGAGCGAGTTGATCTCGCGCATGATGGCGGGGACGTAGTCGTCCATGTAGCTCGTGAACATGCAGGTCCTGAAGAGCTGCGGCTCTTCGGAGTTGTGCTGCACGGATCCGTCTTCGTAGCGCATGGCCCATTCGGGATGCGCGGCCAGAGCGTCGGGCCAGTTGAGGTCGGGGCTCATGCGGGCGACGACACGCAGCCCGCGCTTCCGCGCCGCTGTGACACACTCGCCGAAGAAGTCGTGGCCATGAAGATACTTCCCATGTTTGTGGAAGGGCACCTTTGATGGATAGAAGGCGAGGATACCGGTGACGCTGATGAAGACCATGTCGGCACCGGCTCCATGCCAGAAGTCGGCCCACTCCTCGATGTTCATGACGGCGGGGTCGTGCTCGGTCATGTTGGTCTGTCCGACACGGCGCACCCGCTGCTGCCAGGGTTCGGTGGCGGGGTCCGTGGGCGCCAGACGCGCCGGCAGCGGCAGAAGAGTTCTCCCCGGTTCGGCCCCGGTCACCGCGGCAAGGATCCCGGGCTGCAGGGCGGAGGTGGCAAGGGGAAGTGCGGCGGCGGTAGTCCTGAGGAACGTGCGGCGGTTGATCATCGGATTGTTCCCTGGGTTGCTTTCCGGCAGCCAGTGTACGTGCCGGGTTGCGGAAAAGACCAGGGGACAGAAGCTGCGGGGATCCGGCTTGTCGCAAAGCGTCATCGGTCCCTCGGGTTAGCACAGCACGCCATACGGCACAGCTCAGTCGCCCGGACCTGCATTTCACCGAATGTTTCATGCGCGGCTGCTCCCACGCATTCCCGTTTCGGTAAGGTCGCCGTTGCCGGGTTGCAGTCCCCGTGCTCCGGCGAATGATGGGCCTGTCGTTTCGACGGGCCGCTTTCCCGGATCGTTAGTTTCAGGTGACGTGCGCGCGGCCCGGATTCCGCGGTATTTGCGCGCCAAACATCGTTTGTTTGGCGCGTCCACCGTCGCGCAGAGGCGCCGGCAAGCGATGGCTCGGGGCCGGCGCGGCGGGGTTTCGCGATGGCGAGTTTGATGGCCTGGAATCGCGGCTTCTTCTCCGCGGCGGGCACTCCAAATTGAACTAAACTGTGAGGTTATGGCTACCGTCGAAGTCTCCACCGTGATCCTGCCGCGAACGCCCAGAGGGGCTTTCAGCAATGAGCCCTTTACGGATTTCTCTCGCCACGAGAACGTCCACGCCATGCGCGGAGCGCTGGTCCGGGTGGGCGATCTGCTCGGGCACGAATACCCCCTCATCATCGGAGGCGAGCGGATTCGCACCCGAGGAAAGATCGAGTCGCGCAATCCCGCCCGGCCCGCACAGATCGTGGGCATTCACCAGAAGGCCGGAGCCGAACACGCCGATCCTGCCGTCGACGCTGCGCTGAGGGCCTTCGAGAAGTGGCGTTTCGTTCCGGCCGAGACGCGCGCGGCCCTGTTGCTGCACGCCGCGGAGATCATCCGCGGCCGCAAGCTCGATTTCTGTGCCTGGCTCACGTACGAGGTGGGCAAGAACTGGGCGGAGGCCGACGCCGATGTGGGCGAAACCATCGATTTCCTGGAGTTCTACGCCCGGGAAGCTCTGCGCCTGGCCAGAGCCACGCCTCCCATCCAATATCCCGGCGAGCGCGACGAACTGCTGTACATTCCTCTGGGCGTGGGTGCGGTGATCTCTCCCTGGAATTTCCCCTTTGCCATCATGGCCGGCATGACATCAGCCGCCATTGTGGCCGGCGACACGGTCGTCCTCAAGCCCTCCAGCGAATCGCCCACGATTGCGGCGCTGTTCGTGGAAGTCCTGGAGGAAGCCGGGATGCCGCCGGGCGTGGTGAATTTCTGCCCTGGCTCCGGCGCCACCTTCGGGAACGCGATTGTCGAGCATCCGAGGACCCGGTTTGTCGCATTTACCGGATCGAAGGAAGTTGGCCTCGGCATTCACCAGCAAGCCGCCAAAGTGCAGCCCGGGCAGGTCTGGATCAAGCGCACCATTCTCGAAATGGGGGGCAAGGATTCGATCATCGTGGCCGCGGATGCGGATTGCGATGCGGCCCTTGACGGCGTGGTCGCGTCGGCCTTCGGCTTCAGTGGTCAGAAGTGCTCGGCCTGCTCGCGGGTCATCGTGGAAGACGCCATCTACAGCGAATTCGTGGAACGGCTGCGCGCGCGCGTGGAGTCGCTGACCGTCGGCGATCCGGCGAAGAACAGCAGTCTCGGACCGGTCGTCAGTGAGGCAGCTATGCGAACGATCCTCGACTATATCGAAACGGGAAAGCGGGAAGGCCGCCTCCTGGCCGGGGGCAGCGCGGTGGAGACTCACGAGAAGGGGTACTACATTGCGCCTACCGTGATTGCCGATGTCGCTCCAACGGCACGCATCGCGCAGGAAGAGATCTTCGGCCCGGTCCTTGCGGTAATTCGCGCCCGAGACCTCGATCATGCCCTCGCCATCGCCAACAACACCGAATTTGGGCTGACCGGGGCGGTCTATTCGACGGACCGCATGAGTCTCGACCGCGCCCGCAGGGAATTCCACGTCGGCAATCTTTATTTCAACCGCAAGTGCACCGGAGCCATGGTCGGGGCGCATCCCTTTGGCGGTTTCAACATGTCGGGGACCGATTCCAAGGCTGGCGGTCCGGATTATCTGTATCTCTTTACGCAGGCAAAATCGGTCGCGGAGAAGCTCCGCTGAACGATGCCGGTGCCTGCCGCGATCTGACACCCGGTCTCCCCGTTCAGCAAAAGGGGCCGCCGCGGATGGAGGGCGAAGCGGTGGGGAGGGTTCTGTGCGTGGACGACGATTCCCGCATGGTTTCGTTGAAGCGCGAGACTCTCGAAAGCGCGGGTTAGGCCGTAACGGTGTGCGCATCCTCCGAGCAGGCGATTGTCGTTTGATGCGGCGGTAACCGACCGGCGGCTGGGGGACGGGCCCGGGTGCAAAGTGGTCCGGGTGGCGGAAACGGACCTCGGCGTTCCCGTGATTGCGGTTTCCGGGTTTGTTGCTGAAGCGTTTCAGGCCGCGGAGCCGCTGGCCGACCTGTACCTCGAAAAACCGGAGAATCCCCACGAACTTGTGGAGGTGATGGAGGCGCTGCCGCAGACGAGAAACAGCGACAGCGCCAGCGTGGTGCGTTAGCGGCGAAGAGCCAGTCCGGCGGCGGCTACTGGCCCTGCATGATCTGATCGGCGAGCGCCTGCGCGGCCTCGGCCAGCATACGGTGATGGATCGTAAAGAGAGCCAGCTCCAGGCGGTCCGAGACACCCGTCTTGTCGTAGATGCTGCGAAGGTAGTTCTTGATCACCTGTTCGGTCGTGGCGAGGCGAAGGGCAATCTCCTTGTTTTTGCAGCCCTGAACGATCAACGCCACGATCTTCAGTTCCTTGGGAGTGAGACGGTCGCGGACTCTGCAGCCGACGACATCGTCCTGCGCTCCGGCGATATCGATGCCGGCGGCGCGAACCTGGCGCTCTCCGAGGCCGACGTGACGCACACATTCAATCAAAGCGGGCCCGGTAACATTGCGATGAGCGGCTCCGTTGACCCCAGCGCTGAACCACGGCTGCACCGATTCCCCGTTTTCGGCAATCACAATACTGCGGCTGCCGGCGGCAACTACCCGCGGGATCAGCATCTGCGGATCGAACTTCAGCGATGAGGCAAAAAGCAGGGTCGCGCCGCGGAATGAGTCCAGGGCGGCGAACAGGCGGTCTGCTTCCGCACACTGTGCAATGATCCGAAAATCGTCTTCCATCGCCAGGATCTTCGCCGTCCCTGCACGAAAGATTGCCTGATTATCAGCTAGTATGAGCTTGTTCATGTATCGGCTTTCCTTGTTGAATGCGTCGCCGGGGCTTCCCGGAAACTGGCTGCAGTTGCGGTCGCCCCTCGAAGAGATTGCCGCCCGTGTGTCTCTTTTTGGGACACTTGAGGTACTTCGGAAGACGCCCGATGAACGATGCCGCTTTCCGGGTTGCCAGACTGCCCGAAATCCGGTGTCGAGGATGGTCGATACTTACCACCCCGGCCCAAAGTAACGCGTCTGGTGCCGAAGGTCCTGTGACGTACGTCACGAGTGTCAGTGATGTAATTCCTAACCTGGGATGCCTGTTCTGCGTCGCATCCAGGCCGGGGACGGCCCCGTGCTTCGCCACGGCCCGGCGAGCCTGGTAACGTAATAGGAGAGATCGGGACAGGGGAACCGAAATGGCCAGGCCCATTATCCTTGCCGTGGATGACGACGCCAGCGTGCTGGAGGCGGTGGTGCAGGACCTGCGCCGCAAGTACGGGCAGCACTATCGCATTCTGCGCGCGGGCTCGGGGCAGGCGGCGCTGGATACCTGCGCGCAGCTGAAGGATCGTGGAGACGCGGTGGCCCTGATCGTCTCCGACCAGCGGATGCCCGGAATGTCCGGCGTGGAGTTTCTGGAGCGGATCCGGAGCCCCTATCCGCAGGCCCGGCGGGTTCTGCTGACGGCTTATGCGGATACGGAGGCGGCGATCCGCGCCATCAACTCCGCGCGGATTCATTACTATCTGACCAAGCCGTGGGATCCGCCGGAGGAGCGGCTCTATCCGGTGCTCGACGACCTGCTGGAGGACTGGAATCAGGGCTATAAGCCTCCCTTTGAGGGCATCCGCGTGGTGGGGCCGCGCTGGTCTCTCCGGGACTATCAGATCCGCAATTTCCTCTCTCGCAACCAGGTTCCCTACGTGTGGCTTGACCCCGAAAGGGACGACCAGGCGGTCAGCCTGCTGGCCAAATTCGGGGTGGACGACAGCAAGTTGCCGGCGGTGCTCTTTCCTGACGGAACGGCTCTGGTCCAGCCAAAGGACGATGAACTGGCCGAACGTGTCGGCCTGCGCATCCACGCCCGGCAGGATTTCTACGATCTGGTGGTCATCGGAGCGGGAATGGCGGGGCTGGCCGCGGCGGTTTACGGCGCCTCCGAGGGCCTGAAGACGCTGGTCCTCGAGCCCGAGGCCCCGGGGGGGCAGGCCGGCAGCAGTTCGAGGATCGAGAATTATCTGGGTTTTCCGCGGGGAGTTTCGGGGGAACGCCTGGCCCGCGACGCCTGGGATCAGGCCCGGCGCTTCGGCGCCGAGTTCGTGACCCAGCGCGCCCGATCCATTCAGGCGGATGGCGACTACCGGATTGTCAGGATGGGCAGCGGAGCCGAGGTTTCCTGCCGGGTGTGTCTGATTGCGGTCGGTGTATGCTACCGCCGGATCGACGCGCCGGGCATTGAACGGCTGACCGGCGCCGGGGTTTACTATGGCGCGTCGCCAACCGAGGCGCAGTCCTGCAAAGACGAGACGGTTTACATCGTGGGAGGCGCGAATTCAGCGGGCCAGGCCGCCATGCACTTCTCGCGCTTCGCCCGACAGGTAACCATGCTGGTGCGCGCCGGCTCGCTCGAGAAGAGCATGTCGAAATATCTCATCGATCAGATTGCCGGAACATCGAATATAACGGTGGAGACGAACAGCGAGATCGTGGAAGCCCTGGGAGAAAAGCGGCTGGAAGCACTGCGGATTCGGACCGCGCAGGGGGAAGAAGTGCGGCCCGCCTCCTCAATCTTCCTCTTCATCGGCGCAGCTCCCCAGACCGACTGGCTGCCCGAGCGGGTCATGCGCGATCCCAATGGGTTTGTGCTCTCGGGGCGCGATCTCCGGATCGAAGGGCGCCTGCCGCGCAGCTGGAATGTGGAGCGCGAGCCGTACCTGCTTGAAACCTCCATGCCGGGGGTCTTCGCGGCTGGGGATGTACGTCACGGTTCGGTGAAGCGGGCGGCTTCCGCTGTGGGAGAGGGTTCAATCGCTGTACAGTTTATGCATCAATATCTGGCGCAATTCTAGGGTCTGGAGCGGATGGAAGTCACAGCAACGCAGGGAAACGCGAAGACGGTGACCCCGGAGGAGCTGAGGCTTTTGGCCCGCAGAATTCCACTCCTGGCCACGTTGAAAGAAGAAGACCTCTCCTGCCTGGGAAGGGTGGAGCTGGTGGACGCTGCGCCCGGAGCGGTCCTTTCCCGGCAGGGAGAAACGGCTCCTGCGTTCTGCATGTTGGTTGAGGGCGCGGTGCAGGCCACGCGCACCGAAGGCAACGGCATCGAGACCCCGCTGGCGGTCTTCCGGGATGGCGATCATTTCGGCGAGGCGCCGCTGCTGCTGGGCATGCAGGTGAGCGGCGTACAGTGCGTGGCGACCGCTCCCGCCCTTCTGCTGCGTGTGGATGCCGAGGGCTTCTGGAGGCTGATGGCGACCTGCCCCACGGTCAGGCACGGGGTGGTTTCCAGGGCGGCGCAGAGGATCCACGCCTTTCAGGCAAATACCCTCCACCAGGAGAAGCTGATTTCGCTGGGAACGCTGGCGGCCGGGCTGATGCATGAGCTGAACAACCCCGGTGCAGCCGCCCGGCGCTCGGCAGCCCAGCTCCGGGAGAACCTTGGGCGTCTGCAGGAGATCAGCATGCGCTTCTGCATTTCACCCCTGACCCAGGAGCAGCGCCTCTGCCTGCACGACATGCAGGAGGAAGTGTTTGCTCCGGGAAGACCGAAGCCGGTGAGCAGCATGGAGGAAGCCGACGCGGAAGAAGAGCTGGTTTCGTGGCTGGAGAGCATCGGCGTGGACAATGCGTGGAAGCTGGCCCCGACTCTGGTGCTTGCCGGCTGGCGGCGCCAGGACATCCTCTGCGCGCAGCAGGCGTTTCCTCCGGATACGCTTCAGGATGCTCTGAACTGGCTGGCCGCTCTGATCTCCGCCACGCAGCAGCTGGGGACCATCGAAGAGAGCCTCAGCCGTCTCACCGAACTGGTCATTGCCGTCAAGAAATATGCTTATGAGGACAAGGGCGGCGAACACATCATCGATATTCACGACAGCATTCAGAGCACGCTCATCATCCTCGGGCACAAATTCCGGCACAAGCAGCTGATTGTGGAAAGGGATTTCGCGTCCGGGCTGCCGCCGCTGAAGACGTGCGGCACAGGGTTGAGCCAGGTCTGGACGAACCTCCTCGATAATGCCGCCGACGCTGCTCCGCAGGGATCCTGCATTCGCGTTCGGACGTGGGCCGAGGATGGCCAGGTCTGTGTGGGCATCTCCGACGAGGGGCCGGGCATTGCTCTGGAAAATCGCGACAAAATTTTCCAGCCTTTCTATACGACGAAGCCGGCAGGCGTCGGCACCGGCCTTGGGCTCGATATCGCCCGCCGCATTGTGAATGGGCAGTTTCGCGGGACGATTTCCTTCAGTTCAGAGCCTGGCCGGACGGAGTTTATCGTCAGTCTGCCGAGGGGCTCCGCCTGAATCCTGCTCATCCCGCTTTGAGAATCCCGGTCGATGTGGTCTGATGCAAGCCGTGCCCCGGCTCCTGTTCCGGGGCGGGTGGCTGAATCCCGCGCGAGCCGGCGCAGCGAGGCTTTCTGCCCGGAAACAGAGAAGAGGAATCCGAGGTCGGATGCCGGTGCTGGCGGAGGCCATGCAGCGTGATGAAAACGGCATGGAATGACGTTGCCCCGGGCGGGGTTTCCCACTACTGTAAAAAGCACGTCCAGCAGCGAATTCTCTTTGAACAGCCCGGCAGCATTGCCAGAACTGACGGACGCGTCATGCTCTTCGGCGCAATTCCAGGCGGAGTCCTATGTCGGCAAGTCAGCAAGCCTCTTTCCCGCCCTTTTCGTTGCCGGTTTTTTCCGTGGGGAGGGATGTGGAACTGCTTTCTGCGCGGGAAAATGCGCTCGCGAACACCGGGATTGCCGTGCATTCACTGATACCCGAGCAGGCGGAGCCTGCGGCTCGGGAATCCTGCCCGCGGCTCTGGGTCTTCTGCGCCAGCGTTGAGATTCCGACGCTGGTGTTTCTGGCCTGCCGTATCCGGCGGCACAGCCCGGGGAGCCGCCTCGTTCTGCTGGAGCGCGATTCGCCGGCGGGGGTCGAAGCTTCTCTGTTCCACCGGGTCATCGATCGCCAGGGCGACATGGATGCTCTGACGAGCGTCATCTTCGACCTGGCGCCCTAATCAGCGGCGAAATCCATCAGAGAATCCGGTTCCGGGACAGAGGAACGCACGACCGCTCCCGCTTCCGCCGCAGTCCAGCCCAGTCCCCGGCCGCTCGGCGGGAGCAGAGATTCGTTCTTGCCGGACATGCATCTCCGCAGCAGCCCGCGAACCGGAAGATTCACGGCCATCAGCGCCGCCGCAAAAATTGTCCTGAGAAAATCCGGGGGCCCGACCCGCCATAGTTCGATCATCGGCACCACGTTGCCGTCGCGATCCGGGTGGAAGGTGCGCTGATCCCACTGGCGGCGGCCCTCAGGATGCTGCGGATACTCGGCAATGACGTGGGTGAAGTTCTGGTAGAAACGCCAGCTCAGGGGCTCACCGTACTGGGGCATGATCAGCACGGTGCTCTGCCTGCCGGTTCGGATCTCATCCACGAACTCCGGAAAGTCGGAAGCCTGGGTCAGGTTCAGGAATGCATTCGGCTCGCAGCCGTGGCGATCCCCGCCGGAGATGATCACCTGCTCCCGATCGGCGGCCAGCTTCAGCACGGCGCGGTTTTCCCTGTGGCTGCGCATGCCGTTCAGCTCAAAGGCGTGCAGGTAGTCATTGGCCAGGTCGAGAAACCGGGCGAGCTCGGAGTCGAAGAGCCGCGGAGCGATGCTGTCGAAGTTCCACAGCGGATGATTGAAGACGAGAAGCACACCCGGCATGGCGGAGAACTCAGCCATGAGCTCGAGCACGGAATGTTCGTCGGCCCTCGCGGTTGCTTCCCACATGGCAGCCATGGCGGACTGCGCAATTCCCGCGGGCAGGTTATGCACGCCAAGATGAAATACGGCGCTCCCGAAGGGCACGGTCCACTCGGTGGAAATAGGGACATCGGAGCAGGCCGGATCGGACCGCAGCAGAGTACAGGCGTCGATGTTGTCGTGATCGGAGAGCGATACCATGGGGCGCAGGCCCATTTCCTGGATCTGGCGAGACTCAAGCGCAAAGGCTCTGCGCTCGCACAGGGGCGGCGTCCAGTAAGCCCGGTCGAAATCGAGCACGATGCCCGATGTTCTGCGGCAATATTCCTTCTGGCCCTCGATCCAGCTGCGCAGGGGCCGCCTCGACTGGAGAAACTTGCCGATGAATCCCAGACTCTCCTGTGAATGTCGAGTGTGGCCGTGAAGGGAGACCCCGCTCTGGAAACCCTGAACTGCATCGCTGTCTCTGGACAGCAACAACAAATGATTACGCACCCGGCCTCCGACTCCCATTCCTGGCTGAAGAATCGAATGAGAGGTAACTGCTGCTCGTTAAATTTCCCTGTTTCCTTGCAAATAGGGGTGAGACTTCTTTTATAGACAAGCCAGTCGGTGCTCCAGGTAGCAGGTTGTTTTACAGTAAGAGAGACGAACTGGGGAAAACTCGAAACATTATAGGACGAGCGGCCGCTGCAAGGCGACTTTCATTCCAGGGTGAAACAAGACGGGCGTTGTTACATTTCCGCAGGATCAGGATGGGCCGCGCAGCCGGCGCGTCAGCAGGACACATTTCCTGGTTCCCTGGACCGGTCCGGAGCGGGGAATGGGCCGAGGCCTTTCTGAGTCTGACCGAGATATTAAAGATTCGTCAGAAAGCCACGGGCGATCAGGGAAGTAACTGCCGCAGGGTGGCCATCACCATCTTTTTGGTCAGCCTGCCTGCGCAGGCTTGCCGGCCGGCAGGGCGCGCAGGACGCCGATTCTGCACGGCCTCGGTGTAATAGCCGCAAAGCTGCTCCGTAGCCGCCTGCCAGCTGTGGCGCTCGACCTCAGCGCGGGCTCGGGTTCGCAGGGCCGCTCTCCTGTCCGGGCACTCCAGCGCTGTTCGAACGGCACGAGGCAGAGCATCCGGCTCCGATGGGTCGAACAGGAAGCCGGTTACTCCGTCTTGGACAGCGTCCGGAACTCCTCCTGCCCGGCAGGCGACCACGGGACATCCGGCGGCCATGGCCTCCAGCAGCACCAGACCCAGTGTCTCCGTCTGCGAGGGCATCACAAAGAGATCGGCCGAGGCGTAGGCTGCGGCCAGGGCCTGGCCTCTCAGATACCCGGCAAAGTGAGTGCCTGTGTTGCGGAAATGCTGCTCGAGTTCTCCGCGCATCGGCCCGTCGCCCACAATGGCGAGCCGCACTTCGGGCATGGCTTCCAGCACGGCACGAAGGCTTCCGACATCCTTTTCCGCGGAGAGTCGGCCCACGTAGAGCAGCAGCGGCTTTTCGCTTTCGCCCCGGCTCAGAGCGGCGCGCATTTCCGCGGAGTACTGAGAGGGATGGAACAGATCCGCGTCGACCGCACGTTGCCACAGGGCCAGACGATCGATGCCGTGGGCGCGGAGGTCCTCCAGCATGGCTGTGGATGTGCACAGATTCAGGTCCGCACGGCCGTGCCTTTCCCGCATCAGCTTCCAGGTTGGCCCTTCCAGGAAACCCAGTTTGTAGTAGTGCAGATAGACAGGAAGATTGGTGTGGTAGGAGATGACCAGCGGCGCATTCAGAACGCTGGCATAATACAGCCCGCCGATGCCCAGCAAGGATGGCTCGAACAGGTGCAGGACGTCGGGGCGAAACGCGATGAGGTGCCTGCGCATGGAAGCCCGCGGCGGCGCTATTCGCAGCTCCGGGTAAAAGGGAAACGCCACCGAGGGCAGCGCCACTACTTCTGCGCCGAAAATCTCGCCGGGGCCTCCAGCCGGGGCAAAGATCAGGACCTCATCCCCACGTGCCTTCAGACACTCCACGGTTTTGGTCACCATGGTGACGATTCCGTCGATCTTGGGCAGAAACGTCTCCGTCACCATGGCGATTCGCATTCGCTGTCGGGCCTCTCCCGATGCTTAGCATATATGGGCGGGACTTCTTCCCCCCAGGAGAGGCCCGGGCGCCCGGTCAAATCGGGCGCTCCTGCCGCAGGGTCGCGGACAACTCCTCTTCAGGCCGGAACAGGAGCAACCGTCATCGCGCGGAGTTAAGCCTTGCCGCCACGTCCGGAGTTCGTTTTCCGGCGCGCTCCGGGATTTTGCCCGCGGCCGGATGAGGATCCGCCCCGCGGGTCCTCCGCGGAAGCTCTGTCGAAGACCGTGAGCACCACACCGTCGATGCGGTTATCCATGGTGCGGTAAGGGGTGACGCAAAGACTGAACCAGCGGCCCCCATCGTCCTGCACCTGGTCGTGTCTGGGCTGGACCTGCCGCATCACGTCCAGCATCATCTGCTCCAGGCTGCGCACATCGATCTTCAGCCTGAGCTGGGGAATGGGCCGCCCGATGTCGGTGGCCGTCAGTCCCAGCAGATTTGCCGCCTGGGGCGTAAACCGCCGCACGCTCAGATCGGAGCTGACCATCACCATGGGCAGGTTGATGCTGTTCAGCAGATTGGTGAGGTCGTTATTGAGCTGGGTCAGCAGATCGTTGCGATGCTGCATCTCCTCGTTCACCGTGTGCAGCTCTTCGTTGGCCGACTCCAGTTCCTCCTTCGAGGTCTGCAGCTCTTCGTTCGTGCTGTGCAGCTCTTCATTGCCTGACTGAATCTCCTCGTTGGCCGACTGCAGTTCCTCGTTGGTGGCCTCCCGCATCTCGATGATCGACTGCAGATACTGCTTCGTGGAGCTCAGCTCCTGGCGGAGCTGCGCGATCTGTTTCTCCTTCCCCGCCCGCTCCGACTCCGTAAGCGGCTCGGCATCCCTGGCGGCAGCCTGCTCGTCGGTGGCGGGCGCAGGCTCAAAGATCACCAGATAGCTGTGCTGCTCCTGAATCGGGGTGCGGAAGGGAACCACCCGGATATTGGTCAGCCGGCTCTGCCCGTCGTCCTCCACGCGCAGGTTATGCCGCTCCGCCTCCACGCCGCTTCTCTTTGCCTCCTCGATCGCTCTCTGCAGTTCGAAAAGGAGTCCGGGGCGAGCCATCCTGAGCACGTTCAGGCTTGCCTTGCCCGGCGCCAGCTCCAGATAACCGCCCGTGCGCCCCCGCGTCTGCAGAATCTCCATCTGTTCGTTCACCACCACCGCCGGCGGCGCGTAGCGGCTCAGCAGCAGGCGGTCGGCTTCCCTCTGCAGTTCAATAGGCGCCTTCAGGGTTTCCGGCGCCTTTGGAGGAGGCGCGGGCATCTCGGCAGCAGCGCCCTCCTGCGGCGTTCCCACGGGAAATGCGAAGGTGACGGGCGCAGCAACGAGTTTCCTGCGATAAATCTTGTGCTTTTTGTCGGCCATTTCAAATAACTCGGAGCCGGCCCCCAGCAGTCCCTCCGTATTCCCGAGCATCAGGAATCCAGTGGGGTTGAGGGCGTAGTGGAAAATGGGAATGACTCGCTTCTGCAATGACTGGCTGAGATAGATCATCACATTGCGGCAACTCACCAGATCCATGCGGGAGAAAGGCGGGTCGCTCAGGACATTCTGCGTGGAGAAAATGCAGAGGTCGCAAATCGTCTTGCTGATCTGGTAGCCGCCGTCCGCTTTGTGAAAGAAGCGGCGCAGGCGGGTTGGACTGACATCGGCCTCAATGCTTTCCCTGAAGAGAGCGGCGCGGGCGTGCTGAACCGCAAATTCGCTCAGGTCGGTCGCGAAGATCTGGATCGGAACCTCGGTGCGCTTGTCACCCAGAAATTCGAGCAGAGAAATGGCGTGTGAGTACGCCTCTTCGCCCGTCGAGCAGCCCGGAACCCAGATGCGAATCGGGGTAGAGCCGTTGGTGCGGGTCTTCAGAATGGCCGGGTAGACGATCCGCTTCAGCGCGTCAAAGGCCTCAGGATTGCGGAAAAACGAGGTGACGTTGATCAACAGGTCCTGGTAGAGCGCGTTGATCTCGTTCCGGTCCCGCTGCAGCAGGGCTACATAGTCCGCAAGTTTCTCGATCTTGTTCAGCATCATGCGCCGCTGGACCCGGCGGCGCATCGTCGGCGGCTTGTATTCGGAAAAATCGACCCGCATTGCGCGCCGCAGCAGCTGGAAGATCTGCCCCATGCAGGCGTCATTTCTGGTGCCTTCCCCCTCCGGCGGCTCGGGAGGGGCGCCGGCAACGTAAGGATGCTGCCGGATGCGCGCCAGTTCCTGGGCAATCTGCTCCGGGGGCAGAACGAAGTCGACAAATCCGGCGGCGATGGCGCTTGCCGGCATGCTGTCATATTTAGCGGAACGGGTATCCTGGGCAAAGGTGATGCCGCCTTCCCCCTTGATGGCCCTCAGGCCGAGGGTCCCGTCGGAAGCAGTTCCGGAGAGAACCACACCGATAGCGTTGCTGCTCTGATCCGTGGCCAGGGAGCGGAAGAAGAGATCAATCGCGGTATTGACGGAGCGGGGCTGTTCACGGTCCGTGATATGCAGCCGCGCCTGCGAGATGGTCAGATCGCTGTTGGGTGGAATGACATAGACATGATCCGGCTCCACCTTGATTCCGTCCTCGATCTCGATGACCGGCATGCTGGTGGTACGGCCGACGATCTGGGTGATCGCGCTCTCGTGCAGGGGGTCCAGGTGAGGGACAAGGACGTAGGCCATGCCTAAATCGGGCGGCAGCGCCCTGAAAAGGCCGGTAAAGGCCTCCAGCCCTCCGGCTGAGGCTCCAATGCCGACAATCGGGAACCCGTTGGGCCGCGTGCTTGCGGGGGGGTGCTGTTGCCAGGATCCGGCCGGCGAGCCGGGAATCGCTGAGTTCTTCCTGTGCGGTGTCATAGTCCCACACCAGTGCCGCAGATGCCCGGCGGCTGACCGATGATGTTCCGGATTATACCTGGCGGATACCGGGGCGAAGCGAGACGCATCGCCGAACTTTCACAGGACGCATCCCTGCGCGGCTCGCAGAATCAGTCCTGACCGAATCAGTGGCCCAGAACCTGCAGGGAAGCAATGTGATTTCGCAACTCAGCAAGCGCCGAATGCACTTCGTTCAGCAGTTCGCGGCTGCTTTCGCGCAGCTGCCGGGAGGTTTCGATGTGCGCGGCAAGAGAAGAAAGAATACTGACCGGAGTTCCTCGCGCAGCGGTGGCCACACCGATCTGCGAACGGCTCGAGCAGCGCAGGGCCACCCAGGCATCAAGGTCGCGGGGCCGGGCGAGAACAGCCTTCTTATTCGATCCCCGGGGCCGCCGAACGGGAAGACCGAAGTCCTGCTCCCACCGCTGGACGGTACGAACGCCCTTGCCCATGTAATTAGCGATATCTTTCCACGAAGTCAGAACCGGAGGATTGTCTGTGCCGGGATACATTTCATGCTCCAGATGAGAAAGTGCTTCAGTCGGTGAACTGGTCGACTGGATCCGTACGCGGCTTTCCATGGTGCGTGAAGAACTGGAGCCCGAGGATGGATGCCCGGTCATTTATTTCTTTCTGATGTTCCATACCACAATAGCGAAAACAAACACAGCCGGAGACCTGAGGCCGGCACATGCCGCCATCGTACCATTGGAGGGGCGGGAGGTTTGCGATGCGGCTCTTTACGGCAATCGGATTAGCTCCCGAAGCCTCCGCAACACTGCGCAGTGTGCGCGAGCAACTTTGTGCGTCTGGCGGGGATCTGCGCTGGTCGGCTCCGGAGAGCTGGCATGTCACTCTCCAGTTTCTCGGCAACACGCAGGGGGAGCAGGTGGCCTGCGTCGTCCTCCGGCTGGCGGAGGTCCACGCCCGGCGCGTTCCAGTGCGGCTCGCAGGGCTGGGCTTCGTCGAGCGGGCTGGCATCTTCTTTGCCGAGGTAGCGCTGACGCCCGAACTGCTGGAGCTGCAGCAGAAGGTGGTGGCCGTCAACCGGCGCTGTGGCTTTGTTCCCGAGGTGCGTCCCTATAGCCCGCATATCACGCTGGCGCGCAGCAAGGGCCGAAGCGGCGCTCGCGCCCTGTTTCCGCTGAAGAAAGCCCTGGAGCAGAGCCGGGTACATCTGGCGGCGGAGTTCGTGGCGCAGGAATTCCGGCTGTACGAATCCTTTCCGGGACCGGAAGGCTCACGCTATGAGGTGCGGGCGCAGTTTCCTCTCGGCCTCGAACCCTGAGTATCGCTCGCGGACCACGACGGTTCGCGGGATGATGCGCAGCTTGCGAAGCAGCACGTTTCGCAATGCAGAGGGCCAGGCGACGTGATTGTGCGTCGGAAGGGAGTGCTGCCGTTCCGGGGTTTCAATCCAGCGCCTGCACCATGCCGCGTCCAAGCAGCAGTTCGGCCTTGTCGATGAAAGCGCGGTCGGCGGTGACGGTGATGCCTTCCGGCTCCATGACGACGCAGTACTGGCCGCGCTGCTCGACACTGAGCATCAGCCGTGCTGGCCCCGGGGCGGAGCCGACGAGGTCCCGCAGTTCGACCAGCGTCGTCTCGCTCACGCGATCGAGGGGAATGCGGATGCGCACATTCTGGGGCAGCCTGACTTTCACGTCTTCCAGCGCCTGGATGGAGGAAATGCAGAGCTTGGGTGCGGCCTCCTCTTCCGCGCGAAGTTGCCCGCGCACCAGCACCGGCACCTCGATGCGCAGCTGCTGCGAGAGGCGCTCGTAGTCCTTCGGAAAGCAGATCAGGTCGATCTTCCCGCTGGCGTCTTCCAGCGCAGCCTGGGCGTAGAGTTCGCCCGAGCGCTTGGACTTCGCGACCTTCAGCCCGACGATCACGCCGGCAACAGAGATCTCGTTCTCCGGAGCCTGACTGCGGCGCCCGTTCGAGGGCGGCGGCTTCATCTCGAGCGCAGCAGCCACATCGACCACGCTCGGCAGATTGCGCAGCTTCTCCGCATATTTGTCGAGAGGATGCCCGGAGACAAAGAAGCCCAGGACCTCCTTTTCCGCAGCGAGCCGCTGGCTCTCTTCGAGATCCGGCACATTGGGCAGATCCTCGTCGTGCCTGCCGTTCTCTGCGGGCGCGCTGAAGATGCCGAAGAGCCCGCCCTGGCCCGCGGCGTGATCGCGCTGCGTCTTCTGCGCCCGCTCGATGGTCTTATCCACCGCGGCCAGCAGCTGCGCCCGGCGGCCGAAGGAATCGAGGGCTCCGGCCTTGATCAGCGATTCAAGAACGCGCTTGTTCAGCAAACGCAGGTCGATCTTTTCGCAGAACTCCTGGAACCCGGCGAAGCTGCGCCCTTCGGCCGCGAGCTCCTCGCGGACTGCCATGATGGAATCGATGGCGTTGCGTCCCACGTTCCTGATGGCCGTCAAACCAAAGCGGATCGCATCGCCGTGCGGCGTAAAGTCGGCGTCGCTGTAGCGCACGTCGGGCGGTTCGACCGCGATCTCCATCTCCCGGCATTCCTTGATGTACTTCACCACGTTTTCCGGCTTGGAGATTTCCGACGTCAGCAGCGCTGACATGAACTCCACCGGATAATGCGTCTTCAGGTACGCCGTGTGATACGCCACCAGGGCGTAGGCCGCCGAGTGCGACTTGTTGAAGCCGTAGCCGGAGAACTTCTCCATCTGATCGAAGATTTCGCCGACCGGGGCCCGGGGGTGGCCGAGTGCCGCCGCGCCGCTCATGAAGCGGTCGCGCTGTTTGGCCATGGCCTCGGGATCCTTCTTGCCCATCGCCCGCCGCAACAGGTCAGCCTCGCCCAGCGAATAGCTGGCGAGCACGTTGGCGATCCGCATCACCTGTTCCTGATAGACGATCACCCCATAGGAGTCCTTCAGAATTCCTTCGAGCTCCGGCACCAGAAACTCCACTTTGCGCCGGCCCCATTTGCGCTCGATGAAATCGTCGATCATGTCCATGGGCCCGGGCCGGTAGAGCGCGTTCAGGGCTGTCAGATCCTCAACTGTGTCCGGCTTGTAGCGCCGTAGAATGTCCCGCATCCCCGGCGACTCAAACTGGAACACGCCCGACGTAAGCGCCGTGTGAAACACCCGCTTCATCGTCTCCGGATCATCCAGCGGAACGGCCTCGATATCCAGCTTTTCTCTGCGCGTCTGCTCGATCAGCTTCAGGCAATCGGTGATCACCGTCAGCGTGGCCAGGCCCAGGAAATCCATCTTGAGCAGGCCCATTTTTTCCACGGCCTTCATGTCGTAGGCCGTCACGATTTCGTCGTTCTTGGTGCGGTTCAGCGGCACCAGTTCGGTCAGCGGCCGCGGCGCAATGACCACTGCGGAGGCGTGCACGCCCGCGCCGCGCACCAGACCCTCCAGCTTCTTTGCGGTGTCGATCAGCTCGCGGATCTGCTGATTGCTGTCGTACGCCTCCTGCAGCGGCGGCGAATCCTTCAGCGCCTGATCAATCGTGATGTTCAGCGTGGTCGGCACCAGTTTGGCGATGCGGTCCACGTCGCCATAGGGCATATCGAGCGCGCGGCCGACGTCCTTGATCGCCGCCTTCGCCGCCATGGTATTGAACGTGATGATCTGCGCAACCTGCTCCCGCCCGTACTTGTGCGTTACATACTCGATCACTTCGCCGCGGCGATTCTGGCAGAAATCTACATCGATATCCGGCATCGTTACGCGCTCCGGGTTCAGGAAGCGCTCGAATAGCAGCACATTCTGCATCGGATCGATGTTCGTGATTTCCATCGCATAGGCGACCAGCGAGCCGGTCGCCGACCCTCTTCCCGGCCCCACCGGAATCCCATGGTCCCGCGCGTATTTTATGAAGTCCCACACGATCAGGAAGTATCCCGAGTACTTCATCTGCTTGATGATGCCGATCTCGAAGTTCAGCCGCGATTCGTATTCGTGAACCGGCGTGCGCAGCACCCCGCGCGCCTCCAGGTTCCGGACTGCCGTGTCGAGGCGCTTCTTCAGTCCCTTGCGGCACACCTCCTCGAAGTAGCTGTCGATGGTGTGCCCCTGCGGCACAGCGAATTCCGGAAACGGATTGTCCACCTTGCTCAGCTTGAAGTGGCAGCGCTCGGCAAACTGCATCGTCCGGCTCACCACTTCCGGCGCATGCGAGAACAGCTTCTCCATCTCCGCCGCCGACTTCACAAAAAACTGGTCGGAGTCGAACTTGAACCGCTTCGGATCGTTGATCGATCCCGCCGTCTGCACGCACAGCAGCACCTCGTGCGCATGCGCGTCGTCCTCGCAGAGATAGTGGCTGTCGTTGGTGGCGACCAGCGGAATCTCCAGCTCTTTCTCCAGCCGGAAGAGATCCGCATGGATCTTCTTTTCCAGTTCCAGCCCCTGGTCCTGAATCTCCAGGAAGAAGTTGCCCTTGCCGAAGATGTCCTGATACTGCCCCGCCGTCGCTTTCGCCGCTTCGTACCTCCCGGCCATCAGGTTCTCGCACAACTCGCCGGCCAGGCAGCCGGAGAAGCCGATCAGCCCCCCGGCGTGCTCGGCCAGGTACTTCTTGCTGACGCGCGGCTTTTTGTAGAAGCCGTGCAGCGAGGCCTCGGACGTGATGCGGACCAGGTTGCGGTAGCCCTCTTCGTTCTCCGCGAGCACCAGCAGGTGGTTGTAGTCGTCGCCCTGCGGGTCGGCGCGATGATCGTCCTTCTTGCAGACGTACAGTTCGCAGCCGAGGATCGGCTGCACCCCGTGTTTCTTCGCCGCGTCAAAGAAGTGCACGGCGCCGTAGATGTTGCCGTGGTCGGTGATGGCGACGGATTTCTGGCCGATGCTCGCTACGCGCTGAACCAGCTTCTCAACATCGCAGGCTCCATCGAGCAGGGAATAGTCGGTGTGCAGGTGCAGGTGGGTAAATTCCGCCATTGGGTCCTGCCTCTATTTTAGGTCGCCGCGGCGGAGTCGAGAATCCAGTGATGGCCGTCCGGCCGGAGGAAAACCGGGTACGAAACCTGGCCCGGAGGCCGCGCGATCCGCAGTAAAAACCTCCCTGTCACCGCGCTGCGGCAGTGTACGATGGCTCTGCCTTTCCCGGAGGCGCGGAGATTCTGATGAAGCGCGTGGTCACCTTTCTGATTACCTGCAACCCCGAGGCGGCTCTGGCTTTTTATCGCGACACGCTGGGGCTCAGGTTCCTGCGGGATGACGGCTTTGCCCTGGTCTTCGAAATGGACGGCGCGATGCTGCGGATCGGGAAGGTCAGCGGATTCACGCCGGCACAGAACACGGTCCTTGGCTGGGAGACCGAAGAGATCGTGTCGGCCATGAACGAGCTGGCTCAGAAAGGAGTGAAGTTCGAACGCTATCCCAATATGGGTCAGGACGAGATGGGCGTCTGCACATTTCCCACCGGCGATAAGGTTGCCTGGTTCAGGGATCCCGACGGCAACGTGCTCTCCGTCTCGCAGCTCGCAGCGCCGTAGCCAGCGCGGGGAAGCAGCTCAGTGCGGGATGTCCCGGTGCGCGGTCTTCACGCGGTACCCTTGTTTCGCCAGGCGCCGCGCCACCTCCTCGGCAATCATCACGGAGCGATGCTGCCCGCCGGTGCAGCCGAAGGCCAGCGTCAGATAGCTCTTGCCCTCGCGGATGTAGTGGGGCACCAGAAAGAGCAACAGTTCCGTCACGCGGTCCAGAAATTCGCGGCTCTGGCGAAAGCCCAGAATGTAGCTCTCCACCCTGGGATCGCGACCGGTGAGACTGCGGAACTCCGAGACGAAGTGCGGATTGGGCAAAAAACGCACATCGAAGACCAGATCGGCGTCGAGCGGAACTCCATTCTTGTAGCCGAAGCTCACGGAGGAGATCAGGAGGCTCTTGCCTTCGTTCTCGCGCACGAACTTGCTCTGGATGTAGGCCCGCAGTTCGTGGACGTTGAACTTGGTCGTGTCGATTACGATATCGGCCAGGTTGCGGATGGGCTCCAGCAGACGCCGCTCTTCCTGGATGGCGCGCGTCACGCGCTCTTCGCGGCCCAGCGGGTGAGGCCGCCGAGTCTCCGAAAAGCGGGCAAGCAGCGCCGCCTGGGAAGCTTCGAGGAAAACCACCCGGGTCGGCAGAGTGCGCCGGATCTCCTGGAGGATGGCAGGGAACTTGTCGAGGCTCTGGCCTTCGCGAACGTCGACCACCAGTGCGGCCCGGCGAATATCGCGCGAGTGCGCCACCAGCTCGGCAAAGTGCGGCACCAGCGCCACCGGCATGTTGTCGACCGCATAGAATCCAAGATCTTCGAAGGCCTTCAGCGCCGACGCTTTGCCCGAGCCGGAGAGGCCGGTAAGAACCACCAGATCACGCGGCCCGGCTGTCCCCGCACGCTTCGGTTCCTTTTCCCGGCTGCGTCGCTGCGGGGCCGTCTTCCTGGGAGGCATGGCTCATCGTAGCATTGGCCTCCGGCGTCGCAGCCAAATGTTCTGTAAAGGTGGAGGAGGCTACTTCGGGGGGCGTTGTGTGGCGCGGTCGATGCGCCGCACCTGACAATCTCATCGAAGCGTGGCGCAAATCGGCGATCAGGCAGAGCGCAGATGGAGCCCCATCATCCGGGCCGACCTTATAATGGGCCTTCAACTTCGGCAATGTCTCCCACCTTTCTTCCTGCCACCGAGCAGCTCGCACTGATCAGGCGCCGCACGATCACGCCAGGAGAGCTGGCGGAAGAGCACATTACACGGATTCAGCGGCTGAACCCACAACTCAATGCGCTGGTGGACTTCGATCCCGAGCGCGTGCGGGAGCAGGCCCGGCACCTGCGGCCGGGGCCGCTCTCGGGCCTGCCGGTCACGGTCAAGTCCTCGATCGCCGTTGCCGGATACCGCTGTGAAATCGGCAGTGTGCTGAATCGCGGTTCTGTTCCGGAGAAGAGCGCGGTTGTCGTCGAGCGGCTCCTGCAGGCGGGTGCTATCGTGCTGGGCACCACCAACTGCCCGGAGTTCCTGATGGCCTATGAGACCGAGAACCTGCTCCACGGGAGCACCCGCAATCCCTGGAACCTCGAATACTCGGCCGGGGGATCGAGCGGCGGCGAATCGGCGGCAATCGCGGCGGGGCTTTCGGCAGCCGGGCTGGGCAGCGACAGCGGGGGATCGGTGCGCGAGCCCGCACATTTCACCGGCATCTGCGCCCTCAAGCCCACTGCCGGGCGCTTTCCCGCGGCGGGACACCTGCCGCCCTGCCTGGGTCCTTTCGCATTTCTCGGCGCCATCGGCCCGATGGCCCGCACCGTTGCCGATCTGGCGCTGCTCTTTGCAACCCTTTCCGGCCAGGACCCGACGGATGCTTCCAGCATGCCCATCCCGCACCGCGCCGTCACTCTCGCGGAAGCGAAGCGCTTTCCGATCGGCTGGTTTGAAGACGATGGCCTCGTGCCGGTGACGGCCGAGACGCGTGCCGCCGTGCAGTCCGCCGCGCGGGCTCTCGAACGGCACGGATTCACCGTGCGCCCCTTTCGTCCCACTGCCCTCGAGGCCGCCCGCAAGCTGTGGTGGACATTCTTTATGCAGTGCGGGGCGATGCTCTACGGACCCGCCATCCGGGGCCGCGAAGACCAGCTAAGCCCCACGTTCCGCGATTTTCTGTCCATTGCGCAGGCGGAAATCCCCCTCACTGCGGGCACTCTGCTCGATGCCTGGGTCGAGTCCGACCAGGTGCGCGCGCGCCTGCTCGATGAGATGCGGGAGTTCCCGATCCTGCTTTGCCCGGTCTGCTCCATTCCGGCTTTCCGCCCCTTCGAGCGAAGCTGGATCGTCGAAGGTCAGACCGTCGGCTATCTCGATGCCATGCGCTATGCACAATGGTTCAATCTGCTGGCCGGACCGGCTGCGGTGGTACCGGTGGGACGCTCCGACGCGGGCTTGCCCATCGGGGTACAGGTCGCGGGGCGCCCCTGCGCCGACGAACTGGTGCTGGCTGTCGCCGAGGCCGTTGAGGCGGAATTTGGATTCGTGGCGCCTCCGCTGTCGCGGTAGGCGGTTCAGGCTGCCGAATTCGGGGTGTGCGGAGATCCTGCCGGCGTCTACGGCTTGAGCCTTGAGAACAGGTTCAGCTTGGAAACGTCGTTGAACATGATGAACGCGAAAAACAGGATCAGCATGACAAACGCCACCTGGTAGACGCGCTCCTTGAATTCCTGCTTGAGATCGTGGCGCAGCAAGCCCTCGATGCACAGCAGCAGAATCATGCCGCCGTCGAGGATGGGAATTGGCAGCAGGTTCATGATGCCCAGGTTCAGGCTGATCAGCGCGGTGAGGCCGATAATCGGCTCCCAGCCATGCATCTCGGCGGCTTCGCCCGTCATGCGCGCGATCCCGATCGGACCGCTCATCTGCTGCATGACTGCTGCATGGTGTGAGAAGAGGCGTCCGAGGATGTCCAGAATATAGCCCGAGTTGCGCAGGTTATAGCTGATCGAGTGGCGGACGGCCTGAGGCAGGGGCAGCTGCTCCACCCGGAACGGCGGAGGCTCGGCGCTGAATCCCAGCCGGTACCCAGGCTGGCCGCTGCCGAAATCAGCCCAGATGGGCTGCACCGATGTCGTGAAGTCGTGGCCGTTGCGGCGTACCAGCAGCGTGGCGGGTTTGTTTCCCGACTCGTTCAGGATCGCGATAATGGCGGGAACGCCATGCACCTGCTGACCATTGACGGCCACCAGACCGTCTCCCGGCTTCAGGCCTGCCTTGGCCGCGGGATTGCCGGCCATCACCTGGGCCACCATCACCGGCCCGTTCTGCTCCTTCGGAAGCAGTCCCAGCGATTCAATATCGAAATCCTGGCCCCTGCTGGGGTCCGAGATCAGCAGCTCGGTGCTGAATTCCTTTGTCTGGCCGTTCACCGATCTCTCTACCGTGATCGGCACGGTGGTGTTGGCGTCCAGCAGGGCGCGGTCGGTCACCTTTTCCCAGCTCGGATTCCTGTCGCCGTCGAAGCGGATGATCCGGTCGCCGCTCTGGAGCCCGGCGCGGCCCGCCGCTGAATCGGGCGGCACTACATCGAGAACCGCCGGCTGGCTCAGGTAGACCTCAACCTCGTTGTGCATCATGTAGAGGCCGGCCATCAGAACGAACGCCAGAAGGAAATTGAAGAACGGACCGGCCAGCGCGATGAGGACCCGCTGCCAGCGCGGGTGGGCGCTGAACTCGCCTGGATCGCTGGTGGGTTCAGCGCCGGGCGTCTCGCCCGACATTTTGACGTAACCGCCGAAGGGCAGAGCGCTGACACGGTAGTCAGTGTCGCCCCAGCGTACGCCGAACAGGCGCGTGCCGAAACCCAGCGAGAAGACTTCCACACGGACGCCGCAGAGCTTGGCTACGGCAAAATGGCCGAACTCGTGCACCAGCACCATGATGCCGAGCACGACGAGAAACGAGACGGTGGCAATTACTGCAAAAGGCATAGAGAGAACCGAGACCAGCCCGCAAACTGCGCAGTGTACACCAGTAAAGATGTCAGCGGCGACGAGAAGCCCCGCGTTTCGCCAGGACCCATCGAGCCAGCTCGCGAGCCCGGCTGTCCAGACAAAGTACCTCTTCAATCGTCGCCGGATGCGACTCGGGGGTTGTCTCGAGCACCTTCTCTATTGTATCCGCAATGCCCGTAAACGGAATGGCGTGTTCCAGAAAGGCTTCGACGGCAACCTCGTCCGCGGCGTTGAGGGCAATGGCGTGAGCCCCGCCCTTTTCTGCCGCCTGATAGGCCAGGCGCAGGCAGGGGAAGCGGGCAAAATCCGGCTGCTCGAAATTGAGCTCTGATAATTGCGTCATATCAAAACGCAGGTTCGACGGCGCGCGCTCGGGATAGCTGAGGGCGTAGAGGATCGGCAGCCGCATGTCGGTCACCGAGATCTGCGCCAGCAGGCTTCCATCTACGTACTCGACCAGCGAATGGACCGTGGACTGCGGATGAACCGTAACCCTGACCGCCGAAGGCGGCAGATCGAAGAGGCGGCAGGCCTCGATGATCTCCAGACCCTTATTGAGCATCGTTGCCGAATCGATGGTGATCCGGCGTCCCATCGCCCAGGTGGGGTGACGCAGCGCCCGCTCCACCGTAATTTTGTCAAAATCCTCGATCGGCAGGGTGCGGAACGGCCCGCCGGACGCCGTTAGCCAGATCTGCCGCACCTCGGAGCGCCGTCCGGCGCGCATGCACTGGTGAATGGCATTGTGCTCGGAGTCGATGGGCAGCAGGGCAACATCCTTCTCCCGTGCCGCGGCAGTCAGGATTTCCCCCGCCGCCACCATGGCTTCCTTGTTCGCCAGTCCGATGGTCTTGCGGGCCTGGACGGCGGCAAAGGTTGCTTCGAGGCCGGCAACACCCACAATTGCCGAGACCACGAAATCCGCCTCGGGAAGGGTCGCCGCTTCGACCGTGCCCTGCGTCCCCCAACGAACCTGAATCCCGGTAAGCCCCTCGGCGCGGAGGCGCCGCTGCAGTTCCGCGGCAAGTTCCTCCGTCGCCAGCGAAACCAGCCGCGGCCGCCAGCGAAGGCATTGCTCGTACGCGGCCTGCACATTGCGGCCGGCAGCGAGCGACGCAACCGCGAACCGTTGCGGATAGCTTTCGATGATGCTCAGAGTGCTCCGGCCGATGGAGCCGGTGGATCCCAGAATGGCGACATGCTTCAGGTGAGGAAAGTCTTCAGCCATCAGGAGTTTACGTCCATCGACAGGGGACTACATCGACTGCTGCGCTAACTGAGCGTACCACAGCACGGGAGCCGCCAGCAGCAGGGCATCGACCCGGTCCAGCATGCCGCCGTGCCCCGGCAGCAGGCGTCCTGAATCCTTCACGCCAGCGCCGCGTTTGAGGGAGGATTCCACCAGATCTCCGACCTGTGCGGCAACGTTGAGCAGGACAGCGAGTTCCAGCCAGTGCCCCAGCGATCCGGGGTAGGTCAGCACCTCGATGTTGCTCTGCACCAGATAGCCCGCCAGCCAGAAAAGCAGCATCGCCACCAGCACACTGCCGACCATCGAGGCGAAGCTGCCTTCCCAGGTCTTGTTCGGGCTCAGCGACGGAGCCAGCTTCCGTCGCCCCAAACTCCGGCCAATACAGAGTGCGGCTATATCGCCGCTCCAGACCACCAGGAAGAGAAACAGCAGCAGCGAGGGCCCGTTTTCCTGAGTGGACAAGAGATAAAGCGTGCTCATCGACAGCCCGATATAGAGCAGCCCAAAAACCGAGTAGGCCGTGTCGGGAAGAACCCGATTCACCGGCGAGCGGAAGGCGCATACGATGAACAGCGCCAGCGACAGGCATTCGGTCACCGGGGCCGTCAGGTCCGGGCGGCGAAAGATCGCCGCAAACAGGATGAACAAGCAGATCAGCACTGCGATCCGGGGCGTTCTTGCGCCCATGGCGTCCGCCAGGCCCAGATACTCCCAGGTGGCCAGTATCGCGACCAGGAGGACTACACCCATCAGGGCCAGAGGCTGCTTCGGGGAAAGAAAGACCAGCACAAGAACCAGGGGGACCAGAATGATGGCCGTAAGGATCCGCTGCATGATGAGCAGGATACACGCTGCACGGGGCGGATGCGGTCAGCCGCCGCTGGCTCCTCCCGGCTCGCGGGATTGGCACCGGACCGGCCCCTTGCCGCGGCGGCCGATTCTCACTGCGCGTGCGGGATGCGGGCGGCCGGCATGGCGCGGAGAATGGCCAGCTCTTTCTGGACTCGCGCCCACTTGCGGCGGCTGCGCTTCGTCGCGATGGGAGCATTGGGATGGGCGTAGAAGGCGAGGATGTTCTGCCGCAGGCCGATGGGGGGTCGCGCCTTGTTCGCCGTGACGCGGTGCAGCAGACTCGCATAGGTCTCGTCTGTGAGGCGGTAGGTGCCGGGCTGGCTGGGATAGCCGGTATCCAGATCGAGATCCGGCACCGAAAAGCCGTCGCGTCCCTTGTGGGCCAGTTGATCGAGAAGGTGGCCATACTCGTCCATGGCCAGATCTACGCTCGTCACATAATCTTTTTCGGTGTCGATCTTCGGCCCCCGAACTGCCAGGTCGGAGAGGACTCCGATCTTTGGGGTTAGAAAGATCAGCATGGCCAGGATGCGGGTTCTGAAGCTGGGTTTGTGCTGCCGGTAGGTTTCCCAGTGATGGGCGATATCGGTAGCCTCCAGCCGGCCGCGAAATTGTCGGAAGTCGGTCCCATCCTCATCGCGTGGAAAATCCTTCCGATGAAGCAGCACCTCGGCATAGGCCATCCTCGGCAGGAACTGCCGGACGGCCCAGGTATAGCTGCGGAACGCGGCAAACTCGTTGCCGATGACGCTGTGCAGTCTCAGGCCGTAGGTGTCGTAAAAGGCTCGCTCCATTAACCGCTTGGGAACGCGGAAGCCGACCCGGCGGTAATAGGCGGCCGGGGCGAAACGCGCGTGGCCGAGTTGATCGATGTCGAAGGCGAATTCGGTGCGAACGTGGGCGTGCGGGTTCTCTTCATAGGTGACAACGGGGCCATATTTCTGTTCGAGCCCCGGGAATTCCTGGGGGACGGCGATATTGACCGCGTCCTTGTGGCCGACGGTGTCGCCGACGTAATGCGAGAGAGCGCCGAGGGCAAAGGCCAGCTCGTCGATGGTATGAGCTTCGCGGATGAGATTGGTAATGAAATCCCCCGTCCGGACATAGTGCGTCAGGTCGCTGAAACCCGGTTGCCCGAAGGGGTAGTACCCGGCATCCTGGATGCAGGATCCCCCGTAGGCGTAAGCGTGTGCCTCAACCAGCTGCTGCGGGGTGGCGCTCGGGAAGCGGCTCAGCAACACGGGCTTGATGGAGTGGTCCCAGGCCATGTCGACGATGGTCTCGTGGGTGAGGAAGGAATACCCGAAGCAAACCGGCGCGGCGAGCAGCGCGCAAAGGGTGAAGATTCCGGCATGCACTTTCATTCTTTCGCGCTTTCCTTGGTCGGGCCGAAGCTCCGCGGGGCGGCTACTCGTAGCGAAGAGCCTCGGCGGGAAGAACGCGAGCCGCCGAACTGGACGGGTAGAGGGTCGCCAGCAGGGAGACGCCCAGGGACAGAGCTGTCACAGCAACGCCATGTATGATGCGAGGCGCGAAGGGGAGATAGTCCAGGGAATAAACATCGGCGGAAAGCGGGATGAAGCGGTAATGCTGGCCCAGAAAAGAGACGGTGTAGCCGAGGATCAGCCCGAACACTGTCCCGATGACGCTGATCAGCAGCCCCTGGAACAGGAAAATCCGGCGAACCTGCCCGGGCTGCACACCCATGGACATCAGTACCGCAATATCCTTCGTTTTCTCCATCACCATCATGGTCAGGGCGATCAGGATATTCAGGGCCGCGACGCAGACGATCAGCCCGATCACGATGAACGTAACAATCTGTTCGAGCCTCAGAGCGCGGAACAGCTCCCGGTTCTGCTCCATCCAGTTCGTGGTGGTAAAGCCCGGGCCGGCAGCTTTCTCGATTTCGTTGCCGATGACGTCGGCTCGGTACAGGTCGTCGACCCGGAAGGAGACGATCGAGATCACGTCCGGCTCGCCGAAGAGCGCCTGCGCGTCGGCCATGCGGACGAACCCATAGCTCGAGTCGTACTGATAGAACCCCGAGTGAAAGAGAGCCACGACCTGAAAGCGCTGGTATTTGGGCGTGATGCCGTACGGCGTCAGGTCGCCCTGGGGGCTGGTGACCATGACGGTGTTGCCGACCGTGGCTCCGATGGAGTCCGCAAGATCGCTGCCGATGACGATGGGCGGTGTGCGCTCCCCGGCGTGGTCTTTCGTGTTCGTCTTGATGCTGAGCGGAGCCACCGACCCGGCCGTGATCTGATTGAGCATGTCCGACACGGTGCGCTCTTCCGAGGGAATGATGCCTTTGAGCATGGCCCCGCCGGCCCGCGCCCCGCGCGAAATCAGCACCGGCTCGTACAGGCCTGGCGCGGCGGCGACGACGTGCGGCAGGCGCCTCAGCCGGGCAAGCAGCGGCCGCCAGTCGCGGATGCCGTCGCCCATGGTGCGCATCAGGTCCACATGTGATGTGGAGCTGAGCAGGCGGTCCTGCAGATCGCGCCTGGTTCCGTTGGTGATGGCCAGCGCGATGATCAGCGAGGCCACCCCCACGGCAACTCCCACAATGGAGATCCAGGTAATGACGCCGATCACCGCCTGCCGGCGCCTGGCCCGGAGATAGCGGGCGGCGATAAAGAACTCAAACTTCATTGGGTCGACCGGACGACCGCCTTCACTGTAACCGTGTTGTCGTACCGGTCGAAGACGCGAATGGCAATCACATGCTCACTGGCGTCGACGGGGGGGACGGCTCCGGGCCGGCACGGCGGCAGCGGTGCATCGAAGTCGAAGCGCTCCGTCAGCGAATCGGCGATATTGCCGACCGGCGCAACGTAATGCCAGCGGCCCGCATCGACCGCGTATTCCGCGCGGGAAACGGGCGAGGTTGCATCGGTCGCGGTCAGCGAGGCATGGATTTTGCCGTTGACGAAATGAGCCTCGATCCCACTCACCACCGGGGGCGTCGTATCGATCAGGAATTCCTCGCTGACGCGGTTGCCGCTCAGTGCCTCTCCTGGGTTATGGGAGGGAGCGTCGCTGGCGACGAGCTTGACGCGGTAACTGCCGTCCGGCAGCTGCGAGGCATCGAAGGAGTAAAACCGCTCGCGAATGTGGTCGCGCAGGAGTTCCCAGTTGCGCTCTCCTGCGCCGCGGTAATAGAGAGCAAAACTCAGCTCGTCGCCGTTGTCGTCGTGGGCTGCCCAGCGGACCGTCACCGCGCTGCGATCCTTGACGGCGGACAGCGGTTCTCTTCCGGGCTCCTGCACGTAGTTGATCCCGGAGTTCTGGGTGGAGGGCAGGTTGATGGTGATCTGCTGCGGCTGCCCGGGCGACTGCGTCATCGAAGTGGCCCGCGCTCCGGGAACCACCACGATCTCGTCCACCACCGGGGGCAAATTGACCGGCAGGTAATTGACGCCTACGGAGCCGACGGAGCTTCCGGGATGTTCCACCACCTTCCACTGCATGAATCGCGAGGAGCCGGTTCCGACGGAGCCGGTATTCGGCGTGAACTCCTTCCAGTCGCCCCAGGCGCGCTGCGGGTTCTCGATATTTCCGGCGCGGGCATACATCTGGAACGCAGAACCCTGCGGACCGGCTCCGACCTCCACTTCCGCGCGCCCCCATTGCGCGAAGACACCGGCGTCGAAGACCTCGCTGACATAGCTTCCCTCCGGCGCTTCACCGTGGCTCAGCAGATAGAGCTTCCCCGCATTGGCTGTGCCCGCGTAGATCCCCTGCGGCGAATCAGCGAACCCGGTCACCTGCGAAGCCTCCAGATGGGCGATGTCCGCAAAAGTGCCATCGTCATGAATGCGGTAAATCCGCCCGCGGTTGCCGGTCGCCGCCAGCACGCCGTCCGGAGTCCAGACCAGCGAGTAGACGATGTCGTCGTGTCCGGCCCAGATCCGCCGCGGCGCTCCGTTCCCCTGGGGAATCTCGTAGAGTTCCGATCCTTCGGGAATCAGCGTATTGCCGCTGAAGGCCTGCACTGAGCCGGGCTGTACGATGGTGATGGTCGCCGTCACCGTCGCCTGTCCGGTCACCGGCAGCGGCGGCAGGTTGTTGCGGCCTTTGTCGCCCACCCCGGCAGCGTAAATCGTGCCGTCCGGAGCGACGACGATGGAGGTGATTTCCTTCTTGGGCGAATCGTACAGAACGAAGGCCTTTCCGGCCGGATCGATGCGGTAGATGAGACCCGTCCCGTCAGAGCCGGCGATCAGGTTACCCGCCTTGTCGAAAGCCAGCGAGCGGATATGCTCGTCGTCGCTCTTGAAAAAAAGCTCGGGCTTGCCTCCGTGGGTTACCCGGTAGATCGCCGCAGGAGCGCCTGTGGCGACGTACAGCCGGCCCTGTGCGTCGAAGGCGAGATCCCAGACATATTTCGGTTTTTCCGGTGTGCTGCCCGGGTCGAAGATCACCGCCGCGTTGTCATCGGTTATGTTCCTGCCGTGCGCATCGAGTTTGTAGACCTTGCCCGAGGGCAAAGTGGCTGCGTAAACCGACCCATCCGGGCCGACGCGAACCGTCTGCACGCTCATGTCGTGGCTGGTAAACAGCGTCGTCGACCTGCCATCCGGCCCGACGCGCAGCACGGTTGCCGGTGTTCCTGTGGCCAGATAGGCATCGCCCGCGCGATCCGTGGCCACCGCCCAGACGTAAGTGGATGGGGTGGTGAACAGCGCCCTGCTCTCCGGCCCGGGCACCAGATGGCCGTCACTGGTGATCGCAACCCCACTGGGCGTGCCGCGCTCAAACTCCTCAAAGGTCGATTCGGTCCACAGCCGCGTTCCCTGGGCTCGAGCCACGGGAGTAAAGGAGAAGAGCATGCAGGCTGCAAAAAGAGGCAGCACGGCGAAACGGGGCAAGAGTACGGTCCGGCCTGAAATCATGCTGAATGTCAGTCTACAGAAAGCTCCGGATACAGGCGGAGATACCTGCGCCAAATCATTGGGCGAAACAGCGGCTCCTCGCCTAAACTGAGGTTTTGCTTCCTCCTCTGATCGACCGGGCCGGCGGGCTCGGAGTCCCGCGCACCGAGACCGTGCCCTGATGCTGAAACGATGGAGAACCCGGATCCTGCTCTTCCTTGCCGTCCTCGGTCCGGGATTCATCACCGCCAACGTCGACAACGACCCCAACGGCATCTTCACCTACTCCCAGGCTGGCGCACAGTTCGGCTATGCGCTTCTGTGGACCATGATTCCGGTCACGCTCGCCCTGATCGTGGTCCAGGAGATGTGCGCGCGCATGGGCGCGGTGACGGGCAAGGGCCTGAGCGACCTGATCCGCGAGGAGTTCGGGCTGCGGCTGACCGTCGTCATTATGTTTCTGCTGGTGCTGGTGAACTTCGGCAACGTCATCGGCGAATTCTCCGGCATCGCCGGCAGTCTTGAGCTCTTTCACGTGTCGAAATACATTTCCGTGCCGATCTGCGCCGCCCTGGTCTGGCTGCTGGTAGTCCGCGGCGACTACAAGAGCGTCGAAAAGATCTTCCTGGTCGCCTCGGTCTTCTACTTCACCTACATCATTGCCGGGGTGCTGGCGCACCCCGGATGGCATGCGGCGGCGCTCGCGACCATCCGGCTGCCGCGGACGGCGGTGCTGGGCAATCCCGGTTACGTCTTCATGGTGGTCAGTGTCATCGGCACCACCATCGCGCCGTGGATGCAGTTCTACCTGCAATCCTCCATCGTGGAAAAGGGCGTGACGCGGGAGAATTACCCGGCGTCGCGGCTGGATGTGATTGTGGGCTCGATCTTCACCGACGTGGTTGCCTGGTTCATCATCGTTGCCTGCGCCGCCACGCTCTGGGCCCATGGCCTTGGTTCCATCCAGGAGCCTTCCGAGGCGGCCGAAGCCATGAAGCCCCTGGCCGGCCAGTACGCCTTTATTCTCTTCTCATTCGGGCTCTTTAACGCCGGCTTCTTTGCCGCATCGGTGCTTCCGCTCTCAACGGCTTACGTGGTCTGCGAAGGCCTCGGTGTCGAATCCGGCCTGGACAAGCGCTGGCATGAGGCGCCGTTCTTCTACTGGCTCTACACGCTGCTCATCGCCGGCGGAGCGGCGGTGGTGCTCATTCCGAAATTTCCCCTCATCAAATGGTCGATCGAATCGCAGGCGCTGAACGGAATCCTGCTGCCGGTGGTCATCGTTCTGATGCTGCTGCTCATCAACCGCAAAGACCTCATGGGCGAACACGTCAATTCGCACTGGTTCAATGCCGCCGCCTGGGTGACAGCCATCATCGTCAGCATTCTTTCCGTCATCCTGATGGTGCAGCAGTGGTGGCCGGGATCCTGATCAGAGCAACTTGCCCGCGGCCAGGTCGCGAATCAGTTCGCGGTCGGCGGCCAGGAAGTCGTAGCCGGGCAGATCCTTCAGCGGCGACCAGCGCATGCCCTCGAAGACGCGGTTCACCAGTTCGCCTTCGAAGCTGTGCACCGCAAAGAACTGCAGATCCACAGCGCCGCCGTTGCGGTAGTTGTGGCGCAGATGAGCGATCCGGATCCCGATCGAGGCATGGATCCCCAACTCCTCGTCGAGCTCGCGGCGCAGAGCCTGCTCGGCGGATTCCCCGGCCTCGATCTTGCCGCCGGGAAACTCCCATTTCAGGCCCATCGGCGATCCCGCCTTGCGCTGGCAGATCAGCACCTCGTTACCGCGCAGGATCAGCGCTGCCGCCACGTAGCGGAGAGGCCTCGGTTCCCGTCCATTGTGTCCCGTACCCTCCATCTTCAACGCTAGTTTAGACGCATTCGGAGTTGGATCGATTCTCGCCGTGCCGCCGGGTGGCGTGCCCGGCATCGAGAGTGCCAGGATGCAGGGCGGCAGCGATCGCGTGCAGTCCTTCGATGAGTGTGGGTGCGGGCGTGTTGAGCAGTTCGTCGGCGATGCAGCAGAGGCGGCTGCTCCGCACAGCCCGGATCCGCTGCCAGCCAGGTCGAGCTGCCAGATGATGGAGGGGGACGCGGTCTCCGGCCCCGCACCAGGCGGCAATCACCACCTCGGGGTCGGCTTCGGCCACAGCTTCGGGCGTGGTGACAGCACCGGGCTGGCCGAGAAATATGCCGCCGGCTGCCTCGACCAGCTCCTTCACCCAGTACTGCGAGTGGATCAGCGGCTTTCCCCACTCTTCGCAGTACACCAGCGGCTTCGCGGTGCAATGGGCCGTTTCTTTGCGAACCCGGGAAACGGCAGCTCGCATTGCGGCGATGATTGCCCCGCCTCGCTCGACGGCTCCCGCTACGGAAGCGATGAGGCGGATGTCCTGCTCGATGTCTGCGAGCGAGTGCGGCGCAAGCGCGAGCACCGGGCAGCCTGCCTTCAGGATCGCCGTAAGAGATTCCTGCCGGTACGGCACCGAGGCGATGACGAGATCGGGGCGGAGTGCGATCAGTTCCTCCGCCGTCGTGGACCAGGAGTCACGGACCACAGTGATGCTGCGCTCGCGCAGAGCCGGAACCGCGGCCAGACAGTAGCCCGTGCAGGCCACGAGCGCATCGAGGCAGCCTAGACGGTCAAGAATAATGCTGACGCTCGGCTGCAGCGAGGCGATCCTCATGGCTATTTCGTGTGGTCGGTGAGCACGGCTTCGGGATAGTAAACCGTCCAGCCATGCCGCACAGAGATTTCGATCAGGCCGGGAGTTGGATTCACGGGAAAGGCGTGTTCCGCGACTTCGAGCATGGCTGCATCGTGAATGGAGTTGCCGAAGACCGCGGTGGGAGAGGGAACTCCGGCACGGCGCAGGGCTTCGGCCTTGCCTTCATCGGTGGGCACGTCGATCAGGTCGCTGCTGATCAGCCCATCATGGACATGAACCTCAGCCGCGAGCACGCGCTCCGGGGCGATTCCGAAACGCCAGACGCCTTCCTCGATCACCCAGTTGTTGGTCGAGCTGACCGCCCAGATGTCGGCGCCTGCTGCGCGCAGGTCGGCCACCAGGGCCAGCATTTCGGGAAATATCTGCGCCTCGACGTTGGTGACGAAGTAGCGGGCGGCGGCGCGGCGCAGCTCCTCTTCGCGCAGTCCCGCGTAGACCTGAACCATTTCCCCGCAGATCCCCACCTCGGAAACCTTGCCCTGGCGGTACAGGCGATGGCGGGCGTCGATCCAGTCGGAGGCATTGCGCGAGAGCAGCCCAGCCTCCATCGACCAGGCCATGAAACCGTAACCGGTATCGCCGCTCCACAGAGTGCCGTCGCAGTCGAAGACGGCGGTGCGCGGCGCGGGCGAGAGGACGGCCCTGCGGAACTCCTCCAGGCTGTAGCGAACGACCGGTGTGGATTGTGTTGAAGTCAAGATCAGTGTCCCTTCTCTTCCTACCCTACCAATTTTTTGTGAAAGTCCTGCAATCCGCTGCGGGGCTATGCCGGCTTGGTTCATTCAGGAATGAAGGCGGAGATTTGGCGGGACGTCGCGACATGATTCGTCGAACACGTGATCCGGGACGAACTTGAGAAAGGCGGCCCGGAGATCCGAAGCAGAGTAGCCAATCCTGGGGGGACTGGCTGCCTCGATTCTGTTCCCTCCAGCCTCCTCTTCCGGGCGAGACAGCTTAGTGCTTCACCGCGACAGCTGAGATCTCAATCTTTGCGCCGCCGATCAGGCCTGCGACCTCGACCGTGGCTCGGGCCGGCTTGGGGTTCGGCATGAGCTTGATATAGACATCGTTCATCTTCCGGAGGTCGTTCAGATCGGTGATGTACACCGTGACGGACACCAGGTCCGACATTTTGAATCCCGCGTGTTCAACCACCTTCCTGACGGCGGCGATGGCATTGGTGGTCTGCTCGGTGATATCGAGCCCTGTGACGTTACCCGAAGCGTCCGGGCCCTGCTGACCGGCGACGTAGAGCGTGTTCCCGGCGACGTACCCATCGCTGAAGGGCATCCCCGGCTTGTAGTCAATGGCCTTGTGCTGGGCGAAAGCGGTGCCGGACAGACAGACGGTCATGACGGCTACCGAGATCAGGCCGCCTCTCCACATCGACAAGTACAGCTTCTTCATCGCGTTGAGTCTCCTGTAGTTTTCCTGCAAGGACATCTTCTCATTTTTCCCCGCGGATTTCGGTATCTCCTCGGCTGCGCGGCAGGGAATGTCCCGGATCCCGGGAAGATTGCCGGCACGCGGATGAAGGCGACGTGCCGGGGGGAATCCGCGCTAATGGCCTGGAATCTTCCCCAGGGTCTGATAGTTGCTGCTGACCTGGAAGGCCATGACGCTCACATAGAGGTATTGCGAGACCCGGGCGAGGGAGCGCAGGTTGTGGCGGAGCAGATACCGGTACGCACCATAGTTGAGGACGACTGTGCCCGCCTGAAAGGCCGCGAAGGCCGGCTTGTTCTTCACCAGGGCAGTGGGCAGGATGTTCTCGTGGTAGTACTGCGGGTGGGCCATGGCCTCTTCCGTGGTGGTGTAGTCGAGCACCCGGAGGGTGGTGGCGGCGGCAATCCCGCTCCAGTCCAGCAGATTCATGCGCGGCGGCTTGTGCACAGCAGGCTGGGGCGCGGGGATGACCGCGAACGGGTCAGGGTAGGCACTGGAGGATTCAGCCGGCCCTGGGGTTGGCGCGGATGGCAGCGTAACGGGCGGCTGGCTGCCGGCGAGCGCGACCTGCTGTGCGCGGCAGGTCGCAAGGCAAAAGACAGCCAGAGCCGGGACAAGCAGCGGGAGACAAGGCTGAAAACGAGATTTCATCTCTCCTCCTTTATCGGCAGCAGAGGGCAGCAGGAGCAGCTGGCGGGACCGGGAGGAGGAAGGCTCGCCCCGCGGGCGATTGCATTTGACTCGATTCTCAGGGGGGCGTGGCCGCACGAGTCCACCAGCCACGGCGGCCTGGCTCAGAGGCCCTGGTACAGACGGCTTGAGCTTGTCGGGGGAGAGGGATTTGAAGTACAGCGATCGCGAAAGCGAAACCCATCCCGGGAGGAGAGAGGCAGGGCGACTGTTCGCGGTTGTCAACGCCGGGGCGCCGCGGACACCTGCGCGCCCCTGTCCATCATGTGCTCCTCGTCGGTTCCACAGGAACTCGGTTTTCGATGGGGGAAGAGGTGTTCAGTGTTGCACGCGCATCCCGAAAATGCAATCTTCGGGGGGTGGCAATTTCGCCTGGTGGAAGAGGAGCGGCCTTTTGCGCCCTGGCGGTGTCATTTCAGAACTCGTCAGCGGAAGGCGTTAGCGGTTGGCCAATCCGCGGTATGGGTCCCGGAAGCGCACCGGGGCAGGCAATAACCGACAGACCCCGGGTATGGCCATGCAGACGCCGATGCTCTACTATCATTCGTTCGGTCGCGCCGGCGGGGCTGCGTTGGCCAATGCGGCGGCGGCCGGGGGAGCACGGGCTATGGCAACCGGAACGACGACGGTGCGGGCGCCGCGGGGGACGACGCTCCAGACGCGTGGATGGCAGCAGGAAGCTGCGCTGCGCATGCTGATGAATAATCTGGATCCCGAGGTGGCCGAGCGGCCCGAGGATCTGGTGGTCTATGGGGGCACGGGGAAGGCGGCGCGTAACTGGGAGTGCTTCGAGGCCATCGTGCGGGCGCTTCGGACCCTTGGCAATGACGAAACCCTGCTGATCCAGTCCGGCAAGCCCGTTGGCATTCTGCGCACCCACGAGGCCGCGCCGCGGGTGCTCATCGCCAACGCGAACCTGGTGGGGCGCTGGTCCACCTGGGAGCATTTTCATGAGCTGGAACGTAAAGGGCTGATGATGTTCGGCCAGATGACGGCCGGCTCCTGGATCTACATCGGCAGCCAGGGGATTGTGCAGGGGACCTTCGAAACCTTTGCGGAAGCCGGGCGGCAGCACTTCGGCGGGGATCTCGAGGGCCGGCTGATTGTCTCCGCCGGTATGGGCGGCATGGGAGGAGCGCAGCCGCTGGCCGCCACCATGAACGGCGCTCGTTTCCTCGGCGTGGAGGTGGATCCGGAGAGAATCCGCAAGCGCCTGGCCAGCGGCTACTGCGACCACGTGGCGGGGACGCTCGACGAGGCCCTGGGCATCCTCGACCGCTCGGCGAAAGACGGCACAGCCGTTTCAGTCGGCCTGGTGGCGAATGCGGCCGATGTGCTGCCGAATCTGATCCGGCGCGGCGTGGTGCCGGATCTGCTGACGGACCAGACAAGCGCGCACGATCCACTGAACGGGTACGTGCCCAACGGTATGAGCCTGGCCGAAGCGCTGCGGCTCAGGGAGGTGAACCCCGAGGAATACGTGCGGCAGTCGATGCGAACCATGGGGGAGCATGTGCGCGCCATGCTGGAGCTGAAACGGCGCGGCGCTGTCACCTTCGACTACGGCAACAACATCCGCACGCAGGCAAAGCTGGCGGGCGTGGAAGATGCCTTCGACATCCCCGGTTTCGTGCCCGAGTACATCCGCCCGCTCTTCTGCGAAGGCAGGGGGCCGTTCCGGTGGGTGGCGTTGTCCGGCGATCCGGAAGATATCTACCGCACCGACCGGCTGGCCCTGGAGCTCTTTCCGGAGGACGCGAGCCTGCGCCGCTGGATCGGGCTGGCGCAGACGCGGATTCACTTTCAGGGGCTGCCGGCCCGTATCTGCTGGCTGGGCTACGGCCAGCGGGCGAAGTTCGGCCTTGCCATGAATGAGCTGGTCCGCAAAGGCGAAATCCACGCGCCCATCGTCATCGGCCGCGATCATCTCGACGCCGGCTCGGTAGCTTCCCCCTATCGTGAAACAGAAGCCATGCAGGATGGCTCCGATGCCGTTGCCGACTGGCCGCTGCTGAATGCGCTGGCGAACACGGCGGCAGGCGCTTCATGGGTGAGCATCCACAACGGCGGCGGTGTGGGCATCGGCTACTCGCTGCATGCGGGCATGGTGGTCGTAGCTGACGGCAGCGATGCGGCTGCGCAGCGCCTGGAGCGCGTCCTGACCACCGATCCGGGAACGGGCGTGATGCGCCATGTCGATGCGGGCTACAGCAAAGCCATCGAGTTTGCCGAGCGCGCAGGGCTCAGGATTCCGATGCGCGAGGCGGCCCGGTGAGCGAAGCGGCAGGGACTCCGCCCCTGCACGAGGACCGGCACTGGCCACGTGCTTCGCAATGGCTTGCCGGGGATCACGCGCCCGGCGCGCGCCGATTACTGCGGTTTCTCGGCGTGCCGCTGACTCTGGGCTCGATCACGCCCAGCCGCTGCGATCTGGCGCCCGCCGCGATCCGCGCCGCGCTCGCGCGCTTCAGCACCTGCGACCTGGCCCACCGCTGCGACGTGCGTGAGCTGCAGGCACAGGACCTGGGCGGCCTGCCTCTTGCTGAGTCTTCCGTCGAAGCGGCGCAGGAACCGATCCGCGAAGCTGTTGCCGGTGCCCTGAAAGGCGCCGAGGCTCTGGTGCTGCTGGGCGGCGACAACTCCATTACCCGGCCCGCGCTGCGCGGAATGAGCGGCGATCTGAACAAGGCAGCGCTGCTTACCCTCGATGCCCATCTCGATCTGCGTACGCTTGAGGGCGGGCTGCGCAATGGCAATCCCGTTCGCGCTCTGCTGGCCGACGGCCTGCCAGGCGAGAACATCGTTCAGATCGGAATTCAGTCCTTCGCCAACTCAACGGCCTATCTGCGCGTTGCCGATGATGCGGGCATTCAGGTGATCCCGGTGGAGCAGGTGGTGCAGGAGGGCATTGAGATTGTGACCCAGCGGGCGCTGCAGAGTCTGTCGAAGCGCTCGGAGGTCCTGTATGTGGACCTGGATCTGGATGTCCTCGACCGCGCCTGTGCTCCGGCCACTGCCGGATCGCGTCCCGGCGGCATTACGCCGCAGGAACTGCGGCGGGCGGCCTGGCACTGCGGGCAGCATCCGAGAGTGCGGGTGATGGATCTGGTGGAGATCGATCCCACGCGCGACATCAACGACGTCACTTCGATGGCTGCGGCAGCATGCCTGCTGTCGTTTGCCTCGGGAGTGCTGAGCCGCCGATGACCGACCTGCTGCTGACCCATACGTCGCAGATTGTGACCCTCGCCGGGCCACCGCGCCCCCGAACCGGCGCGGAGCTGCGCGAACTCGCGATTCTTCCCGGTGGCTCCATGCTGGTGCGGGATGGCCGCATCGTCGCGGTGGGCGTCGTGGCAGACCTTGAGCAAGTGGCGCGCGATCCCGAAGTCGTCGATGCCGGAGGCCGCCTTGTCACGCCCGGCTTCGTCGACGCGCACACGCATCTGGTCTTCGCCGGCAATCGCGCGCGGGAGTTCGAGCAGCGCTGCGCGGGCGCAACTTACCGGGAAATCGCCGAGGCCGGCGGGGGCATTTGCGCGACCGTGCGGCAGACGCGCGCCGCCTCGGAAGATGAACTCGTCGCCGCGGCCAGTCGCTATGCGGGCTGGTTCCTTGCCGGAGGCACCACGACGGTGGAAGCCAAGTCCGGCTATGGCCTGCGGACCGAAGACGAGCTGAAGATCCTGCGTGCGATGCGCCGCCTCGGGCAATCAACGCGCCTGCGCGTCGTTCCCACCTTCCTCGGCGCGCATGAGATTCCCGAAGAGTACCTGGGCCGCGCCGACGACTACACCCGCGTCGTCATCGACGAGATGCTGCGCCGCGTTGCCGAAGAGCGCCTCGCGGAGTACTGCGATGTGTTCTGCGAGACCGGGGTCTTCACTCCCGATCAGGCGCGCCGCGTTCTCAGGGCGGCAAAGCAGCATGGGCTGCGCCTGCGCATCCACGCCGATCAGTTCACTTCGATCGGCGGCGCGGAGCTGGCCGCCGAACTGGCTGCGCAGACCTGCGATCACCTGGAGCACGCAGGCGCCGCCTCGATCGCCGCCCTGGCGCGGAGTGGTGTGCAGCCGGTGCTTCTGCCCGCCTCTGTTTATGCGATCCGCTCGACGAAATATCCTCCGGCGCGGGAGATGATCGAGGCGGGGCTGGCCGTAGTGCTGGCGACGGACTTCAACCCCGGATCGTCGCCGACGACCTCCATGCGCATGGTGATGTCGCTGGCCTGCGCGCAGATGCAGATGACGCCCGCCGAAGCGCTGACGGCTGCGACCATCAACGCGGCTTACAGCCTGAACCGCGGCCGCGAATCCGGGTCGCTCGATCCGGGCAAACTGGCCGATTTTGTGATTCATGACGCGGAGGACTATCGCGAGCTGCCGTATTTCTTCGGCGACCAGCGGGCAGCCATGGTTTTCGTGGGCGGCTGCCGCGCCGTCTGACGCCATCGGCAGCAATCGCAAACGTGCAGCGCAGGCTGTGCCTGTGGAGGAACAAGGAATCCCGCGTCAATGTGCGCCTGACGCGGGCGGCGAAAGTTGCTGCACGTGCATCCATGCTATTGATCGCATGTGGCGCCGCATGCCGGGTCTGTGCTATCGCGAAGCATGGTGTGGCAGGATCGGCCCGAGCAGGGGCTGGCCTGATTTCCGACTGGGACAGGAGCTTATGCCGTCTACGCTTACGATGTCGTCCTGTGCCTGCTCGAACCTTCGCCGCGCCAGCCGCGCCGTTGGTCATTTGTACGACCTGGTTCTCGCCCCACCGGGCTGCGCTCGACACAATTCATCATCCTGCGGACCATCTTCGAAGCGGGGGAGATCGCGCACTGCGATCTGGCCCGTAAGTTCGCGGCATCGGAGGAGACATTCTCCCGCCGACTCGCCTCGGCGCGGCAGTCCGGGTGGGTGCGCATGAAGCTGGGCGAACGCGGACGCCGCGTGTATTGCCTCACGGAGCGCGGCGAGAAGCTGCTGGAGATGGCAACTCCCTACTGGGAACGCGCGCAGGACCGGCTGCGCCGGGAGCTGGGCGACGCCGACTGGGACGCCCTGATCGATTTCAGCGAACGCATCACGCAAGCTGCCATCCGCGCGGAAGGCGCGCCTTCGAAAAACTGCCGTCCCGCACCCAGGCAGGCTGCTTAATTAACACAACCGCTTCCCGCCCTGCCCCCGGAACCGGAGAGCCAGGACGGTTCATCGCACAGCCACAATCATCTGGAGTTCCACCATTGCCCGGCGTGGAAGAGCATGGACGCCAAGAGCCGCTCGCGCGTGACGGCCGGCTTCGCCGAAAACCTCGATGAGCAGATCCGAAGCGCCGTTGATGACTTTGGGCGAGTCGGGAAAGCCGGCCACCGCGTTGACGTAGCCGTTCACGCTGACAATCTGTTCCACCCGATCCAGGCTTCCCAGCGTATGGCGAATGACGGCGAGTTGCGTGAGAGCGCACCGCCGCGCCGCATAGCAGCCTTCTTCGATGCTGCGATCCGCGCCCACGGTGCCGGTGAGAACGCCGTGCTCGTCCGTGGAGACGACGCCAGAGAGAAACAACAAAGGCCCGGCCTGCCTCGCCGGCAGATAACTGCCACCCGGCGCCGGAGGCGGCGGGAGCACCAGGCGCAGTTCTGCCATTCGCTCGTCCGCGGTCATCGGTGCTTACTCTACCACGGGTCGACCTTCCTTCCGGCAATCCGTGCAGGACCTGAATGGGAGACTTCCGGCAGACGCGTTCGATACCGCGCCCAGCCGTCGACCAGCGCGTCCACCACCACATGCCCTGCCGCGTAGGCGCTCTCCAGCGACGGCAGGAAGGCGCCATAACGGCCCACCTGCTGTGCATTCAGGCTGGCCGCGGCGCTCAGCCCTTCCGGCTGCTGATCGTAGTTGCTGATCGTCCGCAGTACCAGCACGCGCGAAGCGTCCACGCGTCCGGCACGGCCCAGAAACGCAAGCGCCTGCAGTGTGCCGGTTTCTTCCATCGCGCTCACCACGAAGTTGCCTTTCCCGCCGGTGTAGTAGCGCACCCACGCATTCGCCCAGGCATCCAGCTTCGCGCCATGCCAGTACGTGGAAGCGGAGAGCTCATCGCCCTCGGTGACAAAGGGCGGCCGCCGCGCGTTCGCCTGCACAAAATGGCTGCGCCGCTCCCGCAGCGTGTCATTGTCCGCGAGCGGAATCGCATGCGTCAGACCGTACGCCCACTCCGTCAGCGCCGCATCCAGCGTGAAAACCTGGTCATACTTGTCGGTCATCGGCTGCTGATAGGGAAGAATCCTGCCCAGTGGCACGTAGCCCGTAGGCCAGTCCGGAGGAATCTCCCGCGCATCGATCTCATGCGCAAGATCCCCGTCCACCACCTGGCGAATCCACACCGCGGAGGCCAGCGAAACATCCGCCGGATCGCCGCCCCCAATGCCCGCGATTACCCAGCAGGCGTGCCTGAGATCGAAGCGCGGATCGAGTCCCAGCGCCATCACGCTGGCTGCGGCCTTCGCCGTCCCCACGCCGGTCACCATGCCCAGCACTCCAGATTCGTTCATCCGCTCCGGCGCATCGCCCGCCAGCAGCGGGAATACGCGATCCAGATGCTCGCCCTCCACCCACAGATGAAACTCGCCGGGAGCGCTGCCGCCGCCGTCTTCATCCTGATACATCGTCACGACCACAACCTTCACCGGGATATGCGCAGCCGGCGCCAGGCGGCCGGCGACGGAGAAACACAGCAACAACGGCAGCGTCAGCCACAGGCGCATTCTGGCTCTCCGCAAGACATGAAGGGTAGAAAGACGGCCTTCAGAGTGGAATGTGTTCCACAACTATACCGGCAGCGGGCAACCGGGGCGCCGCGGAATCCCGCGTTGCCGTGCGATACGGGATGCTCCGCTTTGCACTATCCTGAACCCACCGCAGCCTGCTTCTGAGCTTTTTCCGAGGGACACATTCGCCCATGCGTACCCGTCTCGAGAGGTATTTTCGTTTCTCAGAGCACCACACCAGCTGGCGCACCGAGTGCCTTGCCGGGGTCACGACCTTCATCGCGATGGCGTACATCATCTTCGTGAACCCGTCGATCCTGGCGCAAACCGGCATGTCGCTCGCGGCCGTCACCACGGCCACCTGCCTCTGCGCGGCCTTCGGCTCGATTGTGATGGGTGCTCTGGCCAACTACCCCATCGCTCTTGCGCCGGGCATGGGACTCAATGCCTACTTCACCTACACCGTCGTCAAAGGCATGGGAGTGCCCTGGCAGACTGCGCTCGGTGCGGTCTTCATCTCCGGCATCATCTTCCTCGGGCTCACCTTCACCGGCATCCGGCAGTTGCTGCTCGCGGCCATCCCTTACCAGTTGCACGCGGCGGTCTCCGGCGGCATCGGGCTCTTCATCGCCTTCATCGGACTGCGCAACGCCGGCATCATCGTTCCCAGCGCGGCAACCACGGTGACTCTGGGAAACCTGCGCGCTCCGACGGCCGCGCTCGCCATCTTCGGCATTCTGCTCATCGCGCTGCTGCAGGCCTTCCGCGTCAAGGCCTGCATGCTCATCGGAGTTCTCGGCACCATGCTGCTGGGCATCATCCTCCGCCAGGTCCACTGGACTCCGCAGCGCTTCTCGCTGCATGCGCTGGCCGCCACCAGCATGAAGCTCGATATCCGCGGCGCGCTCCACCTCAACGCGCTCGAAATCATCTTCGTCTTTCTCTTCGTCGATCTCTTCGACAACCTCGGCACTCTGGTCGCGGTCACCGACCGCGCCGGCCTCATCGCCCCCGATCACTCCATCCCCCGCCTCCGCGATATCTTCTTCGCGGACGCCAGCAGCACTGTCGTCGGATCGCTGCTCGGCACCAGCACGGTTACCAGTTACATCGAGTCCGGAGCAGGCGTAGCGGTGGGCGGTCGCACCGGTGTCACCGCGATTGTCGCGGGCCTGCTCTTCCTCGTCGCCCTCTTCGTCGCCCCGCTCGCCGGAGTCATCCCCGCCTTTGCCACATCTCCGGCCCTCGTGCTGGTCGGGGTCCTCATGCTGGGAGCCGTGGGAAAGATCGAGTGGGACGATCCGGTCGTCGCCGTGCCTTCCTTTCTGACTCTTGTATCCATCCCGCTTACGTATTCCATCGCCACCGGCCTCAGCTTTGGCCTCATCGCCTTCGCCGTGCTGCAGCTGCTCACCGGCGCCGGGAATCGCAGAAACTGGATGCTCTACCTGCTGGCCGTCCTCTTTGTGCTGCGCTTCATTTATATGGCACAGGGATAACAAAGCAAGGCTCTTCGAAGCCCCGCGGCAAACACTCAACCCGCCTGTTTCCTCGCATTGCCTCCCGAACCTGACCGGCGTAGAGTTCGAGACAGGATGACGGATCCGATATCTGCCTCCGGCGCTCAGCTTCACGGAAATGGCGCTTCGGCGCCCGTAGCGAAGAAAGACGCCGACTACGTCTTCTACGAGCTCACCCGCAGCATCTGCCCTGAATGCCGCCGCCCCGTCGATGCAAAGATCCTCCTTCGCAACGACAGGGTCTACATGGCGAAGCGCTGTCCGAACTGCGGTCCGTTCGAGGCCCTGGTCTATGGCGACGCCGATGCCTATGTGCGCCTGAGTAAATACAACAAGCCGGGAATCATTCCCCTGGCCCGGGGCGCGGAAATCAAAGACGGCTGCCCGTACGACTGCGGCCTGTGCCCCGATCACCAGCAGCACACCTGTCTCGGCATCATCGAGGTGAACAGCGCCTGCAACATGGATTGCCCTCTGTGCTTTGCCCAGGCGCATCCTGGATTCAGCCTCACCCTGGAAGAAGTCGAGGCCATGCTCGACGACTTCGTGCGCACGGAAGGTAAGCCTGAGGTCATCCAGTTTTCCGGCGGCGAGCCGACCATCCACCCGCGGATCATCGACTTTGTCCGCGCTGCGCAGGCTCGCGGCATCCCCTTCGTGATGATCAATACCAACGGCAAACGCATTGCGCGGGATGACCGCTTTCTCGAGGAGCTCGCCGAAGTCGGGCCTTCCTTCTATTTCCAGTTCGACGGCTTTGACCCCGAGACCTACCGCATCATCCGTGGCGAGCCGGAGATTCTCGAGGAGAAGCTCCGTGCGCTCGACCGCCTCGCTTCCATCGGCCTCCATGTGACGCTGGTGCCGGCCATCGAGCGCGGCATCAACGAGCATGAGATCGGCAGGATCATTGACTTCGCCATCCAGCACCCCGCCGTGCGCGGCATCAACTTCCAGCCGGCTTTCCACGCCGGGCGGCATCTGCAGCACGATCCCATGCGGCGCATAACAATTCCTGACATTCTGCAGCACATTGAGGAGCAGACAGCCGGGAAGTTCCTGGTCAGCGACTTCATTCCTGTTCCGTGTTGTTTCCCCACCTGTAACGCAGTGACCTATGCCTTCGTCGAGGACGGCAAGGTCACGCCCCTTCCGCGCATCGTCAACGTCTCCGATTACCTCGACTACATCACAAACCGCGTGATGCCCGACTTCAGCCTCGAAGTCAGGAAGGCGCTCGAGGGCCTCTGGTCCTCGTCGGCGGTTTCAGGCTCCGGCAAGGCCGCCGAACAGTTCGCCTTCTCCTGCCAGGCGTGCGGGATCTCCGAAAGCCTCACCGTCGGCGACCTTGCCAGGAACATGCTGATGATCATGCTGCAGGATTTCATGGACCCCTGGACCTTCAACCAGAAGAATCTGATGAAATGCTGCAAGGAATTTCTCCTGCCCGGCGGAAAGCAGATCCCGTTCTGCGCCTACAACTCGGTCGGCTATCGCGAACAGGCTCGCCGCCAGCTGGAAGCTATGGAGCCGCGCCGCAGGGAAGCTCGTCGGCAGCAGCTGCCTTATCGGGTTGAGCCAGTAGTCTTCGATTTCCGAAACGGCGCGGACCGCCATGCCCCGCAAAATCTCCTTCCAGGCATCGGACGCCCATGAGTGCCGGCGAGCAGAACGTCAGCCAGTGCTGCGCTGCGTTTTACAGCAGCCACCTCGCCCGTGTTCTGCTGGGCGAGAGCTTTCACCCCGGCGGAACTGCGCTGACGCAGCGGCTCGGCGAGATGCTTGCCCTCAGCCCGCGCTCTCACGTCCTCGACATCGCCTCCGGCCGCGGAACCAGCGCCTTCTTTCTGGCGTCTTCATTTGGCTGTCGCGTGACCGGCGTCGATCTCAGCGATCAAAACGTCCACGAAGCAGCAGCAGAGGCCGAGCGCCTTGGCCTCGCCACGCGTGTCGTGTTTCACTCAGGCGACTCGGAGCGTCTGCCTTTCTCCAGCAGCACCTTCGACGCCGTCCTCTGCGAATGCGCCTTCTGCACCTTCCCTGGCAAGGACCGTGCCGCCCTGGAGTTCCACCGCGTTCTCAAACCGGGCGGCCGTCTCGGCCTCAGCGACCTCACCCGCACCGCCGAGCCCATCCCGCAGCTTGCGGGGCTGCTGGCCTGGATCGCCTGCATCGGCGATGCGCAGCCGCTGTATCGCTATGCGGAAATTCTGCGCGGCGCCGGGCTCGAGATTGACGCCGTCGAAGACCACAGCGCGGCTCTCGCCGAGCTGGTCCGGCAAATCCAGGGCCGGCTGCTGTGGGCCGAAGTGATGACCGGTCTGAACAAGCTCGATCTGCCGGGTGTCGATTTTTCCACGGCAAAGCAGTTTGCGCGCGCTGCCCTCGATGCCGTCCGGGCCGGAAAGCTGGGTTATGCCCTTGCGATGGCGACGAAGCCCGCGCCCTCAGCGGCGAACGGCACTTCGGAAATCTGAGAGTAGCTCCCGGCGCGACCAGGTCTGTTCGACGATGGGCTCTCATTTGCCGGGGAGCTGAGCCGTCACGATGGACAGCACACCTCTTCGGCAACCGGCGCCGGCAACGGAGCGCCTCGAAGCGCCGGCAGCTTTGCCGGCGCTCCGCAGGCTTTCTTCAGACGCATCCGATCCGCCTGCATCGCCTTTTCTTCCTTCAGCATGGCGAGCGCCTCACGCAGCAGTTGTGCGGCCCCGCGGTGCGGCGGCATCACAACCCGGTAGTGCATCCACTTGCCCTCGCGCCGTGCCGCCACCACTCCGGCCCGCCGCAGATACGCCAGGTGGCGGGAAATCTTTGGCTGCGGCGCCCCCAGAATCTCCACCAGATAACAGACACAGATCTCCTGGTCTCCCATCAGGTTCAGCAGGCGCAGGCGCGTCCTGTCTCCCAGCGCCTGAAAAAACCTCTCCAGATCGAACGGTGCTTTTGCCGCCATAGCCTGATATTTGCATCCGCGAATGCAGGGGTCAATGACCGGCGTAATCCCGTCATCGGACCCACGAGCGCCCGCCGCAAGTTCTCCGCCTCGCGGCTGTTCTATCCTGTCTTTAGGTACCCGTATCATGCGTGCTGCTGTCCTGCTTCTGTCGTGCCTGCTGTTTTCCACCGCGTTGTCGGCCCAGATGCTGGATCCTCTCGCGCCGAAGCCGTCCCCCGGCCCGGATGGCAACCCACTCACCAATCCTGCTCTTTCGCCCGGCGTGGAGTTCCTCTACAGCCTGGAGTCGAAGTTCGCCGCCGATACTGCCAAAGGCGGCGGTCCCGCCTTTGCCTCCTGGTTTGCGCCCGACGCCGTGACCCTGGCCAACGGCAAGGCCCCGGTGGTCGGCCGCGATGCTATTGCTGCCGGCGCCACCTGGTCGCCGCGGGACTATCAGCTCACCTGGACCCCGGAGGGTGCGCGCATGTCCCCCTCCGGCGATATGGGCTTCACCTGGGGTCATTACAAGGGCGTTGCCAAAGACCGGGAAGGAAACACCAGCGCGACCTCCGGTCGCTATATGACCATCTGGAAGAAGCAGCCCGACGGATCATGGAAGGTGGCCCTCGATGCCAGCAACGACGGTCCGCCCGACGACTGCTGCAGGCTTCCCTGATCAATTCCCGTGCAGTATTACGGCAGGATTACTCGCGTGCTTCAATCGCCGAACCAAAGTCATTGGGTAACCACGGCCTGGAGTTACCAATGCAGATCAACAGGAGTCACCCGAACGGGGCAGAGCCTCAAGCCTCGATATTTGTAACAATTCTCTAGCCTCTGTAGAACCCCCCCGGCCGCCCGGCGATGGACCGGGCAGCGCAAACGTATGAGTTACGGGTTGGCAACTGCGCAGCGGAGCGAGGCCGAACGGCTCAAAGCCCTGCTGGAATACGAGATCCTCGATACGCCCCCCGACCCGGCGTTCGACGAGATCGTGCGCGTTGCCGCTCAGGTCACCGGGGCCCCCTATGCCTATCTCGGATTCGTGGATGCCAACCGCCTGTGGTTCAAGTCCCGCGTAGGGTTTCGCGAAACGGAGCTGCCCCGCCTCGCATCCGCCTGCCAGTACACCATCCTCGAAGACGAGCCGCTGCTGATCGCCGATGCGGCCGCCGAACCGCGCTTTCCAGTCAAGGGACTTCCGCTCACGCGCTCCGTCCACTGCCGCTCTTATTTGGGCGCACCGCTCACCGGGCCTGCCGGCGGCGTAGGCACTCTGGCTGTGCTTTCCCCCAGGGCCAATACCTTCACGCGCGAACATGTTTCGATTCTTGGCGTGCTGGCGCGTCAGATTGTCACCCGCCTCGAATACTCCATCCACTCGCGCGCGCAGGAACGCGCCATCCGCAGCCGTCAGCGTGTCGAGCGCGCGCTGACGGTGGAACGTAACTTTGTCTCCGCCGTGCTCGACACCATGAGCGCGCTGGTGCTGGTGCTCGACACCGCAGGCCGCATCGTTCGCTTCAATCGCGCCTGCGAAGAGCTGACCGGCTATACCTTCGCCGAGCTGGCCGGGCGCTCCTTTCCCGAAGAGCTCTTTCTGGCCGAAGAGCTGCCCACCGCCTTCGATCTGCTGGAGCAGGCCCGCGTCGGCGATCAGCGCGACCCCTGGGAACTCCACTGGCTCTCCCGCGAAGGCCGCCGCCGCCGCATCGCCTGGACCACCACCACCCTCACCGACGGCATCGGCGAAATCAACTTCGTCATCATGACCGGCGTCGACGTCACCGAGCAGCGCGAAGCTGCCGCCGCTCTGCACGCCAGCGAGGCCCGCTACCGCCAGCTGGTGGAAGGCTCGCTCGGTGTGGTCTGCACGCACGACCTCGAAGGCCGTCTGCTCTCCATCAACGCCAATGCCGCAGAGAGTCTCGGCTATCGCGTCGAGGAGATGACCGGCCGCCTTCTCATTGAGTTCGTGCCCGACGATCAGCGGCCGGCCTTCGAAAACTACCTGCGCAACATCGTGGAAACCGGCGAGGAACAGGGCATGATCAGCCTGCGCCATCGCGATGGCAGCGTCCGCGTCATTGCGTGGCGCAACCGTCTGCTCGATCTGCCGGATACCCCCCCCTTCGTCCTCGGCCATGGTATCGATGTCACCGAGAAGACCGATGCCGAAAACAGACTCCATGCCGTGATGCGCCAGCGCGAGTCGATCCTCGAGTCGGTTGGCGACGGCATCTACGGTATCGATATGGAGAACCGCATCGTCTTCGTGAACCAGATCGGCGCCCGCCTCATGGGTTATACCCAGGAGGAAATGCAGGGGCAGGATCTGCATGCGCTGCTGGGCCACGAGCGTGGCGACGGCGCACCCTACCGGGTCGAGGAGAGCCCCATCCATGCCGCCCGCCGTTCCAGCGCCCCCATCCGCGCTCGCGACGAGGTCTTTCGCCACAAGGATGGCCACCCCGTCCCCGTCGAATACGTCGCCTGCCCCATGCTCTCGAATGGCCGGGTCACCGGTGTGGTCGTCGCATTCCAGGATGTAACCGAGCGTCGCCGTCTCGACCGCATGAAGGACGAGTTTATTTCCACCGTCAGCCACGAGCTGCGCACGCCCCTCACCGCGCTGCGCGCCGCGCTGGGCCTGATCGCCGGAGGCGCCCTCGAGAAGCGCCCCGAGAAGCGCTCGCAGATGATGGATGTCGCCATCGGCAACTGCGACCGTCTGGTGCGGCTGGTCAACGATATCCTCGACTTCGAGCGCAGCGCCACCGGCCGTTTGCCCATGAAATTTCAGGAAGCCGACGCCCAGGTGCTGCTCCACCGCGCCGCCGACCTCCAGCATTCCAGCGCACAGAAAGCCGGCATCAGCTTCCGCATCGATGCCGAACCGGTCACTCTCTGGGTCGATGAGAGCCGCATCCTGCAGACGCTGGGCAACCTCATCAGCAACGCCATCAAGTTTTCGCCGCACGGCAGCGATGTCGTCCTGCGCGCCCGCGCTCTCAGCGGCGCCGAAGCGGTCCTTTCCATCGAAGATCAGGGCCGCGGCATCCCTCCCGAGAAGCTCGACATCATCTTCGAGCGCTTTCAGCAGGTGGATGCCTCCGATTCGCGCGATATGGGGGGAACCGGACTGGGCCTCGCCATCTGCCGCAACATCGTCCGCCAGCACGGCGGCCGCATCTGGGCCGAGAGCGCCGTCGGCAAGGGCAGCACCTTCTTCTTTACTGTCCCGACCGTTGCCGCCAGCGAATCCTGACACGCTGCCCCAGAGACAGCTCCGGCGGCACCGGCTTCAGCGGCCTGCTTCCGGACTCGTGCCCGGGTTCTCTTTTACTGCGAAGAAACTTCTCTCGGACGATTCGGCGGCTCCGTTGTCCCGGAAACCATCTCGGCGTCGCTGTCTGTAGCCGGCGCTGCCGGCATAGCGGTAAGTGGACGGACAACCGCCGCCATGTGGGGCACCGACTGATGCATCGTGACAATCAGCGCCACCGCCGGTCCGGCGCCTACGCAGCGATAGGAGTGCGCAGTGCCCGCGTCGAAGTACACGCTGTCCCCTGCTGTCAGCGAATGGCTCCGGTCGCCGTGCCGGATCTCCAGTTCGCCCTGTAGCACATACAGGAACTCGTAACCCGGGTGGACGTGCGGCTTGATCTCGCCGGGCTTCTTCACCGGCACAAACTCGGCATAGTACGGATCAAGCTGCCGTTCCGGGACCATGTAGGCCAGGCTCTCGAAATAGTAGGTTGGGTCATCGACCCCGGACTGCGGCAGCCGCACCCGTTCGGTGCGGCGGTGGACCCGGAAGAGCGGATGGGGTTCCGGCTCGAAGAAATAGGAAAGATCCCGGCCGAAGACTATCGCGATGCGCGCCAGGTTGCGCAGCGTCGGCACCACCCGCCCGGTTTCCAGCTGCGAAAGGAAGCTGGCCGAAAGCCCCGTGTGCCGTCCCAGTTCCACCAGCCCCATCGAACGCTTCAGGCGCAGCCGTCGAATGCGTTCCCCTATGTGCTTTTCAGCAATGTAAGCCTCCGCGGAACCGGAGGCGTCCGAAGACAGATCAGGTTGCGGCGTAACCGACGGGACTTTGCTTTCCATGGCTTTGTCCGGCAAAAAATGGATTTCAGCGACTGGCCTGCGATGAAAGAAGCTACCAGAGTGTTTTTCAAATCACAACAGATTTCGACACTGTAAATAGCAAAAAGAAACAAATCCGCCGCTCGCTGGTACTGTATTCCCCCGGTCATTCGCCTCAGATGAGCCATCTGCACCTCGGGAGCCAGGAAATGATACATATCGCCGCTTCGCAGAGGTCTCTAATACGCTGCGCGCAGCCGCTCGAGAAGTTCTGTCGGATGGATCGGCTTCACCACCAGCTCAAACTCATGGCCGTTCATCCGCGCTTCCGCCAGCAGGTCGCGAACCACCGCCTGTCCGGAAAACAGCATCACCCGGCAGGCAGGACAGATCGCCTGGATCTGAATGGCCGCCTCAATGCCGTCCAGATCCGGCATCACCACATCGCCCAGATAGATATCCGGAGTCCAGTGGCGCGCGACATCAATCGCCGCCCTCCCGCCGTAAACGGCCTCTGCCTCGAATCCATGCTGCGTCAGGATGATCCGCAGCGTGTCGGCGATGGCCCGTTCATCGTCCGCGACGAGCACCTTCAGCTTTCCCTGCTGGCTGTTCTCTGCTGTCTCAGGGAGATTCACTTTTTCTGTAAACCGAGAAGTGCCATTTGTGTTTCGCTCAAGGTCAGATCGCCTGTAAAGATGATGTACGTCTCCGGATAACCGGGTTTCCGGATGGCCAGAGCGCTCGCATCGAATCCTGGTACCGCCGAGTGCAGCGCCTGCAGCAGCTCCTCGATCGACGCAAACTCCGCCGGCCGGAACGTCGAACTTCCGCTGTAGGCCACCACGCGGAAGCAAACCGTGCCGTTTCGCCGAACGTCCTGAATGACAAGGTGAACCAAAAAAAGATCTGGCTCCGAAAATTGCAGAACGACACCCCCAGGGGAATCCCCGGCTTGTTTTGCCGCGCCCCCGGCCTCCTGGTTGCTTCTCACCGTGAGGCGAAGACAAAGCCTCCGGGCCCCTCGGGAGCCGGGATTGGGCTCGGAGTAATTTGCGAATCTTCGAATATAATATTCGAATGCCTGACTCGCTGCGTCAGTTCAAAGCCGAGATTTTTCAAGCTCTCGCCCATCCCACACGGATTGCCATTCTCGAACAGCTCCGGGACGGCGAACTGACTGTCGGCAGCTTTGTCGAACGTCTTGGCCTGGAACAGGCTAATCTCTCGCAGCACCTCGCCGTCCTGCGCGCCCGGCAGATTGTTGTCAGCCGGAAGGCAGGCAATCAGGTCTTCTATTCCGTCCGCGATCCCCTGATCCTCGAAATGCTGGACGTCATGCGCCGCTACTTTCACAAGCAGGTTGGCGAGTCCATGGCCCTGCTGGAGGAAATGGAAAGAGCCGAGAAGCGCGGAAGCTGAACGGCCTGCGCATGAGGTGGGCACTGCGTCGGTAAAAATCGAAACTCCGGCGACCGTTCCGAATCATCTGCGGCGGACCTGCTCTACCTCCGGGTCCAGCCACCGCTGCCGCTCAATGCCCTGCGGCCGCAGCCTGCCAGATGGATCGCAGTTCCCATGCCTCACCCCGGATCGCAGGATGCGCTTCGTCGGATGAGAAGCTGCGGATCCTGTCCCTCTGCGAAGGCGGATAAATCAGATCCGTCATGGCAATTGTTCCATCTTGCGCGTACGCCTCCACCGAGGACCGATCCACGATCAGCCGCACCGTGTAAGGCCGCTCCCGGCGCAGCGGAGCCGCCGTCCGCACCGGGAAATCCGGGCTCACCTCCAGCCCCGCATGCCTCCGGTCGATATAGAACTCCATCCTGCCCGTATCGAACCCAATTTCCGTCCAGCGGTGGTCGTCCGAGAAGAGACGAATGCCGAAGCTGCCCGCCGCCGGCCTGCCGAAATCCAGGTCCAGCTCATAGGGCGCGGCAAGCGTGCCCGCCTGCGAACCACCCCTCATCAGGTCCGCGACCGCAATGCTTCTTCCGCGCAATGCTGCAATCACCGGCTCCTGCCGCAGCGCCAGCCCATCCGAATCTCGGATCAGCGAAAGCCGCCGCGGAAGGCTCATCTGTCCCCGCCATGGCGACGTGGGAATCTTCGCGGCATACTGCCAGTTGTTCATCCAGCCCAGCAGGATCGGCTGCTCGCCCGCGGGCAGCCCGTTGAAGCTGATCGCGCAGTAGTCATCCTTGCCGTAGTTGGTCCATCCGTAAGCCCCGGGCTGCGCCGATGCCGTAAATTCTCTTCCGTCGAAATTGCCCAGGATGTATTGCTCGCCCGCCCCCCCTGCAGCGCGCCAGGGTTGATGCCAATTTTCAGCGCCCACATCGACCCCCTGCCGTCCGCGAAAGGCACGCGCACAAGGTCCGGGCACTCCCAGGCTCCCGCCGTATTGCCCGCGCGCCCGAAATCGGAGAGGTGCGTCCATTCCTTCAGGTTCGGCGACGAGTAGAAGCTGATCCTGTGTTCCTGCGGCAGCGACACGGCCATGTGCCAGCGATGCGTCTCCGCATCCCAACTCACGCTGGGGTCGCGAAAGTCCGCGAGGCGCAGATCCAGCACCGGATTCTTCGCATACTTCGTCCACGTGCGCCCGTCATCCAGGCTGTACGCCAGGTTCTGCGTCTGCCGCCCGCCTTCCGGCGTCTGGCTGTTCCCCGTGTAGATCGCCACCAGGCACGGCTCCCCATGCGCGCAGAATCCGCTGGTATTGTCCTGATCAATCACCACACTCCCGGTGAAGATCATGATCCCGTTCTGTTCCGGAATCGCCACTGGCAGTTGCCGCCAGTGCAGCAGATCGCGGCTCACCGCGTGCCCCCAGCTCATGTGTCCCCACTCGTCTCCCTCCGGGTTGTACTGGAAGAAGAGGTGGTATTCGCCGCGAAAATATACCAGTCCATTGGGATCGTTCGTCCAGTTGCGCAGGGGAGAGAAGTGCACCTGCGGCCGGAACGGCTGGTTATAGTCCGCCGTCTGCCCCGGAACGCCGGCCGGGTAGCACAGCGCCGCGGCCGCGCACATCAGTCCTGACAGAACTGCCCTTCTTCTCAATCGATCGCCTCTTCTCCCACGAGATGCGGTTCCCAGCATATCGCGAGGCGGCTTTCCAGGCGTCTAGAAATGCAGCGTGATCTGCGCGGAAACCGACCGGGGTGTGACGTAGTGCGTCCCGCTGAACGTGGAGAGGAAGTTGTACAGCGCGTACTTGTTCGCCACGTTGATGGCCGTAATTTGCGCGCCCCACTGATAGTGATCCCCGTGGAAGAGGTTATCCTCCCCCAGCGACATATCGAAAAGACTGCGCGGCTGGACGCGCTGCGGATTGTGATCGTTGTTGCCGGTTCCCGGAGCGGGAATCCGCACCAACTCTGAGCTCAGTTCCGAAGCCAGGCAGACCGCCGGCAGCGCCTGCGTCGGCGTCGCTTTTACGCCGTTGCACCTCAGTCCTGCCTCGAACTGCTCATCTGCGTCCAGACTGGTCAGAATTACCGCCGGCTGCCCGTTCAGCAACGTGGAGGTCGGTGCTGCCGGTGTCCCGCAGGGGCTGTTTGGATCGTTCGAGAATGGCTGATAGCAGGGAACAGCTCCCGCCACCATGCCGCTGTCGAACCTCCAGTTAAAGCTGTACCAGGGCATCCGTCTTCCCGGCAGCTGGTACTGCAGATGCGTTGTTTCGTTGTACTTCTCGTCGTGGTCGATCCGGAACGGATACCCCGTCTGCCCCACGGTTGCGCCCGCGCCGCCCACCTGCGGCGGGAAGAAGCGCGCCGCTACCGACGACATCACCGCATAGGCGCTGAATCCGTGCACCGGCGTCACATTGGCCCGCAGGGCAAACCCTGGGATCTTCGATTGCTGCCACTCGATCGGGAACGTGATGGGTGTGTACCCCAGCACGCTGAAGTCGTAGGCGTTCCGCGTGTATTTCCAGATGTACTCCCCGCTCACCACGAAATGCGTCCCGAAGACCTGCTGGAATCCGGCGTGATACTCATTGCGATAACCCGGCGAGAGCGCGCCCGAATTGCCCGCCTGGCATCCCAGCAGCGGATTCACCACCGGATTCAGGCATCCGTGGCTGGAAAGAACCAGATTCTCATTGAAGGGCGTCTCCAGCGTCCGCGCATACGATCCGCGCAGCACCGTGTTGGTCTGCTTCACCGTATAGGAGCCCGCCAGCCTCGGCTCCGCCTGGGTCGCATCCGTCAGCCCGTTGTAGATGTCCCCCCGGATGCCCACGTTGAAGTGCCAGTTTCCCGCGGTGATCTGGTCCTGGATATACAGCGCAAGCTCCTTCACGTCCGTATGTCCAAGGAAGTCGTAGGAGTGGCCGCCACGCGTCAGGTCGTAAGGATAGAGCGTGGTGCACGGGGCGGCCGTCGGCACATTGCCGGTCATGCATCCCAGCGATGCCAGATAGCCCGGCGCTATGATCCCCAGCGTATCGCTCTCGTCCAGGAAGGTCTGGTTATATTCCACGCCTGCTTTGACGTTATTGACACCCTTCACATAAGAGATATCCGTATGCAGGCCGGCGTTGGTCAGACTGCGGTCCTGCCCGACGCTCTGCTGCTGCACCGGTCCCCGGTCGGCGAACGGATCCCCACTCGGATAATAGTGGTACACATCCTTGCGGATGTAGGGGCCGAAATTCCAGACGGAATTCTGCGTCACGATCCGCGTATAGGTCGGCGCAATATCGAAGGTCCCGATCTGCGACCGCTGATCCGTCTGACCCGTCACCGGCGTGCCGTCCAGGTTCACGCCTCCCAGGTTCAGATTGTCGTAGGTGTTCGGCGTCTGGAACCACGACCGCGAATAATTCAGGTTCAGGTGCACGGAGTCCGCCGTGTCGATGGTGTAATCGATGCGGTCGAAGATGTTCTCCTCGTTCCCCTTGTCGTGAAAAATCACAAATTCGGGTGAGTCGAGAAAGCGCCCCGAATTCAGGCCGTCCACCGAGATGAAATTACCCCAGTTCTGCTTCCCGTACCCCACGTTGAACCCGGCTGAACTCGACCCGAAGCTGCCATAGCTGCTGTAAATCGAGCCCGTGGGCCGCGTCGTGCCCTGTCCCGAGCGGGTCGTCACCTGGATCACCAGGCTTGTCTTGTCTCCGTATTCGGCCGGCGGCGCGCCTTCGATTACCTGCATCGACTGCACCGCATTATTCGGAAGCTCGTTGGAGAAGGTCTTGCTCACCTGATCCGTAATCGGCTGCCCGTCCACCGAAAACGAGTTTTCTGCATGATCGCCCAGCCCGTGAAACATCCCGTTCGAATCCGCCGTGACCCCGGGCGACGAGAGTGTCACCAGCGAACTCAGCCCGGACGACTGGCTCTCCAGCGGAATTTTTGAAAACGACTTGCGGTCGATGTCCGTGTTCATGTTCGCGGCGCTGTTGATCAGATCCTGGCCCGTCACCTCCACTGTCGTTGCCGCTGTCCCCACGCTCAGGGTTGCCGGCACGTTCACCTGCGTGCTGGAGCGCACCTCCACGTCGTGGACAAAAGCGCTGAAGCCCGCCATCTTCACGGTCAGGTGATACGAGTTGTACGGCACATTCGTGAAGTCGAAATGCCCGGCATTGTCGGTCGTCGTCGTCCGCGCATATTGGCTCACCGGATTCTCAATCGTCACCGCGGCTCCGGGCAGCACCGCCCCCGTCGGATCCGTTACCGTCCCCGTAATCGTTCCCGATGTTGCTCCGGCCTGCGCCGCCGCCGGCGCAGCCACCAGCGCCGAAGCCAGCGCAAGTGATGTAATCACCCCGGCGCGACGCAGCACCGTCCGCATACACGACCTCCTGAAATGTAAGCAACCCCGGATGTGGAAAGAGTCAGGCGAAAAGGCAGGAATCCACGGGCGGAGGACGGCTCACGAGCCGGAAGTACACGGGACGGCGAGGATGCTGGATGCTTCTCGGCGCGGCCACACGCGCCACCGCGCGGCTGCTGAAGAGCAGCACGATCGCCGCCGGCGCCTGTGCTATGTGATGCGCCGCGACGCACAGCGCGCAGTCGTGATCCACCTGGCCCAGCGCGTGGAAATGCGCTGCCTGCACCATCCCGCTCATCAGCACCAGAGCGATGCAGAGCACACCCAGCAGCCATGCCCAGGAAACTCGCGATCTGAAGTCAACGCCGCGCATCGTACTCCTTCGACTATAGCCGGGCTCTTCGGATAGCGGCAAATCGCGCGCTTGACACTGCGCCCCATCCCGGTAATCTAAGAGATTCCCGACCCGGCGCAGGGATTCCGGGCGGCTTTTGGGGGCGGCGCGAATTTTGAAGGTGCGGGTCTTCTATCACGACAAGTGTTTCGACGGAGCCTGCTCGGCCTCGTTGTTCAGCCGGTTCCACCGCGAGTGCATCCGCGGAGACGCGGATTACGAGTACTGCGGTCTCGTTCACCGGGCCGGCGCGCTCTTCAACGAAGCCGACTTCACCGGCGATGAAAACGCCATCGTCGACTTCAAATATTCAGCCTCGCCCTATATCACCTGGTGGTTCGACCATCACCTCAGCGCTTTCCTCACTCCCGAGGATCACGAGGACTACCTGCGGGGTATGGCCGACGGCCGCTACCGCGACCGCCGCTTCTACGACCCCCACTACATCTCCTGCACCAGTTTCCTCGCCCACATCGCATCCACGCGCTTCGGCTTCGATGCCGCTCCCGTCGCCGAACTCGTTCGCTGGGCCGACATTGTCGATGGCGCCCTCTACGAAAGCCCCGAGGCCGCCGTCGAAATGCCGGCCCCGGCTATGAAGCTCACCCTCATCATCGAGTCCACGCAGGATCCCGGCTTCGTCCCCCGCCTCATCCCCCTGCTCACCCGCATGCCGCTCCAGCAGGTCATCGAGCAGCCCTTCGTGGCCAGCCTTCTGCCGCCGCTCCTCGAACGCCACCAGCGCTCCCTCGACCTCATCCGCGAGCGCTCCGAGTCGAAAGACGGCACCATCTACTTCGATATCACCGACCAGCCCCTCGAGGGATACAACAAGTTCATCCCTTACTACCTCCATCCCGAGGCCACTTATTCCATCGGCCTCTCCAAATCCAGTTTCCGCACCAAGGTCGCCGTCGGCTCCAACCCCTGGACGAAAACCAAACCGGAGGACATGGTCAACCTCGCCACCATCTGCGAACGCTACGGCGGTGGAGGCCACGCCCGGGTCGGTGCCATCTCCTTCCCACCCAACCGCGAAGACGAAGCCCGCCGCGCCGCCGCCGAAATCGTCGCCGAACTGCGCCACGCCGCGGTGGGGTAGTAGCGGTACCCCCCAGGGGTTCGGCTCCACACCGCATTCCCTCGGCCTCCGGGGTCCCGATACGATCCCGAAAAGACGCCCGGCGATTCCACGCGCACCCGGTTCGCAGGCAACTATCCGGCCCCGCTCTGCGTAAGCTAAATGCATGGGCCATCGCTACGACTGGGACTGGATCGAATCACAGACCGCGCAGACCATCGCCGTCTGGAGCAGCTGCGCCGGATGCCGCGAGCTGGACGGACCCCGTTTCACCGTCAGAGAACAGCAGCAACGCGAAAAGGCCTACGATCAGGCGCTCCATGCTGTCGACCGCGAAATTCGGCGATCTTCCCCTGTCCCGGCCGCTCCCTCCCGCGCCCGGCAGCGCATCCTCGCCGCCTTCGCTCGCTTTGCCGCCGAGGCCCTCGGCCTCGAAGAGCCTGCCATCAGTCTGCTCACGCAGGGTTTCCTCCCCATCGGCACAGATCTGGCAGCGTGGGCCCGACGTTTCGATGCCGAACTCAGCATGGCCGGTATCACCCAGGCCTGCCGCAACGCATGGACCGCCGCAGGTCTGCAGGCCCTGCTCGGCGCGCCCATGCAGCTCACGCCCTCGATCCTCGCCTACAGCCTCCTTTATCCCTACAGCGACAATCTCCTCGACTGCGAAGACCTCTCCCCCGAGGCAAAGCTACGCTTCAGCCGCCGCTTTCGCGAGCGCCTGTGTGGCGAAACGTCGCCCCCCCACAACCACAGCGAAGCCGCCCTCTGGACCTTGGTCGCGCTCATCGAAAGCCAGTACCCACGCCGCGATTACCCCCAGCTCTTCGACTGCCTCCTCGCCATCCATCGCGCTCAGGAGCAAAGCATCGCCCAGCAGACTGGATCCCTGCGCGCCTCCGTCCCGGACCTCACTGTAAGCTGTGCCAAGGGCGGCAGCTCCGTCCTCGCCGATGCGTGCCTCGTTCACGGCTCCCTCAGCGAAGAAGCCAGCCGGTTCTCCTTCCTGTGGGGTGTCCTCCTGCAGCTTGGCGACGACCTCCAGGACGTCCGGGAAGATCTGCTCCAGGGCTCGGCCACGCTCTTCTCCTGCGCAGCCGCCCGCGGAGACGACCTTGACCCCCTCGTCCTCCAGCTCCTTGAGTTCAGCAGCCGGGTCGCCGCTCTCATGGACCAGCTCCCCCATGGCGACGCCACCCTCAAAGACCTGCTCCGCATGAGCTGGCGTTCAATCGTCCTGATGGCTGTCGCTGAGCCCCACGAGTTCTTTTCCCCGCAGTTTCTCGGTGAGGCCGAACGCTGCTCGCCGTTTCGCTTCGCCTTTCTGCGGGAGCGCGGCGCGCGCCTCACCGCCCGCCGGGGGCTCTATGCAAAGCTTTTCGATGTCTTCCTGAACCAGCCTCTCGAATCCTGAACCAGCCTCTCGAATCCTGCGCCTCGCACCTCCCCGCGAACAGCACAATCGCGGCCATCCCGTCCCGCCAGATTGCTGCCGAAATCCCGGCGGGTCTGCGCGCGTAACTCCACGGTCGAGTCGCGACCGTCATCGCCGCCGGTGACAAAAACGGCTCCGCCTCGCACCTTCCCCTTTACACAATCCGTCTCGGCGACGAGAATTTCGGGTTGGACTGTATCGTTCCTATTTGTGTCGCTGAATCCGGAGAACAACACCGATGCGCAAGAACTTCATGAAACAACTCTCCCTGACTGCACTGGCCCTCTCCTTCCTCTTCCTCACTTCTTCCGCCCTCTGCCAGAATGTCGCCGGACGCTGGTTCGCCACCGGCAATACTCTCGACAACGGCGAAGTCGAAAAGGCCCTCCTGGTGCTCAAGCAGAACGGCAATCAGCTCAGCGGCAAGCTCGAGGAACTCGGCTTTGTCGTGGAGGTGACCGGCACGGTTTCCGGCAATCACATCGAGCTGCATGGTGCCGGCTTCTCCGACCCGAAGCCCTTCCTCATCGGTGACCTCGTCAACGGAGAGCTGCACTGGAAGCAGTGGGGCGGTCCCATGGTGGCCCATCGGGCTACGGCGACCGACACGATTCCGGTACCGCCCTACATCGCCCCTCCCCCGCTGCATAAAGTCCCGTACAACGGACTGGCAAAAACGCCGCCCATGGGCTGGAACAGCTGGAATCTCTTCGCCGGCAAAGTGAACGATCAGATCATTCGCACCATGGCCGACGCCATGGTTTCCAGCGGCATGCGCGACGCCGGCTACATCTACATCAACATCGATGACACCTGGGAAGGCACTCGCGATGCTCAGGGCAATATCCGCCCCAACAGCAAATTCCCCAACATGAAGGCCCTCGCCGACTACGTCCACTCCAAAGGGCTCAAATTCGGCATCTATTCCTCGCCGGGCCCCCGCACCTGCGCGGGCTATCCCGCCAGCTATGGTCACGAGGCGCAGGATGCGAGGACTTTCGCCTCCTGGGGCGTCGACTACCTGAAGTACGACTGGTGCAGCGCAAGCATGATCTATAAGAATTCGCAGGAGGCGGCCGTTTATCAGAAGATGGGCGAAGCGCTTGAGGCCACCGGCCGCCCCATTGTCTACAGCCTCAGCATCGGCCAGATCACCGCGGCGCAGTGGGCGCCCGCTGCCGGCGCCAACCTCTGGCGTACCACCGACGACATCCGGGACACCTGGCACAGCATGACCTACAACATCGAAAAGCAGGTTCCCACCGCCCCCTACGCCGGACCCGGCCACTGGAACGACCCTGACATGCTGGAGATCGGCAATGGCGGCATGACCGACACGGAGTATCGCACCCACATGAGTCTCTGGGCGCTTGCCGCCGCTCCTCTTCTGGCCGGTAACGACATCCGCCACATGTCCGATGCCACCAAAGCCATCCTGCTCAACCGCGAGGTCATCGCCGTCGATCAGGACCCGCTCGGCAAACAGGCTTCGCCCATCGCGCACGGCAATCTTCAGACCTGGATCAAACCCCTCGCCGACGGCAGCGTGGCCGTTGGGGTCGTCAACCTGGGCGCCTCGCCCGCTCAGGCCAGGGTGGTCGCCGCCGACCTGCCCCTGCACGGACAAGTCGGCCGCGCCCGCGATCTTTGGGCGCACAAAGAGGTCAACTTTACCAACGGGGCTTATAGCTCGACGGTGCCCTCCCATGGAACGCTGCTGCTCAGAGTAAGCCGGCAATAAGCTTGACCGGACCGGAGTCCTCCCCTCGCCGGTCCGGGGCTCCCCCGCTCCGTCAGGAAATCGTTGAAACCCGTCTGCGCGGTATGAGAAGGTATCAGGGGTCGAGATACCGGCAGATCGGTCCAAACCGGTATTCTCGTCAGGCTTTGTACAAGGGAGCTTCGCCGGGTGAAAGTCGTGAACGCAGTGAAGAAATCGCTCTTGTTATCCGTTGCTGTGTTGCTTTTTTCTGTTTCTCTGGCGCACGCGGATTTTGTCATCCTGCGGGACGGCAGGAGTTATTCGGGAGAGTTTACAGGCGCACCGGGGGGCAAGCTGAGCTTCCAGGATAATGCGGGAATCCAGTACACCTTTCCGCTGAACGATGTCCAGACTTTGGTGTTCTCGAATCTGGCTCAGCACATCGCTCTGCGCAGCGGACAGTCGTACACCGGACATCTGATCGGCATAACGCGGATTTCATTCAATGGTGCCAACGGCGTGTCGTATATTTTCCCGCTGAGCGATGTCTCGTCGCTCGTGCTGACCGGTGGCGCGGCGGCAGGGCAGGCGGTCCGCGAGGCGAGCGCAGCTCCCGCTCTGGCCTACCGGGCCGCTGGCGGTTCGGTCCCGAACTCCGGTTCCGGCCCAGCCTCGCGAATTCCTTCCGTGGTGATTCCGTCCGGCACCTCGATCAGTGTGCGAACCGACGAAGCCATTGATACGACGAAGGATCAGGCGGGGCAGCTGTATGCGGCCAATGTCCAGCAGAACGTGGTCGATAGCACCGACAACGTGGGAATCCCGGCAGGAACCAAAGCCCAGCTGCGGGTCGTGGATCTGAACAAAGACACAACTGCGAGCGGTCACGATTTTGCGATCGATCTCTATTCTGTGCAACTGAACGGCAGGCAATATCGGGTGGACTCGTCCTCCGTGACCGAGGCGGGTTCGGCCGGATTCGGAATGAATAAACGGACTGCAGAATATTCCGGAGGCGGCGCCGCACTCGGTGCGCTGCTGGGCGCGGTCTTCGGAGGCGGCAAAGGCGCAGGCATTGGGACCTTGGTCGGCGCAGGCGCCGGTGCGTTTACTCAATATGCGACGCGAGGCAAGCAGGTCAAGGTTCCGGCCGAATCGGAACTCAAGTTCCAGGTGCAGCAGGCCCTCGTTCTGCATCCCTGAAGCTCAGGAACAAGCCGGTCTGGTCGCCCGAATCGAACCGAATCAAGGAATCAGGGACGGGCGCGACGGCGGCGCAACGCCTCTCCCAGGGGCCGCGCTGGATGGTAGTATCCGCGGGTTGCGAGCCTGAGGGCCCGCTGTTCGCGCCCGGCGTCTCCCGGCGGCTGCCCGATCTGATCTGTGCATGACAAACCGGGCCCTGAGGGTCGCCTTTCTGAACGCCCCCTTCATGCGGAGACTCGCGCACAGGCGCATTCATCCTCACACCCGGAGGACAGCGCTTCCCCGCGCAGCGGCCTGAGGTCGGGGCTGTTGACTGCAGCCTTCTTTCCGACAGATTTGAAATTACTCCCCTGCCACCCCTGCGATGCGCGTAAATCGTCGGTTTTCCGGTCCTTTTCCCACCTGTGTGATGCCTGTCACATACTCACATCTTCTCCCTTTTGCATATTCAAAATACGCACGGTAGTAAGACTTTGGGCCCGAGACTGGAGAGAAAGAACGCGAGGCGAGGCCCCAGGAAGTTCCTCGTCACCGCAGGGATCCGAATCCAGCGAAGTTCGTTGTGATCTCTACCCGGCAAGCCTCTGGTTTCGTCTGGAAACAGCTCATTAAGAACCGCGGAACGGATCGTTCTGCGGAGGGGATCTGTGTTGCACGAACCGGCCGCAGCGCGAGCGCGGCTGCCGATCACAGTAAGGAGCAGGTATGACATTTCGCATGTATGCAGCAGCAGTGGTGATTCTGGGAGCAGCGGTAGCGGCTCACGCAGGAGACATTCACGGCAAAGTTTCCGGCGCGAAGGGCGAGTCCGTGGTCTACGTCGAAGCGATCGCGGGCAAGACCTTCCCGGCACCCACCGAGCATCCTGTGATGGACCAGAAGGGACTGATGTTCCAGCCGCACATCATGGTCGTGCAGCTGGGCACAACCGTCAAGTTTCTGAACAGCGACAGCGTGGCTCACAACGTCTTCTGGCCGTCGGTGAACGGCAACAAGAAGATGGGGCACAACCTGGGCACGTGGCCGCAGGGCGATAGCCGGAACTTCACATTCAATAATCCCGGGATCGTTCCCCTGTTCTGCAATGTCCACCCCGACATGTCGGGCTACATCATCGTTTCGCCGACGCCTTATTACACGACGACCAATGCGGCGGGCGAATTCACGATCAAGGACGTTCCGAACGGCACCTACTCGGTGACCGCCTGGCATGAGGGCCGCAAGCCGCACACCTCGCAGGTGACCGTTTCCGGCGCCACCACCCTGGATATGACGGTCACCAAGTAGCAGGAACAAACCAGGAATAACAGGAAGGCCGTCATGCCGAAGCGCGACGAAAACAGAAGGGTGGACCCAGCCTGGCTGAACAGCAACTTCCCATGCATGATGGCCTGCCCGGCGCATACCAACGCCGGGCGGTACGTTGCGCTGATTGCAGAGGGGCGTTACGAAGAGGCCTACAGGCTGGCCCGGGAACCCAATCCGCTGGCCAGCATCTGCGGGCGGGTTTGCGCGCATCCATGCGAGACGGCGTGCCGGCGCGGCGCCATCGATCAGCCGATTTCGATTCGCGCGCTCAAGCGCTTTCTGACGGAGCGCCACGGGCCCGAGTCGAAGCGGCCGGTGGATGTCAACGAGGGGCGCGCCCAGAACAGGCTCCCTTACAAGGTTGCGGTCGTGGGCGCGGGGCCGGTAGGGCTGTCGGCTGCGCACGATCTGGCGCTGATGGGCTACTCGGTGACCATTTTCGAGGCGGCGCCAGTGGCGGGCGGCATGCTCTATCTCGGCGTTCCGGAGTACCGGCTGCCCCGCGACGTAGTCGAAGCGCAGGTGCGCGAAATCCTCGCCACGGGCGATATCACGCTGAAGCTCAACACCGCGGCCGGCCGTGACTTCGCCATCGGGGAGCTGCGGCGGGACTTCGATGCGGTGCTGCTCGCGGTCGGAGCACACAAGAGCCGCGATCTCAGCATTCCCGGCGTGGACCTCGACGGTGTGCACAAAGGGATCGACTTTCTTCTCAACGTCAACCTCGGATACCAGTTCACGATCGGCAAGAAGGTGATCGTGATCGGCGGCGGCAATGTGGCCATGGACGTGGCGCGTTCCGCGGCGCGCGAGGTGGTGCGCCAGCACACCGAGGGGGTTGAGCATCAGGAGCCCGCGCAGGAAAACGTTGAGGCCGTGGCGACCAAGGAGATGATGGACATCTCGCTCTCGGCGCTGCGGCTGGGCGCGCGCGAGGTCCATCTGGTGTGCCTCGAAAAGCGCGAGGAAATGCCGGCGGCCCTCGAGGAGATTGCCGAAGCTGAAGAGGAAGGCATCATTCTGCACCCGGGCCTCGGCCCGAAGCGGCTGGTGGGCGAAAACGGCAGGCTCACCGGCCTCGAGGCGCTGAAGACAAAATGGGTCTTCGACCAGACGGGCAGGTTCAACCCGGCCTTTTACGAAAACAGTGAGACGATCCTTGACTGCGACACGGTCATCATGGCCATCGGCCAGGCGCCGCGCCTGGATTTCCTGACGCCGGACGATGGCGTGGAGATTTCGCGGCGGGGACTGATCGCCGTCAATCCGGAAACCCTGATGACCTCCGCCGACGGGGTCTTTGCAGGCGGCGACTGCGTCTTTGGCCCGCGGCTCATTATCGACAGCGTGGCCGACGGCAAGCGTGCCGCGGTCGGCATCGACGAATTCCTGCGCGGCCGCAGGCATCCGGATCCGGTGGTCTCGGTCGAGGTGCTTGAGCGGCACAGCATGCCCTCGTACCTGCTCGACCTGATTCGGCAGCCCATTCCAACGCTGCCGCTGGAGCGCCGCACGGGCATCACCGAAGTGGAGATGGTGCTGGACGAGGAGGCTGCGCAGATCGAGGCTCAGCGCTGTCTGCACTGCTGGGTCAACACGATCTTCGAAGGAAATCTCGAGGACGGCAGCCTGTGCATTCTGTGCGGCGGGTGCGTGGACGTGTGTCCGGAGAACTGCCTGGAGCTGGTGAGCCTCGATCGTTTTCAGTTTGAACCCGAAGTGGTGGAGCAGCTCGTCGCCAACGAAGCTCTGCTGAATGTGGAACTGGATGACGTGAAAGCCGAGGAGCTTGGGGTTGTTGCAGGCTCCGTGATGCTGAAGGACGAGACGCGGTGCATCCGCTGCGGGCTGTGTGCGGCGCGATGCCCGGTGGGAATGATCACGATGGAGTCATATTCGCTGACCTCGGCAGAGCCCACCGGCCTGATATCGATCGGCGCGCTCAATGCGCCTTTCCAGGCAGCCGAGAACAGGAAGTGAGGGGAGCGATGGAGCAGGACAGGAAGCAGAAGCCGGGCGAACTGCAGCAGGAGATCAGCCGCCGGGCTTTTTTCACCAAACTCGGGATCGGCTCTCTGGGGCTGGCAACCGCGGGAACGCTGAGCTTCGCTTATCAGTACATGTCGCCAAACGTGCTCTACGAGCCCTCGCCGATCGTGAACGCTGGGAATGTGGAGGAGTACACCACGGATTCGGTGACGCTGCATCCGGCGTTGGCAATCTATATCGTGCGTCTGCAGGAAGGGATCTTCTCTCTGAGCGCGATCTGCACGCACCTGGGCTGCATGACGGCATGGAAGCCGGAACTGAACCTCATCGCATGCCCCTGCCACGGAAGCCGCTTCACCGATGAGGGCGTGAAGGTGGCCGGGCCTGCGCCGAGACCGCTGCCGTGGTTCAGAACCTGGCTCTCCGATGACCGCGACGTGATGGTGGACCGCTCCACCGTCATTCCTCCACTTGAGTTCCTGAGGGTTTGACGATGCAGCTACAAAAGCAAGCCAGCCGCCTGGACAAGCTGATGGCCAGCCGCCTGTGGAAATCGATCTTCCGCAGCGGCAGGGGTGCGAGCACGCTGCACCGCTCGATGGCCATTCAGCAGAATGTCTTTCTGCACATCCTGCCGACCAAAGTACGGCGGCGGATGCTCAACTTCGACGCCACGTGGTACCTGGGGACGCTGACGCTCGGCACCTTTCTGCTGCTGGTCATCACCGGCATTCTGCTCATGTTCTATTACCACCCCTCGGTGCCGCAGGCCTACGCGGATATGAAAGATCTGCGCTACGTGGTCTCGTCGGGGCTCTTCCTGCGCAACCTGCATCGCTGGTCCGCGCATGCGATGGTGTTGCTGGCATTTGCCCACATGTTCCGCGTCTTTTATCGCGGCGCCTACCGGCCGCCGCGGGAATTCAACTGGGTGGTGGGCGTGATTCTGCTGCTGGTCACCCTGCTGCTGAGCTACACGGGCTATCTGCTGCCGTGGGATCAGCTGGCCTTCTGGGCGATCACCGTCGGCTCGAATATTTCGTCGGCCGTGCCCGTTGTGGGACACAAGATCCACTTCCTTCTGCTGGGCGGCAACCTCGTCAACGCGAATGCCCTGCTGCGCTTCTACGTGCTGCACACCGTCATCCTGCCGCTCGCGGCGGTTCTCTTTATCGCCGTCCATTTCTGGAGGATCCGCAAGGACGGCGGCCTGTACGTGCAGCAGAGCGAGCCTGCGAGGGAGACGGCGGAAGAAGCAAGAGCAGATGAAAATACGCAGCAAGTGGTGGTGAAGCAATGACTGGACCGAGTGACTACATCGCGGGTGTGAGCTCGGATGCGAGAAAGGCGCCGAGGCGCGTAGTCTTCGTGACGCGCAGGACCTCGGCGCATGTGCGGAGCGTGGATGAGGAGCAGGTGCAGACGTGGCCCGAAGCCCTGTTCCGCGCGGCGCTGATCGTCGAGATGCTGGTGATCGCGCTGGTGCTCATCTCGCTCTTCTTCAACGCGCCTCTCGAAGGCATCGCCAATCCGACGGTGACCCCCAATCCGGCCAAGGCGCCGTGGTATTTCCTGGGACTGCAGGAGATGCTGCACTACTTTCCGCCCGTGGTGGCCGGGGTCATGATCCCGACGCTGCTGGTGGTGGCGCTGGTGGTCATTCCGTACTTCAACATCAACATCCGGCCGGACGGAGTCTTCCTGAAGCATCGCCGGCGTAACCTGACGGTCTTCTATGTCGTGGCCGTCAGCCTCTCGCTCTTCCTGTGGTTCTTCGACGTCTATGTGGCGCTGGTACCGACCCTGGTGGCGGCGGCGTTCATGCTTATTGCTGCTTACAGCGGGCCACAGTCGCCAGGCCGGTTCCGCAGATATCTGGTTTCGCGCCCGGTGTCGTGGTGGATCATGACATGGTTCTTGCTGGAGCTCGTCGTGCTGACGATGGTGGGCACGTTTTTCCGGGGTCCGGGATGGTCCTGGGTTTTGCCATGGAGGAGTTAAGTGCGAGCCTTGAATAAATTGTGGAACTCCTGGCGCGGCCTGTTTCGGGATCCGATTCAGCCGTTCGGCATAGCCAGCGTGCTGCTGCTGGTCGCGCTGGCGATCGCGCCGGCAAAGGATCACTTCAGCGAGTGGCACTACTATCAGCACGGATATCTGAGGCTGATAAAGAACCGCCGCGACGCGGCTGTCCTGCAACGGCACTTCGAGCCCGGCATTCACCAGATCTGGCTGCCCGACCTGGGCGTGGTGGATCGCTGCGAAACCTGCCATCTGGGACTGACGGAAACCAGCCTGGGCGACATCAAAATGGAGCCCTACTCGCGGCATCCGGTGATTCCTCACTCGATGCAGCAGTTCGGCTGCGTGATGTGTCATCGCGGCCAGGGCGTGGCCACGACGGTAGCCGGCGCGCACGAGAGCGCCCTCTCATCCGACGGGCCCATCCTGCCGGCGCAGTACAGCGAGGCCTCCTGCGGACAATGCCATCATGCCCCGCTTGAAGGTACGCCTACCCTGAACCAGGGGCGCTTCCTGCTGGCGCGCTACGGGTGCGTACGCTGCCACACCATCAAACTGCCCGACGGCACCTCCATGCAGCCGGCGGACACCCCACCGCCTCTCTCCCATATCGCGGATAAGACGACGCGGGAGTGGATCTATGCCTGGCTCAGGGATCCGAAGAGCTATGCGGCGACGGCCACGATGCCCAACTTCCTGCTGAGCGACAATGACGCCCGCGACATCTCCGGGTTCCTGATCGCAAACAGCGTTCCTGAACCGGGAGACACCGCGACGCTGAAGCCCCCGAAGGCCGGCGGCAGCGTCGACCCGACGGCCGGAGCCAGCCTTTACGGCGAGTCGTTCTGTGCCTCCTGCCACGCCATGCAGAATGCCGCGGGCAATGTGGTGGGCGGCGATCTCGGGCCGGAGCTGACCGCCATCGGCACCAAGGTGAAACCGGAGTGGCTCACCGCCTGGCTGCGCGATCCAAGGAATTACGATGCCGGGACGCCGATGCCGCACTACCGGTTCACGGATCAGCAACTGGCGCTGCTGACCGGCTTCCTGGAAAGCAAAACCAATACCGATCTGCTGGCCAATGTTCACCTCGATCCGGCAACTCCGGCGCAGATCGCGCACGGGAAGAAGCTGGTCGAGGAGTATGGCTGCGCGTCGTGCCACGAAATTCGCGGCGTGGCGAAACCGGATAACTATGGTCCGGAGCTGAGCCAGATCGGCAGTAAGCCGGTTGCTCAACTGGTCTTCGTGAAAGGCATGCCGGAGACCCTCCCGGCGTATCTCTCCACAAAGATCAAACACCCGCGGATCTTCGGACCCGGGCTGCACATGCCGCAGTTCTCGTTTACACCGGAGCAGGTGGATGCGCTGACCACGGCGCTGCTCTCGCTGACCGATCGCAGCGTCACGCTGCCGGCGAAGCTGCAGATTCCCACGCCGCAGCAGACCGATTATGAGCCCGCCGGCAAGGCCGGCCAGCTGATGGCGGACCTGAACTGCATGGCGTGCCACCGGATCAACGGACACGGCGGCACGATGGCTCCCGACCTTAGCTGGGAAGGCAGCTCCGTGCAGAAGCAGTGGCTGGATGCCTTCCTGAAGAACCCGAACACGCTCAGGCCGACGCTGATTCGGCGCATGCCGAAGTTCAACCTGACGGACGAAGAGCGGGCCGAACTGACCGATTACATCATGACGGCTTATCAGAATCCCGACATCGATCGCGACGCGATGCCTCTCAGCGGGTACTCGCCGGACCAGGTGGAGCACGGGCGGGAACTCTTCTACGGAAAATACGCCTGCCAGTCGTGCCATATGGTCGATCCCGCGAAAGACAAGGGCTACATCGGTCCGCCCCTGACGGAGGTGGGTTCGCGGCTCAATGCGGAGTGGATCTATCTGTGGCTCAAAAATCCGCAGAAGCTGCGGCCAGGCACGATTGAGCCGAATCACGACATGAGCGACGACGATGCCCGTGCGCTGACGGCCTTTCTCATGGCACAGAAGGGGGCTGGTTCGCAGAAGACGGGCACAAGAACAGCGAGCGTGAGCGCATCGGGCACGAAGGGAGCGGGAGAATGAAGCGGCGCGCATGGTTCAGAAGTTCGTTGGTCGTTGGCACGCTGGCGGTGGTGGCCGTGTGCGGATGCTCCCGGGTCCATAAGAAGGCGCCCGTGCTGCACGCGACGGCTGCCGGGTCGGCGCTCGTGGTCTCGAGCGGAGATCGGCAGCTGGCGCCGTCGGGATCGCCGCTGCCGCAGCCGCTGATCATGCAGGTGAACGATAACCAGGGCAACGGCGTGACCGGCGCTCTGGTGAAATTCAGCGTTCCCGCCGGCGTGAAGATCGATCCGGCCGAGGCATTGTCCGATTCGAACGGTGAGGTGACTGCCAACGTGACCCTGGGGAATACTTCGGGGCGTTATGTCCTGACCGCCATGGCCTGGAACAAGGCCGGCCATCCGATCTCGGTCCAGGTACCCGAACTCGCTGCCGGCTATCAGGAGGAGCTCGGGTATCAGGTGCAGCGGAAGTACTGTTCGCGCTGCCACGATCCGGAGTCGACGCCGGAGCAGGTCTCGAACCACGACAACCTGGCGGTTCCGCCGCACAGCTTCGATCAGGGAGCTACCTACAACAAGCTGAGCGATGCGGACCTGACGGCCATCATCGGCCACGGAGGACCGGCGCTCAACCTGTCGGCACTGATGCCGCCGTACGGCTCGACGCTGACAAAGGCGGATATTCAGGCAGTCATCGCGTATATCCGGCTGGTTTCGGATCCGCCCTATCAGGCGCCCGGGCTGGTGTACGCGAAGCAGTAGCGGTGGGCTACGGCTGGCGCGAAAGAAGGGATTTGGTCAAAGGAGAACCATGAGACGCCACTACTACTACTTATTCGTTCTTGTTCTTTGCTTATTTCTTGCTGCAGGAAGTACGCCCAGCGCCATGGCTCTGCCGAGCTATGCGCGGCAGACCGGCTTGCCGTGCAGCGGCTGCCACTACACCCCTCCGGAACTGAACCCGGCCGGCCGGCTCTTCAAGCTGATGGGCTATATCGACCGGGTAAAGAACGACAGTATCACAACCAGCGGCGACAACCGCCGCGCTCCTCTCGACATGCTGAAGTCCCTGCCGCTCGGCGCGTGGTTTGAGGCCTCGGTGACCAACCTCAATTCGGCGGAGCCCGGCACCCAGAACGGCACTGCGGAGTTCCCGCAGGATTTCTCGCTCTTCCTCTCCGGTGCGTGGACCTCGCATGTGGGGAGCTTCTTCCAGGTAACCTATGACGCCCAGGCCGATAACCTGTCCATGGACAACACCGATATCCGCTATGCCAACAGTAAGATGATTGGGCAGAAGGAACTGGACTGGGGCATCACCCTCAACAACAACCCCACCGTCGAGGATCTGTGGAACGACACTCCAGCCTGGGGCTTCCCCTTCATCCTCAGCGATTCCGCGCCGACGCCAACCGCGAATCCCTTTCTGAACGGGGGCCTGGGCCAGGACGTAGCCGGAGTCGGTGGCTATGCGATGTATAACCAGCACCTCTATGCGGTGGGCTCCATCTACCGCTCCGATCACCTCGGCAGCCCGCAGCCCAATGCGGGAACCGGTGCGGCCATAAACATCAGCGGCGTGGCTCCCTATTGGCGTGTTGCCTGGCAGGAGACGAACCGGCTGAACGACCTCGAGGTGGGCGCCTACGGCATGCATATGGCGTCGATGCCCAATACCGTGACAGGACCCACGGACGACTATACCGACTTCGGTCCCGATCTCCAGTACAACCGCACCATCGGGCGCGATGTGCTGTCCGTGCGCGGGAGTTATCTGCGCGAGAACTCGGACCTGGTAGCCAGCTTCGCCACTCACGATGTCGCTCAGGCGACTCACCACCTGAATGAGGCGAACGCAAACGTCGAATATCACCTGGGGAATCGCTTCGCAGGTGCGCTCGGGTGGTTCTCGACAACCGGCACGACCGATGCGGTGCTGTACGCTCCGGCCTCGGTGACCGGCAGCGCCAACGGAAGTCCCAAAAGCCGGGGGCTGATTACCTATCTCTCCTACTGGCCCGCGCAGAACCTGGAACTGGCGGCGCAGTACACCGCCTACACCAGCTTCAACGGAGGATCGACGAACTACGACGGCTCAGGACGCGATGCCAGTGGAAACAACACGTTGTATCTGCTGACCCGGTTCGTTTTCTAATCCCGAAACCGGAGACTCCATGCAACCGAGGGAAGTGCGGTGCTGTGCGACCGCACGTCCCCCATCGCGCATCCGCTGCTGCCTTCCCGTTTGGCGCGACCCCCCGTTCAGGCTAAAATAGAGAGATCGCAGGAAAGGTCCGAAGAGAATCACATGCCGAAGCAGGGTATTCATCCCAATTACCACGAAGTTCGCGTCGTCTGCGCGTGCGGCAATACTTTCACCACGCGCTCGACGCACAGGGGCGACATCCACGCGGAAATCTGTTCGAACTGCCACCCGTTCTTCACCGGCAAGCAGAAGCTGATCGATACGGCGGGCCGGGTCGAGCGCTTCCGCCGCAAGTACGCGAAAGCGGTGACCGCCACGAAGTAACCACCAGCGGTCGTGAACATGAAGCCTCCGCCGCGGCGGGGGCTTTCTTATGAAGAAGCACTGGGACAATCCGATCGAGCACGCCATGCCCAGCGGGGTACGTGTGCCCGCTTCGGTGGGGATCGGCAGCGTCACGGTCGCTCCCGCCACCGTCCTCGCTCCCATGGCTGGCGTAACGGACACGGTGTTTCGCCGCTTCATCCGCCATGCCAGCCTCTTCTCAGCGACGGAGGCCGAGGACCCCGATGGACGCGAAGCGCGTCCGCCCGGGCGACCGGCACCTGTCGACCGGCAGATCACCAACCAGCAGTCCGGCTGCGGCCTCATCATGACCGAGTTCACGTCGGCCGACGGCCTCGCCCGCATGCGCGAGTCAAAGCGGAAGCGCTATCTCACCTTCTACGACGATGAGCATCCTATCTCCGCCCAGCTCTTCGGCTCCAACCCGGCCACGCTGGCCGGCGCTGCCCGCATTGTCGAGGAGACGGGCTTCGACATGGTCGACCTTAACCTCGGCTGCCCCGCCAGGCGCGTCGTCTCCTGCAATGGAGGCAGCGGCCTGCTGCGCGACCTGCCCCTCATCGAGCAGATTTTCAGGGCCGTCCGCGCCGCGGTCCACATTCCATTCACCGTGAAGTTCCGCCTCGGCTGGAACGACAGCCACATCATCTGCGTACCCCTGGCCAGGCTCGCCGAAGACTGCGGCCTGAACGCCGTCGCTCTCCACGCCCGCACCCGCGAGCAGGGCTACTCCGGCCAGGCCCGCTGGCACCACATTGCCGAGGTCAAAGATGCCGTCCGCATCCCCGTCATCGGCAACGGCGACGTCCGCACCCCCGAGGACGCCTGTGCCCTGGTCGCCAACACCGGCTGCGACGGGGTGATGATCGGCCGCGCTGCCCCGGCGAATCCCTGGATCTTCCGCCAGATCGCGCAGTACACGGCCACCGGACGCTACGACCAGCCCACCGAGCAGGACCGCTCCCTTATGATCCGCACCTACTTCGAGATGCTGATCGCCGAGGCGAATCCCGAGGCCCCCGGAGCGACTGCGGCGGAGGTCGCAGGGAAAATGAAGCAGTTCGCCTCCTGGTTCACTCACGGAGTGGCCGGCGGCGCGGCCCTGCGCAAGGCCATCTACGAAGCCAAATCCGGCACGGCGATTCTCGAGGCGGTGGAGCGCTTCTTCAGCAGGGAAGAGCGCGATACGCTCCGGGCCGATTCCGAAGCCGATCCGGACCTCTGCTCTGTCTCCTGTGCCTGAATGCAGTCGGCGGCGGGACTCGTGGAGCTGGTGTCAGCCAGCAGGGTCGTGATCGATGGATTATCCCTTCCCGAGAGAGGGTCAGGGCCAAAAGTCTGTTTTTTCAGGCCCTCGACCCCTCGCGAAGTTGATGATTCCAAAGGGCCGGCTGTTTTCGACCCCCGTCCACGATCAGTCACTACCAGACTTTCTTAGCCGGGCTGGTCCCCGTTCTCAAAGAGCAGCGACGAGCCGGTCTGAGCCGGGGTCGAAAAGCAGGGGGCGGGGTGCAGGATTCAGCGTTCCGATAGCCCCTGCCAAAAGGAAAAAGCTCTGCGGCGAGGACAGAGCTTTCCTGTCTTTCAGGACAGGCGGACGGAGGAGCGGAAGGCAACAGGAATCGGCGATCGGGGAGGTTCGGAGGTAAGGGGAGTCTCCGCCCCCGGTTGCGAATCTCATTTTCAATCAACTCTAAAAGTATCCAGTCCATGAGGCCACGATGTTGAGGGCATTCGGAACCCGCGGGGAGATAGCCGGTCCATAATCGTAACTCAGCCCGAGGCTGAAGTAGTTGCCCGGTGAAACGCGCATCGCGTAGGTACCGGTGAGCGTCGTTGAAGCGCGCCAGACGGTCTTCCCCTGGGCAACCAGATTATTTGCGAAGTACCTGCTGTAGCCCGTACGCGACGCGACAACGGAAAGAATGTCGTTTGGGCGGCCACGAAACGGCGCTTCCTCGTAGAGTCTCGCCTCGTAGTATCGGGAGTAGGGATTCAGCGCATTCGAGACCGTCATAAAGGACCCCCCGGCATAGAGACCCTGACTCGGATGTTCCTGGCTGGAGCGCCGCAGTTGGTTGTCCATCAGTGCATACCCGCAATAGTTGCCGGACTCCTTGCGACCGGTAACAGCGCTTGTGTATCCCGTCATGTTGTACATGTAGCCGGCGCGAAACCATGCTTCATGGGCATGCGCGCGCGCATTGCGCAGGTACCCTCCCTCGTTGATGAGCAGCAGTTTGTCGCCGTGCGGAATGAAGCGAAATCCGGTATGGTTCCGCGCAACCTCAGCCGGTCCTCCTGCGGGATCGAGACTCCTCTGCGCCGCAGACTTCAAATAGAGGTTCTTCGGGCCCCGGACCCGGAAGGTGACAGCGGGCGCCGTCAGCGGAAAATAGGACATTCCCACCTCGTACGGCAAAACAGCATAAACGCCGGGCGCTCCAGTCGCCGTCGAACCGCCAACAAACAGACCGACGAAGTCGAGGTTCATGGAGATATAGCCCGCCTTCATCTGAATGCGGTTCTCGCCGAATGCTTTGTAGAAATAGAGATCCCATAACTGCAGCGTCTTTGGTCCATTGGGATTCCAGCTGACCCAGTTCCAAACCCCGCCCATGTAAAGCTGCGCCTTCCTCAGATGCAGTTGTTGAAGGTCCGCCGAGAAGATGGGTTGCACCATTGCGCCTTCAAACGGCCGCTGGCCCACGTAAACCTGCTGGTGCGCGGGTACGGGGGCGTTCAGCAGGTTCTGGATGTACTGCGTTTGCACAACGATGCGAAACGCCATCCCCTTCCTCAGCAGCGCCTGCCGATACTCCGAATTGACGTCAATGATGCTGTCTGCCAGGGAGGGCACCTGTGCATCTCCCCCGACGTAGTTCAGGTTCTCCAGGGAATGCGTGGGTCGGGGAGCCGTGGGGAGAGCGGGACCCTGACCGGGGACCTGTGCGCGTGAGTTCATGCCTGCGAGCAGCGCAAGCGAAACTGCGAGCAGTGTCCGGGTTACCCGAAATCTCCTCTCGCTCATTTAATTCGGAGTTCCTCTTTTGTTCTTATACGGTCCTGCACGCCGCCACTATACACCCCAGAAAAGGCATGGAAGGGACGCGCACCTTCTCGCCCTCGAAGCGGCAACAGGCTTATCGCCGGGGCAGCAACATGGCGCGTGGTCCCGGAGAGAGCAGGGCCCGAAGTGTCGGCGAGCGCAGACGATTTGATGTGGATCCTTCGGCTGAGACAACCGAGCAGGACACGCTTCGTCCACCCTTGCCGCCAGGGGGCATGCGTTGACGGAGCCGGCAAATCCGGGGTCAACTTTGCGGCCTTGCTCAACGCATCACCGAATCCAGCCGGGCATCATGAGGCGGGATTTCGGCCCGTTCCGCCCAGGTCTGCTCGATGACCGCCAGGGCCTCGGCGGGATGCGCCGCCACCTGGATCAGCCCCCGAGCCCCCGGCTGGATCAGGCCCTCCGCCACCACATGGTCGAGGAAGCGCAGCAGTCCGTTGTAGAAGCCGCCCAGATTGACCAGAACGCAGGGTTTGGCATGGATGCGCAGCTGGGCCCAGGTCACAATTTCGATGAACTCGTCGAGGGTTCCGTAGCCGCCCGGCAGGGCCACAAAGGCGTCGGCCAGCGAAGCCATCAGCGCCTTGCGCTCATGCATTGTCGGGACCACGTGCAGCTCGGTCAGGCCACGATGCTCGATCTCCAGATCCCTGATTACGTCGGGAATGACGCCGACCACCTCGCCGCAGGCGGTCAGCGACCCGTCGGCAAGGGCTCCCATGGCGCCGACGACCGCGCCGCCGTAAACCAGCCCGTATCCGCGTTCGGCAATCAGCCGGCCCAGTTCCGCAGCCGCTTGCAGATATTGGGGGGAGATGCCCGCCGCGGAGGCGCAGAACACGCAGACGCGCTTCTTTCGCAATTCCATCCTTGTCGAGTCTACCGGAGCCGACAGCAGCCAGGCTGGGGCAACCCTGCCGCCGCCCGGCAAAATCCGGTGCTTACGGGGCGGCCACACGGCTGGCGATCCTGCTGTACCCGTCCTGCGAGACGACATGCTTCCGCACCCCCTCCGAGGCTTTTCTGGCGGCAACCCTGGCTTTCCCGGCCGCCTTCCGGGCCTGCTGCTGAATCTGCCGATCCGACTCGTTCTTCGAGCACGACGCCACCCACAGCACCGCCATGCAGAACCCCACGGCCAGGATGACCTGGGCCGCCAGACATCCCGAAGTCCTCCTCCGCAGCCTTCCTGCGCCCGCCGGGCACCTGCATGGAACGCCTGATTTGCCACGGAGTTGCCAGAGAGTAACGGCCGTTCCCCAAAAAACCGCTGTTCAAACCTCCCCGAACAGCGTTAACATGCTGTTCCGGACGGCCCCTCCTGCCCTCCGAGCCCGGCATTCAAGGGTTCACCGGACCCGCCCGGCACCAGGAGCCGGCCCAGCCGCTGCCTCGGCTCGGTGCATTCCGGCCAGCTTCGGGTTGCAGCCGGTCAGTACGACCTGTGGCTGCCACCACGGAGGCCCCGGCATACGCTCCGCCGCAGCAACGGAACTTCGCAGTCTTCGAGGCGAACTATGAGCTCCCTCATGAGTTACATGCCTGTGGTCTGGGTCGTTTGGGCCGGAGTCATAACCCTCCTGCTGATCCTTCTCGTCTATCGCTCCAACCTCACCCGCTATGAGGAAGACCAGATTTTCCTGGACGACGCCGGAAATCACCTGAAGAAAGAACAGGACGAGATTCTGGTGAAGGTCAGGAAGATCCAGCCCTACATCTACTGGGTGACGGGCGCGACCTGTGTTCTTACCGTCGGCATTCTCGGCGTTTACGTCTGGGATGCCCTGGAACACCTGATGTAAGGTTTGCGCGTCGCACGCGCACCCCAGCTCGCACGCTCTCCAGTTCGCGCGGGGCTGGGTTGCCCGGGTGTGCCAGCCCTAGGGAAGCTGCACGCCTCTTGCCCCGAAACATTGGCAGCGGGTGCCTCCCCGGCACCCGCGCAAGCCTGCCTCCGATCGCGTTTGCGACGGTCCATCAGGAGGCGGTTTTTCCCGGAGCTCGCCATCCCATCCAGTCGAGGAGCCATGCCCAGGTCCTCTCATGCGTCGGATTCGCGGGCGGCGGCGGCAAAGCAGGCGTGGGAAAACGGACCGGCTTGCCGCGCTAGGTCTCCGCCAGCTGCCGGAACATGTGACCCTGTTCCTTGACGCGGCCGTCGTTGGTTAGCAAGCCGAGGCTGTACTCCACGGAGTTGAAGGTGAACCGGGGGGCCACATCGTGGCTGTCCCAGTAGGTGAACCAGCTCACTCCCTCGTCGATCGCCGCCAGAACCGCCCGCTGCAGCCACTCGGCCTGCTGTTTTTCGTCCAGCGCCTCGATGCAGGTGTTGAATTCGCCCGCCCAGACCGGCTTCTGCTGCGACCCCGCATACGAGCGAATCAGCGCCGCCATTCCGGCCAGCAGGCGGACGCTGGGAGGATCCATGGGGCCACCGTACTTCAGCGCGCCCGTCCAGAAGGGATAGCAGTGCATCACCGGCATCGGCTGATCTCGAATCAGGGCGGCGGGCGAAAAGGTCGTGGTCTCGAACCACGGCTGTTCATCGACGCCGTTGACGTTCAGGTGTCCCGGGGCGGCGGCGTCGATGACGGCAAACATCTGCTTCATCCATGCGTCGCCCGCTTCCGTCGGCGCCGTCCAGCAGGTATTGATCTCGTTTCCGAGGTCGAAGCCGATCACGTTGCTGTGCTGCCGCACGACGGCGCTGAGCTGGTGAAGGAACAGCTCCTGAGCGGCCCGGATCTTCCTGTTCTGGAAAAAGCCACCGTCTTCACGGATAAAAGGCGGCAGGAAAAACCAGCCGCTCAGCTGGCCGGTGAAAACGGTGATCAAAGCATCGAGATTGCGCTCGCCCATCATGGCCAGCAACTGATCCAGCCGGTCGAGGTGGACCGGGCTGACCCAGGTGAGGTTGGGCTGGAAGTAAGGCCAGATCAGCAGCAGACGCAGATGGTCGGCCCCCAGAGAGGCAATGGCATCGAGGTCCCGCTGGATCGAGCCCGCATCCCAGTCGTTCCAGCAGAACCACCAGTTCCGCGAGGGAGTGTAGTTGGCACCGAAGCGGTGACGCCCGGGGTCGAGATCGGGCTTCTGTGCTCCGGCACTGTTGCCGAGGAGGCTCGGGAAGAAGCTTCGCGGTGCCGCCGCGGCGCCGGCCACTGTGGTCATTCCGGAAAGGAAGCTGCGTCTGTTCATCGCGCTTCCAGTGAAACACAGGAAGGGCGGCCGGAGCCCAACAGTCTCCGTGGATCCGATTACCGCCGCCGGTTGCCAGGAGATCGTCCGCGGATCATCAGAGAGCCGCGTTCCGGATGCCGCCTGCAGGGGCGAGGACAGGATTAACCGTCCGGGCGGCCGAAGCAGCCCTCAGGATTGCCGGAGCTCGGTCCGCGTCTGCAGCCAGGCGAGAACCTCTGCCCGCGAGAGAAGACCTGCAAAGTGGCCGTTTCTCATCACCGGCACCTGATTGAGATCGCCGCGGGCCATGGCCTGCAGGGCGTCCACGAGAGAGCTTTCCGGCTCGACGGAACGTATGTTCCGCAGGGGAAGCATGATCAGGCTGAGACGGGTGGCGGGCCATGCAGCGCGATCCACTCTTCGGATCTCGTGCGGCGTGATCATTCCCACGATGGCGCCGTGTTCCTGGACCATGAAGCACCGCCGTCCGGTACGCAGCAGTTCGCGATCGACAAAGTCCTGCACGGTGAGGCTTCCGTCGACCGCGCAGGGGGCTGTGACCATCAGATCGCTCACCTGCACGCCCTTCAGTTCTTCCCTGAGGCTGAATTCCAGATAGCTTTCCCGTGAAGCCTGGAGCAGGAACCATCCGATGAAGGCGATCCAGAGCCCGCCCAGTCCGCCGCCCCGGAAATAGTCCAAAATCCCGATCGCGATAAACATCACGGCCACAACGGTGCCGCTGGTGGCTGCGCTCCGCGTTGCCCGATCCAGGTTTCCCGTCCGCCACCACAGGAACGCGCGCAGAACGCGCCCGCCATCCATGGGATAGCCCGGCAGCATGTTGAAGGCGGCCAGGCTCAGGTTGATATAGCCGAGCCAGGTGAGCATCGTGGCGGCCGGCCCGGCAAGGGTGATCGCGTGCGTGCGGGAAAACGCGAGGCAAACCACGCCGATGGCTGCGCTGGTCAGCGGGCCCGCAATGGCAATCCTGAATTCCGAGGCTGCACTGGGCAGCTCACCCTCGATCTGCGAGACTCCGCCGAGTGCGAAGAGCGTGATTTCGTGGACCCGCATCCCGTACCGCAGCGCCAGAACCGAATGCGAAAGCTCATGCAGCAGGAGCGAAGCGAAGAAGAGCAGCGTGGTGAGCAGTGCCCAGGCTCCCACCGCGGCTGAGTTCCAGGCTGGATATTGGCGATGGAAGCTGGCCGAGAACGAGAGCAGGAGCAGGAGCGCAATCAGGAACCAGCTGTAGTGCAGGCCCACCCGGATGCCGAATACCCGGCCGAGTTTGATATGGGATCTCACGTTATCGACTCCGATCCTTCCATTGCCGCCAGCCCCTCAGAGGAATGGCCTGCGGGCTCGACAGATTCCGACTCCGCATCGGCGGCGCGGCTCTCCGCAGCCAGGGGAGGCCGCACCAGAAGGACGGGGCATCGAGCTGTGGCAATCACCCGCTGGATCAGGCTGATGCCCAGCAGTCGAGAGAAAAGGGGTGCAGACGGGGCTCCCATCACGATCAGATCCCGGTCCGGGCATACGCCCTCCGCGCGGATGGCATGCGCGATTTCACCTTCGCGCACCGAGATCTCAGCCCTGCAGTCGAGGGGAGTGGCGAGCAGGGATTCCAGCTGGATCCGCGCTCGCATGCGGGCCGCTGTTCTGCCGGCCTCATCCATCGCCGATGTCTCCAGCACGTGGAGCAGCACCACGCCGGAATCCCGGCGGCGCGCAAGCTCACAGGCAAACTGCACATAAAAGAGCTGGTTGTGGTGCAGGGACAGCGGCAGCACGACCCAGCCTCCGCACAGGCCGAAAAATGGCCTCGCGGTCACGCCCGGGCCAATGACGCACACCGGAACATCGGCCGCAGTCATCAGGGCTTCGGCGACCGAACCTTCCATCAGTCTTCCCAGCCCGCGGGTACTCCGTGTTGCCACCAGGACCCGGTCGACCTCGCGCGCCTTCGCCAGCGCCGGGATCTCGGTGATCGGGTCTCCCTCGAGAACCAGCGGCTCGCAGGTGACGCCCTGCCACTCGATCATCGTGGAGGTACGATCCAGCACCTCCCAGGCGGTGGCAAAACGGGAGCTCGTGATCAATGCGGCCGGTTTGGGATCGAGGCTCGCCCGCAGCGACCCACGCCGGATGACGTGGACCAGCAGAATCCTGGCTCCACAGCTTCGCGCCTGAGAAATGGCCTGCACCACCAGTGCGGGCGTGTCGGCCAGATTCGTGGCGACCAGGATGACACGTGGAGCACACCAGTGTTGAAGAGCGTCCGTGCTCATACATCACCTCGCATCGCCAGATCCTCTCTCGTCCCGATCCGCAATGGACTCTTCCGGCTTGTGCCGGTATTCGCCTCGTGCATTCCATCAGCCACACGCAGGGCCGGCGCGCCCCGGAAATCGGCACTTGCCGGGATGCTGATCGCTGTCTTCTCCCCGCCCCGCCCAGGAAATTTGACAAGATCGTTCAGGAATTTTGACAAGGTCAGTGTCTGGCCGCCGCCTCCCGGCCAGGCGGCCCGGGCTCGCTTCCCGCGGCGATTGATCTCCGCAAGCCTCAGGGAGCGGGGTTTGCCGGCGGAGCCGTGTATCCGGGGCGCGCCAGGATCGTCAGCTTCCGTTCGCGGCCCTTGTTATCTTTCACCGTCAGCCTTTTACCATCCGGCCCAACCACCTGCACCTCCAGCCGGTGATACTTTCCATCGCGCATGGTCTTCGGGGGAGAGAAGCTGAACGTGTATTCGCTGCGCAGATACCCGGTAATGCTGCGAAAGATGTCCGGAAGCTCGGCCGGAAACCGCGGGAAAAAGGCGATCCCTCCCGTCTGCCCGGCAAAGGAGTTAAGAGCGGCTCGGGCGTGCATATAACCGATGCTGGTGGAGCGGCTGCGTATCTCTTCCTCTTCGGCAAGTCCCACCGCGAACAATGTCACGTCGCTGGCCTTCAGACGCTTCTCCACCTCATCGAAGGTTGAGGCGCTGAAGCTGTTGGCGCCGGTGGCGAACAACAGGATCGACTTCCTCCCGCGGACAGGTTCGAGCTTATCGAGCGTCTGCTGCAGGGCATCGAACATGTTCGCCTCTCGAAATGTCGGGTGGCTCAGCGAGGCGATGGCGTCCCGCACGCTGGCCAGGTTGTGAGTAAAGTCCACCCGCACTGTGGAATTCATGTCATAGGTGACCAGGGCGACCCAGTCGCGCGGCTCGACGTGATCCAGGAATCCTGCGCCCCACGATGCGGCCTTCTGCGCGTAGTACTGATACGCCGAGGAACTGTACTCAAGCAGCATGACGATGGTGATGGGAGCTGTGGAAGGCGAGAAATGCAGGATTTGCTGCGGCGTGCCATTATCCAGCACGCGAAAATTCTCTTTCTTCAGTCCGGAGATCACCCGGCCATCTTCGTCGGTCACCACAGCATTGACGCTGACCAGGCTCGCTTCGACCGAAAACTCGGCCGCAGGCGTGCCCGGCTGCTCCTGGGCCGGCGCCAGCCGGTCAGCCGAAGCCGATCCTGCCGGGCCCGGTGTTGCCGCCGCCGCGCGGACGGGAACCAGCGCCGAGCCCAGCAGTATGGCGATGATGAACGGTGAGACTCTCATAAGGGTCTCCTGTCCCGACGAAAGAGTATCGGGTATTCAGAGAAGGCGATCCTTCACTCGCCACTGCTTTCCTGTGAGCCCGCAAGCTTCTTCTCGAGCGCATCAGCCTTCGCTCTGGCCTGGTCGTAATCCACATAGTCGCGAATCAGCGTCAGAGTCTTGTGGGAGAGTTCCACATTGCCTCGGGCGTAATCGCGATAAGGCTGCATATGGATCCGGCTTTGGTTGTCGTTCAGGTGCTGAATGGTGGCCGTGAGGTGGTTGGCCATCGAGTTCATCAGAGGGATGATACGGTCGATTGCCTCCTGCTGCCATTCAGAGCCCTCAGCCTTTATGTCTGCCAGGTCACTACCGTTCTTGGCAAGGTCGTTAACGTGTTGCTTTATAACTTCCAGTTGCCCCGCATGGGATTGCCACGAGAGCCGGGACCTGGTGTAAGAGCTGAGAGTGTCGGCAGCCTTATCGACCAGCGCGGCGTTCCGCTCAGCCTGAACCAGCAGTTGCGAGATTTTTTCTGAGTCCATCGTCTGCGCTCCTGCGAACGATGCTCCTGTGAGCAGCAGCGCTGCCAGAGTCGCCCATCCTGTCCGGTCAAATCTTCCGAGAGACATAGGCTTTCCCCTTTTTCTGGATTCGCCGCGGGAATTGCGATTCACGCGCGTATGACTATGCTCTGCACCTGCATTGCCAGAGAAGTCAATCGCCTGCCTGCGCGGCAGTGCGTTCAGCCCCCATGCTCCTTATGCGTTAGCATTTCCGGAACTTATCTCAGGCGATATGTGCCTTGTCAGGTGCAGCCCAGTGAGCCGCCCTGAAAGGGGCGCAATCCAGGGATTGTGACAGATATGTTCAGACGTTTGGACGGAGATTTGTTCTGGCAACCGCCCGACGCAGGACAGGGGGCTTTTGCGAACAGAGGAAATGGCTCTTCAGATGCCGATAAGGATGTCGAGAGCAATGCCGGAAAGCTGTGAACCCGGCGCAGGGCATGCTGCAGGTGGAAGGGGGAAGTCGATGATTACCAGCTGGTACTCGATGCACCCGATGTTGATTCTCTTTCCCATCGCCCTGCTGCTGGTGGTTCCTCTTTTCATTCTTGTTGGCGCTGTACTTCCTCCTCTCAGAGGACGCCCGTATACGATTGCAGCGTTCCTGCTGCTCTCTCTCGGTACCGCGGGCCTGTTCATAGCAGTTCCAGGCGGAGAGGCAGCACGGGCAGTCTGCCACTGCAGCGCAGCAGGTTCCGTCCTGCGCCTGCATGAAAGTCTCGCCCGGGAAACGAAGATCGTCTTTGCGGGATTACTGGCGATCGATCTGGGGATGATTTTGATTGCGCCGCTGCCGCGCCGCCCCGAGAACCGGCTGTTCTCCACCGCGCTGCCGCTGGCTTTCCTTATTCTCTATTCCGCCGGGGCGATCCTTCTGGTGAATACCGCCTGGTGAATACCGCGCAGGCAGGTACAAGGCTGGTGCATCAATTCGGAGTCGATACAGCGGGGCCTGCTGCCCAGGTGCAGACGCAGACGGCCGAATCGGAGCGCGAGGGCACCCCTGTGCCCTGACGTATGGCTTCCGCGGCGCCGACGCCGGATCCGGAGACCCCGCTCAACGCCTTTTCGCCACAGCCGGCGGCGGATCCCGGTAACTTGGGCGGGTAATTGCAGGGAGGGTTGCCGGGCCGGTCCTGCAGGCTGGAGGCAGCCGTCCGGGCCTGCAATCCGGTGTCAGACAGATCTGGGCCGTACAAGGAGTCTGCCATGAAAGATGTGTTGCGCCGTCCGACGGCGATCAGCATGATCGCTGCCCTTACTCTGCTGCCTGCATCGCAGCTGCAGGCGGAATCCCAGTCCGCGGCGGTCGCCCAGACCACGACGGCGTTGCATGAGACTCTGCACAAGAGCTACACAGAGCTGTTCGAGAGTGCGCCTGCTCTCCATTTCGATCCCGAGGAGATCCAGAGGGAGCGGACTGATCTCAAGAGTGGAGAAAATGCATGCCGCCGCACCTTCCGCGGCCATGCGGATTTCTATAAGAAGCAGGTCGAATCGGCGCGGAAGAGGCTGAAGCAGGGAGGAAACAACCTTTCCCTGAGCGAGCGCCACAATCTGCACTGCACGATCCAGAATTTTGACCTTCTGAAGAGTGAAGCTGAGGTCCTTGCAGGACAGGCGATTCCGAACGCCTACGATAATCTCAACGCCAAACTGGACCTGATCCAGCAATGGCCGCAGCAATACCAGGCGGCACAGAGCGAGATCTCCAGCGGGGCCTATGCGACACGGCGCTGGGGAGACGTGAAGGACATCGGCTTCCGCGAGATTGCCCCCGGGCAGCAGGATGACATCCGGCGGGGACAGCAGGCGGTGGAGGAGATGCGCCGGACCGGTCTGCTACCGCCCGCCGTGGAGAACAAGGAGATTCAGAGCTATGTCAACTCCGTTGCCCAGCGTGTGGCCCAGCACTCGGATCTGAAAGTTCCGCTCCATGTCACCGTCCTCGATTCGCGGGAGATCAATGGCTTTGCCCTGCCCGGCGGCTATCTGTTCATCGAGCGCGGGCTGCTCGAGGCTGCCGACGACGAATCCGAACTGGCGGGCGTGATCGCTCATGAAATCGCCCACGACACGGCGCGCCACAGCGCGAAGATGATGAAGCGGGCGACCATTGCCAGCATCTTTTATCAGGCTGCGCAGGTCGCCGCCATGGTCCTGACCGGCGGAGTGGCCGGAATCGGGATGTACTACGCGCTGCAATATGGTTTCTACGGCCTGGGACTGGTCCTCGACCTGAAACTTCTCGGCGTCAGCCGGGACTACGAACTGGAAGCGGATCAGCTCGGGGTTCAGTATGCGTGGAATTCGGGGTATGACACTTCCGGTTTCAATCGCTTCTTCGACAAGATGGCGACCCGCGTGGGCTACGTGAACGGAGTCAGCTGGTTCCGCACGCATCCGCCCTTCTATCAAAGGATGGTTCAGGCGCAGCGCGAAATCATGTTTCTGCCAAAGCAGACGGAGCAGGTGGTTCAGACGTCGGCCTTTCTGAATATGAAGAAGGAGCTGGTGCCCATTACGGTGGCGGCGGAAAAGGAAGAAGCGGGCAAACCCAGTCTGCTCATGGGGCGTGAGCAGGGGTGCGAGCCTCCCAAAAAGATCGAATACAAGCCGGGACAGCCGATTGAGCAGCTCTGCTCGAGTGCTCCGGTAACCCTGGAAGCAGCACAATTACCCTGAAGACGGGTCTCCGGCGCCTCGGCAGCGATTCGGTCATCGCAGGGGGCCGTCCTCATGACGGTTGCGCCCGGAGGTGAACGGTGAAGGACGCCTGGCATAAACTGACGGGCCAGGGAGCCGGGGTTGCCTATGGGCGGTACCACCTCAGTGCGAACGGTGACAGGCGCGGGCAGCTCTGCCGGTCTGTCCGCTGACCGGGCTTTCTCGAGGATGGCCGGGGCCCCGCTGAGTACGGGGAACAGTGTCCGGCTCCTCAGGGACGCTGCCGAAAACTATCCCGCCTGGATCGAGGCCATACGGGCGGCCAGGCGCACGATCCACTTTGAGACCTATGTTCTGCATGGCGATCCGGTGGGCTGGGAATTTGCCGAGCTGCTGGAGATGAAGGCGCGCGAAGGTGTCCGGGTCCGGTTGATTTACGACTGGCTGGGAGCGCTGGGGGCCACGTCGTTTTTCTTCTGGCGCAGGATGCGGGAGGCGGGGGTGCAGGTGAGGTGTTTCCACCCGCCCCGTCCCGACGATCCGGTCGAATGGTTCCGTCGCGATCATCGCAAAATCGTTGTGGTCGATGGCCGGGTCGGATTCGTATCCGGACTGTGCGTGGGGAAAGCCTGGGTCGGGGATCCGGCGCGCGGCATCGCCCCATGGCGGGATACGGGTGTCAGGATCGAGGGTCCGGCCGTGCTCTCCCTGAACCGTGCCTTTGCGCGGATGTGGAACTCGCTGGGAGTACGGGATACCATCGACCCCTTGGAGAACGCGGAAGCCGCTGCGCAGCCCGCAGGCAGCGTGGCACTGCGCATTGTCTCGGGGGAGCCGGGGATGAGCAGCCTGTACCGGCTCGATCTGCTGGTTACAGCCCTTGCGCGCAGGTCGATGTGGCTGACGGACGCCTATTTTCTGGCGACGCCGGCCTATGTTCAGTCGCTGCGCGCGGCCGCCCTCGACGGCATCGACGTCCGGCTGCTGGTTCCGCGCACCAGCGATGTTCCGGTCGTCCGCGCTCTGTCGCGCGTCGGCTACCGGGCCCTGCTGGAGGCCGGCATCCGGATTTTCGAGTGGAACGGTTCCATGCTGCACGCCAAAACGGCCGTCGTCGATGGGCGATGGTCGCGCGTCGGCTCGACGAACCTGAACATCGCCAGCTGGATGAGCAACTACGAGCTCGACGTGGTGGTCGAGAACGCGCAGTTCGCTCAGACCATGCGACAGATGTACGTCGAGGATCTGAAGAATGCGACGGAGATCGTGCTGAGCGAGCGAATGCGGGTCGGGCCGCGAGAGTTGCGGCAGCGGCAGCGGCGTCCTCGGGGTGTGGCGCGCCGAAACGCCGGACGAGCGGCCACCGGCGTGCTGGCCTTAGGCAGTACGGCGGGCGCCGCCATTACCAGGCCCCGGCTGCTGGGACCGGCCGAGGCGCCGATTATGATCACGGTGGCTCTCGCCTTTCTTTGCCTCTGCGCGGTGATGTTCCTCCTTCCCCGCATCGTGGCCATCGGCGGCGGCATCGGCTGTGGCTGGCTGGGGGTGGTTCTGCTGCTCAAGGCCTGGCGGCTGCGCTCCGCCCGCAATCATGGCAATCGGGCAACCGGGATATAATGGGTGAGGCGGTCGAGTATCCGGGCATCGCACTCCAGCACGAATCATCCCCTGAAAATCAGCCATCTTCGTGTGGCTACCTATAACGTCCACAAGTGTCGCGGGCTGGACGGGCGCGTTCGCCCCGATCGCATTGTTCGGGTCCTGAGGGAAATCGACGCGGACATCGTCGCGCTCCAGGAAGTGGTTTCCCGGGAAGGGCGGAGAAAAGATCATCACCAGGCGCGATACATTGCCGAAGAGCTGGGACTCCATGCCGAGCTTGGCGAAACCCGCCGGTACCGGGGAGGTGCTTACGGAAACCTGCTGCTTTCCCGCTTTCCCATCCGCCAGGCAAGCAATCACGACATCTCCATACCGGGGCGGGAACGGCGCGGCGTTCTGCGCGCCGATATCTCGCTGGGCGACGGGGCGCATCTGCACCTCTTTAACCTGCACCTGGGAACCGCCATCTACGAGCGGCGGATTCAGGCCAGCGAACTCTTTCGGCGGCAGTTATTTACGGGCTCCGATCTGGCCGGGAGAAGGATCATTCTTGGGGATTTCAACGAGTGGACGCGGGGACTGGCCTCGCGCCTCTTCCACGCCCATTTCGACAGCGTTCGTGCGTACAGCGACATGGGCCGCGGCCATACTTTTCCGGGCTTTCTGCCCTTGCTGCCGCTGGATGGCATCTACTTCGACCGCGACCTCCGGCTCGACGGTGTCCTCATCCACCGGAGCCGCACGGCTCTGGTGGCCTCCGATCACCTCCCTCTGGTGGCGGAGTTTCGCCTCCCCGACGCCTCTGAGGCGACCGGTCCGGATCAGCCGCTGAATCTCTCCGGACAGATCCCGATGCTGCCTCCGGCTGTTCATCCCGAACTGGGTATGGGGCGCTGGTAGCCCGCGGATCTTCCCGCGCAAAACACGAAATCAGTCCGGGGCGCCCGCGCGGCCCGGATGCGCCCTGGCCGCCTTTATGATGGCGGCCCCCGGCCCGGCCCGTTTTCTGTGCCGTTGAAAATCGCGCCCGGTTCCATTTCGGCAGAAAACCTGCAGGCACGGTACTGCATGAGGCTGCTCATCCTCGTTGGCGTGGGATTTCTGGGCTCCGGCTTGTGGGCGCAGACATCTCCTTCGCCATACGACGCCGAAACCATTGTTCGCCGTTCTGTTGAGGCCAACGCCATCAATTACAAGTCGCTCCCTCAGCTCGACTATTTCAAGGTAGAGCGTGGCGAGGACGGGCGAACCCGGACCTTCGAAGAGCTCATGCTGTTCGGATCCAGGTACTCACGCCTGCTCGCCATCGATGGGCAGCCGCTGTCGCCGGAGCGGCAGAGGGATGAGCGGACAAAGCTGAGCAAAGCCATACAGGCGCGCATGAACGAGTCGCCCGCGGAGCGCAAAAAGCGTGTTGCCACCTACAAATCCGAGCGCGAGCGCGACCAGTTGATGTTGAATGAAATGGCAAACGCCTTTGATTTCAAGCTGGCCGAAGATGAGCGGCTCGGCCCCTGGGATGTGTACGTCCTGAAAGCGAAGCCTCGCCGCGGATACAAACCCCCGAACACACGGGCTAAAGTGCTGACCGGCATGGAGGGTACTCTCTGGATTGAGAAGAATACTTTTCAGTGGGTGAAAGTCGAAGCCCAGGTGATCCGCCCGGTTTCGATCGAAGGCTTCCTTGCCCGGGTGGAGAAGGGGACACGTTTCGAACTTACCCAGATGCCGGTAAGGGAAAACCTGTGGCTGCCCCAACACTTCAGCATGAGCGCCCGCGCCAGGATCCTGTTCCTGTTCACGAAGCGAGACGAAGAGGACGAGTCCTACTACGGATATCATCCGGCGGCGCATACCGAGCCTGACTCAGCGCCTTAGCAGCGCTGGCGAGGACATGCAGAGGCGCCGGATCTGACCCGCTGGGCAGACCCATGGAATCCCGGATTCGGATCTTCACCGTGACAGCACGGGTTCGGATTCCAGTTCCCCGGGCGGGGCGAACGCGCCCTCCTCTCCCGTCAGGAACTCCTCAGGGTGCTGGAGCGAATGCCAGGCGACGCTGAGCAGCGTTGCCTCAGCCGTGTCCTGGCCAAGCTCCCAGATCATGATGCCGCCCCAGTGCTGGCGGGCGGCCCACGCCGCCTTGTAGCGAATCGAAACAGGATCTTCGAAGGTCCAGAAGTTCGCTCCGTCGAAGAGCCACGGAGCGAGCGTCTCCGGATCGCGGAATGCGGCGTATCTGGCCTTCAGTCTGCGGATGAAGCGGTAGGGCTTATCCTCGGCAACGCCCTTGCCCCGCTGAAACAGGCCATTGTTGACCGGACTGACGCCGCTCCACTGATAGCCGTAAAACGGCAGGCCCATCAGCATCTTTCGCCGCGGCACCCCGGCCTTTTCATAGGCCGCCATGCTCTCGACAATGCTGCCGTTGTGGGAGTTGGCCTGGGGAAACAACGGCGCCAGGAAGCCCGTCGTGGAATTCCAGGGTCCGGCGTAGTCGTAATTCATCACGCCGATCTGATCGACCAGCCGTGCAATGTCCCGGAAGTCGGTTCCTGGCTGCATCTCCGGCTGGTCGCCCACCGCAATCGCGAGGCGCATTCCATGACGAACCGCATCCATCTGCCGCCGGAACTCCACAAGGAGCGCCCGAAAATTCGCCGCGTCCTCCTGCTGCGGATATTCCCAGTCCACGTCAATGCCGTCGAAGACTCCCGGCTCCGAGATGCCCGGCGCGAACCGTCCACGAAGGAACATGCTGACGCACGATTCCACGAACGCCTGGCGGTTTTCCGGCCGCGCACCTTCCCGGAAACTTGCCGCCGCGCCCTCGAGCGAGATCAGGATCCTCAGCTTCGGGTAGCGCTCCTTCAGCTCCCTCAGCTGATGGAAATATCCACGAAACGGGGAAGCGGGATCATCCGCCACACCGTTCACGCTGTTCTCGCCGGCGTAATTCGTCTCCAGATCGGCTTTCGGATCGGCAATCGAGCAGCGGCCGCCCTTCACCGATGCCTGCGCGTAGTTCATCTGATCCAGCAGGCGCGCTCCGCCGTTTCTGGCCAGATCTCTCAGATAATAAGGCGGGTCGTCGTAGAGTCCCCATTGGCCAAAATAGCCCACCACCTGTGGACGGTGCCGGCGGTGCAGAATTCCCGCATGTGCGGGCAGGAGCAGGGGAAGCAGGAGAAGCAGCATGAAGTAACGCGCACGGTGCAGAGGGCGAAGGGCAGAGTAACGGAGGTGCACGCGATCATCCTTTCCGTATGCCGGGCAGCAGATGGACACCTGCAAGGCATTTGCCAAAGAGGCTGTCTGTCTGCGGCGGAGGAGCCCGGACGGTGCACAATCCTGGCGGCACGCCGCAAGTTGCTTCCGTTAGGAAAAGGGATTGCTGGCCACGCCGGAGGATCTCCCAGCGGACCGTCAGCATTTTGCGACAGAAGTGTCTTAAATCCTGGACACAGCCGGATGCTAGACCGCCAGGCTCGGACGGTCCGACGCCGAGGAAGAGATCGTGACCAGATTGCGACCGGCTCTTTTGGAGCGATACAGGGCCTCATCGCAGCGTTCAAGGAACTCGCTGGGCGTTTCCGCCGAGCGACGGATCGCTGCGCCGATGCTGGCGGTCACTTTCATGTCAGGGGCATCCTGGGAAAGCTGTTCGATTTCGGCTCGCAGCCGCTCGGCGATCTGCTCTGCCTGCTCCTCGCCGACATCGGGCAGCAGCACCGCGAACTCTTCGCCGCCATACCGCGCCAGCGCATCCAGAGGGCGCGTTATCCGTATCAGAACGCCGCTCACGCGCCGAATCACCTCGTCACCGACAAAGTGTCCGTGGCGATCGTTGATCTCCTTGAAGTGGTCCAGGTCGACCAGGATCAGGCCAAGGGTTGCGCCGGACCTGCGGCATCGCTCCATCTGACGGCCGAGCACCTCCTCGAATGCACGCCGGTTCAGCAGCCGCGTGAGAGGATCGGTCAGGGCCATTCTTTCGAGCTCGCTCCGGTGCTCGCAGACCGAAAGCCAGATGATTCCACAGCACATCGCGATGCCCAGGATGAGCTGCCCGTACGAGAATCCCGTCTGAATCCAGCCGAGGTGGACAAAATCCCGAGGCGGGTACAGCACCGTGAGGATGCAGCGGACGACATGCAGCGCGACGGCGGATACCTGAAAGCCGGCCACCGTGCGAGCCGAATAACCGAGGTCCGCCGAACGATGCCGGAACAGCAGGAGCCCCGTCCAGAACGCGACGACGGCGAGCACTCCGCTGCTGAGCAGAATCCGCGGCACGATGTCCGGCCGGACCCACGTGTAATAGCCAAACGCCGGCAGGACCGCGATGCACAGCCCCACTCCCCAGCCCAGGAAGGGAGCATCCTGCCGGAGTACCACGGCGGTGGTGCGGTAGATCAGGAGAAAGGAAGCGTACAGGGCAGCGTTGGCGACCAGAATCGTCAGAAGCGCAGGCGCCCATGGCCGCAGCCCCAGCAAAACCACCGAGAGAATGGCCAGGGCGAGGGCCCAGCTGAGTTCACGAATTCCGCGCAGACCGGGGATGCTGCGTGGGATGACATTGCATGCCACCAGCAGGAGTGCCAGAGCAGCGGCGTACCCCCACATCACGAAGGGCAAATACATCGGATCGGAGCTGACCTCCGGGACCTGAAGTTAGACAGTGAACGATCCATCAGAATCGCACAAGCGATGGAGTCCGGTCATCAGAAAACTTGCAGGTCTCATGCTCCGGGCATCAGATGGCCCCGCAGGTTCAGCCGACTTCTGTTGTGGGTACGAGTCAGCGGACTATCGGAGGCGCCTGGCGCTGTGCTGCTGCCTCAGAATGGCCGCTTCCACCCGCAGGGAATCCGCCAGCTGGCGGTGCAGTCTCTGCATATAGCCGTTGGCGGTCAGCTCAAACAGGATCAGCTGCTCCTCCGCCTGCCGCTCCAGCTCCGCTGCCCGGCCGGCCAGATCGTTGGCGCCGGAAGGCAGATCCTGCTCTCTCGCTGCATAACCGAAGTGCACCGTGCCATCCTGAACGAGCAGAATGCTCCGTCGGTTCCGCAGGACGAAGTATCTTCACATTAAGCACGATTTCGCCAGCTAAAGGTATGGCCCTTCCGTGGCATGATCTGCGCGGATTGTCCGCCGCGGATCGTCCTGCCCGTTTACGACGTTGGTTGCCGCTTACAGCCCAAAGGGCCAGGCCCCGGTGTTCTGGTACCAGTCGTAATTTTTCCCGGTGGTCCTCCGGGCAGAGCTGTCATTGAACTTCCACTCATCCGGCGTGGTGTTGCGATGCCAGTCTGTTGAAACTGCTGCGCTTGCTGCCGATGCGGCGATGGCAAAGGCTTCCCTCAAGGCATCGCGCTGGTCCTTCCCCATGGCTGCCGGTTCCGGCGAAACCAGCAGGGTGGTCCCGCTTCTTGCCAGGACGTCGAGCCACTGCCGGTTGCAGGACCACGGCGTCTCGGTGGTAATGGGTACGCAGTCGGCATCGAGGGCAAAGAAGGCGCCATGCTGGGGCAGCCGAAAGGCCAGGGTGTTCACGCCCATGCGCCGCGTCCTCTCCCAGAGCCTGCCGCTCACATCGTCGCCAGTTCGCTGCGCGTCGAAAATGCCTGCCCCCAGATGGCCGACGGTGTTGCATCCGATGAGCAGTGTCCGGACGCCGGCGGCGCGCCGGATCGACGCGTAGAGATCCCGGATGATCTCGGCGTTGGTCCTGGTCCGGTCCTGCAGGCTCCAGCCCGGGAGGGTCGGCTCGGCGCCCATCTCGAATCCCCATTGCCCGAGAAGGTCGTAGGTCGAGTAATCATGCTTGACCAGTTCAAAGCCCCAGCCTGTGGCCTGCGTCACTTTCGCAAGCACCGCTTCCATCGCTTCCGGAACCGTGGGGTCGTAGGCCAGTTCAGCACTGCGATCCGTGTGCCGGCCGAAGCGGGCATCGGGCAGCAGCAGATGGGCAGGCGTGCCTGGCATGGCCTGCAGAGGCCGAATCCAGAGACCAGGCCGGACATGGTGACTGCGGATGGCGCTGGCCAGCGCGGCCATATCCGGAAAGGCCTGCTTGTTTTTCCAGCCATCGTCCACGACCGTGAAGGGGCGCGGACCTGCGCCCGGGGCCAGCGACGCCATCAGCTCCGCATCGCGCGCGATCTGTTCCGCCGTGTTGTGGCCGTAGGCGTAATACCAGTCGTTGCTGCCATAGACCATCAGCGGGGGACGAGGAGCCGGGCACATCGTGCGGCAGAAGGCTCGAGCCGCGGAGAGAGGATCTTCGCCGCCGCGGCCCTGGCGCGAGACCACGGTGGCGGCGAGCATTTCACGATCGCCGAGTTCCACGCCCGATCCGCCGTTGCGCACATCGATCCAGAGCGAGAGTCCCATGGGATCCAGCTGCCAGAAGCACAGAGCGGCCGCGCCGGTCTGCACACCGTAGCCGTGCAGCGAGTCGCCATCCGTGGCGAGGAAGTACCAGGGCATCACCCGCTCCGGGACGATGGAGGCCCAGTGCAGGTCGCCGTAGCTTCGTTCCCACGCATCGCCGAGAATGAGCGGCTCGCCGGACACGGCGGTCTGCCAGCGCAGGTGAATATGCGCAGGAGCCACGCCGTGGGCAGCGAGCTGGATGGGCAGCCTATCCTGCTCGGGCGTTGCGCGAACCCTCAGTCCGCCGCCGCTCCAGTCGTTTCCGGAGCGCTGCATCGGGATCGGCTCGGTAAGGCTCAGGAATCCGGTGACCGAATCGGGAGGGCGCAGGATGTTGAGGAAACCTGCGGCCTTACGGCCGGATCCGGCGGCAGTCTGAGCGAAAGCGGCTCCGGCGGGGCCGATGATCCCCGTACCAGCGAGTCCTGCGATGAACCCTCTGCGGCTTATTCGTTGCATGGACCTTCCCTTCGACAAGCTGCCCGCTGGCTGGCCCGGTGTTCAGCAAGGGATTTGCTGCGTGCAGATCAGCTGAGGTCTACTTCAGTGTAGAGTCGATGCGGCCGGGTTTCGGCGGTGAGTCGTCTGACGTTAGCAGAGATTTTTCGAGAACCCCGGTGAGGCACATCATGAGATACCAATTCGGCGCTCTTCTGCCGGCATTTGCTGCCATCGTGACGATTTGTTCCGGCCAGCCGCGTCCACCCCTGGTTCCTGCCGGGCAGATTGCTCTTCCCGGAGTGCACGGGCGCATCGATCATCTTTCCGCCGACCCGCCGCGGCAACTGCTTGTTGTCTCGGCACTCGGCAACGGCACCGTAGAGATCGTGGACCTGGGCAGCGGACGGCGCGAGCGCGAGTTGGAGCATCTGCGCGAGCCGCAGGGAGTGCTGATCGATCCGGAGAGCAAGCGTCTCTTCGTGGCCTGCGGTGGAGATGGGACGGTTCGCAGCTATGACGCGGCCACATTCGCGCCGCTCAAAACGGTGGATCTCGGCGACGACGCGGATAACGTCCGTTACGATTCGCGGAATGACGATATCGTGGTGGGCTATGGCAGCGGTGGTCTGGCTACTTTCGATGCCAGCCTGCGCGAAATTTCGAAGCTCAGGGTGCCCGCGCATCCGGAATCGTTCCAGATCGAGCAGCATGGCCCGAAGACTTTCGTGAACCTGCCCGACAGCCGGGAAATTGCCGTGGTGGATCGCACCCAAAATCGAGTGCTTCAGCAATGGCATGATTTCCCGGCGCAGTCGAACTTCCCTATGGCTCTGGATGAGGCGAACCATCGGCTCTTCGTCGGATTCCGGGCTCCGGCTCGTCTCATGGTCTTCGATACGGGCAGCGGAAAGGTTGTAGCCAGTCTTCCAGCCGTGGGTGATACGGATGATCTGTTCTACGATTCCACGCTGCACCGGATTTACATGACGGGTGGCGAAGGCTGGGTCGATGTATTTCAGCAGCGGGACCCGGATCACTATGAAAGCATCGCCCGGGTACCGACGAGTCCTGGCGCGCGTACTGGGCTTTATGTGAGTGCGCTGCGGCGCCTCTTCGTGGCCGCTCCGCTTCACGGCGCGGAGCCGGCACGCATCCTCGTCTATCGCACGGAATAACTGCAGAGGACGTGCCTATCTGTGTGATCTTTGCTGCCCGGCTCGCTTTGTTCAAACGCTCCTGACCGCCGGGAAGCAGGTAAAGGTCTCGGTGGAAACCTGCCAGTAGGGCAGAAAGGTGATGGCATCGAGGCCGCGAAGGCGATAGTGCAGGGGGGAACCCGCCACCGGCTCCATCTGCTGGTTCACGGTTTCAGGATCGAAGCCGGGCGGCAGTTCGGCGTGGTCCGCCCCGACGGCGGCATAGAGAAGCGGCCCATATTCCAAAGAGAAGCGGGTCTGGCCGGGAATCTGGTCGGCCCCGGTGTAGCGGGTGGCACGAAACGCGATGGGGAGAGTGAATTGGACTTTGTCTCCGTCAGACCAGGTGCGGTCGATGGTGGCATAGCTTCCCGGCTGACCGGTCGCGACGACACTGCCGTTGACCGCAATCGGCATAGCTTTCGTGGCCCAGGACGGGGTGCGGACGCGCAGGTTCATCCGCAGAGGTTCGGCGGCGTGCATTGTGGCGGCGACCTCCGGCGAAAAGGGGAAGCGCGTCTGCATCGAGAGCCGGACAGGAGCGCCACTGTGCTTCCACTCGATGGACGAGGGCTCGTAGAGGTGCAGATACAGCCCGTCGTCCGCGATCGAGTAGATATGTTCGGGCAGTGAGCCGATCAGCCTTGTTCCCTGGCCTTCGCAGCAGGTGTTGTATCGTGTGCCCTTCTCCTTCTGCCCGTCAAGGACGGTGTGATAACGAAGGCCGTAACTGCCGTCCTGGTTGGCCAGCCCCACGTTATAGATCGATTTCTCGATCTCCGCCGCAAAGCGTTCATCGTCGGGATGCAGCAGCTGGAAGCGCTGGCTGAGAAAGACCCAGAAGCTGCTTCCGCAGAGTTCGCCGAGTTTCTCGTGCAGGTAATTGCTGCCGGGCGGGTCGCGGCGGAACTCGATGATCGAGATACTCCCGCCCGGCTGCTCCCAGTGCTCGCGGTACATCTCCCATGCGCCCATGACTGCCTCGTAATACTTCCGCTCTCCGGTGGCCCGGTAGAGATCGAGATAGGCTTCAAGATCGGTGAGCAGATAGCAATGGGGACGGTCGTAGGGATATTGCCAGACCTGGAGAAGATCGCGCCGAGCCAGTCCGTTGAGCCAGGCGTCTTCCTGGAAGTATCTCTGAATAACCTGTACATCGGCGGGTTTACCCACGGGGCTGAGGCTGACGCGCGTATTGGCGATCATGCCCTGGCCGCCCTGCACCGCGCCGCGCAGTAACTCGGGCAGATACTGCGACTGGCGATTGAACCAGTCATAGTAGCCGCGCAGCAGCTCGAATCCGCGGGTATCCCCGGCGTAGGCCGCTTCCAGGATTCCGTGCGTGAGCCAGGCGCGGGTGTAAGCTCCGCGCTCGGAGTAGAAGATCGTATCTTCGGGATAGGCCATGATGTAGCCGTTCGACTGCCGGCATGCGGCGATGCCGTCCATCACTGCGGTCATCTTCCTGTGCAGTTCCGCATCGTCAATCCAGCGCAGCGTGTTGCCTGCGCCCATCAGGAAGCGGCCGGCGTTGGAGCCGGCCAGATCTTCCTCCCAGAACACGGCTGTACCAGTGGCCTTATAGTTGCGGATTTTCCCGGTGCGCTCGTAGAACTGCCGCAGCAGATCGGCGGTCGTATAGGAATCGAGAAGATAGCGGATGTTGTTCTGCATCGCGGTGCGGAACAGGCCGTCGCCCAGCGTGACGCCGGTCCTCGGGGCTTCCGCCCTGTATTGCACCGGATGCCAGGTTTCCGGCGCGGTCACGTTGTGGGGCAGGTCGCGGTGGATGCCTTCTCCGTCCTGGCGTGCGGGGCGAGTCAGCTGTCCGAGGTCACCGGGGTTGCCGTGGGCGAGATCCGCTGTGGCGGCGCAGCCCTGCGCAATATCCTCTCCGTTGGAGAGAACGCCGATCTTTGCGATGGTCAGGCTGAAATTCGGGCTGTCCTCCAGCAGGTGACCGCCGGGCGCTCCCTGCCTGACCGGGCGCAGCCGTGTCGCCGTCAGCCGGATGTATCGGGCGCTGATGTAGGACGCCGGGTAGCGCGTGATGTGGTCTTCAGGGTCGGGAAAATCGGCGGCCGTGAAGTCCGCGATCTTCTCTGGATGGCCGAAGTCAGCGTCGTCGGAAGCTTCGATTCTGAAGCGCAGAGGAAAACCCTCGCCGCCGTAATACTGATCGCGTCCCGGATACATGCGCTCCGCGGCGGGGTAGAGCAGGACAGTGTCAATGACCTGCGTCCGGCCCAGATCGATCTGCACCCAGGTGGGAAGGCCGGGATCGGTAACCGTCCTGGAACGGTAAGCGCGGTAGTCGGTGGCCGGCGTCGCCGCCATGCGCATCCCGCTGAGATACGGGCCCAGCTGCAGATCTTCGAGCGCTGCCAGGAGCGCCGCGGGAGTGGCTCGCTCCACGCCAATCATGCCCAGCCCCGCGCACGCTGAGCTTCTCAGGAAGGCTCTTCTCGAAATCGACATTGTTGACCCTCGGAGATCTGCCGTCCGTGCGATTGTCAGCTGACCGCCGGACCTTCTTCCATTATTGCGCCGGAAACCGGCTGGCTGGCCGTCAGGACGAGCGGAGGAGCGGATTGTCCTGCGGCGCCTGCATCGCTTCCGCTGCCCGATCCATAGTGTTTCCTGCTGCTGCCCCAGCTGATGCTCATCGACCTCACCGCATCCGGACCCGCCAGCGAAGATACCAGCGCCATCCCCCAGCCACCCACGAACGCCGCATGGGTCTTCTTCACCAGCGCCCCGAGTATGTTCTGGAACTGGCGCGTTCGCTTCAGGAATTCCGGGTTGGTGCTGAAGCCGTCTGCTGAAACGGTTCTTACGAACGCCAGCAGAGACGCGAGCTGCGGCGCGACCCGCAGCATGGTGTCCGCCCACCAGCGGACCGCAGTCCAGTCCGCAGCCACATCGGCGAGCGCGTTGGCTGGCAGTTGCCGGAGCGCTGGAATGGTTCGAAACGCGCCCACGTTGCCTGTGGAATCCATGGCGTTCCACGCGGCATCGTCCCTGAGGACCGCCAGGCGCTCCTGCGCATAGGGATCGTCGGGATCGAGGAGGGCAATCATCGCGGTTCGTCCCGCCTGCTCGAGTTCGATCGGGCTGCGCGGCTGGCCGCCGGAGCCAAGGAAAAGAGACAGGAGGTCGCGGTTGCCGTATTGCGCGGCGGCGCTGACGTACGCGTGCGGGAAGGTGGATGACGCGGCCAGCAGCGTATCCCAGAATGACTTGTCGGAGGCGCCGATGAGCCCCAGCGCCTCGCCCAGCAGGACCTGGTCCCGCATTTCCTGACGCGAGGCCTTCACGTCGTAGAAGAGATAAGTCTGCTTTGCCGTGAAGGCCGGACTTACCTCTGAACCAACCACCGCATACGTGGCAGTTACCAGAAAATCCTGCGCGAGAGCGGCACGCAGTTTGTTGGGATCGGCGGCATAGGGAACAGCCGCGACGCGGATCCGGCCCGAGTCCGATTGGTTGATAACGGATATGTGACCGAATTCATCGCACAGAATTGTCGAGGACTGAAGATACCCATCGATCGAGGCTGCGTTGAGAATGCCGAAGAGGTTCAGAGCCAGGCTGTGCTGGTACTCCTTCGAATCGGTCACAATGTTCCGGAACCGCTGCGCGTTGGGAAGCTGCGAAAGTAAAGTCCAGTCGCCGCCCAGCGCGGATCTCAGGGCAGCGCTGGTCTGTGCCGCATCTCCGGAGTCGAGCGCGATGCGGTAGACGACCGCCGCCTCGTTCGTGACGGCTGCCGAGCAGGAGATATTCATTGAAATCGCCAGACTGCGATCGATGCAGCCCTTCAGCGCGGCATTGAGCGCCTCGGCGTTTCCCCCGGTGATCCCGGAAGCCTCGACGTTCACACGCGGGAACGCGACCGAAAGCAGCGCCGCGGCGAGATCGCTCGTCCCGTGTTCCACTTCCATGCCGCCGCCTGCGGTGAAGCCCGCTGTGAGCGTCGAACCCTTCTTCTTATAAATCCCAAGTTTGAGCGTTGACGCATCCACCTTATAGGCGCGCAGGATGAGATCACCGCACAAAGCAATCGAGCCCGATAACTCGACCGTGGCTTGCGGCTGCACAGCAATTGTGTAGTTGAACGGAAGGTCTGCCGAGGCCAGAGGATTCACCGATACGGGAATTTGATAATAGCCGGTGAAGGTCACCGCCCCGCTGAGTTCATTGGCGCAGACGGTGCCCGGCGGCAGCCCACGCAGCGCGCCGGGTGTGGAAGCGAGATAGATTCCATCCAGGGTGGTTCTGAGCCCATCGAGCAGTGTCGGGAACCTGCCGGCCTGCGCTTCGATCAGCTTATAAGTGGTCAGCCCCAGCATATTCGATTCTTCGAAACTTATGCCGAAACCATCGGCGCCGGCCTGAGCGCCGGCATTGACGGAAAGCTCCAGGCTCAGGCCGATCCAGCACTGGTCAGAAGAAATCGGAATCTTCGGCGCAAAGTTATCCCCCGGAAACAGATTTGTCTCGGACGACCGGATAATGCGGACCTTGCCGCAGGCGCCGCCGCCGGCATTCAGTGTGGCCGAGCCGAGGCTCACGCTGGGCGTGGAGGCCTGCACTCCGAAAGAGAATTCCCTGAGCGACCTCTGATCAAGGGGCTTCGTGAACTCGTCCTTCAGCGCATGGTCCAGGCAGGCCAGGTGGAAGATCCCGGCCTTTGCCAGCGGCGAGTCGTCCGCAAGTTCGATGTTGTAGCTCAGCGCGAACTGGTCGGTGATCTGAAGGGTCGCCATGGGGTCTTCTCCTCGCTATGGAGTTCGCGATGCCGCGAAGGCGTTGATCGCGTCCTGCCGTGTCCTGTGCGCATTGACCGCCTGCACCGGATCGGCGCCCTTCTGCACGGCAGATGCGGAGACCAGGCTCTTTTGCAGGTCATTGAGAGGGCGACTGGTCGGCGTCGGTTCCGCCTGGCCCGGCGGAGGAGGGATATCGGGCAGATCGGTTCTCGGCTCTTCGAGCGTGACAACCTGAGCGAGTGTGGGCGCCGCCGCGATCCGGGCGCTCGACAGCATCTTGTCGGCGGGAATCTCAAGCCAGTCGCGCAGAGTGGCCAGCATCGAGGTGTGATCGCAGGGGACGCCGATGGGCGAGCGAAACACTGTTCCGGCCTGAATCCACGGCGAGACAGCGATCGCTGGAACGCGAACGCCGAAGCGATTGAAGGTGAAGCCCTGCTGTCCGGGATTGCTCTTTGCATCCGGGCAGGCGGCATTCCAGGGCGGCATCACGTGGTCGTAGGTACCGCCGTGCTCGTCGTAGGTGATAAAGAGCAGGGTCTTCTCCCAGAGCGGCGAGCGGCTCACGGCCTGCCAGATATCGAGCAGAAACTGCTCCCCGGCGCGAATATCATGCGGCGGGTGATCGTCGTTAGGGTTGTCGAGGAAACTGGGTTCGAGGAAGGTGTAGCGGGGCAGTGTTCCTTTGGCGCAGGCTTCCCTGAAGTCGCTGAAATGCCCGAAGCGGTCGAGGCCAAAACCCCACAGCTGCGGGAACATCACCCAGGTGAGGGCGGGCGCAACCAGCGTATCGCTGTACACCCGCCAGCTGATGCCGAGGTCTTCGAGCACATTAAAGATTGTGCGTACATCCCAGTCGAAAGGATTGGGATAGGCGCCGTTCACCACGTTGCCGTTCGACGTTCCGCTGTGGAAGAAGCAGCGGTTGGGCCAGGTTTCGCTGGGAACCGAGCTGAACCAGGCATCGGAGACGGCGAAATTCCGCGCCAGCGCCGAAAGCACCGGGACCTGAGCGGGGCTGAAGGGCTCCATGATCTCGACGGGGATGTTGCTGCCCGTCACCAGCTTGTAATTCGTCGCGAATCCGAGATTCGGCCACATGGGATTCTGGTTCGGCGCTTCCGGGCCGTAGAGCTGCAGGTTGACGTTCGGGAAATCCTCATTGGGATTCGGGTCGGGCATATTGAATGCCGCTGCCTTGTCAAACACCGGATACGTCTCCTGCGACTGGCCTGTGAAATACAATTCGCTGGCCGGATTGAACAGCCCCGCATGCAGGCCGTTAAAGGTCTTTGCACTGGAGGCGGGAAGGAACTGCGCAGGGGGTTGCGTCCCTGGCCCGTACAGCCATCCGGCCATGTTGTCGAACGACCTGTTTTCCATCATGACCACGACGATATGCTCAATCTGCTGAAGGATCCTCGTCATCTTCTCTCCTGGGGAACTCGGGGCTCTGAGGCACGCCAATGGTAATCCGCAGCGTCTCGCAGGAGCAAAGCGCCTTTCGAAATGCAGTCTGCGACCGAGTGCGCGATTCCGGGGTGGAACGCGGATACGGCGCGGGAAGTTTCAGCCAGCCTCGGCCAGGCCGTAGCGCCGTTGCCAGGCTTCCTTCAGCCTCGACCAGACCCGCGCCTTCTCTTCGGGCGTAGCTTCCTCGCCGGCCTTCTTCACGAAGCGAGCGGACTCCTCTTTTGCCAGCTCCAGCAGCGCCCCGTCGCGCACCAGATTCGCGACGCGGAAATCCGGCAGGCCCGCCTGGCGGGTTCCGAAGAACTCGCCGGGGCCGCGCAACTGGAGATCCAGTTCGGCCAGTTCGAAGCCATCCTGGGTGCGCACCATGGCCACCAGCCGCTCCTCGGCAAGCGGAGAAAGCTTGCCGCCGGGCATCAGGATGCAATACGACTTTGCCGCGCCTCGCCCGACGCGCCCGCGCAGCTGGTGGAGCTGAGCCAGGCCGAAGCGCTCCGCGTGCTCGATGACCATCACCGTCGCGTTCGGCACATCGACGCCGACTTCGATTACGGTCGTTGCGATCAGCACATCGATTTCGCCGCGCTGGAAGCGGCGCATCACCACTTCCTTGTCATCGGCGCTGAGCCGGCCATGCAGCAGTCCCACGCGCAGGCCGGAGAGTTCCTGCGCGCGCAGGCGTTCGTACATGTCGGTGGCGGACTTGAGCTGCAGCCGGGAGGAGACCTTCGCGAAGAGCGAATCGGTCTTGCTCTTCCTGGCGGACTTCTTCGCCGTTTTGGCGGATTCATCCTCCGTCTCCGGCTCGGCAAAATCCAGCTCCGGCTGATCGTCCTTCGGGCCTTCGATCACGGGATAGACCACGTACGCCTGATGGCCTCGCGCGACCTGGCCGCGGACAAAGCCCCACACCTCATCCGAGCGCTGGTCGGGCACCTGGCGCGTGACGATGGGCGTGCGCCCAGGGGGCAGCTCGTCGAGCACGCTGAGGTCGAGATCGCCATAAAGCGAGAGCGCCAGAGTGCGGGGGATGGGCGTAGCCGTCATCACCAGCACGTCCGGCTCGGCGCCATCCTTCTTCATCAGCCGGAAGCGCTGCAGCACACCGAAGCGATGCTGTTCGTCAACCACGACCAGCCCGAGCCTGGCGAACTCGACCTTCTCTTCGATCAGCGCATGGGTGCCGATCACCAGGTCCGTCTCGCCGTCGTCGATCTGCCGCCGGCGGAGCCGCTTCACATCTTCTTCCAGCGAGCCGGTGAGCAGGGTGATGCGGTAGTGCCGCGACGATTTCTCCAGCACGCGCCGTGCCGAGAGGTAATGCTGGGTGGCGAGGATTTCGGTGGGCGCCATTAGGGCGGCCTGGTAGCCGTTCTCAATGGCGATGAGCATGGCCTGGAGCGCAACGATGGTTTTGCCGGAGCCGACATCGCCCTGCAGCAGACGGCGCATGGGGACGGGACGGCGCATATCGGCAGCGATTTCGCCCAGCGCTCGCTTCTGCGCCGAGGTCGGATGAAAGGGCAGGATCTCCCGCAATGCGGCCCGGACCTTTTCGCTGGTTGTGAAGGCGACGCCGGTTTTCTCCTGGAATTTTCTGCGCTTCACCTCGAGGCCGAGTTCCAGGTAGAACAGCTCCTCGAAGATGAGGCGGCGGTGGGCAGCGGTGGCTGCAGCCTGCAACTGCGACATGGGGGTGCCGGCGGCAGGGAAGTGTACGGTCCGCAGGGCTTGTTCGCGGCCGGGAAGGTTCAGCCGGGCAAGGAGTGCGGCCGGCAGGGTTTCCGGGATGGTGCCCTTCATCTCTTCGAGGAGGTTCCAGAGGATGCGCCGGATCCAGCGCGAAGCCAGGCGGCTGCCGCTCAGCGATTCGTAGACAGGGGTGATGCGGCCCACCTCCAGCAGCCGGTCCATGGCGTCATCGTGACCATCAGGCAGAACTTCAATCTGCGGCTGCATCATCTTGAATCCACGGCCCGAACGCGACGGTTCGATCTTGCCGAAGAGGGCCACCATCTGGCCTGGCTGGAACTTGTCCCTGAGCCAGGTGCCGTGGAACCAGAGGCACTTCATGGAAGAGATTCCCTGGCCGACGGTCATCTCAAAGATGGGCATTTTGCGGGTGCGGAGCAGGGCCGCGCCGCGCACTTCGGCGATGACGCTGGCCATCTCGCCGGGCTTGAGTTCGCTGAGGGCGCGTGGATTCAGGCGGTCTTCATAGCGGAAAGGCAGGTGCAGCAGCAGATCCTCGACGGTGGCGATGTTCTTTTCTGCAAGGGTTTTGGCGATGGCGGGGCCGATGCCTTTGGCGAACTGGACCGGAGTTTCGAGGGTGAGCACTGGAGCGATGCTATAGCATTTGCCGCCGGAATCGCGCCGGGGCGGGCAGTCCTGGCGCGCAAGTCAATGGGAATCCGGCCTCTCCACGGCTGCTGTTCCAGGCGCCGGAAGCGGGTTGCGCCGGCTCCCCGGAAGGGCGAAAATAAAGCGAAAGTGGTAGCGGTATGTCCTCGGCCCACCTGCTGCGTCTCCAGATCGAAGCTGCTCTTGCGGGTCGCATCCCTTCGGCGCTGACCCCTGCGCCCCGGGTGATCCGTTCCACAGCGCCGACCGGCATTGCGGCGGTGGATGATCTGCTCGGCGGCGGGCTTCCCCTGGGGGCCATCAGCGAACTGAGCGGGCCGGAATGCTCCGGGCGCACCTCGGTGGCGCTCTCCTTTGTTGCGGGCCTTACCCGTGCCGGCCGCGTCTGCGCCTGGATCGACGCTTCCGATGCTCTCGACCCCGAATCGGCCGCGGGCCTGGGTGTGGATCTCGACCGGCTGCTGTGGGTGCGCTGCGGTGTCGAGCCGCAGCAGCTCCCGCTTCCAGGTTTCGCTCAGGAAACAGGCCAGATCCCTGCAGAGCCGGCGAAAAGCGCAAGGGGCGCCGGGCCACAGCCACACCCACAGCCGCACGAAGAGACGCAGCGTCCCTTTGCTCCGCGCTGTGCGGAGCCGCAGCCTCGCGTGCGGGAACAGAGAAGGGAAGTCATCGCCGTCGAAGTGCCGCTGCCCAGGCCTGGCCGCCCGATTCGCGCCCGAAAGCCGTGGCAGCGGCTCGATCAGGCGCTGCGCGCCGCGGATCTGCTGCTGCAGGGCGGAGGCTTCAGCGCGGTGGTGCTGGACATGGGCAGCATTGCGCCCAAATACGCGCTGCGCGTGCCGCTGGCGACGTGGTTCCGCTACCGCGCCGCCGCGGAGCGCAGCCAGGCCAGCGTGGTGCTGCTCACGCAGCAGGCCTGCACGAAGAGCAGTGCCGGCCTGCTGCTGCATTGCGAGGCCGGAAAGATCGCGGGCGACCAGGCGACGGTCTTCGGCGGAGTGGAGCCCACGGTCCGCATCGTCCACGAGCGCTTCGCGCGAGAGAAAAAGTCCACGCACAAGCCGCCGGGCAGCGCATCCGGCACCGGCGGCTGAGGATCGATTTACTCCTGGACGCCCGCCGCCTCGATAAGCTTCCTGTCGCGGGCCGCGATGAAGTTGCGTGCCGCATACATCACCCGGTCGCGGGCGACGGCGGCGTCATGCCATCCCTTGATCTCCACGCGCTTGCCTTCGAGGTCCTTGTAGATGGAGAAGAAGTGCGTGATCTCCTTCAGCATGTGCGGGTAGATTTCCGAGTAGTTCCACACATCGGTATAGCGGGGATTCTTACGTCCCACCGCCAGCACCTTTTCGTCGAGAACGCCCTGGTCGAGCATCTCCAGCAGTCCGATGGGGCGCACCTGCATCACGCAGCCCGGAAAGCTGGGCGCATCCACCAGCACCAGCACATCGAGGGGGTCGCCGTCGTCGCTGAGCGTGGAGGGAACAAAGCCATAGTCGCCGGGATAATGAACGGGCGAGTAGAGATTCCGGTCCAGCCGGAAGACGTGGAGCTGCTTGTCGTACTCGTATTTGTTGATACCCTCGGCCGGGATCTCGATTACGACGTTGAAGACTTCGGGAGCCTTGTCGCCGACAGGCAATTCAAGATAATTAATCATAATGGAATCAGTGCCTCATCAACCGGTAGTGGGGACTGCCTCGCACCGGTGCGGGAAGGACCTGGATTTATAATCGGTCACAATGAAGGCTCATGTCTACGTCACGCTGAAGAAAACCGTCCTCGATCCGCAGGGCCAGGCCATTCACAATGCGCTGCGTAAGATGCGCTATCAGGGTGTGACGGACGTTCGGCAGGGCAAACATTTCGAGCTGACGCTGGAAGACGGCATGCCCCAGGCCGATGCCCAGGCGGAGGTGGAACGCATTGCCCGCGAAGTGCTCACCAATCCGGTGATTGAGGAATACAGCTTCCGGCTCGAATAACCGGCTCCTTCCCGAGAGCCTCCGAAAGACAGGGCGCCCTCAGTAGGCCCACCACGGGCCCGGCGGCGCGCCCGAGGGCATCGTCCGCCCATCGATCGCGTTGTAGACATTCACGCCGTAGAAAAAGGGAAGTCCCCAGTCGAATCCCACACCGGAAGGATTCGGCCCCGCGAGGGTGCTGAGGGCGGCATCCGAGCCGGTAGCCGGACTGGTAAAGATGCTCTCGGCGTTCCCGACGCTGAAGCTGGTGGTCTTCGATGTCCCGCCTGCGCCCTGGTTCGTGGCCGTGAAGTTCTGGGTCGAGCTGGGGCAGTAGAAAGAGGAGAGATCCCCAACCGAAGTACTGGTCGGACAGACGGGGATATTGGCGGCATTGGGAAAGAAGAGCCCGTTGGAGCCGCTGTCGATAAAGCTGCCAGGGCCCGAGCAGGTGGTCGGATCCGTGATCCCGTAAGTTTGCCCCTGGAAGATGGTCGTGAAGTCGTCGCAGGTCACGGTAAAGACGGTGGTGCTGCTGGCCAGCTGATTGTTCGACTCGGTTCCGATGCCGAAAATGAGAGAGCCGGTCAGGGTAGCCGCGCCACCGCCCGAGACAGCCGGCAACTCAACGATAACGCCATTGTTGTCGCTGGGCAGCATGACCACCGGGTTGGTTACCTGGTTTGTTGCGGCGATAAACTCGGCGCTGCACGAGCTGCCGGAGCATGTGTAGTAAATGGGAGGAGGAGTAGTGCTGCCCGGGGAAGGAATGCAGTAGTTCGTGCCTGCAAAGGTGCAGTCCGTGGGTTCGAACCCGACGCCGAGAACGCCGTTCGCTCCGAGGCTCGCCTGCGTGTTCTGGTTGCTGGTGCTGCCGTTGGAGCAGCTTGTGGGGATACCGGTGGTCGAGCTGCTGATGACCTGAATCGGAACTTTACTTGCGGTCTCTCCTCCCAGCGTGACGTCGGCCTGCTCCACCGGACCCCAGAGGTAGGAGCCATCCACAAAGGAAACGCAGTTATAGGCCGGGGAGCCGTTCGACGCGTTCACGGCGGGAAGGCCCAACGACCCCACCGCGGACTCGAGCACGCGCAGACCATAGGAGCCGGTGTCGACCAGTAGGTGATCCACCGTGACGCAGTTGGAGGTGCTCCCGGGCGCGCAGATGGTTGCCGAGGCGAAGGCCGCGTTGGCGTACAGCGAACCGCCCTGCAGATTGGCTGTGGGGCCGCCGTCGACGGTAATGCTCATCACGTTCGAGTCGGTCGGGCTCGTCCCCGTGCCGGTGGTTTTGGAAGTGCTGCTGCTGCTGCCGCCGCAACCGGCAGCGAGCCCCAGACTCGTCAGCAGAATCGAGAGAAAAAGCTTGCGCACAGGTCGCTCCATGTAATTACTGGATCTCATTCGCCCTGACACCCTGAGGCACCATGTCAGGGATGTAGGCTCGGCCAAAATAATCCCGCATATGTCCTCCGGTCTGCACCACCAGCCCGGGCAGCTGGAGGTTCAGCGACCGGTGCCCGTAGTGATGCTCCCGAGCCTGGAGCGCTTCGGAGTACTGCTGAAAATAGGATGGGCCGAGGATCTGCTGCAGATCGGGCACGAAGGGGCCATGCCACGTCACGGCAAAAACTCGTCCTGCCGAGGAGACGAACTCTTTCACCACCGTGCCGATGGGGGACTGGATCCGATGGATGTCGCAGGTGCCGCTGTGCGCCACCTCGAGGCTGGCTCGCATGTGTGCCCGATCGGCATCGATGGATGCCACATTGCCGCCCAGCGAAGCAAACGCGGGCAGGCAGGACATGAGAAGGACCACAGCCGCGGCGACAGTGCGCGGCGTTATCGATCGTGCTCGAATGATTTCCATGTGACCCACTTCGTACTCAGGGTGAATCGCGATTTACCGCGAGTCGCACCACTGCTGTTGATTGCTCACCGCTTAGACTGCTGCGCGGCGCGAATCGTTGCACCTGCGAAGATGATAATCCGAAACTCCGCGCGTTCATGCGCGTGTTACGGCAGCCTGTCGCTCCCATTGGCTTGGGCATAGCCGGTCATCTCCAGATAGCCGACGCCGCGCAGAGCATGGCTGCCCTCCTGGCCTCTGACATCAACGGCCCCTTCCCAGTAACTGGGGCCGAGGGTGCTCGTCAGTTCCTGGTCGCGAAGCGGAGTGGTGATTTCGAACCGCATCCCGAGCGAGGGAATGGAGACCTGCCATCGCAGCGGGTATTCTCCGTGCGTCTGAGGGCTGGTCCAGGCGTCACCCGCCGGAGACATGGTGAAATCGCGCTCGGTGAGAAACCGGGATTTGCCCAGCGCATCGACATAGCTGCCGGATGAGAAGGGATCGACGCTGCCGTCCTTGTGCCGCATGCGATACAGCATGAGTTCGGTGTTGTCGCTGAACTGGACGCCGATCCAGTCCCACCCACTTTCATCACCGGCCATGGATCCCGTGAAGAATTCGTGATCCATCCACGAGGTCCCTTCCACCTGATACTTCGTGCCGCCGATCTCGATGGCTCCGGAGGTAAGCAGCCGCGTGAGAGAGAAGTAGTGGGAAGCGTGCCCGGCGCCTTCGGCTTTCTGGCTGATTCCGTTCTGTCCCTGGATGACCACGGGTTTTTGGGGCGTCAGGCTGAAACCGATGCCGAAGTCCCCCGCAACTCCGGTGATCTGCTGGCCGTGATCGCCGATATGCAGGCTCCAGTTGCCGTTCCAGATGAGGCCGCGCGCTGCATCGATGCCGGCGATCCCCGGTCCCGCGCGGTTGATGCGTTCGGTGTGGTAGTAGTGCTGGCCACTGAGATCGCTCAGCGCGAGGTGCGCCATATAGAGGTCATGCACATACCAGGGAGAGGAAGCTGGCGTGCGCGAAACTCCCTGCCGGAAGAAGGTCAGCTCAAAGCCGAAGCGGTGCCCATCCGCCGACTGGACATTCCCGGTGTAGTACCACCACTCGGTCTGATAATTCGGATGACTGAAGTAGCCGCGCGGAAAATCGTAGTGGTAGCCGGGCAGCGCCGGCTGGTAGTCGGCTGCCCCGCCGGTGGCGGCCAGCAGCAGGATGAGCAGAAAGGCCAGTCTACTCTTCATGCACCACCTCGATGGGGTTGAGGTGCCTCGCGATGGAGGCAGGATAGAGCCCCGCAAGCACGGTGGACAGATAGACGAGGCTCAGAGCACCAATCAGGATTGCGACCGGCCAGTGGAACTGGATCGTCCAGCCGAACGACTGCTTGTTGATCACGTAGATGAGAAGCAGCGAGAGAAAATATCCGAGCGTCAGACCGGCGATATTGGCGAGGATTCCGATCAGGCCGGCTTCCACAAGGATGAGTTTCCGGATCTGCGCTCCGGCAGCGCCCAGAAAGCGCAGCAGTCCAAATTCGCGGCGCCGGTCGATGACGATGGAAATCAGCGCGCCGGCGATGCCGAGGACGGCCACCATGATGGCCACGGCTTCCAGCGCATAGGTAATGGCGAAGGTCTGGTCGAAGGTGCGCATGCCCTGGCGGCGAATCTCGCCATTCGAGAAGATCAGCACATCGCTGTTGGCCGCGGCTTTCCCGATCTCATTGCGGACCGTTTCGAGGTCCGCTCCCGGAGCCAGATAGACGGCCAGATTCGAAGCCGCTTTGTCGGGCAGATAGCGCAGCATCACGGGGCGGGCGAGCAGAATGTAACCGCCCTCGTTACCGTAATCGTAAAAGATATCCACAATGCGGAACTTTACGCTTCCGGTCCCCAGCGGCAGCGTGAGCACATCGCCCGCGCGGACGTGGTGCTTGTTGGCAAAGGGCTCGCTGACGACGGCATTATTGCCGGCAGCCAGTTCCTTCATGACTTCGGAGAGCGGCCGGCCGGAGAAGAATTCCGAGGTCTCGTGCTCACGGGCAGGATCCGCATCCACCGAGGCCAGAGTGGCGGGCAAGCCCTGGTACTCGATGGGATAATCGCGCAGACGGGTCACCTCTGCCACGCCCGGCAGTTGGGCGATGCGATCCGCCAGCCCGGCCTCGATGGTCGGATGCCGGTCGCCGCCCGGCGCTCCGGCCGGCCGCAGATACAGATCGGCGGGAAGCTGCGTCTCCATCCAGGTCAGCACCGTCTGGCGAAAGCTGCCCACCATGATGCCGACCGAAGTCATCATGGCAATGGCCGTGGAAAGGGCCGCCACCAGCACCGAGGTTCGCCGCAGCGATCCCGCGAGGCTGCGGGAAGCCAGCAGCGCTTCCACGCCGAGTAGCTTTTCCAGTAGCGCCGAAGCAATCCTGGTGAGCGCCGAAACCAGTGCGGGAATCGCCAGCGCGGATGCTGCTACCAGCAGCAGGGCCGACACATAGCCAAAGACGGGCTTGCCGTCGATCGCGGGAACGCGCGACGCGAAGCCCGCGGCAACCGTCAGGAAGGCGGCGAGAAGCAGATCGCGCCAGCGCGCGACACGAATCTCGTACTCGCGGCGCCCGCGAGCCATGGCCTCCGTGGGCGGCACCAGAGCCGCTTCGCGCGCAGGCGCCAGCGCAGAGGCGACCGCAACACCAATCCCAACAATGAACGCCAGCACCACGCTCCCGGCTGAGAACGCCAGAGCGCCGGGGCGGCTGGTGATGTAGAGGGCGTTCACCGTGGTCGAGAGCAGGCGAACGGCTCCGTCGGCGAGCACGCGGCCCAGGGGCAACGCCAGCAGCGAGCCGGCGACGCCGAAGATCGCCGCCTCCGCGACAAAGGCAAGCAGCACCGCGCGGCGGCTGGCGCCGAGTGCCCGCACCGTCCCGATATCGGCGCGGCGGCGGACCACCGAAACCGAGACGGCGTTGTAGATGAGGAAGGCCCCAACCAGCAGCGCAATGTAACTCAGCACGCGAAGATTCCAGCGGAAGGCGGCCAGCATGCGGCGATTGGCCGCGGTTTCGCTGCCCTGCGGATTGAGCTGCACCCCGCTCGGCAGCACTGCGCGCAGCTTCTGCTGCCAATAGTCGAAGCCGGGCTTCTCCGGCACTTTGATGAGAATCCTGTCGACACGGCCCGTTTTGCCGGTGGCCTGCTGCGCGGCCCCGATGTCCATTACCACTGCGTCACCGCTCACCTGCGCCGCGGCGGGGATCAGGCCGCGCACGGTGTAGTCGCGATTCTGGTCGTTGATGAGCAGCGTGATCCTGCATCCGACGTGAGGGCAGAGCGAACGCGTAGTCCAGATGGCGTCCGGATCGTTAATGAAGTTGAAGGTGCCGGGATCTTCGGCCATCTGCCGCTGTCCGCTGTGGCTGTTCGCTTCCGCAACGAAGTCGATGCCGATCAGGGGCACGGTTTTTCCGCTGGGCAGCACGGTGGCGTGGTCCTCGATGCGCGGGGCCACGCGCAGCGGCCAGGGGAGCCGGTCCAGCTGGCCGACGATGCTCTCCGGAACGCCTCCCGCCGCTGTGACTTCGAGGTCGTTATCGCCGGTCAGCGTCTGCATCGAAGAGTGAAACGACCCGGCCGCCGCATTGCCGGAGAGATCGATGGCCAGCACCACCGCGACCCCCAGCGCGACCGCAAAGAGGACGAGCAGTGACCTGCCCTTCTCCCGCAGCATGGGCCGGACAATCAGCCGGAAGAACAGGGCAGTCCAGGCTATCAGCAACGAAGGACCCCCTCGATACGGCCGTCGCGCATGCGCACCACCGCATCGACGAACGAGCTGAATTCGGCGCTGTGGGTTGCCATCAGGATCGTCGTCTGCTGCTCCAGGGAAATCCGCCGCAGCAGTTCGAGGATCGCGTTGCCGGTGGTGCTGTCCAGATTCCCGGTAGGCTCATCGGCAAGCAGGATGCGCGGCGAATGGACCAGTGCGCGGGCAATGGCGACCCGCTGCATCTGCCCGCCGGAGAGCTGATGCGGCATGCGATCCGAGAGGTCCGCCAGCCCGACAGCCGCGAGCCTTTCCAGTGCCTGCCTTCGTGGACGCGCATTGCCTGCCAGCAGCAGGGGAAGCTCCACATTTTCCGCGACGCTCAGCGTGTGCAGCAGCTGAAAGGACTGAAAGATGAAGCCGACCTTCTCGCGGCGCAGATGCGTAAGGCCGGTTTCATTCAGACTGTCGGTGGCAATGCCGTCCAGGATCACGTGGCCGCTGGTGGGAAAGTCCATGGCTCCTGCCAGGTGCAGCAGCGTGGACTTGCCGCATCCGCTGCGCCCGACCAGCGCGACGAATCTGCCCGCTTCGACCGCGAGCGAGACGTTGCTCAGAGCGCGAACCGGCTCGGTTTCGGTGTTGTGGTCCTTTGTCACGGACTGGAGCGACAGGATGGGAGCAGCCGCGTCTCCTGCGGCTGGAGGGATGCGGGCGCCGGATTCCAGAGTTTTCATCGAATAGCTATTAGATGCCGTACCACGGTAAGGATTGGACTCGATTTGCGGGCGGACGTGAGGCGCGATCCCGCCGGGCGCAGACGCCTCAATCATGAGATTACAGATCGCAGCGAATAGCCGTGTTAATGCTGCATCCCCATACTGTCCTTCTCCATGGGGATGGTATCGAAGGCGAAGGTGCGGAGGCTGACCGCGGCCGCTTTCGAGGCCCCTTCCCTGATACGAAATATGCGGCCGATCGGCAGGTCCGTGAAGACCTGCGTGGTCCTGGAAACCGGCCAGAAAATCTCGACCCTTTCTACTCGTTCCGCCCTGCCGATCCCGATGTGCTGGCGCAGGGGATTGCCTCCGAAGCTGGAGCCGTAGCCAACGGTGCGGTAAACGTGGCGCTGCACGTCCTGGTCCCGGAACGTCACAGCAATGCGGGCGCCAAAGGCGGCGCGGTTGGTGCGGACGCCCTCCAGGTCCAGCGTGATCCAGTGATTGCCGTGCCCGGGGTTGCGGTAGAGGACGCATTGATACGTATCGCCGGGAAGTTGGCCGCCCATCACCTCGAAGACGTCCTCATTGCCGTTGTTCTCGATGTCGCCGAAGGCGATGCCGTGACCTTTCTGGAGGTGTCCGAATCCGCCCGAAGTGGTCACGTCCAGAAACGCGCGGCCCTCGTGGTTGAGAAACATCCTGTTGGGAATCAGACACTCATAAGGAGGCTCGCCGGTGCCGAGATAGATGTCGAGCCAGCCATCATTGTTCAGGTCGCCGAAGCCGGCCCCCATCGGCAGCACGGCCCGGTTGAGGCGGACCTCCTTCGTCACGTCGGTGAAGGTGCCGTCGCGGTTGTTGTGGTAGAGCCGGGGCTGCTCGCAGTGCGAGGGATAGCCGATTTCGAAGTCGGCCACGTCATCCATCGAATCGGCGGAGTAGCCGGCGACAAAGATATCCGGCCACCCGTCGTTGTCGTAATCGAAAAACCATGTGGCGAAGCTGCTGAGCGGCTCCGTCACTCCGGCCTCGCGGCCGATCTCGGTGAACTTCCACTGATCCAGCCGCGGATTCTTCGCATCGCGCGGGCCGTCGTTGCGAAAAAGCCGGTTCGATCCGTCCATCACCGAGACGTACAGATCCGGCAGGCCGTCGTTGTTGAAGTCGCCCCAGGCCACTCCCTTTACGAATCCCAGATCGTCCATGCCGTTGGGCACCGCGACTTCCGTGAACGTGCCGTCGCCATTATTGTGGAAGAGCTGCGAGCGATGCGGATTGCCCGGCGTCGATTCGACGCCAACAAACAGATCCAGCCAGCCATCGTTGTCATAGTCAGCCCATGCGGCAGTTTGCGTGGGATGCATCGAGAGCAGGCCCGCTGCTTCCGTCACATCGTCAAAGGTGCCGTTGCCGTTGTTGCGGAGCAGCGACATGGGATAGTTGCCGAACCTGCCCAGCCAGCCGCCGCGCAGCACCAGCACATCGGGATAGCCGTCGTTGTTGTAGTCCCCCTGCACGATGTTCAGCCCGCCGGTTTCGCCAATGAGCCCGGCCTCACGGGTGCGTTCCGTAAAAGTGCCATCGGCGTTGTTGTGAAAGTAGCGGAGCTGTTCTGTTGGGAACGACGAAGAAATCATCAGATCGAGATAGCCGTCGCGGTCAAAGTCCTCAAGAATCACTCCGCCGGCATGACCCACGGAGGCGACGCCGGCCTGTGGCGCAACATCGAGGAAATCTCCAATGTCGTACTCGGACTGGAATCGCTCCTCTGTGATCAGCCACCGTGCCGGAACGCCCTGCGGATACTGGCCGAGCTGCATGCAGGCGATGTTCAGCAGCCAGCGCGAGGTCTCGTCGTGCGGGTCCTGCTCCAGCAGGGCGGTAAAGGCCCTTCGCGCACCCTCGGCGCCGCGCGTGCGGGAGTGGATGCCGGATCCGTGAATGGGAAAGATGCAGGATTTCTGCCCGTGCATGCTGGCGCAGTTCTCCTGCTCGCCAAGCCGGAGATAGGCAATGGCGATCGAGTGCTGCAGGTCGCGGTCCACCGCGGGCGGCAGCCGGATGCCTCGCTCGCGGCAGCTCTGCGCCAGCGATTCGAAGGTCTGGAGCGCCTGGTCGCTCTCGCCGGAGCGCAGCAGTTCCTTGCCCAGCTCGAGTCGAACGGCGAACTCCTGCTCCGGGCTGAGGGTTCCCCTGAGCAGCGTGCGGTAATAACCCACGCGCTCCGCCGGTTTATTCGGATCGGCCTTCCAGTCGCTCTGCTCCCAGATCTGGCGCAGGAGAGCAGCCATTTTCCTGGTGCCGGGCGACTGGCCGATTGCCGGGGCATCCGCGCGGAGCGGGAAAGCGCCACCGGCGGCCAGCCCCGCAGCCAGCACGCTGCCGGCCTTCAGAAAATCGCGGCGGCCCTGGCGTCGGACGGAAAGCGGGTGCTGCCTGGACATAGGTCGACTCGGATCGCGAGGATGCCCATGATAAACCGCGCCGCACCGCCAAGTCTTCCCCCGAGTCCTTTCCGGCGCCGGATCATCGAAAGGAGGCAATGGAGGCGAAGATGCCGAAGATTGTACGGTTCTATGAGAAGGGCGGGCCTGAGGTTCTGAAGCTCGAAGATGCGCCGGCAGAGCAGCCGGGCGCGAACGAAGTCCGGCTGCGCGTGCAGGCCGTGGGCCTGAATCGCGCGGAGGCGCTGTATATGCGCGGCTTCTACTTCGAACAGCCGAAGCTGCCGTCCCGCATCGGCTATGAGGCCGCCGGGGTAGTCGAGGCGGTCGGTCCCGGCGTGGACAAGAGCTGGGTTGGCAAACAGGTCGCCACGGTTCCGGGATATTCCATGAACCAGTACGGTGCGCTCGGCGAGCAGGCGGTGGTGCCGGCCTCGGCGCTGGGCGAGTATCCGCCCGGCCTTTCGCCCGAGGAAGGCGCGGCCATCTGGATGCAGTACATGACGGCCTGGGGCGCGCTGGTTCACTACGGTCATGTCGCGGCTGGCGACGCGGTCGTGATTCCCGCGGCTTCCAGCAGCGTTGGTCTGGCCGCGATCCAGATCGTAAAGGATGCCGGTGCCATCGCCATTGCCGCGACGCGCACCAGCAAAAAGCGCAAAGATCTGCTCGATCTGGGCGCCAGCCACGTCATTGCCACCGAGGAAGAGGACCTGCCTGCCCGGGTGAGCGAAATAACCGGGGGCAACGGAGCGCGGCTCATCTTCGATCCGGTTGCCGGCCCGTACGTGGAGAAGCTGGCCGAAGCCGCCGCTGCCGGCGGCATTCTCTTCGAATACGGGGGCCTCTCCATGCAGCCCACGCCCTTTCCCATGCTCGCCGCCATGCGCAGGGGCCTCAGCATGCGCGGGTACTCGCTGATGGAGTTCCGCAACAACCCGTCCGTGCTCGATGAGGCAAGGAACTATATTTGCGAACGCCTGGCGGATGGCCGCTTCCGCCCGAAGATCGCGAAGGCTTTCCCTCTGACGCAGGCCGTAGAGGCCTACCGCTACCTCGAATCGAATGCCCAGGTGGGGAAAGTGGTCATCACCGTATAACGCGCGGCGATCCAACGGCTGCCCCGGTACAGGCCGGCAGCGCCGGGCCGCCGCAATCATTGCGGAGCTTCGTTGCAACGCATGACAGGCATGCGCGCGCGCATCCTGACCGCCGCTGAAGCCGTTCAGCGGCGCAGGCTCACCCACTGCCCTGAGTCGGCAGAGGCGAAGATCGCCTCAATCACCCGCATATTGGCAATTCCTTCTTCGAGAGAGACGGGCACCGGCGTGCCTTCGAGAATGGCCCGCGAGAAGGCATCGCCCTGCAGCGTGTACTGGTCCACGACCGGAAAGGTCTCGGTGGCGATGCTGCCGCCGAAGAGATCGCTTCCGTCATCCACAAAGAGCCGCGTCGGCCTGTCGGGCGGCGCGTTGAAGGGAATCTCGATTTCGATCCGGCCCTTCGTTCCGAAGAACTGCACGCGCTGGCAGGGCACAAGCTGGGTGCTGCAGGTGAAAATCGCCTGACCCGCCGGGAAATCCATCAGCGCGGAGGTGAGGCGGTCCGTGCGCATCTGCGGATCGCGGTCGACCAGCCCGGCCACCCGCGCCGGCTCCTGCCCGAAAGCATAGCGGGCTGCCTGGATACAGTAGCACCCGATGTCGTAGAGCGCTCCGCCGCCGCACTCCGGCTGGTTGCGGATATTCGCCGGGTCGTCGTTGAAGTAGCTGAAGAAGGCGAAGACCGACCGCAGCTCGCCGATGCGCCCTTCACGGATCAGTTCGCGCATCCGCAGCCACTGGGGATGGGTGCGGATCATGAACGCCTCGCCGATCAGCACTCCGGTGCGGGCGCGCACTTCGAGGAGCGATTCGGCTTCGGCGACGGTGAGGCTGAGCGGCTTTTCGCACAGCACGTGCTTGCCCGCTTCGGCGGCGCGTTTCGTCCATGGCACGTGCAGCTGATTCGGCAGTGGATTGTAGATCGCATCGATATTCGGGTCGGCAAGAATCTCTTCATAGGAGCCGTAGGCCGTGGGGATCTTCAGCGCGGCTGAGGCCTCTTTTGCTCTGGACAGATCGCGCGAGGCGATGGCGGCGACAGTAGTCAGCTCGCCCCGCTGCATTCCGGGAATGACTTTTTTCAGGCCAATGTTGGCGGTAGACAGAACTCCCCAGCGAACTTTTTTGCTCATGGCGAACCATCATAATATGGGGTGTTTACCGTGACTCACTCTGCCGCGCGCCTGCCGGCGCCCTGATCGCCAGGTGCGCCTTACGGCGCCGATACGCGGCCAGATAGCGCGCGTCTTCGGCATAGGTGGTGGGGTAGATCTGCGGGACGGGCAGCCGGCACAGGTTCGCATCCACATTGGCGAAAGTGAAGGTGCAGACATTGCTCAGCGCGGTGCTGGTGCGGTCCCGGCTGATGCGCGTAATCGACGTCTCGACGGCGATCGATGTGTTGCCGGTATAGGTCACGCGGCTCACGAAGTGCAACTTATCGCCCATCCGCACCGGGTGATAGAAGTTGATGCGGTCGACGGAAACCAGCAGCGCGCGGTCGCTCGCCACCATCTCCGAGCAGATATGCGCGTACATCAGAGCGCGGTGCGCCACATATCCGCCGAAGATCGTCTGCGGCACGTTTTCCTGCTCGGGATAAGTGCGCTCCCATCCCTCGGCGACCAGGCGGCCGGCAAGCTGGCCGGAAAAGCCGGACTGCTCCTGGGCCTCGTGCAGGCGGCGCAGCAGATCGTACTCCTCGCGCGAGGGCGGCTCTTCGGCGGCGCTCAGGTGCTGGCGGTACGCCTCGCGCCGGGCCCGGGCGCGTCCGGCCCGGTCGCAGTCCAGCTTGCCGCGGCAGTCGAGCGGCGGCAGAGGGACGCTGTGCTCCTCGCCGTTCGCCTCCCGCATGCGGCCCACCATCGTGAAATAGCAGGAGGCAATGTGGGAAACAGCGTTGCCCGCGGAAGCCTCGGCGCTCTCCGGCTGCTCGATCCGAACGCCCACCTCCATCGAGGTCCGGCCGACCAGGTTCACGCGTGCGCGCAGGATCATGTCCCGTGTCTCGTCGGGCACGCTGCGGACGCGCATGGAATCCATCGCGGCGGTCACCACCCGCGCCTCCGGATGCCAGTGCCGCACATAGCGCAGCGCCGTCTCCTCGGCCAGTTTGTCGAGCACTTCCAGCAGCAGACCGGCGCGAAGATTGGAGCGCACCGGCTCGTCGGTAAGCTGGAACCGGCGGCGCAGCACGCGATCGGTACTGAAACGCAGACGGCGCACGACCGACGTCTGCACAGGACGCAGAAGCTCTTGCGGATCGGGCATGGTAGTCTCAGGATACCCGGCCGCCGGAGAGGGCAACCTCCGCCCGATGGCCGCCTCTCCGGCCGTCTGGTCGACCTTACCCACAGATACCTTCTGCCCCGGGAGATGCCGGATGCGCCGGCCGCTCCTGTGCGGATACAATCAGCATTCGATGGTTTATCAGGTTCTGGCTCGGAAGTACCGCCCGCAGCGCTTTGCCGACGTTGCCGGGCAGGAGCACGTCACGCGCACGCTGCTCAACGCGCTCGAGCAGGGGCGGATCGCCCACGGCTACATCTTTTCCGGCCACCGCGGCATCGGCAAGACGACCATCGCCCGCATCCTGGCCATGTCGCTCAACTGCCGGACGGCTGTCGGCAAGCCGGAACGCCCGACCCCGGAGCCTTGTGGGGTGTGTGACTCCTGCCAGGAAATCCGCGCCGGCAACGCCGTCGATGTGCTGGAGATCGATGCCGCCACCAACCGCGGCATCGACGAAATTCGCGAGCTGCGCGAGGCCGCGCGCTACCGGCCGGCGCGGGACAGGTACAAGATCTGGATCCTCGACGAGGCGCATCAGATCACCGATGCCGCCTTCAACGCGCTGCTGAAAACCCTCGAAGAGCCGCCGGAGCACGTCGTCTTCATGATGGCGACCACGCAGCCCGAGGATGTTCCCCAGACCATCCGCTCCCGCTGCCAGCACTTCAGCTTCCACGCGGTGAAGTTCGACGACATCCTCGCGCAGCTCCGCTCCATCGCTGTCCAGGAGGAGATCGACGCCGAGGACGCGGCGCTTTCTCTGCTGGCCGAAGCGGGCGATGGCTCCATGCGGGATGCGTTGTCGATTATGGACCAGGCCACCGCCTCGGCTCCCCTGGCTGGCGGCAAACCCCATCTGGTCGCCGAGCAGATTCGCGAGCTGATGGGCACGGTGCCCAATGCCGTCTTCGAACGGCTCATGGAAGCCATCAGTGCGGGCCAGACGGCCACCGTCCTTGCGGAGCTGAATACGCTGCTCAATGCCGGCAACAGCCCGGCGGCGCTGGCGCGGCAGTTTGTCCGCTATCTGCGCAACACGCTGATGGCCCGCATCGGTGGCGAACATTCCGACCTGCTGCAGATCTCCGCCGACGAGCGGGCGCGCGCAGCCCGCTCGGCCATGCTCTTCTCCGAAGAAGACCTGACGCGTTTTCTGCAGGTCATACTGCGCACCTTCGACGATCTGAATTACCGCCAGGAGCAGCGCTTTCATCTGGAGCTGGGTCTCGTGAAGCTGGTCCACCTGCAGCGCCTGCTGCCCGTCGAGGAGCTGCTGAGCCAGATGTCGTCTCCCGGAAGTGCGGGTGCCGCGTCCGGTAGTGCAGGGGGAGCGCAGCGCGGTCCTGCTGCGGCGAAACCGGCCGCTCGGTCCCTCGCCTCGGCCGAGCCGCCAACGGCCACCCCCAGGCGATCGCCGTTTGAGGCCGATCACGAGAGGAAGACGGTGGGCGAGAGCAGTGCCAGTCCGGGTCCTCGCGCTCTGTCCCCGGCGGAATCCGTGGGGCGTGCTGTGGCGGAGCTTCCGGCGAGCACCGCCGAGGCTGTGGTCCTGGCCGAGCCTCTTTCTCCAGTCGCGGCAGCAGCCGTAGCTCTGGCTGAGGAGGATGCGCCGGATCTGGACCGCGTTCGCGAGGCGGTGTGCGCCGCGCTCGCTCAGGAAGGCCATGAAACGGCAGCCAGCCTCCTCCTGCAGGGCGCATGGAGCCAGCAGGGTGACACCATCCAGGTGGAACTGGCCGTCCGCAAAACCATGCTGGGACTGATCGTCTCTCCCGAAGCGGAGGCGATTTGCCGCAAAGCGATGCGCACTGTGGGCGCCACGCGGAAGATCGCTTTTGTGCCCGGGGAAAATGGCAGGGCATCGGCCGCGAAGGCCGCGACTCCAAAGGCGGCGACGCTCCCCGGCAGTGTGCAGGCGGAGGCGCTCGAAAATCCGCTGGTGCGCCGGGCGCAGGAGCTTTTCCGGGCCGAGATCCGCAGCGTGCTGGACCTCAGGGACAACAACTGAATCTCAATGATTGAGGACCCGATGGTAAACCCTCTGAAACTCCAGGAGATGCTGGGCCAGGCGAAGCAGATGCAGGAGCAGATGCAGCAGAAGCTGGCCTCGACGGTCGTGGAGGCCTCTGCGGGCGGAGGCGCCGTGACCGTAACGATGAATGGGAAGAAAGAGGTCCTGAAGCTGACGATCGATCCCGCGGCGGTCGCCAGCCTGGCCGGGCCGAACCCGGACGTGGAGATGCTGGAGGACCTGATAACAGCGGCGGTGAACGAAGCTGGCCGGCGCGCGGAGGAGATTCTGAAGTCCAGTGTGCAGGGTATGCTGGGTGGCCTCAATTTGCCGCCCGGGCTGTTCTAGGCATCGAATCGACTCTATGAGGACACGCCGCGATTTCCTGGTGCAGTCGGGGCTGTCGACGGCGGCCCTGCTGCTGGCGCGGTACAACGGGCTGGCGCAGGAGTCCCTCCCCGCGGCTGAGGGACCAGCTTCCTCGCAGCATCCGCCGGCAGGTCAGCCGGTACTCGCGCCTGCTTCCGAGGGGCAAACTCCCGCGCCGCAGGCGCCTGCTCCGGCCAGCACCAATCCGGCGGTTCAGCCCAACCCGGATCTCATCCAGCAGCTGCGCGCTGCTGCCGCCGCCGAGACCATCAAAACCACGAAGCTGATCGACACCATCTTCCTCCTCCAGGGAGTGGGCGGCAATATCGTCTGCCAGATCGGGCCGGACGGAAAGCTGCTCGTCGACTCCGGAATCGACACCGGCACCCGCCACCTGCTGAATGCCCTCGGCAAACTGGATATGCATCCTCTGAAGCTGCTGGTCAACACACACTGGCATTTCGATCACACCAGCGGCAACGCTGCCCTGCATCTGCAGGGGGCCATGGTCGTGGCCCAGACCAACACCCGCATCCGCCTCTCCTCGCCGCAGTACATGCAGGTCTACGACGTGCACTTCACGGCGGCCTCCGATGCGGCGCTGCCTCAGGACACTTTTCCGGATACGGAAACGCTGTGGGTCAACAACGACCAGGTCGACCTGGTGTACACGCCCGATGCGCACACCGATTCCGATATCTTCGTTCACTTCGTGAAGGGGAATGTTATCCACACCGGCGATCTGTGGTTCAACGGCATGTATCCGCTCATCGACCTCAGCAGCGGAGGCACCATCAACGGCATGATCCGCGGCGTGGACCAGGTGCTGGCCCTGGCGGACGATCATACGCAGATCGTTCCCGGACATGGCGCCGAAGGCGACAAGGACGATCTGCAGGCTTACCGCGAGATGCTGGTAACGGTGGCCGACCGCGTGGAGAAGCTGAAGGCCCAGGGCAACACCGTCCAGCAGGCCATCACCGCGAAGCCCACCGCGGATCTGGATGCCACCTGGGGGAAAGGAAGCATCCAGCCGAACACCTTTGTGGCGCTGGTCTACGACTCGCTGTAAGTCACGGAACGAAGGGCCGAGCCTCTGAGACCGGCGGAATTATCCCTCTTCCGCCGGTTCCTGCTCGGTCTCCGGCCCCGGCGCTGGCGGGAATTTCGATGGTGGTGCGCCCTTCACCCGCACTACGGTGATCTTCGAGAAGCCTTCCTTGAAGTCGGGGGCGCGGAGACGCTCGGCCATCTTCTTCATCACCTCGTCGCTGACCACGCGCTCGCGGCGCCTGTTGCGCTCTATGCACACTTCAAGCGGTACATCGAAAAACACCGCGTGCACTTCGTAGCCGAAGCTCTTCGCCATCTTGATCCACTGCCGGCGCTCGTGCGGTGACAGGTTCGTGGCGTCGACGTAATTCCACGGCATTTTGGCGATCAGGCGCGCGCGCAGCAGCGAACGCAGCGTCGAAAACACCAGCCCCTGCCAGCGCTGCTCGGTAATGTCATCGAAGAGCAGCGAGCGCAGCAGGTCGCTCGACAAAGGGGTAACCCCGCGCCGCTTGAACCATGTCGTCTTGCCCGATCCCGGTAATCCGATCGTCAGCACCACATAGCCCCGCGCGCCCCTGGCTGCACCGGGAGCAGGCTCGGGCGGCGGCGTGGAAACGGATTCCGGCTGCGTCTCCATCACAACTTTACCCACAGGCTGCTCGCTCGCCGCCAGCGTGCCGACAGGCTCCGCCGCAACTTCCGTTTCGGGCAAAGCTTCCGCCTCAGCCGGGGGCGCCTGCGCTTCGGTCTCCCCGGCCTGCTGCGCGGCTGGTGCGGCTGCCGGCTCTTCCGGGGGCTGCGGCTCGTGTCCGGCGGGCGCGCCTGCGGCAGCGTCGTGGTGATAGGAGGGCTGCAGCGGCGCAGGCTGGTTCTGCGGCAGCTCCTGGCCGATTTTTCCAGTGGACTCGGAGATGTTGGGCCCACGCTTCGAACGTCTTCTCATGCGTTCGCGCATCCATTCGCGCATATCGAGGGTGTAACACAGTCGGGGGGCTGCCGCCAAACGCAGCGCCCTGCGCCCGAACCAGACTGGGCACCGTTGCGGGAAGGTTTCTTCTGGGTGACATTGGTACGGAAAAAAGTTGCTGGAAAAAGGGAGCCAACTACTTTTGCCTTGACTATGGTGCTAGCATCGGTAATTGGGTGGTTCCGGGCGTTTTGGACTGTCACGATTCCAGGGATCCGGGCCCCGCACATACCAGGGACGCTGGAACTGGTCTCATAAATCCTCTGCGCCTGGTGAGACCCCGTGTGAGACCCGCCCCCGAAGCGGGCTCATGCGCTCTGCCGGAGCCGCTGGACCACTTATGAGACCAGCTCTGACAAGATTCATTTATCGCAAGGAGACGATCTAATGTCCGTCAAGGTTGGAATCAATGGGTTCGGGCGCATCGGACGCAACGTGCTGCGCGCATCGCTCGGGAATCCGGAAATCGACTTCGTCGCTGTCAACGACCTCACCAGCCCCGCAACTCTCGCTCACCTGCTCAAGTACGACTCCATCCTTGGAAATCTGAAGAACGATATCAAGGCTGGCGAGGATTTCATTTCCATCGACGGAAAGAAGATCAAGGTCTTCGCGGAGAAGGATCCCGCTCTGCTGCCCTGGGATTCGGTGGGCGCGCAGATCGTCGTCGAGTCGACCGGCCGCTTCACCGATGCCACCAAGGCGAAGGCGCATCTGCGCGGGCCGGTGAAGAAGGTCATCATTTCCGCTCCCGCCACCAATGAGGATCTGACCGTCGTCCTCGGCGTCAACGACAACAAGTACGATCCCGCGAAGCACAACATTATCTCCAACGCTTCGTGCACCACCAACTGCCTCGCGCCGGTGGTCAAGGTCATGGTCGAGAGCTTCGGCATCGTCTCCGGCATCATGACCACCATCCACAGCTACACCAACGACCAGGTCATCCTCGACTTCCCCCACAAGGATCTGCGCCGGGCGCGCGCCGCGGCCCTCTCCATGATTCCCACTTCGACCGGCGCGGCCAAGGCGCTGAAGCTGGTCATCCCCGAGGTCGAAGGCAAACTGGACGGCTTTGCCATCCGCGTTCCCACCCCCAACGTCTCGGTCGTCGACCTCACCTTCATCGCCGAAAAGCCGGTCACGAAGGACTCCGTCAACGCCGCGCTGAAGGCTGCTTCCGAGGGCGAGCTGAAGGGCCTCCTCGGCTACGACACCAACGAGCTGGTTTCGAGCGACTTCAAGGGCGATGCTCGTTCCTCGATCGTCGACGCGCCCCTCACCAAGGTTGTTGGCCAGTCGGTGAAGGTCATCAGCTGGTACGACAACGAGTGGGGCTACTCGAACCGCGTTCGCGACCTGGTCCTCTTCCTGGAGAAGAAGGGTCTCTAGACCACTCCTGCCGCACGCCGGGCCCGGCACCTCCGGGCCCGCAGCTCGGAGGTCCCATGCGGCGCAATATTCCAGGCACGTCTCCCTATGAGCCCGTGATCGGCTTCTCGCGCGCGGTGCGTGTGAGGCAGTCGGTGCATGTTTCCGGAACCGGCCCGGTCGGCGCGGAGCAAGCCGACGCGGCTGCCCAGACCCGCCATGCGCTGGAGATCATCCGCACGGCCCTCGAGCAAGCCGGAGCGCGCCTCGAGGATGTCGTCCGCACGCGCATGTATCTCACCCATGTCGAAGACTGGGAAGCGGCAGGCCGCGCCCATGGCGAGTTCTTCGGCAGGATCCGCCCCGCGGCCACGATGGTGGTCGTTGCTCAGCTGCTCAATCCTTCCTGGCGTGTGGAGATCGAGGCGGATGCCGTGATCGGCGCCGCGCCGGAAAATGACGGAGGCACTATGTCGAAACTATCGATTCGCGATCTGGATCTGGCCCACAGGAACGTCTTCATGCGCGTGGACTTCAACGTGCCGCTCACCGAAGACGGCTCCGAAATCACCGACGATACGCGCATCAGGGAAACACTTCCAACCATCGAGTACGCCCTGCGCCACAAGGCCAAGCTGATTCTCGCCTCGCACCTCGGCCGGCCCAAGGGCAAGGTGAATCCGAAATATTCGCTGCGTCCCGTCGTCGACCGCCTGCGTGTGCTGCTCGACCACCAGCTGGGCTCGAAAACCAATGTCGCCTTTGCGCCCGACTGCGTCGGCGACGTGCCTGCGGAGATGGCCCGCCAGCTCGAATCGGGCCAGGTCCTTCTGCTCGAAAACCTTCGCTTCCACGCCGAAGAGGAGAAGAACGATCCGGAGTTTTCGAAGCAACTGGGCTCGCTCTGCGAAGTCTACGTGAACGACGCCTTCGGCAGCGCCCACCGCGCCCACGCCTCCACCGAGGGGATCACCCACTTCGTGAAGCAGTCGGCCGCCGGCCTGCTCATGGAGAAGGAGCTGAACTACCTGGGCAAGGCGCTCGAATCGCCTACGCGGCCCTTTGTGGCCATCCTCGGCGGAGCCAAGGTCTCCGACAAGATCCAGGTCATCGATAACCTCCTCGGTAAAGTCGATGCGCTGCTCATCGGCGGCGGCATGGCCTACACCTTCCTCAAAGCCAAAGGCCAGGAGGTGGGCAAATCGCTCGTCGAGGCCGACAAAATCGACATCGCCAGGGAAGCTCTGGCCAAAGCCGCATCGAAGGGTGTGCGCTTTCTGCTGCCCGTCGATCACGTGCTCGCCGATAAGTTCGCCGTCGACGCGAAAACCCAGGTCTTCGAGGGCGACGGCCCGTTCCCGGCCGAGTGGATGGCGCTCGACATCGGCCCCAGGTCCATAGTCCTCTTCGAGAAGGAGATTGCCGGCGCATCCACCATCGTCTGGAACGGCCCCATGGGCGTCTTCGAGATGCCGGCCTTCGCCGTCGGCACGACGAAGATCGCCAGGGCGGTCGCAGCCAATCAGAATGCGATCTCCATCATTGGCGGCGGCGACTCGGTTGCCGCCGTGAAACAGGCCGGCGTGGCCGACAGGATCAAACACATCTCCACCGGCGGCGGAGCCTCCCTCGAGTTTCTCGAAGGCAAAAAGCTTCCCGGCGTGGAGGCGCTGACCGACAAGTAATCGGATCTTCAGCCGACGCGACTTCGCACAGCAGGGTGAGGTTTGAGTTCCTCACCCTGTCGTGTTCAGAGCGGTCCCGGCAGCAATCGCAGCTCTGGCGGTCCTGCCGGAACTTCACATCGAGGCTTCTTCCGGCCTGTCCTGCTGGATCAGGCGAGGTCGAAGCGGTCCAGGTTCATCACCTTCGTCCATGTCTTCACGAAGTCCTGCACGAAGATCTGCTGCGCATCGCTGCTGGCGTAGACCTCGGCAACGGCGCGGAGCTGCGAGTTCGAGCCAAAGACAAGGTCAACCACAGTGCCTGTCCACTTCAGCTCACCCGAGCTCCGGTCGCGTCCTTCCAGAATGTCGGGAGACGCCGCCGACCGCTGCCACTTCGTACGCATGTCGAGCAGATTGACGAAGAAGTCGTTGGTCAGACTCTCAGGCCGTTTGGTGAAGACGCCGTGGCTGGTGTGCCCATAGTTCGCGCCCAGCGCCCGCAGGCCGCCGATGAGGACCGTCATCTCGGGAGCGGTGAGGGTGAGCAGCTGCGCTTTCTCGATCAGCAGATTCGCGGCGTGCCCCTCAAGTCCCCTGCAGACGTAATTGCGGAAGCCATCTGCCGGGGGCCTGAGCACGGCGAACGAGGCCGCATCGGTCTGTTCCTGCGAGGCGTCCGTGCGGCCCGGCATGAAGGGAACCTTCACGTTGCGACCGGCCTTCTTCGCAGCCGCCTCCACGGCCGCTGATCCGGCGAGGACGATGAGGTCGGCCAGGGAGATCTTTTTGCCGCCGGACTGCGCGGCGTTGAACTCCCCCTGGATTGTTTCCAGCTTTGCCAGCACCTGCGCGAGCTCAGCCGGCTGGTTGACCTCCCAGTCCTTCTGCGGGGCGAGGCGGATGCGCCCTCCGTTGGCGCCGCCGCGCTTGTCGCTGCCGCGGAAGCTCGCGGCGGAGGCCCACGCCGTGGCGACCAGCTGGCCGATAGAAAGCCCCGAGGCAAGCACTTTGGCCTTCAGCGCCTCGATGTCCTGGTCATTGACCAGTTCGTGGTTGACCGCGGGGATCGGGTCCTGCCAGATCAGCTCTTCCTTGGGCACCAGCGGGCCCAGGTAGCGGGCGCGCGGACCCATGTCGCGGTGCGTCAGCTTGAACCACGCGCGGGCGAAGGCGTCGGCCAACTCCTCGGGATGCTCGAGAAAGTGGCGCGAGATCTTCTCATAGACCGGATCCATGCGCAGCGAAAGATCGGTCGTCAGCATCGTCGGAGCATGGCTCTTCGACTGATCGTGCGCATCGGGCACGGTGCCCGCGCCGGCGCTGCCTTTGGGTTTCCACTGATGCGCGCCTGCAGGGCTCTTCGTCAGCTCCCACTCATAACCGAACAGCGTTTCAAAGAAGCTGTTGTCCCACTTCGTCGGCGTGGGCGTCCAGGCGCCTTCCAGGCCGCTGGTGAACGCATCGCCACCCACGCCGCTGCCGAAGCTGTTCTTCCAGCCCAGCCCCTGTTCTTCGACGGGCGCGGCCTCCGGTTCGCGGCCGACATGGCTGATGGGGCAGGCGCCGTGGGTCTTGCCGAAGGTGTGGCCGCCGGCGATCAGCGCTACGGTCTCTTCGTCGTTCATCGCCATGCGGGCAAAGGTCTCGCGGATATCCCGCGCCGCGGCGACCGGGTCAGGATTGCCGTTCGGGCCCTCGGGATTGACGTAAATCAGACCCATCTGCACCGCGGCCAGAGGATTGGCCAGCTCGCGGTCGCCGCTGTAGCGCTCGTCGCCCAGCCATGTGGATTCCGGACCCCAGTCGGCATCCAGTTCCGGCTCCCAGATGTCGGTGCGCCCGCCGCCGAAGCCGAAGGTCCTGAAGCCCATCGACTCGAGCGCCACGTTGCCGGTGAGCACCATCAGATCCCCCCAGGAAATTCTGCGGCCGTACTTTTGCTTGATGGGCCAGAGCAGGCGGCGCGCCTTGTCCAGGCTGACGTTGTCCGGCCAGCTGTTGAGCGGTGCGAAGCGCTGCGCTCCGTGGCCAGCGCCGCCGCGCCCGTCGGCGATGCGGTAGGTACCGGCGAGATGCCAGGCCATGCGGATGAACAGCGGCCCGTAGTGGCCGTAGTCGGCCGGCCACCAGTCCTGCGAGTCGGTCATCAGGGCGCGCAGGTCCCTGATAACGGCATCGAGATCGAGGGTCCTGAACTCCTCGGCATAGTTGAACGACTCGCCCATCGGATTGGATAAGGAAGAGTGCTGGTGCAGGATGGAAAGATTCAGCTGATCGGGCCACCAGTCCCGGTTGCCCTTCGCTCCCGCCCTGGTGTGCTCGATCATGCCGCCCGAGAACGGGCACTTTACTTCGCTGGACATAAAATTCTCCTCTGGTCGCATACAGTAGAGCAGCTCATTCAGTATAGGAGGCGGGTGCCGGGCGGGACGAGAGGAGGGGTTCCACAGCCGTCCACACTCACCGGCTCGGTTTTTTCCCGTTTCACGGGACGACCATCCGCTTCGTATCTCCGTACAGTGTCAGCAGCGGATGCTTCACCAGCGCGTGATATTCATAGGTCCCCGGCGGCAGCCTGCCCATCGTCACCGTAAACGCGCCCGTGCCATGAACCTCGGTGAGCGGCGTCGCTTGCCATGCTGCCGACCGCGCATTCACGTCCTCGCCCGACACCGGCCGAACCTCCAACCCCGCTGCCAGCGTCTTCTGGTCGCCCATATCCGTCACGTCGCCGGAAAGCACAATCCCCTCAGGCTCCACGCGAAACTCCGCAGTGCTGACATGCGGCGGCACCAGGGCCGGTGTCACGCCCGTGAGTCGCACCACCGCAGCGTTGGGCCACCGGCTGTTATCCTGCAGCCGCTGCGTCCGCATCACGCGGATATGCAACCCGTCGGCCTCCTGCCGCCAGCTGCTCTTCGGCACCAGGTTCGGCCGGTACTCGACAATCCGGTCGCTCTGCCCCAGCACGCTGATCGTGGTATGCGAGGAAGCCCGCACCGAATGCAGCACGAACTCCCGCCAGGTGCCTCTGGGCCAGATATCCTGCGTATCCAGGATGGCAAACAGCGCGCTGCCGTCCTTCTTCTTCGTGAACCAGATATTGCCCTCGTTCGGGATCACCCACGGCCGTACCCCATAGATCGCATCCGAGTTCACGAACATCCACAGCCCGATTTCCCGCAGCCGGGCCTCCTGTTCCGGCGCAATCTCCCCATCGGCGGTCGGCCCGATATTCAGCAGCAGATTGCCGCCCTTGGCCCGCGTCTGATACAGCAGCCGGATCAGGTCCTGCCCCGACTTATAGACTTCGTTATCGGGCTGGTACTGCCATGCCGTTCCCATGGTGATCGCCGCTTCCCATGCCCCCTCCGGACCGCTGCTCGGCACAAACAACTCCGGCGTCATCATCGCGCCGCGCGTCACCACAATATTGGGCTGCAGCTTCCACGCCAGCTCGCGCAGATCTTTGGCCTCGCCGTCGAGAAACAGCGTGTCCACCGGGCCATAGTTCGTCAGCAGCTCCGTCAGCTGTTTCTCGTCGTAGGCCAGCAGTCCCGGATTCGCGCCCGGCTGTACCTGCGGAACATTCCGCTCGATCGGAATCCCGTGCGTGTGCAGCCAGTAGAAATCGTCCGGCGAATAGTACACGCCCACATGCAGCCCCTGCGCCCGCAGCGCCGTGAACAGCTCCTTTGTCACGTCCCGCCTGAACGGCGTGTTCTCGATCCCGAACGGCGTCGTGTCCGTATGAAACATGGCGAAGCCCGAGTGGTGTTTGGTGGTGAACACCACATATCGCACTCCCGCAATGCGAGCGAGCCGCGCCCACTCGTCAGGATCGAAGCGCGTCGGATCGAAAGTCCGCGGCAGATCGTGGTAGAAGCGGTCTGTGTACCCCCGCGACGCGCCCACCAGCGAGTGGCTGATGACCACCCCCAGCTGGCTGTCCACGCTCCAGTGAATGAACAGCCCGAAGCCCTGGTCGCGGAACCACTCCAGCCGCGCCGGCTTGTTGCGCGAGCCCACCGTGGGATCGATCTGAGCCGTCGCCGGCCCAACACCCGCCAGCGACACACCCAGCAGAAGCGCCGCAGTCCAGCAGCGCCGGAGCAGAGATGAAGTCAGCATAGCCAGCATCATTCCCCGTCCCCGGCCCCCGCAGCCAGGACAGGAGACCTGGTCTGCTGTTTTTGAGGGGTGATCCTTGCTGACCCGATTTTCACCCTGATCACTCCAGCAACCCTGCCGCGCGCAGCGCCCCATAAGGCAGCCCGACGGTAGCCACATAGAGCGGGTTCGCGGTCTGCCCGGTATCCGGATTGAACCACTCCCACGCCTCCGTCATGCCGT
>JAJYVF010000040.1 GCA_021792135.1 Acidobacteriota bacterium | reverse complement strand
GCCTCAACCTGCTTCAGCGCAGCGATGATCTGCGCCTCCGTGTGTCTGCTCCTGCTCATCAGCCCTTCCCCTTTCCTTCGTCCAGATCGTATTCCGTTCTGGACCGATTCTGGGGGTCAGGTCAGCGCCATGATCTCGTTACATGACGTCAGCTATATAACCATTCAGGGTTTTGAGGTACGCAACTATAAGACAGCCGACCCGCAGAGCGTCCCTTTTGGAATTCGTATTTACGGTCACGGCTCTCAGATCAGGATCCTTGACAACGATGTCCACAATATCGAGCAGATGTACCAGGGGCGCAGGACAATCGGAAGCGGGGCCAATGGATTTGGCATCGCGGTCTATGGCACCGACGGCGCAACGCCGATCAGCGATCTCACGATTGAGGGGAACAAGGTCCACGATTTGCAGACAGGATCGAGCGAATCGCTGGTCCTGAACGGCAACGTGTCACACTTTCGGATCGCCCGGAACCGAGTCTACGAGAACAACAACATCGGTATCGATATCATCGGTTTCGAGCGAACCGCACCCGACCCCGGGGTCGATCGGGCGCGCGATGGCGTGGTGGAAGAAAACCAGGTCTATGACATTACCTCCAGGGGCAACCCCGCCTACGGCGACGAGGCCTCATCCGACGGCATCTATGTGGACGGAGGAACGCGGGTTGTGATCCAGCGAAATATCGTCCACAACACAGATTTCGGAATTGAAATGGCGAGCGAGCACTTTGGGCGCGATACGAGCGATATCATCGCGCGCAACAACCTGATCTATTTCTGTCACACGGCGGGCATTTCCATTGGGGGATATGGGCCGAGACGCGGCGGATCCGATCATGTGACCATCGTGAACAACACCCTCTACATGAATAACGCATGGCATAGCGGGACAGGAGAGTTCTATATGCAGCTGCACATGCGGAACAACATCTTCGAGAACAATATTGTTTACATCGGCAGAGCTGCGAAGGCGATGCAGAGCCGGTCAGGACGCGTCAGTCCGGACACTCCGACAGTCAGGATGGATCACAACCTCTACTACTATCCGGGTGACCCTGGCACGGTGCAGTGGTCTTATGACGGTAAGAGCTATTCGAGCTTCAACGATTTTCTGAAGGCGACCGGGAATGACCGCGACTCCACCTTCGGCGATCCACAATTCGTTGACCCCTATAAAGATGACTTCCATCTGCGAGATGATTCTCCCGCACTTGACCGCGGAGCCAACCCGGGGCAGGCAGTGATTGGTGCCACGGACCTCGATGGTCAGCCGAGAACGACAGGGAGCGGGAAGGTTGACATGGGGTGTTATGAGAAGCGCTAGCCCGGTCAGCGCGATTCCGGGCTGGTGTTGTCGGGGAGATGTACCCATGTAAAACGGGTCGTCCGTTCAGCTGCCGATCCCTGATTCGGGAACGATCCCCCTCGGGATTGCCATCGGGCCCTCTCCGAGGTGTGCCCGCCGTATCATGGGGGAATTCTGACCTTTCTGTCAGCGAGAACGAATCCATGAGCCTGTTTGAGGCCATTCGGCCCTTTCGGCGAGACAGAGCCAGGCGCGACGTCAGCGCCGGAATTACCCTGGCCGCCATGAACATCCCGCAGGTGCTGGGATATACGCGAATCGCCGGAATGCCGGTGATTTCAGGTCTGTACACACTGCTTTTGCCCCCGCTCGCTTTCGCTGCTTTCGGCTCCTCCCGCTACCTTGTTGTATCCGCCGACTCCGCCACCGCCGCCATTCTCGCCGGGGGACTGGTCGAGCACGCCCCCGTTGCCAGCCCGCATTATGTCACTCTGGCCGGCTATGTTGCTCTTCTGACGGCCGCTTTCCTGCTGCTCGGGAGGCTGCTGAAGCTGGGGTTCATCGCCGACTTTCTCTCCCAGGCCGCGTTGGTTGGTTTCCTCACCGGCGTAGGCTTCCAGGTCGGCATTGCCGTGCTGGGACAGACTGTCGGATTGCCTGTCCACGCGCGCACCACCCTCGGTCAGCTGGTGCAGATATTCCGCGGGCTGCCGGCCCTGCATCTCCCCACGCTTCTTATTTCCGCGGCTGTCCTGGCCACGGTCCTGGGGCTGAAGCAACTCGCGCCCAGGGTGCCCGGGTCGCTGCTGGCTGTGGTCGGGGTCACCGTGGCAAGCGCGCTCTGGAGGTTCTCCGCGCATGGCATTCCGACCATCGGCCCCGTACTGGGCGGCCTGCCGGTACCGGGCATGCATCGGCTGCCCTGGAAGGAAATTCCACCTCTGGTCCCGATAGCGGCTTCATGCGCCATCATGATCGTTACCCAGAGTGCGGCTACCGCACGCGCCTATGCGCTGCAACACCGGCAAAAGCTTGACGAAGACAAAGACCTTACTGGCCTTTCCGCAGCCAATCTCGCCGCCGCCATCAGCGGGACGTTCGTCGTCAACGGCAGTCCTACGCAGACCGCGATGGTGGAAAGCGCGGGAGGGCAAAGTCAGATCGCCCAGATCTCGACCGCCGCGACAGTCGCATGTGTTCTGCTCTTCTTCACCAAACCGCTTCAGTATCTGCCGCAGTGCGTGCTCGGTGTTCTGGTCCTTCTGGTGGCCGTCCACCTGATCGATATCCGCGGCCTGCTGGCGATGCGCCGGGAGAGCCCAGGCGAGTTTACCGTTGCGCTCACCACGGCCATCGTCGTGATTGTTGCCGGGGTGGAGCAGGGAATCCTGCTGGCCATGCTCCTCTCGCTCGTCCGCATTGTGCGCCACAGCTATCATCCGCATACCGGAGTCGTTCAGCTCGACGCCGGTACGGTCTGGAAAGTGGTTCCCGTCGCTCCTGGCGCCGTCACGGAGCCGGGGTTGGTCCTCTACCGCTTCGGCGCTGCGCTCTTCTATGCCAACGCGAATCGCTTTGCAGAAGAGATTCTGGCCCTGGCCGGACCCGCGCCATCCCCTGTGCGCTGGGTCATTGTGGATGCCGAAGCAATCGCGAACATCGACTATTCCGCATCGCGGGTGATCGCGGAACTGCAGAAGCGGCTGGCCGAGGCCGACATTGCCCTGGGATTCGCAAGGATGCCGCCCGACACCCGGGAAGATTTCAAACGCCATCACCTGGAGGAGCTGGTTCCTCCATCTCGAATCTTCAGCCGCCTGCACGACTCCCTCGACGCGTTTGAGAAGTTCCGCGTGTCACATAACGGACAAGCAGGCTCTATCCGGTTCTAAGTTGCCTGTTTTGAAGTTAGGTATGTGAACATCTTTCCGGCATTCCACCATTTCACGCTCGCATCCGGTATCGGCGGATGGGACCCTGTTCCCCCTCGACATCGTATCTCCTTCCGACACACTCCTTAATAATAGGGATCTGCGCCACTCCCCGTCGCCGACACGAACGGCGGCACATCGCCAGAACCCATGGTTCCATGCTGAACCTCGTCGCAACCTGAGGTAAATTGGGAAGAGGATCACGGGGAATACCGCGGCTAGCTGTCGCACGGGCAGGTGGATAACAGGGAAGGCCCGCGAACGCCGCCAACATCTTCGGCGTCTGGAGCCATTGCCTGAACGGCCAGTTCCCTGCTACCATCGCCGGTTTTCATATCTCCGTCTACGGAGACCTTCATGAGCACCGATGCCCAACCCGCTCAGCAGACCCCCTCCACTTCCGGGGTCCCCGCTGATTCTGATGGCCGGAGGGGAACCTTCCCCTTCACCCTCACCGAGGACCAGGAAGCCCTCCGCCGCGAGATCCGCGACTTCGCCGCCCGCGAAATCGCCCCCAACGTCCTGCGCTGGGATGAGGCCTCCGAATTCCCCATGGACGTCGTCAGGCAGCTCGGCCGGATGGGCCTCCTCGGCGTCATCTTTCCGCCCGAGTATGGCGGCGCTGGCCTGGGCTACGTGGATTACATGCTGGCCATCGAAGAGCTATCCGCCGTCGACGGCAGCATCGGTCTCATCGTGGCTGCGCATAACTCCCTCTGCACCAACCACATCTACCTCGCCGGCTCTGAGGCGCAAAAGCAGAAGTACGTCCAAAAGCTTGCCGCCGGCCAGGCCATCGGCGCCTGGGCCCTCACCGAAGCCGGCTCCGGCTCCGACGCCGCCGCCGCCCGCACCACTGCCGTCCGCCGCGGCGATCAGTGGGTCCTCAACGGCAGCAAGACCTTCATCACCAACGGCCTCTACGCCGACGTCGCCGTCATCATCGCCGTCACCGATAAGGAACGCGAAACGCACGGCCTCTCCGCCTTCATCGTCGAAAAGGGCACGCCCGGCTTCCGCCCCGGCAAGAAAGAGAACAAGCTCGGCCTCCGCGCTTCCGATACTTCCGAGCTCATCTTCGAGGACTGCGCCATCCCTGCCGAGAACCTTCTCGGCAACGAAGGCGAAGGCTTCGTCGATGCCATGCGAACGCTGGACGGCGGCCGCATTTCTATCGCGGCTCTTTCCCTGGGAATCGGCAGGGGCGCTCTCGACGCCAGCGTGAAATACGTCAAACAGCGCAAACAGTTCGGCAAGGCTATCGCTGAGTTCCAGGGTATCCAGTGGAAGCTCGCCGACATGGCCACCGAGCTCGATGCCGCCCGCCTGCTCACCCTCCGCGCCGCGGTCCTGAAAGACGCCGGCCAGCGCGTGACCCGCGAATCCGCCATGGCGAAACTGTATGCATCCGAGGTCGCCGTCCGCATCTGCGACCAGGCCGTCCAGCTCCACGGCGGCTACGGCTTCATCAAGGACTACCCGGTCGAAAAGTTCTACCGCGACGTCAAGCTCTGCACCATCGGCGAAGGCACCAGCGAAATCCAGCGCATGGTCATCGGGAGAGAGATTTTGAAGGTGCATCCGTCACGCGGGTGAGCCGAGCGACTGCATTGAATGCAGACCTGTCGTTACTTCGGTGTGCGAATGCGACGTACCACAGCTCAGCTACCCCACCGGTGAAACAGACTCAGGAATTCCCGACCCGAGGAAAGCCGGGGTCGGACTGATTCCGCCGCACTTACTCATCCCCCGGATCGAACGGCGGAGGATACTTCATCCGCAGCGCGGTGATCTCTTCCTCCGTCGCATTCCCCCGCCACGTCACTGTGACCGCTCGCTTCTCCGGCCCATAGGGCGAAACCTGGCGGATGGTATGCGTTACCGTGATGACTCGATCCGGCGGAGGCGCCCCTGCCCGATGCTGCGCATCCCAGCCACCTCTTACCGCGCCACCCACCCATCCTCGCGGGGTCAGATGGTACTCGATTTCGATGCCTTCCACGGCCCTCGTCTCCGGCTCAATTCTATCCCGGGCTTTCCACCATCAATTTCCATTGACTTTTGCCACATAAAAGAGGCAACATGCGCTCCTTCCCCCAATCCTGCCCCGGTCGGAGAATCCCCATGCCCGACGACCCTTCTGTCTTGTCTCTCAATGGCGCCCCACTCCCGGAGACCAATGGTCATTCGGAAGCCAATGGTCACGCGATTCTCGCGCAGGCCCTGCCGGTGCACGAGGCTCCCGCACCCGAATCCGCGTCCGCAACGAAATTCCTTCGCGGACCGCTGAAATACGAGGTGGAGACCTCGGCGCCGCAGATTGAGGCCGGGAAGTCGTTCTCGGTCTATGTTCGCGTCACCAATCCCTACGAGTCCCCGGTCACCCTCGTCGGCATCAGCCTCCCCATCCCCGCTGAGTTCCGGGACAAGGACCAGCAGGACGCCAGCGTCATGGACGCCATGAAGGCTGGCTTCAGGCAGGAACTCCGGGCACGGATCCTCGAAGCGCAAAATGTTGCTCCGCAATCCACCCCCGGCGCGGAAAGCGACGAGATCGTCCTGCAGCACGGCAACAGCGCCCTGAAGCGCTTCACTCTCAAGACCTGGAGATCCACCCTGTTCATGCCCGCCGCCTACAACCTGGAATTTCAGGTTCAGTACAAGATCGACGGCGTCCTCAACCAGGACACGATCCGGCAGCAACTGAGCATTCGCGCTCCCCTGGGAGCCGTCCTGCGCGGCTCATTTTGCGGAGCCATCGTGGGCAGCCTCCTGCACACGCTCTACAAGCTGCAGGGAAGCGCCGCACCCCTCACGGATCTTCATCCGTGGATCGGCTTCGCGCTGCAGACTGTAGCCGGCGTCCTCCTCGGAGCGGTGCTGGTCGTCGCCTTTGCCAGAAAGAAAGATGCCCAGCCCTTCATCTCCATCGAGGACTTCTACGGCGGCTTCTTCGTGGGATTTGCTGCCGGATACGTCGGCCAGAGCCTGCTGCAGAACATCCTCCCGCATTAGCAGACGATCCGCTATCCCGCCCCCGGGGAATTCCACGCCGGAAGCGGATGGAGCGGCCGGCGCGTCTCCTTGCCGGCACGCCTCCATGACGCAGCATTTCACACCGAGCGCCCTGCTCCGCAGCGGCATGCGCACTGTCCGAATCCGGGTCGGAATGGGAAATTTTCCGCCTCTCGTGCCGATAGGGTACGCAGCAAACAGAAGAAGGACGGTTGTGGCTCATGCGCTGTCGAACGGCTGTATTTGCAATGCTCCTCGCCTGCGGTTCACCGGGTGTGCTCGCCGGAAGCAACCCGGCGCTCAAATCCTCGGCTGCCACCGTCCACCTGAGCGCAACCGTCGACGAACGGCTCAGCGTGGTCTCGGCAACGCCTTCTGTCCATTTCCTGCTCGCCCCGCAGACGATCGCCCATGCCGATCGGCCGCTGGCCATTACCACCAGCTGGAACCTTGACCCCAACCGCAGTGAGGTGGTGGTCCGCGCCTTCTTCAGCGATCCGGCCAGTGCGCTGGCCACGCAGGAATCGGCCGCCGCGGTTGACAGGATTTCCGGCTCCGAAGTCTTCGCACGCGCCGCCACCGGCACTCCGCGCGCGTTCACCTCCTTCGCCACAACCGGCAGCAGCGCCGGCCCGACGGGCGGCCTCGAGATCTTTCGTCAGCCTCTGCATCCCGGGGTGAACGACCAGGACAGCCGTACCGACGTGGTCGAACTGCAGCTCGACCTGAGGAGCCGCGCGAGGCTCTCCGCCGGACATTATGACGGGGTACTCACACTGGTTGCGCAGGCCTATTAGCTCATCCGCAGGCAGGGTCGATCCGCGCCTGGTCCGGGCCTCAATCCCCGCACGCTGCCCGCTCGGGCCTCAGTTCATGGTGGCCTGCAGCGTGAGCGTGCCCGTGTAAGTTCCCGCAGGCAGCGCCGGCACTCCCGAAAGATTGATTTCGAGATTCAGGACATCCGTCCGGCTGCCCGTAGTCGTGATGAAGCCGGGAACGGTGTTCAGGAGGATCAGCCCCGCGCCCGCCCCGCCAAACGGCGTCGTCTGCGTAAAGGGAGTAAATGCCGCCGGCACCCCGGTCGTCATCTGCCCCAGCACAGCCGACGACGGGATCAGGTCCGGGTGTTGATAGTTGTCCGAGAGCGCTGCACTCGCAGTGGTGAAAAATCCGTAGAGATTCAGCGTCGGCGAGATTCCCAGCAGATTCCAGCTCGTGGTAATCGTCACCCCCGAAGACCCCTGGGCGATTCCGTTGGGCACGAGCGCGAAGTTGACGATGGCCGGGGTTGCGGTGACCGTCAGCGTTCCACCAGGGAAGACGTATTCCGGGCTGGGGCGTACAGGCTGCGGCCGTACTTTGAATGCCTGCCCCTGCGCCGGCAGAGAGATCGCCGCCACCGCCGCCAGGACCACGGCGTGGCTCACTCCGGATCGCCACGCCTCCCGGAATCGGAACCCGCTGCTCATTGCATGGTCCCCGGGCCGGGCGCGGGCGCGCTTTGTGTTGCTTCTGCTTCGGTGCCTGCGGCGCGCTGCCGCGGAATTCGAGATACCACCACAACAGCGGCAGCCTCCTTCTCTCTCTCACTGCTCCGGATGACCGCGGGCATGGACCGAACCGCCCAGTTTCCGCCGTCCAGGAACTGGTCCGTCAGCACCCGCAGCTTGTGCTGCCGCGGCTTGTGCTCCCGCAGGGCGAAGTATCCATCCTGATCCGTGAACACCGGCCTGGCATCGACCAGAAGGGCGGCGCCTTCCACCGGGTGGTTTTCCGGATCGACCACCTGCACGCGCAGCACGCTGTTCCCCATATCGGGTTGCTCTTCTCCGGGAAGGCTCGCCATGCCATGCACCGCCAGCGCATCCGCGGTCGCGGTGTAGAGCATCTGGCCGGTCGGACCGACGAAGCTGGCGCCATGCAGGGTGGCCCTGCCGAAGAGATGAAGGCTCACATCCAGCATGAGCGACTCCTGGAAGGGAGAAGCGGTATTCACCGGCACATAGAAGGTCTCGTAATTTGCGCTGACCGTCAGCAGATTGGTCAGCAGCGAGCCGCCGTAGAGAAGGCTCGTCTGCCCGTTGGAATTGCTGATGCTTTCGTTCACGCTGATGTGCTGGTTGAGCGTCTCCGTTACGGTGGTGAATAGGCTGCTGCTTCCGGACATCCCCTTCGGCTTGCTCACCATGTAGTCGCTCATGACTCTCACCCAGTGGGTAAAGTCGCGCGCCGCCGTGAAGGCCGCGGCATGATTCGTTTCGCCCATCGCCGAGGAGTCGTACACCGTTCCGCTCAGGATCGCCTTCGCCACCTGCAGGGTGGCGGAGCCGCTGCGCACACTGCTGCTCTCGTTCTGGTTCGTGGTGATATTCGGAACGATGTAGCTCTGTGTATCGCCGCTCAGCGTCAGAAAGTGCGTCGGCCTGACTGTAACCAGCAGGTTGCCTTTATCCGGTTCGGCCTGGATGGGCGAGGAGACCACCACCCGGCGAAAGTTCGGGCCGGCGGCAATATAGCTCGCCAGCACGTCAGCCCACCGGCGCGAAAGGTTCAGGCTCGCGGCCGCGTAAGGCTGGTTCGCCCCGACACCCCCCGCCGCCGCCAGCACCACCCTATGTGCCGGCTCAAACTGCACAGCGGTAATCTGTGTCATCTTGCTGGAAATGATCGTGTCCGACCATATCTGCCATTTCGGAGTGATTTGCCTGCGCAGCGAGAGGAACCCCATCCCCGTGCCAAAACCCGCGCCCTCGAAGATCGGCGTCTCGTACAGCGTGGAGATGGTTCCTCCGAAGGCAAACAGATCCATTCCCTCACGTTTGGTCTTCAAGCCAAAGCCCCGCGCGAACAAGTAGTGGCTGGGGTCGAACACATCCGTCGGAAGCAGAAAGTCGATCTGCTGATCGCCTGCGCTGTACACGCTGGGGCCAATCACCTTCTCCATCTTTGCGCCGTAGGTGAAATGCCCGCCGATCATGCCCGCGCCGATCGTGGTATCGAAGCCCGGCATCTCCATCGATATGGAGCCGCCCTCCGCCTCGTACAGGGAAGAGTTGCCTCCGTTGATCTCAAACACCTGGGCGTGCGCCTCCCGGGAGGCATAACAGGCGACAACAGCGATCAACGCCATTCCCAGCGCACGCACCACGTTTGGGCCCCCGCCCGCCTCTGCTCTCACCTCGCGGACGCAACCATCGCCTGGCTGACAGGCACCTTCAGATCGAAGCGATCGAAGTGCAGTGTGATCAGCTCCGGGGCATTCCTGCCGGTCCAGGGAATTTCCAGATGTCTCGGATTCCCGGGCAGAAGAGGAAATCCGCCAATTGGCTGCGATTCCCTGTCCCCGTGAACGCTCCCTTCCCGCATGCGTCCATAGGCCTTGCTGACGTTTTCAACGTCGCAGACAATCAGTTTCCTTGCCGGATCGTAGCTCGCTCCGCTGATCCTCACACCGTCTTTCTGCAGAGGCTGTTTCTGATACAGATAGACCGTGTGCGGCAGCATGATGCGCAGGTTCAGGCCTGGGCTCCTGTGGGCGGCCGAAAACGTGGCATAGATCGTGTACCAGGCAGGGAGAGAGTCCGCGTGTGTCTTATAAAAGACGTAATACTGCTGCTTCGGCAGGAGACGCACGCTGGTCGTGGACAGGTCGACATGGATTCCCGGATCCAGCGGACGATAAATCGCCGTGCCATCCGGAGCAATGCTGAAACTCTCGGGCTGAAGAATGACAACCAGCGGCGACAGCGTGTCGTTGGTCAGTTCGATCCTGCCCTCACCCTTGATTTTGTACTCGTCAATGATGGGGGAGACCGTCTGGGCACGGACACCTGCACCCGCCAGGAGTACCAGCAGAAAACTCAGGCGAAACAGACAGACTATTTTCATACCTTGCCTCGATGGACCGATCCTGGGCGTCCGGGATTCTCCCGGAGCCCGCCGCCTGCGGGATCTCTCCCTCAGTCCGCGGATGCTTCCGGCGCCGGCCCGCGCCCACGGTCCCGGAACTGAGATTCTGAGCGGGTCGCGTTTCGCCAGGGGCCGTCAACTCCACAGCCAGCGTGGAACTGGTCTCATAACCCTCCGAGGCTGGTCTCGCTGCGGGTGAGAGCCGCCGCCGAAGCGGGGCTCATGCACCTGGCCGAAGCCACAAAACCATAAATGAGACCAGTTCCAAGGCCCCCGCTCTGAATCCCACTCCGATCCGGACAGCCGCTAGTTAGCCTGCGCCTGCAGCGTCAGGGTTCCGGTATAGCTGCCCGCCGGAAGATTGGCCGGCGTAGCGATTTCCAGGTTCAGATTGTCGGTCCTGTTGCCGACAAAGTTTGGCGTGGTGCTGGAGATTGCCTGGGTAAACAGCAGCAGGCTGGCCGAAGCCGCGCCAAAACCGGAGGCCGTCTCGCTGAAGGCTGTGAAGGTCGTCGGCGTGCCGGTGGTCACCTGGCCGAGCACATCCGAGGAAGGAATAAGGTCCGGAGTCGTAAGACCATCGGTCAGCGCCGCCGTCGAACTCGCGAAGAATCCGTAAAGCTTCACCGAAGTCCGGCTGGGGTTCAGCACCCAGTTCGTCGTGATCGGCACGGCAGCGCTGCCGGCAACCGTCTGGTTGTTCTGCAGCGTGAAGCTGACGCTGGAAGCTGAAACGGACAGGCCGATGGACTCGCTCAGCGTAGCGTTCAGCGCCACCGTCGGCGCGTTCGATGTGACTGGGGCCGGAGCAGCATAAGCGTTGAACGTCAGCATACCGGCAACCGCGAGCGACACCGCAAAGAGCGATGCCTTCTTCATCCTGCAAGACAAGAACATTGGGATCTCCTGAAGGTATTAGTCAGCGTGAGCTCGGCAATCCGATGTCGCGCCGGGGGGATCCAATTCCGATGACTCGAGCAGCTTTGCATCAACAGGTCACCTGGTCGTTGGCTACTGAAGTGAACTTATCACCGACTCAAAATAGAACAACCCCAGGTTGGGGTATCAGGTCCGACTTTATGGGGCATCGGCACTTTGCAGCCAGCGTAATCTTCCTTAGTTACTCTTGTAAGGAGCGATCTTGCCTGATCCTTTTGGGCTTCGGTTTGGCAGCGGGATTCCCCGCCCGGGACTTACTAACAGAACAGATTCAGGTTGCTGCTCAGGTCGCTTCTCCTGGTACTCCGGCGAGTGAAGAGATGATCTGCATTACACTTCACCGGCGTCTCCGATGACCATGTGATAAATGGCCGCAGAGCGGATCGATACTGTCAAAGGGTGGGTAACGACTACCAAGTGGCAATAAAGTATTGTTTAGTAAATGGATGCCGTATAAGTCAGGGTCCGTTGACCCGGGAAGGGCTCACCGGATGCGCAGTTCGCCCTGCGGGCTCAGATGATTCAGGACCGCGGGGCTGGTTCTGTCCACGGCCGGCACAGGTTGTGGCACAGGCTGTGGCACAGGCTGCGGTCGTTGCTGATCGTCTGGCAGTTCTTCCTCATGTGGCTCCCGTCGTGACAGCGAAAGCATCCAGGCCATATGGCCGATCCTGGGCGGATATGTGCCCCCTGCGATCTTCATGAACGGCCTGCAGCCGGATCCATAGGCGCTCATCAACGGTTGCGGCTCGGGGGGAATTCGCCCAGGGTCGCGGTGGGTCATGCCTTTACCTGCAAACCAGGTATCCAGCATGTAACTTGCGTTTGCAAGGCCTGCCCGCGGGGTCGAAAGACTGCCGCTCGGAACATCCCCGGCTGCGAGTTGCTGGCAGGTCACAGGATTGGGGGCTGCTCCCAGCGGCTCCAGTGCAAATGAGCGAACCTGGGCAGGGACTCGCGGATCGTTGCACCACCCCCGGAGTTGGTGGACGCGGCAGGAATCGAACCTGCAACCTGTCGATTAAGAGTCGAATGCTCTGCCAGTTGAGCTACGCGTCCACGGTAAGAGCGCTGGGCGGGCAGACGCCGCGAGGTGAGCGGGACGAATCGCGCTTGCTTCAATATAACATAGCGAAACTGGCTGCCCCGGAGAGCATCGCGGCCGTAATTGCGCAGGGCGCGCCGGGGAACGTCTCCGCCGGCTGTGGCGCTCGGCTCAGAATGAGAAGGAAACGCCGCCTTCCACGCACCGTGCGGACTGCGCGAAAAACAGCGTGCTGCCGTCGCGGGAAACAAAGGGTCGATAGCCTTCCGCCAGCAGGTTGCGCACGTCCACCAGCGCTTCCATTCCATCGGGAAAGGCCCGGTGATAACGAATGGGCTGACGCAGCACAAAGCTGAGATAGGCATCCGGTATCCCGGCCGCGAAAGCATCCACAGGCGTCACCGTGTCCGGCGGCTGCCAGCGATAGGAGGCTCGCCACTGCGTTCCCGCCCGCCGGAGCAGGCCGCGAACCGAAGCGCTGTACATCGGCGCTTCCCGCGGCTTCATTCCTGCCAGCGACTGCGCCAGCGTCTCCGTCCCCGGGGCTGAGCTGGCCATGGCCAGCGCCTCGCCGACAGCGATATCGAACGAAATCCAGGTGCTCCCGTCCACACGCTCGGCCACTTCGCTCAGCATGCCATTGCCTGAAAAGCCCTCCCCGGAGGCACGCAGCAGATCGGTGGAAGCATCGTAAAGCAGGTTGCCGCTGGCCCAGTCCGCAGGAGAGATCGTCCCGCCGCCGCTCACAACCGGGTGGTCCACCTGCTCGTGCCATGCTGTAACCTGAACGCGCAAAGCACCCGAGCCACCCGCCACGGCGATTTCCTGGTGGAGTCCCTGTTCCAGCGCAAGCCTGCCGCCGGTCTCGACCAGCTCCGGTTGGGCGGTGCCCTCACGGTCCAGATCCTCAACCTGCTGAATGCCCGGCGACGTCGAAACCCGATAGGCGATGGAGGCGTTCTCTCCGCGCAGCGCCAGCGACGCAAACGGGTGGTTTGCCACGAGGTTGTTGCCGAGGTGAATAGCCTCGGCGTCGTCGCCAAACTCGGCCTGAACCGACTGGGTGAAGTTCAGCGTCTCGCCGCTGCGCATTTCCACCGCCTGGAGCCCCTGCGCCTGCGGCCCCCCGGCGATATCCGGACGATCCTCGATGGCCGCAATGGTACGGAAGGTGCGCCCCGGCGCGAGCTGCTGCTCATATCCAACCAGCGCGTTGAGCGCGGGCTCCTGCGCCTGGGTGAGATCGGCACGGAAGATCATCGCCCGATCTTCGTCGGGGACGCGCTCCATTTCAAAATCGTTGTGGATGCCGCCGTCGCCGAACCCGCTTTCGCCTCCGCGCACGGTGACGCGCGCCTTCAGTTCGGGCGCCGATCCGTCTCCGTCCGTCACCAGCACCAGCGGACCATCCTGCAGCAGGCGCAGCAGGGGCCGGTTGGCGGAGAGCCGCAGCGTCCAGGTCCAGTCGTCTTTCGGTTCATCGGCCTGGCGCGGTTGCGCTGGTAACCACCGGAATGCCTCATACAGGGTGCTCAGGGTCAGGTTGACGACCATTTTCGAGCTGGCCAGCAGCCGCAAGTTTTCGCGCAGGGTAGGCAGGAAAAGGGTGCCAGACGCCTTCACGTCATACAGGCCGGGGATTATCGAATGGATGCGATAGCGTCCGCGATCATCCGTGTAAACCTCGCTTGCTACCGAAAAATCCGGTCGCAGCAACTCCACGACCGCCCCCACCTGCGGGGTACCGTGGCTGTCGCGCACCACACCGGAAACGCTGGAGGACTGCGCGTCCGCCCGTATCCCGGCCGCGCAGACGACGACCGCTGCAAGGAAAAACGGACCGGACATGGAAATACGTCTGTTCACTGAATGTTCGCTGTCGTTGCTCCCTGGTGTTCTCCCTGAGCTTGTCCGCGACCGGCAGCTCTGAGCGGCCGCCCGGTCGGCATATTCCTCCAGCCTATTGTTCCACCGTGAAGGGCGCGGATTCAGCAATTTGCTGCCGCGTGACATCGTCGTCCACACTGATCTTCACGATGTACTTGCCAGGCTCGAGACCTGCAAGGGGGAGAGTCTTTTCCAGCGTCAGCTGATCAGAGCTGGCACCGAGCTTTTCCGACGCTTCCTGGGTATCCAGAATCGGCTTATTGGTAGCCGCATTCAGGATCTGGTAGTCGATCGTGGCGTTATTGTGCTTGCTCTTCTCGTCCAGGCCAAGATTGTAAACCTGCATCCAGAAATTCAGGTTCTGATTCCGGTGGAAAGTCGCCGGCATCGCCGGGTTCGTGGTCACCCGAGGCCGCACATACGTGTTCCCGATGATGAACGATCCCGCTCCGATGTCCTTCGAGGGGACACGCTCCATCTTGTCGGCAAGGATGAGCGAGGAAGCTGCCAGCCGGTCGTCGTCGTAGCGAGGCACCTCGATGGCCTGAGCCCAGATTCCGACATGGTCCGGATTGTTGACGTCCTTAATGGCAATATCGACACGGTAGAGGCCAGGGCGCAGCGGAAAGGCCTTCCAGTAAAGGGACGCGTTATTCAGCGTCTGCGGCAGGAGCTCGGCCGGCTCGGGGACCTCGACCGTGTCCTCGAAGCTCTGTACCACCCGATCGGTAATCGTCGAAATGCGCCCGATGATACTGACAACGCCCCGCGCAACGCCGCCTTTGGTATCGAAGGTGATGTCGCGGTTCTTGATCTGAACGGTGATGGGCACGAGCACCGTGTCGTCCGTCACCTTCACGAAGTCAGTGCGCACATCGAAGGGGAAGAAGGGCCCATTCAGAACCTTGTGGCTGGTAAGGAACTCCGCCAGGTCCATGTCCTTGAACTTGATGATCGGGGGCGCCTCCAGCTTGGCGTAGAGTTCGAGCCGATCGAACTCCTTGCCCTGATTGCCGGCCGAACCGGGCCCCGGACCCAGGTCTTCGAGCCCGCCCCGGAAGCGGTCTGCCTTTTTCGCCATCCCCATCTGCTCGTAGAGCGTCTCGCCGGCGCCCGGCACGTGCAGCAGAGCATCCTTCTCGGAGCGGTCGATCGTCATGTGGTAATCGCCGCACATGCAGGTATCGACAAACTCGATGTCGACGTTCTCGCCGATCCCTTCGATAAAGCGGTAATGCCAGTCTTCGAACGGGTAGGTCGAGGTTTCGCCGCCGCCTTCGTCCATGGGGCGTTCGTAGGTGCCGCCGCTGGGGTGCGAATCGGTGGAGTCGGGCTTACCGTACTTGATGTAGATCATGCCCCGGTCGGTCATCCAGCCCGGCTTGCCGGCCGCGAAATGCTCGTTGGCGTAAGCGATGCGGCGGTAGTGCTCTTCGCGGTACTCATTCTCCGGCGAATCGGGATTCGGGTTCCGGCGGCGCCAGAACTGCTCGATGAAGGCATCGCGCTCCTCGTCGTTGCTCAGGCTGAGGAAAGCCTTCTTCTCCTGATCGGTAATGATCCAGCGGACGTCCTCGTCCAGCCACTTGCGGTAGGGTCCCTTCAACTCCTGCTTCAGTTCTTTCTGCTGCTTGAAGCGCTCCTTATCCGGGAGCTGTCTGGTCAGCGGGTCCTGCGAATCCTGACTGTTCTGTGCGGAATCCTGAGACGACTGCGCCCGGGCGTGGACGGCGAACGCTCCCGATCCTGCAAGCAACGCGATCAGGATCGCGGAGTGGAGAGGAAATCGATTCCTGGACATACGCGGACAGCTACTCCCCGAAGCGTCTCTCATTTTACGGTTCCAAAGCGGGGGTTTCAAGCGAATCCTTGGCGAAATGCGCCCGTCCAGGCAACCTTTGGGCACTCTTCGGAGGCGGCTGACAGCGGCGGCAGGTTCCCCCGGGAAGCTGGCGGCAGGGGCTGACCTGTTACCATAAACTGGCGGTTTCTGCGGCAACTTAACCGGTTCCGCAGGTGCGGTTGGCCCCATGCAGGCCTGAAACTCCGGCCAGAGAGACCGCCGCAGCCGGGGCATCGTGTTTCGCGGCAGCAGCATTTTTGGGAGACGGCAGTTTCCGAAGCAGTCCCTCACAACGCCACTGTGACCGACAGGGAGCAGCGGCATCAAAAGGAAACAGCTTCTCCGCAAAATGCCGTAAGGCCACCGGGAACCAGCGCCACCGGAAATGCGTAATCGTCGCGAGGGAAGCATTGCCTTGAAGAAGATCCTGCTCATTGTTCTTGTCATCGCGGTTTTGGGCGGCGTTGTTGCACTCACCATCATTCGGGCGCGATCCGGATACACAAAGGTTCTGATGGGCACGGTGGGCCGGGAAAGCCTCTATTCCATCGTCAATGCCACGGGGCAGATCAAGCCCAAGACCTATGTGAACGTCGGTGCTACCGCCATGGGCCGCGTCACCCACCTCTACGTAAGAGAGGGGGATAAGGTGAAGAAGGGCCAGGTGGTCGCCACCATCGAAAACGTGCAGCAGCAGGCCAACGTTGTCGGCCAGCAAGCCGCCATCGCCGCCGCCCAAACCGACATTAATTCCTACATCGCCGCCGAAAAGACCCAGCAGGCGAATGTGGAGCATGCGAAAGCTGACCTGGAGCAGAAGAAGCTCGATTATCAGCGGGCTCAGGCACTGTACCAGGCGCAGGTCATGTCGAAACAGGATTTCGACGCCAAAAAGGCTGCTTACGATCTGGACGTCGCCAGCCTGGCTCAGGCCCAGGCTGCGGTGGTCCAGGCGCGGGCACAGACCGCTTCGGCGCGCGGGCATCTGCGCACCCAGGAGGCTGTACTCCGGGCGAACCAGGATCTGCTGAACCGGACCATTGCCGTTGCCCCCTTCGACGGAATCGTGACCAACGAGCCGGTCCGCGAAGGTGAAACCGTGGTCGAGGGCATCCAGAACGCCGAAGGCTCCACGCTGATGACGCTGGCCGATATGTCGGTCATCACCGCCGAGGTAAAAGTGGATGAAACCGACATTATCAACGTCGCGCTGGGACAGCCCGCGGACGTAACCATCGATGCTCTGCCCGGCAAGATATTCAAGGGCCGCGTGACCGAGGTGGGCGACCAGGCGCTGCTGCGCTCAACCGGGGTGGCCACCAGCCAGTCCACGAGCGGAGTGGAGGAAGCTAAAGACTTCAAGGTGGTGGTAACGCTCGACAACCCGTCCGGCGAACTGCGGCCCGGACTTTCCTGCACGGCGAAAATCACAACCGCGCACAAGGACAACGCCCTGGCCATTCCGATCCAGGCCCTGACCATGCGCGATCCGAATCAGCTGAAGAATCCAGGACACATGCAGACGGTCGCTGCGGCCAGCTCACAACAGCAGCAGTCGCAGCAGGTCCAGGGCGTTTTCGTCGTCACCCGGGTGAAGGGCAAGGACCGGGTGCATTTCGTTCCGGTCACCACAGGCATCACCGGAGCGACCGATATCGAAGTGGTCAGCGGCCTGAAGCCCGGAGACCGCATTGTGACCGGGACATATAAGGTGCTGCGCGACCTGAAAGAGGGTGCGCTCGTCAAACAGGATACGACCCTCGCTGCTCCGCAAAACACAGGCTCGTGATCGGCATGGGAGGTAGTGACGGCAGGCATTACCGGGAACCAGTGCCCTTCGCGGCACGTAGACGCTCAGCATGACAACAGGAGTCCGCATGGCGGCAGAGACCACATTCGAGGCGGAAGTCGGCGCCGAGTCCGGTGATCCGCAGAGTCACGTCATCGTGGTCGAGGATCTGTGGAAGACCTACGATATGGGCTCCGAGCAGCAGGTGCATGCGCTGCAGGGCGTATCGCTGAAAATCCGCCACAACGAGTACGTCGCGATTATGGGCCCCTCCGGTTCCGGCAAATCGACGCTGATGAACCTGATCGGCTGCCTGGATACACCTTCAAGCGGCAAATACTGGCTGAACGGACATCTCGTCAGCGAGCTGAACGACGACGAGCTGGCGCGCATCCGCAACAAGGAGATCGGCTTCGTCTTTCAGACCTTCAACCTCCTGGCCCGCGCCACCTCGCTGCACAATGTCGAACTGCCGCTGATCTACAACGGCACGCCCGCTCATGAGCGGGTGGACCGGGCCAAAGCCGCGCTGGCGGCCGTGGGGCTGGAGGCTCGCATGCAGCACAAGCCCAACGAGCTGTCGGGCGGGCAGCGTCAGCGCGTCGCCATCGCCCGGGCGCTGGTGAACAATCCTTCCATCATCCTGGCCGATGAGCCGACCGGCAACCTCGACTCGAAGACGGGCGTGGAGATCATGTCGCTCTTCGACGATCTGCACCGCAAGGGGAACACCATCGTACTGGTCACCCACGAGCCGGATATCGCCGAATATGCGCACCGCGTGGTGCACATCCGGGACGGCAAGATCTTCTCCGATCAGCCCTCTTCCCGGAAGCCCCGGGCGGAGACCGCCGCACGGCCGGTCTGAACCCGCGCCCCCGCGTGACCGTCCCCTTTGCCGCATAACGGCGTCATTCTGAGGCCCTGCTTTCCGGCGCCGAGGAATCCCTGACCCCTTTCCTTCGCACGGACTGTTTGCTGAGGTCGCGAACGTGACTCTCTTTGTCGGGGAGCGGCTATTCGCGCCGCTCCTGGAGAAAATCGGGCGCGACAGGGTTTTCGTAGAGCGAGTAGTCGCGGGTAACGACCGTGAGGCCGCTGGGGGTAACGAAGTAATTCCTGCGGTCGTCGTTGGGGTCGTAGCCGATGACGGTGCCCTCGGGCAGGTGGACGTCGCGGTCGATGATGGCGCGGCGGATGCGGCAGTGGCGGCCGATGTTGACGTGGGTGAAGACAATGCTGGAATCGACTTCGGAATAGGAGTTGACCCGAACGTCCTGGGAGAGGACGGAGTTGCGAACGACGGCTCCGGAGATGATGCACCCGGCGGAGACCAGCGAGTTGATGGACATGCCGGTGCGGCCGGGTTCGCCGAAGACGAACTTGGCAGGCGCATACTGACGGGCGCGGGTGCGGATGGGCCAGCTATTGTCGTAGAGATTGAAGACAGGGGAGACGGAGGCCACGTCCATGTTGGCGTCGTAGTACGCCTCGAGGGTGCCGACATCGCGCCAGTAGAGCGCTTCCTTGCGGTTCTCGTCGACGAAGTTGTAGGCGTACATCCTGTACTTGCCGAGGATGGCGGGCAGGATGTTGTGGCCGAAGTCGTGCTGGGAGTCGGGGTCCTCGGCGTCCTTGATGAGCGCCGGGAGCAGGACGTCAGTATTGAAAAGGTAAATGCCCATGGAGGCATCGACCATGGAGGGATTAAAGGGAGAGCGCAGGTCGGTCTGTTTGGGTTTTTCGAGGAAGCCGACGACTTCGCCGTTGCGCGCGACTTCGACGACGCCGAATCGGGAAACCTCGTGGGGCTCGATGGGCAGCGTGGCGATGGTGATGTCCGCGGCGGAGTCAAGATGCTGGTGGAGCATCTTGCCGTAATTCATCTTGTAGATGTGGTCGCCGGAGAGGATCAGGACGTGCCTCGGCTGCTCGGAGCCGATGGAGTAGATGTTCTGGTAGACGGCGTCGGCGGTGCCCATGTACCAGTTGGGGCTGACGCGCTGCATGGGCGGCAGGATCTCGATGAACTCGCCCAGCTCCTGGGCGACGACGCTGGTCCAGCCTTCGCGGATATGGCGGTTGAGGGAAAGCGCCTTGTACTGGGTGAGGATATAGACGCGGCGAAGGTCGGAATTGATGCAGTTGGAAAGGGTGATATCGATGATCCGATACTGGCCGCCAAAGGGGACGGCAGGTTTGGCCCGGTCGCGCGTCAGGGGAAAGAGCCGCTCACCGGCTCCCCCTGCAAGCAGGACACCCAGAGTATCTTTCATAGGCATGATCGCCTCGCGCTTTTTGCCTCAGATTGCTCAGCTCGCCGCGATGCCGCCACGGCGAAGGCCAGATATATCACAAATGAAGATGGTTGGGCGCCTGGAGGGGAATCAGGAGCCTTCCGGCTCCGCGGATTCTCCGCTGACCGAGATGCGGAGGGACTTCAGGAAATTGAGATCCTGGGCGGTGAAGGTCCCCTGGTCCTCCGAGGCGTCCTCGGGCTCCACGGCCCCCTCGGGCTGCTCCTCAATTTCGTTCAGGCCGATGGTGGCCTCGAGCATGAGGAGGACTTCAAAGCCCTGTCGGCGGATATCGGCGACGACGCTGGCGATCTGCGTGGATTCGGAGACGCTTTCGTGAATCGCCTCGCCGAGTTGCTGCACCAGCTTACGGAGTCTTTGATTCAAGTGACGACCTCGTCTTTTCGGCGTCGACGGCGTGGGACCGCGAACCCTGATTCCCCTACCTTACTTCTGATGTTCCCTGAGGGCAATGCGACACCAGACGCGGCGGGGTGTCACACGTGGCGATGCGAGATACGCGGCAGGCTTTGGGGGCCTGGCTGCTAGACTTTCTGCATGCAGCCGAATCGCCTGGGCCGGGTTTTGGGAGTGAGCGCGCGCGTGGCGGCGGAGAAGCTGAAGGAGCGCGCGGCGCAGGCGGGTTCGACGGCGGGGACTGGCTCACGGGGGGCGCAATCCGGCAGTGGATCGCCGGCCGGCGTGAGTGTTGCTGCGGCAACCGGGCGCGCGGCGGCAGGTGTGGCACAGGCGATTCGGGGGGCCGCTGTGGGAACGCAGGGCCTGCCGGCAGCAAAGGTCAGCGAAGGAGGCCGCAGACTGGCGCGCGGCGCCGGGCGCTTCGGGGCTTCGCTGTGGAAACCGTTCGCGCATGCCACCGGTGTGCTGACGCTGGAGATCACCGGGATCTTCTTCCTGATCTTCACGCTCTTCTTCGCGCAGCATGCCTGGCAGGCTTGCAGAACTCTCGGCTGGCACGACCGTCACTTCGTGGTCTACACGGGAATTGGCCTGCTGTTTGCCTGGTTTGCGGCGACGTCGTTCTGGCGCGCGCGGCGGAAGCAGCGAGGATAGCCGATCGCGCCCTGTGCAAGCCGTGTCGGGATAGAATGGCCCGTTCCGATGGAGTCCAATTCCAATCCGAAGCCGGTGTATACAGCTGACGACCTGGCTGAGGCCGGGTGGTCGGCGGAGCGGGATCTGGGCTTCCCGGGGGAATTTCCCTTTACGCGGGGCATCCAGCCGACCATGTATCGCGGCCGGCTGTGGACGATGCGGCAGTACGCCGGCATGGGCGATGCGGAAGAGAGCAATCGCCGTTACAAATTCCTGCTGGCACAGGGAACGGCGGGGCTCTCGGTGGCCTTCGACCTGCCGACGCAGATCGGCTACGACTCCGACGACCCGATCGCGGCGGGCGAGGTGGGCAAGGTCGGCGTGGCCATCGACTCGATAGAAGACATGGAGCGGCTCTTCGACGGCATTCCTCTGGACCGCATCTCGACCTCGATGACCATCAACGCCACGGCCAGCATCCTGCTGGCGCTCTACGTGGCCGTGGCGCGGCGTGCCGGCGCGGAGGTGAAGAAGCTCTCCGGCACGATTCAGAACGACATCCTCAAGGAGTACATCGCGCGCGGGACCTGGATCTATCCGGTGCGGCATGCGATGCGCATCGTGACAGACGTCTTTGCGTGGGCCGGAGAGAACGTGCCGGAGTGGAACACGATTTCCATCTCCGGCTACCACATGCGCGAGGCGGGATCGACCGGGGCGCAGGAGGTCGCCTTCACGCTGGCCAACGGGATGTCGTATGTGCAGGCGGCCATCGATGCCGGACTCGATGTGGACCGCTTTGCGCCGCGGCTCTCGTTCTTCTTCAATGCGCATAACGATTTTCTCGAAGAGATTGCGAAGTTCCGGGCGGCGCGGAGGATCTGGGCGGGGATCATGCGGGAGCGGTTTGGGGCAAAGAATCCGCGCTCCTGGATGCTGCGCTTCCACACACAGACCGCCGGATCGACGCTGACCGCGCAGCAGCCGGAGAACAACATCGTACGCACCGCCATCCAGGCCATGGCGGCGGTGCTGGGCGGCACGCAGTCCCTGCACACCAACGGCTACGACGAGGCGCTGGCGCTGCCCACGGAAGAGGCGGCGCGCATCGCGTTGCGCACCCAGCAGATCATTGCCTGCGAATCGGGTGTGGTAAATACCGTCGATCCGGTGGCGGGATCGTACTGCATCGAGTCGCTGACGGCGCGGATCGAGCAGGAGGTGAACCGCTACCTCGAGCGGATTGCGGCGATGGGCGGGATGATCGCCGCCATCGAACGCGGATGGGTACAACGCGAGATCCAGAACGCCGCCTATGAATACCAGCGCGCCGTGGATGCGGGCGAGACAACGGTGGTGGGCGTGAACCGCTTCAGGCGCGAGGACGAGCCAGGGGTGCCGACGGTGCGGATCGATGAGGCGCTGGAGCGGCGGCAGGTGGAGCGGGTGCGGGTGCTGCGCGCAGCACGGGATGCCGGGCCCTGGCGCAGTTCGCTGGACCGCGTGCGCGAGCATGCCCGGACGGGAGCGAATCTGATGCCCGCGATCCTGGAAGCGGTAGAGTGCCGTGCCACGGTGGGCGAAATTGCCTCCACGCTGCGCCAGGCCTTCGGCGAGTACCAGGAGACGGTAACAGTCTGAACCCAGGCCGCAACAGCTATTCCCGAGGGCACCGGGAGAAACTCCGGCGGCAGCGTTGGTTACTCCTGATAGTGCACTTCGGCAAGGGAATTGGACACAGCGGCAGGAATTATTGGAGGATGGGCTGGTGAGAAAATCCACCCTTTCCTTCCTGCCCTTCCTGTTTTGTCTCTCGATTGCATTTCCTGCTTCCGGCGCCGATACCGGGCGTCCTGCCCTGATCCCGCAGCCGCGCGAGTTGACCGTCCGCGCCAATGTCTCGCTGAAAAACGGCGTATCCATCGTTGTACCCGGACGCAACGCGGAGGATCAGTTTGCGGCCCAGGACCTGTCGGCGGCTCTCAAGGAAGACGGCGTGCGGGTGCGCGACGGGGGGGCCGGGCTGCGCGTCTATCTGCTGCGCGACGATTCGGCACAGGCAAAGCGAGTGCTGCGCCAGGAACGCCTGACCTTTGATCCGGCGATGCAGCCCGAGGGTTATGTGCTGGTGACAGGGAGCCGCGAGGCGTACATCATCGGGCACACGGCGGGGGGCGTCTTCTATGGAGCGCAGACCCTGAAGCAGTTGGTGACGGCCGGCGGGGAGGGAGAGATGCTGCAGGGAGCGGCCATCCGCGACTGGCCGGCCATGAAGTGGCGGGGCGTGCACGACGACCTCTCGCGGGGACCGCTGCCCACGCTGGATTTTCAGAAGAAGCAGATCCGGACCTTTGCCGCCTACAAATTGAATATGTATTCGCCGTATTTCGAGAACACCCTGCAGTACAACTCCAATCCGCTGCCGTCGCTTCCGGGCGGATCGATGTCGCAGGCCGACGCAAAAGCTCTGGTGGAGTACGCGAAGCAGTATCACGTGACGGTGGTGCCGGAGCAGGAAGCGTTCGGTCACCTGCATAAGGTTCTCATCTGGCAGAAATACGCGCCGCTGGCGGAAATCCCCAACGGCGCGGTGCTCGCGCCCGGGCAGCCGGGCTCGATTCCTCTGATCACCCAATGGTTCGATGAGCTGGCAGGGATTTTCCCTGGGCCGTATCTCCACATCGGCGCGGACGAGACCTTCGAACTGGGGCAGGGGCAGACGCAGGCCGCCGTGCAGCAGCAGGGGCTGGGCGCCGTGTATATCGACTTCCTCACCCGTATCCATCAGGCCCTGGCGCCGCTGCACCGGCAGCTGCTCTTCTGGGGCGATATGGCGATGAACAGCCCGGACCTGGTGCCGCGCCTGCCGCACGACATGATTGCCGTGCCGTGGCACTACGACCCGGAGCCGCAGGGATTTGCGAAATGGCTGGATCCCTACACGCACGCTGGCATGCAAACCTGGGTAGCACCGGGCGTCAACAACTGGAGCCGCGTGTGGCCGGACTTCAATATGGCGCTGGGCAATATCCAGGGATTCGTCGCCGACGGGCAGAAGGCTGGCAGCACCGGGATGCTGAACACTATCTGGAATGACGACGGTGAGGGCCTCTTCCTGCAGGACTGGTACGCCGTGCTGTTCGGAGCAGACGCTGCATGGCATCCGGGAACAACCGACCCGGCGCAGTTCGAGCAGTCCTATGGCCGGCTCTTCCACAACGACACGACGGGCGATATCGACCAGGCGCAGCAGGCGCTGATGGCCGCGCAGCAGGTTCTCGCCGGCGCCGGGCTCGAGGATGCGCGGGATGCCTGGTTCTGGGTGGATCCATGGAGCCCGGAGGGGCAGCAGGTTGCGGCGAAGCTCATGCCGGTAGCCGCCCAGGTGCGCCTCGATGCGGAGCAGGCGCTGACGATGCTGGTGAGGGCGAGGATCGCGGCCGCTCAGCTGCCCGCCGCGGGAGCGCTGCGCGAAACTGATGCGCTGGAGGCCGTGGATCTGGGGGCGCGGCGGATGGACTTCCTGGTTCTCAAGTTCCAGCTTGCCGATCAGATTGCGGACGCTTACCGCCGGCTGTATGACGGGCAGAAGAACCCGGAGGTCGGCGGCCACGCTTCGCGGGATTTGTGGAACCTTGCCGGTGTCAACGGCCTCTGCGAAGACATGCGCGACGGCTACCACTATCTGCGGACTGAATACAGCGACGTATGGCTGATGGAGAACCGGCCCTACTGGCTGAACAACGTGACGGATCGCTACGATGCGGCCGCCCGGATGTGGGTGGAGCGGGGCAATAAGCTGGCCGCCGCGCGTGAGCAGTGGCACGAGCATCACACGCTGCCCACACCGGAGGAGATCGGAATCCCGCCGGTGAGCTCATCAGCAACGGGCGCGGCGGGAGTTCAGTAACGGTACTCCGCCGCTGCCCCGCCCATGGCTCATCCGCCTCACCTGCGCCTTCTCGACCTTGTGCTGGTGGTGGTGTACCTGGCGGGGATCACGCTCTTCGGACTGCGCTTTCGCAAGACCAGCGAGCGCTCGCTGCGTTCGTATTTTCTGGCGGACCGCAATCTGCCGTGGTGGGCGATTGCCCTTTCCATCGTGGCCGCGGAAACCTCCACGCTCACCATCATCAGCGTGCCCGGGCTGGCCTTCACCGGCGATTTCGGCTTCCTGCAGCTGGCGCTCGGCTACCTGCTGGGAAGGATCGTCATCTGCGTCCTGTTTCTGCCGCGGTATTTTCGCGGCGAGCTGATGACGGCCTACCAGGTCATCGGTGAGCGCTTCGGAGCCCGCCTGCACCGCTTCACTGCGGCGCTCTTTCTGGTGATGCGGGCGGCAGCCGAAGGCGTGCGCGTCTTTGCCGTCGCCATCGTGGTGGGCGTCTCCATCGGCACCGGCGACGTTGCCTCCATTGCGATCCTCTCCGTGCTCACGCTGCTCTACACCTTCGAGGGCGGCATGGCCGCCGTCATCTGGACCGACGTGGTGCAGATGGCCCTCTACGTCGCCGGCTCGCTGGTGGCGCTGGCCACCGTATGCCACCACATCCCGGGCGGATGGCGCGATCTCATCGCCACCGCCGGGGCCGCGCACAAGCTCACCATGCTGCACTTCTCCTGGTCCATCACCAGCACCTATACCTTCCAGGCAGGCCTGATCGGCGGATGCTTCCTCACCATGGCCAGCCACGGAACCGATCAGCTGATGGTGCAGCGGCTGCTGGCCGCAAAGAACCTGCGCGAATCGCGCATCGCCCTGCTGGCCAGCGGCGTGGTCATCTTCTTCCAGTTCGGGCTCTTTCTGCTCATCGGCGCCGGCCTCTGGGTCTACTATCAGCACCTCGGCCACGCGCCCGGCATGAGCTCCGACCGCATCTTCCCGGCCTTCATCGTCGAGGACATGCCGGAGGGCATCGCCGGCCTGATGATTGCCGCTGTTCTGGCAGCGGCGATGTCCAACCTGAGCGCGGCGCTCAATTCCCTGGCCTCAACTTCGGTCGTGGATTTCTATCTTCCCCGCTATCCCGAGATCTCCGAAAAACTGCGCATCCGGCTCTCGCGTCTGCTGACAGTGGTCTGGGCAGCCGTGCTCTTTGCCCTCGCCATGTTTTCCCGCGGCGGCCGCCATGTGGTGGAGATCGGGCTCTCCATCGCCTCCGTGCTGTGGGGCGGCATGCTCGGCGTTTTCCTGCTCGGCACGCTGACGCGGCGCGCCGGAGAGAGCGGCACGATCTGGGGGCTGGCAGCGGGCGTGCTGGTGGATCTGCTGTTATGGCTGCAACCCCATGCGGTTGCTTTTTCGATCTGGGGCCATGCGATGGTCTTTCCCAAAATTGCCTGGACCTGGTGGGTCCTGATCGGATCCCTGGTGACCTGCGCTGTGGGATACACGGCGAGCCTGATCTTTCCCGATGCTGAAGCGAGGAGTCTGTAACATGCGTGGTTACTTTTACCGGACAGCCGTGCTGCTGGCGCTGATCCTGTGCGCCGGCGCTGCCGTGGCGCAGCAGGATTTTTCCCCGATCGACCAGATCGTGAACCAGGCGATCCAGGATCATAAGATTCCCGGCGCCGTCGTTATTGTGGGCCACGGCGGCAAAGTCGTCTTCCGGCGCGCCTACGGCATGCGCTCCCTCGTCCCCGACCGCGAAAAGATGACCCTGGACACCATCTTCGACATGGCCTCCCTGACCAAATGCCTCGCGACCACGACCGCCGTGATGCAGCTCTATCAGCAGGGAAAAATCGATGTGGATCAGCCGGTGGCCGGGTACCTGCCCGAATTTGCCGCCAACGGCAAAGGCGGCATCACCATCCGCGAGCTGCTCACCCACTATTCGGGCCTGCCTCCGGACCTCTCGCTGGTCGAGCCGTGGCAGGGCAAGGAAACCGGCTATCAGCTCGCCTTCACCATCGCGCCACTGCGCCCGCCGGGCGTGCGCTTCCAGTACAGCGACATCAACTTCATCACCCTGGGCGCGCTGGTGGAGCGCGTCTCCGGCATGGCGCTGAACGATTACGTCCAGAAATACGTGATCGCGCCCATGGGACTGAAGCACATGCGCTACCTGCCGCCGAAGTCGTGGATCCCGAAGATCGCCCCCACGCAGTGGGAGCACGGCTCAGCGGCTTCCGGCAATCCGGAGTCGAAGACCTTCCCCGGCGATGTGATGCTGCGGGGAGTGGTGCACGATCCCACGTCGCGGCGGATGGGTGGTGTGGCGGGGCACGCCGGCCTGTTCAGCAGCGCGGACGACGTTGCCGTTTATGCGCAGAATCTGCTGGATCGGCTTGCCGGACGGCCGAGTAAATTCCCGCTGTCGCAGAGGGTGCTGGAAAAGATGGTGGCTCCGGAGCAGCCGGCGACCGGCACCGCCCTGCGCGCCTTCGGCTGGGATATCGATTCGCCGTTTTCCAGCAATCGGGGAACACTCTTTCCGGTCGGGTCGTTTGGGCATACGGGGTTCACGGGAACTTCGCTGTGGATGGATCCGGTGAGCGACACCTATGTGGTAATCCTGACCAACGCGGTGCATCCCAACGGGCCGACGGGCATTACCTCCATGCGCGGAGAGATCGCCAACGTGGCGGCGGTGGCTGTGGGAGTGCACGCCGACGGCGGCGCGCTGGCCGCGCGCATCACCGGTTACAACGAATCGCTCAGCGGCATGCGGCGGTGGGCTGCCCGCAATGCCGAGGTGAAAACAGGCATCGATGTGATCGAGGCGGATCACTTTGCCGAGCTGGCAGAGCTGGCCCACCAGCACGGCGGCCATCTGCGCCTGGGGCTGATGACCAACCAGTCGGGCCTGGACGGCGCGGGGCGGCGCACCATCGATGTGCTTTACCACGATGCGCCGCAGGCGGTGCCGGGACTGACCCTCGACATGCTCTTCAGCCCGGAGCATGGAATCTCCGGCACCTATGACCGGCCCGGTGTGCCGAACTCCACGGACGAAGCCACGGGGCTGCGCGTCGTCAGCCTGTACGGGTCGACGGACGCGGAGCGCAGGCCTTCGCCGGAGGAGCTGCGCAGGCTCGATGCCGTGGTCATCGACCTCCAGGATGCCGGCGTGCGCTTCTACACCTATGAGGCCGTCGTGCGTTACTTCCTGGAAGTGGCCGCGAAGACAGGAACGCAGATCATCGTGCTCGACCGCCCCGATCCGATCAACGGTGCTTTCGTGCAGGGGCCGGTCTCCGATGAGGGCGCGGAGAGCTACGTCAATTCCATGGCCATCCCGGTGCGGCATGGAATGACCCTGGGTGAGCTGGCGCGCTATGACAATCAGCAGCTGCATCTCAATGCACCGCTGACGGTCGTGGAGATGCAGGGCTGGCAGCGCGGTGACTGGTTCGACTCGACGAGCCTCACCTGGGTGAATCCTTCACCAAACCTGCGGACCCTGGAGGCGGCGACGCTCTACCCCGCGCTGGGACTGGTGGAAACCACGAATATTTCTGTGGGACGCGGGACCGATACTCCCTTTGAGCTGCTGGGCGCGCCGTGGATCGACGGACGCGCGCTGGCGAGCTATCTGAACCACCGCGTGCTTCCCGGCGTACGGTTCTACCCTGTGGGCTTCACGCCGGAGAAGCCTTATCCCTATGCCGGCGAGATCTGCCACGGAGTCCGCATACTGGTGACGGCGCGGAATGTGCTGGACGCTCCCGAGCTGGGCGTGGAGATTGCCGCAGCGCTTCACAAAATGTATCCGCAGCAGTTCCAGTTACAGAAAATGAATCGGCTGCTGGCGAATCAGTCGGTGCTGGACGAACTGGAGGGCGGCGACGATCCGGAGTACATTGCCGAACGCTGGCGGGCGCCGCTGGAGAAGTTCGAGGAAGCGCGCAAGGCGGCGCTGCTCTACGGTAAGTGAGCCGCGGACGCGCCGTACTCAAAACTCAGGGTGCGGAAGCACAGGAACGCGTTGCTTTCGTTGCTGCCCGGGGTTTCTGCTGAAGCCTGCGCATCACTGCGAGCCTCCACCGGCGATGACCGTGCCATGCAGCGGCAGGTCGCGCGACGAGGTGCCTGCCAGGATCTCATAGCGGCCGGGCGGCGAGATCCAGCGGCGAGCCGACTCGTCGTAGATCGAGAAGGATCGCTGGTCGAGGGTCAGAGTGACGGTTTTGGTCTCTCCCGGCTGCAGCTGCACCTTGCCAAAAGCACGCAGCTGATGCGGAGGCTCTCCGTTGGCGGCAGGCTGACCGACGTAGACCTGGACAACCTCGGCTCCCGCTCGCTGGCCCGTATTGGTGACCTCGACTCGCACATGCACGGGATGAAAGGAGGAGCCGGTCTGGACGGAAGCAGGCGTGACGGACAGGTGGCTAAGCCGGAACGTGGTGTAGGAGAGCCCAAAGCCAAAGGGAAACAGCGGCTGGTTGTGGGTGGCATCGTACCAGCGGTAGCCGACGTCCAGCTCTTCGCTGTAGATGGAACGGCCGTCGACGCCGGGCCACTGCTGCCGGGTTGAGGTGGGGATGGCAGTCGCCGTGCGCGGGAAAGTGAGTGGCAGTTTGGCGCCCGGATTGACATCGCCATAGAGAACAGCGGCGATGGCGTTGCCGTCTTCCTGGCCCGGGTACCAGGCTTCGAGAACGCCGGCGACTTTGTCGATCGAGGGCATCAGAACCGGGCCGCCGGTGTCGAGGACAACGATGGTTTTGGGATTTGCTGCGGCGACGGCGGCAATGAGCTGGTCCTGGTTCCCCGGGAGCGAGAGACTGGGGCGGTCGGCTCCCTCGGTTTCGTCCGTGTGCACGAAGACGATGGCGACCTGTGCCTTGCGGGCTGCCTCCGCGGCTGCGTTGAGATCGGAGCCGTCGGCGTACGAGATGGATTCAGCCGAGGCTGCGGCTCTGCGCAGGCCGTCGACGGGGCTGACGACATAGGGCGCGACCACGCCGGAGCTGCCGCCGCCTTCGGCTTTGGGCTTGCTGCCGCCGGCCTCGCCAAGCACGGCGATGGAGGTGGTCTTCGCGAGAGGGAGAATACCGCCCTGGTTCTTCAGCAGGACCGTTCCCTGCTCCGCGGCCGCGCGGGAGAAGCTGGCGTGCTCTGGCGTGCGCACGTTGGCGGACCAGCTTCCGTGGTCGGGGTGATCGAAGATGCCCTGGCGGAACATCGGCACCAGGATCTGGCGCACCCGTTCATCGATCAGCGCCTCGCTGACCTGGCCGGACTGGACCGCCTGCTTCAGCGCCAGGCCGAAGTATTTGTCGCCGGGCATCTCCTGGTTCAGGCCGTGCTCAACCGAGGAGAGGGTGGAGTGGGTGGCTCCCCAGTCACTCATCACCCAGCCGTCGAAGTGCAGCTCCTTGCGCAGAATATCGCTGAGCAGGTCGGCGCTTTCGCAGGAGTAGACGCGGTTGGTCTTCACGTAGGCGCACATGATGGTGCCGGCCTGCGCCTGCTCAACGGCGGCGGCAAAGGGCGGCAGATAGATCTCGTGCAGCGTGCGCTCATCGACGATGGAATCCTCTCTAAAGCGATTGCTCTCCTGGTTCATCGTCACGTACATGTTGGCGTTGGCAATGGGGCCTTCGCTCTGGATGCCCTGGATCTCGGCGACGGCCATCTGTGCGTTAAAGTACGGGTCTTCGCCGTAGCTCTCGAAGGTGCGCCCCCACTCCGGAACCCGCACCACGTCGATGGAAGGACCCAGTTCGACATTGGTGCCCTTCTTCCATTGCTCTTCGCCGAGCACTTTGCCAAAGGCATTCAGCAGCTGGGGATCCCAGCTGGATGCGGCAGCGATCGGTGCGGGCAGCAGCGTCACATTCTTCGCGCCGTTGCCCACACCCGCGCGCCCATCGGCCTCGGTGATGGCCGGAATGCCGAGGCGGGGGATCGGCGGCACATAGCCCACATAGCCTTTGATCGGGACGGGCTCGACGCCGTGCATCAGGGTGATCTTCTCGTCGAGGGTCATCGCCTTCATCAGAAGATCGGCGCGCTGCTCCGGAGACGCGGATGGGTTCATCCACGGGCGCGCGGCAGGGGGCGGTGCGGTTGCAAGCATCCGCGGTGGATGCAGGAGGACCGCCGCGGCAAGCATGAAACCAAGAAAGTTGACTCGGCGCCTCAGCATTTCACCGTTCCCTCCGGAGCAGCGCCCGCCATCAGTGGAAGAGCGACAGCGGAATCGCGGATCCCATCGCCTTGTAGCCCGCGTCGCCGGGGTGGAGGTGGTCGCCGGAGTCCATGCTGGGCAGGAACATGGTGGGGTTCGAGGGATTGCGAGTGACCTTGTCGAAGTCGATGACCGCATCGAAGGTGCCGCTGGTTCTGATCCACTGATTGACAGCCTCGCGGATCTGCTCGCCTGCCTCGGAGGCGTAGCCGGCGCCCATGTAGGGCGTCAGGGTGGCGCCGAAGACCTTGATCCCGTGTTCGTGAGCGCGCGTGACCATCTGCGTCAGCGCGAATTCCAGATCCTGCGCGGTGATCATGTCGCCCGGCTCGCGGGGCCGCGCGATGGCCCCGATGTCGTTGATGCTCTCGAGAATGATGAGATACCGTGCGCCGCTCTGCGCGATCACGTCACGGTCGAAACGGGCGATGGCATTGGGGCCGGCTCCGTCATGCAGCAGACGGTTGCCGCTGATGCCCTCGTTCAGCACGGACAGATGCGCGGTAGCGGAGTCGGCCTGCAGCCGCTCGGCGAGAACGTCCGGCCAGCGGCGGTTCTCGTCGCGGGTGGACTGCCAGCCATCGGTAATGGAATCGCCAAAAGCGATGACGGCACCGGCTTTCTCCGGTGCGCTGACATCGATCCCCTTCACGAAGCACCAGGAGTAGACCGGGCGTGCATCGGTGAGGGTTTGCGCAGCGGTCGTATCTCCCTGGGTGATGAAGTTGGTGGATTGCGCGTCCTCGTGGCAGGTGGTGTCGCTGATGGGCTGGTCGGGCAGGTAGACACTGACGGAGAGGCTCGACAGCGCCTTCACCGGCATGGGCAGCGGGTCGCTGAAAACGAGGCCGCCAGCGGGGATGGTGACGGAAGTTTGCCCGGAGAAGGTGAGCGCGTGGTCGGTGCCCGGTTCAATAGATCCCCGGCCTGCGCTGACGGCGATATGCGCGGCTCCCACCGTGAGGGAGCGTGTGCCGAATTCGTTGGTCAGCTGCACGCGGACCGAATCGCCCCCGGCGCTGATGCGAACGACATCTCTGTAGGTGGAATTGGCCGGAGCCGGCTGTCCGGGGTTCACCCGCTCGCCCATCGGCGCGGCGGCCCACGTACCGATCCAGTACCTGGTGGGCTGCTGTGCCCGGAGAGCGGGCGTGGAGGCCAGAAGCAGAATCAGGAAAAGCTGCGCAAAAAACCTCTTCATCGTTTCTCCCTGTCGGCAGTTCTCGTCCCTTTTACACCATTTCGAGACAGGAAATGCTGCCATGCCCCCGCGCAAGCGGAATTCGATCATGTATGGGTTGGGACGGCGGGAGGTAGAATTTGTCCCGGAACAGCGATCAGCCTGTGGCAAGAGTCGTGTTTATGAAGGGGCACAACTTTAGTCGTGCCGCAAACTGCTGTGCGGCCACGGCTACGGGAGCAGTGCGCGGTGTTGCAGTCCCGTGCCGCGCCAGGCGCCTGCAGTGAGAGAGGCAGGCGACGGGAAGATGGGATCGAACGCAGACACAAGGGGGCAGGGCTTGAGAAAATCCGGAATTGCGCTTCTGCTGGCAGGCTTCGCGGCATTCTCCTTCACGCTCGGCGCTCAGGTGCGGCTTCCGCATCTGATCGGCGATCATGCGGTGCTGCAGCGCGACCGCCCCATCCACATCTGGGGATGGGCGGCGCCTGGCGCGCACCTCAGGGTTCGCTTCCACGGGCAGAGCGTCCGGGCGGAGGCCGATTCCCTGGGTACCTGGAGCGCGTGGCTCGCTCCGGAATCGGCAGGCGGTCCGTACACGCTGACGGTGAGCGGCGATGGTCCTGCAGTCACGGTTTCGGACCTGCTGGTCGGCGATGTGTGGATCGCCTCCGGCCAGTCGAACATGGAGATGCCGCTGCGCGGCTTTCCAGGATCGGCCGTGGTGAAGAACGCGGATCAGGAAATCGCCGCCGCGGCGAATCCGAAGCTGCGGCTGCTGGTGGTGGACCGCAAGAGCTCGGATTTCCCCCAGGACGACGAGCCGGATACGTGGACGCTCTGCACACCGGAGACAGCAGCCGGCTTCTCCGCGGTCGGCTATTTCTTCGGGCGCGACATCGCGGCAAAGGAAAATGTCCCCATCGGGCTGATCGACTCGACCTGGGGCGGCACGCCGGCGGATTCGTGGGTTTCCATGGACACGCTGGGCACCCACCCGGATCTGCAGCCGGCCTTCGCCAGCCGCGCCCTCTTCGCGGATCGGCTGGCGAAGGCGGATGCGCAGATCGCCGCCGAGAAACGCGAGGACGCGGCTGCCAAAAGCGCCGGGCAGCCGGCGCCGCGCCATCCATGGCACCCGGATGAGGTTTCGTGGATTCCCGCCGCTTTGTACAACGGCATGATCGCGCCGCTCACGCGGCTCTCCGTGCGCGGCTTCATCTGGTACCAGGGCGAGACAAATTCGTCACAGGACCGTGCCCGTTATTACTCCACGCTCTTCCCGGCGCTGATCGGCGACTGGCGAAGCCACTTCGCGCAGGGCAATCTGCCCTTCCTCTTCGTGCAGATTGCGAGCTTTAATTCGCCGCAGGAGGACTGGGGCCTGGTGCGCGATGCGCAGCGGCGAACTCTGACGGTGGCCAGGACCGCCATGGCCGTGACGCTCGACATCGGCGACCCGAACAATGTGCATCCGGCGGACAAACAGACCGTCGGGGCCCGCCTGGCGCTGGCGGCCCGGCACATCGTCTACGGCGAAAACATTCCGTATGCTTCGCCCCTCTTCCGGCAGGCGACGACGGAATTGCAGCCGGACGGCACAACGGCGATGCGCGTGTGGTTCGATCACGCCGACGGGCTCACCTCGCGCGGCAAGCCAATGGATGCCTTTGAACTCGCAGGCGCCGATCACCATTTCATGCCGGCTCAGGCCCGCATGGATGGCGAAACTGTAGTCGTATCGTCTGAATCCGTTCCGCACCCGGTCTACGTGCGCTACGGCTGGATGGGCGTTGTTCCGGATAATCTCTACAACGCTGCCGGGCTGCCGGCTTCGACGTTCACTTCGGAGCCGGATCCGCAGCAGTAGGCATTTCCCGCATTCCTGCAAGCTCGCTGGAATGAAGAAAGGCGTGCCTCATGCACTGCCATCGTGTGGGCGGCGACGCGGCCGGCGCATGTGAACATCGCGCACCTGCTGATGACGACCATCGATCAGGCGAACTCGATCCTGTTCAACCGGAAATAGGGGCACCCGGAGAAAAAATTGAAGGGGGGGGTGCCGCAGGCCGCTGAATTGGCGGGCCTTGCGGGGTAATACCCCGGGGGTATTACCCCGCAGCCGCGGCGCGGATCCCCTCCGTCCGTTATGGACCCAGCGACGGCTGTTTTCTGCGAGGGCGCGACACGCCGCATGGGAATCTCCACGGAAATGGCGAGGGCGTGAAAAAGGCCGCCGGAATTCCGGCGGCCTTTTACCCTCGACCTGCTTTTGTTACTCCCTATATTCAGGATACCAAGCCGGACGGATCGAACGGCCAAATTTGTTGGGCTGGTTTGGCTGGCAAGTGGTTTGGAATCAGCGGCCGTTACTTTGGCGTGAGGCCTGCCCTCTTGACAGTTTCCGGGTAGGCACAATCTGCACCACGGCGCGTGGCCGTCGCGGTTGGCCTGCTGCTGTCGGGGAAAAGGAGTCCGCCCTGACGTCACGGGGATAAGACCGGCAACCGGGAGGAGCCGAATGAGCCGACATAACGCTCTGTATCCGTTCTCAACGAGCGACTCGGCGATCTACCGCACGCCCACATGCGAGATGAACGGCAACTGATCGGGGCAGGCACACGTCACCATAGGCGACTTCCGGGCAAGGTGGATCGCAGAACCTGCCCCGTTTCCCGGTACTAATTCCGTCACACCTTGAGTGAATGTTCAACGGGTGTATAGCCCTTTATCGCCAGTTGGGGTCGGATCAGTCATAACAAGCTGATATCTCGGGACCGTTGCTGTAATTCCCACTCGAAGGCCGGCGTTGTGGGCCGAAGAGGCCCGCTGGGAGGTGGCGGGAGACTCTCCGGCAGCTACAGACGGGGAAGGTTCTTCCTTCTTGTAGAAAAGTCTGAGGATTTCGTACGCTCCATTGCAACTGCTTCGCTGTATGGAATTGCCAGCATAACCGCTCTTCGAGAAGATAGTGCGATGGCCATGTTCTCGCGCCGAGCGCTTCAAAACGCGATTGATGGAAGCCTGCCTTATGCAAACCGTTCTAAGAACTTGTTGAAATAGGTACGCGATTGGCGGCGTGGGACAGTGGCTGAACGTCTTATAGGTATGCGTGGAGACGAGCGGGTTCAAGACGGGATGTTCAGTTATGTTTCACTGGAGCAGCGTGTGCCA